>CAVYIJ010000006.1:0-403378 GCA_963768575.1 uncultured Halobacteria archaeon
ACCGTGACGGATGCGGACAACGACCCCGTCACCATCAGCTGGAATTTCCCGGGCGGCACACCCTCTACTTCCAGTGCCGAGGATCCGGGCATCGTGACCTATAACAGCGTGGGTGTATTCACGACCACGCTCGATGCCGATGACGGCCAGGATCCGTGTGTCCAGCAGAGCCGTACCATCACGGTCGATCCCGTCGGTGGCGGGGGAGAACCGGTCGCCCGCGGTGACGACTATGCCACGCCGGTCGGCACCACCCTGGATATTCCGGCAAACCGCCTGTCCGGCGTGCTGTACAACGACTTCGACAACGAAGGCGACCCGCTCTCGGCGCAACTGGTCAGCGGCCCGAGCAACGGCTCGCTGAGCTTCAATAACGACGGCTCGTTCACCTACACACCGAACGCCGGCCTGAGCGACAACGACGTCGACAGCTTTACCTACCAGGCGAGTGACGGGACCAACCTGTCGGCAGATAACCACGGTCAATATCCTGGTCCTGTCGAAACAGGTGGACTACAAGATCACCATGAACTACGAGCTGGGCATGCACTGCACCGGCTTCGAGTTCGCCTACTGCTGCGTACTGCCGCCGTACAACTCCATCGTGGCGCAGGTCATCAAGCCCAATACGATAGACCCGGATACCGGCGCGGATTTTGCCCGCCTGCTGGAGGGTGATCCCAATGTCGGCCTGGACGGTCTGGGCCGCGAGACCGTGCTGCGTGACTACGACAGCGATGGCAACTTCAAAAAATACACACTGAGGTACTACCATGACGCCCAGCCGCGCAACGAGGGCCAGGGCCGGGTGCAGAACAGCACGCTGATCAGCGACGTGGAAGGCAACTCGCTGCTGTACCACAACACCGTGTATGACTCCGCCGCCATCGATGGCAACGGCGCACTGGTCACCGGCACCTATAACGGCGCCACCGGCGTGGTGCTGGGCGATGACTGCCCGGACGGCAGCACTGTGGGCTGCACCGTCAACGACGCCACCGACAACTATGCCAACGGCTGGTTGAACCACTTCTACATCTACGCCGACCTGGAGGGCACCATCCCGCCGGGCGTCACCAGCCTGGAGAGCGAGAAGCTGCGCCTGGGCGTGAGCGGCCAGGTCGAATACCCGGCCAACTCCGGTGCGGCCCTGCAGCCGATGGGTCCGACCGGCAACGGCGCCTTCGACAACGTGCTGACCTTCTCGACCGATACCGGCACCGTGGTCTACACGCAAATGAAAGTACTGGAGAACCTGCCGGTGATGCTGACCTCGCCGCGTATGTGGGAGGCCCTCGGCCTGCCGCTGACCCCGTTCGAGGACAGCGTCAACTTCTTCGGCGATCCCGGTGCGGTGGACGAGGACTCCATTCGCCCGTATGTCGCCATGAAGGCGAGCATGCACGAGTATCCCTCGGGTAATGCCGTCATCGGCAGCAACGGCAAGCCGGTAATCGGTTTCGGCACGGCGCCGATCGACATCCCGAACTGCGAACGCTGCCACTCGGCACCGGCACTGAACGACCAGGGCCAGCCGAACGTGAACAGTCCGAGCTTCCAGGATCCGACCCTGGTCGCGTCGACGAACCAGGAGATCGACTACTGGAACGCCTACTACAACATCGTGCCGGGCGTCGACTCCGACTGGTACTCGCGCCTGAAGGGTGCGGCCATCAATATGATGACGGCCCACGATACCCAGCACGGCACCAGCTTCACGGCCAACTACCCCGGCGTGGATACACCGCCGGCGCTGGTGCAGAACACGCGCCTCGGTCACGAGTCCGTGATCTGCCAGAAGTGCCATGCGGACAACGTCATCGCCGTGGTCAAGTCGGCCTTCACCGGCACGGGTGATGTGATCCCGTCGATCTCCGAGGCGATCCACTACAACCACCGCAACACGACGGAGAACAACGGTCCGATCGTGTTCAACGACAGCTTCGGCCGTGACGGCGGCTGCCAGGGCTGTCACCCGGCGCACCGTTCCGACGGCGTGATGGATGGTTACCCCATTACCCTGGATGGTGATAACTTCCAGGCGAACAGCGACAACCGTCTGGCGCTCGGCGGCTGTTTCGTCGGCCGTGACGTGCATTCCAACCCGATGAAGGACATCGACGGGGCGGAAACGCCGGAACACCTCAATGCGGTGGGTTCCTGGCTGAAGACCAATGTGGCCATGGACACGGGCGAGGACCGCGGCATCTGGTGCACCAACTGTCACAGCCAGCTGGGCCAGGAGATTTGGCGGACCGAGGACTGCAACGACCTGATCAACGGCGACTGCCTGGTCAATCCGCGTGGCGAGAGTTCCCTCGGCGCAGTGGCCGCCGCGGTCGGTGTCTCGCTCGCGCAGGCGGAGTCCTGGCTGGACCCGAAGACCACCAACCCGACGGATGAGACCCACGCCGCCTGGGATCCGAATATCTCCGATGCCGGTGTGGCGACCATCGAGGTCGATGGTGGCGGTAACCCGGTGGTGACGACGGACGGCGATGGCGACATCAGTGTCAACATCCTGAGCTTCTGCACCACCGACTGATTGCGTGAACCGGATCAACGCCAACAAGGGTGATCAGGGCCAGTGGCGCTATCCGGCCAACCCGTTCATCGATCCGGTGAACAACAGCGGCGCGGCGGTGCCGATGTCGGCGGCGACCGATGGTCGTGATCACTGGCTGGCACCGGGTGAACCGCACTGCGCGGACTGCCACGCGGCCCCGTACACGGAGCAGAGCGGCAACATCAACCCGTTCCCGCCGTTCAACTACCCGGCGAAGGCCAGCCTGATGCGCTACTCGCGTGGCCACCAGGACATCACCTGCCAGGGCTGTCACGAGTCGATCCACGGCCTGTACCCGGTGACGCCGACCATCGACACTACCAGCTACGCACAGGCGGCGGCGTTGAACCACGACGGTTCGCACGGCCCGCTCAAGTGCGGTACCTGTCACCTGGTCAACGGGGAGGGTGTGCCGTCATTTATCGAAGACGGCATAACCTACAACGGTCAGCCCATCAAGGAGAACTTCGATCTGGCGGTCAGCTGGGCGCATACGTTCACCGACAACGCCGATCCACGGGAGGACTTCTGTGTGAACTGTCACGGGGACAACAGGAACCTGATCGACAGCTCTGACAAGACCTGGACCGAGCATGCCTTCAAGGGACGGTCCTCCCGGCAGCTGATGGACAAGGCCGAGCTGGCGCAACTGGGCCATGTCGGCGGTGATCCTGCCTTCGAGGATCCGCTGCAGACGGTCTGCACGGCTGTCACGGTGATCGCAGCAGGAGCCTGGCACGCAGGGGCTGCACCACCAAGTGGAAGCAGCATCTGTCCCAGGGACGTGCATCCGAGGCGGTCTGGGAGTATGTGTCCGAAAACGTGGCCGGTTCGACATGCGGTTGGTAGTGGAGCTGTAACCTGTCTGCCCGGGAAGTCCGGGCAGACATACACTGACTAAATGGAGGGGAAGGCAACTTCCCCTCCATGTTTTTACATGTTGTTTATGCGCCTCGCGGCCAGGACGCCGCTTCCGCAGCCCCCCGTAAGTCGTGTTACTATTTCAACCGGTGTCGCGGTCTGCAGGGTGCGTAGCCACTGGCAGCGTGCATCGACCTGTTATCCGGTTTCGGGAATAATCACAATGAATCCATTACTGACTAAACCACTGATCGTCTTTCCGTTCATGCTCTGCATGGTGTTGTTTGCTGCATGCAGCAAGGAACCCGCCGACGTTTCCGCCACGGCAGAAGAGGCAACTACCACCGATGCAACGGCGACGACTGCACAGGAGCCGGAAGACGTGATCGCGACGGTGGGTGACCAGATCATCACCTTCAGCCAGATCAACACCATGCTGAACAGTTCCGCGATCGTCGGGCTGTCGATCCCGGCGCTTGGCACCCCGCAACGCGACACGATACGCATCACCCTGCTGGACAAGATAATCAGCGCGAATCTCATTTACCTGGATGCCCGCAAGCAGGGCCTCGACAAGGACCCCGCGTACCTGGCCGACATCGAGCAATTCAAGGACAGCGTGCTGGCCATGCTGTACCAGACGAAATACGTGGGCAGTGATCTCGAGGTGTCGCAGGAAGACATCGATACCTACCTGAAAAACAATTTCACCCCGGGCACGGAACTGACCGAGGATATCCAGCGCATTATCGAAGCAACTATTCGCAAGGAGCGCTTCCAGGCGCAGACCGCGACGATGCGGATCCGCCTGCGTGAGGGCGTGGATATCCGGCTCGTTGAGGCGGAACTGGACCCGGCCGAAGATGCCGTGCGTGATGATGCAGTGGCCGTCGCCACCATCGACGGAACGCCGCTTACCTGGGGCGAAATGAAAATGGTATTACGCGCGCCCCAGTATGCCGGTTCGGTGGAGGTCCGCCGGGAGGCGCTTAACAAGCACATCGACGCCCGCATCATGGCGCGCAAGGCACGCACGGTCGGACTGGAGCAGGACCCGGCCTACCTGGCGCGACTGGCCGAGTTTCGCAAGACCCGGTTGATCAATCACCACCGCCTTGGCCTGGTAAAGGGCATGGAGCCGACCGATGCGCAGGTCGAGGAGTACTACGAGGCCAATCGTGATGCGATTGCCGAACCGGAAACCCGCAAGGTGCAAATGGTGGTAGTGAAAACACAGGACGAGGCCACAGCCATCAAGGGCCGGGTCGAAGCGGGTGAAATCACCCTGTTCGAGGCGGCCCGAGATCACTCCATCACCCCGACCGCCAAGCAGGACCTAGGCGATGTTGGCTGGGTCGGTCAGGGTACGGCACTGCCGGCGCTGGATGAGGCGATTTTCTCCCTCGGCCCCGGTGAACTCGGCGGACCCATCGAGACCCCGGCCGGCTGGCATATCGTATCCGTTACCGATATACGCGAGGCGCAACACCAGGACATAGCGAATACTGAAACCCGCAACCTCGCACGGCGCAAACTGGTGCACGCAAAGCTGGATGAATACGTGGTCAACCTGCGCAAGCAGGGCACGTACCCGATCGAGGTGCGCGAGGATGTCATGGTGCGCCTTGCTCAGCAGGAGGCGGATATGGTCGGGCAACTGGCCGAGAAGGCCGCGCAGCCCGGTTCGGTGACAGAGCAACGTATCGAGGAACTGCGCAAGAAATTGCAGCAGCCATAAGTGCGAGGTTATCGCGCCCTAGCACGATTATTGCGCCGAGCGCATCAGTACCAAAGTTTGTAATCGTAACAACAGGATTGGCAGACGGGTTTTCGTAACAAGTACGTGGCGAAACCACGTGAGAGTGACATGTACCGGACAGCCATCAAGCAAACGTTTCTTGTCATTGTTGCTGTGTTTTATCTGCTGCCGCTACCAACATGTGCTGATGATTTCATGTCACCTGGCCTGACCCCGCAAGACTTGCAGGCGAAACTCGGCACCGCGCAGGCGCCGCTGATCGTGGATCTGCGCAAGCAGGCCGAGTTTGCTATCGGCCATATCCCGGGTGCCGTCAATATCCCGCTGGACGAACTCACGGAACGTCTCGACGCCCTGCGCCAGGACAACGGGGTGCTGATCTATTGCATCAACGGCGCACGCACCCGCCAGGCGGAACCCGTGCTGTACGGCAACGACATTAACAACGTCTTGCACCTCGAGGGCGCCTTCCAGGCCTGGCTGCGGGGCAGGCATCCGGTCGAGAAAGGCGGTGCCGGCAAGACCGCCTGGTAGTTGCAGTACCTCTATCCCCTACTATTCACGGCCTGAGCGGGCATGACGTACATGTAGTTGCAGGCACAACGCACAGTCCAGCGTTAATGCATCAGTTATCTTTTTGACCTGGTCACACGCCTGCGGGCGCGAATACGTATGTGACTTCATCACAATGACAAATCAGACAGGCAGACTGTCATACCTGTCATGTCGAGAATGTCATTATCAATAAATGTCCGTACATTCCCTTTTCACTATTCCGTCGTCGTTTGGCAACACTAAATCACAGAATCCATCGCCTTCATGGTGTTAGCGGAAAAACTGGAACCGGTATTAATACACGTTTCGATACGGCATATTTTTTGCTGTTAAAATTAACAAAAATGGGATAAATTTCCCATTGGGAATAAATTCCCAGTAGATATAAACTGCATATAGAGCCCGGCTCGACGAGATCGTGGCGTGAAACAGCAGGGACGAGTTTATAACTAACCTGAATGCCTGTCCGGTGGAGGGATGACCAGAATGAACGCTTCCAGAAAAACAGTTACGTTACCCCGGGTAATCACCGGACTCGCAGTGGCACTCCTGGTTGTCCTGGGATCGCCGGGCAGCAGCTGGGCGGACAGCCTGGAAATCGAGAGTGCCTCCATCAGCCGGACCGGCAGCACGCTGCGCGTACGCGGCAAGGACGCGCCCGATCACAGCACGGTCACCGTGGTCTATCCCGGTGACGGCACCTTTATCGGTTCCGTGCAGTCGGACAATGATGGTGACTGGTCCCTGAGTGTCCCGACCCCCAACCCGGCGCCCTGCCGCGTGCGGGCCGAGTCCGGCAACGGCTCCGATGAAAGGAACGTACGACGCGCGCCGTCGAACTGCAGCAACAACGGCGGCGGGGGCGGCGGTAACAACCTGCCGGATGCCAACAACGATTCCTACAGTACGCAACAGGATACCGCGCTGAACGTGTCGGCCCCCGGCGTACTCGGCAATGACACAGATCCTGACAACGACCCGATCACGGCCGTGCCTGCATCCGGTGCGACCAGTGCGGGCGGCAGCTACAGCCTGAATGCCGACGGCTCATTCACCTATACACCGGCTACCGGCTTTACCGGCAATGACAGTTTCACCTACACGGCGACCGACGGCACCGACACCAGCGCACCGGCTACGGTCAGCATCAACGTCACCCCAACGGGCGGTGGTGGTGGCGGTGTGACCTCCCGCGGCGATGACTATGCCACGCCGGTCGGCACCACGCTCAATGTGACGGCTTCGCGCCTGTCCGGCGTGCTGTACAACGATTTCGGCGGCAGCGGCCCGCTCAGCGGCGCAACTGGTGAGTGGCGCCGGCAATGGTTCGCTGAACTTCAATACGGACGGTTCATTTACCTATACACCGAACAACAGTCTGAGCGACAACGACGTCGACAGCTTCACCTACCACGGCGACGCGACAGCCACGGCATACCTGTCGGCAGTCACCACGGTCAACATCCTGGTCCTGTCGAGCCAGGAAGACTTCAAGATCTTCATGAACTACGAGCTGGGCATGCACTGCACCGGCTTCGAGTTCGCCTACTGCTGCGTACTGCCGCCCTACAACTCCATCCTGGCACAGGTCATCAAGCCCAACACCCGGGACCCGGACAGCAATGCGCACTTCCCGCGCCTGCTGGAGGGCGACCGCGCGCCGGCCTGGACGGCCTGGGCCGGGAGACCGTCCTGCGCGACTACGATCACAACGGCAACTTCAACAAGTACTATCTGCGAGTACTACCACGATGCCCAGCCGCGCAACGAGGGCCAGGGCCGGCTGCAGACCAGCACGCTGATCAGCGACGTGGAAGGCAATTCGCTGCTGTACCCAACACGATGTATGACTCCGCCGCACCGGATGGTAACGACGCACTCGTCACCGGCGCCTACAACGGCGCTACCGGCGTGGTGCTCGGCGACGACTGCCCGGACGGTATCACGGTGAATTGCACGCGTCACTGACGCCACCGACAACTATGCCAACGGCTGGCTGAATCACTTCTACATCTACGCCGATCTGGAAGGCACCATTCCCACGGGCGCCACCAGCCTGGAAAGTGAAAAGATCCGCCTGGGCGTGAGCGGCCACGTCGAGTATCCGAAGAATGTCGGTGCGGCCCTGCAGCCGATGGGTCCGGTTGGCAATGTCAGCGGCTTCGACAATGTCCTCACCTTCTCGGCCGACACCGGCACCGTGGTGTACACCCAGTCGAAGGTGCTGGAGAACCTGCCGATCATGCTGACCTCACCGCGCATCTGGGAGGCGCTCGGCCTGCCGCTGACACCGTTCGAGGACAGTATTGATTTCTTCGGCGATCCCGGCGCGGTGGACGAAGATTCCATTCGGCCGTATGTCGCCATGAAGGCGCGCCTGCACCAGGCCAGCTGCAACGGCAACGACTGCACGCGGGGCCCGGCGGTCATCGGCAGCAACGGCAAGCCGGTGATCGGCTTCGGCACCGCACCGATCGACATCCCGAACTGCGAACGCTGCCATTCGGCGCCGGCGCTGAACAGACCAGGACCAGCCGAACGTGAACAGCCCGAGCTATCACAGATCCGGGCCTGGCCGCAGCGACACAGCTGGAGATCGACTTCTGGAATGCCTATTACAACATCATCCCGGGCATCGACTCCGACTGGTACTCACGCCTGAAAGGTGCGGCCATCAACATGATGACTGCGCACGACCAGCAAAACGGGACCCGCTTCACGGCCAACTACCCGGGTCGTGTTGACGCCGGCAATCCATCGAGTGATTGCGGCGCCACCCCGCAGAACACCCGCCTGGGGCACGAGTCCGTGATCTGCCAGAAGTGCCACGCGGACAACGTCATTGCGGTCGTCAAGTCGGCCAATGCCGGCGGAGGCAACCTCATCAAGCCGATCACCGAGGCGATCCACTGGAACCACCGCAATGTCACCGAGCTGGATGCAAACGGTGTTCCAGGAAAGATCGTGTTCAACGACACCTTCGGCCGTGACGGCGGCTGCCAGGGTTGTCACCCGGCGCACCGCTCCGACGGCGTGATGGATGGCTATCCCATCACCCTGGAAGGTGATAACTTCCAGGCGAACACCGACAACCGCCTGGCGATCGGCGGCTGTTTCGTCGGCCGTGACGTGCACTCCAACCCGATGAAGGACATCGACGGAGCGGAGACGCCGGAACACCTCAACGCGGTGGGTTCCTGGCTGAAGACCAATGTCGCCATGGACTCGGGCGAGAACCGCGGCATCTGGTGCACCAACTGCCACAGCCAGCTGGGACAGGAACTGTGGCGCACCGAGGACTGCAACGACCTGATCAATGGCGACTGCCTGGTCAATCCGCGTGGCGCGGGCTCCCTCGCCGCGGTGGCCGCCGCAGTTGGTGTCTCGCTGCAACAGGCGGAGTCCTGGCTGGATCCGAAGGTGAGCGGCAGTGCAGACGGCGTTGACCGCACCCACGCCGCCTGGGATCCGGATATTTCCGATGCCGGTGTGGCGACTATCGAGGTCGATGGTGGCGGTAACCCGGTGGTGACGTTCGACGGTGATGGAGACCCCAGCGTCAACATCCTGAGCTTCTGCACCACCACGGACTGCGTGAACAAAATCAACGCCAACAAGGGCAATCAGGGCCAGTGGCGCTATCCGGCCAATCCGTTCATCGACCCGGTGAACAACAGCGGCGCGGCGGTGCCGATGTCGGCGGCGACCGACGGTCGTGATCACTGGCTGGCACCGGGTGAACCCCACTGCGCGGACTGCCATGCGGCCCCGTACGCGGAGCAGAGCGGCAACATCAATCCGTTCCCGCCGTTCAACTACCCGGCGCAAGGCCAGCCTGATGCGCTACTCGCGCGGCCACCAGGACATCACCTGCCAGGGCTGTCACGAGTCGATCCACGGCCTGTACCCGGTGACGCCGACCATCGACACCACCAGCTATGCGCAGGCGGCGGCCTGAACCACGACGGTTCGCACGGTCCGCTGAAGTGCGGCACCTGTCACGAGGTGGACGGTAACGGCATACCGAAGTGGCTCGAAGACCTGGAGTACAACGGCCAGCGGCTCAAGGAAGGCAGCTTCGATAATGCAGTGACCTGGGCACATACCTTCACCGAGGAAGCGAGCCTGCTGGATGGCGTGTGCCTGAACTGCCACGAGGACGAGCGCGACCAGGTGCGCGAGACGAGGAGGAATGGCTCGAGCATGCCGACAAGGGCCGCGTCTCCCGCGCCATCATGGACAAGGTCGAGATCGAAGTCTCGGCCACGTGGCCGGCGCCAGCAACCCGCTCAACACCGTGTGCCAGGAATGCCACGACGACGAGCGCGACGAAGTGTCCTGCTCGGGCGAGGATGGCCAGAAATGGCGCCAGCACCTGAGCCGCGGCCGGGTCGCCGAGTCGGTATGGGAGGCTGTGTCCCTGGCCAGAACCGGTACGACTTGCGGCTGGTAAAGCAGGGTCACGGTTCGCTCATGCCCCCCGTGAGCGGACCGTGACCGGCAGTCAGAGGGGAAGTTTCTTCCCCTCTTTTTTTTCTGCAGAGGGTCACTCCGGGCTTGCTTGCCCTCGCACTCGTAAGTCCCTGTACGTGGCAGGTACGGCCGCACTCGCTGACATGGGGATCTGCTAGAATGAAAGTATCCGGTTTATCAATGAATACCGGCGAGTCCGCCCACCTGTATGGAGAGAACGTGTGATGAGTCCGGTTAAACATCCAACCCTGATATACAGCGTGCTGGCCGCGGCCTTTCTGCTCGCGTCCCAGGCACCGGCGGGTGCATCAGAGACGGGCTATTTTTCTCCGCCCGGTCTCGATGGTTTCTCGTTGCATGGCGAGGAAGAAGGGGACGGTGACGGCGACGGGACCAGGGAAACGCATATCAAACGTTACTACAACCCGGCCGGTGACAGTATCTTCAATATGACCACGAAGGGCCGGCTGTGGGCATGGAGCCAGAGCAGTGCAGCTAACTCCAGTGACCTGATGTCGAATTACGTTATACGCGACAGTAATTGTGACGGCCTGTTCGACGAGCGCTACGGGTTCGACGAGGAATACCACGTCCCGGTTTGCCTGAAATAATCTGCGCGCCGGAAAACCGCCTGCGTATTTTATAATTCGGTACGCATAGCCGGAAACTGCAGGCCCTTGTCGCGGGAACCTGCAGAAGTCCTCTCCGCGGCAGCTATCAACCGCACGCATCCATACCGCTGCTGCCACTTCTGTCATGCAGCACTCCCACAATTGACAGCTGTCACCGACACGCATGACAGGCCGGCAAACCCTGCTGTTTATGCAGTTTTGAAAAATTTCCAACCCACATGATTACTTACCGGCGCCGCAAAGACTGGCACGGGTATTGCTCTTATAAACGCACTGCTGGTCAACCGATGCAGACGGATTTATGACAGATGATTGCCAGCCGCGCAGGCGCGTGGCGTCGAGTACCGCAGGGAATCGTTTGAGCAATACGCCCGACAGGGAACATCAGGGGGAGTAAAAAAATGAACAGCAAAACTTTCGTGCGCACGTTGTTTATCGTAACCGCTGCGGTCCTGGCATTGGGCAGCCAGTTAGCGATTGCTGCGCAGGTGACTATCAACCCTGTTAACGACAACACCCTCTACCAGGGCACGGATCCGAACACGGGCGAGAACTACGAGCTCAACAGCTGTGGCGCGGGCGCCAACCTGTTTGCCGGTGAGACCAATGACGGCCTGCTGCGCCGTGCCCCGCTGCGCTTTGACATCGCCGGCGCGGTGCCGGCCGGTTCCACCATCAACAGCGTCACCCTGACCGTCACCGTCAATCGCTCCGGCGGCAACGTCCCCCAGACCATGACCCTGCGCCCCCTGTCGCAGGCGTGGGGTGAAGGCGCGGTTGACTGCGATGCCGGCGCCGGTGGCGGCGGCCGCGGCCTGCCGGCCCAGCCGGGCGATGCCACCTGGCTGGACGCGCAGTTCCAGCAGGTCGCCTGGGGTACCGCGGGCGGCAGCTTCGGCGGCATCAGCGCCAGCACCGACGTCGCTGATAACAACGGCGCGCTCGGCACCTGGGACAGCGCCGTGGCCGGTAACGATGCCATGGTCAGTGACGTCCAGGGCTGGCTGGATACCCCCGGCAGCGATAATGGCTGGATCATCGTCGGCCTCGAGGGCGCCGGCCCGTCGACCCGGCGTTTCAGTGCGCGCGAGGGTGGCGCTCCACCAACCCTGACCATCGATTTCACACCCACGGGTAACGTGTTCGCTTGCTGTTTCCAGGACGGCGCCTGTACTGTCACGGACACTACCTCGTGTACCGACGGGGGCGGCATCCCGGACACCAATACCAATTCCTGCAGCCCGAATCCCTGCCCGCAACCGACCGGTGCCTGCTGCAACCAGGACGAGTCCTGCTCGGAAGAGGCGCGCGATGTCTGCGAGGCCGGCGGCGGCGTGTTCCAGGGCGCGGCCAGCACCTGTAACGACAACAACGTCGACTGCGGCCTGACGCCGTTCGTCGATGCCCTGCCGATTCCGTCCGCGCTGCCGCGCGTCCGGCACGCGTGCCGATGGTGTTACGCAGTACACGGTCGACGTCGAGGCGGTCAGCCAGCAGCTACACAGCGAGCTGCCGGCAACGGATGTGTGGACCTACAACGGCGCCTACCCGAGCTTCACCATCGAGGCGCGCAGCGGTGAGCCGATCGAGGTCACCTACAACAACAACCTGCCGGCCAACGGACGCCGCGGCGGGCACCTGTTCCAGGTGGACGAATGCGCGCATGGCCCGAACTACTGGGGCAACGCCGCGCGTATTTCCACCCACCTGCACGGCGGTCACCTGCCGCCGCAGGTTGACGGGCAGCCGGAACTGACCATCCTGCCGGGCCAGTCGCAGGTGTTCGAGTACCCGAACAACCAGGAGCCGGGCACGCTGTGGTATCACGATCACGCCCTCGGTATCACGCGCCTGAACGTCTACGCCGGCATGGCGGGCTTCTACCTGCTGCGCGATGCTTTCGAGGACGCGCTGGGACTGCCGAGCGGCGAGTTCGAGATACCCATCGTTATCCAGGACCGCGAGTTCAACCCGGACGGCTCGTTCTTCTACCCGCCGACCATCACCAACGCCTTCTTCGGCGACAAGGTGCTGGTCAACGGCAAGGTGTGGCCGTTCCTGAACGTCAAGCAGGGCAAGTACCGCTTTCGCCTGCTGAATGGCTCGCAGGCCCGGCAATATGCCCTGCGCCTGGAGAACCAGGCCAATCCGACCCAGGTGATCCCCTTCACCCTGATCGGCACGGACCTGGGCCTGATCGATGCGCCGATCAATCTCGATACCATCGATCCTATCGTCGGTGCCGAGCGCATGGATGTGATCGTGGATTTCAGCGGCTTCCCGGCCGGCACCGAGATCGTGTTGCGCAACGACGACCTGACGACGCCGTCAGTACCGAACGTGATGAAGTTCGTCGTGCAGGGAACGCCGGGCTTCACGGGGCCCATCCCGTCGACACTTCGACCGGTGACCCCCATCCCGGCGAGCGAGGCCACCGTGACACGGCGTTTCAGCCTGGAGCGGGACAGCGGCCCAACCATTCCCTGTGGTTTCGAGTGGTTCGTACGTTCACTGGGCCCGGCCGGCAACGTGATCGGCGAGAAGTGGGATGATGTGACCGAGTTCCCGCAGCTCGGCACCACCGAGATCTGGCAGTTCGAGAACAACAGCAACCTGATGCATCCCATGCACATCCACCTGGTGAAGTTCCAGGTGCTGGACCGCCAGCCACTGGGCGGCGGTGCGCCCATTCCGCTGGATCCCTGGGAGATCAACACCTGGAAGGATACGGTGAAGGTCCCGCCGAACACCCAGGTGCGCGTGATCGCGCGCTTCGAGGATTACCCGGGCCGCTTCCCGTACCACTGTCACATCCTCGACCACGAAGACCACGAGATGATGCGGCAGTTCCGCACCACCAATAATCCGGCCAACTGCAATAACGACGGTACCTGCGACTACGGCGAGGACACCATCAGCTGTCCGAACGACTGCGGCACGGTCAGCGGCGCCCTCTGCGGCAACGGCCTGTGCGAGGCCGACGACGGCCTGGGCGGTGGCGAGAACTGCGCGACCTGTGCCGCGGACTGCGCCGGCAAGCAGAAGGGTTCGGCCAGCAAGCAGTTCTGCTGCGGCTTTGACGACGGCAATGTGACCAACCCGCTCATCTGTGGCAGCAACGCGGCCGGAACCGAGAGTTGCGTCGACGCCCGAATGGCCGTGCCTGCCGCTTCGGTCCTGTACCACTGGCCGAGTGTGGTGACGGGCTGTGCGAGGGCGCCGAAACCGGCGCCAACTGCCCGGCCGACTGCCTGCCACCGCCACCGCCGCAGGTGTGCACACGCAACGCCCCGACGTTCACCATGGGGGGTGACCAGGGCATCGCCGTCGATGGTTCGGCCGTGTATACCCTGAGTGTCAGCAACAACGACACGCCCGCGTGCCCGGGTACCACCTTTGACCTGTCCCTGCTGAGCGAGACCGGCAACACGGCCAGCTTCAGCCTGCCGTCGAGCCTGTCGGCCGCGACGGTCACGGTCGCAGCGGGCGCCAATGACAGTACGGTGACCCTGATGGTGACGGGCAACGGCACCGGCGCGAACGGTGACTTGCTCGACTCCACCGTGGAGCTTCGCGACGATGCGGACCATGCCGGTCAGCAGCAAAGCGACACGGTGCGCACCACCCTCCAGGCGGCGGTCTGCACGCGCAACCCGCCGAACTTTCAGTATGGGGGCTGACCAGACCATCGGTGTCGGTGATTCGGCGGTGTACACGCTGAGTGTCACCAACAACGACACGGTGGCTTGCCCGAATACCAGTTTCAACCTCGGTATCCTGAGCGAGACCGGCAATACGGCGAGCTTCAGCCTGCCGTCAATACTGTCGGCAGCGACGGTCACGGTATCGCCCGGCGCGAATAACAGTTCGGTGAACCTGACGGTGACAGGCAACGGCACCGGCGCAAACGGTGACTTGCTCGATACCAGCGTCGAGGTTCGGGATGACGCCGATCACGCGGGACAGCAGCAGAGTGACACGGTCCGCACCACTGTCCAGGCCGCCATGATGTGCAGCGATTACAACGACAGGACCTCCTGCCGGAATGCCGGCTGCCAGTGGAAGAGAGGTGTCTGTCAGGACCCGTAACGGCAGCCCGGATAACAACAAGCAGCCGGCCAGGAAGGTACCCCCCTCCTGTCCGGACACGATATCCGGATTATGCCCTTCTGGCCCGCCGATCTACGGCGGGCTTTTTTTTAACCTGTTCAGACGATGTCCGCGGGGTTGATAGGCGCCTGGACGCCGCAGCGTGAACGGCGTACCGACAGTGGCATGACGTTAGTTGCCGTCGTGCTGCTTCAGCAGGCGGTCGATCTCCGCGGTAAAGACCTGCTGCGCCTGCGCGCCAATCACGAGTCGTCCGGACAGGCTGTTGCCGTTCGCCGTGCCGATAATGAAGGTTGGCGTGCCGGTAATGCGCACACTGCTTGCAGCCTGCATGTCCCTGTCCATATCCGCCAGGTGCCGTTCACTCGCCAGGCAGTCATTGAATGCGGCCACATCGAGCCCGATGATCTGTGCGTAGCCCGGTATCAGCGGGGTTGCCAGTTTCGGACTGTTGCCGAACAGTATCTCGCGCATTTCCCAGTACTTGCCCTGTTCGCCGGCGCAGTGCGCGGCCTGTCCCGCCTTGCGCGCCTCCGGGTGAAACGACATCGGCAGATCGCGGACGATCCAGCGCAACTTGCCGCTGTCGATATAGTCACGCCTGAGTTGCGGGAAGGTCGTCTGGATGAAACGCTTGCAATAGGGGCACTGGAAATCCGTGAATTCGATAACTGTTACCGGTGCATCCGCTTTGCCCAGTGCGGGATCGGTGTCATCGAGTTCCAGTGTTGCGCTGGTCGCGCGAGCGGGACGACCGCCCCTGGCGAGACCCTGCTGTTCGATCTTTTCCAGCAGTCCGCGAATGACTTTCAGTTCGTCGAGGATGGCGTCGGCCTGTCCGTGAGTGATGGCCGGCGCGTCCTGTTCACCGGCGCTTGCGGTAGCAGCCGGATCGGTCACCAGCACCGCCAGCAGTAAGGCTGTCACAAGCGTTTTTTCGACCAGTCTTGTTGCAGGATGCATGTCGTGATTCCCCTTCGGCCTTCAGTCGGTAAATAACATTCAGGTCTTTAAAGGATGCCTGACATGGGTAAGTATAGGTGTACACCGGGGGCGCGTGAATGACGAAAACCCGTTGATTCGATGCATGCCCGCGCGCAGTCACGCGGCATTCCCGTGATGCCGGCTGCAGGGTCCGTCCCCTGTACTGCCTGCTGATAATCATACGGCCAACAACACCTTGTGTGTGCTAATGTTGCAGCTTCATTCATGGGCGCTTTGGCGGATGGCTGCATGACCGATACCCTGCATGATCTTGTCGCGGCCCTGCAGCAGCCGGCGCTGTTCCCGCACCCGGTGACGCGTTTCTCGGTGATCGAAACGCATATCTCGATCATCCTGCTCACCGGGACGTTTGCCTACAAGTTCAAGAAACCGGTGGATTTCGGTTTCCTGGATTTTTCCACGCTGGAAAAACGGCGGCATTATTGCGAGGAGGAGTTGCGGCTCAATCGCCGGCTGGCGCCGGAATTGTATCTGGAGGTGGTGCCGGTCTGCGCGGGGCCGAAATTGGGCGCGGGCGGCGAGGTCATCGAGTACGCGGTGCGCATGCGCGAGTTCGAACAGGCGTCGCAGTTCGACCGCCTGCTCGACACGGGCCGGTTGAGCGCGGCGCATATCGACGCACTGGCATTGCGCATCGCGGAATTTCATACCGGCGTGGCGGTGGCCGGGCCGGAATCGAAGCACGGCCGTCCCGACGCGGTGCAGGCGCCGGTGGAGGAAAATTTCAGCCAGGTGCTGGCGTGCATGCAGGACCCGCGCGAACGCGAGCGGCTTGTCCCGTTACAGGACTGGACACGGCAGGCCAACCGGGACCTGCAAACCGTGTTGCAGGCGCGCAAGGACGGCGGCTTTATCCGCGAGTGCCATGGCGACCTGCACCTGCGCAACGTCGCGCTGGTGGACGGAGTAGCCGGTCGCATTCGATTGCATCGAGTTCAACGACAACCTGCGCTGGATCGACATCATCAGCGAAGTGGCCTTCATGGTCATGGACCTCGACCATCGCGGGCAACCCGGCCTGGCCAGCCGCTTTCTGAATGTCTGGCTGGAGCGTAGCGGGGACTATGCCGGCCTGGCACTGTTGCGCTACTACCTGGTGTACCGCGCCATGGTGCGCGCCAAGGTCGATTGCCTGCGCGCGCACCAGGCGGATATCGACAGCGGTGAGCGGGAGGCCATCCTGCAGGACTACCATGCCTACCTCGAACTGGGCGTGCGCTATACACAGACCCGGCCACCCGTGCTGCTGTTGATGCACGGCCTGTCGGGTTCCGGCAAGACCACCGTCAGTTCATACCTGCTGGAGGGCCTGCCGGCCATTCGCATGCGTTCCGATGTGGAGCGCAAGCGCCTGCATCGGCCTGGCGAACGACGCGCGCAGCGGTGCGGGGATCGAGGAGGGTATCTATGACCGCGCCGCCGGTGAACGTACCTACCAACGCCTGGTGGAACTGGCCGGCACGGTGCTCGCTGCCGGTCACAACGTCATTGTCGATGCGGCCTTTCTGCAGCGCGCGCAGTTCGAACCGTTCATCGAGCTGGCGCGAGCGCGCGGCGTGCGCTGTTTCATTATCGACTGCAGGGCGCCGGCGTCCGAACTGCGCCGGCGCATTGCCCGGCGGCAGGACGACCGGCGGGACGCCTCCGAGGCGGGCATTAATGTGCTGGAAAACCAGTTGCGGCACTACCAGCCGCTGCCCGGGTCAGTGGCGGATGCCGAGGTCCTGGTTGCCGGCAGTGACGCGGCGGCCATGGACGGGCTTGTTACTGCGTTGCGAGCGCGGCTGCGCGGCAGCAGCCAGGACTGAAGGGAATGCTGCCCGACAGTCTGGCAGTGAATTCAGTAGCCTGTCATTTGCTTGATATGCGAACAGTATATTTAATAACGTGCTGATAGTCGTGATGAAAAATTCTGAGTATTTTAAAATTTCTGTTTCTGACAGGGGCTGACCGACGGGTCAGCCTGATAACGGCCAGGTCTTGAGGAAAGAGAAGCTATGGACACGCTAAAAGGGAATTCAATGAGAAGTATAAACGCCTATGGAGAGGATTTAACAAAGGACGACATTGATAAAAAAAGTTCATCGGGACCTGGTTGGAGGACTCTGGGAAGAGCTCGGACAACTTCAGTTTGAATTTCTCAAGGCGCAGGGGTTAAAGCCTTTTCACAAGCTTCTTGATATAGGATGCGGCTGCCTGAGGGGAGGCCTTTATTATATTGATTATCTGGAGGACGGGAATTATTACGGTCTGGATGTGAATTTATCTTTACTCGAGGCAGGAATACTTGAAGTCGAAGAGGCGGGACTGGCAGACAAGCACCCCGAATTGTTGGTCGATGATCAATTCAGGCTGGATACGTTCGGCGAGACTTTCGATTTTATGGTGTCAATATCTGTTTTTACACATCTTCCAATGAATATTATTATTCGGTGCCTGAGTGAAACAAGAAAACACCTGAAGCCGGGTGGCGCCTATTTTTCAACCTTTTTCGAAGCGCCAAAATCAGCCTGTCTGGACAAGATTCATCAACACCCTGGTGAGATCGTAACGAACTATGATGTTGACCCGTTTCATTATTCATTTGAGGAATTGTCGTGGATGGCGGGCATTTCGGGGCTGGAGGTTGAGCTGATCGGGGACTGGGAATCATCCGCGGAATCAGAAAATGGCTAAATTCACTATCGGGCAATAACCTGACATCCGCTTGATATAGAGCGGCAAGTTCCGATCCGGCCCCGTCGTTTACTATATGCAGGGTGCGCCGTGCGCACCATGACCTGCTGGTGAAATCCCTCGGTGCGCACGGCGCACCCTGCAATGTTTTTTGCAAGCAGGTCATCGGGATGGTTGCATGGAAAAATCAGACCGAACGTTTTGGTCTGGCTTCGACGGTGACTCAATAAGACGTCAGACCCTGTTGGTGATTTACTCCATCTTCATGATGGTGACCGGACGTTTCTCCACGGCCCACTGGTGCATGGAGCCGTCATAAAGTTTGACGTTCTTGTTGCCAAGCAGCTCGCTGAACAGGAACCAGCTGCCGGAAGCCAGTTGCCCGCTGTTGCAATAGGTGACCAGGTCCGTGCCGGAATCTATGCCCAGTTCCAGCGCTATTTGCCGCAATGCTTCCGGCTCATTGAACCGGACCGGCGGTTCGGCGCTGGTGAGCAGTTCACTGGGAAATACCTTGGCGCCGGGTATATGGCCCTGTGCGCGCACATAGGATTTTTTCCAGGTGCCTAGATACTGGCCGAGGCTGCGTGCGTCCACCAGCTGGCTGCGCCTGTCATGCATGGCGCGCGTGACATCGGCGCTGTCGGCAAGGATGGCGGTGCGCACTGCGCTCGCCACCCAGTTGCCGGGCGCGGGCTCGTGCGCCTCGATACTCGCGGGCCGTTGTTCCAGCAGCCACTGTGCCATGCCGCCGTTCAGGATGGCGACATTGTCATGGCCGTAGTACTTGATCTGCCAGTACAGCCGCGTTGCCATGGTCATGTCGTCATTGCTCAACCCCGGCGCGACAATCACGATGGCAGCGTCGCGGTTGACTCCCCATGACTGCATCAACTCGTTGAATTCATCTTCTTCCGGCACCAGGTAGCGGATGCGGCGACCATGGATTTTCCTGCCGCTGCGGATATGAAAGAAATCAACAATCACCGCGCCGGGAATATGCGCGCCCATCTGTTGAATTCCCAGGTCGCCGGTAAAGCGCTTTCTCACCAGCACGGCCTTGCGCGTGAAGCTCTCGATATCATCCCGCACATCAAGAAGAGTGACCTGGCCACGGTGTTGCTCAAGCCAGCCGGTTTCCACCAGCGGGCCCGGCACCTGTAACGCCAGCGCACTGCCGGCGGCAACGATGCCGAGGAAGAGTAATATTATTGTCGACAGGTTTTTCACACCATGAATTCCAGAATACCGTGTAGTCACCCGCTCATGACAGCAGGTGCTTCTCCAGCATCGATTGTAATTCGATCCGTTGTGTCGCCAGGCTATAAATGTCACGGTCCTCGAACACATCTTCCCTGTTGCGGTGTTTTGAATGGCAGCCTGTCTGTTCGTCCCTGTGCGCCAGCAACGTCGACAGCGGTGCGCGGTAGAGTTGCAGTAACGCGAGCAGCCAGCGCCCCGTCGCGGTGTCATTCTCACCCTCGCGTGCGCGGTCCAGCCGGTCCATGATGTCGTCACGTTCCAGCCAGGGGCCGTCCGTCACCCAGCGGTTCACCGCAAACCACTGCAGTGGCTGACCGTTCGAGTCGATGCTTAAACCGGCGACATGCGCCCACGCTTCTTTCCCGCAAGCGGTAAAGATATGGAAATGTCCGTGTTCGTCTGAATGTTTCGAGTCCGCCGCATGGCAGTGATAAAAGGCGCGCCAGCGCTGGCCCGCGAAAGTCAGCCCGTTTTCGGGATAACGTTGTTCGGACTCAATATGGTCGACCCCCGCGAGTACCTGCAGTACGGCGTTGGTACCGCGGTCTGCAAATGCCTGCAGGCAGGCGAACAGGCGTTCAGACCAGTACGATTCATGAGTGGCGGTTTCGACCGGAAGGGCAGACATCACAACGAACAGGGAGAGGGCCGCTTGCCCGGTTTGGCCGGCTTGCCGCACTCATCCTCTGCGGGCAGCGCCTGGCCTTCTTCGATAATAATAACCGCCGACTGGTCGGCCAGCTGCTGTTCGGGTGTCGGCAGGCGGTGGCGCGTGTGGTCCACGGCCACGGCGATGGCGGCCGCGCTGATTGCCGTGCCCATGACAAGGCGGCTCCGGTTGCGCTTCATGTCTGGACTCCCAATGGTTTATCGACCTTCAGCCAGATACGCAGGTACACGCCGGCGATGGCGCCACTGAAGCCCGCCGCCAGCCACAGCCAGCCGTGCAGGCTGCCACTCGAAATACCGCCCACCAGGGCCCCGATATTACAGCCAAAGGCAAGCCGCGCACCGTAACCCAGCAACAGTCCGCCGACCACGGCGGTGAATACGCGCTTACCGGACAGTTTCATCGCCGGGGCAAATTTCCCCGCCAGCGCGGCGGCCAGCAATGCCCCCAGGATGACGCCGAAATCCATCACCGAGGTGGTATCGAGCAACACGCTGCTGTTGAGTGACTGCGCGGGATAGCCGCTGCTCCAGTAGGCCCAGCTGCCGGGATCGCCGCCCAGCGCGGACCAGATCTTGGCCCCCCACAGCCCGAACGCGTAGGTGATGCTCCAGGGGTGGCCCGCGACCAGCAGCGTCGCAAGATTCAGCCCGGCGAGGCCGAGCACGCCCCACCACAGGGGCCAGCGTCCATGAATCAGGCGCTGCGTCATTTCCTGTCGCGGTACCCGCCATTCAACGGGGTCGAGGGTGCGGTTGCGTTTCTGCTCGAGACTGCCGCACCAGACCATACAGCACGGCGAGCAACGCAGACTGCAACAACAACGCCTGCCACCAGCCGAATTGCTGTATCACGGAAATACTTCCATAACCGGGCAGGGACAACCACCACTCCATGTGCGCCGAGCCGAGCGTGGCGCCGACGATGAAGAATGCCAGGGTGAGCAGCATGTCGACCTGTCCCTGGCCCATGGTGTACAACGTGCCGGACCCGCAGCCGCCGCCGAGTTGCATGCCGATGCCGAACAGGAAGGCGCCGACCAGCACCGAGGTGCCGACGGGCGCCAGTGCGGCACTGACCTGGAGCGCGGGAAATATCTGGCCCAGGACTGGAAAAAACAGCAGCGAGGTCATGCCGAGCAACAGCAACTGCGCGCGGATGCCGGCGCCCTTGCGATCGCGAATAAACTGTCGCCAGCCGCCGCTGAAACCGAACGCGGCGTGTAACAGGGTAATGCCCAGGCCCACACCGATGAGAAAGGTCAGGTATTGCGTGCCGGCAAGGGCCTGCTGTGCATACAGGCTGATGCCCAGGATCGCGATGCTGGTTAACAGGACTGCAAGCTGGTCGCTCTCTGGCCTGGCGGTGACCGCGTTCATCGATTGCGCATCAGCCGCTGCGGTTCAAAAGGGTGTGTCGTTGCACGCGCGATCATTTCATCATCTCGGTTCGATGGCGTTCAGGTGGCGGCCGACGGCCAGCCAGGAGCCGAGCAGGCCAAGCAACAGGCCGGTACCGGCGAGCAGGCCCAGCAGTTGCAATGGCAGGGTCTCGAGGCTGAAGTTGCTGTTGTACAGGCCGGCCAGCCGTGCGACCGGGTTGCCCAGCAGCCAGAAGCCGGCCTCGACCAGCAGCCAGGCGATGGCCGCGCCGAGGAAGCCGTACCAGATGCCGCTGTACAGGAACGGCCGGCGTACGAAACCGTTGGTCGCGCCGATCAGCTTGGTCACCAGGATCTCCTCGCGACGGTTCTGGATCTCCAGGCGAATGGTGTTGCCGATGACCAGCAGCACCGCCAGCGCCAGCAATCCGCTGATCACCAGGATGCCGCGCTGCGCAATCTCCAGCATGGCGGTGAGGCGCTGCACCCATTCGAGGTCGAGTTGCGCCAGCGCGGTCTCCGGCATTTTTTCCAGCCGGGTTTGCAATGCCGATGCCGCGTCCGGCGTGATGTGCAGGTTCGACGGCGTGATGATCAACACGGCAGGCAGCGGGTTTTCGTTCAGCGCCTCCAGCACGTTGCCGAGGCCGGAGCGCTCGCCGAATTCCACCAGCGCTTGCTCCGGCGTAATCAGCTGCACCTCGTGCACTTCGTCCCAGGCGTCGATTTGCCGGGCGAGCGTCTTTGCCGCGTCAGCCGTGACGTCATCCTGCAGGAACACGGAAATACTCGCCTGGCCGTCCCATGAACCACTCAGCCGGCCGAGATTATCGAGCATTAAATACAGCCCGGAGGGTAACGCCAGCGCGATGCCGATGACGGCGGCGGTCATCAGCGAGGCCAGCCGGTTGCGATACAGGCGGCCGAGGCTGTCGAGGGCGACCTGCGCATGGCGGCGCAGGTACACGCGCGGTGACAGCATGCGCTGCAGACGCTCGCGCCAGTGATACTGCGAGCGCCGCCGGTTTTTACGTGGCCGGGTCATGCGGTGTTTGCCAGCCGGCCGTGTTCCAGCGACATGACCGGGTAATCGAGTTGTTCAATCAGCGAAATATCGTGGCTGGCAACCAGTACGCTGACGCCGACATCGTTGAACAGGCCGAACAATGCCATGATATCGCGCGACAGGTCCGGATCGAGGTTGCCGGTCGGCTCGTCGGCCAGTAACAGCATGGGCTTGTTGACGACCGCACGCGCAATGCCGACACGTTGTGCTTCGCCGCCGGACAGGGTGATCGGGTAGACGCGTTCCTTGTTCAGCAGGCCGAGCTTGTCGAGGGCGGCGCGCACGCGCCGGCCGATTTCCTGGTGCGGATAACCGGCGATGACCAGCGGCAGGGCGACATTGTCGAACACGGTGCGGTCGAACAGCAGGTGGTGGTCCTGGAAGATAAAGCCGATCTTGCGGCGGATGTAGGGGATGCGGCGGGCACTGATGCGCGAGACGTTTTCGCCGTCGAGGAACAGCTGGCCGCGGGTTGCGCGCTCGATCAGCGCGACCAGTTTCAGCAGCGTGCTCTTGCCGGCGCCGGAGTGTCCGGTCAGGAAGGCCATGGCGCCCTTTTCCATGTGAAAGCTGATGTTGGTCAGGGCGTCATGGCCGCCGGGGTAACGTTTGCTGACGTTGGTAAATTGAATCATTTATAGAGTGCGGGTAGTGGCTGGTCGCCAGTTGCCGGATCTCGCTGCCAGCGACTTTCCATCAGCTGCTTGTGCTGAATAATGCATCGACAAACTCTTTCGCATCGAACTCGCGCAGGTTTTCGATGCCTTCGCCCACGCCGATGAAGCGTATCGGGATGCCGGTCTTTTTCGCGATGGCGAAAATTATGCCGCCTTTTGCCGTACCGTCCAGCTTGGTCAGCGTGATGCCGGTCAGGCCGACGGCCGCGTTGAATTCCTGTGCCTGGTTGAGGGCGTTCTGGCCGGTGCCGGCATCCACCACCAGCATGACTTCGTGCGGCACGGCCGCGTCCAGCTTGCCCATGACGCGCTTGATCTTTTTCAGTTCGTCCATCAGGTTCGACTGCGTGTGCAGCCGGCCGGCGGTATCGGCGATCAGGACATCCATGTTGCGCGCCCTGGCCGCCTGCAGGGCATCGAAAATGACGGAGGCCGAATCGGCCCCCTGTTGCTGGGTGATGACCGGGATGTTGTTGCGTTCGCCCCAGCTCTGCAGCTGCTCCACCGCGGCGGCGCGGAAGGTATCGCCGGCGGCCAGCATGACCTGCTTGCCCTGTTGCTGGAAACGGTGCGCCAGCTTGCCGATGGTCGTGGTCTTGCCGGCGCCATTGATGCCGACCATCAGGATGACGAACGGGCGGATATCGTCCGGCAGGACCAACGGCTGGCTGCCGGGTTCCAGGACCGCGTGCATCCGGTCGTGCAGCGCCGCCATCAGGGCATCCGCATCCTTGAGCTTGTTATATGCGATCTGGTCCGTGAGGTAGTCGATGATATCGCGGGTGGCATCGACGCCGACGTCGGCGACCAGCAGCATGGTCTCGATTTCCTCCAGCAACTCGGCATCGATGGCCTTGCTGCCAAGCACCAGTTCGGCGACGCCCTCGGTGAGGCTGTGGCGGGTGCGGGACAGGCCATCGCGTAACCGTGCAAACAGGCCGGTTTTTTCAGCTTTGTCGGGTTTGGTCGATGTTTTGTTTTTGCTGAAACCAAGCATTAAATGAATTGTCTGTGTAAGTTCAGGAATTCTTCAGCGGAATATCCTATCATCCCGTAACCTCCGGGTTAACTGTAGCTTTGCAAGGGAGTTTCTGTATGCGTATTTTGATGATGACGTGCCTGTTTTTCACGGCCCAGCTGGTATTGGCCGGTGCCAAGGTGCATGAATATCAACTGGAAAACGGTCTCAAGCTGATCGTAAAGGAAGACCACCGGGCGCCTGTGGTGGTTACGCAGGTATGGTACAAGGTCGGCGCAAGTTATGAGCCCGATGGTATCACCGGTGTCTCGCACGTACTGGAACACATGATGTTCAAGGGCACCGAAACACACCCGCCCGGGGAATTCTCGCGCATTATCTCCAAAAACGGGGGCAGCGAGAATGCCTTCACCAGCCAGGATTACACCACTTATTTCCAGAGCCTCGAAAACAGCCGCTTGCCGATCAGTTTCGAGCTGGAGGCCGACCGAATGCGCCGCCTGCGCTTGCAGGAAGAGGAATTTATCAAGGAAATCAACGTGGTAATGGAAGAGCGCCGAATGCGCACCGATGACAAGCCGACCGCGCTGACCTACGAGCAGTTTGCCGCAACCGCCTACACCGCCAGTTCCTACCGGACCCCGACCATCGGCTGGATGGACGACCTGGAGAACATGAAGCTTGCCGACCTGCAGGCCTGGTATCAGCGCTGGTATGCACCCAACAATGCCACGGTGGTGGTCGTCGGTGACGTCGAGCCGAAGGCCGTGCTGGCGCTGGCACGCGAGCATTTCGGACCGCTGAAGCCGGAAGTTATCGAGCCACCCAAGCCGCGCGTCGAACCGCCGCAACTGGGCCGGCGTTCGGTCGTCGTGCAGGTGCCCGCGGAAGTGTCCTATACCATCATGGGTTACAAGGTCCCGGTGCTGAAAACGGCAGCGGAGGGCTGGGAGCCGTATGCACTGGAAGTGCTCGCCGGCATCCTGGACGGTGGTGACAGCGCACGACTTACCACCGAACTGGTGCGCGGCAGCCGCATCGCCACCAATGCCGGTGCCGGGTACGATTTATACAGCCGGCAGGCGGACCTGTTCCTGCTCGATGCAACCCCGGCCGATGGCCACAGCGTCGACGAGGTCCAGCAGGCATTGCTTGCGCAGATCAAGCGCCTGCAGGACAAGCCGGTCACCGCGGAGGAACTGGCGCGCATCAAGTCGCAGGTGGTCGCCAGTAAAGTCTACGAGCTTGACTCGATTTTTTACCAGGGCATGAAGATCGGGCAACTGGAAACGGTCGGGCTGGACTGGCGCCTGGCGGATGAGTATGTCGACCGGATCAAGGCGGTGACTGCGCAACAATTGCAGGCAGTGGCAAACAAGTACCTGGTCGAGAAGAACCTGACGGTTGCCGAACTCGACCCGTTGCCGATGGACGCGGGCGGTAAATCGCATTCTGCAAGCGCGGGAGGCGGTCATGTGCACTGACACACCGGGAAATGGCATGAGAATTATTCATTCACTGTTACTGATCACCCTCGCGCTGCTTGCGGGTACGGCACATGCCATACCCACCATCCAGCACTGGGTGACCGACAAGGGCGCGCGCGTCTATTTTGTGCCGGCGACCGAGTTGCCGATGGTCGACATCAATATCACGTTTGCCGCCGGCAGTGCGCGCGACGGCAAGCACCCCGGTGCCGCGCACATGACCAGCACGCTGCTGGACAAGGGTGCCGCCGGCATGAGTGCCGATGAAATCGCACGCAAGGGCGAGTCGCTGGGCGCGAAGCTGAGTACCGGTTCCGCGCGCGACATGGCGTGGGCCCAGTTGCGTACCCTCAGTGACGAGGCGTACCTGAAGCCGGCAATGGCGATTCTCGCCGACGTCTTGGGACGACCGGATTTCAACAAGTCGGATTTCGAGCGGGAACGTGATCGTACCCTGGTTGCCATTCGCCAGAGCGAGCAGTCACCGTCAACCGTTGCCGGCAATGAAATATTCCTGTCCACTTACGGCGATCACCCGTATGCATCGCGTCCTACCGGCACTGCCGAGGATATCAGCGCGCTGGAAAGGGATGCCGTGAAAGATTTTTACAAGCGCTATTACGTCGCGCGCAATGCTGTTATCGGTATTGTCGGTGACGTGGACCGAGCGACTGCCGAACGCCTGGCCGAGGAGGTGACGGATGGTCTCGCGGCCGGTGAACGCGCGGCCAGGCTGCCCGCTGTTCCCGTGCCGGAGTCAGCCGGCATGAAGCGCATAGAGCATCCATCGAAACAGTCGCATGTACGCATGGCGGCACCCGGCATGCACCGCGGAGACCCGGACTACTTTCCGCTCTATGTCGGCAACCATGTGCTGGGCGGCAGCGGCCTGGTGTCGCGCCTGAGCGAGGAGGTCCGCGAGAAGCGCGGGCTTTCATACAGCGTCAGCAGCTACCTGTCACCGATGGAACAGGACGGCCCGTACCTGTTCTCGTTGCAGACGCGCAATGACCAGGTGGATGAGGCGCTCAAGGTGATGCGCGATACACTGCAGGAATTCGTCGACAAGGGGCCGAAGGATGAAGAACTGGTTGCGTCGAAGAGTAATATCACCGGTGGTTTTGCGCTGCGCATCGACAGTAATTCAAAGATCCTCAGTTACCTGGTCATGATCGGTTTTTATGACATGCCGCTGGACTACCTGGATACTTTTTCCGCCAGTGTAAACGCCGTCACCCGCGAGCAGATCGTGGATGCCTTCAATCGACGCGTAAAGCCTGACCTTATGCAGACAGTCATTGTCGGCGGTTCCGCGACAAATTAAAAAGCAGGAGCGCCTTGCAGGCGCGATTTTACAAACCATTTTTTCGCGCCTGCATCGCTAACGCGCATCCCTGCGCTACGCGATGTACCTATGTCCGTATAGGCAAAGGCGCTCCTGCCCCAATAGACACGCCTGCAGGAGCGGGCTTGCCCGCGAACATTCCAGTCCCGGTGCGGGTTCGCGCCTGCAAGGCGCTCCTGCAGCTAACATTTCAACTACGGAAACTGCTCCTGCTCCAATAGATGCCTTGGTCGCTACGGACTCCTGTCCTCTCGCGGCCTGGTCTACAAGGCCGCTATGCAGCCTTGTCCCTGTGCATCGTAGGAGCGGACGGCGTCCGCGAACGAATTCACCTCCGAGCAGGTTCGCGCCTGCATCGCTAACGTACACGCCCTGTCAGTGTCTGCTGACAGGGCGTGTTGCCTGGTGCCGGCTGTTTAAAATCTCCATCCCGCTAATCTGTAGCCTGTAGCAAAGGACACCCGGAAACGGGCATGGGCATGGAAGCCTGACCGTCTGCGTGGCGTGTGAGATACCACAGCTTTAAAAAACAACTCAAGGAGGAGACGATGAACAACGGGATTTCGAAAGGACGACGGACATTGACCGCGGTTGCGGTAATGCTGGCGACATCAACAGCCGGCGCCTCGACCGTAATATCGGAGCTGCTGTATGACGTAAGCGGCCCGGATGCCGGCCAGGTATTCGTGGAATTGTACGGTGTGCCCGGTACCGCACTGAGCGGCATGACGATCGAGGGGGTAAACGGCACCAACGGCAGTGTCTACAAGACAGTGACGCTGGGTGGCGTGATTCCCGCGGACGGTGTTTTCGTCATCGGCGATGATGATGGCAGCGGCTCCAGCCTGGTAAACAATACCGATTTCGTGGCCGACATCGATTTCCAGAACGGCCCGGATTCGATAGTGCTGCGTGACGGCAATGGCATCCTCGATGCGCTCGGCTACGGTGATTTTACCTCGGCCATCTTTGCGGGTGAAGGCACAGCGGTTCCGGACGTCGCGCCAGGCTGGAGCCTGGCGCGCGTGGACCCTGCAATCGATACGAATGATAACCGGGTCGATTTTCTGGGATTCGATATCCCCACGCCGGGACTCGTGTCCGGCACCGTGGTCCCGGTGCCGGCCGCGGCGTGGCTGTTCCTGTCGGGGATTGCCGGGCTGGTCGGGGTAGCGCGGCGGAAATCTCTGCAACCTGCCATGTGAAAGGTATCGCTGCAGGAGCGCCTTGCAGGGCCGCTACCGGCATCCATGCCTCCCGCGGCACTCGTACATCAGTGTACATCGCGCGAAATAGTAATTCGCGCCTGCAAGGCGCTCCTGCAGGCAGCTATAAATTCGACGTTGTCTGCTGTTTGCGCGATCATGCCCGTATGAAAGCCAACCGCCCGCAAAACCAGCTGCGCATCATCGGCGGCAGCTGGCGCGGCCGCAAGCTCCCGTTCGCCGCACTGCCGGGCCTGCGTCCGACGCCCGACCGGGTCCGTGAAACCCTGTTCAACTGGCTGGCCCCGGTGATCCGCGGCGCGCGTTGCCTGGACCTGTATGCCGGCAGCGGTGCGCTCGGACTGGAGGCGGCATCACGTGGCGCGGACAGGGTGGTGCTGGTTGACCATGCCGCGGAAGCTGTCGCCTCGTTGCGGGAGCAGGCCGGGGTGCTCGGTGCAACACAGGTCGAAATCGTGCAGGCGAGTGTGCAGCAGTGGCTGCGGGGCGGCGCACAGCCCTTCGACGTGGTGTTTCTCGATCCACCGTTTCAGCGGGGATTGTTGCCGGCAGATATCGAGTTGCTGGAATCGAACGGCTGGCTGGCGCCGGGTGCACTTATATATATAGAGGCGGAGAAGGGCTTGCAGCTGGACCTGCCGCAACACTGGGAGGTCTACCGCAGCAAGCAGGCCGGCCAGGTGGGGTACAGCCTGGTTCGTCATATTGTAATGCCATCGATGTAATGCGTTTCTGGTGCAGGCCTGAAATCATTGTTCGAGAAAGGCCGATACCGTTGAAAAACTCGAAATTCGAATGAAGCCAAATTTCACATAAAGCGCATTCTTGCCAAAAGTGCGGTTCAATGCTTTTGCGCGGGGTAATATGAAGTACTGTATCGTGATTTCAGGCATTTCTTATGCCCCCTGTCCGGGGAAATAAAACTCGCCATGAAGGGTTAATTATTCCACTCCTGGCAGAAACAGTGCTTTTCAACACTATCGGCCATCAAGTGACATGCTCTGTGTTTCGGCGAAGGTTCAGGATGCAGCAGGAGCAGTCATTTCACGAGGTGTTCGCCTTACCCGCGAAAGGCACAATTAACCGGAGCAATGCCTGTAGCAGGCATTCATGATCGACAGCGAAACCTGCAGAGCATGCGGTGAAGTCGACAAGGCTATCGCCAGCATCTCGGCATTTTTCGATAATATGATAAGTTGTGTGTCAGATGTGAAAAGAAGGTACAGGAGGTAGTGCATGCGTAAGCAGATAATTAAGGAGGACACCCAGGGAATTCCGCTCGCGGAACACCAGGACTGGCTGGACCTTGAACACCTGGTACAGGTAGAGCTGACGTCCGAGGACATGGAACATACGATCGAATCAGCATTGGTATCGAATACGGGAACTGGTTGGCGAGCGCAACTACCTGGAAAGCAGGCTATACGCCTGCTATTTGATGCGCCGCAAAGGATCAGTCGTATTCAACTGGTATTTCAGGAGGACGAGCTGGAGCGCACACAGGAATTCGTGCTGCGTTGGTCCAGTGGCATTGAGGAACCCGCCAGGGAGATAGTGCGTCAGCAGTACAACTTCAGTTCGACCGGCAACACTCGGGAACTTGAAGATTACTTCGTCGATCTCGAGGCGCTGACGATGCTGGAACTTGAAATCAACCCTGATATCAGTGGAGGAGGAGCTCGTGCATCTCTTGAGCGGCTACGGCTGGCGTGATCGTTAAATGCGTTGAAGTAGCCCGGTGATCGAGCACGCGTGCATCCTGGCAGGATATAAAATTTACGGAAAGAACATAATGTGGATCCAGGCTACGTGCAATCTCGAGTTTCAAACGGGCGATTCGACCCCGTTGGTCCTCATGCTTCGCCCGCGCAGCGGGATACAGTAGTGGATAGCACAAGAAGCCTATACCTTGTCGCCCGGTGTTACGGTAGAGGAATACACTGACATCTTCGGCAATCTTTGTCAGCGGTTGGTAGCACCAGCCGGTGAGTTTCCTATCCATACATCAGCAACTGTATTAACTGCGGATGTAGCAGATGAAGCACCAGGCGATTTCTTCGTGGAAGTGCAGAATCTACCGGACACGGTCTTGTTGTATTTACTCTCCAGTCGCTATTGTGAATCGGACAGGTTCGGTGATCTCTCGCGGGACATTGTTGATGGTATACAGCCAGGCTACGATCAGGTGTACAGATTCAGTGACTGGATTCGAAATTCGATACGGTACTCACCCCGGTCTGGCGCATTTCCGTTATCCGCTGTCGAGGTGAGTACGCAACAGGAATGGGGGTGTCGCGATCTTGCCTATCTTGGCTTTGCACTTTGCGCAGCATCAGTATACCCGCACGTTTGGTAGCAGGATCCCTTTACGGGCTTGAGCCTGTGGACTTGCATGCCTGGTTCGAGGCGTACGTTGGGGGTTGCTGGCAAGTGTTCGATTCCACGCAGGACTCTCTTCGTGGTGGGCGGCTGGCAGCGGCCTATGGACGCGATGCAGCCGGCGTTTCGGTTTATCACCAGTATGGATGTTCGAGTGACGTTGCTGGATGGTCCTCCCGGCTGAGCCAGGCAGAATGATTATTCCATACCTCGCAGGAATCCGGTCTGCTATCAGGTCTATATCAGGCCATCATTCTTTTGATCTGATTTTCTGATTCAGAACCCTGATGGAAAGATTGTTTACAGTACGTTCGGGTCATCCAGGGTGAAATGCTGTACTTCCGCGTTGGGTCGGAAGTGGTCGTCCGGCTAAAATACTCAGGAATTTCCCCTGGAACTTCCGGGTTCGGCCAGAACCTGCCGTTCCCGGATCACTGGCGAATGGCGGGAAAGCAGCAGAAGTTGCCGTTCCCGAAAGATAATCTGTACTCACACTATCGGCCAATATAGGTCCTTTACCAAATGCATGCCAACATCTGTTAATACTGAACGCAGACGTTCAGGGTTCGAGTTGTTTCGGTTGTTTGGCGTCAATCTCATGAGAAATACATATTTCTCGTTGATCTACCAAAACAGAGCCAATTCTTAGCGCCCCAAGCACAAATAAAAATGCCGATAATGCATAAAGCATTTGCACCTCGATCTCATGCTTGAACAGCGCGATCATTATTTCACGAATCACAAATACAATCGCAGCATCGACAATAAAAGCAAGACGAATCATACGGGTGTCGAAATACTCTACTAGAGATCGAGATAGTTCAATCAGTACGTATAGTGTTAACACGTCGGCAATTAGATCAATGTAGTGGCCAGTGATGCCTTCAAATTTTAACAACCCCCATGTCGTAATAAATAGCTGGGCTGTTCCGATTACAATGCCGAGAACAATGAATGCCAGTATTACCCCAAATACTGTACACACTACACTTTCATAAGCTATTTTAAGTTTACCGACCACCATTTCTATTATTCGCACCTGACAGCTGTTAAAAGGAAAAAAGGTCACTACATGCTAAACAAGTTACTTATGAAGTACATTGGATTATTCCAGCCGGTTTAATACATTACCACTCTTTTATCCGAATATATAAATATGCACCTTGATTACCTGTATATATTCATCTTGGTGCTAACCTTGGAATTTGGTAAAACTCAGTGCGAGATATACACCATAGCCAGCCAAAAGCATTCCACCTTCCAACCGGCTTAGACAGCGCCCCGTATACAAAAACAGCAACAGCAGCAGAGACGTTCCGAGCATTACCCATTGGTCGAATTGCAGAATTCTTGCGTGGACTGGAAGCGGCTGAAGCAGAGCGGATACACCCAGAATTCCAAGCAAATTAAAGATATTGCTGCCAAGTACATTTCCAACGGCCACATCTGCGTGCCGACGCAGCGCTGCAATAATCGATATTGTAAACTCTGGGAGTGATGTACCAACTGCTACCAAGGTCAAACCGATAACTGCCTCGGAAACCCTGAAGTGTTCTGCAATTCCGACAGCTCCCATAAGTAGCACCTGTGACCCGGCAATTAACAGCAGTAGACCAGTAATCACTGTCGTGACAGTCCATACGACTGACTTCGGCAGAGCGGTAAGTTCTTCGGCTTCGGCTTTATGAAGTTCCGCAGAAGGTGCAGCGTGAAAGCGTTCACTCCAATAAGCCCATACCAAATAAGCCACCAAGGTCATCAAGAAAATCACCGAGTCCGCAGGTCCCAGCGCGCTGCCACCGACCAAAATCAGAAATAGTATGCTCGCCGCCACGACCGTGACAGCGTCTCGGCGTAGCGCCAACGGTTTTACTGCCAGCGGAGTGATGAGCGCGCATGTTCCTAGAATCAGCAAAATATTGCCGATATTGCTACCCACGACATTGCCGATAGCAATATCCGGCCGCTGATTTAATGCTGCATCTACAGAGACCACCAACTCTGGCGCCGAGGTACCGAAACCTACGATAACGAGACCGCTAAGCAATGGTGATACCCCGAGCCGCATAGCGGCAGCCAATGATCCTCGAATCAACGCTTCGCCGCCAACGGTGAGCAAGCCAACACCGAGTATTAACAGGAGAAAGTTAGTCATGATACAGAGCTCTTGAGCATTGAGATTGATGAGTACAGATAGAACTCAATTGAAGGCCTGATAGAGTAACAGACGGAATCCGCACTATTGGTAATAGTCCCGACGCGGCCTGTCACGCCACATAAACGTGATAGGCCGAATCATGCCTGCAACAAATTCAATAGTACAAGACACTATCAAACCCACTGGTCTCCACGAATTATGGGAACTACTTATAAAGGGATGAATTTAATGCGTGTGTTGCGTCGATCGGTTGAGCGGACAGTCGAATCCGGTCTTTTAGACATATTTTATATAGAATTGATATGCAGGTTATCCCCGGGCTGCATGTTTATGTCCTTGCGACCGGTGAACAGGTTATTCACTTAACGAATAAACAACCCGTCCCTCGAACAGGGTATGGGTAACCCGCCCCTGCATCTCCCAGCCAAGGAACGGTGTATTGAGGCCGTTACTTTTGAGCGTGTGATGATCAACCACCCAGGTAAGCTGCGGGTCGAAGATACAGATATCGGCACTTGCGCCGGGTGATAATGTGCCGTGCGGCAGGCCGAGGATGCGCGACGGACCCACGGTCAGTCGCTCGACCAGTTCCGGCAGGGGCAATGCCTGTTCCTCTGCATAGCGCAGGCTCAACGGCAGCAGCGTGTCGAGACCGGAGATGCCGGGCTCGGTGGACGGGAACGGCCCCGATTTGGCGTCGGGTTCATGTGGCTGGTGGTCAGAGCAAATGGCCGAGAGCGTACCGCGCTGGACGGCATCGCGCAGTTGCTGGCGGTCCTCGACTGTCCGCAGTGGTGGAATGGTATGGCACTGGCTGTCGAACTCGCCGATATCGTTCTCCGACAGGTAAAGATAGGGTATGGCCACGTCGGCGGTTACCGGCGCGCCATCGAATTGCGCGCGCGCCACCATGCGTGCCGCCCGTCCCGTGGTCAGGCGGCAGAAGTGCGCGCGCACCCCGGTCTGTTCGATCAGGGCAAGGTCACGCGCCACGGCGGCGGTCTCGGCGGCCTCCGGAATGCCCGGCAGACCGAGCCGGGTCGCCACCCGGCCCTCGTGCGCACGACCGTTATTTGCCAGTGCATGGTCGTTCGGGTACAGGAAGACGGTCAGGTCGAAGGTCGCCGCGTACTCCAGCGCCCTGCGCTGGATCAGCGTACTGGCCATGGGCTGCAAGGCGTTGCTCATGCCGACACAGCCCGCCCTTTGCAGTGCAGCCATCTCGCTCAGTTGCTCGCCGCCAAGTCCGCGTGTCAGCGCGCCCAGTGTCACGACGCGCGCCTTGCCGGCGGCTTGCGCGCGCAGCCGGATCAACTCGGCAACGGCCGGTGTGTCGATGACCGGACTGGTGTCGGGCGGGCAACACAGGGTAGTGATGCCGCCAGCGGCCGCGGCAACGGATTCCGTCGCAACGGTGGCCTTGTGTTCGAGACCGGGCTCGCGCAGCCGCGCGCTGATATCGACCAGGCCGGGGCAGACAATGCAGTTGCCCGCATCGATATCCCGGTCTGCCTCGAAGCCGTCCGGCCTGTCGCCCACGGCAACGATCCTGCCTGCTGCTATATATACATCGAGGGTGGTATCGATTGCATTGGCCGGATCGATGACGCGGCCGCCATGAATGCGTATGCGCGTTTCTTCAACAGCGGGATTGCCTGTCATGTTATTCCGCGGCCTCGCCCTTTCTGCCCATCGCCATCGACATGATCGCCATGCGCACCGCGATGCCATGCGTGACCTGCTCAAGGATGACCGAGCGTGGCCCATCGGCAACTTCCGAGTCCATTTCTACCCCGCGGTTGATCGGCCCCGGGTGCATCACGGTGACGTCAGGACTGGCATACGAGAGTTTTTCCTCGGTAAGACCGAACAGCTCGTAATATTCGTGTTCGCTCGGCAGTAATGCCCCCTGCATGCGTTCATGTTGCAGGCGCAGCGTGATAATTACGTCGACATCCCTGATGCCTTCGCGCAGGTCATGGTAAATGTGCGTACCCAGCGATTCCGCATGCACCGGTATCAGCGTCCGTGGTGCGACGATACGTACCTCGCCCGTGTTCAGCAGGTTGAGCGCGTGGATCTGCGAGCGGGCCACGCGTGAATGTAAAATGTCACCGACAATCGCGACACGCAAACGGCCGAAATCCGGTCCCTTCATGCGGCGTATCGTGAACATGTCGAGCATTGCCTGGGTCGGGTGGGAATGACGCCCGTCACCGGCATTAATGACACTGATATGCGGCGCAAGATTTTTTGCGATGAAGTGCGCGGCGCCACTGTCGGCATGACGGACGACGAACATGTCGACGTGCATGGCTTCCAGGTTACGCAGCGTGTCCAGCAGGGTCTCGCCCTTGACGGCGCTGGACTGGGTTATGTTGATGTTCAGGACATCGGCGGACAGGCGCTTTGCGGCGAGTTCAAAGGTGGTGCGGGTGCGTGTGCTGGCTTCGAAAAACAGGTTGACGATGGTCTTGCCGCGCAGCAGCGGGACCTTTTTGACGGTTCGCTCGGTGACGCCGGCAAAGGATTCCGCCGCGTCCAGGATTTCGGTGAGTAACTGGTGATTGAGTCCGCTGATACTGAGGAAATGGCGCAGGCGGCCCTTGCTGTCGGTTTGCAGGTTGCTGGCGCTCATGCGATCTGCTTGATTTCCAACCTCAACGGGGACGGCCCCGTCAGTTTGATATGTTCGTCAGCCTGCAGGCTGACATGCCTGCCGACCACGGCGGCCTCGATCGGCAGTTCGCGCCCGTCACGCTCGATCAGCACGGCCAGCAGTATAGAGGCCGGCCGGCCGTAGTCAAACAGTTCATTCAGGGCGGCGCGGATGGTGCGCCCGGTATGCAATACATCATCCACCAGGATGATATGGCGATCATCGATGCCGAATGGCAGTGCCGACTGCTGTACTACCGGGTTCATGCCAATGCGGGTAAAGTCGTCTCGGTAGAACGAAATATCCAGGCTGCCCAGGGGATCACCGAGCTGCAGGCGCTGGTGTAGCTGTTCCGCGATCCACACGCCGCCGGTATGGATGCCGACCATGGCGGGGGGATTGTCACCCGCATTTCCTGCATGCACTGCCAGTTGTTCGGCCATGTCATCGAGTATGGCCGGTATGTCATCGAGTTCGTTCATGGTTTCTCTGTGTCCAGCCAGTCCTGCAGGATAATGCGCGCCGCGATGGCATCCAGCCCGGCCTTGCCCTGCCGGTCTTCCTGTTGCAGGGCAGTTGCTGCCCGGGTGCTGAGGCGTTCGTCCATCAGGTGTACCGGTAAACGGTAACGTCCTTCAAGCTGTTGTGCAAATTTGCGCGCGGCGCCGCTGAGGTCCGAGTCGCTGCCATCGGCATGCCGCGGCAGCCCGACGACCAGCGCATTCGGGCGCCATTCACCGACGAGGCCGGTTATCCGGTCCCAGTCGGGCGATCCCTGCTGGCTGGTCACGGTACAGAGGGCGGTTGCCGTACCGGTCACGCACTGGCCGACCGCGATGCCGATCCGTTTTTTACCGAAATCGAAGCCCAGAAGTGTCTGCAAGAGGTACTGGCAGTGGCCGTCGGCGCTCAGGCGTGGCCTGCTTCGTTGGAAATAAGGTGCAGGTCGACGCCAATCAGGGCGGCGGCCTCCAGCCAGCGGCGCTCGGACGGCGTCTTGAAGACGATGTCGCGGTCGGCCGGGCCGCTCAGCCAGGTGTTGGCGGCCAGTTCCTGTTCCAGTTGCCCGGCGCCCCAGCCTGCGTAACCAAGGGTAATAATTGCATTTTCCGGGCCTTCGCCCGCCGCGATGGCGGCCAGGATGTCGCGCGATGAGGTAATGCCGATGTCATCGGTCACCTTGAGTGTCGCCTCCCAGTCGCCGGTGGGCTCGTGCAGCACGAAGCCGCGGTCGCTCTGCACCGGGCCGCCCATGTAGACGGGTTGCGAGGCGATATCGATATTATCGGTGCGGATATCCATATGTAGCAGGATTTCACCCAGCTGGATTTCCAGCGGGCGGTTGATGACTACGCCCAGCGCACCGTCGGCATCATGCTCGCAGATATAGGTGGTGGTGTGATGGAAGTTGGGATCTTCCAGCGATGGCATGGCGATCAGGAAATGATTACTTAATGATTCGGTCTCGTTCATACCTCTAGTATCGGGCACGACCGCACATCCATCAAGCCTTCCATGAGAATATAGGAGATATCCTACATGGTGGCTAAAGATTAGCGACTTTGCAGGCGGTTGCTGCTGGAAAATTCCCAGGTCCGCGTGATATGCAGGACATCCGCGTCCTTGCCGATTTCGGGCGGAAACGGCGGAAACGGCGCCGCCAGGTTGACAATCTGTTTGGCGGCATCATCGATGACCTTGTGCCCGGCAGTCCGCAGGATGCTGATATTGCGGACAGTCCCGTCGGCATTGAGGGCGACGTCCATCAGCAGCTTGCCGGAGATCCCCTTGCGGCGGGCCGCTTCCGGGTAATTCGTGTTGCCGACACGCTCCACCTTTTTGACCCACTCCTGCATGTAATTGGCGTATTTGTATTCCTGCGTCCGCGCGGAGATGTAGATCTGCTTCGGACGCTGGGCATAGGCCTGCATCGTTTCGTTGAGTTTTTCACTCAGGTTGACCATTTCCATGCTGCGCTCGATCAGTTCGGCGGCCGAGATATCCGGTTGCTCCGTCTCCGGCATCGGCGTGTCTTCCTGCCTGACCTGTATATCGGCAACCGTGGTGGTCACCACCTGGGTGGGTGCGGGCGTCGGCAACTGCGGTTGCACGGCCGGCGCCTGTTCCGGAATGTCCATCGTCGGCTGGACTTTTTCGGTGACGTTGCCGCCACCGTCCTGGCTGGTCTGTGCCAGGTAATCGGCCTCATCCGGCGGCGGTGTGCGCCGGTTGGTGACTGTAATATCCAGCGTCGGCATGATGTTTTCCGGCGGCGGGTCGTCATGCATGCCGAAGGTGATGCCAAGAATGACGATGGCGTGAAATGCAATCGCCAGGAACAACGTCATGGCGATCCGGTCGGTCGGCGTGACACCGTTGTTCAGGAGTATGGGTGCGTCTACGTTTTGCATGCTGTGTCTGTATAACACATGAGCGCAGCAATTTTAACGTTTCAGGTCAGCATTACCAGCAATGTTCCCGCAGATATTTCGACAGCGCCTTGCTGTCAACGTAACGGCGCCCGCGCCGCAACTGTTCCCGCTTGTCATCGCAGGCCCGGCGCTCCGACTCCCGTTCCTGCCACAGTTTGCGGCGGGCCGTCACGGCTGACTTGTGCCGGGACTGTTGCCGCTTTTCGATGCGCAGCAGGGTGGCCCGCTCGCCGGGGCGCAGCCCGTTGGAGGGGCGGGGTGGTGTTGCCGGCAGGTCGATCGCCAGGCTTGCCCGGTTGTCAGGCGCGGCGTCGCTGAAGTGAGTGTGGCCCTCGGCATCGGTCCACTGGTAAACCGTCCCGGCCTGCCCGGCAGGCGCCAGCGCGGCCAGGCACAGGCAGGCGGCGCAGCACGAATTGTGTGCTGCCGAAATCATGTAACTATATGAAATATATTAGTAAACATCTCATTGCAGGATTGGCGGGGTACTGTTCCAGTCGTTAAGCAGGAGCGTAACCGGGCGAGCGGTGGCTATGACAGTGGCCGTTGCCGGCGGGCAGGGTAGGAATTTGCTGAATCTGCGGGGAGAAAAGGGGTATTTGAATGACCGGCTATTTGTCCTGTTTGGGCTCCGGCAGCCACTGTAAATGGGCCTTCTCGTCATGCCCGAATCCCGCGGCCACCAGGGTGTCCCGCCAGTCTTTCGCGGCCTCCCGGATCAGGAACAGTAACTTATCGACATCGCCATTACTCAGTTTCAGCACGGCGAACCTGATCCTTTCCGCCAATTCCAGGTAATCCGGATTGACCAGCGGCAGGTTGTCACCGCACTCCTGTGCAAGATGCTGCTCGACGATTGCCCGGTCCTTTTCATGGAAGAGCCTGCTTACCCGCAGGGCCGTCTGTTTGCTTAATTCAATCATGATCCGGCAATTGACGGCTGAATTATGCGATACGAAAAAGAAGCACGGTTGAGTATTCGAACAGGTTACTGGTCAGCCGCCTTTTTTATATCTTCCATGGTTTGTTCCACGACAACTTTAAAGCCGCCATGATACATAGCCTTCATAAAACTGATGGTATCAGCAGCCTGGCCGGTGAACGTGAATGAAGAATCGGAAAAGTTGCAGGAAACCATTACCGGCGGCTTGCCCCCGGAATACTCGAATTTGCAATTGACGAACTCGCATTCGTCATATGTATTGTTATCGAGGGCGACCGTTTCATCTTTGAATGCGTGTTTTTTATAATTCATCGGGATACCTTGTATTGAGTGTTTGTGTATTCTCTATACTACTATGTATATAAGGGGCGGAATTATTTATGTTCCAGGTGCAAATATATAACAAATCTGTCCACTTCTCTTTTCAGGCGCGCAGTTTGGTTCCATTTTCCCGCATCCACCTTTCGTAGGATTGCATGGACTCCGCAGTTGCTTCTTCCTCGATCGCCTTGATGAGAGTGCCATCAAATAAATACCGGGCCTCGCCTTCCAGTACGAGGTCCGGCGCCCCGGCAACGGTGTACGTGCAACGCCAACGACGGGATAATCGATTGCCTTCCACGGTCGGCGGCGTCAGCGCTGCAAGCATTCGCGAGTCGAATCGACGATCATTTTCCGAGAAATCTCTCTTGAGATAAGCAACAATCGCGTCGCGCCCTTTAACGGTCGGGTCCGGGCCACCAACATTCAAGTATGTAGCATTCGGCGCAAAGTACTTGCCGAGTCTGGACCAATTGTCATCCTGGACTGCAACTTCGAAATCGGCGGCGAAGCTCTCGAATTGTTCAATGATTGGCATGATGCACGCCTGACGTCCGCTGCAACGATTGGTTGGGCGTCATTTTTGCCACGTTTCGAATTGCGGCGCTGAACCACCAATGTGATCCCAGGGTGCCTTCGAGCCGACAAAGATATGGGCTTCGATCTCGACGCCAGGGTCTCCGTTGACCGTTCCCAAAGCGACGCCGTGCATATGGCCTTGATGTGTTCCGCAAATTGTGGTGCCGCATGTTTTGCAAAAAACCAACTCCCAATCCTGCTGGGAGGAGAAATTCTGCAAGTTGTCTGAGCCGCTTACCCAGATAAGTGATTCGGGGTCAACCAACTCTGCATAGGCTGACGAAGCTCCGCTGAACGCCTTCCGGCAGCGTGAACAGTGGCATGACCGAGCACGCGTGAGGTCGCCATCGATACGATACTGTACGGTGCCGCAAAAGCATTCACCTTCGATCAAATTATTCGCTCCCGTTCGGATGACGCCCAACGCCTCGCATCAACGGCGCGGCTCTGCCGCGTCCGACTGCATGCGTTTGTTAGGCGGTTTTTCAGAGTGCTTAGTTTTCAATTTCTTCACCAAACATTATCCGATGTCCTTCATTTGTACGGACCCCAAATTCTCGCATTCCCCAAGGCTCGCTTTTTAGTGGTTTTATTACTTCTGCGCCCTTCTCGAGAATATCTGCAAAATATTTATCGGCATTATCTACAACAAGGTAGGCAAAGTAAGAATGGTCCCCTAGTTCTTTTGCTGGAATTGAATCAGCGCAGTGACCAGCCATTATTTGGCATCCATCGCGTTCAAACAAGCGCCACCCATCATCCCCAATTTCTCTAATCGAGAATCCAAGCACGTCCTGATAGTACGATGCAGCTGCCTGCAAATTCTGCACGGCAATCACATACATGTTACGTCTGATCATTGTTTACCGCCTAACTACTATTAGATGAGATTGGCTGTAATGCCAACAATTTCCAGTCCTATATTTATAGTTGGCAGATATAGTAATAATATTGGCATATTTGCCAACTATAAATATCCCCTCTCCCTAACCCTCTCCCGGAGGGAGAGGGGATAATAATGTTCTCTGTGTTCTCTGTGTTCTCTGTGTTCTCTGTGTTCTCTGTGTTCTCTGTGGCGGTTATTTATCTATTCCTGGCGTCTTTGCGCGAGACAGTTTTTATCTGCCAGTCGTACCTGTCACGGTTTGCTGATGTGCACCCTCGCGGTGACATCCTTTGATAGCGTAATGACGTCGCGCATCGCCGGCGTCATGTGAATCACGCCTTCGCGGTCGACCAGCATGACGCGCTCGATGCCCATGCGCCGGGCAATCTTTTCCCATTCATCGGGCCCGGCGACAAACAGGGCGGTGGCCGCGGCATCGGCAACCGCGGCGTTGTCGTGGACCACGGTCACGGCGCTGCTGCCGGTCGCCGGGTAGCCGGTGCGCGGATCGAGTATGTGGTGATAGCGCACGTTTTCCACGCTGAACAGCCGCTCGTAGTCACCGGAGGTGAATATGCTGTCGTCGCCGTCGGTGTTGATGCTGGCAAGTATGCTGTCCGAGCGCGGGTGGCGGATGCCGATGCGCCAGCGCCGGTCGCGGCGCGTGCCGATGGCGCGCAGGTCGCCGCCGGTATTGATGATCGCGTTCTCGATGCCGCGCTCACGCAGTAGTTCGATACAGCGGTCGATTGCGTATCCCTTCGCGAAACCGCCGAGGTCATAGGCGGCCAGCGGATTGCGGCTGGCAAGCCGGTTGCCGTCCTGCGTGATGTCATCGACGGTCGGTGCATTGGCCAGCCAGGCCTTTATCGCCGCCGCAGCGGGCAGGGTGTCCGCGGGTAACGGGTTGCCCTGGAAGCCCCACAGCGCAAGCAATTTGCCGATCACCGGATTGAACAGGCCATTGCTGAGTGTTGACAGGCGGTTGGCCTCGACGATCAGTGGCAGGATGGCGGGGTCGGCGATGAAGGGCTCGCCGCTGGCGAGTTTTTCATTGGTTTGCGTCAGCAGGCCGGGTTCCCACGCATGCCAGTCGCGGTGCCAGCCGAGCAGCAGTTGTTCCAGCTCGGCGCTGGCCTGTTCGGCCCGTGCCGCGTCAACGCCGTCGATGGTGATGTCGATGATGGTGCCGAATGCCAGCACCTGGTCGTGAAACACAGGTCCGGCCTGTTGTTCACAGCCGGCGAGCAGCAGGCAAGACAGCAGGAGTGCGCGCGGTGTTGTCACCGGGACTGCAGTCGCGCGGCAATGGTGTCCATTAGCTGGCCCGCGATATCGGTGCCGTATTGGCGGTCGAGTTCACGGATGCAGGTCGGGCTGGTGACGTTGATCTCGGTAAGGTAGTCGCCGATAACATCCAGTCCGACGAACAGCAGTCCCTGTTCGCGCAGGGTGGGGCCGACCTGTTCGCATATCCAGCGGTCGCGCTCGCTCAGCTCGACGCCCTTGCCGGTGGCGCCGGCGGCCAGGTTGCCACGCGTCTCGCCGGCGGCCGGTATGCGCGCCAGCGCATACGGGTACGGTTCGCCGTCGATCAGCAGGATGCGCTTGTCACCCTGCGTAATTTCGGGGATATAGCGCTGTGCCATGGCGCTTTGCCGGCCGTTGTCGGTGATGGTTTCGAGAATGACATGCAGGTTGGGGTCGTCCAGCCGAATGCGAAATACCGAGGCGCCGCCCATGCCGTTCAGCGGCTTTACCACGATGTCGCCGTGTTCGCGGAGAAATTCTTCCAGTACCCGCGGGTCGCGCGACACGCGCATCGGCACGCAGCAGTGCGAAAACCAGGCGGTGTAGAGTTTCTCGCTGGCATTGCGCACCGCGGCGGGGCGGTTGACGACCAGCACGCCGTCGGCCTCGGCACGCTCCAGCAGGTACCCGGTGTACAGGTATTCGAGGTCGACTGGCGGGTCCTTGCGCATCAGCACCACGTCGAGATCGGACAGCGGGCGGGTTTCGGGATCGCCAAGAGTGAACCAGTCCCGCTCATCGGCCCGGACGTCGAGGCTGGCCATACGGGCATGGCAGTGGCTGTCTTCCAGGTACAGGTCGGCCTGCTCCATGTAAAACAGCGACCAGCCCCGTTGCCGGGCCGCCAGCAGCATCGCCAGGGTGCTGTCCTTGTGAAAATTGATGGCCCCGATCGGGTCCATGACTACGCCAAGTTTGATTTCCATTGTTGCCCTGTCTCATCCGGGTCCCGTGCGCACAGCGGGAATCGTAAAGTTTGTTTCCGGGGGGACGATAAATCCCTGTATTAGAAAGCCAATACTAAATTAAATCGTTTCGTTACGTGGATGTTGCTGTAACAGGCGTGCGCAGATGATCGAGGTATTGGATGAAATGTCAATTAAAACATATAGATAGAGGTCATCATGCAGAGTAGCGTACCGGTTGGTGATATGACAGCCCCCGGCAGTGAAGGCGGGACCGAGAGCACGGCGACGGGGAGTTCCATGGCCCTCAAGATCATGGTTATCGACGACAGCAAGACGATTCGTCGAACAGCCGAGACCCTGCTGAAGAACGAGGGCTACGAGGTAATCGTCGCGACCGACGGGTTTGAGGCGCTCAGCATGATTGCCGACCATCAGCCCGACCTCATTTTTCTCGACATCATGATGCCGCGCCTGGACGGCTATCAGACCTGTGCGCTTATAAAGCATCACCGGGTATTCCGGCATACGCCGGTGGTGATGCTTTCCAGCAAGGATGGACTGTTTGACCGTGCCCGTGGACGGGTCGTCGGGTCCGATCATTATATAACGAAGCCGTTTACGCGCGAACAACTGCTTGCGGCAATCGAGCAGCATTGCGCCGCAACGGCTGAATGACCGAAACCGTAACGAATCATGCAACGCGCTGAATAATTCCAGAGGCTCTACCAATGACACATATTATGATTGTTGATGACTCACCTACGGACTCCCACGTCCTGAAGAAGATGCTGGAGAAGAACGGCTTCTCCACCGTGACGGCGGCAAATGCCCACGAAGGTATCGAGGTGGCAAAGCGTGAAAAGCCCGACCTGATCCTGATGGACGTCGTGATGCCGGGCCTCAACGGTTTTCAGGCTACCCGCGAGTTGACCACCGATCCGGAAACAGCCGCCATACCGGTGATTATCGTGACACGCAAGGACCAGCAGGTTGATCGTGTCTGGGGTATGCGCCAGGGGGCCAGTAACTACGTAACAAAGCCGGTACAGGAAAATACGCTGATGGGTCTTATCAACGAGGCGCTCGCAGCGTAGACAACCATGAGTGATATGAACAGCGCACATCCGGTCGACTACCTCAGGGCAATTGAAGAGGGCTGTCGCAACACTGAAGGCGGCAGCAAGGAAAAAGTCGATACCTCCAGTGAGTGGGCCGGTATTACTTATCGAATCGGCAATAACAACCTGGTTTCGCAGTTGGGCGAGGTGGTTGAAATTCTCGACGTTCCCGAGTTTTCCAAAGTGCCGCTGACCCAGCCATGGGTGCATGGCATTGCAAATATCCGCGGTAACCTGCTGCCGGTGGTTGACCTGAGCGGTTGCCTGACAGGCACGGTCGCGAGAATTACGAACAAGACACGGGTACTGGTAATCGACTACAACGGGTTCTATTCGGGCCTGATTGTCGACGAGGTGCTGGGCCTGAGACACTTTCTGGATGATGAATATTCTGTTGAAGATGCAGAGGTTGAGGATTTCCTCAAGCCGTATACGCAACATGTATTTCGCAGGGGAAACCAGGTCTGGGCAATCTTCAGCCTGCATACGCTTGCCGATTCACCACAGTTCCTGCAGGCGGCAGTGTAAGAGCCTGCAGGCGATTATTACTTAACCCAATAACCGCGCAATGTGACTAATCTGTTGGGAGACGGACCATGAAGAAGAAGTTAAACGCTAGTTTTTTCGGATCAAGCAACATGATGAAGCTGGTTGCGTTCATTATGCTATGTTCCGCCTGTGCAATGGGCTGGACCTTCGTCCAGGTCGGCAAGCAGGCAAGCATAGACCAGTCACGCATTGCCGATGTCAGCGAACAGCAGGTGCTTTCCCAGCAGATAGCGAAGTATGCACTCGCGGCGACAACCGGGGATACCGGCTCGTTCGAGGCGATGGGCAAGTCGAAGAACGTCTTCAGCAGCTTGCTTGACAAGCAGGTAGCCGAATATGGCGTCGGTGCGGGCGCGGGCGAGACTTCCGAAGGCGTTGCGCTGACCAGCCTGGGCAGCCGCTGGACCGGTTTCCGCCAGAATATCGATGCCGTGCTCGAAGGCCAGGTCCTGATCATGGCAATGGCGGAGTCAACCGACATCATGTCCGAGGTCATGCCGCAGCTGATGGAGCATACGCGGGATGTGGTTGAAACCCTGGTAAAGCAGGGCGCCAGCTCGAAGCAGGTACAACTTGCCAGCAACCAGGCCGTTCTCGGTCAACGCATCGTTAACAGCCTGAACAATGTAAAAACAAGTAATGGCACCGAGGCTGCCGCAATACTGTTCGCTGCAGATACGAAGGAATTCGGCCGTGTGGTCGACGGTTTCATGCGCGGTACCGGGGGTATCCAGAAGCTCAATGGCAAGGCACTGCAGTCCAAGTTGCAGAAGATCGCATTGCTGTTCAGCCGGGTCAGTGACAATGCCGGTTCGATCGTGGAGAACGCGGAAGAGCTGGTGGTGATTCAGACGGCAGCGGCAGCGATAAGCGGACAGAGCGAGATCCTGTTCAATGCGGCCAACGAGCTGAAGTCGGTATTGATCGCCAGTTCGATGGGTCACCTTGTCAGCAACAAGCTGGCTTACATTTTCGGTGCGGTAGCCCTGGTCTCGATGATATTGATGGGCCTTATGGCGCTGAATAACCAGAGCCGGCACAGTAACGTGATTGAGGACGAGAACACTCATAACCAGAAAGCGATCATGCAGTTGCTCGACGAGATGGGCGACCTCGCTTCCGGCGACCTGACGGTGCATACAACGGTGACCGAGGATTTCACCGGCGCGATTGCAGACTCCATCAACGTCACGGTCGATTCGCTCCGTGGGCTGGTTATGACCATCAACGACTCGTCATCACAGCTGTCATCGTCGTTGCAGGAAACCGACGAGATCGCTACGCAACTGGCCACGGCCAGCAAGAAGCAGTTCGACGATATAAACGTCGCGGGCAAGGCCATTGCCGATATGTCCATTACCATGTCCGGTGTTTCCACCAGTGCGAACGAGTCTTCCAAGGTAGCGATGCGTTCGGTCGAGATTGCCAAGAAAGGCGGCGAGGCCGTGCAGCGCACCATGGATGGCATGGACACCATTCGTGAACACATCCAGGAAACGTCGAAGCGAATCAAGCGTCTTGGCGAAAGCTCGCAGGAGATTGGCGACATCGTGGAACTTATCAACGATATTGCCGAACAGACCAACATCCTGGCGTTGAATGCATCCATTCAGGCTGCCATGGCGGGTGAGGCCGGACGCGGTTTTGCGGTGGTTGCCGACGAAGTGCAGCGACTCGCCGAGCGTTCAGCCAATGCTACAAAACAGATCGAGGCGCTGGTTAAAACCATTCAGGCCGATACCAACGAGGCTGTCATCTCCATGGAGAAAAGTACCTCGGGTGTGGTCAATGGTGCTCAACTGGCCGAGGATGCAGGCAGCGCACTTGAAGAGATCGAAAGTGTTTCCGACCAGCTTGCCGACCTGATTCAGCATATGTCCGGCGAAGCGAAGGAGCAGGCCAACTCGGCTGCCGAGCTGGCAACGACCATGAGTGCAATTCAAAAGCTGACCACGCAGGCGACCGAGGGTGCCGAACATACTTCACGATCGATCGGCAACCTGTCCCGTATTGCACAGGACCTCGATACCTCGGTCGCGGGCTTCAAACTGCCGCAGTAGTGCAGAGTCGATACGCAATCGGGATCCGGCGGGCAGAGGTTTCATTTTCCGCCGGAATAATTGTCAGGTCAGACCGATTTACAGTAGCAGGTGCAAGGAAATATTATGCGTGATGCAATTGATTACAATGCACTGAGCTGGGTTCGCCAGGAGCTGGGCGAGACCCTGAAGGCGGCGCGGCATCATCTTGAAGATTATGCCGGCAACAAGAACACGGAATCCTTGCAGGGCTGCGTGGCGCGTTTGCACGAGGCGCGTGGTCCATTACAAATGGTCAACCTGAAGGGTGCCGATCTCCTGACCAGCGAAATGGAGGAGATAATCGCCGACCTGTTGCTGGACTCGATTGACGAGCCCGAGACCGCGCTTGAGTTGTTGATGCAGGGTTTCCTGGAGCTGCCGGAATACCTGTACGCTTTACGCTCCGGTCGAGCGGATAATCCCGCTGTATTGTTTCCGTTGATCAATAGCCTGCGCGCAAATCGCGGTGAGCAGCCGCTTGAGGAAGGTGCAGTATTTTCACCTGATCTGTCTGCCCGGGTTCCTTCAACAGTATTCGATGTTCGTGCAGACCACCCGAAACAGGATGTCACCGCGCTTGCGCGTGCTGCGCGCCTGCGTTTTCAGGGCGGGCTGCTGGACTGGTACCGCAGCGGCGATGTTGCAACCGGACTGCAGAAAATCATCGATGTGCTCGAACATTTGCAAGACAATGCCGGCAGTGAGCCGGTAGCGCGCCTTTGGTGGGTTAGTGCAGGCGTTGCGGAGCTGCTGCGTGATGGCGAGTTGCAGTCGACGCCGGACATCAAGCACCTGTTTGGACAGATAGATCGCCATATCAAACGCCTGATGGACAAGGGCGAGGATGTTTTTGCGGATGTTCTGACCGATGACCTGGTAAAAAATCTGCTGATCCATATCAATGCCGCTTCCGTGGAATCGCCGCGTAACGTCGAAATCAGGGCAACCTACGGGCTTGTTGGCCCGACGGGCGAATCGTCGTCCGGTGACGAAAACAGCGTCAGCATGGCTGCCTGCAGCGAGGAACTTTTGCAGACCGTGTCCGGTACGGTGTCGGGAGATATCGTTCGAATCAAGGAACAGCTGGACGAGTATCTTCAGAACGGACAGTCAGACAGTTCCGTGCTGGCCAGTGTCGCCGATGAGCTGCATGCGCTGGCCAATATGCTCGGAATGATCGGTATGGACACCCTTGGTGAAGTCATCTCCTCCAGGGAACTGTTACTACGCAATTGTGCCGACAGTTCGCAACAGCTCGGCGAAGAAGAGCTTGTCGATATGGCGAATACGCTGATTGCGACCGAGGATGCCCTGGCTGACATTAACGCGAATATGCGCATCCAGGCTGCCGGTAGCGACGGTGATGACATAACATTCAAGCAGGGTCGTGATGCGGTTATAAGCGCCATAATCGATGATATGTCGAGCGCCAAGGAAGCAATTAATGACTTTCTGCGCTCATGTGGCGACTTCGACCTGCTGGTCGATGTGCCGGTTATTCTGAACCGGATTCACGGTAGTTTGCAGCTGGTTGGACAGGAGCGGGTTGCAGCCGTAACCAGCATGACCAGGACCTTTATAGCAAGGGAACTGCTGGCTGCGCATCGCGAGTTGTCGGATGAGGATATGGATACACTGGCGGACGCAATCTGCAGCATCGAGTATTGCGTCGAGGAACTGGCAGAGAATCGCGACTATGGTAATCGCGCGATGGACATCGCCGAGGAAAGTCTGGAGAAGCTGGGCTATGCCTGTCCGCAAGCCGATCACGCGGAAGAAATACTCGAGGAAGCGCAGGAACCCGCTGCCCCCGTTGCGTCTGTCGTTCAGGAACAATCCATGCCGGACAATACGTCTGCCGGCCAGGCAGAGATGCAGGCCACGGCTGTCGGCGACGATAGTGATATCACCAGGCTGCAGGTTATCGATCAAAATGCAGACCCGGAAATTGTCGAGATATTTATTGAGGAAGCAGCGGAAGAGCTGGACAAGATCAGTGTCCTCATTCCGCAATGGTGTGGTGATCCCGTCAATCAGGAAGTGCTGACAGAGATACGCCGGTCCTTTCATACCATCAAGGGTAGTGGACGCATGGTCGGTGCGATGGCGGCAGGAGAGTTTTCCTGGGCCATCGAGGACCTTGTCAATAACCTGATTGAAGGCTCCGTGGACGTCAGTCAGGACGTGCTGAACCTGCTGCAGCAGGTCCCGGCGGCGCTGTCCACTTTACTGGAACAGGTCAAGGACCCCGAAGTGGTCCCGTCGCCGGATATCAACACCATTGCCGGGCACGCACATGCAGGCTGTAAACCGGGCACGGTTACGCCTGGAACCGTCAATATCGCGCCGGTTTTCGATGGCGCTGTATCAGCGGATGGCGCGGAAGCGCCTGTCGAAGCGGCAATGTCGATGGAAACTGCCGAAGAATCCGCAGAGTCGGAGCCCGCCATCGAGCAGATGGAGGCTATTAATGCCGCTGATTTCCCTGTCCTCACCGAAGATGCCGACCCTGAAATCGTTGAGGTCTTCCTGGAAGAGGCCGCGGAAGTATTCAAGACTATTTCCGTAACAATTCCGGTGTGGGTAGCAAAGCCGGGAGACCGGGATGTCCTGAATGAGCTGCGACTCAGTTTTCATATGCTTAAGGGCAGCGGGCGCATGGCCGGCGCCATGCGCATCGGTGAATTCTGCCTGATTATAGAAACATTGTTCAACAAACTGATGGATGACGCTATCAAGCAAAGCGCCAGTCTGTTTACCTTCATCGGCGGGGTGCCCGAAGTGCTCACGCAGATGCTCGACCAGGTGCGGGATGGCACAGAGCCGGAACTCGATATCCAGGAAATTATGGTGCAGGCAACTACGCTGGCCAACGGCTGGCAGCTTGCCGTGCAGGTTGATGATAGTTACCCGGAAACGGATATGGAAACGGGGGCGGATGTCGAGGCTGATGGCCGTACCGATGAAACGGGTGAGCATGCCAGTGCCGACGAGGATGAAGAACCCTCGTTGCTTGAGATCTTCAGCAATGAATGCCGCGAGCATTTACAAACACTGAATGCGTGGCTTGAATATTATGAGGAGCCGGGCCAGGTCACCGGCACGCTCTACCGGGCACTGCACACCCTGTCAGGTATTTCGGAATCTGCAGATATGCATGCCATTGGCCGCCTGGCTGACGGGCTGTATACATGGTTCGGCACTCGCTATGACGAACAACAAACAGTAAGTACCGAAGGTTTCGAGGTGCTTCGGGACTGCACTGCCGAAATTACCCGAATGCTCGATACGCTGCCGGAGCTGGTTGAAGACGAGGCAGTGTTGACATCGCTCTGTGAGCGGATAGCCGCACTGGATAGTGCGCTCGTGCCTGCGGAGGATGCAGCTGCCGTCGAGGTCGAGGACGGTGTCATGAAACGGCGAAGCCGCATCGCACATTGAAGACACGATGGCTGACGAAGCGGCCTCGTTCGAGGAAGCGCCCGTTGAGGAGTTCCTGGCCGAACCGGTGCAGGATGAGGCCGAACCGCACATTGAAGAGACGATGGCTGACGAAGCGGCCTCGTTCGAGGAAGCGCCCGTTGAGGAGTTCCTGGCCGAACCGGTGCAGGATGAGGCCGAACCGCACATTGAAGAGACGATGGCTGACGAAGCGGCCTCGTTCGAGGAAGCACCCGTTGAGGAGTTCCTGGCCGAACCGGTGCAGGATGAGTCCGAACCGCACATTGAAGACACGATGGCTGACGAAGCGGCCTCGTTCGAGGAAGCGCCCGTTGAGGAGTTCCTGGCCGAACCGGTGCAGGATGAGGCCGAACCGCACATTGAAGACACGATGGCTGACGAAGCGGCCTCGTTCGCGGAAGCACCCGTTGAGGAGTTCCTGGCCGAACCGGTGCAGGCAGAAGAAATAACCGTGGATGAAGCTCCTGAGTCGACGCCACAGGACGACCCATACGCGGAAATGGACCCGGAGTTATACGAGATCTTTGTCGAGGAAGCGACCGAGATCATGGATACCAGCGAGTCGGTACTGCGGGACTGGACTGAAGCGCCTGATAATCACGAACTGATGGCCGAATTCCAGCGCCACCTGCACACACTGAAGGGCAGTGCGCGGATGGTTGACCTGGAAGTGATCGGCAACCTGAGCCATGCCGTGGAATCGGTGATAACCGAAATGGCTGAAGGCAGGATACCGGCATCCCCGGAATTGTTCTCCTTGCTTGCAGAAGCACATGACCGGCTTTCGGAAATGCTTGAGCAGGTCAGGAATCGCCGTGCGACCGAGCCTGCCGCCGATCTGGAGGCTGCATTCAACGCGGTAATCAATGGCGAACCCATTCCTGAGCCTGTTACCGGGCAGGTCCAGGAGCAGGTCCGAGCAGGAACAAGTCGGCAGGAGCAGGTACAGGAACAGGTACAGGAACAGGAACAGGCACAGGAACAGGTGCAGGTAGAGCAGGTCCACGAGCCAGAGACAGCGGCAGACGAAATGGCAGACCTCGAAGCTGTTACCGGTGCCGAACATGAGCCGAATAATGTACCGGCTTCGCACTGCCAGCCCGGTAGCCCGTTCGGGTCCTGGGCGTGCGAAGGCATCGCCACCTCGACTGGTGATCGACCAGGACGCGTCGACGAGCGTGCGCGGCGAACAGGTCAAGGTCCAGTCGGATGTGCTGGATAATATGGTCAATTACGCCGGTGAGATCAGCATCTATCGGTCCCGCATGGAGCAACAGATCAGCGACTATCGCTTTAACCTGTCGGAACTCAACCAGACGATCAGTCGCTTGCGTGACCAGTTACGCCAGCTGGAAATGGAGACCGAGGCACAGATTCTCTATCGTTTTGAACAGGAAACCGACCAGCATAAAGAGGGTTTCGATCCGCTGGAAATGGACCGCTACTCGGCATTACAGCAGTCGTCGCGTTCTCTCATGGAGAGTATCAGCGACCTGCGCAGTCTGCAGGAAATCATGGAAAACACAACGCGTGATTCGGAAACGCTGTTGCTGCAGCAATCCCGCGTTACCACCGAGTTGCAGGAAGGCCTGATTCGTACGCGCATGATTCCGTTCATCAGCCTCGCTCCACGACTGCGCCGCATCGCCCGACAGTCCGCACGCCAAATGGATAAAAAGGTCGATGTGAACCTGATCGGTGAAGATGGCGAAATGGATCGCGCTGTTGTGGAACGCATTATCGCACCGCTTGAACATATGCTGCGTAATTCGATAGCGCACGGCATCGAACTGCCGCGCGATCGCAAGGCGGCAGGTAAACCTGTTACCGGCATGATCGATATCGAGTTCGAGCGCGATGGCCCGGAAATCGTGCTGCGGATCGCGGATGACGGGGCGGGCATGAATATCGATGCCATTCGAAACAGGGCCATCGAGCGTGGTCTGCTTGCGAAGGATTCGGACCTGCCGGACCAGGATGTCATCCAGTTCGTTCTGCAGACCGGCTTCAGTACCGCCAGTGAGGTCACGCAGATCTCCGGTCGCGGTGTCGGCATGGACGTGGTGAACAGCGAGGTCAAGCAGCTCGGCGGTTCTTTGCATATCGATTCCGAGACGGGCAAGGGTGCCACCTTGACCGTCCGCTTGCCATACACGCTTGCCATCAACCAGGGCATGCTGGTTACCGCGGGTGACGAGACATTCTGCGTGCCGCTCGCCAGCGTCGAGGGCGTGGTGCGTTTTTACCCGGAAGAAATGAGGGAATGTTACGGTGATGGCCAGCAGTTGTTCGAGTACGGCGGCAATGAATATCACCTGAAACATCTCGCCAGCCTGCTGGGGACCGGGGCAATGACGCTGCCGGCCGATAACGAGCAGGTGCCGGTGTTGCTGGTGCAGGGTCGGCGACAAGCGTGTTGGCCTGCACATCGATTCCTTGCAGGGTATTCGTGAAGTCGTGATCAAGCCCGTCGGCCCGCAAATCAGCCTGGTTGACGGGATCTCGGGCGCGACGATTCTCGGTGACGGCCGTGTCGTTATGATACTTGATATGGTCGCAGTCGCGCGTCGCGAGGCGAGTGTGCAGTCCGCATCGGATAATGCACAGCCGGTGCGTACCGACGACAGCCTCATCGTGATGGTTGTGGACGATTCCATCACGGTTCGCAAAGTGACCACCCGATTGCTGGAACGCAATGGTTACAAGGTGGTGACGGCCAAAGACGGCGTGGATGCCATGGGTAAACTCCAGGAGAGTATTCCTGACATCATGTTGCTGGATATCGAGATGCCGCGCATGGATGGTTTCGAACTGGCAACACATATGCGCAACGATGACAGCACCAGGCATGTGCCGATCATCATGATTACCTCGCGTACCGGTGACAAGCATCGCGAGCGTGCCCGCCAGATCGGTGTGCAGAGCTACCTGGGCAAGCCCTACCAGGAAGCCGATCTCCTTGAATCGATTCATGACATCATCGGTGTTACACCGGTACAAGTCGAAGGCTGAGCAGAACAGAGAGGACTGAATAGTGGAATCAAACCAGGAAAAGATTCGCAGTTTGTGGGTCCCGCTCAGGGGTATGAACCTGCTGCTGCCGAATATGGCGGTTGCCGAGATCAGCAGTTATCGCGTACCCGAGCAGCTGCCGGACATGCCGGAATGGTTGCTTGGTACGGTGAAGTGGCGCGGCGAGGAAATTTTGGCAATTTCCCTGGAGGCGATCTGCGGCGTCAAGGTGCCATCCAATCCGGTGTTCTCGCGCCTGATGATAGTCAACTCCGTGCGCCGGGACAGCCCGGTACAGAACTATGCAATCGTGACCGCGGGACTGCCGGGCCTTATCCAGTTCGGCTACGATACGGCGGACGAGTACTCGGATTTCGAGGAGGAAAGCCTCAAGTGCATGGTGAGAATCGGCAACGAAGAAGCCATTATCCCGGACCTCGATTTCCTGCAGGAAATGCTGGAACAGCAACTCGACGCTGCAGCGTAATTCATATCTTCCACTGATTTAACGTATTGCGCCTGCATCGCTAACGCGCATCCCTTCGCTACGCGATGTACCTGCATCCATGCAGGCAAAGGCGCTCCCGCGTAAATCCCGACACCTGTAGGAGCGGGCTTGCTCGCGAACAGATCCACCACGGAGCCAATTCGCGGCTAAGGCTGCTCCGGGGCAGGCGCAGAATGCTCGAGCATTTGTAGGAGCGGACCACGCGATATACATGGATGTACATCGCGCGATCTATAAAAGCTTTACCTGAAATCTCCCCACAATGCATGCATACCGGCCAGCGCCGCCAGCGCGGCTGTCTCGGTGCGTAATATTCGTGGCCCCAGGCTGATGCCGGTAAAACCTGATGCTATCGCCAGTGCCTGTTCGCCCGAATCCAGTCCGCCCTCCGGACCGACCAGCAGCGTAATATCACCTGTCGGTTCAGTGAGGCCGGCCAGTGTCTGTTTGCTGTCCGGCTGCAACATGAGCCGCAGGCTGTTGTTCGTGTCCCCGGTTATCCATTCCGGAAAGGGTTGCGGGGGCAGCAATGCCGGCAAGCGCGCTCGACCGCTTTGCTCGCAGGCGCTGGTGATTACGCCTTGCCAGTGTTGAATGCGTTTCTGCAACCGCTCGCCGCGTAAATGTGCCTGGCTGCGCTGCATCCACACGGGTTGAATTACGTGGATGCCGAGTTCCACCGACTTCTGCAGAATCGTGTCCATGCGGTCGTTGCGCGCGATACCCTGGACCAGCCTGATACGCAGGCCGGGTTCGGGCAGTGACTCGACTGCGTGGCCGACTTCAAGGGTTATTTCGGAGCGCCTGCCGTGCAGGAATGTTGCCTCGTATTCGTTGCCGTCACCGTCAAATACCCGCAGCGGCGCCCCCGCGCGCAGGCGCAGCACGTGCGTGACGTGGTGTGCCGGTTTTCCGTTTATCGTCAGGGTCCTGCCCGTTGCGAGCGCCTCCGGTATGTAAAGTCTGGGTACTCGCATCACCCGGCTCAAGCGCGCGTTGCCAGCTCAATGCCCTCGCGGGCAACCTTTGCCATCAGCGTTATCTCATCCGGTGTAATGATGTAGGGCGGCATGAAATAGATGACATTGCCGAGCGGACGTAACAATACACCCTGTTGCAATGCATGCTGGTACACTTTCAGTCCGCGGCGCTCCTGCCAGGGCCACGCGGTGCGCGTGGCCTTGTCCTTTACCATTTCGATCGCCAGGATCATCCCGGTCTGCCTGACTTCCGCAACATGCGGGTGATCCGCCAGTTCGCGCGGTTGCCGTTTGCATGGCCCGCGCCAGGGTGACGTTATTCTCGATGACGTTGTCGTCATTGAATATATCCAGTGTTGTCAGTGCAGCCCTGCAGCCCAGCGGGTTACCGGTATAGCTGTGCGAATGCAGAAAGGCCGTCAAATTCCGGTAATCATCGTAAAAACAGTCATAAATGCTGCTGCGGGTGATGACCACGGACAGGGGCAGGTAACCGCCGGTCAGTCCCTTTGACAGGCACAGGAAATCGGGCGTGATGCCGGCCTGTTCGCAGGCGAACAGCGTGCCGGTACGACCGAAACCGACCGCGATTTCGTCGGCGATGAGGTGTACGTGGTACTTGCTGCAGGCAGCCCTCAGTCGTTCCAGGTAAACCGGGTGATACATGCGCATGTTGCCGGCGCATTGCACCAGCGGTTCGATGATGACGGCGCATATTTCATCGGCCCGCTGCCTGAGCACCTTCTCCATCTTCTCGAATTGCCGAATACTGTATTCGCGCCAGCTTTCGCCCGGTTCCCGCAGGTAACAATCGGGCGAGGGAACGGTGATGGTTTCCAGCAGCAGCGGCTTGTAGGTCTGTTTGTAAAGTTCGACATTGCCGACGGCAAGCGCGCCAAGTGTTTCGCCGTGATAGCTGTTTTCCAGGCTGACGAACTTCGTCTTGCCGGTTTTCCCCTGGTTCAGCCAGGCGTGGAAACTCATTTTCAGGGCAACCTCGACGGCCGACGATCCGTTGTCGGCGTAGAAACAACGCTCCAGGCCGGGAGGGGTTATCTCTACCAGGCGTTCGGAGAGTTCGATCACCGGCTCATGCGTGAATCCGGCCAGCAGTACGTGTTCCAGGGTTTCAAGCTGCCGGATCAGTGCCGCGTTGATGCGCGGATTGGAATGTCCGAACAGGTTTACCCACCACGAGCTTATGGCATCGAGGTAGCGATTACCCTCGAAGTCTTCCAGCCACGCGCCCTTGCCGGATTTAATCGGGATAACCGGCAGCCACTCGTGGTCTTTCATCTGCGTGCAGGGATGCCACAGGACAGAAAGGTCACGCTTGGTATAGTCGGCGTTTGACATGCTGCGAAGATACCAGAAAACAGGTTCACGCAGAGGTGAATTACATTTAAAAAATCGTCTCGCGCAAAGCCGCCAAGGCGCCAAGGAAAACAATTAAACTCAGCCACAGAGGGCACAGAGCACACAGAGAAAAATATTTCCAGGACGGAGTGAATCTTTAGTTAATTTCAAAGCTGATCAGACTGCAAAGATATATTTAATCGTAGGGGGACCGCGCACCGTCTCTGGCGTGTGGGATATATCTTAATTTAGGCTCACGAACTAATGGTATTCGTACGGAACAAGCTTTTCTCTGTGTGCTCTCTGTAACTGCTCCTGTGTTACTCTACCTCCTACATCCATGTAGTCGTGTGCCCTCTGTGGCAAATGTTTTTATTTGGTTTTCTTGGCGCCTTGGCGGCTTTGCGTGAGACGGTTTTACGTCGTTTCAGACAAACCCAGGTTTTTCCAGATCGCCAGCGAGGGTTCCGCACGGTTCAGGGTGTAGAAGTGCAGGCCCGGCACGCCCCGCTCGAGCAAGGTAGAGCACAGGCCGGTGACGACCTCTTCGCCGAACTTGCGTATCGAGGCGATGTCCTCGCCGTAGCATTCCAGCCGCCGGCGAATCCAGCGCGGTATCTCCGCGCCGCAGGCATCCGAGAAGCGCGCCAGTTGCTGGAAATTGGTAATCGGCATGATGCCCGGTACGATCGGTATGTCGATCCCGGCTTCACTGCAGCGATCGATAAAACGGAAATACGCATCCGGGTTGTAGAAATACTGCGTGATGGCACTGTTTGCGCCGGCCTCGACCTTGCGTTTGAAGTTGGCAAGATCGCGGTCAGGACTGGTGGCCTGCGGGTGATACTCCGGGTAGGCGGCGACTTCTATGTGAAAGTGATCGCCGAATTGTTCACGGATGAATGTGACCAGTTCATTCGCGTAACGAAACTCGCCCGCCTCGACCATGCCGGAGGGCATGTCGCCGCGCAGCGCAACAATGTGATTGATGCCCCTGTCGCGGTAGTCGGACAGCATACCGTGAATATTGTCATGCGTGGAGCTGATGCAGGACAGGTGCGGTGCGGTCTCGATGCCCGATGTTGACTGGATGTCCGCCACGGTTTCGGAAGTATGATCGCGTGTGCTGCCACCGGCGCCGAACGTAACCGAAAAGAAGCGCGGCTTCACTGCCGCCAGGGCCTGGTAGGTTTCTCGAAGCTTCGCCATTCCTTCCGCGGTCTTCGGCGGGAAAAACTCGAAACTGTAAACGGGGCTGTTGGTGGGCATTATATTTTTCTATTTGCCGCAAAGACGCGAAGATATCATTATAAATCTGCCACAGAGGGCACAGAGTACACGAGCGAGAATAATAATTTCATGCCTTCCGGGTGTACAGCAGAGGACATTTTGCAATGCCGTGCGAGCTTCCTGAATAAATACCGGAAACCCCCTGAATGACGTTGTTGCAATCTCTGTGCGCCCTCGGTAACTGCTCCTGCGTTACTCTACCTCCTACATCCATGTAGTCGTGTGCCCTCTGTGGCTGGTTATATCCTGATTTGCCTGCGCGGAAGATCGAGATTCAGTAACGATATTGCTCGGGCTTGTAAGGACCGTCTACCGGGACACCGATGTAGTCCGCCTGCTGTTGACTCAGTTTGGTCAGGTGCACGCCGATCTTGTCAAGGTGCAGCCTCGCAACTTCTTCATCGAGCCGCTTGGGCAGTGTGTACACCTCGTTGGTGTAGTTGTCGCCGTTGTTCCACAATTCCATCTGGGCCAGCGTCTGGTTGGTAAAGCTGTTGGACATGACGAAACTCGGGTGGCCGGTCGCGCAACCGAGATTGACCAGCCGGCCCTCGGCCAGCAGGATGATACGGTTGCCGCTTGGCAGGATGATATGGTCAACCTGCGGCTTGATGTTGTCCCACTCGTATTGCTTCATGCTGGCAATGTCGATTTCGTTGTCGAAGTGGCCGATGTTGCAGACGATGGCCTGGTCCTTCATCTTCAACATGTGATCATGCGTGATGACGTTGTAGTTGCCGGTCGCGGTCACGAAGATGTTGGCCTGGTCGGCGACATCGTCCATGGTAGACGACGCGATAACCTTCCATGGCAGCCTGCAGTGCGCAGATGGGATCGATCTCGGTGACCCAGACGGTGCAGCCGAGTCCCTTCAGTGATTGCGCGCAGCCCTTGCCGACGTCGCCGTAACCGATGACCACCGCAATCTTGCCGGCGATCATGACGTCGGTCGCGCGCTTGATGCCGTCGACCAGTGACTCGCGGCAACCGTAGAGGTTGTCGAACTTGCTCTTGGTGACCGAGTCGTTGACATTGATGGCCGGGAAAGGCAGTTCGCCGCGTTCCTGCAGCTGGTAGAGGCGGTGCACGCCGGTGGTGGTTTCCTCGGTCACGCCCTGTATATTTTTCAGGATGTTCGAGTACCACCCGGGTTGCTCGGCCAGGCGTGCCTTGATGCTGCCGAACATGGCAACTTCTTCCTCGCTGCCCGGGTTGTCCAGTACAGAGGGATCTTTTTCGGCCTTTGTTCCCAGTATGATCAGCATGGTGGCATCACCGCCGTCGTCGAGAATCATGTTCGGCGTGCCGCCATCTTGCCACTCCATGATCCGGTGCGTGTATTGCCAGTAGTCATCCAGCGATTCGCCCTTCCATGCATATACCGGGATGTCGCGCACGGCAATGGCGGCGGCGGCATGGTCCTGGGTGGAGAAGATATTGCAGGAAGCCCAGCGCACCTCGGCGCCGAGGTCGATCAGTGTTTCGATCAGTACCGCGGTCTGGATGGTCATGTGCAGGCTGCCGGCAATGCGGGCACCCTTGAGCGGTTTTTCCGCGCCGTATTTTTCGCGCAGCGCCATCAGCCCCGGCATCTCGGTTTCGGCGATGGCGATTTCCTTGCGGCCCCAGGCGGCCAGTTCGAGATCCGCGACCTTGTGGTCCGGCGAGAGTTTTTCTGCGGTTTGTATGCTCATTTCAGTCCTCTTGTTATACAGCCTGTTCGGTTTTTTGCAGGCCCGCGGCATCGCGCAGCAGGTCCGCCTTGTCGGTCTGTTCCCAGCTGAAGTTGCCGTCTTCGCGGCCGAAGTGGCCATAGGCGGCGGTTTGCAGATAGCCGGGTTTCAGCAGGTCCAGCATTTTCACCAGGCCGCGCGGGCGCAGGTCGAAATGCTCGCGTATCAGTTCCACCAGCCGGGCTTCGTCGATCCGGCCGGTGCCGAAAGTGTTTACGCTGATGGAAGTCGGCTCGGCCACGCCGATGGCGTAGGACACCTGTATTTCGCAGCGGTCCGCGAGTCCGGCAGCGACCAGGTTCTTGGCCACGTAGCGGGACGCATAGGCCGCCGAGCGGTCCACCTTGCTGGGGTCCTTGCCGGAAAATGCGCCGCCACCGTGCCGCGCCATGCCGCCGTAGGTGTCGACGATAATCTTGCGGCCCGTGAGGCCGCAATCACCCACCGGACCGCCAATGACAAAGCGCCCGGTCGGGTTGATATGGATATTTTCCAGCGGGCACTGGTCCAGCCAGCTGGCGGGCAGCACCGGTTTGATGATTTCATCCATCACGGCTTCGCGGATGGTGGCCAGTTCGATATCCGGATCGTGCTGTGTCGACAGCACGACGGCATCGATGCCGACCGGCCGATCGTTCTCATAGCGAAAGGTCAGCTGGCTCTTGGCGTCCGGGCGCAGCCACGGCAGCGTGCCGTTTTTGCGCACTTCGGACTGGCGCTTCACCAGGCGGTGCGCGTACGTGATCGGTGCCGGCATCAGGACATCCGTCTCGTTGCTGGCATAGCCGAACATCAGCCCCTGGTCGCCGGCGCCCTGTTCGTGGTCCTCGCTCTCGTCCACGCCCATGGCGATGTCCGTCGACTGCTTGCCGATGGCGCTCATCACGGCGCAGGATTCCCAGTCGAATCCGATTTCCGAACTGTTGTAGCCGATATCGCGTACGGTATGGCGAACGATCTCTTCCAGGTCCACCCACGCCGAGGTCGTGACCTCGCCCGCGATGATGACCATGCCGGTCTTGACCATGGTTTCGACCGCGACGCGCGACTGCGCATCCTGCTCGAGCAGGGCGTCCAGTACCGCGTCGGAGATCTGGTCGGCGACTTTGTCCGGGTGGCCCTCGGACACTGATTCTGAGGTAAACAATTGAATATTAGACATATTTATTGGTTGTTCCGCTGATTTGGACGCTAAAGTGTACAGTACGTAGGTGATATTTTCATCTACAAGACTCTCGCCTAGAGTATCGACAATAGCAACTGAGAGGAGAGAGGCCAATGGCCCGAACGGAAACACCGGTTTGTGAGTTCAATCAGCCTGCCATTGACTTTGCCTTGCCGGGCGTCGATGGCAAGGTGTGGACACTGGCTGATTGCCGTGGTCCCAACGGGCTGCTGGTCATGTTCATTTGTAATCATTGCCCGTTCGTGCAGGCAATTCGCGACCGGCTGGTGCGTGACACGCGGGAATTGCGCGAGGACGGCGTCCACAGCGTGGCGATCATGTCCAACGATCCGACCTTATATAAGGAAGACAGTTTCGAGAACATGCAGGCCGTGGCACGGGAGTTCGACTTTCCCTTTCCCTACCTGCTGGACGAGAGCCAGGATATCGCAAGGCGCTATGGTGCTGTTTGTACGCCGGATTTTTTCGGTTATAACGCGGAGCTGGGGTTGCAGTACCGTGGCCGGCTGGATGCCAGCGGCAAGAAGCCGGCGGCCGCGGATGCGCGCCGGGACCTGTTCGAGGCCATGCGGCAGGTGGCTGCCACCGGCCAGGGGCCCGGCGAGCAGATCCCGAGTATTGGCTGCTCCATAAAGTGGCGCGGGGAAGCGGCCGAGGCCTAATCATAAGTTATTGTTATAGAGCGATAAAGCCCAGGGTGCCAGCGGCAATGTCCTGTCCGCCGGTGCTATTGCCGTGCGGGTCAAACTAAGGGAGAATAACGCGCCTTGTCCGAGTGACAGTGGCCGGTACAACGCGGGATTCCCGTCCCGCATGGTCAACGAACACGACGTATTACGCCTCGGTGCGGATGGCTGCACAGGAGGCTTTTTTTGTCGCCGCTTACGGGTGCTGTCCGATCGGGACAAGGCACCGTGCTATGCCCGCGAACGCCGGGCTCCATGCGACTGTTGTAGCACAGAATTCAATTCAGAAACAGGAGAAAAACATGGCCCCGCGTAAAGATCTGGCAAATGCCATCCGCGCACTCAGCATGGATGCCGTGCAGAAAGCCAAATCAGGTCATCCTGGCGCTCCCATGGGTATGGCGGATATTGCCGAGGTGCTGTGGAACCACAACCTCAAGCACAATCCGACTAATCCGCAGTGGGCTGACCGCGATCGCTTTGTGCTGTCAAACGGCCATGGTTCCATGCTGATTTACTCGCTGCTGCACCTGACCGGCTACGATCTGCCGCATCGACGACCTCAAGAATTTCCGTCAGTTGCACTCCAAGACGCCGGGCCACCCCGAATACGGTTATGCACCCGGTGTGGAAACCACTACCGGTCCGCTGGGCCAGGGCATCACCAATGCCGTGGGCATGGCGATTGCCGAGCGTGCGCTGGCGGCGGAATTCAATCAAGACGGCCACGACATCGTCGATCACAACACCTATGTCTTCCTCGGTGATGGCTGCCTGATGGAAGGTATTTCCCACGAGGCGTGCTCGCTGGCCGGTACCCTCGGCCTGGGCAAGTTGATTGCGTTCTGGGATGACAACGGCATTTCCATCGACGGCCATGTTGATGGCTGGTTCACCGACGACACGCCCAAGCGTTTCGAGGCCTATGGGTGGCATGTGATACCGGATGTCGACGGTCACGATCCGGACGCCATTGCCAAGGCGCTGGAATTTGCCAGGGCCATGACCGACAAGCCGACCATGATCTGCTGCAAGACCACTATCGGTTTCGGTTCCCCCAACAAGGCCGGCACCCATGCCTGCCATGGCGCGCCGCTGGGACAGGACGAAATCAACCTGACCAAGGCCGCTCTGGGCTGGGATCACGATGCATTTGAAGTACCAAAGGATGTTTATGCCGGCTGGGATGCCAGGGAAAAAGGCGCCGCGGCCGAGAAAGCCTGGAACGAAAAATTCGCCGCCTACAAGGCCGCGCATTCGGAACTGGCGGCCGAGTTCGAACGCCGCATGGCCGGTGATCTGCCCGCCGACTGGGCCGAAAAATCAGCTGCATACATCAAGTCGACTGACAAGGCCGCGAAGACCACGGCAACCCGTCATTCATCACTGGCGGCGATCCAGGCCTACGCGGGCGAACTGCCCGAGCTGTTTGGCGGGTCCGCCGACCTCGGCTGTTCCAACATGACCGAATGGGATGGTTACAAGCCCATGCGTGCCGAAACGCCGGACAGCAACTACATCAACTACGGCGTGCGTGAATTCGCCATGTCCGCCATCATGAACGGTATTGCCCTGCACGGTGGCCTGATTCCTTTCGGTGCGACCTTCCTGATGTTCTCCGAGTACGCGCGCAACGCCCTGCGTATGGCGTCACTGATGAAGATTCGCAGCATATTCGTCTATACACACGATTCCATCGGCCTGGGTGAAGACGGTCCGACCCACCAGGCAGTCGAACAGATTCCCACCCTGCGCATGATCCCCAACATGACGATATGGCGTCCCTGTGATGCCGTCGAAAGTGCGGTGTGCTGGCAGCAGGCGATTGAAAAGAAAGATGGTCCGGCTTGCCTGATCTTTTCGCGCCAGGACCTCGACCACCAGGTGCGTGATGAGGCGCAACTGGCGGCTATTGCCAGGGGTGGTTACATATTGAAGGACTGCGCCGGCACGCCGGATGCCATCATCATCGCAACCGGTTCCGAAGTCGGGCTGGCCATGGGTGCTGCAGAACAGTTGAGCGACAGGAAGATTCGCGTGATTTCCATGCCGTCCACAACTGTGTTCGATGCGCAGGATGATGCTTACCGTGAATCGGTGTTGCCTGCCGCAGTTACCGCACGTGTGGCTGTTGAAGCCGCGGTTACCCAGGGTTGGTACAAGTATGTCGGACTCGACGGCAAGGTCGTGGGTATCGACCGGTTCGGCGAGTCCGCGCCTTCCGGCGAGTTATTCAAGGAATTCGGGTTCACCGTTGATAACGTGGTCAAGGCCGTAGAATCAGTGCTCTAGGCGGACACGTTAACCGGGCTGATTTTTAAATTTACATTAAGAGCATTACGGAGAAATAACATGACGATTAAAGTCGGTATTAATGGTTTTGGCCGTATCGGTCGTATGGCATTCCGCGCCATTGCCAAGGATTTTCCCGGAATCGAGGTAGTCGGCATCAACGACCTGCTCGAGGCCGATTACCTGGCCTACATGCTGAAGTATGACTCGGTACACGGTAACTTTAACGGTGATATTTCCGTTGAAGGCAACAACCTGGTTGTAAACGGCAAGAAGATCCGTCTGACCGCAGAGCGTGATCCGGCCAACCTGAAGTGGGGTGACATCGGCGCCGACCTGGTGATCGAATGCACCGGCTTCTTCCTGACCGCGGAAACCTGCCAGAAGCACATCGACGCCGGCGCGAAGAAAGTCGTGCAGAGCGCGCCGTCCAAGGATGGCACGCCGATGTTCGTCTACGGCGTTAACCACAAAACCTACGACGGCCAGGCCATTGTCTCCGCAGCATCCTGCACCACCAACTGCCTGGCGCCGGTTGCCAAGGTACTGAACGACAAGTGGGGCATCAAGCGCGGCCTGATGACCACGGTGCATGCCGCCACAGCCACCCAGAAAACAGTCGATGGTCCGTCATCAAAAGACTGGCGCGGTGGCCGCGGTATCCTGGAAAACATCATCCCGTCATCCACGGGTGCGGCCAAGGCCGTAGGCGTGGTACTGCCGGAATTGAACGGCAAGCTGACCGGTATGGCGTTCCGTGTGCCGACTTCCGATGTATCTGTGGTTGACCTGACTGTCGAGTTGAACAAGGAAGCCGACTACAACGACATCTGTGCAGCCATGGAGGCCGCGTCAAAATCAGGCGATCTCGCCGGTGTGCTGGATTACACCGAGGACAAGGTGGTTTCCACCGACTTCCGCGGCCGCACCACGCCGTCGATCTTCGACGCCGGCGCCGGTATCGCGCTGGACAGCACCTTTATCAAGGTGGTTTCCTGGTATGACAACGAGTACGGCTATACCTGCAATATGTTGCGTATGGTCGAGCACGTCTCGAAATAAGCGGGTTTTTTCCGAATAACCGCGTTGAAGGAGTCTGTCTGAATGCTCACATACTGTTATGTATGCCCTGCTTCATCCAGACTCCTTCGCTTTTTTTCACGGATATAAACTCTGGCTTGTTTGAGTATGAATCCAGTCGGTGAGTTTTTTCTCCGCGCCTTTGCGACTTTGCGCGGGATAGTATTGAAAAGTTAACAGGAGCATCCATGTCTTTTATCAAGTTGACCGATCTTGATCTTGCCGGCAAGCGTGTGCTGATCCGCGCCGATTTGAACGTGCCGGTCAAGGACGGCAAGGTGACATCCGACGCGCGTATCACCGCTTCCATGCCGAGCGTCGAGTACTGTATGAAAGCCGGCGCGAAGGTGATGTTGATGTCACACCGCGGGCGTCCGCAGGAAGGTACGCCGGACGACGAAAATTCCATGCAGCCGATTGCAGATGACTTGTCGGCCAAGCTCGGCAAGCCGGTCAAGCTGGTCAAGGATTACCTGGAAAACGCACCGCACCTGGGCGATGGTGAGGTCGTTTTGTTCGAAAACGTGCGGTTCAATGCCGGCGAGAAAAATGACGACGAAACACTGGCAAGGAAATACGCTGCATTGTGCGACATATTCGTAATGGATGCCTTCGGTACCGCGCATCGCGCGCAGGCCTCCACCCACGGTGTCGGCAAGTTCGCGCCGACTGCCTGCGCCGGTTTGTTGCTGGCCAGCGAACTCGATGCCTTGGGCAGTGCGCTGGCCAAGCCGGCGCGCCCGATGGTGGCAATCGTCGGTGGTTCCAAGGTTTCCACCAAGCTGACCGTGCTCGAGGCGCTGTCCGAAAAGGTAGACCAGCTGGTGGTCGGCGGCGGTATCGCCAATACCTTCCTGAAGGCAACCGGCAAGAACGTCGGCAAGTCTCTCTGCGAGGATGACCTGGTCCCGATAGCACAGGCGCTGATTGAAAAAATGCAGGCGCGTGGCGCCAATATCCCGATTGCGGTCGACGTGGTGTGCGGCAAGAATTTCAGCGAGGATGAACCGGCCGTGCTGAAAGATGCGGCCGCTGTCGAAGACGATGACATGATCTTCGATATTGGCCCGAAATCAGCGCAGCAACTGGCGGATATCATCAGCAAGGCGGGCACCATCATCTGGAACGGGCCGGTCGGGGTGTTCGAGTTCGACCAGTTCGGCGAGGGTACCAAAACCGTGTCCATGGCCATTGCCAACGCAAAGGGTTTCAGCCTGGCGGGAGGAGGGGATACAATCGCCGCAATCCAGAAATACGATATCTACGACAAGGTATCGTATATATCCACGGCCGGGGGCGCCTTCCTTGAATACCTGGAAGGAAAGACATTGCCCGCGATTGCCATGCTCGAGGCACGCGCGCAGTAATCCAGGCTGGCGACATCGGGATACCGGGTAAAAAATAATATGCCAAGACGAACAAAAATAGTCGCAACACTCGGTCCTGCAACTGACGATGATAATGTCCTGGATGACATGATCCGGGCCGGCATGGATGTGGTACGGGTGAATTTCTCGCACGGTAGCCATGAAGATCATCTCAAGCGCGCCGAGACGGTGCGCAACCGGGCGCGGGCACATGGTCACCAGGTCGGCCTGCTGGCGGACCTGCAGGGTCCGAAGATCCGGATCGAGCGCTTCAAGGATAACGGGGTCCACCTGGAAAAGGACGACCACTTTATTCTCGATGCAGCATTGCCATTCGATGCGGGCACTGCCGAACGGGTCGGTGTGACCTACAAGGGACTGCCGAATGACGTGGCGCGCGGCGACACCCTGTTGCTCGACGACGGCATGGTAGAGCTTTGGGTCGAGGAGGTCGAGGGCGCGGAAGTGCATTGCCGGGTCGTTCACGGCGGTCTCCTCACCAACAGCAAGGGCATCAACCGCCATGGCGGCGGCTTGTCCGCGGAGGCATTGACAGACAAGGACCGGCGGGACATCAAGGTGGCCGCGGAAATGGGCGCTGACTATGTGGCCGTTTCCTTTCCGCGTTCGGCCGAAGACATACACGTGGCGCGTAAACTGTTGCACGAGGCCGGCGGACACGGCGGCATCGTGGCGAAGATAGAGCGCGCCGAGTCGCTGGATTGCCTGGAAGAAATCATCGAAGCCGCTGACGTCGTCATGATTGCGCGTGGCGACCTGGGCGTGGAAATCGGTGACGCTGAATTACCCGCCGTGCAGAAACGGATCATCCAGGTGGCGCGCTCGCTGGATCGCGTGGTGATTACCGCGACCCAGATGATGCAGTCCATGATCGAAAGCCCGATTCCCACGCGTGCCGAAGTTTTCGATGTCGCGAATGCAGTGATCGATGGTACCGACGCGGTCATGCTGTCGGCCGAGACCGCGGCTGGCCAGTACCCGGCCAAGGTCATCGAGGCCATGGACCGCATCTGTGCGGGCGCCGAGCGTCAGCGCAAGCTGAGCGCTTCGGAGCGACGCATCAATATGCGTTACAAGCGTGCTGACGAGGCAATTGCCAAGGCGGCAATGTACACTGCCAACAGTCTCGGCGTGAAGGCGATTGCCGCATTGACGGAATCCGGCGCAACGACGTTGTGGATGTCGCGCATCAGTTCCGGCATACCGATATTCGCCATGACGCGCCACGTGGAAACGCGTCGAAAGGTCACCATGTACCGTGGTGTGTACCCGGTCAGTTTCGATGTCACCACGCCCGATCATGCAACGGTTAACCGCGAGGCAATCGATGAACTGGTACGCCGCGGGGCGGTACGTGACGGTGACATGGTTATCATAACCAAGGGTGACCTGATGGGCGTGCATGGCGGCACCAATGCCATGAAAATCATCACCGTGGGTGAACACGATATTCTTGAGGAGTAGTTTTTAACGGGTATTGCGGCATAGAGCTGCAGTCAAACAGAACGCTGCCTGAGTTTGGCGCCGGTCTGTATTATTTTTTTACGATTAACCTGCAAGTTTTGAGGAGAAAACCATGGCTATAATTTCACTTCGCCAATTACTGGACCATGCCGCTGAATACGGCTATGGCTGTCCGGCATATAACGTCAATAACATGGAACAGATGCACGCCATCATGGAAGCTGCCGATGAAACCGACAGCCCGGTGATCTGCCAGGCATCCGCCGGTGCGCGGTCATACGCCGGCGCTCCGTTCCTGCGTCACCTGATACAGGCCGCCGTTGAGCAGTGGCCGCACATCCCGCTGGTTGTGCACCAGGACCACGGCGGCTCGCCGTCGGTATGCCAGCGTTCCATACAGCTCGGCTTCAGTTCCGTCATGATGGACGGTTCGCTCGGTGAAGACATGAAAACCCCGATGAGCTACGAGTACAATGCCGATGTAACCGCACGGACAGTTGCCATGGCACACGCCTGCGGCGTCTCCGTCGAGGGTGAGCTTGGCTGCCTGGGTTCGCTCGAGACCGGCATGGCCGGCGAGGAAGACGGCTCCGGCGCCGAGGGTGTGCTGTCGCACGATCAGTTGCTGACCGATCCCGAGGAGGCTGCAAAGTTCGTCGAGGACACCAAGGTGGACGCGCTGGCAATCGCTATCGGTACCAGCCACGGCGCCTACAAGTTCACCCGTCCGCCGACCGGCGATATTCTTGCCATAGAGCGCATCAAGGAAATCCATGCCCGTGTCCCGGATACACACCTGGTCATGCATGGTTCTTCATCGGTCCCGCAGGACTGGCTCAAGATCATCAACGAGCATGGCGGTGACATGGGCGAGACGTATGGTGTACCCGTTGAAGAAATCCAGGAAGGCATCAAGCACGGTGTACGCAAGGTCAACATCGACACCGATCTGCGCATGGCATCGACCGGTGCCATTCGCAAGCACCTGCATGACAATCCCTCCAATTTCGATCCGCGCAAATACCTGAAGGCCGCGACTGAAGGCATGAGGGAAATTTGCAAGGCGCGTTACGAGGCTTTCGGTACGGCCGGCAATGCATCGAAGATCAAGCCGATCAACCTGGAAGAAATGTTCAAGCGCTACGAGTCCGGCGAGCTGGACCCGACCGTGAAATAGCCGGAGTACCGGCCAGGTCAGAAAAGGCGGCTGTTGCCGCCTTTTCTTTTTCGGGGACAGACCACGTTTTTTTAAAAGGAATGGCGGATATACTACAGCCTGGATGCCAGAAAAAACGTGGTCTGTCCCCGCATGAAGCGACTTGTCCTGTTCCCGGTGTATGGCCTGTTCCTGGTGGCCGCGTTGAGTGCCTTGTTGCTGGCTTCAAACCTGCATACTTATTACCGCCTGACCGATGAGGCCCCGATCGCGGAGCTGACTTTCAGAAATACCGGGCCCGATGAGTATGAGGCCACCATCGCGTACGGCGATTTCTGCACCGCGGAGCACTACCGCATCAACGGCAACCAGTGGCGACTGGATGCGCGTTTTCTCAAGTGGCGCCCCTGGGCAAATCTGCTGGGTTTCGATGCAATGTACCGGATCGAGCGCCTGGGCGGGCGCTACCGGGAGGTTGCCGACGAGAATGCCGGGCAGCAGCAGGTGTACGCCTTGCACAACGCGGAGCTGCCTGATCTTACCGTGCTGCTCAACCGCTATGGCGGCCGCTGGTCGCCGGTCGACACCCTCTATGGAAGTTCTGTGTATGACTTGATGGACGAGCGGCATGTCTACCGTGTCTACCGCGGGCAGTCGGGCCTGTTGGTCCGCAAGCAGCCGCTGGCCGTCGGCAGCGCTATCGGCGGCGGCTTCACCATCCCGATCGATACCGCCTGCGGCGACCGGCGGAATCCATAATAATCATAAATAACAGCTAGATAGGCGACCGCCCGAGTCCGGGCGCCGCTCCCGTTTGTCCGCTACGGCAGGCTCAATTTTCAGGCCTCCAGTCCGATACACTGTATATGGAAAAAATTATTGAAATCCGTGCCTTGGAAGTCTCATTCCGACAGGGCCGGATGCTGCTGCGCGGTGACTGCGGGTACCCGCATGTCTGACCTGCGCGCTTACAAGTGCCGGGTCGATGCGGATCTGCGGGAGCCGGACATGATCACCGAGATCGCGGTGTTTGATCCCGATGTCGAGGGTCAGCAGATCGAGCTGATCTACACGCAGTCCGTGGTGGCCATGGTCGCGGCCCTGGTTCTGGCGTGCCTGGTTACCGCTGGCCTGTGGGCAGTCGCCGACCATGGCCATCTGACGCTGTGGCTGGTCGCGCAGGCGATGCAGACACTGGTGCGCCTGGGGATAGTGCTGGGTTACCGGCGTGCATCCGAAGAGGACAGGTTATCGTCTAAGTGGATGCTGCTGTTCTTCATCGGTGCGCTGGTGGCGGGAATAATCTGGGGAAGCCTGGGCCTGTTGTTCAGCTTTTCATGGCCGGTCGAGTACCAGACGCTCACCTTGCTAAGCCTGGCCGGTATCGTATCGGGTGCGATCTCATCCTATGCCGCGGTGATGTCAATCTACATCGCGTTCATGGTGCCGTGCATTCTCATCCCCGCACAATCCATGCTGATCTACAGCAGCAGCCTGCAGTCGAACCTTGGCCTGATCCTGATGCTGTTCGCCGGGGTGCTGGTAATGATTGCGCGTAACTACAACAAGAGTGTTACCAGGTCATTGCAGTTGCGAGTGGAGAACCAGTCGCTGATAAACAGCCTGAGTAACGCCAATAAAGAACTGCAGGCCGATATGAAGGTGCGCGAAAGTATGCAGAAAAGCCTGATTTCCGAGCAGCAGTTATTTACCAGCGGCCCGGTCACCATGTTTCGCTGCCTCGCCAGGGGTGGTTGGCCGCTTGAATACATATCAGGCACGATATCGCAGTTCGGTTACAACGCGGCCGATCTTGTAGACAAGCAGCAGTTGTACAGTGAAATCATATATCCGGATGATCTTCAGCGTGTGAAGGACGCCTGGGCACTGTCCGGATCGGCAGGCACCGGGGCTGCAGGCATCGATTACCGGGTAACGTGCAGCGATGGCCGGATTCGCTGGGTCTATGACTATTCCGTGGCGATCAAGAATGACAAGGGAAAGATTACGCACTACTCGGGATATATCCTGGATATCACGGACAGGAAGACATCGGAATACGAATTGCAGCAGGAAAAGGAGCGCGCGGAAGTCACGCTGCACTCCATCGCCGACGCAGTCATCACGACCGATGCGAACGGGCAAATTGAATACCTGAATCCGCGTGCGGAGGAATTGACCGGTTGGGAAAGCCGCATGGCGCGCGGACTGCCGGTGGCGCGCGTGTTTTCGCTGTTCGACGAAGCAAGCCGGACGTTTATAGAGGAACCCGTGAGCCTGTGTCTGCGCACCGCGGATTCGCATGTCTCGAACAATGACATGCTGCTGTCCCGCAGCGACGGGCAGCAATATACAGTCCGCTATTCGGCATCTCCGATCATGTCGAATGCCGGTACGCCGCTGGGCGTGGTCCTCATATTCCATGACGTGACGGCTGCGCGCAACATGGAACACCAGTTGTCATTCGCGGCAACACACGATGCGCTGACCGGTCTTCTTAACCGGTCCGAGTTTGAAGTGCAACTCGGCCATACCATCGAGTACTCAGGCAAGACACATGACGAGCATATCCTGTGCCACATCGATATAGACCAGTTGAAAATCATAAACGATACCGGTTCGCATGAAGCGGGTGATGAATTATTGAAGCGCTTCTCGGCCTTGTTAAGGGACTGTCTGCGCGAATCGGACGTCGTTGCGCGGCTTGGCGGTGACGAGTTCGGCGCATTGTTGAAAAACTGCACCATCGAGAATGCGGTTACCCTCGCCAGGGGTATTCACGAGTCTGTCAAGGACCTGCGGATCAGTCGCGACGGTCGCGTATTCGATATCGGCACCAGTATCGGCATAACCCAGATCGGTCCGCATAGCAGGAGTGCCACGCATTCCATGAGCGAGGCGGACCTTGCCTGCCACGTTGCAAAAGACGCGGGCGGTAATCGCTACCATGTATACCGTTCAAGCGACGAGGAACTGATCAGGCGGCAGGACGAAATGCAGTGGGTATCGAAAATTGCGGAAGCGACCAAGAAAGATCGCCTGGTCCTGTATTACCAGATGATTTCGCCCATTGTGCCGGTTAATGACGGGAGCCTGCATTTCGAGGTGCTGGTGCGGATGCTGGACGAACAGGGCGAGCTGGTGATGCCTGACAGGTTCCTGCCGGCTGCCGAGCGTTATAACCTCATTACCGGCATCGACCGGTGGGTCGTCAGTAACAGCCTTGCATGGTACTCGCAGCAGCACCAGGGCATCGACAGACCGTGCCCGGACATGATGGCGATTAACCTGTCCGGCGCCTCGATTACCGATGCCGGTTTTCTCCAACACATTAAAAACGAGCTGGGAAAGCATGCCATACAGCCCGAATCGATCTGTTTCGAGATTACGGAAACGGCGGCAATCAGCAATTTGTCAGCAGCCGCGGATTTTATCTGTGAACTGAAAAAACTAGGCTGCCGGTTCGCACTGGATGATTTCGGCAGCGGCCTGAGTTCGTTTGCATATTTGAAAAATCTACCCGTGGATTTCCTCAAGATCGACGGTGCCTTTGTGCGCGAAATGGACACCGACGAAGTCAGTTACGCCATGGTCAGCGCTATCCAGCAGCTCGGCAAGGTTATCGGCATCCAGACAATCGCGGAGTTCGTCGAGAATGAAAGCATCATCGAGATGTTGTCCGCGCTTGGAGTGGACTTTGCGCAGGGCTACGCGATATCCAGGCCGCAGCCGCTGGCCGACCTCGATGTCAGTGCGCGCCGTACCGCCTGAGCTGTAACGATCCCGCGCAAAAGACGCCCGGGTGCAAAGTCACCGATGCGCAAGGAAATATAACTGCAAGAATTTCCCGCAGAGCCCACAGAGGTAAAGATTCACATCATTACGGATACGAACCTGCTCCGGGGTAAATTCGTTCGCGGCGTCGCTCCCGGCATGGCCCAGGCCAGCCTCTCGACCGTCCCGGTCTCAGCGCTTCTGTCCATGCGCGGTCCGCTCCGAGGCGAATTCATTGCGGACGCGTCCGCCCTACGGTGGCCGGGGTCTGACCGCATCTGCATCGCGCGAACCTGCTCCGAGGTGAATTTGTTCGCGGACAAGTCCGCTCCTACAGCTGAAATTTCAATGGTAGGAGCGCAGGAATGCGCGAACCTGCTCCGGGGTTGAATTGTTCGCGGGCAAGCCCGCTCCTGCAGGTGTGTCTACCGGGGTAGGCAACCCGGTGCGGCGCTAGATAATCAGCGCTGGTTCGTTCAGTATGCCGGCCTGTTCGCGCAGTGCCAGTACATGATCTTCCCAGTAGCGGTCCGTGTTGAACCAGGGGAACGCCGCCGGGAAAGCCGGGTCCTGCCAGCGCCGCGCCAGCCAGGCGGCGTAATGAATCATGCGCAGGGTGCGCAATGGTTCTATCAACAGTAATTCCCTGTGGTCGAATTCGTTGAACTGCGAGTAGCCTTCCATGATATCGATCAGCTTTGACTGCATCTCGTTGCGATCGCCCGACAGCAACATCCAGATATCCTGGATAGCCGGGCCGGTACGGCAGTCATCCAGGTCGACGAAGTGCGGTCCATTGTCCGTCCACAGGATGTTCCCGGGATGGCAGTCGCCATGCAGCCTGATGTGCCTGATGTTGCCGGCACCTGAGAATATCCCGATCACCTGGTCGAGCAGGTCGGACGTGAGCGTTTCGTAGGCGGTCTCGATGTGGGACGGGATAAAGCCGTTCTCGAGCAGGTAACGGCTGGGCTGAATGCCAAAACTCTCGATATCGAGGACCGGGCGGTGCAGGAATTCCCGTGTGGCGCCAACCGCATGAATGCGCGCAATGAAACGGCCCATCCATTCGCTTTCCTCGCGTGTATTCAGCTCCGGCCAATGCCCGCCCTGGCGCGGGTAGAGCGCAAACCGGTAGCCGTGTGAGGTGTGCAGCGTGTCCTGGTTAACGATCAGCGGGGCGACGACCGGTATTTCCTCGCCGGCCAGTTCAAGCGAGAAACGGTGTTCTTCCAGAATCGCATGGTTCGACCAGCGCGACGGGCGATAGAACTTGGCGATCAGGGGAACCGCATCCTCGATGCCAACCTGGTAGACCCGGTTCTCGTAACTGTTGAGGGCCAGGAACCGGCCATCGGTCTGAAATCCGCAGGCATCGACGGCATCCAGCAGGACATCCGGCGTCAGGCCCGAATAATCCGCCGCTAGTTTATCCACTGGAGGCGAGTCACCGGACATGCTGGAAATGCACTCGTCGGTCATCGCCGGCTGTCCCTGACATGTTCCCAGGCGGCCTTGATCCGTTGGGTCTTTTCGGTCGCCAGGCGGATCATCTCTTCCGGCAGGCCCTTTGCGATCAACTTGTCCGGGTGGTGCTGGCTCATCAATCGTCGGTAGGCCTTTTTCACCTCTGCATCGGTGGCGTTTTTATCCACACCGAGGACCTCGTAGGCCTGGGCCAGTTCCTGGTCCCTGTTGCGTGGCGCCGGCTGTGGCCCGCCGAGGCTGAACAGGTGCTCGATGTCCGCATGGTTGAAACCAAGTTCCGCACCGATGGTGAAAATAATATGCCGTTCAGCGCGATGCAGCGTGCCGTCGGCCATGGCCGTGGCAATCTGGATTTCCAGGAACATCTGTATCAGGTTACGGCGTCGCTGGCATTCGCGCTTTAGCTGCATGAGGACATCATGCAGCGGGAAATCCTGTTGCTTGCCCTCGTTGAACAACCGAATGGCGGCCTTGCGTTGTTGCTGATCAAGCTGCATTCGGCCCATGATGGATTCGGTCGCCGCGATTTCATCGGGCGTGACCGTGCCATCCGCCTTGGCGACATGGCCCATCACGGAGAACGTGGCGGTAAAGAATGCGGCCTGTACCCGTTCCTGCCGGCCGGGATCGAAGCCGGCCTGATCGCCGGTGAGCCTGACACCGCGGTCGAAATTGCGTCCCAGTGCCGCGCCGAGCAACGCCCCGAGCGGGCCGCCCAGCATGTAGCCGAAGGTGCCTCCCAGCAGTGTTCCCCACCAGGACATCAGTACGGCAACCGTCCAGGCGGATACCTGCGTACGCTGCTGAAAGCAGTGAATCCGGTTGTCATGATTCGGCGGGCCTACCTGAAAGCGGGCAGGGGCGTGGTGATGCGCCAGTCAGAAGCGTCCGGGTCGTACTTCCAGACCTGTACGTCCCTGAGCGTGTGTACTTTCATCGCATCGTTGTTGTAATAGTCGATGGACACGGTAATCTCTACCTCGTTGTCATCCGCCAGTGGCTGGCTGCTGATCTGCCGGTACGAGGTCACCTTGATCTTTTCCAGGTCTACCGCGGCCTGCGGACTGCCGGCATCCGCGTGCTGAAACTGGCTGGCTGCGACGAAATCACCCCAGCGGATGGCCTTTTCATAGAACAGCGTTGACTTTTCAAGCGCCGATTCTTTCTTGTTGTCACTATAGGCGGCGCAGCCTGCAAGCAGTGCGCTGCTCAGCAACAATACGAATATTTGTTTCATCTAAATGCCGGGATATGACTCTGCAACTCGCAGGGCCATTATTATACCGGTGGACGGGCCGTCCGTGTGCGTTGCGGGGGGTTATTCCGGATCGATGTCCGCAATCAGCCGCTCGAGCCTGTCAACCAGGTTTTCACGCGCCGCGCGTTCTCCCTGGTGGGCGATTTCGACCTGCATGACCTTGTCGGTGTATCTGCGCAATTCGGACTTGAGCGTGGCGAGTTCGTCCTGCAGCTGGTCCAGCCTGGCGCTGGCTGTCTCTGCCCGGGTCTCCGCGCTGTCGAGTTGCCTGCGCAGGGCCTCGACATCGCTGTTACCCGATGCTCGTGCTGCCGGCCTGGTTGCGGCCGGTGCCGGCTTCGCCGGGGGCTGCCGCGGGGGCGGCCGGAGTGACGGGCGGCGGTTCGCCTGCATCGTTCTTGAGGGTCCCGGCGGGGACTCCCTGGTTGAGTCCGCCTTCAAGCACGGCTGTATTGAAGCCGCGCTGACCCAGCAGGAAGGCCGCGGCGGCGCTCCTGCGACCGGTGTCGCAGTAGAGCACGTATTTCTTCGTCGCATCGAGCTTCTTCATGCTCGTGCGGATTGTTGCCAGCGGGATGTTGGTGCTGTCCTTGAGCGCACTGTTTGAATGTTCATCGGGGGTGCGCACATCTATCCAGATATCACCGGTCCCGATACCTGCTGCAGCCATATCGTAATTGATGTAATGCACCAGCGGTTTTTTCAGAATCTCGACGAATTTCTGCTTGGCGAGACGCATCAGTGAACCATCGGTCAACATGGTGACCGTCGCATTGCGGGTTGAATCGGAAGCGAGCGCATCTTCACCGAAACTGTCACCCGGGCCGAGTTCCGCCAGCGGCACATCCCAGCCGGCACCCGAAGCCAGTCGCGTGACCGAGCACTGGCCCTCGCGGACTATATAGAAATAGTCACCCTCGTCACCCTGCCGGATGATGGTATCTCCCGCATTTACATTCACTATCGTCAAGGACTGGATCAGGCGCTGGATATCCGCAGGGGGCAGGCGCGAAAAAGCCTCCGACTGCAGCATGCGCGTCATCCAGTCTTCCCCGGCATTACCGCCGATCTCGACACTGCCGGTCTCCGCCGTCTGGTCCAGTGTCAGCATGACGTCCAGCAGGGTTGAATCGATGGCGGCTATGACAGACTTGGTTGCCGCGCGCGCGGTCGTGATGCGCGGTTGCTGGTTGGCCAGCGGGTAACGGGCCGGGTCGGTGCCGGCGCTGACGACACCGGTGACTTTCCCGTTGGCATCGATGAAGTTGACCACGCCGTCGAGCAGGTAGATCGAGCGATTGTCGCGGTCGCCCTCGCCGAACAGGTAACTGCCCGCGCCGATATCATGGATGGTCAGGCTGGCCGAAACTTCCTTGTAACGGTCATCGGTCAGTGCATTCAGCGGGATCAGGTCGCGCAGGATTTCCTGGCCACTGAATTTTTTGCCCTGGCGCTGTTTCGGTTTCATGTCTGTCCCTGCCTGCCCTGTGGTTGATGGCTAACGTGCGTGATGGCGGTGCCGCAAGGTTTATATCGGCAGCAGGGCTCAATATTGGAGGCGCTGCCGGCCGCGGACACGGCCCGGGCAGGTGCAGATTAAATTATATAAAACAACAGGATACTGTTTTCAGGCGGGATTACTGGTGACCTTGAGGATAACGCCGTCGACGCCGGTGACCACAACCCGCGTGCCGGTCGGCATATCCGCGCCGCTGATGCGCCAGGTGGTGTCATCCACCCTGAGCTTGCCGGCCCCGTTGACGACCGGCTGGTCGAGCGTGAACATGCGGCCGATGTACTGCTCGCCACGGCGGTTCAGGGCAGGCTGGTCCGTCAGCGCCGGGTTTTTGCGCTGGTACCGGCGAAACAGTGCAATGCTGACGACCGACAGGCCGGAAAAAATCATCAGCTGGTATTGCCAGCCAAGTTCCGGGATGGCGAGCATGACCAGGCCGACAATGGCGGCGGCGATCGCCAGCCACAGGAAATAGAAACTCGGAGCGAGGACCTCGATCAGCAGCATGACCCCGGCCAGGATCCACCAGTGCCAGTAGTCCACCTGCGCGAGCAACGTCTCCATTATGCCTGCCCCGGTTTCTGCATGACCTCTTTGGCGACTTCCGCAATGCCGGCCAGTGAACCGATGATGCTGGAAGCCTCCAGCGGCATCAGTACCAGCTTCTGGTTGGGTGCTGCGCCGATTTCTTTCAGTGCTTCAACATACTTTTGTGCAATGAAGTAATTGATGGCGTTCACATCACCCTTGGCAATCGCCTCGGACACCATGGTGGTTGCCCTGGCCTCGGCCTCTGCTGCGCGTTCGCGCGCCTCGGCATCGCGGAAGGCGGCCTCCTTGCGGCCCTCGGCATCCAGCATGACGGCCATCTTTTCACCTTCCGCGCGCAGGATCTCCGACTGCCGCAGGCCCTCGGCGTCCAGGATCACGGCACGCTTTTCACGCTCGGCCTTCATCTGCCGTGCCATGGAATCGATCAGGTCCTGCGGCGGCTGGATGTCCTTGATCTCGATGCGCGTGACCTTGATGCCCCACGGTGTCGAGGCGGCATCCACGACGGTCAGCAGCCTGGCATTGATATTGTCGCGCTGTGACAGCAACTCATCGAGGTCCATGCTGCCCATCACGGTACGGATATTGGTCATGGTCAGGTTCATGATGGCGCGATCCAGGTCGTTGACCTCGTAGGCGGCCTTGGCGGCATCGAGAATCTGGAAGAACACCACGCCGTCGGCCCTGACCATGGCGTTGTCACGCGTGATGACTTCCTGGCTGCTGATGTCGAACACCGTTTCCATCATGTTCAGCTTGCGTCCGATGCGGTCGATGTAGGGCACGATCAGGTTCAGCCCCGGGCGCAGGGTCTTGCGGTAGCGGCCGAAGCGTTCGATGGTCCATTCATAACCCTGGGGCACGGTCTTGACGCCCATAACAACTGTCACCACGGCGAGAACCAGGATGACTATCGTGAATGTTGAAAAACCGTCCATATCCAGACTCCTTCAGCGTTGTATGCGGCCGCAACCCGATTGTAAAACAGGAGCGTGTCCGTTGTCCCGGTTATTGACTGTTTGTGGCGGGCAGTATGCCGTCAAGGTATGCATTACCACCCAGCAGTTCCATTTGTTGCAGGATATGATCGCGTCGCTCCAGCACATAAGGCGAAGGCTGCGCTGCGCGCAGGCGACGCGGGTTGGGCAGTACGGCAGCAAGCAAGGCCGCCTGCTCGCGTGTCAGCAGGCCGGCAGGGCGCGAGAAGTATCGCCAGGCTGCTGCCTGCATACCGAAAGTCTGCGGACCGGTCTCGGCGATATTCAGATAGACCTCGAGGATGCGTTGCTTCGGCCAGCACAGTTCCAGCAGCACGGTAAACCAGGCTTCCAGTCCCTTGCGCAGGTAACTGCGGCCCTGCCACAGGAACAGGTTGCGCGCCACCTGCTGGGTCAGGGTACTGGCGCCACGCATGCGCCTGCCGCGCGTATTCTGCTGGATAGCCGCCTGGATTGATTGCAGGTCGAAGCCGTGATGCTGCGGGAATTTCTGGTCTTCCGAGGCAACCACGGCCAGCGCGATGTGCGCGGACATGTGTTCTATGTCCGTCCATTCCCAGGTCTGTTGCCGGTCCTCGGTGAGTGTGCGCTGCAGCATGACGGCAGAGGTCGGTGGCGTTACCCAGCGTAACGCCAGCACCGGTAGCAGGCTTGCCAGCAGCAGGACAATGAGCAGCAACGACATGAAGCGCAACACACGTTTCTTGCGGTTTTTCCGTGCCGTGCGTCGTCTTTGTTTCAAGTGATTGCTCTATGTGCAGAAAGGCTTTTGCTGTATTGTTTCACGTAATCAAACCTGTGCCCGGCAAAACGTTGTGCATCGCAAGCAGCATATATTACCAAAATGGCAATCAGTGTATTTGACCTGTTCAAGATAGGCATCGGTCCGTCCAGTTCACACACGGTCGGTCCCATGCGCGCGGCCGTAAGGTTTGTCGATGGCTTGCTGGAACACACTCAGGGGCAGGCGCCGGCGCGCGTCAGGGTTGAGTTCTACGGTTCGCTGGGCGCAACCGGTAAAGGGCACGGTACCGACAAGGCGGTTATTCTGGGGCTGCAAGGCGAGACGCCCGACCAGGTTGAGGTCGACAGTATCCCGGCGCGCCTCGAACAGGTGACTGCCGGCGGCCGTCTGCGACTTTCCGGCAAACATGACATCGCATTTGACGCGCAGCAGGACCTGCAGTTCCATCGCCGCAAAAGTTTACCGTTTCATTCGAACGGGATGACATTCTTTGCCCTCGATGCGGACGGTAACTGTAGCTACGAGCGCACCTACTATTCGGTCGGCGGCGGCTTTGTCGTGAACGAGGCGGCCGCCGGTCAAGACCGCATCGTGGAGGATACCACCGCGCTGAAACACCCCTTCACTATGGGCGCGGAACTGCTGGCGCTGTGCGCGGCGCAGGGTGTATCGATCAGCGAAATCATGTTGCGCAACGAGCTTGCCTGGCACAGCGAAGCAGAAATTCGCGCGGGCCTGCTGCACATCTGGTCGGTGATGCAGGCCTGTGTCGAGCGCGGCTGCCGGACGGAGGGCATTTTACCCGGCGGATTGAAGGTGAAGCGCCGCGCCGCGCATCTGCACCGGCAGTTACTGGAGGAGGGCGAGTCGCATCACACGCCGCTCGGCACCATGGACTGGGTGAACCTGTATGCACTGGCGGTCAACGAGGAAAACGCCGGCGGCGGACGGGTGGTAACGGCGCCCACCAACGGCGCGGCCGGGATCATTCCGGCGGTAATGCATTACTACTGGCGATTCTGTTCCGGCGCCAGTGAAGACGGCATCGTGCGTTTCCTGCTCACCGCCGGCGCCATCGGCATCCTCTACAAGGAGAACGCCTCGATCTCGGGCGCCGAGGTGGGCTGCCAGGGGGAGGTGGGTTCCGCCTGCTCGATGGCGGCCGGTGCGTTGACAGAGGTCAACGGCGGCACGCCGGAGCAGGTCGAGAATGCCGCCGAAATCGCCATGGAGCATAACCTCGGCCTGACCTGCGACCCGGTCGGCGGGCTGGTGCAGGTGCCCTGTATCGAGCGCAATGCGATGGGCGCCGTCAAGGCGATCAACGCGTCGCGCATGGCGCTGCGCGGGGACGGCACGCACTTCGTGTCACTCGACAAGGTCATCAAGACCATGCGCGACACCGGCGCCGACATGAAAACGAAGTACAAGGAAACCGCGCGCGGCGGACTGGCGGTCAACGTGATCGAGTGTTGATTGCCGCGTTAAAACAATCTCGCGCAAAGACGCCTCGCGCAAAGACGCAAAGGCGCAAAGAAAAGAAAAATCTTCCACAGAGAACACAGAGAAATAATAATTACGTCATTGTGACCGAGTTTTGATTTGCCGCGTTAAAACAATCTCGCGCAAAGACGCAAAGAAAAGAAAGATCTGCCACAGAGAACTAACAATCACGTCATTCCCGCGCGATGTACATGGACATCGGCTGCGGAGCGGATGGTAGTGCAATCCGCGTGAGGCAGAATGCCGGGAGCGGCCATGCGGGAATCCAGCTTCAAACATTCAACCGAATTCTAATTCAACTGCAGCTGTTTGTAATTCATTGTAGGAGCGCACCGCGTGCGCGAACTAATTTACCTCGGAGCAGATTCGCGCATGCGATGCGCGCCTACAATTGATATTTCAGCTGTAGGAGCGGGCTTGCCCGCGAACAAATTCACCCCGGGGTAAGCGATTCCCCCCATGTAAAAAAATTCGCGCCTGCAAGGCGCTCCTGCGCAATAAGACGCTGCTCCTGCAGGTCAGGAGATCAATGGTCGGGTAAGGAATAAAAACAAAAAATTAAATAGATCCCCTCTCCCTAACCCTCTCCCGAAGGGAGAGGGGATGAGCAAGCAGGGTGCGCCGTGTGCACAGTATCCCGGACGGAGAGGAGATAAGCATGCAGGGTGCGCCGTGCGCGCCGTGATGTCTAGACAGACGCCAAACGATCGTGCATCTCCAGTGATGCATTCCTCGGTCGTTTCCCAGTCGATGCAACCGTCCGTCACCGAGACGCCGTATTTCAGGGTCGCTATATCTTCCGGGATCGGTTGACTGCCGGCATTGATGTTGCTTTCGATCATCAGGCCGAAGATCGATTGATTGCCCGCGACTATCTGCCGGGTCACATCCTCCGCGACACCGGGTTGCAATGCAGGGTCCTTGCAGGAGTTGTCATGGCTGCAGTCGACCATGATGTACGGACGCACGCCGGCAGCGGCCAGCGCCTCTTCGCAGCGCGCGATATTTTCAGCATCGTAATTGGGCTGTCCGTTGCCGCCGCGCAGCACGATGTGGCCGTATTCGTTGCCGGTCGTCTCCACGGTCGACACGTGACCGCCCTCATCGATGCCGAGAAAGATGTGCGGGTGGCTGACGGACTTGAGGGCGTTGATGGCGACGGTGAAGCTGCCGTCCGTGCCGTTCTTGAAGCCGACGGCAGAGGAGAGTCCGCTCGACATGACGCGGTGCGTCTGTGATTCGGTGGTGCGCGCGCCGATTGCCGACCAGGAAATCAGGTCCTGTATATACTGCGGCGAAATCGGGTCGAGTGCCTCGGTGGCCAGCGGCAGGCCGAGTTCGGCGAGGTCCAGCAACAGGCGCCGTGCAACGTGCAGACCTTCCTCGATTTCAAACGAGCCGTTCATGTGCGGGTCGTTTATCAGGCCCTTCCAGCCGATGGTGCTGCGCGGTTTCTCGAAATATACCCGCATGACAAGGTACAGCCTGTCCTCGACTTCCTTCGCCAGCTCGTGCAGCCGCCTGCCGTATTCAACCGCGGCTTCCGGATCGTGAATGGAACAGGGTCCGACCACGATCAGCTGGCGCTTGTCCCTGCGATCGAGGATGTCACGCACGATTGCGCGGCTGTTGATCACGGAGTCGATCACGTTATGCGTGATCGGCAGGCGCCGCTTCAGGTCGTGTGGTGTTATCAGGCGATCGCAGGCTGCGATATTGAGGTCTTCAATGCGTGGATCTGTCATGGTAATTCTGGTATCGAACGGGGCACACTCGTGACGCAAGAGCGCAAATGATACCAGAGTACCGAAAACGATATCTTCCCGGGATGCGGGCTATTACGAGTCCCGCCGTCGGCCGGGGTAGCGATCGGCCGCTCAGTCGCCGAGGGCCTCTTCGATGGAACGGATCCCGAGTGCCGAAAACGACATGTTCCGGGATGCGGTCTGTTACGAGTCCCGCTGTCGCCTGAGCGGCGATCGGCCGCTCAGTCGCCGAGGGCCTCTTCGATGGAGTGGATCCCGGTTGCCGGAAACGATGTCTTCCCGGACGCGGTCTGTTACGAGTCTCGCTGTCGCCTGAGTAGCGATCGGCCGCTCGGTCGCCGAGGGCCTCTTCGATGAAACGGATCCCGAGTGCCGAAAACGACATGTTCCGGGATGCGGTCTGTTACGAGTCCCGATGTTGCCCGTGCGGTGAGTGGTCGCTCAGGTGCCGAGAGTCTCTTCGATGGAGTGGATTCCGGGTGCCGAAAACGATATTTTTCCGGGATGCGGGCTGTTACGAGTCCCGCTGTCGCCTGAGTGGCGATCGGCCGCTCAGTCGCCGAGGGCCTCTTCGATGGAGCGTATCTCCTCTTCCGACTCGAGCATGATGTCGGCCATGCGGAGGTGGTCGATACCCAGTTTCATACAGGCCGGGACTTTGCGAAAGGTCCGGCAACTCTTTCGGCTTCTGCTCGTACAGGTTCACGAACAGGTTGGCGACCAGCACCACGTCGGCGATATCGAGGTCTTCATGCGGATTACGGTCCTGCATCTCGTGTTCATCGATGGCATCGACGATGTGTTGCGGGAAGCCCCATGAGTCGATGATTGCCCGGCCCACACCGGTATGCCACTCTGCCAGCAGCCCTTCCAGCTGTTCCGAATCGGCGAACAACTCGGGGAAATCACCGGCGCGGTTGAGGATATAGAACTTGCCGATATCGTGCAGCAGGCCGGCCAGCATGACTTCCTCGGGTTTATCGATGTTCGTCAGTTTCTTTGCCAGGATAAAGGCGAGCGCGCCAACATGTGTGCTGTGTGTCCTGATGAGCTGCACGTACTTGTATACCTGACTGTTTTTATCCGTTTTGAAGGTCGTATCCAGGGCCAGCGAGACCACGGTATTCCTGACCAGGTCAAAACCCAGCCGGCTGATCGCGGCCTTGATGTCAGTGATTTCGATCGGACCGCGCCGCAGCAGCGCCGAGTTGGCCATGCGCAGCAGGCGGGTCGCCAGCACCGGGTCCGCGGTGATAATCCGGGCGATATCATCGGTGCAGACATTCGGGTTATTCATCACATCGCGAATGCGCACCGCCACATCCGGGTATGGCGGGATATCGAATTCCTGGTGGGACAATTCCTGTGCAAGGGTCTGCACAAATGCAAAGGTGGCTTCTGATGTGCTCATGTCTGGTCCTGCTCCCTGGTAGACGTTTCCAATCCCTGGATCGTGGCTGTCGCGGTACAAAAACCGGCGTACTTCTGTCCTATCGGCAGCTTGTCCAATGATATAAAGGTTGTTTGCCATTGCTGTCCAGCAAACCCCCTCCCACAGGGACGCCTGCAGGGAGAAGGTGAGACCGGGACGGTCGAGAGGCCGGTCTGGGCCCATGCCGGAGATAGAGCGACGCATGGAGCAGTTGCCGAGAGGGCCAGGGCGAGGGGGTAATTTCATATTCAGATCCCCTCTCCCCAACCCTCCCCCTGAGGGGGAGGGAGTGGCGACACCTGGTGGTTGTGCACAGTATTGAAACTTCCACCCCCTCTTCCTCCGGGAGAGGGCCAGGGAGAGGGGGGTAATTTCTTATACAGATCCCCTCTCCCCAACCCTCCCCCTGAGGGGGAGGGAGTGGCGACACCTGGTGGTTGTGCACAGTATTGAAACTGCCATCCCCTCTCCCTTCGGGAGAGGGCCAGGGAGAGGGGGTATAAAAAACAGGCAGTTAGCTTTATTCTATCCCCTCTCCCAATCCTCTCGGCTTTAGCGCCCTGCGTAGGTCTACCTCCCATATCCCTGTAGTCGTCCCGGAGGGAGGGGGGGTGCCCTTGCTGTCCTACAAACCCCCTCTCCCGATGGGAGAGGGGATGCCCTGTTTGTTTTGTGGTGACCGGCATTCATGTCCAGCTGGCAATAACAGTCCGTATAAATATTATCTTTCATGGTCTTACAGGTAATTCTATAAGCCGTTGTCGGACAGCAGCGGTTGTCTGCACCTTGTTTAATACACCCTTGAGCGACATGAAAGATATAAAAATCAGTTACTTGTAAATGGCGCAGGGGCGCCGCGCCGAATAGCGGGTACGATAGTTATTTTGAATCCCGTAGCGCTCATGCCAAACCACGCGTCCACACTGCTACTGATCGCCGGCCTGTTGCTGCCCGAGTGCGCCGGCTTGTCCGCCGCGCCGGCGTCGGCCGGCGATGTCGCGGCCGAACAGCCTGTCCAAAACGTGCGGCTGGCGGACCTTGCCCGGCAAGTCGCCGCCATGCCGGAATTGCAACGCTCGGACTTCGCCTGGATTGCCATCTCCGAAATGGCATCGGCCTACACCGGCGCGGCGGCGCGCGCGCGGGAGGAGGTGCGCCATGGCCAGTCCGCGCGGGACAGGCTCAGCTGGGCGCGCGCCGTCGATCAGTATGCCGGGGAGCTGGCAAAGTTGGCGGCGAGCATCGCGCCGGACACACCCGTCAGTATTCGCGTGCCGGATGGCTCGACCATCCATCTCCAGGTTGCCGGCCGGCCGGTGATCGTCGGTTTTCCGCAGTACCGCGAACAGGCCCTGATCGAGACGCGCGTGATCGAGGGTTTCTGCAAGATGCATGACTGTGCCGACATGCAGGTTGCCGTAACCGGGCAACCGCAGCCAGGCAGGGCGGGCGCGTCCGGCGTACGCTGGAGTTTCAGCCAGCATGCGGGTCCTTCCTGCGTGGTGGACGGCGGGCTCGAATTTCAGTTCAGGGACATGTCGAACATCGCGCAAAAGAAGGCCTTGTGCACGCGTATCGTGGCGGAGCTGGACCAGCTTGCGGCCAGGCTGGAATGGCAGGAATCGCTGGGCCTGCATATCGACTGGAATGCGCTGGTGATTGGCCCGCAGCAAAACGATGCCGGGCACCGGGTGATACTGAATGCAGGCGGGGCGGACAGCTACATGCCGCTGCCGATGCTGGCCGAACGCACGGCATTTTTCCGCAGTGTCCGCCCCTGGCTGGCCGCCCGCGCGGGCGGCAACAGCTACCCGTTCGTGATTATCAATGCCGAACGGTTGCTTGAACTCCCGGGTAACGGAGATTAACGTCTGTGTTCAACACGGTAAAACCCGGATACGAATAACCTGTTACTGGAGTGCTGAATGATCCCGTTGCATGATGATAATCCAGTCGGTATCACGCCCTACCTGACGGTGGCTTTCATCATAGCCTGTGTACTGGTGTTCATCTGGCAGTTGTCATTCGGAACGGAAGGTCAGCAAGTCGTTTACAGTTTTGGTGTGATACCTGCGGTGTTGCTGGGCAGTCAGACCCTGCCGGGCGACCTCGCGGTCATCCCGCCCTGGGCGACCGTGTTTACCTCCATGTTCATGCATGGTGGATGGATGCACCTGATCGGCAATATGCTCTACCTGTGGGTTTTCGGAAATAATGTCGAGGATGCAATGGGCCATTCACGCTTTATTATCTTTTACCTGTTATGCGGCATCGCCGCAGTATTTGCGCAGGCGTTGCCTGACCCCGGTTCCGAAATACCCATGATCGGTGCAAGCGGTGCGATCTCCGGTGTCCTGGGGGCCTACTTGTTGTTGTATCCGCATGCGAAGGTGTTGGTCGCAATCCCTGTCGTTGTAATCATTCACACGATACGAATCCCTGCCGCGTTTGTCCTGATATTCTGGTTTGCGTTGCAATTGATCTCTTCGTACATGAGCGGTGATGAGGGCGGCGGCGTAGCATTTGGCGCTCATATAGGCGGTTTTATTGCCGGTATGGCGCTTGTTCCGTTCTTCAGAAAGAAAAACAGGCCCCTGCATTTGCCGGGCATGCGCTTCTGAAAAGGGGCCGGGTACATTATTTTTGGATGCCCGGCACAGTAAAACAGAACATCCCCTCTCGGTAATTGCTCCTGCATTACTCTACCTCCTCCATCACGTGGAGTCGTCCCTCCGGGAGAGTGCCAGTGAGAGGGGGTATTAAAACAGGTAGTCAGCTTTATTTTATCCCCTCTCCCCAACCCTCTCCCGGAAGGAGAGGGAGTATATGGGGCAGCAGTGTATCCGGCCCCGTTATTCGTCAGGTGTACAGGCCAACCCAGGCAAGGTAGGCGGCACTGCAGAGCGACAGGCCGGTCCCCCAGATCGACATCCAGTAGTGGCGGCTGCGCAGGCCGGCGATGATGAAGCCGATCCCGATCAGGAAGCTGAGAATTGCCCCGCCGATGAGTGCGCCGTGACCGACCGGTTCACCAAGCTCTCCAGGTGTATCACCTATGCGATAGCGCATGTGTCAGGTTGCCTCGACGACCGGTATTGCGAACGCCATGGGTTGAATATATTGACAGTGTTCGCGGCCCGCGGAGCAACCCTGCCGCCGCGCGTAAACGCGGCAACAATACCGCTCCGAAGTGATCACGGGACAACCGCACCGGCGTGTTGCGAGCGAGCGTCTGTAGATGCTTGCTTCCGGTCACTGCGTTCGCTCGCAATGACGGTTACTTCTGAAGTTCAAGGGGTCAGAGTACTTGAAAACGCTTCCTCACGTTGTTCCCGGTTCACGACATTTCAAGTACTCTGACCCCTTGAACAAACACAGGCGGCGGACAGCGCTTGCGGCGCGGTTACTGCTCGCCCATGAGACTGCGAATGCGCCGGACGTAGTGACGCGTCTGGCCGGGCACGTGGTGTTCGACCTCTTCCCAGGCCGTGGTCGAAGGATCGGCGCGCTTGAGGGATTTCCTGATCCGTGTGTAGCCGGCATTGTAGCTGCCGAAGGCGAAGTACAGGCGTTCGTTTTCGTCGGGCGGCGAGACCCAGCGCTTGTACAGCACGCGGTCATAATAAATACCGGCGGCGATATTCCAGCGCGGCGAGTCCAGGTCCTTCATGTGCGGATTCTTCTTCTGAATTTCGCGGTAGGTCGCGGGCATTATTTGCATGATGCCACGCGCGCCGGACTTGCTTTTTGCAGCGGGGTTCAGCCCGGACTCGGCGATCGCCTGCGCCTTGAACCAGCGCCAGTCATGGCCGGGGCCGAAATAGTGCTTGGAGTTTTTTCTGAAATGCTCATCATATTTGCCCGACCAGTCAGCGACACTGCTTTTCCCGGCGGCACCTGCGCTCCCCGCGGTCGCGGCAAGCACCAGCAACAGGCCGGCCATGGCGGGCCGCATGGTCAGTTCAGGCCCATGCCGATGACCAGGCCGATGCCGACACCGATACCGATGAACATGCCCATGACCATCAGTCCGACGGCCTGGTTGCCCTTGCGCAGCTCTTCGCCGATGTCGAAGCTGCAGACAATCCGGTTGAACAGGGCGCAACCGAGCCACATGAAACCCAGTGTCATCAGGCCGCCGATGGCCGCGTAGATGAAGTTCATCACGATCGGGTCGAGGACATTTGTCATGGCGTCACCTCCGCGGTGCTCTTGTTCGTTACCCGAAATATAGGCAGATTGGCTCGATAACTCCAATCGGGCATAAAAAAAGCCCCTCGTTGAGGGGCTTGAGTGGACCAAAAAAAGGGGCCTAAGGCAAAAAAGGGGTCGGATACATTTTGAAAATGTATCCGACCCCTTTTTTGTAGAGCAACGCAGGACGCCAAAGCCGAGAGGGTTGGGGAGAGGGGAAAAAATAAAGCTAATTGCCTGTTTATACCCCCTCTCCCTGGCCCTTTCGGTAACTGCTCCATGCGTTACTCTACCTCCTGCATCCCTGCAGTCGTCCCTCCGGGAGAGGGGATGGCAGTTTCAATACTGTGCACAACCACCAGGTGTCGCCACTCCCTCCCCCTCAGGGGGAGGGTTGGGGAGAGGGGATCTGAATAGGAAATTACCCCCTCTCGCTCAATTAAAAAGGGGCTGGATACATTTAATAATTGTATCCGACCCCTTTTTTGGGAAAAATCGCGCCTGCAAGGCGCTCCTACAGGTCAAATATATATTGTAGGAGCGCAGGTATGCGCGAACAGTAGTGGCAGATTTGTTCGCGGACAACGTCCGCTCCTACAGGAATATCGAATTGCGCAGGAGCGCCTTGCAGGCGCGAATTATTTTTTGTAATTACTTCGACGCAATCTCTTCCAGCTGCCTGGCCTTGATGATCTGGCCGTCGAGGCCGGCTTCCTTGCCGCTCTTGCCGTAGGCGACGCTCATCAGCGTGGAGTAGTACACCACCGGCATCTTGAACTTGGTCTTGTACTTCTGGTTGATGTGGTCCTGGTAGACCTCGACGTTCATCTGGCAGACCGGGCAGGGCGTGACGATCATGTCGGCGCCGCCGTCGTAGGCGGACTCGATGATGTCCTTGATCAGCGCCTGGCTCTTTTCCGGCTCCGAGAAGGCCAGCGCGCCGCCGCAGCAGGACACCTTCTTGTCGTAGTTCTCGATCGGCTCGGCACCCATGGTCTCGACCAGCTTGTCGAGGTACTTCGGGTTCTCGTAGGACTCGCCGTCGATGCCGAACGGGCGGTTGGTCTGGCAGCCGACGTAACCGGCGATCTTGATGCCGTCCAGCGGCTTGGTGACCTGCTTGCCCAGTTCCTCGTAACCGAAGTCCTCGATCAGCACTTCCACCATGTGACGGATCTTCTGGTTGCCCTCGACCTTGAGACCGGCCTCGGCGAGCGCCTGGTTGGTCTCGTCCATCAGGTTTGCATCATCGTGCAGACGCTCCTGCGTCTCCTTGGTGGCGAGCCAGCAGGCGGCACAGGTGGCGACGATGTCCTGGTCCGGATTTTCTTTCTCGGAGATCGCCATGTTACGGGCAGACAACGCCAGGCGCGGCAGTTCGCCGCCGCCGGCGTAGCCGATGGAGGCGGAGCAGCAGTTCCAGTCCGGGATTTCGTTCAGCTCGATGTCCAGCGTCTGGCACATGGAATCCACCGACACCATGTAGTTGGAGGCCGACGCCGCCTTCTGCGAAGAGCAGCCGGGATAGAATGAATAGGATTTTTTAGCCATGTTCTATAACCTCAATTGCCGGCCGCGGGAATACGCGCGGCCTCGAGTTCTTCTGCCTTCTTGAGAATCTTTTTCAGGTCAGCGGCGCCCTTGCACTTGTGACCGCCGATCAGTTCCATCGGGGTCAGGCGCTTGGTCATCAGCATGCCGAGGCCGATCTTCTGCATCTTCAGCGAGGTCTTGATGCCTTCGCCGATGCCGTTCATGAAGTACAGCGACAGGCCCAGCTTCAGCTCGTTGACGCGGCCGGTCTTGTTCAGGTTGTTCCAGAACAGCTGCGAGAACTTGTGGGTCGGCTGGTTCTTCGGCGCGATGCCGAGGCGCTTCGCGTAGTGCGCGAGGCCGTGCATGATGTGCGTGATCGGCAGTTCACGCGGGCAGCGCACGATGCAGTTGTAGCAGGAGGTGCACATCCACATGGAAGTGGACTGCAGCACTTCGTCGCGCTTGCCGGCGCGGATCATCATGAACAGTTCCTGCGGCGGGTGGTCCCAGTGCGGACCCAGCGGGCAGGAGCCGGAGCACACGCCGCACTGCATGCACATCTTCACCCATTCGCCTTCCTCGACGTTGTCCTCGACTTCGCGGAGAAAGTTGTTGCGGTACTGTTCGACCATTTGTTGATTGGCATCAGTCATTGTTATCTCCTAGAACTTGAACGGGCTCATGCCGACTCTTTCGACGGTCTCGGCCATGTCGTTGATGAGTTGCGGTGCACGTTCGATATCGGTGATGGCGACCTCGTAGGTGGCGACGCGTTCCTCTTCGAGGCTCAGCGATTGCAGCGTGTCATCGATCTTGCTCATGCGCTCGTGCGCCAGTTCCGATCCCTTGACGAAGTGACACTGGTAGTTCTCGCCCTTCTGGCAGCCCATCAGCATGATGCCGTCGTAGCCGCTGTTCAGTGCATCGGTGATCCAGATGGTGTTGACCGAACCCAGGCAGCGCACCGGGATGACGCGGGCGAACGGCGTGTAGTGATTGCCGTTCTGCGCGGCCATGTCGAGCGCCGGGTAGGCGTCGTTTTCGCAGGCCAGCACCAGGATGCGCGGCTTCTCGTCGAACTCGTCCGGTATGTCGACGTTCTTCAACTGCTGACCGACGGTCTCCACCGAGTAGTTCTCGAACGAGATGACGCGCACCGGGCAGGCGCCCATGCAGGTGCCGCAACGGCGGCAGCGCGACTCGTTGAACAGCGGGTAACGTTCCTCGTCCTCGTCGATGGCGCCGAACGGGCATTCCACCGTGCAGCGCTTGCACTGGGTGCAGCCTTCCTTGCGGAAGCTCGGGAACGACAGGTCGCCGGAACGCGGGTGCGCGGCGCGGCCGAGCTTGGCGTTTTCCAGCGCCTGGATGGCCTTCAGCGCGGCGCCGGTGGCGTCTTCCTTGGCCTGCTCCATGTCCATCGGGCGGCGTACCGGGCCGGCGGAGTAGATGCCGGTGCGGCGGGTTTCGTACGGGAAGCAGATGAAGTGCGAATCGTTGAAGCCGTACTTCAGGTGCGGCAGGTCCGGGCCCTGGCGGTAGTCCAGGTTGAGGATGGACTCGACCGACACTTCCGGTGCGCCGGCTTCTCGCCTCGTCTTCGGGTACCGCTTCGCCGTCGACGCCGGAGTTCGGTACCTGGCCGGTGGCCAGCACCACCAGGTCGGCCTTCTCGTTGACTTCCTCGTTGAGGATCAGGTCCTTGAATTTCACTTCCGGGCCGTTGGCGCCGACCGTGACTTCACTGACCGTGCCCTTGGTGAAGGTGATGCCCTTCTGCTGGCCGCTGCGGTAGAAGTCCTCGCCGCCGGCACCCGGGGTGCGCAGGTCGGAGTAGATGATGTTGGTGTCGATCTGCGGGTTCTGGTCCTTGAAGTACATCGCCTGCTTGATCGAGGTCAGGCAGCAGTGACCGGAGCAGTAGGGCAGGTGGCCTTCTTTGGTGGAACGCTGGCCGGCGCACTGCACGAACACCACGTTCTCGACTTCCTTGCCGTCGGACGGGCGCTTGATCGGGCCGCCGTTGGCCTCCATGGCGAGTTTTTCCAGGCCGGTCTGGTCGACCACGTCCGGGGTCTTGCCGTAACCGAGTTCCGGCAACTGGTTGGCGTCGTAGTTGCGCGCACCCGAGGCCATGATGATGGCGCCGAAGTTTTCGGTGGTGGTGGAACCGGACTTTCGGTGGAGATGTCCGCCGAGAAACGGCCCGGTGCACCACTGGTCTTGGTGATCGTGGAATTGAGGTGCACGGTGATCTTGCTGTCGCGCCTCGATCTTCGCGACCATTTCGGCCACGCCGTTGTCTTCCAGTTCGGCATACGGGCGTGTGTTCCGGGACGCGCTTGTATTCAAACGCCGCGCCGCCACCCAGCTGGCCGCTCTTCTCGACCAGCGTGACCGGGTAACCGGCCGCCGCCGCTTCGATGGCCGCGGTCATGCCGACGATACCGCCACCGACCACCAGCAGGCTGTTGTTGCTGGCGGCTTCCTCGCTGACATGCGGCAGGGTCATGTACTTGATTTCGGAACAGCCCATGCGCACGTAGTCGGCGGCCATTTCCTGCGTGGTCTCGCGCGCCTCGTCGGTGTCCGGGCGCACCCAGATGACACCTTCGCGCAGGTTGGCGCGGCTGATGGCGACATTGTCGAAATTGAAGGCCTCGGTCTTGGAACGGCGCGAACAGGCGGCGATCATGACCTTGTTGACACCCTCGTTGTCGATGTCGTTCTGGATCATGGCCACGCCCTCGGCGTTGCACAGGAACTCGTGTTCGCGCACCAGGTTGGCCTTGCCCTCGCGCTCGGCGATGGTGGCCAGCTGGCCGCAGTCGAGGCGTTCGCCCAGACCGCAGCCCTTGCAGATGTATGCGCCTATCTTGATTTCATCAGCCACTGTTTAACCCTCCGTTCCTGCAACCCGGTTGACCACCTGGATTGCACGCAATGCACTTGCCGTTGCGCTCTGTACCGCGCGGTTCACGTCCAGCGCGTCGGATGAACAACCCGGCCGCGAAGATGCCGCCGTTCGTTTCGTCGGCCTCGATGAAGCCGCTCTCGTTGATGACCACGTCGATCGGGAAAGCGCCCTTCGCCACGCTCGGCTCCATGCCGACCGCCAGCACGCACAGGTCGTGCGGGTTGCTGTAGCGGTGGTAGCCCTCGGTGTCGACGCCGTGCAGGACCGGGTTGCCGTCCTTGTCCTCGGTGATGTTGGCGACCTTGGACTTGATGAAGGTGACGTTCTCGTCGTCCTGCACCTTCTGGTAGAAGTCGTCGATGCGGTCGATGGCGCGGATGTCGATGTAGTAGACGCTGGCCTTGAAGTCGTCCTCGAACTTCTCGCGCAGGTAGGTGGTCTGCTTCAGCGTCGCCATGCAGCAGATGCGCGAGCAGTGGCGCAGGTGGTTGACGTCGCGCGAACCGGCGCACTGGATGAAGGCGACGTTCTTCGCTTCCTTGCCGTCGGACGGGCGCACGATCTTGCCGCCGGTCGGGCCGAACGGGTCGAGCATGCGCTCGAACTCGACGCTGGTGACGACGTTGTCGAAACGGTCGTGGCCGTAGGGCTGGATCTTGTCGGCGTCGTACGGCTGCCAGCCGGTGGCCCAGATGATGGCGCCGACGGTCAGCGTGGCCTCGGATTCCTGCATGTCGAGGTCGATGGCGTCGTACTTGCAGGCGGCCTTCGCCTTGTCGGCGTCCGGCGTGCCGATCATGGCCGGGTCGAGCACGTAGCGCTGCGGGTAGGACATGTTGAACGGCAGGTAGGCGCCCTTGCGCTTTTTCATGCCGTAGTCGTATTCACTGTCGAATTCGGACTTCGACCGCCTTTTCGCACTCGCCGCAGGCGGTGCAGTTCTCGTTCACGTAGCGCGGGGCGGTCTTCAGCGTGACGCTGTAGTTGCCGGACTCGCCGCTGACGGCGGACGACCTCGGTCATGGTCAGGATGTTCAGGTTGCGGTTGGCCTTGACGCGGCGCAGGTTGATTTCCATGCCGCAGGACGGGAAGCACAGCTTGGGGAAATACTTGTAGAGCTGGCTGACGCGGCCGCCGAGGGACGGGTTCTTCTCGACCAGGATGACCTGCTTGCCGCATTCCGCGGCCTCGATGGCGGCGGTGACACCGCTGATGCCGCCTCCCACCACCAGGATCGTCTGGTTGGTTGCGATAACATCCGACATTGATAGCCTCCAAAGTTACGCCCAGGGCGTAGATAACATCATGAATTCTTTGAGTATCTTGTCCCGTTGCGCGCGCATACAGGAGAGGGGCTGCGGACCTGCCGGGCAGGTGCAAAAGCCAACCGGGGCAAACAGGGCGATAACCATAGCGCGTATTCCTTATATGCGCCATATACCGGGGGTAGTGAGATTCTATCGAATTTTACGATAGCGAAATAGAATCTATATATAAGGTATGCCCCGCATGGGTTTTCTCATTTTTATAGTCCCCTCCCCCACAGGGGGAGGGTTAGGGAGAGGGGATCAAATTGGAGATAAATAAATCATTCCCCTCCCCCTCAGGGGGAGGGCCAGGGAGAGGGGATCAGATTGGGCGCATTATTTTTTCTCTGTGTACTCTGTGCCCTCTGTGGCAAGATTCATTATCAATTCAATACTCCCCCGGACCCTGAATGACTGTCAGAGCAATAAAACCCGAAGAATACTTCATCGAGGAAGAGCCCTACTACGAACCCGTCGGCGACGAACTCACCGTCTTCGAGGCCGCCTACAAAAACCAGCTACCCGTCCTGCTCAAGGGCCCGACCGGCTGCGGCAAAACCCGCTTCATGGAACACATGGCCTGGCGCCTGAAACTGCCCGCTGATCACCGTCTCCTGCCACGACGACCTCACCGCCTCCGACCTGGTCGGGCGCTACCTCATCACCGGCGGCGAAACCGTCTGGGTCGACGGCCCGCTGGCACGCGCGGTGCGCAACGGCGCCATCTGCTACCTCGACGAAGTCGTCGAGGCGCGCAAGGACACCACCGTGGTCATCCACCCGCTGGCCGACGACCGCCGCGCGCTGCCGATGGAAAAACTCGGCGAGGTGATCGAGGCCGGGCCGGAGTTCTGCATGGCGATCTCGTATAACCCCGGTTACCAGAGCGTGCTGAAGGATTTGAAGCAATCGACGCGGCAGCGCTTCGTGGCGCTGGAGTTCGATTACCCGTCGGCGACAGCTGGAAGCGAAGATCCTGATGAATGAAACCGGGGTTGATCAGGGCTACCGCCGAACAGCTGATCAAGTTTGCGCAGATGACGCGGAATCTGAAAGGCAGTGGACTGGAGGAGGGGGCGAGTACGCGGCTGCTGGTGCATGCGGCGAAGTTGATTGCGGATGGGGTGAATCCGGTGGTGGCGTGCCGGAGTTGTATTGCGGAGGCGTTAACGGATGATGCGGAGATGCTGACGGCGGTGCATGAGTTGAGTGCTTCGGTTTTTTAATACTGTTTTCAAATTTCAAATTTGATTAGCGGTGTGTGAAATTGTGGTCTGTCCCCATTTCTTCGCAGACTGTAATGTTCTTACTCGTATAGCTTCCCTGACAGTATCCAGAAGTCTCGGCACAGCCATTATGCGTCCTTGCAAAGTTTGCTTTTTCAATTAGGCAATCTAATATAGACCTAATATGTTGTTTTATTTGTAGGACAATTGCTTATATAGCCTAAATGAAAAATATGATTTTTATCATTTAGGCAATCTAATTGTAGTTCCACGGACAACGTCAGAAATGTCTTATAAAGCTTACCCTGGAAGTCCGACATACGAGGTTCAAAAAATATGTTAAAAAGCGAAGAACGAAAGCGCTGCGATTCAAGCTCGCTTAGAAGCGACAGCGCTTTCGTTCTTCGCTCTCCAATATATTCCACCATCGCATCTCGGATTTCCATGCCAAGCGTGACACGTCGGAGCGTTGCCTTAGAACAATTCCCTACAGTTGACGCATGCTACGCATGCGCAACTGAGGTCAGTAGTTATGGTGCGGGCACACAGTGACGAAATACCTAGTTAAATGGAGTTTGGCTTCACTGGTTATGCCAGTTCTTGTGGCTGTAACCCAAAGCACTTTTGGCGGTTTGGTTCATATATTTTGGCCCGGCTCTCTTGTTCTTATGTCACTTGGTGCAGAGCCGAGTTCAACATCTCGCGTTATCGGAATCTGGGGTGTGGCTCTCTTAAGTAATGTACTGCTTTACATGGTTCTAGGATTGGTGGCCTACTACGTTATTAGGTTCTTAAAGAGAAGTAGAAACGAAAGTGCAAAGGCACCATAACAAGTCGTCCGAGCCGACGCGGGAAAGTTTTGTGGCGCTTCGCGGTGTGTTTCTAGGCCGCGCGGCTCGACTCAAACGTTATGTTGCATAAGACAATGAAAAGGGAAATCCATAAAAAGACTGAAACAGAGCTACTTGAACAATATCCGATACGAAGTAGCACGCCAGACTGGTTCTTTCGAACGAAAGAAACATCAAATAATTGTTGGGAAATTGAAGGTATTGATTGTTGGGGGCGGAAGTTTCATAGCCAGGGCGATGATCCAGATGTGTTGATAAAAGAGGCTGAGATCGAGGTGCGACGGATAAGCAATGAGGGCAATGCAACATAACAAATCGTCCGAGCTGACGCGGGAAAGTATAGTGGCGCTTCGCGGTGAGTTTCCAGTGCGCGCAGCTCGACTCAAACGTTATGCGCTATGAGCGAAATTGAATCTACTTTCCGTTGGGTATTGAGGGCTGCCGGAGCAGCAGGATTCGCAATTTACGCCATCATTATTATTTTATGGTCGTTATTAGTTACAGGGCTTGATAACAAAGGTACTAATGAGCCACATTTGCAGAGTGCGTATGAGTATGCCTTTATGGGTTATGGGCTGTTTGTGGCTGGGGTACTAATTTGGCTGGCTTGGAGAGTTACATTTTCCGATAAGCCGTTTGGGGTAATGGTGCTCGTTTTTCCCGTGGCTATTCTTGCCTTTCATTGTTTGGTGGTTCTTTTGAGAGCTGAAGGTGAGGCGTTAATGTATCTTTCTGTTTCACATGTACCTCTTTTGGTCGGAATTGGTCTCCTCGGGTACTACATCTGGAGCAGTAGTAAACTCGCGCATAACAAACGCCTCCAGATCGACGCGGCTACGCCGCGCGACTGAGGCGAGACGTTATGTGTTTCTAGAAGAATCGGCTGATTCCGCCACTCAAACATGTCATTGAGGTAAGCAGCAGCAATTGTAAAATACTATATAGACTGTTGAGGATTACAAAATGAAAGTCCCTGCCTATTTATTGTTTATGCTTGTTCTCGCAGGGTGCACTTTAATGAGTTTTCATGATCGCTTTGTTCAAAACATGAATACAATAATTAGCTACGATATAACGATCGATAAATTAGCAGGTCATAAGTTTGACGCAACTGGTATGGCATCAGATAAATATCTTGCCGAAATAGTGAGGTTAGAGAACGGTGATTATAAATATCATTACGCACGTCCAAACATTTTTGGTAGGTATTGCCATTATCATTATCTAGTTGATGGGAAAACAAGAAAAATAACGGGTTGGGGATTTGATTATGATAAAAGTGATCCTTCAATTGAATGTGGAGGTAGTGGGTGAGTGAAAAATACATACCCATAGAGTGCGACAGTATTTACTTCTACGGAGATCTCGGTGAAATCCGCTTTCAGCATAGCGCAATCAACACATAACAAGTCATTCGAGTACGCCCCTTCGGGGCCGGACGCGCTGACGCGCGCCGCTCAATTCAGACGTTAGAACTCATTGAGAATGACTCTAATAAAGGGGTCGGATACATTTTCTCCTTTAATTATTAATCTTCATGGGCCTGCCGCGTTTTCCCAATCCCAGTCGGATCGACAGTGCTTTCTCGATTTCGCGTCTGAAGCGGTCATTGCCGGTGGGCAGACCGGTGTTGATGCAGTGGCGGATGTGTTCAATATCCAGTTGATTCAGGCCTTCCCGAAATAGTCCACTGTAGGCCTCTCTTCTTGCAGTTTCATCTTCACCCAGCAGCAGCCAGCAATCATGTGGTGTGATGGATGTATTCGGCTTGCCGAGGGCGTTATAGCCGTAGCTCGACCAGGGGTAGTCGTCAGGTTGCCTGACCATGCCGGCGCGAACCGGGTTGAGTTCGATATAGCGGTAGCAGGTCAGGCAGTAGCGATCGGTATCGACCAGCGAGGACTTGAAACGGCCTTCCCAGAGCGTGCCAGTACGATGGTAGGATCTGTTAATCGCCCGGACAAAATCCCTGCTCAGATCCTGCATGACTCTTGATACGCCCTCTGGTGTGGACGGTGTCATGAGCAGATGGACATGGTTGGTCATCAGGACATAGGCATGCACCCAGCAATCATGAATGCGGCAGGCCGAGTCCAGTAAGTCCAGGTAAAGCCGGTAGTCTTCATCGGCATAGAAACAGGCCTGCCGGTTATTGCCGCGCTGTGTAATATGTTGCGGGACGCCCGGGATGTTGAGGCGAGCTGGCCGTGGCATGCGATGACTCCGGTAATGGGAGTCATCATATTGATGATATGGGTATGATGTGGAAACCGGTGATAATTGTATATCTCTGTCAGAAAATGTATCCGACCCCTTTTCAATTCTTCAGAAATTCACCCAGCCGCCTGTCGGACTTTTCGATGTGAACCGCGGCCCAGCCCTTGAGTTCGACAATGACGGCGAATGAGAGCAGGAGGTCGCCGCTTTTATAACGCCCGGCGAGATCCTCGATGTGCTGCAGTAGCCGGTGGTGTTCCGACCTGTGCGCCTCGTAACCCGGATAGTCATGCTGTGACATCAACGCCTCTTCATAGGCGAAGTGGTCCCGGGTATGCGCCAGGAGTTGCGACAGGAGTCCGTCCAGTGCCGGCCTGTCCGCACCCTGCAGCATATTGTCATGGATCCGGTTGATCAGTCCGATCAGTGCCTCGTGCTGGGCGTCGATTTCGGGGATATTCAGTTTCAGTAAATCTTCCGGCTGGATCAGTACCATGATGAGGACTCGTTCATTCAAATATTGGTTCCAGAGTACATTTATTGCATATACTAGCGACAAATGTGTTGAGTCGGATACATTTTTTACGACCCCTTCTGGAGCCGGGTCAATTCCGGGGGCAGGATACCTATTTGTGAGATTCAGATTTCCGTGAAATCAGTAAGCAGTCCAAAGAAAAGCTATCATTGCAAAAAGGGCACGCAGGCTATAAATTTGCTGAAAAATAACGTCTCCATCCTCTATGTTGGCATCCCATCCTGCCTAAATGTACGCACCTGAAGGCCGATAACAATTCATTATGAAGAACTTTCTTGTGCCCGGCTGTCTGTCACTCATCTTTTTCGCAGGAACCGGCATGGCTGCGGATGCTCCCGCGGGGCAGGCAAAACTGGTGCTTGCCAGCACAAGCTCGCCGACCACGACAACCCCTCGCTGGAGCACGCTGAACCCGAAAAACCTGAAGCTCAAATCTGCCGCTGTGCTGGTGCTGGACCAGGACGGCGAAGCAGTTTATTCCAGGCATGTGAATGAACCTCGACCCATCGCCTCGATTACCAAGCTGATGACCGCGATGGTTATCCTGGACAGTGACCTCGATTTACAGGAAAAGATCACTATCACCAGGGATGACCGGGACCTGATCCAGTTGACCGGTTCGCGGCTGAAGTACGGCGCGTCACTGACACGCAAACAGATGCTGCAGCTGGCGCTGATGGCATCCGAAAACCGGGCAGCCAATGCCCTTGCCCGCACCTGGCCCCAGGGTAAGTCGGGATTTGTCGCGGCCATGAATAAGAAGGCCGATAAGCTGGGTATGCAGGCCAGTCATTTCAGCGATCCCGCCGGTCTTGATCCCGGTAATGTTGCCTCCGCACAGGATATAGCCAGTATGGTTCGCGCTGCCATGTCCTACCCCATGATTCGTGATGCCACCACTACCCGCTCTATCAGTGTCAGGCCATACAGGAACCGCGGAGAACTCAAGTTCGGTAACACCAACCGCCTGCTGCGAAACAAGGCCTGGGATATCCAGCTCAGCAAGACCGGTTACATCAACGAGTCCGGGCGTTGTCTCGTGATGCAGGCCGAGATTGACGACCAGCCACTCACCATTGTACTGCTCGATTCCTTTGGCAAGCTGACACCCTTCGGCGACTCCAACCGGATTCGCAAGTGGATTTCGAAATAAAAGAATTAAAGGGGTCGGATACATTTTCTCCTTTATTCTTCAGCCTTCCCTGGCCTGCTACATATTCCATGCCCTGGTCTGATCGACAGGGCTATCTAAAATAAAGGAGAATAAAAGGGGGCAGCGGGAATAACATTTAATCCCTCCGTCCCCTTTTTTCGGTCCTCTTTTTTCCGTACTAGTCAGAAAATGTATCCGACCCCTTTTTCGTATCGGTCCTTCCCGTTGCGTCGTGTCTGGCACACCAGGTATTTTGAGTCTACATCAATGCCTATGGTATTCACTTGTCAGCCTCCTGTCTGCGGATTAAGCTGTTACCAGGGTGTCCCGACCTTGCATAGTGACAATCAAACCTTGTGATGCGAGTTCAGCGACTCAGGATGCTCCAGGGATTTTGTCAATAAGGCGGGGCGCCCATCTAACGTACAAGGTCACAGCCTTCAGGCGTTATCGGCATTCCCCGGCAACCGACTTACTATAACCCCAGCTCTCCGTGCATCGGGGTTATTACGGTCATTTGGGAAGATACAAGGTGCCTGAATAAAGGGGGGCGTTGAATGTTTAGAATAACTGGCCGGTATTGCCTGGTCGTACTGCTGCTATGCCAGGCAGGCTGCGTCAGTATGCCGGAAAAAAACACGGATTATTATCGAAGCGTGGAACGCTGGCTCAAGCTGCTAGATATAGGGGAGATGGAAAGTGCATGGAGCTATGTCTCAAAGCAGGTCAGCGACTGGGAAACATTTGCCCAGTTTGAGAATGCCATACGTCAAATACGTGACCCACGTGGCAACATGGTTCGTCGTGAATACTGGAGCAGAGCGTTCATGGACACGTCTCACCTGCCCGACGGTCTGTATGCGTATATTATCCTCCAAACCCATTTCGAGAATAACAAGACAGGCGTCTTCGAGCATGTGTTGATAGTGAAGCAGTATGAGAAATGGTGGATCGTCGCTTATAAAATCGAATAACAAACAGTATACGGTCTGTTTTCCAGCCAAGCAGGGTCAGAAAAAATCGGGAGTAAATGGTGTCAGGGCACATTTCCCGCTAATATCAGGACTCGTTGTGCCCTGACACCATTGTCAAAGGGTGCAGATTTATTTTAATAAATCTGTACCCTTTTATAGTCCTGAAATTAAGAGAAGCAGGTGGTTGTTTGAGCGTCCATTGTGAAAAGCAGCCACCTAACAAGTCGCCCCAGTCGGACGGCTTCGCCACCGCTGGGCTCAATCGTTAGGTGGCAAGCAGCATCTGGAAGGGAGGAATTCGCATGCGAAAGCTTCGTCTGAGTTTTGCGTCACTTGTCCTCATATCGCAACTGACAAATGTCACTGCAGCCGAATCGGAGAATCTTGAGGAGAGCGTCTGCGGGTCAGTACAAGAACCATTTGTCTTCTGGCTGTGGAGCAGCGCCGCAGGCAAACCGAATCCGGAAGCGGCTAGCCGCGTTCAAAATGCGGAACCTCTTGCGCACAAGACAAAGGATGGTCGTATTTTACGTGGCTACAAACTTAGAAGTATGCACCCTGCAGGGCGTGTTGTCGGCTCTGTCCTGGTAGCCCAAGGTAACGCGATGTTGGCCGATCAACTTCTTTCGAGTCTGGCCGGCTTCTCGCAAGCAGGTATTGAGGCATACATCTTCGACTATCGAGGATATGGAAATTCCGAGGGAGAGCGCCGACTGAAGGCAATGGTAAGTGACTACAAAGAGATCTTCGATAGCATCGGTGCGTCAACGCAAGGTAAGCGATTCATTTACGGCATATCTTTCGGTGGTGTCGTTTTACTGAATGTCGTTGGTTCAGGCATCGTCTTCGATCGCGGCGTCATTGACTCGACTCCAAGCCTGGTCTCAAACATGGGGTGCCCGAAGGAATACGATCCCATAGTCAACTTCCCGAAAGACGGTTCCAGGTTTCTAATGATTGGTGGAGAGCAAGACAAAGTTGTTCCGCTAGAGAACTCTCAAGAACTATTCGAGCTCGCAAAAACCCGAGGGGGTCGCGTCGAAGTGCGAAGCGCCTATTCGCATCCATTTATGGATTCGGATATCCGAGTCCATCGAGAACGTATCGAACTCATTAGGTCATTTCTTGAGGGGTCATAAAATAAAGGGTGTCAGAGCACATTTTTCACTAATATAAGCAGGAAATGTGCTCCAACACCATAATAAAAGGGGACGGAGGGATTAAATTTTAATCCCTCCGTCCCCTTTATTTAAAAGGAAGCCATATCGATGACTGACGAAGTGCCAACTATCATGTCACGATTGCGGAAAGTGACGGGCTTTCTTGGCTCGCAGTCCGCATCAGCGATCGTGACGACTGCCACACTCAGTGTCGCGTTTCTGATCTTTAACGACTATATCGCGCCGCCGCCCGACCTGGCCGGCCGCTGGAAGTTCACCATAACCTATGAGGACACGAATCAGTCTAGTTTTAAGGACATGCAAGTTACCTACCAGGCGCTGCTCATCCAGGAAGGGCTGACCTTGAACGGCACTGGGGAAAAGGTTTCGGACAAGGTCGCGACGGCGGATGAGGTCAAGGAGTATTCGGACAGCGCTCGCGTGCACATCGACCTCGAAGGGACCGTCCGACGCAAGTATTTTTCTCCCGACGAATTGGTGATCCATTACAAGGAAGACGGTAAATTACGACCCAGCTCGACACTCCACGATTTAAAGCACTTCGACCACGAGACTATGTGCGGGTGCTTTGCCAGCACCATCGCCGACACTACGGGTACCGTCTGGTGGGCGCGAGTCGAGAAAGACGTTATGGTGACGAATCCAGTCGAAAGGCCGAAGAACTGCAGCGAGGTAGTCTGTGTTGGTAGCGGATTTGAATAAAAGGGGACGGAGGCTTTAAATTTGGAAAGGAGGACGAAAGAGGAAAAAGCTGAAACTATAATCAGGGGAAAATGTGCTCTGACACCATTTTCCATTCATTAAACCGAAGTATAGTCATACCCATGACAGGAAAAATGAAAAAGCGTTTCCTGACTTGTACCGCCGCCTTGCTGGGTATTGTTACTGCTCAGCGCATGCGGTGGAGGCGGGTCAGGTGGTGGTTCCGGCCCGGTCCAGTTCATCGTGGTCACGGCCTTCCCCGGCAAGAATGCAAGCAACGCACTCGACCTGGACCAGCATCCGGGCAATCCCGACCGCTGGTACCTGGTGCGACAGAACGGCCAGATACTTACCTTTGACAGCACGGACGCCAATGCGCCAACCACGTTCATTGATATCAGTTGCCTGATTGTGTCCAGCAGTGAATACGGGCTGTTGAGCCTGGTGTTTCACCCTGACTTCGCCACCAACGGGACCTTTTACCTGTCCTACACCGAACAGGGCCCTGACTTTCCCAACGAAGGCCTCGGTAACACGGTGCTGATCTCACACCTTGCCGCTTTCACCAGTGTCGACGGCGGCCTGACCTCGACCTTCGATTGCAACAACAGCAGCACCTGGACCGAGTTGCGCTCGATCAACCAGCCGTTCGACAATCATAACGGCGGCCACATGGCCTTTGAACCGGGCACGCGACTGCTCTACTGGAGCATGGGCGACGGCGGCAGTGGTAATGATCCCGGACGCAATGGCCAGGACATGACAACAAAGCTGGGTGCCATCCTCCGCTTTGACCTGACCACGCCGAATGTCCTGGCCGTACCGGCGGACAATCCGTTTGTCGGCATACCCGGCGATGACGACATCTGGGCCTACGGCCTGCGCAATCCCTGGCGGTTCAGCTTTGACAGCATGAGCGGTGACCTGTGGGCCGGCGACGTCGGGCAGGGCGCACTGGAAGAAGTCGATCTCATCACACGTGGCGGTAATTACGGCTGGCGCTGTTTCGAGGGCGATCAAACCAACATCACCGATCCTGAGTGTGTGGGCATCACCCACAGCGCACCGGTGCACGTCTACCCGCGCGCGGACGGACGCTCCATCACCGGCGGTTATGTCTATCGCGGCAGCGCCATCGCCGACCTGTTCGGACAGTATGTATTCGGGGACTTCATTACAGGGAATATCTGGGCACTGGTACCGGACCCCGGCACGGGCGGCGCACCCTATACCCGGCGCACCCTGATCGACGGCAGCGGGATATCAATTGCATCATTCACCGAAGCCGCGGATGGCGAGATATATATCGTCGATCTTTTCGGTGAGGTGCGGCGACTGGAGGTTCAGCTTTAAAGCGAGATAATGGGGACAGATTTATTTGAACCAAAGGGGACAACCAAAGGGGACAGATTTATTTGAATAACGACCAAAGGGGACAGATTTATTTCGAAGGTAATAATCACGTCTCCGTCAAATAAATCTGTCCCCTTTGGTACGTCCCTTTGGTATCCTTTGGTAGACAATGGGGACGGATTTATTTGTCGCCTCAGGGAGACAGATTTTATACTGCAAGGTTTCCGTACCTGTCTCTAACTGAGAGACTCAACACCATTTGAAAAGTCTCTATATGCTTTAATAGCCGGGAGTTTTCTATTGCCTGTAGCCAGGCAGAAATACATGCTGGCCATGCTGGCACAGGTTTTGCACCTCAGTTATTTTCGTTTATCAGGACGGCTATAACCATGCGGCACTTTTCACGACAATCTTCACCGGCACTGGTGTTTGTTCTTCTTGCTGCCGCAGGACTGACTGCCTGTGGTGGCACATCCGGCTCGGAAACTGTATCCGGTAACCAGGCCAACAACCAAAATGGTACTGCCCCGTTAACTCCCCCACCACCAGCGCCATCCAGTCCTTCAACTCCGGAGGCTCCACCATCGGGAAGCAATAATAACCCACCAACAAATGATCCCCCTGCCGGGAATGCGAACTACAATTTAGGCAATACACCACAAGCTGTGATTGACCAGTGCATGTCAGTCGCTGACAAGGAAATATTGACACAGGTAAACGATGCAAGATCACAGGTTCGTAGTTGTGGTAACCAGACTTATCAAGCCACCTCCACACTAAGCTGGCACTGTACGCTTGAAAATGTAGCCATGGGCCATAATCGGGATATGGGTGACCACAACTTTTTCAGTCATACAGGTTCCGACGGTCTTCTGCCGGCAGACCGTGTAACAAATGCCGGCTATAATTGGTCGGCCGTGGCTGAAAATATAGCAGCTGGCCAACGATCGATCAGTGCAGTGATGACAGCGTGGCTGGATAGCCCGGGGCATTGCGCCAACATTATGAATCCCGGATATTCAGAAATCGGTGCAGCAAGCTATACCGTGACGGGATCAGACTACCCTGTCTACTGGACTCAGAATTTCGCCAAACCGCGAAATTGAATCCCTGGCAAATAATCGCATTGCTTGCCGGAAAAACAGGGGTCAGATCCAAATATAAAGGGATCGGATCACTGCTGTCCCATAACTACTTATAGAATTACCTGTAACACCATGAAACAAAATATTTATACGTACTGTTATTGCCAGCTGTACATGTAAATTGGTTCCTGCAAAACAAACAGAGCATCCCCTCTCCCTTCGGGAGAGGGCCAGGGAGAGGGGGTATAAAACAGGCAGTTAACTTAATTCTATCCCCTCTCCCCAACCCTCTCCCTGTGGGAGAGGGAGTTTGTGGGACAGCAGTGGGATCGGATACATTTTCACCTTTATTCTTTAGTCTTCCCTGGTCTGCCAGGTTTTCCCAGCCCCAGTCTGATCGACAGGGCTTTCTCGATTTCACGTCTGAAACTAATTAAAGGGGGCGCGAACAACAGGGGACAGACCACGATCATAAAAAGGGGTTGGTGACATTTTACGAGCAAGAAAAATTGACACCTATCCCTTTATTTCCTATCCCGTTATTACTTTATGACCTTGCGAAATACTTGACTAAAACAGTCAGGAATTATAAAATAAGCATACACTAATTAACTGATATAGGAGGTTATCATGCGTAATCTGATTCCTGATTTCCCCATCGACGGTGTGGTTACTGTCAACCGGGTGATTCTCAAGGACGGTTACACGGTTGATGACCTTCAGGAGCGTGTCGCCCTGCTGTGCGAGAATGTGAAGACTTACCACTCCGACACCGGTTTCGTGGGTGGCTTCGTCGTCCTCAACAGCGGCGACATCTCCAATGAAGGTTCAACCATCGGCCAGGCGGTCACCAGTCCGCTGAAAGAACGCGAGGCGTTGATCGTGACATTCTGGCGTTCGTTCGAGGATCACGAGCGTTCACATCGCAGCGAGACCTTCCAACCGCTGTTCCGGGACGTGCTGGATGTTTGCGAGAACGGCAACGAAGAAATTGCCTACGAGATGCTGTGGTCCGGCAAGGCCTACAGCCCGGAGGAGGCGCAGCGCGCCCGCGAGGCGAAGGAAAAGTACGCTGCGTAAGCCTGGTATCAATAGGAGCCGGATACTTTCTTTTATGTGTCCGGCCCTCTTTTTAATGATTCGCGTGAATATGCCGGGGAAGTATCGGCAGGATAAAGCGTGAATATAAAAAGGTGTCAGAGCACATTTCTTCCTTATATAGAATCAGCCATTTCCTCTATATCCCACATGCACAAAAAACAGGGGTCAGATCCCAGTTTTCTCTAATATTAGTCGTATCTGGGATCTGACCCCTGTTTTCTATTAGGAGAAAATGTGCTCTGACACCATTTTCTCTACCCGGGCCTGAATCAACAGGGTCAGCTTCTATTGATCCACTCTTGCATTGAAATCACAACAATCCCCACACGTTGCTCGGTCTCTACGCGTTCATGTGCATCACTTGCCTGCCCGGGCGGGTAGATCCTGTCAATGACCGGTTTGATCCTGGCGTCCTCGATCATTTTCCTGAGGGTGAGGAGTTCTTCCCCGGTTTCCCTGGCGAATGTGCAGATGGCTGTCCTGCCGGTAAACTTTTTTGTCAGAAAAGCTCTGAGCATGTCTGACAAGCGGGGATTGCCTTTCAGATAACGGCCGTCAGGTTTGAGGGTTTTGATGCATCGGGTATAGGAACTTCCGGCAACCATGTCGAAGATGACGTCGTATTTCTGACCGAGCCTTGTGAAATCTTCCCTGGTGTAATCAATAAAATGATCGGCCCCGATCCGGAGCAACATGCCTTCCTTGATGCGGCTGTCCACGGCTGTGACTTCAGCACCCATGGCCCTGGCGATTTGCACCCCGAAGGTGCCGATACTCCCGCCCGCGCCGTTCACCAGGACTTTGTCTCCTTCCCGTATGTTCGCCAGCCGCATAAAGTGAAGTGCGTTCAGTCCGCCCAGCGGTACAGCCGCTGCTTCCTCAAAACTTGAATTCGACGGTTTGGGAACAATGGTGTAGTCGTCCGGCAGGCACAGGTATTCACCATAGGCGCCCATGTTGAGTTGGGCGCAGCCGAACACCCGGTCGCCTTCACTGAATCTCTGGACATCCTTGCCGACGGCTTCAATCTCGCCGGAAAAGTAGCCGCCCAATATCGGGTTTGACGGTTTCCTGATGCCCAGCTTTATTCGCAGGGGAAGCCAGAACCACTTGACCGCGAATCTGAAACGTCTCATTTCACAGTCGGCTTTTGTCGCTTCAGCCGCATGAACCCTTACCAGGACCTCGTTGTCACCAGGCACGGGTTTGTCCACCTCTCCAATGTGAAGTACATCGGGTGGACCATAATTTGTGTACATGATGGCTTTCATATCAAAGGGATCAACTGGATCAGACTCGATAATGATATAAGAGTAGTTTAAAGGGGACGGAGGGAATAATATTAAATTCCTGTAAAGATCTATGGTGTCAGACTCGATTGATCTGACGTATTTCTGACCAATCAAGGGAGCCTGGGCCCATTGATTTTGTTATCACGGGTAACAGGTTGTATTTCATGATTCGTTACTGTTCATAGTCACCCGGACCGACAATACACAGGGCGCACTACAATTACAGGCTGCCAGTATCCTGATCACTTTCTCAAAGTAATCGTCAATGGACAAATTCACGCGCAACTACAGCATCATACTCGGCATCGTCGTAGTGGGCCTGGTGATCCTGTTTGCCTATGAAGACCCGGAACTCACCGAATTAAACGATATGCTGCAGGCGGACATAGCTCTCAACGCCTATCCGTATAACTTTCGAGTCGTACGACTCGAAAACAGTGTTGCCACCATGACGACACCGCGCTCGCCTGAATTTCCTGCATTCCGCGCCCTGGGCCTGCTGTTTCCTGCACTGGAAAATCTACCGCAGGATGATCCGCAATTGATGCAGGGGCAGCTGGTTATGGCGCATACTCAGGAACACGCCAGGGCGCTTGTTCTCGGCTCCGGGCATGCCAGTGACGTTGTCTGGGAGCTGGATACCGACTGGCTGGCTCGCCATGGTATATACCTCGAACGTGAATAAAAGGGGTCAAGAGAGTAAACAAGGGTCGAATACAAAGCTCTCCAAATATTATGGGAAAACCGGGACCTGACCCCCCGAAGTTCCTGGCCTGACATAATTACAACCAGCAGGAGTCTGATATGAGTGACGAGACACCTTCTTCAGACGGTGATTCGACAGAAGGCCAGCCGCAGTCGAAAGTTGTTAAAGAAAACCTGAAAAGGGGCTCCACCTGGCTGAGACTGTTCTTTATGTTTGTGGTAGTTATTCTCTATTCAGTTTCCAGGGTGGTCGTGAGTGTAGTCGTCCTGTTGCAGTTCTTCTGGGTATTACTCACTGGAGAGACCAATAAACCACTCGAGAATTTCGGCCAGTCACTGGCGACCTATACATATCAAATCATCAGTTACCTGACATTTAATACCGAGGAGAGACCATTTCCTTTTGATCTCGACTGGCCAGCCGGACCGCCGGCCTAGGACCAGGGGGGCAGGGGAAAGCAGGGGCCAGATCCCGGTTTATTTTCCTGTACTCTCAACCCCTTTAATCTCTTCCTCTGATTCGATATCCGCTTCGAAGAGGATTTGTAGTTCCTCCGCGGCGTCCTTCACGCTCTGGATGTACTGCGTTTCATCATGATGAATGGCGTGTTGTTTCATCAATGTGGCTTCATCATGGGTTTTGAATTTTTCAATGGTATCGACAACCTCGGACCTGGGCATGCCCAGACCACAGAGAACTTCTTCAGCCAGCTTTATACTGGAGAGAAATGTCTCGCGGAAAAAGAACTTGACCCCTAAATCCCTTAGTCGGTGGGCATGATGGCGGTTTCGTGCCCGCGCTATGATGTCCAGATTTGGAAAATGGGTTTTTACCATCTCGGCGGTCTTCAATGAGGCCTGCTCATCATCAATGGCGAGGACAAAGATCTTGGCCTGCTCGGCATGGGCGGCACGCAACAAGTCAATGTGCGAGGCATCACCATAATATATTTTACCGCCGTATTTGCGCACGAAGTCGACTTGTTTGGCGCTGATTTCCATGGCGGTGAACGGAATATGTTTTACCCGCAGTATGCGGCCGATGATTTGCCCAACGCGCCCGAAACCGGCGATGATGACGGGCGTAGCGGGTTCGTCGATGCGGTCAAAGACAGGACGGGCACGTCCATCCAGCCAGGGCCTGAGTACTCTTTCATTAAAGACAAAGAACAGGGGTGTGATCGCCATGGACAAGCTGACCACCAGGATCAGGAGATCGGTCAGGGTTTGCTCGAGGACTTGATAGCCAACGGCCGCGGTAAAAAGCACAAAGGCAAACTCGCCGCCCTGGGGGAGCACAAAGGCAAGATTGCGTGAACAACTCGGCGGGAGCTTAAAGCCGCGGCCGATCCCGTAGAGTGCGATGAATTTTATCGCCATCAATCCAATGACCAGGCCAGGAATCGCAAGCGGTTGTGCAGCCAACAGGCCGAGATTCACCGACATCCCTACTGCAATAAAGAACAGGCCCAGTAATAATCCTTTGAAGGGTTCGATATTCACTTCGATTTCGTGACGATACTCGGAGTCAGCCAGCAATACCCCGGCGATGAAGGCCCCTAATGCCATGGACAAGCCCGCCATTTCCATCAGTACGGTGGAACCAATCACCACCATGAGGCTGGTGGCGGTGAAGATCTCGTGACTGCCGGAGGAGCTAACGAGGCGGAATACCGGACGGAGTAAATAATGGCCGCCTACCACGAGCACAATGATCGCGACCACGCCGGTGATGACACTCTGGGTGACGCCGGCATCGTTGCCTGGTATGTCACTCACGCCCAACAGTGGTAGCAAGGCCAGTAGCGGGATGATGGCGATATCCTGAAACAGCAGGATGGCAAAGGATGAACGGCCGTGTACCGTGGTGAGCTGTTTTTTCTCTGCGAGCATTTGCAGGACAAATGCAGTGGAAGAGAGCGACAAGCCGAGACCGACAATGATAGCGGTCGGGAGCGCCAGACCCAGGGCCACTCCTGCGATGGTGAGCAAGATCCCGGTGACCAGTACTTGCATCAGACCCATGCCGAAGATGGATCGCCGCAATACCCACAAGCGCGAGGGTTGCAGTTCAAGACCGATGAGGAACAACAGTAACACCACGCCCAGTTCCGCAAAATGCAGGATGTTATCGACGCCGGTAATCAACCCGAAGCCCCATGGCCCGATCACCACGCCGGCGACCAGATAGCCCAGCACGGAGCCGAAACCGAGCTTGCTAAAGATTGTTACCGCGATAATGGCCGCCCCCAAAAAGATCGCGGCTTCATGGGTAAAACTCATGATGATAACCTGTGATTTATCATTACCTGAAGATTACAGGGTCGGTGTGTGGAACGCACTTATTTCACTATGGGTACTGTGCGATACAAACAAACTATGGTGCCAATAATGGGGTGGCGATGTTTCAAGCAGGGAAACAAGGGGCAGATCCCGGTTTAAGAATAAATGGGGTCAGAGCGCAATTTTCTATAATATTAGGATGTGTGCGTGCTCTGACCCTAATATTCTCCAATATTCTCGGTGCATAACATGAAAAGGGACGGAGGCATTTAATTGGGTTATTTAATTCGTCCCCTTTTATTTTCCGCAGCGGCGCAACGCGTTAATATGATCCGCATGATTACCCACTGGTTCGATATTAAACGTCGCCGCCAAACAGCATCCACTCTCAGGGCGATTTATCTCGCCACAGCCGCAGGTGAGCCAATGCAAGGTGTTGCCAGCATTGAGGCTGTGTGCGACCAGGGACTGAAGGGAGATCGCTATGCTGCCGGGTTGGGTCATTGGCAATTGATTGAGGCCTGTCAGGTTACGCTGATCACGGAACATGATCTGCAGAAGGCCAGGAAAAATACCCGGGCGCACATTCAAGCCGGGCTGGATGATGGCAGTCATCGGCGCAATCTGGTCATTGATGGATTGAAGTGCAAAGATCTGGAAGACCAGACGTTTCGTATCGGCACGGCCGTTTTCCGTTATCAAAAGCCACGGCCACCCTGCGGCTACATCGACCAAATTGCCGGCGATGGTATGGGCCGGGCCCTGAGCCATAACAGCGGCATCTGTATCCGCGTGATCAACAGCGGTCGGCTGACGGTTGGTGACATGGTCGAAATTCTCACGCAGACGTAGGCAAGTCGTGGCGATCAAGGCAACCATCATCAAGGCCGAACTGGAAATTGCGGATATGAACCGTAATTACTATCAAACTCACCAATTGACGCTGGCGCAGCATCCGTCCGAGACGCACGAACGGGTGATGATGCGCCTGGTCACCTTTGCATTGCATGCCAATGAACAACTGGGTTTTACCAGGGGGATCAGTACCGATACCGAGCCGGATCTTTGGCAAAAAGATTTGACGGATCGGATCGAGTTATGGATAGAGCTGGGCCAGATTGATGAAAAACGCATCAAGAGGGCCTGTGGAGTCGCCGACCAGGTAGTAATCTACACCTATCAACCACGCAATGCGTTGCCCTGGTGGAAGCAAATGGAGGCCAGGCTGAAACGCTTCAGTAATCTCACGGTAGCTGCAATCGATGTTATATCCGATTGCAAGATTGAAGCATTGGCGAATCGTTCCATGCAGCTGCAATGCACCGTTCAGGACAACACGGTCTATCTGTCAAACTCAAGTGAGTCAGTGGAGTTGCGATTACGTAGTTTGATGTAATTAATGGGGTCGGTGACAAATGAGACTAATTCGTAAATGCGAGCTGGACTAAATTGTCACCGACCCCTTTTTAGTCCCCTTTTTCCTTGTATACTGACGAAAAAGGGATTAAAGGCGTCAGACTCAATTGATCTGTAAGTGAATAGATCTACCCAAATTTCATAATTAATTAAAAAAGTCATGAAAGGGGTTGGATGCGAATGACAGTGTATAAATTATTTATTGGAATCTCTCGTAGCCTTCTGCTTTTGTTTCTTCTACCAAGCATTGTGTCAGCAGCAGATACCTGGTTTACCCGACCCTTTGGCAGTGGCGGGACGAATACCGGAAGTTCCTATGCGAATGCCTGGCTTGGATTGGGGGCGGTTGACTGGAACCAAATCCAGCCCGGAGACACCCTGTACGTGTGCGGTTTACACAATGGGGGTACGGCGGGGGTCGGTGACTACTATCTGGCTGTGACTGTATCCGGTATCAGTGCAAGCCAGCCGACTATTGTAGACGGGGCATGCCCGACTGGCCTGGCACCGCCGAACGATATTGATTCAGGCAGGATATTGTCATCTGCGTTAACGATTACGGGTGGCTGGGTCAATCCGGTGGACGGCGTGTACTCAAGAGTGGGTTCCGGGTGTACTTATAATTTCGTCAATGAAGATACTACGACCTATTTGACACGTATCCCGCGGGATACTAATAGTCCGAATGATCCCGCTATTCCCTACATTGATTGGCCGGCGGGTAGTTTCTTCCAGGGAGATGAAGCCTGCGGTGGTAATCGCATCCTGTATTACAAACCTTCTTCCGGATTACCAAACGACCACACGCTATACGTTTCGAACGGCAATATTTCTATTTTAAGAATCGTCGATGTTGATAATGTACATATCAAAAACCTGGCTGTTGAGAATGGAAATCGCGGCGAGGGTAATATCCAGATCAATAATGCCAATGGTATTCGCGTAGAAGACAGCAAGATAAGCTGGGGACACACAGGAATTACTGCCCAGAACCATTCGGATAATGGTGCTCTAACAGGTAACGAGATCCATGATTCCAGAAACGGAATTTATTTTACCTCGAGTTCTCTGGATACCACGGACAGCCAGGATAACTGGCTGATTTCGGGTAACCATATACATGATATACACGATCATATTGATTCTCATTGCATAGGCATACAAACCGGTAGCAATAACCAGATCATCAATAATCACCTGCACGATTGTGAAGGTTCCGGTATTACGTTTTATAACTGGGGAACGGGTCACCAGATAAAGAATAATGTAATCATGTATAACTATATACATGACATACATGACATTGGTTTTGGTAGATATCGTCAGCGTGGCATTGAGTACGAAGTAACAAATTGTCCGCAACACCCGGATGACACGGTTGGGAATGTCGTGGCTTACAATTTGATTGCGGATGTCGACAACCATGCTTTTTTCAGCATGTCCTCAGCGCCAACTACATCGGGCGTCTACTCCTGGAGTTTTTACAATAATACTGTTGTTCGTGCCGGTATCGGGTTTTGGTGGACAGATGCGCCTTCGTACGGAGAAACTGCGGGTGGTGTGCCTGACTGCACTGATACCAACCGTATCCAGTCCCTGTCCAATTCGGGCTTCAGGGCCCAAAATAATATCTTCATGGATGTTGCCACAAATTTTATGATGCCGCAGCGCTCAAATCCACAAAGTCAGGACACGGATCATTCGGGCATAGTGACCTCAAATAATTTGTATTACTCTTCTTCCGGTACCGGAAATTTTATCTGGCAGGCGAAGGAGGATGCTAATCTTGAGGATAATTGTGAGACGGTCGATGGTAGTTACGATTCTCCGGTTTTTGCCTGCACCGTAGACAATCTGGCCGACTACCGGTTTATCTCGGGGAAAGAACAGTCTTCTTTGGCTGTAGACCCCTTAATGGTTGATCCGATCAACAGTAATTTCCAGCTTCTGTCCAATTCGCCGGCTATCAACGCAGGCATTGCTGTCGGCGAATCTTTCGATTACGCCGGCAACCCGATTCTTGCTCTACCCGACATTGGTGCGTATGAACAGGACGGTGACTACGATAGCGACGGTACACCGGATAGCAGTGATAATTGTCCGCTGGCAGCCAATAGTGCGCAATCGGATTTCGACGGTGACGGGCAAGGCGATGTGTGTGATGTCGACATGGATGATGACGGGCTTATCAACGATGATGAAACGACGCAAGGTACAGATCCGCTTAATCCAGATACCGACGGAGATGGTTATCGCGATGGAACTGAAGTCGACCTGGGCTCTGATCCACTGAACAGTAATTCTACGCCAACCATTATTGCCGACGGCGATATCAACCTGGATGGCCAGGTGAATACGGCGGATGTTTTGCTGGCAACGCGCGCAACACTGGCGTTGCTAACTTTAAACGCCGAACAAATAGCCCACGGTGATTTCATGCCAACACCATCAGGTAATGGCCAGATTACACTTGCAGACTTATTGCGGGTGACCAGTACTGCGCTGGGGCTGCCATAACAGGAAAACAGAGAAGGAAAACAGGGGTGCCTCACTCCGTCCCCTTTAATTCGCCCTGATGTCGGCTTGCGCCCTGTCCTGTCCCTCCAAATCCTTGATTACACAATCGGGTGTTGCACTGACCGGTTGAATCCACCACAAATTTAAATGGATCTCTGCGAGATCGGGTCAGGCAATGGTTGCCCCGACGCCTCTGGCTATTACCAGGCAGAGCGCTGAATCCAATCTATACTTCGCATAGCCGAGCGCGGCAATACTGCACGGGGCGTGCAGGAACTGTCCGCAAGCGACCGCCGCGATTGTCGATGCTTTGCGAGCGGTCGACGCGAACGGGAAGCAAGCTGCCCTGCGCGTTCCTCTTTAACATTATGAGGAGATACGAATCATGCTGACCGACCAACAAGGCAACTCCCTTTCGGGTGCGACCGCTGAAGCGGTCGATCTTTTCGACCAGGCCATTCAGGCATTCAACATCTACCGGGGGGATCCTGTGGACCTGCTGGACCAGGCGGCGCGTGCCGCGCCCTCTTTCGCCATGGCCTACATCGCAAAGGCCCACATGTATGTTTCGAGCTCCGAGCCGGCCGCCATCCGCAAGGCACGAACATTTATCGAAACGGCACAAACCCTGGATCTCAACGCACGGGAGCGTTCGCACATCGCGGCGCTCGAGCGTCTGTTCGAAGGTGAATGGACACAAGCGGCCCTGGCGCTCGACCAGCTTAATATTGACTATCCACACGATCTGCTGGCGCTGCAGTCCGGTCATCTCATCGATTTTTTCCGCGCCAACGCACGCAACCTGCGCGACCGCATGGTACGGGTCCTGCCCCGCTGGTCAGTGGAAATCCCCGGCTATTCGATCGTGCTCGGGATGTACGCGTTTGGACTGGAGGAATGTGGCGACTATTCCCGCGCGGATGAAACCGGGCGTCGTGCGGTATCGATGCAGCCACTCGACTGCTGGGCCCATCACGCCGTCACCCATGTGATGGAGATGCAAGGCAGGCCGGAGGACGGCATCGGGTGGATGATTACCCGCGAGCCTTACTGGTCGGGTGACGACAACATGTTCAAGGTGCACAACTGGTGGCACCGGGCGCTTTTTCACCTGGAACTCGGCCAAAAGGACGAAGCTCTGGCGCTCTACGACGGCCCGGTTCGCGAGGATCGCAGCGCACTGGCCCTGGACATGGTTGATGCCTCGGCCCTGTTGTGGCGTCTGCATTTATCCGGGCTGGATGTGGGCGAACGCTGGCAGGAACTGGCCGTTGCGTGGGAGCCGCACGCCGACGGTCGCAACTATCCTTTCAATGACTGGCACGCCGTCATGGCGTTTCTGGGAGCGGGACGTGATCAGGATGTCGAGCGAATCATAGCAGCGCTGCGCGAAAGCGCGGCTTCCAACACGGAAGTCAATCGATGGGCACGTGATACCGGTTTGCCGCTGGTGGAAGGGTTTGCCGCCTTTTGGCATGGCGACTATGCGACCGCTATCGATCACCTGTTCAAGTCCCGCGGCATTGTCAATGCGTTCGGGGGCAGTCACGCCCAGCGCGATGTGATCGACTGGACACTGACGGAAGCTGCCAAGCGCGGTGGCTTCAAGAACCTTACCCTGGCCCTTGCCAGTGAGCGCCGTTCGCATAAGCCAAATAGTCAAATAACCAGGAATTTAGAATAAAAGGGGAGGGAGGTTATAAATATACTGCCCGGTCTTGCCTGACATCCCGGTTTTATCTGACGGCTATTTATAAATGCGGTCAGAGCACAGAATTAAAGGGGACAATTAAAGGGGACGTAGGGAATAAAAATTAATCCCTCCGTCCCCTTTAATTCCTTACTCGACTCGGCAACGACGATGTCGAACGGGAAATCCTCGGCTCCAGGCGACGACTGGAAGACTTTCTCGGAAAGGCCGTGGACGCTTTCTGCTATCCGTTCGGACGTTACGACGACCGCAGCCTGGCAGCGGCCCGCGCGCACTTTCGTTGTGCCTGCACCGACTACCTCGCGCTTGCCGGTCCTAAAAGCGACCCTCATCTCCTCGAAAGGGTAGACGCGTATTACCTGAGAGACCGTCGCCGCTTCCGCCGGCTCACGAAGGCCCACTTTCGCACCTACCTCGCGCTACGAAACTCGGCGCGATTGGTCCGCCGGGCGTTGACGTGAAGCGGCGTACGCGGAGCGAGACCGCTGCTCTCGAACAACTTGCGCATTTATGCGTCAACGGGAACTGTTGGTTATGCAGCCGACATATCAAGCTTCTTTAGTTGTTTAGGATTGACACTCTTTACGAACACCGAAAAATCATACTGGTCCTGTTACGGTTCCTTACTGTTGATGGTCCCGGCTCAATGTCTCCAACTAACTGCCTGTACATAATCCCTGCTCAAATCCTGCATGACTAATGAGTAGATGGGCGTGGTTGGTCATCAGGACATAGGCATGCAGACAGCAATCATGTATTCGGCAGGCCGACGCCAGTAAATCCAGGTAAAGCGGGTAGTCTTCATCGGCATAGAAGCAGGCCTGCCGGTTATTGCCGTGCCGGGTAACATGCTGTGGGACGACCGGGATGTTCAGGCGGGCTGGCCGTGGCATGCGATGACTCCGATAATGGGAGTCCTCATGATGAGGGCATTGGGTTTATGTGGATGCCGATGGAAACTGTATAGGTATGTCAGAAAATTTATCCGTCCCCTTTTTTCGTAATCCCTCCGTCCCCTTTTTATGGTTTGTATTGAGGTGCTATACTACATATCTAATAATCCAAAGAAATTTCTCAAGGTGCTGTCATGAAACTCCGTAACTTCCTGTGTCTCATCGTGCCTTTCTTCCTGGTTGCCTGCGGTGGCGGCGGTGGAGGCGGTGGCACTGGACCGGTCACCTACACCGGCAACAGTGCCGCAGCAACCATTACGCAGGCCAATGCGCTGAAGCTGGTTTCCAGCATGATCGGCGGGGCGGGATCTGCACCGGTACTGACCGTCGCCGAGACCGCGCCCTCGGCACCGGGCGGCCAACCGTCGACAGCCGGCACGAATACACAGGGAATCCTGACGGAACTCCACCGGCCTTTCTTTTCCAGGCTGTTGCCCGCGGGTGTTGCCGCAGGACAACAAGCGGCCGCAACGGGTGTCAAATCCGTGCAGGGCCAGGCAACGATCTCGACCCAGGACATCCCGATCAACCTGACCGAGCCCTGCGACAACGGCAACGTCAACTTCTCCGGCACGCTCAGCAACAGCGGCCTTGGTACGATCAATTTCAGTTTCAACAATTGCGCGCTGGGTAGCGATGTCTTCAACGGCACCGGCTCGCTCCGGATCGACGGTTACGATCTCCTCCGCGACGAATTTACCGATGCCACGTTTACCTTCGACCGGGTCTCGCTCACTGGCGCAATAATCAACGCGGACCTGAGTGGCACGATGCGCGACCAACTGGACTACCCGGGCAACAGCGAGGCGCTGACGATGAACCTCATCGTCGAGGACCGGCAAACCGGCCACCAGGTTCAGACGGAAAACTTCAACATACAGCTTGGTTATGACAGCATTTACAATCCCGGGGCGTACACCGAGGCCTACAACGGCCGCATCTACGATTCGGACGAGGGTTATGTGGATGTCATGACCTTCCAGCCGCTGGACTATTCCAGCCAGTTCCTGGTCTACCCGGACAGGGGCGGTCACCTCAAGCTGACCGGCAACGCCGGTGCCAGCATCGAGGTGGTCTGGCAGTCGGCCACGGTCGTGATGCTGGTGATCGACACCGACGGCGATAACGCCGCCGACTTTGCCAACAGCATGCCCTGGACGGTCTTCGGCGGCACGACCGGCACACCCCAGCCCCCCGCCGTGCCGGCCATCAATGACCAGGCAATCGGTAATATCGGGCTGGCGCTGGATGCCGGTGGCAGTTTCGATGCCAACGGCGACCTGCTGACCTATTCATGGCAGGTGGTCGCGGAACCGGCACCGGGCGCCGGTAGTTTCACTTCGGGAAATTCCCCGGCAACCTCGTTCAGTGGCAACACCGACGGTAGTTACAGCATCAGCCTGACCGTGTCCGATGGCAGTTCGCAGGTAGTGCAGAACTTCACCGTGGAAGTGTATAACGGCTTTTCTGCATCCAACCCGCGCAAACTGCACTTCGCCGTGGTCGATGCCGAGTACAACGCATCGAATGACGAGATCGTCATGGTATCAACCGGTCCCGATGAATTACATATCTACAATCCGGCCACCGGCAGCGAGAGCGTTGTTACCCTGCCGCTGGCCCCGACCAGCGTGTCCATCTCGCTCGATGGTGCCCAGGCCGCCGTGGGCCATGACGGTTATGTCTCACATATTGACCTTGCCCAGAGACAGGTACTGGCCACCCTGAACCTGTCCACCTCCGCCGCGGACGTGGTGCTGGCCACCAACGGGTTCATCCATGCCACCTCCGGACTGGGCCAGCATCAAAGTCTGCGCAGCATCGATATCGCCGTAAATACCGAAACATCCGTCAGCAACTTCTCGTCCTATATCAACAGCACGATGACGTTGCATCCGAACGGTAATGATATCTACGAGCGCGACTCGCTTAATGAAGAAATCAACCGGTATTCCATCCAGAGCGGTGCGGCCTCGTACCTGTATAGCAGTCGCCACAATTACTCGATTGTAAAAATCGGGAAGCCCTGGATCACTGAAGACGGCAGCCGCTTGTTCATGAACAACGGTGCCGCTTTGACCCTGTCGACGGTTCAGGCCCAGGACTTGCAGGAGATCGGATTCCTGGCCGGAATAAGCTACATACTCGACATATCCGACAGCAGCGAACTTGGCAAGGCCGCGATTATTCCCGACAGCCCGGTCACCGGCGGAACCGGGTTCGAGGATACGGAAATCAGGATTTTCGATACGCAGACCCTCGTCCACCTCGGTACCGTGACCCTGCCGACACGCACGGTTGGCAGCACGACGCATCCCCACCATGGCCGTCACGTATTCTATAGCGCCGACGGCAGCCTGCTGCATGTCATTACAGAACTTGATAGCGGCGCCAACGCCGCGCGGCCGTGGCACGTGGCGACCTACGCCACCAACCCGGAAATACTGATCACCGGCAACCAGCCGGGCAACGCGGCGCCGGTGGCCGAGGCCGGTGACGACCAGCCGTTGCAAACGGGCATGACCGGGCAGCTTTCAGGCACGGCCAGTATCGACCCGGACGGTGATCCCCTGACATACCTGTGGAGCCTGGACGTGGTACCCCCCGGTAGTACCGGCGCGACCCTGACCAGCCCGAACCTGGCGACCAGCGGTTTCATTCCGGACGTCGCCGGTTTCTACAAGCTGCGCCTGACGGTCAGCGACGGTCAGGCAAGCCACCATGACACCCTGACCGTGATGGCCTGGGACACTTATATCAATTTAGTTGATCGAGTCGTCGATGCCGAGTACAGCAAGTCACTCGACCGGATTATTATCGTCACCAATTTTTTCAACCTGTATCGATATGATCCATCCAACGGATATTCAATACCTACCGTAGTTTTGCCGCATGTGCCGACCAGTGTATCGGTCAGCCCCGACGGACTGACAGCCGTCGTAGGGTATGACGGTTATATTTCACACGTGGACCTGACGGGCGGCATGAGCGTACTGGCCACCTATCCCGTCTCGATACCGGTCGGTGACATAGTGCACGGCGGCAACGGCTTTGCCTATGCCACCGCGGGCAGCGGTCAGGCAGCCGCTATTTATTCATACGACCTGGCAAACGGTACCGAGCAAGTGAGTACCGGTTCACCACTGTACGTACCCGCACGTATCAAGCTGCACCCGACCGAGGCGGCTCTCTATGGGTCGGATGGCGGGATCAATAAATACGCCATAGCAGGCGGTAGCGTCACCTTCGTACACGAACTGCCGCAGTTCTCCCCCTTCTTCAATCTCGGCAACGGGCTGTGGATCGCGGAAGACGGCAGCCGGCTGTTCACCGACGCAAGACCAACCTACCGCACATCGCAGAACGCCGCGGACGACCTGTTCTATAATGGCATGCTTGCCATGACAAACATATTGATCGGACAAGAGGTTGAATCGCTCGACCACTCCACCGAGTCCGGCCGGGTGGCGGCGTTACAGGCGAAGGAAAATGCCATCCCGCCACTGATCGACCCTCAGCGCGAGATGCACATTTTCGGCGACCAGTACCTCGTCCCGGAGGCGAAAATCATTCTCCCGGACTTCCCGCAATCCACTGCGCACAGTTTCGGGCGTTTCACATTCTTCAACAACGACGGCACCCGCCTTTACGTGATCACGGCACCCTCGGTTACGCTCGCAGATGATAACGGGGTCATCAGCTTCGGCGGCATGTAATTTGAATAGATGGGGTCAGAGCACACAATCCCTAAAATCAGGATGTGTCTGCTCTGACCCCAATTCTTACAATTCTTGCGACCCCTTTTTTGTCACCCTTTTGGCCGGCACCGCGTTAAGCATCACTGAGGCACAAACTCGAGAAAAAGGAGTACCTTATGAATGCGAAAAACACAGTAAGGACAGTAGTCGCAGCTATCCTGGCCGTTTCATTGGGTATGGCCGGTCCAGCGCTGGCCGGTGACAGGCACCATGGCGGGCACGGCTACAGCGGCGGTCACGGGTACAAACAGCATCGCGGCCATGGCGGTTATAAACGTGGTCACGGGTACAATCGTTATCGTGGTCATCGCGGCCATGGCCACAGGTACGGTCATAATTACGGTTACGGTGGACACACGAACAGATACTACAGTGACAGCCACGACGACCTGCTGCTCGGTCTGCTGCTGGGTGGTTTCACCGGTTATGCGATCAATCACGGACACCGCCACTAGAATCAAGGGGTCAGAGTGCTTGAAATCAAGCACTCTGACCCCTGATTTATTCGGCGGATCAGTTGTCGGTAAAGCGTGTAATCAGTTCCTGCCGGCTGAGCTTTATATCCAGGTACCGGGCCGATTCGACCAGGAACCGGATCCTGGCCTGTCGATCCATAGCTGCAGCTGATGACTTTTCCGGGGGGAGTGCCGAACAGGTCCCCGGTAACGGTATTATATGGCATGTTGTTACCAAGTCATTGAAAATCATTGCTATATCCTCATATCTGGTTGAACGCCCCCTTAGTTGTTACCTGATTCTAGAGTAAAGCAGCCAGGAAATAGTGTACGCAGTCCTCATAAAATAATTGATTATTAAAATACAGAATCAATGCTGTCAGGCTCGATTGATTCGTCATGCTCCCGACTTTTCAATCGCCCCGGGCTCCCTTGATCCCGGCCCTGCAGGTTCAGCGGTAATACGTTTCAACGAACCGCCTGAGAATATCCTGGGCATGCGGGGTGGGTTTCTCGCTGACACTCTTTTTCAGTTCATCCGCTTCGTGCGGTTTGAAATAGCCGTGATTGCGGTAGGTGTCGATACGTAATATAAATTCCCCGGCGTCACCTTCCGGGTGGAACTGGGTGGCATACACATTCTCGCCGATGCGAAACATCTGTATCGGACACGCGCTGCCGGTCATCAGTAACGTCGCGCCTGCGGGCAGGGTGTCGACGGCCTCCTTGTGGCCGAGCAGCACGTCTACCTGGTCCGGAAAGCCCTGAAGCAGTTTGTCCTGTTTGCCGGCTTCGGTTATGTCCAGCGTGACACAACTCACGGGTTCGGCATACCTTGTCGAGATGCCGGTGCCGAGGTAGTTGCCCAGCAGGCCGTTGCCGGAGCAGGCGCCAAGAAAGGGAAAGTCCCGGGCGACTACCTGTTCCAGCAGCCGGTTGAAATCGCCCTCGATCTTTTTCTGGATGCCGGATTTTCTGTCTTCCGGAGTGCTGATATCGAACGGGCTGCCACCGACAATGATCGCGGAATAATCTTTCGAGTCCAGGTCATCGGGAATGCCCTGCTGCTCGATGCGTTTCCTGCAGGTATCCCCGGCCTGTAATCCACCATATTTCAGTATGCAGGCGTATTCGCTGTCGGACGTGGTGTCTTCAGGCCGCAGTTGCAGAATCAGAACGGGTTTCCTGGCAGCCATGAGCGACATTGTTAAGAATGCGGCCAGCGCATGCAAATTAAAGGGACGGAGGGATTATGTTCATTCCCTCCGTCCCCTGGTTCTCCCCGCCTGTTGTACTTTGGTGGCATTCCAATCCCCGGAATTCTCGACTAGACTGATAAGTAAATCAGTTGATTAGGAGAATGGCATGACAAGAATCATAAACACGCTCTCGCTGCTGGTGGCCGGCGCCGCCCTGGTCGTTTCCCTGTATGCGCTGGATCGTGCCGGTGATCCGGTCCGGTCCGTCGAGGCGCTCACGGAACAGGCGCCCCCGGCGGCCATCGCCCCGCTCGAGGAAGTGGCGGAACCTGCCGGGCCCGCGGATGAACTCGTCAAGGTGGTCTACCACGTGGACTATGCCGACCCGCGCCGCTACAGCGCCATGCTGACCAGCATCAATAATATGGTCACCACATTCCAGAATGATTTCTCCGAGTACGACGTGCGCATCGTGTTCGTTGCCCACGGCATCCGTTTCACCACCGATGACAAGCTCGAAGGAACGCCGTTCGCCGAAGACAGCAAGCTGGCCGAACGCCGTGACGAGCTGAAGGACCGGCTGATGTCGCTGCACGAGGTCCAGGGAGTGAAGCTGGAGTTGTGCGATATCACGCGGCAGGGAATCGGCCTGGACGAGGCGTCGCTGTATCCCGGCGTGGAACTGGTGCGCTCCGGTGTGGTGCGCCTGTCGGAATTGCAGCGGGACGGTTATGCCTACCTGAAGATCGAATAAAATGTAAAATGGGGACAGACCACGTTTTTTCTGTATATCCTCCCGATTCAAATCCATGAGTACACTATTACTCTATTCGCTACTCGCCGTTATCAGTATTGGTTTTATGTCGCGAAGTATGCGACGTGAGCTGCGTCTTCTCCTTATTCTGTGCGCGCTGCTGGTATTGAATGGCCCGATATTGCTTGGACTGCTTGATTAATGGAAATCAAAAGCAACAGGGAACAGACCACGATTAAACTCGCCGCTCATCGAAAACGTGGTCTGTCCCCATTTCTTCTTCTTGAATATCATCAGTAATTATGATCACTCTTATCAAGGCCGGTGGCCTGTACAACATCGTACTGGTGATCTTTCACCTGCTGTTCTGGCGGCTGTTCGAATGGGATAATGATCTGCGTAAACTGACGGCCATCAACCGGTCCATTATGCCCGTCCTGAACCTCAGCCTGGTGTTCGTATTCGTTATGTTCGCCTGGCTGTCGCTGGTGCACACTTACGAATTGCGGTACACCGCGATCGGACGCAGCACCCTGCTGTCAATCTCGGTATTCTTTTTCCTGCGTGCACTGCTGCAAGTGCTGTATTTTCGCCTGCTGCACTGGATCTCGTTTGCCTTTCTGGTGTTTTTCCTTGCCGGCGGCGTGCTGTACGGCATCCCTGCGCTGGCCGTATGAATGGGGTCAGAGCACACACATCCTGATATCAGGGATTGTATGCTCTGACCCCGCTATTCTCTCTTCCTGAATTCCCTGGAGTACTTTTCAGCCTGTAGTACTCTTTCCGGCGTCGAAGGATGAGTGGAAAGATATTTTAGCGAGTCGGCATCATCTCGCTCATCGATACTTATTTCGTTGCCTTTCGAATCGCTTTCCATCGCGTTGCTGATCTTCTCCATGATGGTGCTGAAATGTACGGGATCGATGCCGGCCTCCATCATGTGTTCAAAGGCATAGTGGTCCGCTTCGGTCTCGTTCTCGCGCGAGTAGTGGCTTTCGAGCAGAAATACCGGCAGGGCGACTGCAATGTTGCCGGTGGCCGTTACATCGCCCGAGATCATGATGATCGCGATGGTCAGGAACGATGAATGCAGTACCTGCTGCAGGCCATGCCGGTGGACGACGTGACCGATTTCATGCAGCAGGATTGAATCGATTTCCTCCTGGCTGTCCGCCAGTTCGATCAGCCGGTCGGTAATGACGATGTCCCCGGCCGGCAGGGCAAAGGCGTTCGGGATGTCGGACATGCGCCTGAAATGCAGCCGGTAGGTGAAGTTCTCGTGCTGCAACGGCAGCAAGGTGGTTTCAAAATGTTGCCTGATGCGTTGCTGTTCCTCGACAGGCAAGGCGCTTTCTTCAAGGATCGCCCGGTCCAGTAACTCCAGTGTCTGGGCAGAGATGATTTCGGTCGCCGTGGCCGGCATCGCGAAGGCCAGTTCCTTGCTTGCCAACGGCATGCCCCAGCGCAGGACTGCAAAACCCGTGAGCAGGGTGGCCAGCAGGGCGATCGCGATCCATTGCCAGCGTGATTCCAGGATATGGAGGATGCCTGCACGGTGTGCGCTATGACCGGTTGCGGCCAGCAGCGCGTCAACGGCAGCGTTGTCCGTCGTCTCGAACAGGGATTTGTCAGGGAGCGTGATTTTCCGGGGAATATTACCGACGCGCTGGCTGACGACCAGTTCACGAATGTTGCCATGGACGGGTGCCTGGCTGTCACATGTGACGGTGAACAGGCCCCCGTTGGCTGACAGCCCGGCCTCGGAGCGGGCCGAGCTGTCAGCAGGATACAGCCAGCCTGTTATCAAAAGGCAAGGTCCAGGTTGGCGCCCACATCGAATGCCTCGCCGATCTCATCACCAATGGCGGACTGCCTGCTTTGCTGCAGACTGACATACTGGTCAATACTGCCGGACATGTGCGCCTCTGTTGTAGCGGCCATCAGTCGTGCAGTGCGTACCTTGACCCATGGGTAGGCAAGGCCCAGTGTGCAGATCATCAGCAGGATGTTGACCAGGTAAAAACGGAACAGTCGCCCCGTGGTGATGCTGGAGCCGAGTCGCATGACATTGTCCAGCTGGATGTTGTTGAAAACATGGTTGCGGATTTTCGTTTTCACATAGGCCTTGATCCAGACGCCCGCGACCAGCATGGCAATATACATGGAAACGGTAACGGCAATCAGGGGCGCCAGGGCCATCGGCGGCAGCTCACCCTCTGCCGCAGGTACCATCGCCGCGATGCTAAGCCCCGAGAAGACCATCGCCACGACCGGCGACCAGGGCGATGGCGGTGAATATCAGGATCGACCAGCCGAACAGGCACAGGTAGATCAGGTAATACCTTTTTGTGGACAGGTCGGTCTGCAGCATGCCCTGTCCGTAGCGGTGGTTGCCGATATAGTAGTCGGTTACTGCCTTCTGAATAAACGGAATCATCAGGTAGGTTGTAATAAAGGCAATTACCGCCAGCGTGACATACGGACCCGGGGCAGAATTACCTGTAACGAACCACATCACGACACCGGCCAGAAATGCTGCCAGCAGCGGAATCAACGGAATGAACAGTAGATACCGGTATGAATCACGGAGAGAACCGAGGAAGCCGAAGCGGACATTGCGAAAACTCGTCATGCGTGCGTTGAACTGGATGCTCTTCCAGATGACCCATGGCGTTGCCAGCAGCAGGAGCACCATGAACGCCGCGCCGGCTACCGGAAACAGTTGCCCGGCCAGGACATAAATCAGTAACAGGGCAACGGCGAGCAGTCGGCCTTTAAGAATGGCCAGGGGTTTTGCATGGTATTCAAAACCGGTGTTGTCGACCTGTGTGTTACCGTAAAAGTAACGATTGGTGCGCACCTTGGCCCATGCGGAATAGATGCCCAGCGTTAATATGCTGAGAATCAGGTTGACGATCCAGATCCTGAAATATTCACCGCCTGTGCCGGTGAAGTGAAAGGGCTGGATATTTGCCTGGAAATCAGTTCGGGCTGCCTGGTCCATGATGGATGCTTCCTGTATTGGTCGGGGAAATGCGCGGCATGCGCGCTAGTTGCCTGAAAAACATATCGGTCGCCCTGTTGCAGGGCTTGAACAGGCTGCGGCGGGGCCGGATGCAGCGGGAAGGTGTTCGATAAAAATCAGTATTATCAGTAAGTAACGGGCGCGGTACAGATTGAGTCAATGGGGTCAGACTCAGTCAATGGGGTCAGACTCGATCGATTCGTCAAATCGGTGCGTCTGACTGTTTCCCTGTTCCAGGCGCGCTACCTTCTGGCTGTTCAGCCAGCCGGCCGTTGATCACAGGGGGTGTGTCATGGCGCGCCAGCCGCGTTTTGTCCTGCCCGGACATCCCCGGCATGTCATTCAACGGGGCAATAACCGCCATGTTATTTTTGCCGATGAAAAATAAAAGGGGACGGAGGGAATAAAATCTAGTCCCTCCGCCCCCTTTATCGTTCTGGTCGCAGGTTACTTCGAGAGCTTGCGAGCAACCTTGTCCGTTACCGCGTTTACGCTGCTTTCCATTCCTGCTACAAGTTTGTTGCTATCGGAAAACAGGCTGTCCTTGTCCTTGAAATGGTATCTTCCAGGGGCCTCAAGGTCGGTGCCGGATAAAAACGGATTATGATAACCATACATGAACTTCTCGGAGTACAGTTTCTTGTGCGTACGACTATCTATCAGCGCGACATGCACGATTGAAGCCGGGCGCCAGTGTGGCGAGAACATTGGATGCTCAGTGGCGTAACCAATATTCTCTATAGCTACGTCCATAATGGCGTCGGCACCGTCAGCATTGACACTTTTATAGTCCTTGATTAATTTGCCGGATTTCTCGCGCGGTACCGAAATCAGCTTAACCTGGTACCCTGCTTTAGTTAGCTGCTCCTGCATTGACCGGGTAAGCTGCTCACCCGCATTGAAACCGGCTTCTTCTGTAATCTGTTGCAGGTTCTTGCCGGCATTCGCCGATGACACGCCAGCCACCAAGCCGCCGACACCACCCAGCATCATGCCTGGATTGCCAAAATCATTGGTGACATAGGCTTGTGGTTCGTCAACAGTAATGAGTGCCACGGTGCTGATGCTGCCGGTTGTCTCCGGGCGCACAGCAACCGGAGAGGTGCTGCAACCTGAAAGAATCGCGGCGGCAGCCACCAGTCCGATAAAGAATATTCTTGTGTTCATGGGATTCTCCTTGTTGAGAGGGCAGGGCATGCAGCCTATCGACCTGCTTAAGCCGATTCTTTAGAAACAACAGAATAAAGGGGACGGAGGGATTGAAATTAAATCAATCGAGTCTGACTCCCATTGATCACGACCAGGACAGTATTCCGTGTGCTCTGACCCCGGTTTATCACCGGTCATCTATAATATTGGGAGGAGCAAGGGTCTGAGCCGGCGTGGATATGACTTTTCTGCACAGACCAGCATGGATTGATTGGGGTAGCCAGGTAGACGGCTGAATAAGACAGCGTGGCTGATCTGCATGCTCCGGATTGCCTTGCCAGGCACTTTTGTTATCACAGGCCAGGCAGTGCAATCGATGTGACGCTATCTCTAATGAAACCAATAAAAGGATATATAGTTATGAAGAGTCATCTTGTCTTGGTATTTGGCGTGATCGGCCTGATCGTTTTCAATACAGCACTGGGGTTCGGTCCCAGGCATGTAACCATTGAATGCCCTCGTGAAGCACAGGTTGGTGCCTGGAACATTGGGGAATGGACTGGATCAGGTTTTGTAGCAGCGTATCTGGAGGGTGCGAGCATACAAGAAGTCGGAGCCAGGATCCTGGCTGGTATGCGACTACAGACCTCATCCTGTTCCAGAGATGTTCTATCAGTTGAGTCGGAGATCACCCGAATCTACGCCGTTTTGCCAGGTATTGCTGGACCGTAGCGGCTTTAGATGTAGTAACCTCAGACAAATGCCGGAATGGAGAGGGCCACGACCGGAGCACCGTCCATTCCAGTAAGATCACTATAGGGATCAGATCCCGGTTTTCTCTAATATCAGGACAAACCAGGATCTGCCACCGTTTCTGCTTTAGTATTGGTAGTTGTAATGGAGGAATTCCAGGATGAGCAAAGTAGATACAAAGAAGGTAATCAAGCTGCTAAACAGGATAATGGAACTTGAATTGGCTGGCGTTGTACGTTACACGCATTATTCCCTGATGATTTTTGGCTATAACAGAATTCCCATCGTTGGCTGGATGAAGGGAAATGCCCAGGAAGGTTTAACTCATGCTTACAGGGCAGGAGAAATGGTTACACTTCTGGGCGGGCATCCATCGCTAAAAATTGGTTCGCTGCTCGAAACAGAGAAGCATGACATCGGCGATATTCTTCGGGAAAGTCTGGAGCATGAACAGGCAGCACTTGATGCCTATTATGACTTGCTGAAACTTGCGGAAGGAGGAAAACTTGTGCTTCTGGAGGAATATGCAAGAGAGATGATTGTAGAAGAGGAACTGCATCTTGACGAGGTAAATAAAATGTTGAGACTCCCGGGAGAGGTTGAAGCCTACAAGCCCTGAAAATCCTGCAATCAACCAGACATAAAAATCAAAGTCGAAAATAAAAAGGGACGTAGGGATTAATTTTTGATTCCTCCGTCCCCTTTATTGATGGTAGTCTTGAAACTGGCAGCCAAGGCATAACAACGACAGGTTGCCAGTTCCGGAGGCAGCGATGAACAAAAATAATGGTCTTTCTTTTTTTTCCGCGTTAATCTGCTCCACAATGCTCGGTGTAATCGGTACCTGCTCACATGCCGGTGATTCAGTTGCTGACGAATCCCGCGACGCATTTACGGACAGACGCTACACCAATTCCCGATTTGAAGTGGTGCAGGCACTGAGATCTAAATGCCGGCGACACGGGGTTGTCTGGTCCGGTGGTACCGCTTCGCGCTTCTCTGATCGACTCAGTCCGAGGCCGATTCGAAGTCGATGGCAACGTGACGGTGAAAACAGCATCCGTTGCGAGGGCATCGACGCATTTAAAAGGCGTCGTTTTTCCGGGGAATAAATGAAAGCAAATAGCCGGGGACGGAGGGACTAAAATCCAGTCCCTCCGTCCTTTTTGCCATTTTTTCGAAACCCGGTGGCCGTCAGCGTCCGCCGCCGCCCATGCCGCCGCCGGGCTCATACCGCCGGCCGGTTGTCCGGGGGGCTTCTGCTGCATCTCCTCGATACGTTGCTGGTGTCGTTCCATGTTTTCCTGCCGGTGCGCCTCACGTCGCTGCTCGCGATCTGCATGCTCCTCTGCGCGCCGTTGCATGCGCTGCTGTTGATGCGCCTGGAATTCTTCGCGACTCACCCGGCCGTCCCGGTCGATGTCGATATCGGCATGTCTCGGGGCGTTATCCATGTTGCGGTACCGGTAGTGCTCCTGCGACTCCTCGCGCTGCCGTGTGCGCTCGGCGTGGGCCTTGCGGAATTCCTCCTGGTTCACGAAGCCATCCCTGTCGGTGTCCATGCTGTCAAAGGGCATCGGGCCGCGCTCCGTGATTTCCGGGTCGGCGGCCGTTGCGGGGAGCGCCGCAATGGCCAGCAGTATGGCGGCTGTGGAGTTGGCGAGTAAGAAATGTTTCATATTTTCATCCTCCTGAAGTGGTAAATATCACTGTGCAAATCAGTATGGATAAGACTTGAAAGCCAGCCGAAAATTCGATCCATCGCGTGCGACTAATTGTCGCAGGCCGCGAAACTGATCGCCGACAGTGTTTAACCGGTAGTGGCGTGCCGGAGTTGTATTGCGGAGGCGTTAACCGATGATGCGGAGATGTTGACGGCGTATTACGCTGCCAATCAATGGTGACTATGTTAAAAATAACGGACATTATGTGTAGTAGGCCAGACTTGATCAGGCAGGCAGTCGGAGGTTGTAAGCCTGGATTCCACCCCTGCACGGTTCTTTAGCCAACGATTATGCTGGCAATCAATGATCGGGGAAGAACGACCCGGTCCGTCGTTGGGTAAATGCCGGGTGCGCCGTGCGCACCATGATCTGCTGACGAAATACACGGTGCGCACGGCGCACCCAGCAATATTTTGGGGCAACTATTGGGCGGTTATCCCCGTTCAGGTACACGCATTATCGGGGTTTCCGTGCCCTGACAACATCTGTCAGATTGGATAGCGACTATTTCACATTATGAATGATGTCTTATTAGTGGGAGTCTTTTATTAAACTACTGTCGTTCGCTATACCCTTGTTTTTAACCATTACAGGTAACCACAATACTATTGTCGTCCCTTTGCCTTGTTCTGACGCTACCTCTATGCCACCCCCATGCTGTTCCATGATTTGCTTGACCACAGGCATCCCCAGGCCTATCCCGAAACTCTTGGTGCTGTATAAAGGCTCGAATATATTAGGTAACACATCCTCCGCTATTCCCATGCCGGTATCATTTATTCTGATTTCAATTCGTTCATCAGTCGCTTTTGTTTCTATTGTGAGTTGCGACCCGGGCTTTATCATTGTCCGGGTCATTCCCATCCTGCATGGCATGACATGCGTTTTCTATAACATTGATCAGCGCTCTGTTAAAATGGCTGACATCCATCATGACCCGATCATCTCCAAGGGTTAGGGTTTGTATAACCTTGATACCTGGATGCATGGGTTGCTCCTCCACAATGCCCTTCAGCCACTCATCCAGAAATACCGGTTCAAGCTCCAGGGTTTTTATGCGGGCGAAGTCCAGCAAATCATCGATGATGCGGTCACACCGGTTTATGCTTCTGTCCAGCCGTTCAATCGCCTTGCTTACTCCCTCATTACTCTGGTCAGTCTGCTTCTCTAGTAAATACAGCGAAGGCATCATGGAGGCTAATGGATTTCGTAACTCATGGCTCACTGTGGCCGTTAACTGACCAAGCGCTGCAAGACGTTCCTTACGTACCAGCTCATCCCGGGTTTCCTCGAGTTCTTTTGTGCGTGCCTTGACCAGCTCCTCAAGGTGCTCACGGTGTCTATTGAGCTCATGCTCGATTATTTTGCGTTCTTTAATGTCGCGAACAATAGCAACAAAGCGTGCCTTCTCTTTAGCCGGGTTAATATATTGCATGGCAATTTCAACCGGTATGATCGTACCATCCTTGTGTCTATGCATTGTCTCAAATTGTAACCCGGGTACAGTCCCTGCAAGCAGAGGCCTCAACAATTCGCGAAAAGAAGCTTCATCGTATTCAGGTTTAATATCCAGCGGTGTCATTTGCAACAGCTCTTCTTCACTGTACCCCACCTGAAGCTGCGCCCCGGTATTGAGATAAAAAAACCGTAATGTGTCTGCTTCAAACATGAAAACACAGTCCAGAGTCATGTCCAGAGTATTCTTGAATCGTCTCAGGTTTTCTTCTATCTTCCGGGTACGGGAGAGGTCATGAATAGTGCCGAGTATGCGTTGCGGGTTACCATCGCTATCGCGGATGATCCTGACCGTAACCTCGACAGGTTTTTCGAAACGGTTATCTCCTTCCGGCTCCAGGATGATGTGGTCATCGCGTAGTTCCGCGCGGGCCTGGCAAACCGGGCAGGGGGTCTGCTCACCTTGCGGATGCATGATGTCAGTCAAATTCATGCCAACAGCCTGCTCCCGGGTCAGGCCTGTCACCCTGTAAAAGGCCTCGTTGGCCCGTATCAGAATATTATCCGTACCCGAAAGATAAACTGCATCTTCAAAGGCATCCATGGCCTGCGTCCATTCCCTGCCAGCACCTTCCAGTTCCTCGAAATAATGCTTGAGTTCCAGTTCAGTGGCGATGCGTATGGATAATACCTTGAGCAGCGATTCTGTAGGCGGTATCAATTCCATCGGCTTGTCATCCATTACCGATAACAGGCCGTAGGGCTCGCCGGACGATGATACCAGGGGTATGCCGAAGTAACTTTGAATACCCATGTCCACCAGCATCTTGTCCTGTGGGTATTCTTCGGCCGCATTCTGTGTAATCACTTCCCGACGGGATTCGATAACGTCCTCACAAGGTGTCCCGGCCAGTGAATAATCGAAATTGTCAACATAGCCATCACCTGCCCATATAGCCAGGGTTCTTATGTTTTTCTGATCAGCAGACAGCAAGCCCATAGAAGCAAAGCGTACACCGAAAATCCTGGCAAGATTGCCAACGCATTCACGGAAGAAACTGTCCGAATCCGGTGTTGATGCTGTCACTGCCAGTAAACGCAGGGCTTCTTCCATTCGCTTCTGGCTGGTGATATCGATGCCCGTCGCGATAACATATTCAACAACACCATCATCATCCAGCAATACAGAGTTGTTCCATGCCAGAAGACGTTTCTCCCCGGATCGCGTAAGCCAGTGATTTTCATAATGACTGGGCGGAATAGCGGCCTTTAGATCAGAGAAGACCTTCTTCACATCCCCGATCTGTTCAGGCGGTAGCAGTAAATCCCAGATTTCCCTGCCCGCCACTTCATCGAGGCTGTAGCCGGTTAATTCCTGTGCGGCTTTGTTGAACTGAACAATCCTGCCGTCACGATCAAGGACGGTTACCACAGAACCGATGGTGTTGATCACCGCAGTGGAAAAATCCCGTTCCTGTTTCAGTTCATGGGAAATCATCTTTGCGTCGCTAATATCCGTTACCAGGCCTTCAATCGCCAACAGCTCCCCGGTATCCGAGTAGATTCCATGCGCCTGGTCCCAGACCCAAACGACCTGTCCACTCGCATTGATAATCCGGTACTCATTACTGCAAGGCTGGTGCTTGTCGAGACAGGTCTGGCACTTGTTCCACAGCCATTCCTGGTCGTCCGGATGTACAAGGTCACCAAATGCGACCTTGTTGTTATCCGTCAGATCAGCCACCTCGTAGCCGGTAATCCCTCTGCACGCGTCGCTGACAAACGCCATGCTCCAGCTATCGTCGTTGCGGCAGCGATACGCCATGCCGGAGAGATTGGATAACAAGGCATGGTAGGCCACTTCTCTTTCCTGCAATTTCAATTCGGCCTGTTTGCGTTCGGTAGTATCCCGGCCTTCCGGAAGTAAATATTCCACCTCCCCATTGTTATTCCTGATCGGCTTCAGGGAGAAGTCGATAGTGAACACCTGGTTACCTGCACCAAGAATATCCACTTCATAGCGCACAAACGTTCCATGTGCTGCATCAACAATGGCTTCCTTTAATCGCTGCTGGGTTTTCGGGTTGATAGTCCAGGGATGTGCCTCCCAGAACGGTCGACCGATGATGTCTTCGGCCTTGAGGCCGGAAAACTCCAGCGCCGTCCGGTTCACTTCCACAATGGTACCGTCGGGTTTTAACAACGCGATAAACTGAAAGGTGGAGTCGAATATGGCGCGGAACCAGGAGTCACTTTTGAGTTTTTCCTGGTTTGATTTGTTGATGGAGCGGAATACGGATCCGATACCTGCGATGCCTGCCGCCATAAGTATCGAGATAAGCAGCGCAATCAGCTCCGCAGTAATATCCAGCGTCCCCGCAAACTCGCCGGTAATCAGCTGAAAAAACGTGATTGAACGGCGCACTGCCATAAGTGAAACCGCAGTGGCGATAAATATCCATGCGGCCTTTCGACCAGTAACGTTTATAAGCCGGAGAGCCAGTACAGCAGCAACAAGCTGTAACAGAATGGACAGGCCCAGGATGACAAGCAGGACGATTTGCAAATTAGAACTCCGACAAATCCGGTTCGGAATGAAAGGGGACGGAGGGATTAGATCTTGTTTCCTCCGTCCCCTTTACCGTTTTTTATTGACAAGTAACAAACGCTTCTGTCAGCGCTGCAAGGTCTCCAAACTCCGGCGCGCGGCTGGCATCGCTGGTGGACATCGCCTGTCCACGGAACAATACATCCCGCCCGTCAATCGTTACCACACCGCCATGACTTGTGGCCTCGGGATAGCGCATGGCAGCGGCTTTATCCATGAACACTGACATCTCCTGGCTGGATGCTTCAAGCATTTCGTTCAATTTGTCCGGTGGCACGTTGTTCCACGTATCCTTGTTGTATTTTTTCTGGTGAGCCAGCAGTTCCCTGGTCCGGTATGTTTCAACAACCTCGCTCAGTTGCTTCTTTACATCGAGCGGCGAAAGCCTGCGTTGCTCCGCCGATAATTCCCCCAGCAGCAGGTCGAAGTTGTGAAAGTAGCCTGCGCCGCGGCCTTCGAGCCCCACGCCGTGGCTTTTGGTCAGCAGTACAATCGCCGGGCGGCCACGGAAATTGCCTGTAGCGGTCGCTTCGAAATCAACCATCAGGTTGCCTGTTCGGTACGCCTCGAATGAACATCGGCCTGCCTCGAACTCATAGGTCTCGCTCCCCAGGTACAGGGTCAGGGTGTTTGCAGGTGTGTCTGGCCGGGGCCGCGATGGTTTGTCGAAATAGATGGCTTCGGCGCCACAGCCCAGGCTCAGCGATAGTGATACTTTCCGCGCATTCGACTCGACGGTCCCCGTCCAGTCCAGTGTCTTGCCATCGAACTCGAGTTCGGGATTCTCTGCACGGTAGTTTTCAGGCGGGGTAGAACGGGTGGAGAACTGGACGGACCTGCCGGATTTTCGCTCATCGCTGTATACCGACAATTCACCGTCTTCCATACCGGGCGCCTGGCGTGCCTTGATTATAAAATTACCGCTCTTACTATCCTTTACCTCGCATTTCGTCACAGTGAGGTCATAGCGTTTGCCTTCCACCTCAACCTGCGCAGTGCCGTATCCAGTGGTTTCCGCCTCGAACGCCTGTTGTTCCCCGGTTATGCGCGCATCTTTTTTGCGGGCTTCCATCTGACCGATATTCTTCAACATGTTTTCCATTTGCTGCAATTGTTGCGGGTCCATGCCTTGTGCCTTCAACATCTCCAGGGCCTGGTCCAGTTCCTGTTGTTCAGCAGTATCAGCAAGGACGGCGTTTTCATGGCCGGACGATATAAATAAAAATATTGTTAACAAGAGTCGGTGTGTAATCTTCATCTCATCCCTCGTTTGTTTCAGGTTGTTAGGTGAGAGAAAGCAGGCGTTTGATCCCGCTTTTCATATATATTAGTTGAAACTATGGAATAAAGGGGGCGGAGGGAATAAAATTTAAATAAACGGGGTCAGAGCACACGCATTGTGATATCAGGATGCATGTGCCCTGAGCCTCGATTTTCTTTCAGGAGTCTCTCTTGTCTATTACCGCCGCTATCGCACACCTGAACAAGCTGCTGCCACTGAAGGATCGACAGCAAGCCCTTGAGCCGCCGCTGCGCGAGCTGCACCGGGAGATCCTGCAGGGGTTTGCCGGGACGGGCGCGCCGCTGACGCGCTCACAGATTGCGGCGCGGCCTGGTATCGGCGACGTCGATGCGCGCTCTCCAGGCTGGCTGGCGATGATCTCATCGTGCTGACCGCGGACCGCGCCGAGGTGGCCGGTGCCTATCCGTTCACAGCCGAGCCGCGCGTACATCGTGTGCAAGTCGGTGGGCATACCGTGTATGCCATGTGCGCCCTGGATGCGCTTTCGGTCGCGCCGATGTTCGAAACCTGTACGCGCATTGATTCGCGCTGTCATGTCAGCGAGCGTCCGATCGTGATCCAGATGGAGGCGGCAGGGGTGATTGACGCGCAACCAGCCAGTCCGTGGGTCGGCATCCGCTGGCAGGCTACCTCGGGCTGCGCAGCACAGAGCCTGTGCATGGAGATGGTGTTTCTGTACGACCGGGCAACAGCAGAGGCCTGGCAACAGGAAGATCCGGACAACATCAGTATCTTCGATCTGCCGGACGCGGTCGCATTCGGCGCGGCCTTTTTTCGCCCACTGCTGGCCTGACCCCATTGATCAGATCGTTATCTTTTGACCTGTATGCGTTATATTGAACTCAATCCGGTTCGCGCCGGGATGGTGGCCAGGCCCGCATCAATGCCTCCGTCCCCTTTTTGGAGTTTTCCATGACTGTCTGCGTCGCCATTCATCACCAGACCGAGTACCGCTTCGACCGGCTGGTCTGGCTGGGCCCGCACATCCTGCGCCTGCGACCGACAGCGCACTGCCGCACGCCGATTCGGTCCTATTCGCTGAAGATTCAGCCGGAAGCACATTTTATCAACTGGCAGCAGGACCCCTTCGGTAATTTCCAGGCACGCGTGGTGTTCACGGAAAAGACGCGCCTGTTGCGTATCGACGTTGACATGGTTGTAGAGATGGTGGTCATCAACCCCTTCGACTTTTTTATCGAGGAAAGCGCGGTCCACTGGCCCTTTGAGTACGAGGCGGCACTGCGCCGTGACCTGACACCTTACCTCGAGTGCGAGGAGGCCGGTCCGCGCCTGAGCGAGTGGCTGGCCGGGGTGCCGCGTGAACGGGTGAATACCATTGACTTCCTGGTCAAGCTCAATAGCCGCCTGCCACAGGAGATTCTTCATCTTGTGCGCATGGAGCCAGGGGTGCAGGGTTGCGAGGAGACACTGGAAAAAGCCCAGGGCTCGTGCCGCGATACAGCCTGGTTGCTGGTGCAGATCCTGCGCCATCTCGGCATCGCCGCACGTTTTGTTTCCGGTTACCTGATACAACTGGTGGCGGACGACGCGCCTGTCGATGGGCCGCCCGGTCCGAAAGAGGATTTCACTGACCTGCACGCCTGGGTGGAAGTTTACCTTCCCGGGGCCGGCTGGATCGGGATCGATTCGACCTCGGGCATGCTCGCCGGTGAGGGACATATCCCGCTATTCTGTACCCCCGATGCCGTCAGCGCCGCACCGGTGAGCGGCAGCGGTGATGCTTCTGAAACCGAACTGTATTTCCACAACCGCATCACCCGTCTCGACGAGGCCGGGTGCAAAAGCAAGTCCTGAAGTGAACTATCGTGGCCGGCCAGCGAGGAATATAAACGCCGCGTCGTGTAGCCGGGCAGGCGTAGCACATAACCGTCCGGGGCAGCCGGCCTGCACTTGTACCCGGCGGTGTCGGGGGTTTCTTCCAGGCCCGGCAGGCCAGCCCCGTCAGGGGTTTAGCGCGTAGTGTAAACATCTGTTGACGGCGGCTGGCCGCACTTCCTACCATAATACCCACCTGTGGCACTGGCCGCGTGAAGGTTGCTGAATATGACATATTGTGTTGCCGTTCGAGTCGATGAGGGACTGGTGTTCGCCTCGGATTCACGCACCAATGCCGGTGCCGACCAAATCAGCACCTACAGCAAGATGTTCACCTTTTGCCGCGAAGGTCAACGTGCCTTCGTGGTGCTCACGGCCGGTAATCTCGCGACCACGCAATCGGTTATTGCCACGATCAAGCGCGATATCCGTCTGAATACCGGGCCCAACCTGATGACGGTGGAGAGTATGACCGAGGCCGCCGACTACATCGGACAGATGAGTGCGGCCCAGCAGCAGAAGCACGGTACGGCCGTCGCCGGCAGCGCTTTTGATGCCAGTGCCAGTTTTATTCTTGGTGGCCAGATCAGTGGCAGTTCGCCGCGCGTCTACATGATTTATCCGGAGGGTAATTTCATCAAGGCCACCACGGAGAGTCCCTTCCAGCAGATCGGTGAAATCAAGTATGGCAAGCCGATCCTGGACCGAATCATTATGCGCAATACCCCGCTTGACGAAGCGGCCCTGGCAGCGCTGGTATCGATGGACTCGACCATGCGCTCCAATGCAACGGTGGGGCCGCCGATCGACGTGCTGATTTACCAGAAAGACAGTTTCAACCTGAAGCGCCACTACATCCTGCAGACCGATGATCCCTACCTGCTGGAAATCAAGACGGCCTGGGATGAGAAGATCAAGGAAGCCTTTGCCGAACTCAGGCATATTACGCGCAACGAACCACCGCCCGTAAGCACTGATTCCTGAACCGCGTTCTGGCAGCAAGCCTGTTGCTGATCATCAAGCCGCTTGCATCATCCACTTGCGTCGCGCGATTCAATGACTTTCCTGTACGCCGAATTGCAGTGATTCTTCAAGCCATCCGGCCGGGCGCAAGCGGCCACTGACCTGGTTAAACCGCTTCATCCAGCTCGAGCGAGAACCAGGTGGCGGATATCTGCTGATGCAGATTGCCGAATTCCAGCTGCAGCTGGTCGATGAATTCGTGCAGGCCCTCATCATGCAGTTTATTCACGTCGGCCTCCGCAACCAGGCGCTGCAGGCGCAATGCCGCGCGCAGGGGTTCTTCGCTATGCGGCAGTTTATGCTCGAGACAGGAGGCGATCTCGCCAAGCGTGTGTGCGACGGCGCGTGGAAAATCGGTGTCCTGCAGGAGAAATACCAGTACCGTGCCGGCCAGCACCCGGCGGCGCACGTATTGACGGTACATCTGGTGCGCACTCAGCGAACGCAGCACATGGGTCCAAAGGCGATTTTCCAGGCGTTCCAGTTGCACCCCGGGTGCGATCAGCGTAGTCGAGCCGACATCGAGCATGCGCGTGGTCATGTCGGCGCGTTCCAGGTTGCGTCCCACCCGTATGAACTGGTAGGCCGCGCCGTGACTCATCGTGCCGGCCAGTAGCCCGGTGATCTGCTGGGTACGCATGACGACTTCAGAGAGGAACTCGTAGCGGTCCTTGAGAAGCGTCTTGCCGGCGAGTTTTTTTCTGGCGAACAGGTACAGTTCGTTGACGTGCTCCCAGCCTTCGCTGGGCACCAGGTCGCGGGTCGTGCGTATATTTTCACGTGCCATCGTCAGGCTGGTGAGCAGCGATCCCTGGTTGTCCGTGTCGCCAAGCATGAACCTGATGACATTGCGTTCGCCGGACGTACGGTAGTGACTGTCGAAGTATACCTGGGCACCACTGATGTCCACCAGCTGGTGCCAGTTGAGACCGACACCGTTGGGCAGGTCCAGCATCAAGCTGGAATACACCTTGACCAGGCGTGCAGTGTTTTCGGCCCGCTCCAGGTAGCGTGCCGTCCAGTAGAGTCGTTCTGCCACGCGTGACAACATCTCAGTTACCTCCCGTTTCGACGATCCAGGTGTCCTTGCTGCCGCCACCCTGTGATGAATTGACCACCAGCGAACCCTTGCGCAATGCCACCCGCGTCAATCCACCTGCCGTCACATAGGTGCGGTCCGACTGCAGGATAAACGGCCGCAGGTCGAGGTGACGCGGTTCCACTTTCTGCCCGCAGATGGTCGGTGCGGTCGACAGGCTGAGTGTCGGCTGGCCGATGTAATTGCGCGGGTTACGCTTGATCAGGTTGGCGAACTTGTTGCGCTCGGCGACGCTCGCGTGCGGACCGACCAGCATGCCGTAGCCACCCGATTCATTGGCCGGTTTGACCACCAGCTTGTCGAGGTTGGCGAGCACGTACTCGCGCTGCTTCTTGTCGTCGCAGCGATAGGACGGGACATTGGGAATGATCGGGTCCTGGTCCAGGTAGTACTTTATGATTTCGGGCACGTAGCTATAGACCAGCTTGTCATCCGCGACTCCGGCGCCGGGTGCATTGGCCAGCGCGACGTTGCCTGCACGCCAGGCGCGCATCAGCCCGGGCACACCCAGCACCGAGTCATCGTTGAAGACCTCGGGGTCGAGAAATTCGTCGTTGACGCGGCGGTAGATGACATCGACGCGTTGCAGGCCGTCGATGGTTTTCATATATACGCAGTCGTCGTCACAGACCACCAGGTCGCCGCCTTCCACCAGTTCTGTGCCCATCTGCGCGGCCAGGAACGAGTGTTCGAAATAGGCCGAGTTGTAGATGCCGGGCGTCATCACGACGATCTCGGGATAATCCAGCGGTCGCGGCGAGAGCGAGGCCAGCATATCGAACAGGTGCGAGGGATAATCATCCACCGGCAGGATGCGGTGTTTGCGGAACAGTTCCGGAAATACCCGCTTGGTGATGCTGCGGTTCTCGATCATGTAGGAGACGCCCGAGGGTACGCGCAGGTTGTCTTCCAGCACGTAGACGGTGCCGTCCCCGTCGCGCACCAGGTCGGAACCGCAGATGTGCGCCCAGACGTTGTAGCGCGGAGTGGCGCCGATACACTGCGGCAGGAAGCTTTTCGAACCGGTGATCAGTTTCTTCGGGACAATGCCGTCCTTGAGGATCTTCTGGTCGTTGTAGAGGTCATGGATGAACATGTTGAGCGCCGTCATGCGCTGCTCCAGTCCTTGCTCGATGCGTGACCATTCCTTTTGCGGGATGATGCGCGGGATGATATCGAATGGCCAGGTGCGGTCGATATTCGTGCCCTCGCTGTAGACCGTAAACGTCACGCCCATTTCGGCAATAGCCAGCTCGGCCGCGTTCTGGCGGCGCCCCAGCTGATTGGCGGTGAGCTTTTGCAGGTATGCCGCAATGGCGCGCGCGGCGCGCCGCGGATGACCGGGCGAGCTGATCATCTCGTCATAGAGTTCACCCGGGTCATAGCTGTTCCAGTCAATTTCCATTTATCCGGCTCCGGTTATATTCTGTCCAGCACTGTAGCGCATCGTTGACAATAATGGGGGCGAGTACATTTTTTGTAAATACGTACCTGTTTTTCAGGTGCCATCAACAAGCACATGTTCAAAGGCCGGTGGGCTTTCGTCGCCGTAATACCGGATATAGTTCTCCCAGTCATCCAGCTTGGCACGGTCACGCGCATTACCCCTCTGCTCCAGTCTGCACCTGCGAATGTCGGGGTCGCACTGCACGTAGTGCACTTCGACAGGGGAACCAAGATGGCGGCCAAGTCTTGATGGCCAGTCCCGGTCCCTGATTTCCCGGGTAAAGGGTCCGACGATGACAACATCCTGGAAGGGGAGATTTTCCCGGGCAACGGCAAACAGGGTTTCGTAAATCGGCTCGCGAAAGGTTCGCTTGAAGTATTCGGAGTCACGGTCATTCGGGCTATGCCCGGACTGGACGAGTGCTATACGTACCAGCTGTTCGGTCACCGTGTCAATGTCCAGCAGTGTTGCGTGCCTCCCGGCAGCCAGCTTGCCGGCATAGGTTGATTTGCCCGCGCCCGGAGTTCCGCAGACGATTATGCATGTGTTCATATTGGTACTCCGATGAATACAGGGGTCGGATATATTTTTACCGTTCGTCAGAAAATATATCCGGCCTCTTTATTGTATCCCGAAACAATTCTTAACAATTCATTCACGGATCATGTATCACAATACGCATACAATGGTTGCAGAATGATCGCTGACAGATCGTAACGGGAGTGACTGTGATGAATGACATGATCAGTAAATTAACCGATTTACTCGGGCCGGCAGGCTCAAGCGCGTTTGGCCATGCATTGGTCGGCCTGGCGATTCTTGTTATTGGTCTTTTTATTGTCAAGTTCATCGTCGGCATCTTCAGGCGCATGCTGAAAAAGGTATCGATGCTGCATCGCACGAATCCTGACGGCTCGGTCACGGACCTGGCGACGCCGGTTGCCTCGCTGATCAAGGCGGTATTGACCATCTTCGTGCTCATGGCAGTGCTGCAGCATTTCGGGCTGACTGACGTGCTGGAACCGCTTAAAGACATGGTAAGCAAGTTCATGACAGCTGTGCCGAACATCATTGGTGCCGGCGTGATCGGCTACGCGGGCTGGGTCATAGCGAAGATCGTTTCCCAGCTGGCGGGTGTCGGGCTGGGCAAGGTTGACGAGCAACTGGCCGAGCGCACCGGAAACAAGGATATCAAGGTTTCGAAGTTTGGCAGCGCACTTATCTTCGCCATCATCCTGCTGCCCATCGTGGTCTCCGCACTTGGCGTTCTTGATATTCCCGCAATCTCCGACCCGGCTTCCGCCATGATACAGAAGCTGATGGCTGCAGTGCCGAACATCATCGGGGCCGGTATCATAATGCTGGTAGTCTTCTTTGCCGCGAAGTTCGTTGTCTACATCCTTGGCGGCCTTCTTGAAGGCGCGAACATCAATGCGTTGCCGGAGAAAATGGGCATGCAGGGCCTGTTTACCGCAACATTTACACCTGTCCGGTTTGTCGGCGGCGCGATCATGTTTTTCTCGATGGTGGCCGCGGCGACTGCTGCCGTGAATATCCTGGGCATTGATATCATCTCCGATGTATTCGCCAGGGTCCTGGAATTCGGCGGTGGTCTGCTGATTGGCGGCGTGATCCTGATAATCGGCAATTTCCTGAGTACCATCGCTCACGACAAACTATCCGGCCACGGGAACAGCGGCGTTGCCAACATCGCGCGCATCGCCATACTCGGACTGGTGCTGGCGATGGGCCTGAAAGCCATGGGTCTCGCCGATAATATCGTTACCATGGCCTTTGGATTCACGATCGGCAGTGTGGCGGTTGCAGCTGCGCTTGCATTCGGTCTGGGCGGCAGGGATGCGGCCAAGGCAGTCGCTGACAACTGGGCGGCAAAAATAAACTCCTGATATCGGTCCGCAACAGGGGGCTGACCACGATTAAATGTCACGGATTTCAATAAACGTGGTCTGTCCCCTTTCCCTTTTTTTAGGTACCGCAGAAAGTCTGCTGTACAACCTCATCCGGTTCCGGCGGTAACATATAGGCGTCCTTTCGAGGTTGTAACTCGAAAGGCCTTTGCAATACCGCATGGAGCCGATGGAACACCGAGAAATCATTATTATCTTCCGCTGCTCTTATGGCAGCTTCTACCTGGTGGTTCCGGGGAATATACACGGGGTTGACTGCCCGCATCCTTGCCTGGCGGGTTGCATCAATGCTGCTTTCCTGGCGCAGGCGCGCACGCCATTGCTCTGCCCAGTGATCGAATTGCCCGGGGTCATCAAACAAGGCGCGCACATCCTTGTCCTGGTCCGCGGGGTCCATTGCCAGCGTCGATAAATAGTAAAACGTCAGCGTGAAGTCCGCGTGATTCGCAGCCATCACATCAAACAGCTCATCGATCAGCGCCTTGTCATTATCGAGATGATTCATAAGGCCGGTTTTATTCCGCATCCCGTCCAGCCAGTAACCCTCATATAATTCTGCATACTTTCCCAATGCCGATTGTGCGGCATCAACGGCGGTTTCGGTATCATTCGCCAGCAAGGGCAGGAGAGATTCCGCCAGGCGCGTCAGGTTCCACAATCCGATGGATGGCTGACTGTTATAGGCATAGCGCCCGCGTCGATCAATGGAGCTATAGACCTGTCCATGAGCATAATGGTCCATGAATGCACAGGGCCCGTAGTCAATGGTCTCGCCCGCTATCGACATATTGTCGGTATTCATCACGCCATGGATAAAACCGAACTGCATCCACTGCGCGATCAGTGCCGCCTGCCGGTCGATAATTGCCTCGAACCAGGCCAGGTAAGGGTTCGGTGCATCGCGACACGCGGGATAGTTGTGCTCGATAACGTAGTCGGCCAGTTTTGTGACGGCGTCCAGGTCGCCTCTCGATGAGAAATACTCGAAGGTGCCGACACGCACAAAGCTGGTGGCAATGCGGGTAATCACGCCGCCGGGTAACAATTGCTGCCTGGCGACTTCCTCGCCCGTTGTCACCGCGGCCAGTGCGCGCGTCGTGGGTACGCCGAGTTTCGCCATCGCCTCGCTGACCAGGTATTCGCGCAGTACAGGCCCCAGGGCGGAACGCCCGTCACCGTTGCGCGAAAAAGAGGTTTGCCCGGAACCCTTCAGGTGCATGTCGAAGAGTGTGCCGCCCGGGCCGGCAACCTGGCCCAGCAGGAGGGCGCGGCCGTCACCCAACTGAGGATTGAAATGCCCGAATTGATGGCCCGAATATGCCATCGCCACAGGTTCGGCCCCGTCGGGGACACGATTGCCGGCAAAGATGGCGGCACCCTCGGGCGTGTTCAGACAGGTGTCCGAAAGCCCGAGTTCATCGCCCAATTCATGGTTGAAAATAATCAGCTCCGGTTGCGCAACGGGCGAGGGCCGGGTCCTGGCGTAGAAGTTTTCGCCGAGGTCAATGTAACGATTTTTGAAGGGTATCTGTTTCAAGTGTTGTTTCCGGCCTGGTTGAATAAAGGGTATAGAACACAATCCCGAGTCCATGGTTCAAAAAACGGGGTCAGGGCACAATTATCTCTGATATCAGGGTGTGTGTGCCCTGATCCTGATTATGGAAATCGAGGATCTGCTGCATCTTCAGGCTCCGCCAGGGTCCGGAGGCGGGGGCAGGAAATCTATCGAGTCAGTCCTGTTGATTCGTTATACTCATTCGAGTGTGAAGATTTCAACAGGGCGGTTTATGCCTTTCAGCCTTGCGCTTTCCAGTTTCCTTGCACGAATGTGATCCGGAATTTTCTCTCTTGTGGCCGCACTGAAAATGACCTCCGTCCCGCGCTTTTTGTTAAATTCCTGAAGACGTGAAGCGATGTTGACTGTATCACCAATCAGGGCGTAAGACGGTTGATCTTCACTACCGGTATTCCCTGCCAGGACTTCTCCGGTGTGTATGCCAATGCGGTGCCTGAAAGGCTGTTTCCCCTCTCTCGCCCGGGCCTTGTTCAGATTTTGCAGATTCTCTTGCATTTCCATGGCTGCCTGCAAGGCTCTGCTTGCATGGTCAGGGCATGGAACCGGTGCTCCGAAGGCCGCTTCAATCTCATCGCCCACGTACTGCAGCACCAGTCCATGGTGCCGGCGGACGGCCTTCTGCATGGCCGTAAAATACTCCCGCAAACTCTTTACGACCTCTTCCGGATTGCTCTCCTCGACGTAAGGCGTAAAGTCACTCAGATCCGCGATGAGTACCGTTGCCTCCGTTCTTTCGCCATTCAAGGGTATTTTGCCGGCAAGTATCTGGTCCCTGATCTCCGGAGTCACATACTTGCCGAACAAATTTTTTACATACCGTTTTTCTCTTTGCTCCAGGTAATCATGAATGACAAGCCTCTTTGCACTGGCCCCGATATAACCTGATATAAAAGCCACGCCCAATAATATAGATCCCTTGAATAATGTTGTAACTACCAGGTATTGATGACTCATCACGTGGGTCTGTATATCGTAAAAAGCAAGTCCAAACAGAGCCATGACGCTTGTAACTGCAGAATACATGGATAATCTGAAATCAAACCTTAGACCGCTCATCGCATTAACCAGAAACAGAACAAGAAAGGCGGGGATGTCCGACGTCATTTCGTAGATGTCTCTACTCATCGTGTATCTGACGACAAGTACCAGGATAAAGACGAATGCAATATCCAGGGTGACCAGGAGGTACTTTGCCAGTGAAGAATTTCTGTGGTTGTTGTAATAACGCCAGAGAAGAATGCCAATGGCAATGCAGGATGCTGAAAAAAGGCTTACTAAAAGGTACCTGGTGTTCAGTTCTTCGCCCAGCATCAGCCTGGAAATGCCCATCATGATCAAGACAAGCGTGAAAACAGATATTCTTGCCAGGTGTATTATCCGCTCATTCTTTCTTTCTTCTTCCAGTATGCTTTTCGTGGCTGAATTTATGATGTCTTTCTCATTCATGTGCCTAACCTAAAATAAAAGGGGTCAGAGCACAATTTCCCCTGATATCGGGATATGTGTGCTCTGACCCCGTTATTTTTTTCTGCCTCAATAGGAAATTCCCGCAGCCATGTGCCGGTAGCTGTCATCCTTCAGTTGATTCAACATGAAATCGGCGACATCGGCGCGAGCGATTTTCAGTTTGAGGCCCTTTGCTGTCGAGGAAAACCCGTGACGATAGTTCCCGGTGCGCTCACCATCCGTATACGCGCCGGGCCTGACAAGGGTCCAGTCGAGGTTGCTGTTCCTGACAACACTTTCCTGCGCGACATGGTCGGCATAGGCGGCTCGCAGCAGCAGCCCGAACATGAGGTACTTCCAGACGAAGTTCAGGTTCGCGCGACTCTCTCCCACGCCCAGGCTCGACAGGCAGACCAGCCGCCGGACGCCGCATTTCTCCATCACCCCGATGATGTTGCGTGTGCCTGCCGCGCGCACGCCCCCCTTGCCGCCGGCGCCCAGGGCGCACAGGACGGCATCCTGGCCCGGCATGACCTGCTCGATGGATGCCGGGTCCATCACGTCCCCCTTGGCGACTTTAAGTCCCTGTTCCATATACTTTATTTTCGATGGGTCACGCGCCAATGCCGTGACTTCATGACCGTTTGCCAGGGCCTGTTTTACCAGCTCACGGCCAATGGTGCCGGTCGATCCAATAATTAGAATGTTCATCATGCCACCTCCTGTTACTTGACACCGTGTCAATTGACACTGTGTAAAGCCTAGGTCAGACTTGACACTATGTCAAGTGATGATGTCAAAACCCGGACCCGCATTCTCGAGGCCTCGGTGCACCTGCTGGAAGCGCATCGCGGACGGAGTGTTCGTATGGGAGATATCGCGAAGGCGGCGGGTATTTCCCGCCAGGCCGTATACCTGCACTTCGCCTCGCGGGCGGAACTGCTGGCGGCAACAACACTGTACCTGGACGAGAAACTGGGTCTTGAAAAGAGACTTGCCCGGTCACGTGCCGCGGATTCCGGCGCTGAGCGACTGGATGCGTATATCGAGTTCTGGGGTAACTATATTCCGGAGATTTATGGCGTAGCGAAGGCGCTGCTGGTCGCGCAGGATACTGACGAGGCTGCCGCTGCGGCGTGGAATGAGCGTATGGCGGCGATGCGTGACGGCTGCCGTGCAGCCATAGCGGCACTTGAATCCGATGGCCATCTTGCAGAGGCATGGAGCGCAGGGGAGGCGACCGATTTCCTCTGGACGATGCTGTCAGTCAGAAACTGGGAACAGCTAACGCAGGAGTGCGGCTGGTCATCGAAGAAGTACATTCGATGGATGAAAGTTATTGCGCGACAGAACTTTGTTGCATAGAAAAAAAGACCCGGATAGCGGTTTCTATTTGTATTGGAAAAAACCGGTAATGGCCCTGTTTCATGCCATTGCAGGTCGTCGGTAATCCAATGGTATATTGGTGACACCGGACCCTGTTTCGTATTCGAGTTAGCGCACAATGGATATTCCCGCCGGCCTGCTACCCCCTGCCTGGCACTGGGGCGCAGCACTGCTCTATGCATTGCTTCTGTTGCTGGCACTGGCGAGCGCCCCGTGGCACAAGATCAGGGACAACGAGGCCTCGCATGTTTACTTCGGCGCCATCGTCGTGGTGATTGTGCTGTGGTTAATGCGCGGCGGCATCCAGCCCGGCCTCAATTACCACCTGCTGGGCATGACCGCGCTGTGCCTGATGTTCGAGTGGCATTTTGCTTTGTTTGCCGCCAGCCTGGTACTGGCGTTCACTACCTGGCAGGGGCCGGCCGGCTGGCAGGCCTTCGCCATGAATGCACTGCTCATGGGGGCCCTGCCGATCCTGTTTACACGTGGTTTGCTATACATCAGCCAGCGCCGCCTGCCGCACAATTTTTTCATCTATATCTTTATCAATTCCTTCCTGGCCGCCGCATTGTCCATGCTGCTGGCATGCCTTGGCTCGGCGACCGTGCAACAACTCGCCGGTGCGCACCCGCCGGACACGATCGGCAACGACTTCCTGCTGATCCTGCCGATGCTGATGTTCGGTGAAGGCTTCATAAACGGTTTAGCCATGTCGCTGGTGGTCGCCTACAAGCCACAGTGGGTGGCGACGTTCCATGATAGCTGGTACCTGAAGGGGAAATAGTCGTGGAAAAGCAGGGGCCGGATCCCGATTTAGGCTAATATCAGTGAATCAATGGGGTCAGACTCACTGCTGTCCCACAAACTCCCTCTCCCGCAGGGAGAGGGGATAGAATAAAGCTAACTGCCTTGTTTTATATCCCCTCTCCCTGGCCCTCTCCCGGAGGGAGAGGGGATGCTCTGTTTGTTTTGTGGTGACTGGTATTCATGTCCAGCTGGCAATAACAAATCGTATAAATATTTTCTTTCATGGTCTTACAGGTAATTCTATAAGCATTTATGGGGCAGCAGTGGGTCAGGCTCGATTGATCTGGCAGAATTACAGTCAATCCCTGTCCCTCATTCCTCATAACTCACTGTCAGCAAACACATGAAAGAACCAGAAGTCTGTATCGGATTAATAAATCCAAAAAGCCCCGATAATGTAGGCTCTGTCCTGCGCGCTGCCGGTAACTTCGGAGTCGGTCGTGTTTTTTATACCGGGCAGCGTTACCCGCTGGCGGTGCAGCGCAACCCGGCTGCCCAGAATACGGGTCGCAAGGTCAGCCAGGACATCCCGATCTCCGGAGTCACATGCCTGGTAGACAATGTGCCTGCGCATATGAAAATCGTGTGCGTTGAATTTGCGGAAAACGCTATAGCGTTGCCCGGGTACCGGCACCCGCAGGATGCCTTTTATATTTTCGGCCCCGAAGATGGCGGGATTGGTCAGGAGCTTATCGATCGGGCGGATGCGGTTGTCTATGTGCCGACCAACGGTTGCATGAATCTGGCCGCAACGGTGAATGTCGTGCTTTACGATCGATTGACCAAATCTTCTCAAAGCTTTGCAGGCAATGAGCGCATACGCGACAGCCGGGATACCAATAATCGGCTGAAGGTTAAAATTACAGCCGCATCAAGGGGTCAGAGTTCTTGAAACTCGCCTTCGCATCAAGGTAGCATCAAGGGGTCAGAGTTCCTGAAGTTGAAAACAGGAAACCGTGATCTGACCTCATTAATCCAGACACCCCCTAGAAGAAGCCACGCCCAACCCCGACCAGCCACAGCAGGCTGCTGCCGATAACGCCCGCCAGCGCGAAGTTCATCAATTTACGCCAGCCATTCTGCAGCGGTTGCAGGATCTCGAAGTCCTGCAGGTAAATCGTCTCGCAGGCCCCGTTGCCCCTGTCGTCGCGGGTCGTGCTGGTGCCCCTGGAGAATCCTGCGTCGTTGGAATAATTGACCAGCCAGCCCCGGACACGGACCTGGTCGCCGATCCGGACCTGCTTGATCGTCTTGCGAATATGTCTGTCGTCCGTTAGCAGGTGGTTGTTGGATATCTGGTCTTCCCGAAAGCGTTCCCAGGCGCCGTTATCGCCGGTCTGGTAGTTGCAGGTAAATTTCCCGTTCCAGAATTTGAAGTGGTTCAGGTCGGAGCCGTTCGCATTCTCGCTCCAGACCACGCACACATCGGCGACGTTGATATGATCATTCCACAAGCGGTGCAGGCTGTAGTTGCCATCATGGTGCGCGTAGGAAACAACCAGGCCATGCAAATCGTATTCGTAACGCGGCTTGATACGGTAGTCGGTCCCGTTATTCGCAACCGTGAAAGGCTGTGTGTCGACGGCGTGTTGTACCGGCGGCTCCAGCAGGTCCGGCATGATCGACATGTCGTCGGGAAAATCATTGCGCTGCCAGCATGAGGTGACCAGCAGTAACAGGCTGGCATAGAAAACCAGTTTATTGATCGTTTTCAGCGGGTGTGGCTGGCGCATGGCAGAAAAATCCGGTTCACAGACTGCTATCGGCCTGCCGGGAAACAGCTTAAAAAGGTGGCAGATCCCGGTTAATCGGGCAGCGTAATCAGGACATAACCCAGGGCACGGTAGTCGTTGATCTGCGCGGGGCCGGCGGCGGCCACGTCGACATAGTCCGGGAAGTCGCCGGGATCGACACCGAACCAGCCGGCGTAGGTGCCGCAGACGTGCAGGTCCACGTCCTCGCCGGTCACTATCTTCTCGGCAATGGCATGCAGTTCGGGTTCGTTTTTCCTGTTCTCTTCGGTCAGTGCGAACTGTTCCTCACCGTGGCTGACGACGGCGATCGGGAGTCCGGGAAAGCGCGTGCGCAGGCGTACGATGTCGGCGCGCACCCGCGGCAGCAGCTCGACCAGTGCGTCCGCCTCGCCACTGACGATTTCAAAGACGACGCCCTCCGGCGCCTCCTCCAGCGCCAGCAGAGCGGCTACATCACTCGCCGCAACCGCGCTCGCCTGGAAACCGGCCAGTGCAGTCAGCAGTGTGATTATATTAAGTACCATTCTCATGGCGTACGCCTTCTGCCGTTTTATCAGGGAGGTTAAACCCCGGGACACGGTTATAACTCGTGTTAACCCTTCTCTCCATTGATTTCTTTTGGCTATACTCATGCGCAATAGTTATTGATGGTAATACTTCCAGAAAATTCCCGGCCATGTAACCGTTAACAGCAACACAGGGAGATTACTATGCTGCGCCCATCCGTTGTCCCCTGGGATAATGTAGATTCAGGGGAGAATACCTCGGACCCCTATGACGTTCTTTACGATAACCGCATCCTTGCCGAAGGAGACTCCTGGTTCAGTATGGGCGGGATGCCCACGTCGAACCTGTTGTTCTCCATGAAATTCAAAAGGTTCACGATTATCGTGAACTGTGCCAGGCCCGGCGACACCATTCGGAGAATCGGCACGATTGCCCGCAACCCGAACCTGAGGCAGGCGATGAGCCGCAAGCATGGCTATGCCTGGGATGCGGTCCTGCTCAGTGGCGGTGGCAACGACCTGATCGACGATGTCGATAAAATCGTCATGAAGTTCACTAAAATTCATAGCGACCCGGCAAACTACTGCAACCAGGACGAGCTGGCCAAAACATTGCAGTCCGTCGAAAAAGGTTACCGCAGGATTATTGATCTCAGGGATGCCACAGGCAGTTCCTGCAAGGGAAAGCCGGTTGTTACGCATACCTATGACTGGATGACCCCCCGGAATTCTCCGGCAAGATTCTTTCCGTTCAGGATGTTAGGGCCATGGATTTACCCCGTGCTGGTCAAGGCAAAGGTGCCGGAATCACAGTGGAATGCCATCTCTGACTACCTCGTTGACGCCTTGCGTCACACGATCAGGGGGCTCGCGAGGGGGCCGGAAAAGTTGCCGGATTTCCACGTGGTCAACACGCAGGACACGATCACCCCGGCCGCATTGGGTGAAACCGGCGAAAGCGGGGACTGGATGAACGAGATCCACCCGGGTGCGGATGGCTACAAAAAACTCGCCACGAAAATCGCGCGGCGAGTGAGAAGATATTTATAAATGATAATGGGGACGGAGTGAATTTAATTTTATTCCCTCCGTCCCCTTTTTTACCCGATCGCCGCCAGCTTGTCATCACCGCCGGCAGTTGCGAAGGTGTCGAGCTTCTTGAAGAAGGTCTTGTGATCGATATAGTGCGCACCGTCGCATGAGAACGTCATGCCAATCAGGCCGTTGATGCGGTTGATCGATCCATTGCGCATGTAAATTGTCTGGTCGGTGGTACGCAGTCTCCGGAACTCATTCAGCACTGCCAGCGTATCAACGGCATCGATTACCGGCTGCAGATGATCGATACGGCAATCGCGAAACTGGTCGAGAAAACCGGTTTCAAGGACTTCTTCTTTCACGAATACGCGGTACCTGTAAGCATCCTCGGCAAACCAGCAGGTCAACTGGCTGGAGGAATAGTGCACCTTCACATGAAATGCGCCTTTTCGTGTCAACAGCGTATTCACGATGTTGTGCACACGGTCTATCTCGCTATCGAACAGACTGTCTATGCGCGATTGCTGAAACAGGAAAGCCCTGACTGACGGGTCGCCCTTTATTTGTAACCATCTGTGCGGCATGGCAATACCCCCTCTGTAATCTGTTGACGTGTCGTTAACCCCGGCGTAACGGGTGCCGGTTCGCCGAGTGCGCAGGTAGTCTGCGTGCTGCTGATCAATCCGGGTGTAAATGGGCCGTTCAGTTTCTTACGAGACGGTCCACCAGTTCATGACGACTGATATTCACATCAAGATACCTGGCCGAGGCCATCAGAAAATCGATCCTTGCCTGCCTGTCGACCGCCTTGCCTGTCAGTCGCCCGGTGAATGATCCGGTGTAGATTCCTTGCCGCGTGTTCCTGTCGCGTGACGTTTCTGCATCATTGGAAATCATCGCATCGTCCTCCGTGCCGGTTGATACCACTTCGCGTGGGCCAATTCCTGAGTGAATCACTAGGGATTTAGTATAGGTATTAAACGCATAAATAATAATTGATTATTTAAATGTTATGCATAGAATATTTTCTATGGATAATGCTGTCCTTAGCCGGCTTGGCCGGCGCATCAGCCTGCGTCAGCTGCAGGTATTCGAAGCGGTGGCCCGCTTGCTCAGTTTTACGCGGGCAGCGCAGGAGTTGTATTTGTCCCAGCCCACTGTCTCTATGCGAATCAAGAAGCTGGAGTCAGATATCGGTGTGCCGCTGACGGAGAAGATCGGCAAAAAGATTTCGCTTACCGAGGCCGGCAATGCGCTTTACCAGGCATCGCGCGATATCTTCGGCACGCTGGGCCGGTTCGAGATGCAGATTGACGACCAGAAGGGATTACGCACAGGTCAGCTGCGAATTGCTGTCGTTACCACGGCCAATTACTTCGCGCCCCGCCTGCTTGGTAAATTTTGCCAGATGTATCCGGGCATCAAGGTGTCGCTGGAAGTGACGAATCGCGAGCATATTCTCGAGCGGATGAACCAGAATATCGATGACCTTTACCTGATTGGCAAGCCACCGGAATCCAGTGATCTCGAGTTTCAGCCGTATCTCTCCAACCCGATGGTCGTGGTTGCTTCCGTGAACCATGAACTGGCGGGTAGAAAAGCAATCTCCCTGGGAGAGATCGCGAATGAGTTCTTTATTGTGCGTGAGCCGGGGTCCGGCACACGCATTGCCGCGGAACAGAAATTCTCCGCGGCAGGCTACGAACACAAGGTCCGAATGGAACTCGGCAGTAATGAATCGATCAAGCAGGGCATTAGCGGCGGCCTTGGCATTGCCGTGCTCTCGCTGCATACGCTTACCAGCGGCGACATGAACGAGCTGACGGTGCTGGATGTGCAGGGTTTCCCGATCTCCTGGGAATGGTATGTCGGGCACCCGCGCGGAAAGCGACTGTCCATTCTTGCCAGAACGTTTATTGAATTCATGTACAACGAGGGTCCCACGCTGTTACCCGAAGCGGTGAAAAAAGGCGTGATGCCCAGGTCAGAACAGGATTAGAGAGGCGAGAGGCCAGTAATAAAACCGGCAAGTGAAAAGCCGGGATCTGACCCTGTTTCTTCTGTTTATTTATCGGCGAACCTGAAACTGAAATAATCGCCCAGCGCCTCCTCGATCTGTGCCTGGGAGATCGGTCGCCCATGAAGCGGCCAGTCGGAATACTCGCAAACCATCGGCAGGATCCCGGGCTGGCGCTCCGATTTTAAACGGATGGTCTTGTAGAAACGCAGGGTGTGCGGGTGATTCTCCCACTCCCGCTGACTGCCGTAGCCGGTGATAAGGAAAGTATCGGGCTGGATAACACGGGGGCCGAGGTCCCTGACCTCAAAACGACAGGCAACCTCCAGGCTGCTTGCCGCCGGGAAAGGCTTGCCGTGCTGCAGCATGATATGCGCCCGTTGCGCCGGAATGTTCAGCTCCCGGTGCAGCACCAGTTCCGAGCCGGGCGGCATTCTGAACCAGGTCGAGTTGGGGTCGTCGGTCGCCATGGACTGGCAAGCGCCAAGCAGCAGGCCGAAAATCATCACGTACAGTGTCTTCACATCAATCATCCTTTGCCAATTGGTGCCAATCGGGCGAATTCGGCGACCTCCGCAAGTGGTTATTGCAGCTAAAGTTTAGACGAAAAAAACGGCGTCACGGCTGCTTATCGCAAGCATTTGACCCCTGAAAACAGGGCAGTAACACAGGTCAGGCCCAATCCCTTCTCCTAACGCCCGGGATCAAGAATCTGCTTATGCCGGAAACAGCCTGTCACGTGGTCATTCACGAGCCCCGCTGCCTGCATATAAGCATAACAAATGGTCGAACCGGTGAACTTGAAGCCGCGTTCCTTCAGCGCCTTGCTCATGGCGTCCGACTGGGCGGTGCTTGCGGGCACCTGCTGCAGGCTGCGCCAGCGGTTGTGCCGGGTCCGGCCATCGACGAACTGCCATACGAAAGCGTCGAACGAACCCTCGCTCGCCTGTAGTTCCAGGAACTTTTGCGCATTGCTGATCGTGGATTCGACTTTCAGCCGGTTACGGATGATGCCGGGGTTGCCAAGCAGCGCGTTCACCTTGCGCCGGGTGTAACGCGCGATCAGTTCCGGGTCGAAATTGTCGAATGCCGCGCGAAAATTCTCGCGCTTGCTCAATACCGTCGACCAGCTCAGGCCGGCCTGGAAGGCGTCCAGCACCAGGTATTCGAAATGCCTGCGATCGTCGTGAACCGGGACTCCCCACTCGGTATCGTGGTATTCGACCATCAGGGAATCTGGCTCGATCTTGCCGGGCCATTGGCAGCGCGGGAGGCCGGGATCAATCAACATGTGAGAAATTTTTTGCTCCTGTGTAAAATGACGTCAGCGCACATTAATTCAATATATTAGAAATTAATATACGCTGGCACCCATTATCTTTTAAACTGCCTGATTCTATGGACAAGACACCCACAACGGATTCGACCGCTGGCGGTCATAGCGAACGATTCCCCGGATTTCTGTTCCTCACCCTGTTCCTGCCGGTCGCGGCCCTGGTGTTTGTGGCAGCGTATTATTATGCATCGCAACGAACCGACGATCGCATCAGGGATATACTCGATTCTGACAGCGCCAGGCTTAATCTCATCAGCGGATTTCTTGGCGCCGAGTTACTGGGTTCGCTCAAACATCTGCGCGCTCTTTCCACTGAGTACGTAACCAGGCAGGCCATGGATTCACCGCTCCCGGAAAACCTGCAGTTGCTGGAGTCGTCATTTCTGACGCTTGCGCAACGAAATCCGCAATATCAGCAGGTTCGCTGGATTGATGAATCCGGGATTGAAGTGTCACGAATAATACGTGACCAGGGAGAGCCGTACGCGGCGCCGCCGGCGGACCTGCAGAACAAGAGCAGCCGCTATTATTTCGAAGAAGCCAATGCGCTGCTGCCGGGTGAACTGTATATCTCCCGTGTCGATCTGAACGAAGAGCGTGGACAGGTCGAAACGACAGTCAGGCCGGTGCTCCGTGTCGCCACGCCCGTCGTGGACAGTGCCCAGAAACGCCGCGGGATTATCATCTTGAACATCGAGATGGGTCACATATTCAACCTGATACGCACACCGGGGAGGATGCACACTGAGGCGGATTACCTGCTGATCAACCAGCAGGGTGTTGTACTGAATGGTGATGTTGAAAACTTCCGCTCTGCTGATGCAGGGGAGCCGGGCGAGGACTTCATCCTGCCTGACGCGGATATCCGCGAGAGAGTACTGGGGAGCAACTCGGGAAGCCTTGAATTGCAGGACGGGCTATGGACCTGGATAAAACTTTCTCCCTTTGCCACCTTCAAAAGGCTGACCCGGGTGTTTCCGGAACACCTGGTCTCCTTTGACCAGTTGATTTCCGACGATTTTTCGCTGAAGTTGGTGGCGCATCGGCCACCCGGTTCCCTGCTGGACGTGCGCAACGAGAATCGTCTGCTGATCTCCCTGAGCGTGATTTCCATTCTATCGGTATACGGTCTTTCACTGTTTTTCTATTTAAGCAGTCGCGCCCGCGTGCGGCATGCCGAGGTGGAGGCCGCGCACGCTATGGCGCGCACATCGAGCTTGTCGCGAATGAAGGAGCTTGAAGAGCGTTTTCATCGCCTGGTGGATGCCAGCAGTATTGGCCAGCTGGTCGTCGACAGTGATGGCCGGATTGAAATTTCCAACCTCGCTGCAGAGCGAATGCTGGGCTATGAAAGAGGGGAGCTCGAAGGTTTCCTGGTGGATTCACTGTTGCCGGCCGGTTTGCGGGAGAAACACGCGCAGAACCGCGAGCAATTCATGCAACACCCGGAGGCTCGCATGATGGGCATGGGGCGTGAACTGCAAGCCGTCAGAAAAGAAGGTTCACCAATACCCGTGGAAGTCGGCCTGACTCCCTACTCGGACCAGGGCCGGCAGTTGATCCTGGTGAGCATCATCGACCTGTCTCATCGGGAGGGTGTGGCCGGAATGATATAGGAAGGTTTAAAGGGGTCGTACACATCGCTATTGCGCATAATCACTACGAAAGTTTATTGAATGCCGCTATTCCAGTGATTACATCGTGTTGAGCGGTGCCTGGGCATGAAATTCCGGAACAACAATAACGTCATTCCCGCGAAGGGGGAATGAGGGCTGTTCGGGACAGCAGTGGGTTGTATATGTTTTCAGACCGGTGATTACCCCGGGTCTTCCCGGCCCCACAGCGCAGCAGGGTTTCACGCTAAACTGGCAAATCGATACATCTGATCCGGAGGCCATACTTGTCAGCCGCTTCGAAGAAAGTCATTTACGCCGCGCTGGTGGGCAATGCCCTCATCGCGGTCACCAAGTTTTTCGCCGCGGCCACGACCGGCAGTTCCGCCATGCTGTCCGAGGGCATTCACTCCCTGGTCGATACCGGCAACCAGGTGCTGCTGTTGCTCGGCATTCGGCGATCACAGCGACCGGCCGGACCGAGATTCCCCTTCGGCCATGGCAAGGAGATATATTTCTGGAGTTTCGTGGTGGCAATCCTGATCTTCGCGGTCGGCGCCGGTATCTCGGTCTACGAAGGCGTCAAGCACCTGCAGCACCCTGTCGCGATAAAGAACCCGATGATCAACTACATCGTGTTGGGGCTGGCCCTGGTATTTGAAGGCGTTGCATGGAGTATTGCGCTGATCGAGTTCCGCAAGGTTAAAGGCACCATGGGTTACCTGGAGGCCGTGAGCCGCGGCAAGGACCCGACCATGTTCCTGGTTTTGTTCGAAGACTCGGCGGCCATCCTGGGCCTGGTGGTGGCGTTTGCCGGAATCATGCTGAGCCAGCTGACCGGTATTCTGCAATTCGATGCCATCGCGTCAATCATCATCGGCCTGATACTCGGCGGTACGGCCGTCTGGCTGGCAATCGAGACGCAGGGCCTGCTGATCGGGGAGTCGGCCAGTCGTGATGTCGTGGCGGGCATATCACGCATTGCCGGCGAGTGCGGATGCGTGGAAAACGTCAACGAGGTGCTGACCATGCACATGGGGCCGGAGTTTATCCTCGCCAACATCAGCCTGAAATTCCGGGACAAACTGGTGGTCGGTCAACTGGAGCGTGAGATTGCCGCGATGGATCGCGCCATCAAGTCTGTATATCCGGAAGTCCGGCGCGTCTTTATCGAGGCCGAGGCGGCGGGCCAAGCGTAGTTCAGGCAATCCGGGCCGGAGCTCGCCGGGTGGTTATTGCAACCGGCCGTTTGGTGAACGATGCGGATTCCTCTCGGTTCGTTGAACCCTTTCGCTGTCGCAGTGACAAAAGTTCCGGTGTCATCGTTTTTCCGTTATTCTGACGCCGATCGTGTAAATACAACTGAACCTGAATCAGGGCCTGAATTAACAAGTCCAGTCACGGGAGCCGGTACGTTATGAGCGGTGTTAATCCTTTCGAGACCATGCAGAAAATTGCAGCGCGTATGAACGAGCTGGACACAGCCGATGCGATCAACGAGGCGCTGGATAAGGTCGAATATGTATTCGAGGTTATTCCGCCTGAACTGCAAGAGCCTGCCGAGACATTGATCGCACAGCTTCGGGAAAAGTTGAAAAATCTGGCCTGATGCTGCTTAACGGGCCAGTTCCCGCCCCCTGTCATTCCGGCCGCTGTTGCTTTTTTTCAGAATCCACCCTTGTCCATTAGCAGGATCACTACCGGGATCAACGCCGCAATCAGTATCAGTGTTCCGCACAGGGTTGAGTAGATTGTTCGCGCCATGATAATGCCCCCTATAGCTGGATGATGATTAACAGCATTTCCTGGCATTCAGGGTTCGCTCCCGGGGCCAGGGCCATAACGCCGGATCGACATGAATACGGCTCAATATAGTATGTTTCCCTGAAGTCGCCACCCCTGTCCTCGACCCCTGGCTTGATACCCGTGCCGGCAATTCGGTCAGCCTGCAGGCGATAGCCGCAGGCCATATCACATCTGCAATTAACACGCCAAAATCACACTTTCCATAATCAACTGATTTTTATGTACATGCGGTTGTCGTTGTCGGCGGCGCCCGCGAGACGCTGCACCCTCACGGTGCCGCCCGGGCAGAAAACGCACCACGAGATGGCGAAATTCATGCCTCGCCCTGCGGGGCGTCCGCGCCTATTTTTTCTCTGCATTCCCCGCTATGGATCTCCTTTTGTCCCCGTTCATGCCACTCGGCCGAGGCGTCGTTGGGTGGACAGGCACGCTGGCGGGCAGGATGACCAGGCGAAACCCCGGCGCCATTTCCTGGTCAGGGTGGAACAGCCCGTAATGGAGCTTGTACAGGCATTCGAAATGGAGTGGATTGATGTAGATGACGTCCGGCTTCATCCCGTGGGCACGCTCAAAATTCTGTGCCGTGTTCAGTATGTGGTCCAGCATGAACATTACCCCTTCGCATGTGGATTCGATTGTTATGATGGCGACTGTTTGTTGTATTTATATGAAGCTTGCATGATAGTTCTGTTACGCGGAAAGCAAGAAGGCAGAGAAAGGGGCGGTGGATTCAGGATTTAAACCCTTCAACCCCTTTTCGCCTTTTGCACGGTTCTCCCTGGACTCGAATTCCTGCTGGAAACAATGATGCCCTGTCTACTCTGTATATTCCTATCAAACACTATCAGGAAATTATCGCCATGAGTGATACGCCCGAAAAGGAAAAAACCGCGAGTCCCGATGCGCTTGAAGACGCGCTGCAGGAAGCAATCGAGGCAGTCGATGAACAGCAGGTTGCGGATATCGTCGAGTCCATCTCCAGTCAGGAGGCATTGCGCCAGTTCTCCCTGATGAATGCTGATGAGCGTGACCAGTTGATATCGATTCTGTCGCCGGAAGCGGCAGCAGAACTGATCGAAGAAGCACCCGCGGAACTCGCGGTTGCCATGATCGAAGGCCTCGAGTCCACCGCGGCCGCGAAGATCATGGAGGAGCTGCAATCCGACACGCAGGCCGACATCGTCCAGGATATGGGCAGGGAGACTGCGGAAGCCATTCTTTCCGAAATGGATTCCGAGGCTGCCAATGATGTTCGAAAACTTACCCGGTACGAGCCGGATACTGCCGGCGGACTGATGGAGCTGGAGGCTTTCTCGTTTCTCGGCGAGGAAACGGTCGGCGCCGTGCTGAATCGATTGATTGAAGGCGATGAAGAGTTTGAACGTCATCGCGGCCAGCATCCGTATGTGCTCGATGCAAGCGGCAGACTGATTGGCGTATTGTCACTGCGCGACCTGCTGAGAAGCAAGCGTTCCGTCCGCCTCGCCGACATTATGAAACCGCCAGTCTCTGTTTTGCCGGAAACAAGCCAGGATGAGCTGGCTGACCTGTTCGATGAACACCCGTTTCTCGGCATGCCGGTGGTGGATGAGCAGGGCATGCTGCTGGGTATCGTATCGAGACTGGAGCTTGCGGAAGCCGAGCTGGTGCGCGCCGAGCATCAAAGTCTTTCAAGACAGAAGGTCGGCGATGAGCTGCGCTCGATGCCGATGCTGTTGCGCTCCAGGCGCAGGCTGGCCTGGCTGTCATCGAATATTGTGCTGAATATCATCGCGGCCAGCGTGATCTCCGCCTATGAGGAAACCCTGGCCGCGGTGATCGCTATCGCTGTATTTCTACCCATGGTGTCCGACATGAGCGGCTGCTCGGGCAACCAGGCCGTTGGCGTCAGCATGCGCGAACTGGCGCTGGGCCTTACCCGCCCCGTCGACCTTTTCCACGTTCTGAAAAAGGAGCTCGGTGTCGGTGTCATCAATGGTATTGTGCTCGGCATCCTCATCGGAATCGTTGCCTGGATTTGGAAAGACAACAGCTACCTTGGCCTGGTCATCGGACTTGCGCTATCTCTTAACACTCTCATCGCGGTATCGATCGGCGGCACGGTGCCGCTGATGCTCAAGCACTTCGGCATCGACCCGGCTGTTGCATCGGGCCCACTGTTGACCACGGTGACGGACATGGCGGGTTTTTTTCTCGTGTTAAGCCTTGCTTCCTTTTTCATGCCCCAGTTGCTGGCCTGACAGAAAGGCAGCCCGGGTGACAAACCATGCTTGTTCGAGGTTTTCGGTAATAATCGCTGTCAGGGCAGGCACGGTCTGCTGCCCTGGAATGACAGCCCCGATTCCGGTTGCCGCTCATTTCTTTTCGCGCCATATTTCAGCCCGCAGGCTGGCCGGGCGCAACGGACCCCGACGCCCGGTGAGGTGAATATGCGAAACGCCCGGATCAGAAACATTGGCATGATGCTCATGTTTACGTGCCTGTTAACGGCGCCATGGTTGATAAATGCGCAGTCATCCAGGCAGCTGGAGGTGGGTATGTTCTCGTTGGCCCGGCCCGGCGGGAACCTGCCGGATGGCTGGCAACCACTGACCTTCAGCCGGGTCGAGCGGCATACCGAATATTCCCTGGTGGAAGATGATGGCACCGTTGTCGTCAAGGCCGTCAGTGATCAGTCTGCTTCCGGGCTGACACGTGCAGTGGCAATTGACCCGGCAGAATACCCCGTCATCCAGTGGCGCTGGAAGATCAATAATGTCCTGCAAAAAGGCGATGTCAGCAGAAAAGACGGGGACGACTACCCGGCGAGAATTTATATTACTTTCGCGTTTGATCCCGACAAGGCCGGTTACCTGGAACGGTTGAAACACCAGGCTGCCCGGCTCGTCCTGGGCGAGGATGTTCCGTACCGGGCTATCGCCTATATCCGGGGGAGTAACAGCCCGACCGGCACCATGATCGCGAATGCCTATACGGACCAGGTCATGATGTTTGTCGTTGAAGGGGGTGCTGAGAAGTTGCAGCAATGGGTCAGCCGTGAAACGTAATGTTTACGAGGATTACAAAAAGGCCTTTGGCGATGAACCCACGATGATATCGGGCGTTGCAATCATGACGGATACGGACAATACCCGGGAATCGGCCGTCGCCTGGTACGGCGATATCGTTTTTCTGAATCGCGAGGGGAGGGATCAATGATTGAAGGGGTCGTAACTTTGCATACTGCTGTTACAACGTTTAATTTGATGAATCAAGCAGCACCCTGGCCGCTGGTTATATTCATTTCCCGCCGGCAAGGTAAAAGTCCGGTGAGGAGGCGCGGGCATGCGTGTCTGTCACCGTACGCTTTGAATTTTTCATTTATTATATGGCCATATAAAACACGGGGATTCGATGCATGAAAGCAAAAGCCGCTGTCGCATGGGAGGCGAAAAAACCGCTGTCGATCGAGATGATCGATGTGGAGGGGCCGAAAGAAGGCGAGGTCCTGCTCAAGGTGATTGCGTCCGGCGTGTGCCATACCGATGCATTTACCCTGTCCGGTGATGATCCGGAAGGCGTTTTCCCGGTTGTGCTGGGGCACGAGGGTGGTTGCGAGGTCGTCGAGTGCGGGCCGGGTGTGCAGGGCCTGGCGCCCGGTGATCATGTCATTCCCTTGTATATCCCCGAATGCGGTGATTGCGAGTACTGCAATTCCACCAAGTCCAACCTGTGCCAGTCGATTGCTTCCACTGTCTGGACCGGGTTCATGCCCGACGGCACGCGGCGCTTCTCGCAAGGCGGCAAGAGCATCTTTCACTACATGGGCTGTTCGACCTTTTCGGAGTACACCGTGGTCCCGGAGATCGCGCTGGCGAAGATCAACCCGAGTGCCCCGCTGGACAAGGTGTGCCTGCTCGGTTGCGGCGTGACAACGGGTATCGGCGCAGTGATGAATACCGCGAAAGTCGAGCCCGGCTCGACCGTGGCCGTGTTCGGCCTCGGTGGTATCGGCCTGTCCGTGATCCAGGGTGCCGTGATGGCGCAGGCGGAGCGCATCATCGCGGTGGATATCAACCCGGACAAGTGGGCGATGGCCGAGTCACTGGGTGCGACCGATTTCGTCAACCCGAATGACGTGGATGGCAGCGTGACCGATGCAATTGTCGAGATGACCAATGGCGGCGTGGAATATTCCTTCGAATGTATCGGCAATGTGCATGTTATGCGCGAGGCGCTTGAATGCACGCGCATGGGCTGGGGTGTTTCTACCGTGATCGGCGTGGCCGGCGCCGGGCAGGAGATCTGTACCCGGCCGTTTCGGCTGGTTACCGGGCGTACCTGGAAAGGCACGGCGTTTGGTGGTGTCAAGGGGCGCACCGAGTTGCCCGGTTACGTCGAGCGTTACATGAGCGGCGAGATCGAGCTGGACCGGATGGTAACGCATACCATGCCGCTGGAAGATATCAACCGGGCATTTGACCTGATGCACAGCGGCGAGAGTATTCGTTCGGTCATAATTTTTTAAGCGGCTAAAGGGGCCGGCGACAGATCATTTTCATATGTGTCACCGGGATATACGGGGCAGGGGGCAGGAAACACCCATTTTTTCCAGCGTATAGCCGGCGCCAGGCCCCGCTTTTCCACTTGTTCTTTTGTTCTCGCCTAAAACAGTCCGGGCAATGCCGGTGCGTCCACTTGCCGGTATTTCCGGTGGCCACTAAACAGCGCCTCGTCCAGCCGGGCGGCGCTGACCGATACCACGCGGTAGCTCTCGCCGGTGCTGTAATCGCGCAGTGCAACCGGTATCCCGGTCACCTCTGACTGGAGCAGCACGGTCTTGTTGCCGGCCTGGTTCAGCAAACCACCGGCACGGCCGGACAGGTCGCGCATCAAGTCCATGGCCGTGGTCAGGGTGGAGAAATCCTCGCTCGACACCGCTCCGCCCGCGCGCTGCAGCAGGCAGGCATCGCCCACCTGGCGCTCGCCCAGCATCATTCGGTGATGCGCGCAGGCAAGACCCGCGATTCGTTGCGTGCCACCATCCGCAATGATCGAGGCTGGCTTCCCGGCTGCGGGCGCGGCATTGCCCGCCATGAATTGCTCGAACTGCGCGCGCTGCCCGGCAGGCAAAACCTGCAGGCCGTCACGCAATGTCTCCATGTGCGGACTGAGCGATTTCCTGACGCCGTCCACCTTGTCCAGCCGTGCGCGCAGCTGCGCTTCGCTCAGGGTCGAATATTCACCTTTGGCGGTATCGACATAGGCCAGTGAATGGGCCAGGGTATCTATCACGGTATACCCGGACAGGCCTGCGGTCTCTATACGGCAACGCCCTGCATTGACATGCACGATGGACCGCGCGCCTCCGCCGTCTGCGATGGTCAGAGTCACGTCGCCCGCTGCCGGCATGGCAAAAAAACCGGCAAGAACCGGTAAACACAGTAATCCGATGATACGCATTCTCATACCCCTGCAAAGATTCCCGACAGGCTGCATGGTACTCGAACAAAAGAATGCTGTCAGACCCGGTTTTCCGGAATATCAGGAGCAACCGGGAATGTGCCGGATTTACGATGAGCACCTTTCCGCTCGCAAACCCGGCCTGCCGGTATGCAGGAAAAGGGTGCTGACGCCTACCGGCCCATACCTTCCTTACGGCAGGCATGAGAAAAGCAAGCAGTGCACGGGCGCATTGTTTAAATAGATGTGGAACAGGTACCCTGACAGCCATTATCCTGTTCACTGTTCATCAAGCGGCCGGTAACAAGCGATGTCAACCACCACCGATACCGACAGGGACGTCCATCCAATCGAGGTCGTTCATCCCCGTTCACTGAAGTACCTGACCGGGTATCTGCAGTTACTGATTCGCGGCAAGCTCTGGTTGCAGGTCATGATAGGGATGGTCCTCGGCATCGCCACGGGGGTCATGATCGGGCCCGCAACGGGCTTCGTGGACCCGGCCGCCTCGGCAATCATCGGCGACTGGGTTGCCTTTCCGGGAAAGCTGTTCCTCGCCCTGATTCAGATGATCGTCATGCCGCTGGTGTTCGCGTCCATTATCCGCGGGCTGGCGGGGACGGAGGACCTTGAGCAATTGCGCAAGATGGGCACGCGCGTGGTGCTCTATTTCATCACCACGACGGCCATTGCCATTGTCATCGGGCTGACGGTTGCGTTGCTTATCAAGCCGGGGGACTACATCGACAGCCAGGCACTGCAGGCAACGATGGCCGCCGTGCCGGCCCCGATCGAACAGGCACCGTCTGACATGCTGAATATCCAGGAGCTGCCGCACAAGATCATCACCCTGCTGCCATCCAACCCGCTCACTTCCATGGTCGAAAATAACATGCTGCAGGTGGTCATTTTTGCCATGGTCGTCGGTGTCGCCCTGGTCACGATGGCGCCGGTGCAGTCCAAGCCGATGCTGGACCTGCTGGGTTCATTGCAGGAAGTGTGCATGACGGTGGTGCGATGGGCCATGCTGCTGGCGCCGGTTGCCGTGTTCGGCCTGTTGGCACAACTGACGGCAAAGCTCGGAATCGATGCACTGGTGGGGATGTCGATCTATGTCGGCACGGTATTGCTTGGATTGTTGCTGTTGTTTGTCATGTACCTCGCCATCATATTTCTGGTGGCGAGGCTGAGCCCGCTGGCATTTCTGAAATCGGTGCGCGAGGTGCTGTTACTGGCCTTTTCGACCTCCAGTTCGGCCGCCGTGATGCCCTTGTCGATCAAGACTGCCGAGGAGAAGCTCGGGGTGCGGCCCTCGGTCGCGCAATTCGTGATCCCCCTCGGTGCGACGATCAACATGAACGGTACCGCGCTCTACCAGGGTGTGGCGGCCATTTTCCTTGCCCAGGTGTTCGGTATCGAAATCGGCCTCGGCGGCATGGTGCTGATCGTGTTTACCTCGGTCGGTGCCTCGATCGGCGCGCCGGCAACTCCTGGTGTCGGTATCGTGATTTTATCCATGGTGCTGGGTTCGGTGGGTATTCCCGCGGCGGGTATCGCGCTGATCATGGGGGTGGACCGTATTCTCGATATGAGCCGAACCGCCATCAACGTCAGCGGGGACCTGGTGGCCGCCAAACTGATGGACCGCTGGGTAGGGGCCAAGGCCAGTTTGAACGATGAACTCATCGAGCAGGCCGTGTTTGAAGACATCCGCGAGAAAACCGGTGAGGATGTCCTCACACCGGAACAAATAAATTAACAGGTCAGCGTCTTGCAGCCCGTCCATCGACTATGAACCAGCCACTTGATCTTGTCGGCCTGATCGCCGGGCTGGGGCTGTTCCTCTTTGGCATGCACCAGCTCGAGTCCGGCCTGAAGAAACTGGTTGGCGGCAGTTTCCGGCGTTTTCTGCGGCAGTCGACTCAACACCGGCTGGCCTCGGTGGGCAGCGGCATCCTGGCGACGGCCATCTTGCAGAGCAGTTCACTGGTCGGCCTGATCGTGCTTGCTTTTGTCGGCGCGGGCATTATCCCGCTGGTGAATGCCGTCGGTATCGTGCTGGGTTCCAATCTCGGCACCACCCTGACCGGCTGGATCGTGACGGCGCTGGGTTTCCGGCTGGAACTCGAGTCCCATGCCTTGCCCATGCTGGGTATTTCGGCGCTGGGTTACACCCTGTTAAAAGGGCGCTGGCAGGCATTTTGCCTGTTCCTGGTCGGTCTCTCGCTGATTGTGGCGGGCCTCGGTTTCATGAAGACCAGCGTGGCCACGCTGGCAACGCAATTCGACATTGCGTACATAAAGGACCTGCCGTTGCTGGTCTTTCTCATGGTTGGCGTGGTATTGACGGCCATTATCCAGTCGAGCTCGGCAACCATGATGATTACCCTGAGCGCGCTGCACGCGGAACTGATTCCGTTGCAGGCCGCGGCGGCCATGGTGATCGGCGCGGACCTGGGTACCACCAGCACCGTGATTATCGGCAGCCTGCAGGGCGCGATAGTAAAGCGGCGCGTTGCCATGGCGCATTTTATATTCAACCTGGTGGTCAACCTGGCGGCCTTCGTTGCGCTGGTGCCGCTGCTGTACGTGATTTCCGCCTGGCTGCAGCTCACAGACCCGCTGTTTTCGCTGGTGCTGTTCCACAGCCTGTTCAACCTGCTGGGTATAATTTTCTTTCTGCCATTCCTGCCCGGGTTCGCGCGGATGATAGAACGCTGGATTCCGGAGAGACCTTATGCCGTGGCCAGTTCCTACATTCACAATGTGCCTGCCAAGGTCACGGATGCGGCGCTGGAGGCGTTGCGCAAGGAGTGTCATGCGTTGCTGCTGGCAGCGGTGCGCATGAACCTGCAGGCGCTGGGCGTGAAGGACAGGGCGCTGTCTGCCGGTACGGAATTCACTTATGAGCGCCTCAAGACCCTGGAAGGCGAGATCGTTTCTTTTGCGATCCATATGCAACAGGAACGGCTGGATGAAAACGAGGCCGGTGATGTCGAGCGTTACCTGGATATCACCCGGCTCGCGGTATTCTCCTGTAAATCGCTGCGGGACGTCGCCGCGGACATGGAATACTTCGGTGAGCACCCGGTCGCCAGCCTGACGCAGGAATATGACGATTTGCGCAGGTTTGTAATCGATACATGCCGGCGGGTGCTGGAATTACTCGGTGCGGAACACGAGGACGAATACGTACGGGAATCCGTTCAGACCATGAGCGAAAAATTGACGCAAACGCATCATATCCTGAATGACAATATTTACGATATCCACATCGGCGGGGGTGTGACCGGGCATGATATTTCCACCATGCTGAATACCACGCGCGAAATCTACAACTCGACACTTGCCAGTCTCGAGGCGCTGGACCGTTACCACCAGGATATCATTAAGGAGGATGGGAAAAACAAGTGATAAAAGAGACGGGGCTCATGGAAAACAATAGTTAATCAACAGGGTCAGGCTCACTGCTATCCCATAACTGCTTATAGAATTACCTGTAACACCATCAAAGAAAATATTTATCCGGACTGTTATTGCCAGCTAAACATGAATGTTGGTCACCACAAAACAAACAGAGCATCCCCTCTCCAATCCTCTCCCTGTGGGAGAGGGAGTTTGTGGGACAGCAGTGGGTCAGGCTGGATTGATCTCCCTTATTATTCCCTGTTCAAACCAGCGCGACATATGATACAGGCTGATAGCGCCAATGCGGTCTTCAGCATGACGGGACAATAACGATTCGCACATTGCAGCAAATGAATTGCCCGCTATCGCAAGCGAAAGCAGTATATATTCATCCTCGTCGATCGAGCGGAATCCGGACAGCAGGTCATCACCGCGCCACAACAGCCAGTATGCCTGTTCCTGCAATTGCGCAGCCGGCGGGTCTTGCCCGGCTTTCAGGGCTTTCCAGCTTTCGACGCTGTTCCAGCTCGCTGTGAATAGCCGGGTGCCTGGATGAAAGCGTAGTTTCATGCCTGGCCATTCGCCAGGAGGCATCTCCTTTAATGCAGATAACGGGGTTCGCCTGGAGTCCGCTGCATCAAATACATCGAGCAGTCTGCGCTCGAAGAATGCCAATTCACTGATAATCGGATGCTCGTTGAATGGCTCGGCATGCTTGAGATATTCAGGTAACCGGTCAGCGAAATGGCGCAGCGATGTAAAGTTCGAAGGATGGTTTTCTATATAGCCAATTGCCATCTTTTCAAAAAGCTCGTCACCCAGGTAGATGCCCAGCATTTCATGATCGGTTTCCAGTACCTGTCTCAGGCGTACTTGATAGGCATTCCTGTATATATTCAGACGTGTCTCTGCGTCGATGTTGCCCTCTGCGACAACTGAACGGGTGATCAGTCCACTGCTCCCGGACAGGAAATCAACGAAGCGGGTTTGCAGCTCAGCCAGCCCGGGCATGGCGGTCCATCAGTCCGGGCAGTGTTTCCATTGCAAGCTTTCGTGCAATGCCGAGTTCATCCTGCAGTTCTTCGAATGCAGGAATATTTTCATCCCGCTCTATCATGGTGCTGACCGGGCCGAATAGTTTCAGCGCCTCGATATATAATTCCCATACCGGATCCGCCACCGAGTGGTCGTGTGTATCGACCAGGTAATCGCCGCAATCGGTATGTCCCGCCAGGTGGAATTGCCGCACGCGGCATGCCGGAATCCCCTGTAGATACTCATGTGCAGAGAATCCGTGATTTCGCGCGCTGACGTAAATATTGTTTATATCCAGCAGGATTTCGCAGTCGGCGGCATCTGCTATTTCGGCAAGGAATTCCCACTCGGTCATTTCCGATGTCGTGTAGGTGAGATAGCTGGAAACATTCTCCAGTAAAATTCTGCGCCCCAGGAAATCCTGCACGCGTTCCACTCTTTCGACGACATGACGCAGTGCTTCCGCATTGTAAGGCAGGGGTAGCAGGTCGTGGCTGTTGACAGACCCGGACGAGGTGAAGCACAGGTGGTCGGAAATCCACTCGGGCTGTATTTCACTGGCCAGGACCCTGAGTTTCTTCAGGTAATTCGTATCAAGCGGGTCTGTGCTGCCAATGGACATGGAAACGCCATGCATTGCCAAGGGGTAGTGTTCGCGGATTCGATGCAGGTAGTGTTTTGGTTTTCCACCCGCGATCATAAAATTTTCAGAAAGCACCTCAAACCAGTCGACGGCTGGCTTGTGCTGCAGAACATGTTCGAAATGGGGTACGCGCAGTCCCAATCCGAAGCCAATAAACCTGTCACTGTTCACGTCGCTTTCAGGATCTCCCGAAAGGACACCGGGCTGTCTACCGCCCGGTATTCTTTCGGGTTCTCCCCTGCGGCCGTCAGCCTTTCTTGCCGCCGATATCACTGCATGCCTTGGCAGGCATCGCTACAAAGCCGTGACCCTTGCAGCTGGCATGCCCCGCGCACGCATTCGACGCGGTTTTGCAGTCATTGTGGCCCTTGCAGGCGTTTACGCCATTGCAATGAATCAGGTCGGCCTTGGCAATGGCCCCCTTCCAGCTGTCTTTGGTCTCGCCACCGACATCACCACAGGCTTTGGATGGCATGGCTACAAATCCATGCCCCTTGCAGCTGGCATGCCCCGCGCATGCATTCGATGCCGTTTTGCAGTCATTGTGCCCCTTGCAGGCGTTTACGCCATAACAATGAACCAGGTCGGTAGATGCCTGCTTCGCCGAAGACGTTGGTTGCGACTGACAGCCGCTGAGCAGCCCGGCGGCGGCAATCGCAATAGCAACCCCTTTTGTTACAGACTTTACATTCTGTTTTTTCATTTACACTCTCCAAATGTACGAGGCTAAAAATGAATCATTCATACCTTTCGAGAATTAAAATACCGGGCATTTATCACATTATTATCACGGAATTGTAATTAATCAGGGTTATAGTGCGCCATGCTTGTCTGTAATCCGCCGGAAGGGGTGCGATTATTTTACCCGGGTCGCTTTCGGTGCAATGTGCCTGAACGGGGCCGAATACATTTCCTTTGAGCTACAGTTCCACCAGGTGATTCGGTAATTCATTGCTGACGTCGTCCGTTGCCGGGAAGTGACTTGCCAGCAACTCGCCACAGGCGGTAATGGCCGCCAGAAATCCGCCCGCAACCTGCCTGTTGCGGATCCGTTGCACGAATTCAGCAATGATTGCCTGCCAGGCATCGTCCGCCACTACATCATTGATGCCCTGGTCGGCGATGATCTCGACATAATGTTCCGCCACCGAAACAAACAACAATACCCCGGTACGCTCACGGGTCAGATGCAGTTTCTGCATGAAGAATTGTTCCTGTGCCAGGCGGTGTGCGCGCAACTGTTTCACGGTGCGCGGGATCAGGTGGATTTTCAGCGGCGTCCAGTTAATTACCGCCGCGGCGCCGAGAAAGGTACAGATCTGCAGCAGGTAGGCAATGTTCCAGGACAGGGGATTGTCGAATATCGCAAGGATGCCGGGCACCAGCAGTGACAGCAGGGCTGCCCACAGAAAGGGTATGTAGCGGTATTCGTCGCTGCTGGCGGTGATCACGGTGACCAGTTCGCCGCGCGTCTTGCGCTCTGCAGCGGCAATGGCCGCGGCAATCTGCTGTTTCTCGCTGTCGTCCAGAAATGTCATCAACTACCAGCTCCCGGATGCGCCGCCGCCGCCAAAAGAACCGCCGCCGCCACCGAAGCCGCCACCACCGCCGAAGCCGCCGCCACCGAAACCCCCGCTATGGCCACTCCGGTAGCGACGGTCGCCGTGACTGCCGGCCGGTCCGCCGCCACCACCGATGAAGAAGTGAAAGATCGCGACAAAGGCCCCCATGATAAGCCCGATTTTAAGCGAACCCAGCACCAGCCAGCCGAATACCACTGCAATGGAGCCGAGCACCCCCGCGGAGATCATGCGAGAGCCGAGCCGTGCCGAAACGAACTCACCCGCACTGATCAGTAAAATAATCAGGGGATAAAACAGGCCGGAAATTTCCGGTGATGTTTTTTTGATGGGCTCGTAGGTGCCTTGCAGGGTGCCGATGATGGCCTCCGTTCCGCGCACGATGCCGTCTGCATACCGGTTATCGCGGAACTGCGGCAGGATGACCTGCTGGATAATGTCGTGACTGCGGGCATCGGTTAACGTGCCCTCCAGTCCATAGCCGACTTCTATACGTACCTTGCGCTCGCTTGCGGCCACGATCAGCAGTACGCCGTTGTTGCGTTCGGCCTCGCCTATGCCCCAGTGGCGGCCGAGCTGGTAGCCGTAATCGTCAATGGCATAACCCTGCAGGGAAGCGAGCGTTACGATCACGACCTGGTTGCCTGTTTCCTGTTCATGTTGCTCGAGTTGCCCGGCCAGCTGTTGCTCGACGGTTGCCGAAAGCAGGCCGGCCGCATCGACCACCCGGCCGGTCAGTTCCGGAAATTCGGGCGCCGCCAGGACAATACCGCTGCACAACAGTGCAAGCAGGCAATATCCGGTCAGGAAATATGCTGTGCGCTGCAGGGCCGGCTTCATGCCATCGCAATACTGCGACTAGAATTCAACCTTTGGTACCTGCTGCAGTTCTTCCGCGACGGTGAAGGTTTCGCGTAACTCGGATTCCGGATACATGAACCGCTTCCACCAGCGTCCGGGGATGGTGCGCAGTTCGGTGTTGTAGCGTTTTACTGCATTGATGTAATCACGCCGGGCCACCGAGATACGGTTCTCGGTACCTTCCAGTTGCGACTGCAATTGCAGGAAATTCTGGTTGGCCTTCAGGTCCGGATAGCGCTCCACCACGACCAGTAATCGTGACAGTGCAGAGCTCAGCGCATCCTGGCTGGCCTGGAACTGTTTGAAGGCCTCCGGGTTGGAGAGGATGTTGTCCGGCAGTTTCATTTGCCCGACCCGTGCGCGGGCCTCGACAACCTCAGTCAAGACCTCCTTCTCGTGGGCAGCATAGCCCTTCACGGTTGACACCAGGTTGGGCACCAGTTCCGCGCGGCGCTGATACTGGTTCAGCACCTGGCTCCATTCAGCCTTTACGGCCTCATCGAAGGTGGGGATGTTGTTGATGCCGCAACCGGACAATAACAGTGCGCCCAGCGTCAGTGCCGCCAGGTGCAACAATGACGGGTAATGGACAAGTCTTTGCATGTGTTTTCCTCTCCGGGTAGCGGCGCCTGATCTGTATAGTATGCGTCTGGCCGATGGTATTAAAGCGCCTGACAGGAAAATAACGGTCAACAGGAGCAGGTCCGAAGCATTCGATGGCAGTTTGACATATTCATGGAGTCTGACCTACTGCTGTCCCGCAAGCAGTATGCTCGCGCGTGCAATTCACTATCTGTATAGCCTGTTATCTGCGAAAAAAATGGTCGATTATATGAAATTGCTCCTGCGCCCGCGGCCGATGCTGCCTCCCATGATGATCTTTACCGCACCTGTGCGGCGTGCAATTTCCGCAATCCGGTTTGCCGGTATTCCAATGATTACCATCAGCTCCGCATTTGCCAGACATTCATTGTCGGGATATTGTTCCCGCAGGGTGGTCCATGAAATCCTGCAGCATGTTCCGGGCTATCTCGGCAAGCGGCAGCATGCGCTCTTTATCATTCCTGCGTGGATAGACGTTCGACCGGTTTGCATCCTCGTGTACGACGTGCAGCACGACTATGGAGCCGGACTTGCAAGCGGCCAGCTGCGTCGCGCACAGGAGCGCCTCGCCGGAGGCGGCGGAAAAATCGACCGGCACCAGAATTGGTTGTGCTGATTCCGCAGTAGTTTGTAACATGTTGGCTCACTCGATAATCCTGAATTAACGGGTATTTTCGCTGATTGATATTACAAACCGGTTACCGTTTTATCAGGCTTGTGTTAGCAAGTAGACGACCTGTCCCGCGACCAGCAAACAGGGGGGAGAAGCAATTGATTGATAAAAGAAAGGACAGGAGAAGAACAATTATCTCCATCGGTAATTATTTCCTGATAAATATTTATCAACGGGGCAGGGCCCGATTGATTCGTGCGTTTAACTGGCTGGTGCCGTTATGAAATTTGCCAAATACTGGCGGGATGTCGAGGTCCCTGTTGATGAGCGACTGTTCGGGGTTCCCGTGGTGTCCGTTTGGGGAGCATCCAATAACAGTGCCGGGGAGGCAAAAGAGCATGCCCTGTCCAGGGCCGGCCATTTCAAAGCGCTGGTTGCCGGTGGGTTTGATCGACTGAGAGAGTATGAATACTGGAATGGTTTTATCAGGGAAGAGGTAATCGAGGAGATATGCAGCGTGGACGGGCGCGTGCTGGCAGTTCTGACCCGTAACAGCTACGGGGCAACTGTGTTGAATACCGAGATAGTGCTGTTCGGGGATATTGATGTGCCGGAAGCCGGCTTCTTTACCCGTTTGCTGGAGAAGTTCGGCAAACAAAAAATGGATAAGGACTACTATCTTGCGAAAATAGGTAACTATCAAAAAAATAATCCCCGGTATACTTTCAAGGTATATGAAACATTCGCCGGTCTCCGCTTTGTGATTACCAACCAGGTGTTCGAAGCGGACTCATCCCTGGTTAGAGAACTGTTCGTGGATTTGGGAGTGGACCCGCTGTATATGAACTTGTGCAAACACCAAACCTGTTTCCGGGCGCGTCTTACACCGAAACCATGGCGGATCGATGTCGACAGGCCCGGCAGCAGGTTTCCGCGCGAGTCCCGCGACGATAAAAACGAATTTGAATCCTGGCTCAGGACGTATCGTATGGCATCATCAGATGTGAGCGTGGTTAAATTACTCGCCACGTTTGGCTCCGCTGCTGCACACCCTGATATCAGGCGCGTATTGGCGGTGCATGATCGCCATTCCAGCATGGGGCATGCGGTATTGGCCTGATACAAACAGTGGTAATTAACGGGGCCTGATTAAAAAATAAAGGGGTCGGTGACAAATGGAGATGATCGTTTTATATCACTGCCCTGTTTATTGCACATAGAGACTGACGGTATGACGGAAAAGAAATCAGGCAAGGACAATCGGCTCGATGCCGTGGTGGCCGCCGCGCAGCAAAGCCGTGCGCAGCGCGAGCAGGGCTACCGCGAGCAGGCGCTGAAGCTGTACCCGTGGATCTGCGGGCGCTGCCGGCGCGAGTTCACGCGCGCCAACCTGCACGAGTTGACGGTGCATCACCGTGACCACAATCACGATAATAATCCCGCCGATGGCAGCAACTGGGAATTGCTGTGCCTGTATTGCCATGACAACGAGCATGCACGCTACCTGGATGATCCGACCATCACGACATCCGGCAGCCGGGACACTCAGCAGGTCTCGCACAAGGCCCTGTCCGGGCTGGCGGAATTGTTAAAAAAGAAGGACGGCTGATTTTCCGGGAATATAATGTACCCGTAGCGCGGCACAGTTTTGTTGTCCCGGCCTGATGTTTCTTGTTGTTACTTTTCCAGGGGAGTATTACCCGATGACCAAATACTGGCTGGTACTGCTGGCGGCCGTTGCGCTGCTGAACGGTTGTACGGTCAATCCGGTCACCGGCGAGCAGGAGTTCACACTGGTTTCGGAGGCGCAGGAACTCAGTATCGGCAAGCAGCAGTATGCACCGCTGCGCCAGGCGCAGGGCGGCGACTACGTGGTCGACAAGCAACTGACCGCCTATGTCAGCGAGGTGGGCCAGCGGCTGGCGGTGGTCAGTGACCGCAAGCTGCCGTATGAATTCCGCGTGCTGAACAATTCGGTACCCAATGCCTGGGCCTTGCCGGGCGGCAAGATCGTGGTCAACCGCGGGCTGTTGACCGAACTGGAGAGCGAGGCCGAACTGGCGGCGGTGCTCGGTCACGAAATCACGCACGCGGCGGCCAGGCACAGCGCACAGAGCATGTCGCGCGGCATGCTGTTGCAGGGCGCCATGCTGGCCACCGTGGTCGCCACCCAGGGCAGCGACTATGCGCAACTGGCGCAACTGGGCTCCGGCATCGGCGCCCGGCTGATCACGCAGAAATACGGCCGTGATGCCGAACGTGAGTCCGATTATTACGGCATGAAGTACATGTCACGCGCCGGTTATGACACGCAGGGTGCCGTCGCACTGCAAAAGACCTTCGTCAAGCTCGCGGAAGGCCGCCAGCAGGACTGGCTGAGCGGTTTGTTTGCCAGTCATCCGCCGTCGCAGGAGCGGGTGGAAAACAACCTGCACACCCTCGCGGAATTTCCCGCCGGCGGTGAGGATGGCCGGCAGCGTTTTCAGACCAGGCTGGCGCACCTGAAAAAGACCAAACCGGCCTATGAAGCCTATGACAAGGGCCGCAAGGCGCTGGCCGATGATGATATCAAGCTGGCACTGAAGCTGGCGGGCAAGGCGCGCGCGCTGGAACCGCGCGAAGCGCATTTCGAGGCGCTGCTGGGCGACATCGAGCTCAAGCGCGGGCGTAACAAGTCGGCATTGACGCATTTCAACAAGGCGACCGGCCTCAATAACGACTTTTTCTATTACCACCTGAAAAAGGGTATGGCCAACGAACAGCTCGGCCGCCGGCAACAGGCCAAAGATGACCTGAACAGGAGCATCAAGTTGCTGCCGACCGCCAATGCCTATAACTCGCTGGGCAATATCGCGCGTGACGAGCGGCGCTACAGTGACGCCAAGACGTATTATGCGAAAGCGGCACAGGATAAAACCGCGACCGGCAAGCAGGCGCTTGGCGCACTGGTCGAACTGGACCTGGCCGATAACCCGGGCAAGTACCTGGCGGTCAAGCTCGGTGTCGACCAGCGTGGCCGCACCATTGTTCAAGTCATCAACGATACTCCGAAGCCCGTGTCGGGCATCGTGCTGGTCGCGCAATATACGGATGCGGCCGGCCGCAAGCGCAGTGGCAAGTTTCCCGTGCGTGCCACCCTGCAACCCGGCAAGGCGGCCAACATCGACCTGGGACTGGACAACCTTGACAGGAAGGTGCTGAAAACGCTGCGCGCTGCTGTCATCGAGGCCGGTATTGCGCGCTGATTGCCACGATTTGTTGCGGTCCGCCAAACCCCTTTATGTTGTCGTCAGGGAGGCCTGGCAACGCAGCATGTTGGGGTAGCGCCTTGTATCAACGATAAATAGGGGTAGAATACGGGCATCATCGGGGGGGTGTTGGCCTGGACATGAAATCCTGCATCACGCAGATATCCATCGCGCTCGGACTGTTGCTGGTTACCGGCGCCGCACGCTGTGACTGGCAGGATGCCCAACAGGCCTACCAGCAGCGCGATTTCGTCACGGCCTTGCAGGCCTGGCGGTCACTGGCCGATGCCGGCGACAGTGGCGCCCAATACAATGCCGCCATCATGTTACTTGACGGGCTCGGACAGTCCCGCGATCCAGACACGGCCATCGACTTGCTGCAACGCGCCGCCTCGCAGGGGCATGTCGATGCCCTGTTCTGCCTGGGTTACCTGTACGCGCAGGGACGTGATGTTCCGCGTGATGACAAGCGTGCCGCGGAGTGGTATCGCTGGGCCGCGGCGGAAGATCATGCCGGTGCGCAATTCAATCTCGCCATGCTGTACCGCTACCGGCGGGTCCCGGGGTGGGACAATACCGAGGTGATACGCCTGTTGCGTGCGGCGGCTGAACAGGGCCTTGACGCGGCGCAATTCCAGTTGGGTGAACACTACGAACAGGGGCGGGGTATTGCGCGTGATATCAACGTTGCCAACAACTTGTATCGCAAGGCGGCCGATCAGCACTATGCGCCCGCGCAACGCAAGCTCGGATTGATGTTCATGAACGGTACCGGCGCGCCCAAAGATGCCAGGATGGCGGTCAGCTGGCTGTCCCGTGCCGCGCAACTGAACGATGCGGAAGCCCAGTATTACCTGGGTATGTTGTATCGACTCGACAAGGATGTTGAAAGGGATGATGAGCTGGCCGCGCGCTGGCTGAGCGAGGCTGCCTGGCAGGGCCATGCACGGGCCCAGTACAATCTGGGCCTGATGTACAAGGAAGGCATCGGTGTTGCAAGGAATGATCGGGAATCGGCCCGCTGGTACCGTGCCGCCGCAGAACGGGGTGAACCCAGGGCGCAGAACAACCTCGGCAAGTTGTACGTCAGCGGGCAGGGCGTGCCGCAGGACTATATGATGGCGCACAAATGGTTCAATCTGGCCGCTGCAAGCGGTAATAAACTCGGCAGCAGGAACCGGGATGAGCTGGCTAAAAAACTGTCTCCCACGCAACTGGCAGAAGCACAGGTTCTGGCGCGGAACTGGCAAGGAAGGCAAGAGCGTCCGGTAGACCCGTTGTTCACGGCCATGCCCGGACGCGACAGTGGCGGTTCCCGGAAAAGCAGTGAAGACGGTGAGCAGGTCAGCACTGCATCCGGCGACAGCCGGGCGCGTTCCTGGTTCCGATGGTTTGATAAAGACGAGACTGTCTCGAGCGATGGGAGTGGACGTTGATGCAATTATCCAGGTGTAGCCGGGGCATATCATTCGTTGAACTCGCCGGTTTGGGCCACCACGCTGATGCTGCTTGGCGGCTTGACTGCCTGTAGCACCATACAGCCGGTCGGCGATCAGTCATCGGCGCCTGCCGACAATACCGAGCAGCGACTGCAGGCAATGGAGACGAACCTGCAACGATTGAGTGCGCGGCTGGATGCCATGCAGGATGCATACCGGTATGCAGGTACCGGCTGGCGTGCCGCCGATGCCAGCTTCGATGAGTTGCCCGCCGAGGCGATGCCGGTCACGCCGGTCATAGTGCTGGCCTCAAGCCCGGTGCGCCGGTCGCCGGTGCCTGTGAAAACGCCGCCCCCCGCGCCGGCCCCGCGATCGTACCTCCGCCTGTGCCCGCGCCTGCCCCGGTGCGTGAAAGAGAGTCGCCGACAGTCGTTGCTTCGGTGCCGCGTCAACGCACCGGTGAGGGCGAATGGGTGGTTAACCTGGCGTCTTATACGAACGCGTCGTTCGCGGCCAGAAAACTCTCCGAGTTCGAAGCGGAGGGTGTGAGCGTCGAGCAGGTGCAGGCCAGCGTAAAGGGCAAAACAATCTACCGCTTGCGTGTGCCGGGTTTTGAATCCTTTCGTGCCGCCAGCGCGCAGGCCGGCGCCATTCAGGCGAAACTGGACCTCGACAGCACCTGGATTGCACGCCGCTGACCGGCCAGGCACGGGCGCCCGGCCGGACGCCCGCTTGCCACGGCTACTGCCATTTCCCTAACAGTAACGGTTTGCAGCGCCTGATCCCTGCGCGGGGCCGCCTCGCAGCGGCTTGCCGCCGCGTGTCCGGGCCGTTATGCCGGGTTTTTTGTATCCCGCCCGTGTTTGACTGAAAATACCCGTATGGTCCAGTTGCCGGATGTTTCCGAAAGTGCTACCCGCGATGCGTTTATCGCGACGCCGGTCGACGGCTATGAGCTGGTGGATTTCGGTAGTGGCCGCAAACTGGAACGCTGGGGTGACTATCTCATCGAGAGCCCGGACCGCGGCGCCTACGGCATCGAGGATACGCGCCAGGCATTGATCGAGGCCAGGCGTGACGGAATACATTCGTTCTGCATCACCATCGATACCGAGGCGCGTGACTATCTGCCGCATATGTACGGCGCGGTAAACTATGCCGTTATCGATGAAGTGCGCAAGTTGCCGCTCAAGGTGTCGGATATCTACCGGCGACTGACGACATAATAACCGCGCGCGGAGCGCGCCTGTTTCCGGTGCTGCAGTTACCGGTATGTTTTTCGCAAGCCGGATTTATCCGCATTAAGAACGTTCACTTACCGTTCTTTCCCGTTGTTCAGTGCCGTGACAACAGGCCGCTGCATAACCGACCTGTACTTTCAGCTACTTTTTATTCCGACAAAATATGCGCAGTGCTGTACTTGTCGTTATCCCTGTATATACCGATGCAATTATTGCAGGTGACGTGATTACCCGACATATCCTTTCGGAAATACTTCACTGTTTAATTTGCATGTTGATTTTATCGCTCTATACAAGCTCGAATGCTGGTTCATCCTGGTTATTCGGTTTGAATGGAGCTTCTCGGGGTGTCGCCGAATAACGACGCTATTCGCTAATTATTTCCTGAAACTTCTGCAAGCGGTCATGTTCGAATATCGGGCAATACATACATGTATTCACACGGTGATTATACCTGCGTATGAAATTGGCGCAGGGAAACAAATATTTAATATTGTCCGTGCGTGCGTATGTTATAACAATTGCAACCAAGGAGAATTTGCAATGTATCTAGACAGTCTTACATTAACCGCAATCGGGATTTTTATAATCGCGTTGTTGCTGATAGTGCGTTTTTGTATCTTCGGCCTTTGTGGCGGACCGCATAAACCGCCGCGGTTGGATGATCAGGGTTAGTTACCCGGTGCAGGTATCAACCGGCATGCATGCAAGGCGTCCCTGCCTGTTTGTTGCAAAAGCAGGTGGCGGACCGAAAGTTGTACAGGGTGCAGGTGAGGCCGGCAACCGGTCGCGAGGCATGTCCGGGCTAACCCTTTAAAAATCGCCGTGAGTGGCCAGGCGAAACATTTTTTCATTACCACGAATTTTCCAGCAAACAAATCGCGACTGCACTCTTTAGTGTACGGCGCCAGCCGCGTCCGGCAGCGTGTTGATAACGGCAGCCGGGCCAAACAGGCAAGGGTGTCGCTGCACGCTACGGCCGGCCATGCCCGTCCTCACCGGACGACGCCTGCCCCAATGATCATCCCCGCTGAATCGCACGCTGATGCGATTAAATTCGAACCGCCACCTCCATCACAGCTGCCGCCTGGAAATCCTCTATATAAATAATAAAATCAATAAGATAGAAAACTCCTGCAGGAACGTCCGTCCATATATATAGAAGATATTGACATATTATAAGAATATGCTAATATAACGATCTAATTGTAGTGCGTGGCTATAACAGGAGGTGTCTTATGTACATCGATAGCTTAACGATTGCTGCAGGTGTCGTGTTCGTTGTTGCACTGGCTGCGTTGATTCGCTTTTGCATAGTGGGCATTTGCGGGATGTCATCCGCGGACGATCACAACAAAGTCGTCGATAAAACGCACGACGTGCAGTCATGAATATCGCACTTGAGACACTCGCGCTGGCGGGCAGGGGATGTTTGTCTGCCCGCCATGCCGAGAATCTGCTGGCAACCGGCGGTCAATTGATCGATGTCCGCTCCCCTGCCGACTTTAACCAGGGCGCACTGCCCGGCGCGCGTAAACATGCCACTCGATGCGCTCTGCTACGATTATCATCACCTGGACAAATCTGAACCCGTGATTCTTTACGGCGCGCGGGATGTCGCCTGCGCCCGTGCCGCCCGCCTGCTGGCCGGCAAGGGGTTCAGTCGAATCTATCACCTGGTTGCTGCACGTGGGTGAAATTATCAGCATCGAGTTGTTCGAGGAAATATCGTTGTTCCTCGGCATCGGCGGGCTGGTCCTGTACATGCTGTACGTGATGTACAAGTTGTCGGCCGAGTCCGGCGCCGGGCGTTTCGGCACACTGGTAATCTTTCTTACCCTGGGTCTGGGTATCTTCGGTTTTGCCGCGAAATCCGTAATCCAGGTGTTGATCGAGGTCTAGGGATTTATCGCGACAACAGGGCGGTGCCTGCAGCCGGAATAATCGCTTGCAGACGCGTAGAAATGCGCGAACCTGCTCCGAGGTTGAGTTGTTCGCGGGCAAGCCCGCTGTTACTGAAATAGCTACTGATGTAGGAGCGGCTTTAGCCGCGAACATGCTCCAATGTAAATTCGTTCGCGGCGTCGCTCCCGGCATCCTGCCTCTCGCGACATGAACTACAAGGCCGCTATGCAGCCTTGTCCATGTACATCGCGCGGGCCGCTCCTGCGGCGTGTCTTTGGGGACAGGAGTATGCGTCGCAAATAAAACTGTTATTTATCCTCTTTCGGTTCTTTTTTGTCGGTTTTTTCTTTCTTGATGCCATCATCATCCATCAATATCCGGTGTGCCGGGCCTTGCAGGTCATCGAACTGGCCGGAACGTATTGCCCACATGAATACCCAGACGATCAGTCCGACCAGCAACAGTGACAGCGGGATCAACAGGTAAAGAACTTCCATTGCGATTACTCCGACCTCACCAGCCGCAAGGCATTGAACACCACGAACAGCGAACTGGCGGACATGCCGATGGCTGCCATCCACGGCGCGACATAACCGAGCGCCGCCGCGGGCAGGGCCAGCAGGTTGTAAGCGGCCGCCCAGGCGAGATTCTGGCGGATAATGCCCAACATCCTGGTTGCCACCCTGATTCCGACAGCCAGCGTCGCCAGCCGGCCGGACAACAGCACCATGTCCGCGCTGGCGCGACTGATATCCGCGGCACCGTGCATGGCTATGGAGACATCGGCCGCTGCGAGAACCGGCGCATCATTGATACCGTCACCGACCATCGCGACTACCGCGCCCTGTTGTTGTAATTTTTTCACCTGTAAAAGTTTGTCCTGCGGTTGCATGTTTGCGTGCACCTTTTCGATGCCGACCTGGCCGGCAATGTAGCGGCTTGCCGCCAGGTTGTCACCGCTCATCAGTATGACCTGTTTGCCGGTCGCGCGCAGGCTGCTGATCATGGCTGCTGCACCCGGGCGAAGTTCGTCCTGCAGCATGATTTGTGCGTGTATCTGCTGATGATCGGCCAGCACAATGCGTGTGCCCGCACTGGTATATACCGAATCCGCCGGGTCCGGCAGTATGGCTTGCGGACAATGCTGCATGATGAAGTCCAGGTTGCCGAGATACCAGCGCCGGCCTTCGACCAGCCCGCTGATGCCGGCGCCGGGGTAGTTGGTGATGTCTTCGGCCGTGACCGGGTTTGCCCTGACACTCGCCGCGATGGCCTTGCCTGCGGGATGTTCGGACGGTAGCTCCAGTGCCGCAGCAATGTTCATCACCTTTTGTGCATCGAGCGTCGAATGCGTATGCAGACCGGTAATGACCGGTTGTCCGCGTGTCAGTGTGCCGGTCTTGTCGAACACCACGTGGGTGCAGCGCGCCAGCATTTCCAGTCCGCGGCTGCTGGTGGCCAGTAATCCGCGTGACAGCAGGTTGCCGGTCGCGGCGCTGACCGCGGTCGGCGTGGCCAGTGACAGCGCACACGGGCAGGTGACGACCAGAATAGATACCAGCACCGGCAGCCAGCTGTCGGGTGATTGTTGCCACCAGTACAGGCCGGCCACGGCGGCGATTACGATGACTGCGCTGACAAACCAGCTGGCAACCCGGTCCGCCAGCAGGGTGATGGCCGGTTTCTCGCCCTGCGCCTGTTCCAGCAATCGCCCGATCTCGGCCAGCACTGTGTCCATACCGGTCCGGTCCACGCGCATGGTCAGCGGACTTTCGATGTTGATGCTGCCGCCGACCAGCGTGTCGCCGGGTGATTTGCCGATGGGTGCGCTTTCGCCGCTCAGCAACGCCTCGCTGACACTGGATACGCCGCTCTCGATGGTGCCGTCGGCCGGCACATTGTCGCCGGGCCTGATCAGCACGCGGTCGCCCGGCTGCAGTTCGGCCGCCGGGACGGTTTCGTAGTCCCCGCCGTCCGCGGCTTGCCGGCTGGCCATGGCCGGCATCGACTGTCCAAGTCGTTCCGCGCTTTCCGCGCCGCGTTTGCGCGCCATCAGCTCGAAGTAGCGGCTGACCAGCAGGAAAAAGATAAACATGACGACCGAGTCGTAGTACACGTTACCGTGCCCGGTGACTGTGGCGTGCACGCTGCCGCCGAAAGCGACCAGGATGCCGAGTGAGACCGGCACATCCATGCCGGCGCTGCGGTTCTGCAGGTCGCGCCAGGCGCCGCGCAGGAACGGCGCACCCGAGTACAGCAGTACCGGCACCGTCAGCAGCAGGCCGACCCAGCGAAACAGCACACGGAAGCCTGCCTCCATCCCGCTCCAGTCGCCGGCATAAAGGGCAACCGACAGCACCATGACCTGCATGCCGAGCACGCCTGCCACGCCAATGCGGCGCAGCCGGTCCTTGCGTTCCCGCTCAAAGCTCTGTTGTTGCTGCCGGGGATCGTAGGGGTGTGCGGTATAGCCTATGTGGTGGATGGCCTGCAGGATGTCGCTGAGTTTTATTCGATCGTTGTCCCAGCGGATGCGTGCACGGTGCGTGGCGTAATTGACCTGCACATCCAGCACGCCGGGCAGCTGGCTGACGTGACGCTCATTCAGCCACACGCAGGCGGCGCACACGATGCCCTCGAGGATCAGCGCGGCCTCGCGCACATTATCGTCCTCGCGGCGCACGAAGATTTTCTGCACCGCCGGGTGGTCATAGACCAGCGTCTGGCGAATAAAATCAGGGACGGTTTCCTGCGCGGTGGGCGAGATTTCCGTGCGGTGCTGGTAAAAATCCGCATTGCCGGAATCGATGATGGCGCGTGCGACCGCCTGGCAGCCATAGCAGCACATCGGCTGGTCGATACCGTCGATGGTCACGTGCAGGTCAAGTGCGGCCGGCACCGGCAACCCGCAATGGAAACAGCGCCCGGCTGCGGGCGTGGTATCGAGTTGTGAGGCTTGTTCGGTTGGCACAGTGCGATACACCCTACCAGAATCGCGTATGCCGGAATATTGCGCGGGATCAAGTGCCGGCAGGTTGTTTGGCATGGGTAGGGTGCGCCTTGCGCACCATCACTCAACAGTTTGCATGTTTATTTGGTGCGCACGGCGCACCCTGCGGTTTGTCCCCGCTGCAGGTGAATCCTCAATTATAGTAGTGCATTGCAGGTGCAGAATGCGCGATGTACATGGACAAGGCTGCATAGCGGCCTTGTAGTTCATGTCGCGTGAGGCAGGAGAAGGTGAGGTCGGGACGGTCGAGAGGCTGGCCCGGGCTATGCCCGTAAAATCGCCGGGAGCGACGCCGCGAATATATTTGCACCGGAGCAGGTTCGCGCATTCCTGCGCTCCTGCAATTGATATTTCGGTTGTGGGGGCGGACGATGTCCGCGAATAAATTTCCTCCAGCGCAGGTTCGCGCGATGGACTGGAGAAGGTGAGACCGGGACGGTCGAGAGGCTGGCCTCGGCCATGTCCGTCAAATTGCCGGGAGCGGCCCGGCGTGCCACTTAAATTACCAGCACTCCGCGACGGAGCCTGAACCTGAAATACCCTTGGTGCCGGTATGGTCGAGGGTCAGGTTCATACAGCGCGTGTCATTGTTCTGGGGGCCTGCCGGGGTTGCCACAATAACGTAGCTTATCGGCGTCGGGAATCCAGCGGCGAATGCCAGGTTGTAGAACACCACGTTACCCTGTTGGGGTGATACGTTATATGCCAGCGCCACCGCGTTGCCGCTGATGTCCGTGGCAAAGCTGTTGGTCTCGGTGTAGTTGCGTTCCAGCAGTTGTGCCAGTTCCATAAGGTCCGCCTTGGCATCGGCGCGGCGCGCCTTGCGTACCGAGGCCTGGTACGAGTTCACGGCAATGGTGGTGATCACGCTGAGGATCACGATGGTGATCAGCAACTCGAGAAGGGAGAATCCGCGTAGCTTTGTCTGTTTCATGCTGGCCTCTATTGGCAAGAATTTCCGAATGAATCAGTGATTGAGTTCGTCATCGGTGTAGAAGCCCTGCTCCCTTAGCTTGTCGGGATCGTAAATACGGATTTCGCTGACGCGGCCCCAGTTGTTCAGTGTGTAGCTGACGTGTTGTAGCTCCACCAGGTAGTCCGTGGTGCGCGTAGCGCCGCTGAACGTGAGTACCCGGACACCGTCATCCACGACCAGGTCGTTGTAGTCGATCGAAATCCGGCCTTCGTCCAGGTCGAGTGTATTGATGATGCCTTTGCCACTCTGTCCTGCGACCGCGCTTGCGGTCAACAGGCAGAGGCCGGTGATAAATCCTGCAATCGTCTTGCTGTTCATACCCATGTCTCCTTTCAGGATCTCGTCATTTTAGCGCAACTGGCCCCAGGACTGGCGGCCGACGGCGGTCGGCCCGGGATTTTCCCGGGTGAGTTCCAGGCCACCGACCGAGTTCGGCGTGTACTTGAACTCGGTATCGACGTTCGCGAGCACACCCGGCGTCGGCACCAGTGCACCGAAGCCCTTGCCGGAAACCGGCACATTGAGCGTATCGTTACTGTCGACGACACCGTCGTTGTTGACGTCGTAGTTGACGACCACGGTCACGTATTCAGATACGAAGTCGCCATTGTTATCGAAGTCGAATGGCGATTCGGGCAGCCGGCTGCCGGTGAGTGCCTCGAGCTCCATCAGCCAGCTGGTGCCGCCCGATTTACAGACATTGGCGTCCGGGGTGATGGTGACGAAGATGATGCGCCCCGCGCGCAGGATCGGGACCGAGACGCTGCGCTCACCCGTATCCGGCAGGTCCATCAGCCAGCCGCGACTGCCGACCGCGTTGTCGCTGGTGACGCGGAAATCGATGGCTGGATCGCCCGGCTTGAATACCTTCGAGCTCTGTAAAATCACCGTCTGCGGTGCCAGGTCCGAGGTGGCGCGGCCAGTGAGCTGGTTGCCGTTGTCAAGCAGGCCGTAGAAGGTCTGGGAGCTGGTGTCGGCCAGGTCGGTACTCTGCAGGTAGATGCCGGTACCGAAGTAGATCATGGCGCCGATGCCGTCCGGGCCGCGGCCCACGTCGGGGCGGACCGTGATGGGCTGGCGGGTGCCGCCGCTGTCCTTCGCAATGTACAGCGGTTCGGGTACGTTGGAGACGTCCCGGAAAGACACGTCCCAGTTGGCCGGGTCGACGTCGTTCACGTCGAATTTCCAAAGGTTGCCCTGCAGATCGCCGGCATAGACGTATTCGGCGGTGAAGTCGCCGTTGACGTCGACCACGGCCGGTGTTGCCAGGCCATTCGGGGTTACAGTGGAACCGGCCTCGGTATCGATCTTCCTGATCAGGCTGCCGGTCTGGATGTCGACGATGAACAGCACGGCGTGGCCAGTGGTGCTCTGGTTGCCGTCAGCGTCACGGTTGTTATAGCCGTTGCCGAAGACCGCGGCCCATTGGCCGTTATGCATGCGGACGATGGCCGGCCGGCTGTAGCTGAAGCCCAGGTCCGGATCATTCGCATCGGTGAATTCCCACAGCACCGTATTCTGTGCGGATGTCGCTGTTGCCGCAAAGCTTGCCGGGTCGGTGATGTCCAGCGCGTAAATGCCCTGGCCGCCCTTGTTGAGGCCGCCGGCGAGTACCGTATGCCACTTGTCGTCGCCGCCGGCGGCGGAGCCAAAGAAGGCATCCACCACGGTAGGTGAGCCGTCGACGTAGTAGTTATGGGTATAACCCTGGTCCATCAGCTGGGTGAGCTTCGGGAAAACCTTGGCAGGCACGTAAGCCAGTTTTTCGACCGGCGAGGCGGTGAAGTCGGCATTGAAACCGTTCAGCGTGCCGCCATTGGTACCCGCATAGACCATGGGCGTGCGGCCCGCCTTGCCTGTCTTGAAGGTTGTATAGGACTCGCAACCGCCACAATTCTCCGGTGCAAGGGCGCCGCCGGTCCAGACATCGGGATAGCGGGCCTCCGGCTTGCCGACGAATACGGGTGCGGAGTTGATGATGTCAGCCAGCAGACTGTTCGGGCGGTTGCGGAAGGTGCTGCCGTTTGTGGTTTCCAGCGACTGGTCACCGCGCAACCAGGCGAGGCGGTCCGGCCCCAGCGTGTCGGTGTTGCCCGAGGCATCGGTATTCAGTATTGCCTGCTGTGGCGCACTCAATGGGGAGCTGCCACTCCACTCGAACAACACGCCATCCGTGCCGTCGTGGGTCATCATCACGCGATTGGCGGGCAACTGGATATTCACGCCGGCGTCGACGGCGTTGGCGAGGTCCGGTACACCCTCGCTCCCCGGGCTGGTGAGCACCGGGATGGCCAGCAGTTCGCCGCGCCAGTCGGTATCGATGAAACGTGCCTGGTAGATGCGGGTGTTGGTGTTGACGACACCCGAGTTCAGGGCCACCGAGGAGGCCGAACCGGTACGGTCCTGCGCGTTCTTGATGGCCGTCCTGTCAGTCCGGCGACCACGCTTCCGCGGGGTCGCGGCCGAGATGAAAGTGCCGCGTGAGTTGTAGGCGGCATGCCACAGGTCGTCGACCTTGTCCAGGTTGCAGGTTCCGTTAGTGCAGGTCGGGTTGCCCCAGTTGCCGACTTTCCGTCAATAACGGTGATGGCCAGCCGGGCCCGGTACCGAACACCGGTTTACCCGTTACCGGATCGGTGACGGCCGCGTCGGTACGTCGACCAGTTGGCCTTCGACGCCGAAGGCCAGCGTGTAGGTCACCAGGTGCTGGTAGGTTTCCGGATCAAAGTCGTCCGGTTCGACGTCGTTGGCCATGCTGGTGTCAAGATCATGGTCGTAATAGTTGCGGGCGACGTCGGCCACGGTATTGTTGACGCCGTCACTGTCGATATCACCGAGGCCCGGGCTGTTGCCGTTCCAGTAACCGTCGGTCAGCAGCACGCTGAAGTTTTTCTGGCAGCTGTATTCGATCGGGTTGGTCCGGCCGAGGTTGTTGGCGCCATCCTTGTCGAAATAGTCACCGGCGCGCTGCAGGCCCTGGCGCAAGGGTGTCCCCTGTGCCGGCCAGGCGAAACTGTACAGCGTATCCAGGACGCTGTCGTTGTGGGCGGCATAGCTACCCAGGCCGGTCGGGACCTGCACGAAGCCGGAGGTCTGGTTGATGGTGTCCAGGCCGTAGCGGAAGCTCGCCACCTGGTCGACCACCGCCGAGATACCGGCCTTGGCGACGTACTGGCGTTTGCGCGCATACTGGTACCAGTTGGCGACATTCTGCTTGACCTGGTCGATGCAGCTCATAGGGTTCGCGGGATTGTAGATGGCCATTGTGGCTTTACATGGGTCTTCGGTCATCACGCTGGTGGTGACCGTCGGGTTGAGACCGCTGGTGGCCGGCGGGAAGGCGGCAGCCCCTGTCTGTACGGGCGCATAGGTCGTGGTCGTGACGTCGATCTGGTTGCCGTTGATCTGGTAGCGGATATGATCGTCCCACAGGTCTACCATGCCGTTGGCACCGTTGGTGGCATTCATTCTGCTGCCACGCAGTGGGCGGCCGTCAGTCAGTATTGAAGCCACGGTTATCCAGCGACACTTCCCAGGCAAAGCCGTCGAGATTGCGGGTTACGGTGTAGCCGGCGGAGCCGTTGCGCGGGTTGCTGCGTGCCGCCGTGAAGCTGGCATTGGCGCACGGGACGGCCGGGGTGGGGATCGCGGTGTCGCCGGTACACGGTCCCAGCCACGGAATATAGGTCTCGTTCGGGTCGTAGTAGAGCACGTTGAAGTCGCTCGACAGGATGCGCCAGTCGTTCAGGTAGGGAGTGTTGCTGGCCAGGGGCTGTTGCATGCGTACAGCGTCTCCCGGGAGCTGTGTGCAACCCTGGCTATATGAGGCATCGCGTTGACATAAATATATTCGAAGGTTTCCGTACTGCCACCGGTGCTGCCGCCGAGTTGTGTATGGCTTTGCCACAGGCCGTTGCTACGGATTGTGCCGTCGCAGGTATCGCCATCGAAGGTGTAGGTATCAATCCTGGATGTCGGATCATAATCGCAATACGACCAGTGCTTCGTCGTCAGGATTTCCCAGTCCATGGAACCGGAATCATCCAGCTGGAGGAACACGTTGGGCCGCACCCCGGAAGACAGGAACAGCGGCGCGTCGGATATTGACAGCGAGGCCGCCCATGTCGCGGGTGCGATCAGCAGGCTGCAAATACCGGCAGCGAGTGCGTGTGTGACCCGTTGGCTAAAACGGGGGCCGAATACGTTGTCGATGATGTCTCTGTACATGGCGCTGTCCTGGTTGATACCTGTTAGAAGCGTTTGGTAAATGAAGTTTGCAGCACGGTCTCGGCACTGGCGCTGCCGCCAATACCGTGCCCGGTGACACGATAGTAAAGATCACCTTCCAGCGAACTGCTGTGGCCGATGACATTACTGTCCCTGACGAATTTCTGTAAATGGATGGTGAACTGCGGTGGCGCGGACACGTAGGCGCCGTTTGCCTGTGGCCCGGTGTCTGCGAGATCGCCACCGGTCAGGACCGCGCCACCACCGACGTTAGTGTAGGTGCGCGCGTTGTTGGCCCAGAAGGCGGCGGTCTGGTAACCGAGGTCGGGCAGCGCGCCTTCTTCCCACACCGTGTTGCAGACGGTACCGAGCGTCGTGGCCGAGCACAGTGCCGGCTCGACGGTCAGTGGCCGCAGCCACTCTTCACCGACCCGCAGGGCGGCCTCGGCGGCCTGCAATGACAGGTCGCTGTCGCGCAGGTTGCCCGCCATGCGCTCTTCCATGGTGACGTTGCTCATGGCGGTCACGCCGATGATGGTCAGCAGCAGCAGGATAACGAGGCTGATGAACAGGATGGTGCCGCGCTGCCGGTTGCCCGCCCGCATGCTGTGGGTCCTCGATGTGCGTGTCTGTGTCATGGTCTTCATCGCGCCGATTCCTCAGGAACTGCGGTTGCGCAGGCTGATGGTAGTGGTAAAGGGGCGCCGCATGCGCCGGTCCGTGTTCTGGGTGGCACCGGCGAGGTCGACATACGGCCGCGGGTCGGGACCGATGTCGCGGTCGGTTGCAAGCAGCAGGTTGATGCGGATGCTGCGGACGTTGCCCATGTTGCCCACGGTTGCCGCGTCCCGGTAAACATCGACCTGACCGTTATTGGTGGTGTCCTCGCCGTAGGTGATCTGCATATCCTCCACGCCGGTCATGATCTCGATCGGCGCAGCCACCGGCCGGTGTCTCGAACAGCGCCAGGATGGGGTTGCCGGCCTCGTCCAGTCGCGAGTGCCGAATGCGTCGACAGCGGGCTGTACCGAGTAGGTGACATTCCGCAGGGCCATGACCATGGTGTTGTTCACCAGGTAGGGTTTGGACAGCTGCGTCGTGGAGTTGAGCGTGCCGGTTTGATCATGTTCGATGGTGGTGATACCGGTCACGGGATCTTCTGCGAGAGCCGTAGCGCGGAAGATGTCGACATTTTCGCAGTCGGTGATAAGGATCAGGCTGTTGGTCTGGAAATTGGCCGGGTTCCTGGATAAAACGACATCGTCGGTGGGCGCTGCCATATCGACATTCATCGTTGTATCGGCGAGCGAGGCCGACATGACGGTGACCGTGTCGGTACCGTCAACGATGGTATTACCGGCATTGGCGTCGTTGTCCGTGCCGGTGATCTGGGTCGTGGCATCGAATAGCACCGGGCTGGTTGGTCCGGTAACGTTGTTCGGGGTCTGGATGGCCAGGTTTGTACAGCCCATGTAACCCGACATGCGCACCCGCTCTTTCATGCGTTCTATGCCGGGGCGTGCGTTATCCTGGATCTGCGAGATGCCTTCCATGTTATTGAAGGTGGACTTGTTGCTGACAAACAGCTGCAATACGCCGCCCAGCAGGAATGCGCCCAGCAGTATGGCGATCATCAGCTCGACCATGGAAATGCCGCGCTGTGAGTGGAAGCAGGGACGTCGCTGTGGCGTATTCATAGGGTAGTGTCCACGGTGAAGACTTTGGTCAGATGCCGCGCCGGCCATTTTCACTCTGGCGCAGGCCGGACCAGCGGACGGCGACGGTGACGTCGCTGGGATTGGCCGCGGTCGCGCCTGCGGGCGCGACGGAGGTAATCTGGCCATCGCCGTTCGGCAGCAGTGCGGCCAGGTTGGCCTTCCATGCGATGACATCGTCACCGGCGGTGGTGCCTGCAGCAAGCGCGCCGCCAAAGGCGACATCGTAGCCGCCGGCGCGTGCCACGGTCATGTTGGCGCGCATGCTGTCCAGCATGTCGCCGGCCAGCAGGGTGGCCTGGGTGCGCAGGTAGGCGCCGTGCGTACTGCGCAGGCCGCTGGCCTGCATCTGCGCCATGCCCAGCAGGCCGATGGCGAGCACCAGCATGGCGATCAGCACCTCGATCAGCGAAAAGCCGCGCTGACGGTGTGATCTGTTGTGTTTGGCAGGTGTATGCATGTTCATGGTTCCACTCTCGTTACGGGCAGGCGGTGCGGATGGCGCTCACGGAGCCCGAGCCAGCCAGGGTAATCCGGCGTTCGCGATTGGCCTGGCCGGACCGGCAGTCCGGGTTATTCAGGGCAAAGGTCTCGGCCGGCGTGACGGCGCCCAGACGGTCGAAAGTGACGCGCTGTGCGCCACCGGTCGCCGTCATGGTGAAGCCGACGGGGATGGCCTCCCAGACACGCAGGACAGTATCCGCGCCATCTATGGTGCCACTGTTATTCGTGTCGTTGAATATAATCCAGCCGGTCTCCCAGTTGGCGCTGTTCGCGCAGCCGGTGAGATTGACGCTGCTGCAGATGGTGACCGGCTCGCGTCGGCGGATGGCCTCGCTGCGCCCGCCCGCCAGTGAACTTACCAGTGCGTTGTTGGCGGCGGTGATGCGGTTGTTCTGGATGAAGTCGTTAAATGCCGGCACCGCGACCGCCATCAGGATGGAGGCGACCAGGATGGTGATCAGCAGTTCAACCAGCGTAAATCCCTTCTCGTCTTTCATGGTTTGACTATATCCACGTTTGAAATGAATGTCTTGCGTGTGCAGCCGGTTTCTGACTGGGTGTAGGATTTGACCGACAAACGGCCGCAATCGGTGAAAATCCCGCTGCTTCATGCGTGCCCGCCACCGCCGGGTCCATGCAGGTTATCGGTCGATCGGCGGCCAGGTGTAGCCGCCAGTCCGGAAGCGCACCCGCTTGCCATCAATCGGGGCAGGCAACCGCCCGGCCAGCGTCGGTGTTTTGGAGAATTCGCCTGAATATCAGCGAAATAATCACGACTGAGTCTAAGTGTATTTGAATATTCTAATTACATAATGCAGATCGAACATCTTTTGATTCAGATCAACTCAAACGGTGTTCATTTTGCCGATAATGCACCGAAACTGACCAATCCGGAGATCTGACATGAAAAAACAGCTACTTACCGGTGCCCTGGTGGCACTGCTCGGGATCGTTTCCCTGCCGTCCGCCGCCTACGAGGCGGGTGACTGGGTGTTACGTGCCGGTGTCGCGGGCGTGTTGCCGACCGGGGATGGTACGCATCCCGCAGGACTAAAGACAGAAGCACAGGATGGCTACAGTCTGGGTATCACGGGTACCTGGATGGCGACTGATAATATTGGTATAGGTGTGCTGGCTGCCTGGCCGTTTAAGCATGATATCGAAGTGGCTACGCTTGGCGACGTCGCCGAAATCGAGCACCTGCCGCCGACCGTGACCCTGCAGTACCATTTCGATACCGCATCGAACCTGCAGCCTTATGTCGGTGCCGGCATCAACTACACCACCTTCGTCGATGAAGATTCCAAGGGTGCCCTGGCTTCAGCTGGTGGCAGTCTTGACCTGGATGACTCCTGGGGCCTGGCGCTGGAAGCCGGTATCGACATGGAGATGCAGAACAACTGGACGGTCGGTGCTGCAGTGTGGTGGATCGATATCGATACTGATGCCACGATCACCGGCGCAGGTGCTCCTCTCGATGCAGCCTATGAAGTCGAGATCGACCCCTGGGTGGTCATGTTCAGTGTCGGCAAGAAATTCTAGCAGTCCGCACCTTGAATAGAGGTAAGGTCTCGACAATACTGACGGCAAGCGTCGCGTGAGGCCCTGCGTCTCACGCGGCTGACAACAAACACAGGGGAACCTGACCATGGTGCTACAACACGTCTGGGGTTTGTTTGTTAATCCGAAACGCGAGTGGCAGGCCATCCGCGATGATGAATGCACGATCGGCAAGTGCTACGCCATCCATGTCCTGATTCTGGCGGCGATACCCGCCATCGCTGGTTTCATCGGTACGACCCAGTTCGGCTGGCAGATCGGCGCCGGCGACCCGGTCAAGCTGACCCTGCAGAGCGCCGGCCTTATCGCGGTGCTCTATTATCTCGCCATGCTGGTGGGCGTTTATTCGATTGGCTACATGATCCACTGGATGGGCGAGACCTATGGCGCCGATACGCCGCTGTCGCAGTGTGTCGTACTGGCCGCTTACACCGCGACCCCGTTGTTTCTCATTGGCATCATGGAGCTCTACCCGGTGTTATGGGTCAACCTGATTGTCGGAATACCGGCGCTGGCCTACACGGTGTATCTCCTGTACAGCGGTGTGCCGATCATGATGGGCATCTCGGAAGACCGTGGCTTCCTGTTCTCCAGCGCGGTGCTGGCGGTCGGACTGGTTGCCTTCGTTGCCCTGCTGGCCGCGACCGCGATCCTGTGGGGTATGGGGCTGGAGCCGCAGTTCACGCGCTAGCCCGGTTGAGTGAAAAGCCACCGAGGGCATGATACGGCGGTAATAATCGGATTCGATTATTGATATACGGCATATACACTCCGTTTTCCCGTCGACACTTGCCTTGTAGTGCACGCGGTCGGGACATTTCTGAAAACCACGGGTAAACGGATAGTCAGAATAGTCAGTACAGCAGCTTGTTTTATTGACATCAAGTACGGGAGTTCAGCATGGCGGATCAGCAAACTTACAACTATACGGTGGTCAGGCAATTCGCCATCATGACCATTGTGTGGGGCATCGTGGGCATGGCCGTGGGCGTACTGATCGCGGCCCAACTGGCATGGCCGGTTCTGAACTTCGATATACCCTGGCTGACCTTCGGGCGCCTGCGTCCGCTACATACCAACGCCGTGATTTTTGCCTTCGGCGGCTGCGCATTGTTCGCGACGTCCTATTACGTGGTGCAGCGTACCTGTCATACAAGGCTCATTTTCGGCCCGCTGGCCGCCTTTACCTTCTGGGGCTGGCAACTGATTATCCTGCTGGCGGCGATTACGCTGCCACTCGGTATCACCACCAGCAAGGAATACGCCGAACTCGAATGGCCGATCGATATCCTGATCACGCTGGTGTGGGTTTCCTATGCCATCGTGTTCTTCGGCACCATCATGAAACGCCGCGTCAAGCATATTTACGTGGCCAACTGGTTCTTCGGTGCCTTCATCGTTACCGTGGCCATGCTGCACGTCGTCAACAGCGCCGCGGTGCCCGTTTCGATGCTCAAGTCCTATTCCGCCTATGCCGGGGTGCAGGACGCCATGGTGCAGTGGTGGTACGGCCATAACGCGGTGGGCTTCTTCCTGACGGCGGGCTTTCTCGGCATGATGTATTACTTCGTTCCCAAGCAGGCGGGCCGCCCGGTCTACTCTTATCGCCTCTCGGTAGTGCATTTCTGGGCGCTGATCTTCACTTATATATGGGCCGGTCCGCACCACCTGCATTACACCGCGCTGCCGGACTGGGCGCAGTCGCTGGGCATGATCATGTCGCTGATCCTGCTGGCCCCGAGCTGGGGCGGTATGATCAACGGCATCATGACGCTGTCCGGCGCCTGGGAGAAGTTGCGCACCGACCCGGTCCTGCGCCTGCTGATTGTGTCGATCTCCTTTTACGGCATGTCTACCTTCGAGGGGCCGATGATGTCCATCAAGACGGTGAACGCGCTGTCGCACTACACCGACTGGACCATCGGGCACGTGCATTCCGGTGCACTGGGCTGGGTGGCGCTGATCTCCATGGGCAGTCTGTATTACCTGTTGCCCCGCCTGTTCGGGCGCGAGCTTTACAGCCTGAAGCTGGTCGAGGTGCATTTCTGGACCGCGACCATCGGCATCGTGCTGTACATTACCTCGATGTGGGTGGCCGGCATCATGCAGGGCCTGATGTGGCGCGCGACCAACTCCGACGGCACGCTGACCTACAGCTTCGTCGAATCGGTGCAGGCCATGCACCCGTACTTTATCGTACGCTTCCTCGGCGGGGTCTTCTTCCTGTTCGGCACGCTGGTGATGGCGTGGAACCTGTGGAAGACCATCAAGGGCGCCCAACCGGCGATTGGCACCATTCCTGAACCGGCCGCGGCCCACTAAGGAGACGATCATGGCGAGTGGACACGATAAAGTAGAAAAGAACATCGGCCTGATGATCGTGCTGATACTGGTAACGGTTTCGATCGGCGGACTGGTGCAGATTGTGCCGTTGTTCTTCCAGCAATCCACCACCGAGGCAGTGGCCGGGCTTGAGCCCTATTCGGCGTTGCGCCTGGCCGGCCGGGACGTGTACGTGCGTGAAGGCTGCTACACCTGTCACTCGCAGATGATACGTCCGTTCCGTGCCGAGACGGAACGTTACGGGCATTACTCGGTGGCTGGCGAGTTCGTCTATGACCGCCCGTTCCAGTGGGGTTCCAAGCGCACCGGCCCCGACCTGGCGCGCGTCGGTGGTCGTTACAGTGACGAGTGGCACCGCGTGCACCTGGTCAACCCGCGTGACGTGGTGCCCGAGTCCATCATGCCGGGTTACCCGTGGCTGGCGGAAACACCGGCTGACGCAACGGATATCAAGCGCAAGCTGGAAGTGCTGCGTATGCTGGGCGCGCCGTATGCGGATGCTGATATAGAGAACGCCCCGCAGGCGCTGGCCGGCAAGACCGAGATGGATGCAGTCATCGCCTACCTGCAGGGTATGGGCACGACCATCAAGATGCGGAGATAGCTGCATGGATTACTCGCTCATACAGTCGATCTGGACCGTCGTGGTGCTGGTGTTGTTCGTCGGCATCGTCATCTGGGCCTGGAGCGGCAAGCGCAAGCAGCGGTTCGACGAGGCGGCAAACATCCCGTTTGACGAGGATGAGGCGCCGCAGGCAGGCAAAAATTCCAAGGAGAATTCCCATGGCTGATTTCACCAGCAGCTTCTGGAACTGGTACATCATTATTCCGACCGTCGGCGGCATCATTGCGTGTTTTCTGATGATCCGCTGGTTGTCGGGTGCGATCTCCCCTGAAGATCAGGGCAAGGAAATGGACCACGTCTGGGACGAGGACCTGGTCGAACTCAACAACCCGCTGCCGCGCTGGTGGCTGAACATGTTCTATATCACGCTGTTTTTCGGTATCGGTTACCTGGCGCTGTACCCCGGGCTGGGTACGTTCAAGGGACTGCTTGGCTGGACCTCGATCGGACAGTATGAAAAGGAAATGGACCTCGCCGATGGCAAATTCGGGCCGCTGTTCGAGCGCTACCGCGATATGGACATTGTTGCCGTGGCGGATGACGAACAGGCGCGCCGCATGGGCGAGCGCCTCTTCGTCAACTACTGCGCCACCTGTCATGGCTCGGACGCGCGCGGTGCGCGCGGATTCCCGAACCTGCGTGATAACGACTGGCTGTACGGCGGTGACCCGGCCGTCATCGAGCAGACCATTCTTAACGGTCGTAACGGCGTCATGCCGGCCTGGGAGGAGGCACTCGGCGGGGCCGGGGGCGTTGCAGACATGACGGAATACGTGTTCAGCCTGAGCGGGCGCAACACCGATCAGGCCGCCGTGGACCGCGGGCGCGTAAAATACGAGCAGCTGTGCGTGGCCTGTCATGGCGCGGACGGGACCGGCAACCAGGCACTGGGGGCGCCGAACCTGACTGACAACATCTGGCTATACGGCGGCACCCCGACGCGGGTCATGGACAGTATTGCGAAGGGACGCAATGGCCAGATGCCGCCGCACCGGGATTTCCTCGGCGAAGACAAGGCGCACCTGCTGGCGGCGTATGTCTACAGTCTGCAAACCGGCCAGGAAGCCGGCGAATAGCTGCCTGCATTCGGCGGCAACAGAAGGCTTGTAATGGCGGAAAAACAGATACCGCAATTCCAGAAGTGCATCGCCGTATTGTGGCCGTCGTTCCTGGTCGCTATCGTCGCGACCGGCCTGTTCTTCTCGGCGTTTGACCCGGACGACCTGTACCCGTTCGGTAACGAGACCGGTATCAGCCGGCTGGGGGCTTATTCAATTGGTTTTCTCGCATTCTGGCTGGTGTCGGCGGTTGCCGGCATCGGTACGCTTTATTTTGCGATAACCAATTGCATGCGGAACAATCGTTAGGGAGTTCGCATGGCAACTCCCGACGCGGTAAGCAAGACCGACGAACAGGTCGAAAAATCCCTCTATTCCAGGGCGGAGAAGATTTATCCGCGCGAGGTGCACGGACTGTTCGCGCGGCTGCGTGTGTCGGGCGTACTCGGGCTTCTGGGCATCTACTACATCCTGCCCTGGATACAGTGGGAGGGCCACCAGGCGCTGCTGTTCGACCTGCCGGGCCGTAAATTCCATATCTTCTTCATTACCCTGTGGCCGCAGGACTTTATCTACCTCGCGGCACTGCTGATCATCGCCGGCCTGACGCTGTTTTTCGTCACCGCCCTGGCCGGGCGCGTCTGGTGCGGCTATGCCTGTCCGCAAACAGTCTGGACCGAGGCCTTCCTGTGGATCGAGCGCAAGGTGGAAGGCAGCCGCATGCAGCAGCAAAAGCTGGATGCCATGCCCATGAATGCGCGCAAGATCCGCATCAAGGCGACCAAGCATTTCCTGTGGGTGGCGTTTTCCGCCTGGACCGGCTTTACCTTCGTCGGATACTTCACGCCGATCATCGAACTGGGCCAGCGCCTGCTGATGTTCAACCTGGGGCCGTGGGAGACGTTCTGGGTCATCTTCTACGGCTTTGCCACCTACGGCAATGCCGGCTGGATGCGCGAGCAGGTCTGCAAGTACATGTGTCCCTATGCACGCTTTCAGAGTGCGATGTTCGACAGGGATACGTTGATTGTGTCCTACATACCGACGCGTGGTGAACCGCGTGGCTCACGCAAGCGCAGCGCGGACCCCGCCGAACTGCAACTGGGCGACTGTATCGACTGCACGCTGTGTGTGCAGGTCTGTCCCACCGGCATCGATATTCGCGACGGCCTGCAATACGAATGTATTGCCTGTTCCGCCTGTATCGATGCCTGTGATGACGTAATGGACAAGATGGGTTATGACAGGGGCCTGATCAAGTACACCACCGAAAATGCCATGGAGGGTAAACAGGCCCATATCATCCGACCGCGTGTTATCGTTTACGCCGTGATCCTGCTTGGCATCATGTCGATGTTCACGTATTCACTGCTGAGCCGGACACCGCTGGGGCTGGATGTTATTCGCGACCGCAACCAGTTGTATCGTGAAACCAACGAAGGTCTTATCGAAAACGTCTATATCCTGAAGATCCTGAACATGGATGAGGGGGCGCACACGTACAACCTTTCCGTCACCGGCATCGAGGGCGTGGAACTGCACCAGGACCTGCCGGAAATACGGGTTGCCAGTGGCGGGGTGATGGAGCTGCCGGTCCGGCTGCGCGTGGATGAGGGTGCGTTGCAGGCGCGCAGCAGCGGTGTTGTGTTCGAGCTGGTGGCAACCGACAATCCGTCGTTGTCAGTCAGTGAAGAAGCGCGTTTCCTGGGGCCGCAATGAGCATGATGACAGGCACAGACCGAAAGGCAGTGCGCTGGTACCGGGAGCCATGGGTGTGGCTGCTGATCTTCTTTCCGCTGGCCGCGGTTGTCGGAGGAATCATAACGATTTACCTCGCAGTCACGACCAGTGACGGGCTGGTCGTGGATGACTACTACAAGCGCGGCAAGGCGATCAACCGCGATCTCGCGCGTGACGCGGCAGCGGCGCAACATCAATTGGTGGCGTCGCTGGAGCTGCACCCGGGCGATAATCGCGTGCAACTGGTGCTCGATTCCGCCGGCAACATACAGCCACAGGAGATGCGCCTGTCCATCCTGCATCCAACTCAACCCGGACGTGACCAGGTGGTCAGGCTCACGCCGATCAGTGCAAACACGTATCGCGGTGGCGTAACAACACTCACGCAAGGCAAATGGTACCTGCAGCTGGAGGCCGATGACTGGCGCTTGTCGGGCAGTATGACGGTGCCGCTTGCAGGACCGGTCATTTTGAATCCTGTAGAGTAGGAGCGCCCTGCAGTTGCATAAAAAAATCTCGCGCAAAGACGCCAAGGCGCAAAGATAACAACAATATGCCACGTAGGGCACAAAGAAAAACTGTGTCTTGTTCTTCTCCCGCTAGTGCGCGATGTACATGGACAAGGCTGCGAAGCGGCCTTGTAATTTCAGATGCGTGAGGCAGGAGAAGGTGAGAGTGTTACTACGGGCATAGCCCGGGTCGAGAGGCTGGCCCGGGCTATGCCCGTAAAATAGCCGGAAGCGACCTGACGGGATAAACCCGGTTTATTAATCTCTGTGCGCTCTGTGCGCTCTGTGGCGTTTTTTATTTTCTTTGCGCCTTGGCGTCTTTGCGCGAGAAGAGGGATATGGATTCAACAGTAAATCAAAATGAATATTGAACCCCTCATCGCCGCCTTCATGGTCGGTCTGCTCGGTGGAACGCATTGCATGGGCATGTGCGGTGGTATTGTCGGTGCATTGTCCGCCGGGTTGACGGACAGGCTGCGCGACTCGCGCTGGCGTCACTTCATCACTCATCTCGCCTATAACGCCGGGCGCATCGGCAGTTATACCCTCGCGGGTGTCATTGCCGGCGCGTTTGCGCAGCAACTGGGCGAGACCGGCTGGCTGCAGGGTTTTCCGCTGGGGAAAATCGTGGCGGCGGTGATCATGGTCCTGTTCGGAATCTATCTCACCGGCTGGTGGCATTCGCTGTTGTGGCTGGAACGTGCCGGCGCCCGCCTGTGGCGTTATATCGAGCCGCTCGGCCGGCGTTTCCTGCCGGTCCGCTCGGCCGGCCAGGCATTGCTCCTGGGCATGGTCTGGGGCTGGCTGCCGTGTGGCATGGTGTATGCCGTCCTGGCCCTGGCAATGACCCGCGCCTCGGCGCTGGATGGCGGGGCAACCATGCTGGTCTTCGGGATTGGCACTTTACCGACGATGCTGGTAATGGGGCTGGCATTTACCCGTTTCGGCCGCTTGCTGCAGCGGCCCGCAGTGCGGGTCATCGCCGGTCTGAGCCGTGATCCTGCTCGGCGTGGCCATGTTGCTTGCCAAGCCCGGCCAGCACGGGCATCATGCTGCGCCCGCGGTGCATGACCCGGGCGGGCATCAGGGCATGCAACACAGTCATTAATAAGCGCCAATTCAACGTTTTCCGGGGTTTTTTTGCCTGATTCGGGCATTTTTTCAATATTAGAAACACAATATATAGTGTTTATCTGTTAAGGGTCCAAAGCCTGTTCCGGGCTCTCCTGAAAGTGACTACAATAATATCAAGTTATTGAAATATAAATATATTTATACCCCCATAAAATGTGCTTGACAGGCTGCGGCCCACTGCATAATCTGTGTCTTCAGACCCTATATGTTGTGTTTTCCTGGATTCCGGGCTGTTTCTGCCGTTTCCCGCAGCCAGGCGCATAATCATTAGATTGCCAGTTACAAGAAATCTCATAAAAACGGGAGGAAGAAAGGACGCATGACCACTACCGCGCATCTCGAAGCAGTTCCGACCAGTGTCGCTGAAATTCCGCTGCAGCCGGCCTCGCAGGATATCTGGGAAAAGAAATACCGCCTGAAGGCGAAGAACGGCACCCCGGTCGACGAGACGATCGATGATACCTATCAACGCGTCGCCCGCGCGCTCGCCGATGTCGAAACGACCCCCGAGGCGCGCGAGACCTGGTACCGTGAATTTCTCTGGGCATTACGCCACGGCGCAATCCCGGCCGGCCGCATTACCTCCAATGCCGGTGCGCAGGAACACAAGCCGGCGACTTCGACCATCAACTGCACCGTGTCCGGCATCGTGCAGGACTCCATGAACGATATCCTCGAGAAGGTGCACGAGGCCGGCCTGACGCTGAAGGCCGGTTGCGGCATCGGCTACGAGTTTTCCACGCTGCGCCCGAAGGGTGCCTACGTCTCCGGCGCCGGCGCCTACACGTCCGGTCCTTTGTCGTTCATGGATATTTACGACAAGATGTGTTTCACGGTGTCCTCGGCCGGCGGCCGCCGCGGCGCCCAGATGGCGACCTTCGATGTCGGTCATCCGGATGTGATGGACTTCATTCGCGCCAAGCGCGAGGACGGGCGCCTGCGCCAGTTCAACCTGTCGTTGCTGATCACGACCGGTTTCATGGATGCCGTCAAGCAGGATAGCGACTGGCGGCTGGCGTTCCCCATCAGCCGCAAGGAGCAGGAGGACGGCACGGACCTGAATGACCCGCAACAGGTGATCTGGCGCGAGTGGCCCTACAAGGGTGATTACGTGACCAACAATGCCGGGCTGGTCGCCTGCAAGGTCTACAAGACCGTGCCGGCCCGCCGCCTGTGGGACCTGATCATGACTTCCACCTATGATTTTGCCGAACCGGGTTTCATCCTGATCGACAAGGTCAATGAAATGAACAACAACTGGTTCTGCGAAAATATCCGCGCGACCAATCCCTGCGGTGAACAGCCGCTGCCGCCATACGGTTCCTGCCTGCTGGGTTCGGTCAATCTCACCAAGTTCGTGCGCAACCCGTTTACCGGCCGCGCCGAGTTCGACTGGGAAGAGTTCCGCAAGGTGGTGGCGATCTTTACCCGCATGCTGGATAACGTGGTGGAGATCAACGGACTGCCGCTGGCAGGTCAGCGCGATGAGATCATGCGCAAGCGCCGCCATGGCATGGGTTTTCTCGGTCTCGGTTCCACGGTCACCATGCTGCGCATGAAATACGGCGAGCAGGACTCGGTAAAATTCACCGAACGTGTCAGCCGCGAACTGGCCCTGACCGGCTGGGAAGTGGCGCTCGAGCTGGCGAAGGAGAAAGGGCCGGCCCCGATCATGGAAGAGAATTTCGAGGTTACCGAGGAAATGCTGCGCAAGCGCCCGGAGTTGCGCCGCGACGGGTACATGCCGGGTGACCAGGTCAAGGGCAAGGTGCTGCACGCACGCTACAGTCGTTACATGCAGCGCGTGGCCAGCGAGGCCCCCGGCCTGGTCGATGAACTGGCCGAGACCGGTGCGCGCTTTACCCATCACAGCTCCATTGCCCCGACCGGCACCATCTCGCTGTCACTGGCCAATAATGCAAGTAACGGTATCGAGCCGAGCTTTGCGCACCACTATTCCCGCAACGTGATCCGCGAGGGCCGCAAGACCAAGGAAAAGGTGGATGTGTTTTCGTTCGAGCTGCTGGCATACCGGGAACTGGTAAACCCCGATGCAGGCGCCACCATGGATGACGAGAACCACGCATTGCCGGATTATTTCATTGCGGCAGACAATGTGACGCCGAAGCAGCACGTCGATATCCAGGCGGCCGCGCAGACATGGGTGGACTCTTCAATCTCCAAGACGGCGAATGTTCCAACGGATTACCCGTTTGAGGACTTCAAGGACATCTACATGTATGCCTACGAGAAGGGACTGAAGGGTTGCACCACGTTCCGTTTCAACCCGGAGGCTTTCCAGGGTGTGCTGGTCAAGGATGAGGACCTGGAAAATACGCTGTATGAGTTCACTCTCGAAGATGGATCCACGGTCAGCCTGAAGGGCAACGAGGAGGTCGAGTACGACGGCGAGACGCATAGCGCGGCCAACCTCTATGATGCCTTGAAGGAAGGTTATTACGGAAAATTCTGACCTCGAGGTAGAGTGGCCGGAGAATTAATTAATTCGAGTCTGGTACATGCAGAAGCGGGCAAGACCGCTCCTGCAATTGCTCGAAGAATATGCAGGCATTAAGGATCAGGAGTGAAAGATGGCAATTAGTATCGAAAAGAAAATCGTCGGTTACAAGGTTCGTGAAAAGGATGTGCCGCAGGATGCCGTGGCGGCACCGGCTGTCGAGCAGCAAACGCCGAAGCCCGAAGAGCAGGGCAATATCGTGCGCATGCACGAGAAGCTGGAGCGCCCGGAGATGCTCATCGGCTCGACCTACAAGGTCAAGACGCCGCTGTCCGAGCATGCCTTGTATGTCACTATCAATGACATCATTCTGAACCATGATACCGCGAACGAATTACGCCGGCCGTTCGAGATCTTCATCAATTCAAAGAACATGGACCACTTCCAGTGGATTGTGGCGCTGACGCGGATTATCTCGGCGGTGTTCCGGAAGGGCGGTGACGTGACCTTCCTGGTGGAAGAGCTGCGCTCGGTCTTCGATCCACGCGGTGGTTACTTCAAGAAGGGTGGCAAATACATGCCGTCGCTGGTCGCCGAAATCGGTGATGCCATCGAGTGCCACATGCGCATGATTGGCCTGTTAAAGGACGATGGCCTGGACGAACACCAGAAAAAACTGGTGGCCGAAAAGCGCGCGCAGTTCGAGGCGGCCAGCAGCGTGACAACGACAACCGACAGCGGCGAGTTCCCCGATGGCGCGCAATTGTGCACCAAGTGCCATACCCGCGCGGCCATTCAGATGGACGGTTGCCTGACCTGCCTGAATTGCGGCGAATCCAAGTGCGGCTAAGTTGTTGAATAGAGTGTAGTACCTTCGGCCAATTGCCAGCCAGCCGGCAAATGAGTTATAAAAGTACTGAAGATATTGTTAGTTAAAGATGTTCCTGGTAACGATAACAAAAACAGCTCGTAAACAAGTATAACGATACGGGCGAAGGAGGCAGGATGTTTCTGCAACAAAAACCTATTCCCGGCTACTGGTACAGCAACCAGTCCGGACAGTTGATCCAGGTCAGGGCCATTGTGTTCTCTGGCGGCAGAGGCAACCGGATCGTAATAGAGGACATCAGCGGCAAGCGCGAGTCCCTCGATATGGCGAGCTGGCGTGACATGGACCTGATCCTGCATTCGCCGGTAACAGACCGCGAACACGGCCACCGGGCGCGCAATTCAACCGATGACGGTTGACGGGTTATTGGTTATTTCTCCAGTCGCATCGTACCCACACAAAACTCCAGCGGGTTTGTAACGTCCTTTCCATACAGCATGATCCTGGCGATATTCGCCATGTCCAGTTTGCGTCCGGCGGGACCATCCCTTATCTCTGCCAGCGGTATCCTGTACAGATTTTCCCCGTATGACACAGTCAGCTGCCGGTTGAAGCGATCGGCGTAAGCATGGTTATGCCGCCGGTCATGGATACGTATGCCCAGCTGGAACGGTTCGGGCCTGTTAGAGAAAAGGGTAAACGTTAAATAGCGGTATGACCGCCAGTCCGGGCAGGTTTCTGTGATCAGGATTCCCGGATAGCGTGCGGGAAGCAGGCGCAGGCCGGTCGCCGTGTGGTCCATAACCGGACCGCAGGTTTCAGCATCGGGGCCTGGGTCCAGCACGGACTGTCTTGTTTCCAGGAATGGTCTTGCCCAGTCGGCCTGCAAATCGATAATGACCGGGAAAGCCTGTCGACGGGCATAAGTGTCCAGTGCAAGCGAGACCAGTGGATAGAACGATACGGCAAGCAGGGTACAGGCGAACATGAATATGCAGCCACGCCGAATCGCGCCCGGGACAACCCGGGCACCTTCATTCGTTCGATCGAACACGGAGTACAGGCCGACAGCCACGGTAATGCCGGCCAGGTCACGGAGAATATCCAGGTAGCTGATTTCCCGGCCGGTCAGGGTTTGCGCGAATTCAGTCGCAATACCGGTAAACAGGCAGGCAGCGCCGACGAACAGATAGCTGGAATGCGGGGTGATGAGCTCACGGCCGGGAGAGCGAGCCAGCCGCAGCGCCGTGAACGCGAGCAGGCCGAAAACCAGGACATGGCCGGTGTTTTGCAGCTCGATCTGGAGCAGCCCGTTGCCAGGCAACTTACCGAACGAAACGGCAAAAAAGACAGCCAGGAAAAAAAACAGCAGCAGGTTTCCTGAAGAAACCGCCAGTTTCAAGAACCGCTGTCCCGCGGTGGAAGCTTGTCCAGCCATTGACTGATGATAGCGGTTAATTCCTCGCCTGCATCATCGAAATAGTGGTTCGCGTCGGGCACCCTGGTTTGCGAGGACAGGGGTTCCATGTCGGGCAGCCGGTTTTCCAGTTCGCCCGCCAGGCGCTGTACCGCCGGGTAGTCTTCACTGCCATATATGTTTAACAGGGGTACCCGTATTTTCTCAAACGGGAACGGTTGCTTCATCGGTTGTCCGTAGTCCGTGGCGCCCATGCCGATGGTGATGTACGCAGCCAGGTCTGTTGTGCCATGTTGCTCTATCCAGGCCATGCTCATGTGCACACTGCAACTGTGCGCTATCAGCACGATCCTTTTATATCCCAGGCCCTGCAGGTAACGAATGCCGGCATCGATGCGCGGCAGCGCCTCGGGAAATACGGGAATATAGTCGTAATACGTTGCGTCCCTGGCGAGTACCGGCATTTGCAGCGCCAGTGTTCGCCACCCGCTGACCGGGAGCCCGGTCCTGAGCGGGCCGGCAACCTGCTGCCAGTCGGGATGTGTGCCTCTGCCGTGCAGGATTATGACGGCGCCTTTTATTGTTGTTTCCTCGAGTGTATCGATGGCGAGAAAGTCATGCTCACCGGCAGTGAGCATGACCGGATCCCCGTCAAGAATTGCATCCACGATCTGGTCTGACAACCGTTGTTCACGCTCCAGGTCTGATGCAGGCACGCTGAACGGAAGTACTGCCAGGTACAAAAACAGGGTGCGCAGGAGAAATTGCCCGCAACAGTGTTTGTGGTTAACCTGCTTCATCGTTCGCCATGAGCAGTGACATCTGGTAAACGCCCTGCGCGGTGGTATGGAAGTCGCTGCCTGCCTTCTTGATCGAGAAGCCGAAATTGCCGAAGTTGAGGGAGTCGCCACCCGGTATAGCCAGTAGCTTCTCGTCCGATGACCAGCCGCCATCATCCAGCTGTGCGTCGGTGATACGTCGTAACCAGACGAGTTCGAGCTTTTCTGCAGCGCCGGACTCAACCAGCATCAGTACGCGCTGGATATAGACGTCGACGACCCGCGGGTCCAGTTTCAGTTGCAGCGCAATCTTGTTCTGTAGTCCGGTTATGGCATGGTCCAGTGCCTCGCCGGTACGGCAATTGGATGTTTTTCTCATGCGGAGTCCGAGCATCTGGTGCGTTGCACATGCCGGTCGATGCCAGTAGCCGGTCCTGTTGCAAAATCCGGGATCATCCTGGGCGGAGATCAGCGGTATATCGAAAAGATCGGTGTTGCAGTAAATTGCAGCCACGAAGTTTTGCTTGTAATACTCCTGTTGCCGAATGTCGTTATACTTGACGGGCACCCGGGAATTATTCCTGAAAAGTCCGCGCCAAACGGATCGCTGACTCAGGTCTGCATACCGGGCCTCGAACTCGTCAACATGGCCGGAAATTGCCGGGTTGGGCACCTGCCCGGTGCTTTCCTTCAGCATCCACCACAGAAAGACATTCGGGTGATTGAGGAGTGCTGTGCGGTTATCGAGCAACCATTTGACTCCCCCGTCATAGGCCGTATTGATTTCAGTGGCGGCGGGATATGCTATATTCCGGTTGTTTTTGTAGTAAAGAGCAAGGTATGCAGTTACTGCCAGCAGCAGGATTACCAGGCCCGTTTTGAGGACTATCTTCATTTGTTTTTAACCGATGTCAGGCCGTGCCGGCCATACTGCCCACTGCGACACAGTATACTGTGTCGCAGTGGGACTGTCTGTTAGTTGCTATCCAGGCGTTTGATTCATTACAACAATGTATCTTGAATATTTCAATCTGAACGAGCAGCCGTTCTCGATAGCGCCTGATCCGCGCTTCCTTTACATGAGTGCGCGCCACCGCGAGGCGCTGGCGCACCTGTTGTACGGGCTGGGCGAGGGCGGCGGTTTCGTGCAGTTGACCGGCGAGGTCGGCACCGGCAAGACGACGATCTGTCGTTGCCTGCTCGAACAGGTGCCGGATAACGTCGATGTTGCCGTGGTGCTGAACCCGAAAGTCACTGCCGCAGAACTGATTGCCACCATTTGCGACGAGCTGGGTATCGACCACCCGGGTGATGGTGCCAGCATCAAGACCCTTATAGATATACTGAATCGCTATCTGCTCGATGCGCATGCGCGAGGCCGCCGTACGGTGCTGATAATCGACGAGGCCCAGAACCTGTCTGCAGACGTTCTGGAGCAGGTGAGACTGCTTACCAATCTCGAGACCTCCACGCAAAAGCTGCTGCAGATTATCCTTATTGGTCAGCCGGAACTGCGCAGTCTGCTGGCGTGCGAAGACATGCGCCAGCTGTCCCAGCGCATTACCGCACGTTATCACCTGGAACCGATCACCCGGGAAGAGGCCGATGCTTATATTCGTCACCGGCTGCATATATGCGGCAGTTCCAGGCGCTTGTTCAGCAACCGTGCGGTAAGGCGCATACATGCACTGTCCGGCGGGATCCCGCGCTTGATCAATGTACTCTGTGACCGCTCATTGCTCGGGACCTATGTCGAGGGCAAGGGGATCGTCGATCAAAAGGTCGTCAGCAAGGCATCTCGTGAAGTGCTTGCCGAAGGCGGGGAGGAGACTTCGGCCTGGCCCGGGCTGCCGCTGTTCGCCGCCGCCTTGCTGGTTCTGGTGCTTGCGGCGGCCGCGATTGTCTACCAGCCATGGCAGTACATGCTGCAGCCTGTGAGTAAATCGGGCGGGGTAGAAGAAACGTCTGCGGCTGCGACCGGAAAAGCCGGCGCGCCTCCTCCTGTCGTGCGAGCAACTGCAGGTGTTGCGCCCGTGATCGGGCTTGACGAGGAAGCTGCGGCAGCGACCGGTTCCGGGTCAGTGTCGCTTGAAGAGCTGCTCCAACAGGCTGACAGTTCGTATTATCGTATGGCCTGGGAGGGGCTGTTTGCCCGCTGGCAGGTAGTTCTACCGGAATCTGTCAAGCCGGATTTCTGTAATCACGCGCGCGAGTTCGGGCTGCATTGCATGGTTGGTCAGGGAGGCTGGGACAGCCTGCGCAAGTTAGACAGCCCGGCGGTCCTGACCCTGGTCAGTGAGGATGATCGGCGTGTGCCGGCAATTTTGCAGCACATGGATAGCGCGACGGTGGAACTGGGCATTGGTAACGAGGTTCACCGGCTGCCGATAGAGCAGGTCGATAAAAACTGGAACGGGGACTATACCCTGTTCGTGCAGGCGCCGCCGGGTGGCCGGTTGTTCCTGAAGATCGGCGACAGGGACCCGGACGTTGTCTGGCTGCGGGAACAGTTCGAGATTGCCCGGGGGGTGAAGATACCGGTTGCTGATGCGTTGTTGTTCGACTACCAGCTACAGAAACAGGTGCTGGATTTCCAGCGCGCACATGGCCTGCTGCCGGATGGTATCGTTGGCAAGAATACCCTGGCCCACCTCAATGCCGCTATCAGCCGGGAAAATGCTCCGCGCCTGGGCGGTGAGTGAGCGTGCTCCATGAATGCTGCGCCAGACCTGGGGCCCGATCCAGATGTGCACTGGAGAAACACCCTGAAACCACGTTATTCAAGCCTGTCCATGGGACCAAGTACCTTGCTGACTGGCGCATGGGTACAATTTCCAGGCTAAAACATGTCCTATATTCTTGAAGCATTGAAGAAGGCCGACCGGGACCGCAATCTTGGTGAAGTGCCGGACCTGGAAACTTCGCACTGGCGTGTACGCAAGCATGCCCGTGCCTGGAAGTGGGTATGGGCTGTCGGGGCGCTGCTGATATTCAATGCCTTGCTGCTGTTCCTGTTGCTGGAGCGAAATGGGCCGGAAGAAATTGCAGCTACCGCCCTGCCGCAGCGCGAAAAGACACTGCCGGAAGGCCGGGCTGCCAGGCCCGTACAGGTCGATCCAGCAATGACGCAAACACCCGAAATGACACGTCCACGGGTACAGCGGCCTGCACCAGCCGTATTGCCGCGCGCCGTGCAGGGACAGCAGGCGCGGGTGCGGCCTGCACCGCAAGCCAGTCTGCCTGCACCGCAGGCCAGTCAGCAGGCACCGGTATCATCAGGTGAATTCGATATTCCCGAGTGGCGTGAACTGTCACTGGAGTTTCGCAGCGGATTTACCCTGCCGCGGATCGATGTGCATGTGTATTCGGAAGATCCCGGACGGCGCTTTATCATGGCGGACCTGAAGAAATACCGTGAGGGAGAGACGCTGGCGAACGGTTCCGTCCTGGAAAAAATCCATCCCGGCAGCATACAGCTCAATTACCAGGGCAAGCGCTTCAGGGTGGAACGCTAGGCAAGCAGAGACGAATTACAATTCCTGTCATTATGAGCGCGATGTGCAGGAGAAGGTGAGACCGGGACGGTCGAGAGGCTGACCCGGGTTATGCCCGTAAAATCGCCGGAAGCGGCCGCACGGGATCGGCCCTGCAAGCCGCTTCTGCAGCATTAGACACTCCTGTAGGAGCGGACGTTGTCCGCGAATGAATTTACCGCGGTGCAAATTCGCGCGTTCCCGCGCTCCTGCACCAATAGATGCCTTGGTCGCTACGGACTTCTGTCCTCCCGCGACCTGAACAACAAGGCCGCTATGCAGCCTTGTCACTGTGCATGGCAGGAGCGGCCAGCGTGGCGATACCCCGTTCTCCCCAACGGAACAAATCAGGGCCTCCCCGGTTCGCTTTCCCGGACCCTGCCCTGTTGTCAGACCTTGCCCGCGGCCAGCTCCTCGGCGTTCGCGTCGCGTATCGCCTGGATCTCGACTTCGAAGATCAATGTCTGGCCGGCAAGCGGGTGATTGCCGTCAAGGCTTATAACCCCGTCCTTGATAGCAGTGACCGCGAAGGTGACTTCCTTGCCGTCTTCATTGGTGCCGACAACCTGACCGCCGACCTCGATTGTCTCTGACTGTGGAAATTCACTTAGTGGTACATCACAAACCAGTTCCATATCGCGCTTGCCAAAGGCGTCGTCCGGCAACAGGCGGGCCGTTACAACATCGCCGACCTTGTGTGCCTCGAGTTCCCGTTCGAGCCGTGGGGGGATCGTGCCCGCACCATGTAGATAGGTAACCGGCTTGCTCGATGCTGCGCGCAACACTACGCCGTCGGAGTTCGTCAGCATGTACTGCATGGTGATGACCTTGTTGTTCCGGACCGTCTGTGCAGATTCCATTATGAGGATATATGGCTGAAAGGATTGTGTATTATACGAAACACAGCGTACACAGTCGAACTTGTGCCCTTGCAACGGGTCGAAGCCATTATATGCTGTGTTATCCCCATACCAGGCAGGTACTTATGAAGCAGGCAAAATTTTCAATTGGGCAGTGTATCTATCACCGGCTGTTTGACTATCGCGGTGTGATCGTCGACGTGGACCCGGAATTTCTGGGCCAGGACGAGTGGTACGAAAAAATAGCCAGAAGCAGGCCGCCAAAAGACGAGCCCTGGTATCATGTGCTTGTGCATGATGGTAACAGCGAGACGTATGTAGCCGAACGGAACCTGGTTGAAGACGACACCAACGAGCCGGTCAACCACCCATTGCTGGACAGCTTCTTCGTTAAGTTTGATGGCAGCAACTATTACACGGGCAGGCATGTCAACTGATTCCGGCAGCAAACATGTTGCCGGGATTTGACAACGAAACAACTCAGCACACAGTGATTACTACCATTAGCAGGTTTTTGAGGAATCGCGCACTCCTGCCGGACGGCGATAGCGTTGATGACGGCCGGTCTCTGCAGCTTGCGACTGCAGCCTTGCTGATGGAGGTCGCCAGTGCCGATTTCAATATCAGCGAGTCCGAGCGGGAAACGATCAGGTCGATAGTTGCCGAGAATTATTCAGTGGCACCGGAAGAGGCGGCTGCAATTGCCAAAAAAGCCGAGAAAGATACCGAACACGTGACCTCCCTGTACCCGTTTACCCGTTTGATTACCGCTGAGTGCAGTCTTCAGGACCGCATTGAGATTGTAGGCATGTTATGGCAAGTAACGGCAGCTGATGGAAATATCGACGCCCACGAGGAGCACCTCGTGCGGAAAATCGCAGACCTTCTGTATGTGCCGCATAACCAGTTCATTCGCACCAGGTTGCGGCACCAGGAGTACTGACCTGATAACGGGTTTCCTCGCACAAAAAAGGGGCCGCAGCGCGGCCCCTTTTTTACACGCCTGATATAAATCAGACCATTTCTTTCAGACCTTTCAGCGGCAGCACCTTGACGACATTGCGCGCAGGTTTTGCCTTGAACATCATTTCTTCGCCGGTGAACGGGTTAACGCCTTTGCGAGCCTTGGTGGCCGGCTTGCGAACTACCTTGACCTTCATCAGGCCGGGAACTGTGTAGACGCCAGGACCCCGCTTGAGGTCACGCTTCATAAGTGTGCCAAGTGCATCAAAAACATCGCTGATATCCCTCTTTGTCAGGTCAGTTTTTTCGGCTAGGTATGTCAGTGTTTCTGACTTGGTGGTAGGTCTTTTTGCAGCCTTTGCGGTTGTCTTCTTCTTAGCCGTCGCTCTTTTTTTCACAGCCATTCGATAATGCTCCTCTGAATAGGTAATGGATAAACTGCACGCGTAAGATAGCACATTGAAAAAATTGTTAAAGCGTTTTCGAACATCGAAATGCCTTCTATAATAGTATTTTCCTGCGCTGTCCCGATTCGCACCGATAGGACATGTTGCCATGGTTGCTGTGCAGCATCATGTTCCGCGACACGAGTCGAGCACACTGAAATAAAATGACGGAGTGAAGAAAACCCTGTAATTACAGGTATTCTAACAGTATTTGCACTATTTTCCGTGCTGCGCACAGTTGTCCACACCCTCGTTCCGCAGCATGTGCACGTTGTTTCGGCATGCAATGTGTGGCGCATACAGAACACATGACGACCGCCTGCTGCAAGCCTTGTGCGATTTCGCGGGCTGCAAAATGTGAACTGCCGCCCGGTGCCCGGAAGATACATTCGATGCGCGCAAACACTTGTGTCCGGTCGCCCACGACGTATTGGTGACCGGGTACATGACCGGTACCGCCTGACCTCGAACGCAACGGGGCCAGTCGCACCGTGGCGCGTCTTCCATCGGTCTAAACGGATGAAAAGGCGAAGAAAACCGTGCATGGCTCACAATCCTGCCTGGCCGGCAGCCAGATTTCCGGCGCATGGCCGATAGCTCTCGAGTGGTGAACGGCAGGCTGCAATGCGCCCGAACCGTGCGGTGCAGGAGAGCGGCATTTAGCCCTGTTCCGGACTGACCTGCCCACCGTTTTATACCTTAATTTCAAGCGATTTATGCCGATAATCGGTATGCAGGACTGATTCAGTGGCAGCTCTCGTTACGGGCTGATTTCAACACGAAAGGATGCAGTGGAAAGGTGGACATGCGCGCCGCAAAAAAAACAGCCGGTAATATACAAATCCTGCAGGACCTGGTGCCGCTGAATGCGCTGTCAGAGGCCCGATTCAACAAGATCTCGGACAAGATAGTTGTCGAGGTCGTCAAATCCGGACGTTATCTGTTCCGCAAGGGTGATCGCGATAACCGTACCGTTTACCTCCTGGAGGGCAAGGTTGACCTGCTTGACGGCAGCGGCAATTTCACCGGAGATATACTGGCCGGTACCGAGGCCTGCCGCTATCCGCTGGTAAACCAGCAGCCGCGTACGTTGTCGGCCCGGGCCGTCGGGAAAGTCGTCATTGCCTACCTCGACTCCGGCATGCTGGACGTTTTCCTGGCATGTGATCTTTCCAATCCGTCCGAATCAGTCGATTTTGATGTCAAAGACACCGGCGACTGGATGACCCGCCTGCTGAAATCAGAGACATTCAGCAAGTTACCACCCTCGAAGCTGCAGGGACTGCTCATGAAAATGAAGCCGTACCCGGTCGAGCAGGGCGACGTGGTTATTTCCCAGGGCGAGGAAGGTGACTACTTTTATACCATTCATGAGGGCCGTTGCCGGGTTACACAGCGCCAGCAGGACGGCTCCGAGGTGGAGCTTGCCGAACTGGGCCAGGGCGACTCGTTCGGTGAAGAGGCATTGGTATCGGATGCCCGGCGCAATGCCACGATCACAATGTTGACAAGCGGTCAGTTGATGCGGCTTGCAAAAGAAGACTTCGACGATCTGCTCAAGACCCAGTTGCTCAGGTATGTCGATTATCAGACCGCCATGGAGATGGTTGGCGGGAATGCGGTCTGGATAGACGTTCGTACAACGGAGGAGTATGAAAAGGACTCGTTCGAGGACAGCGTCAACATACCAATTGCCAGTTTGCGGGGTGAATTACCTGAACTGGTATTCAATACCAGCTACATCGTTTGTTGTGATAATGGCTGGCGCAGCGACTCTGCCGCATTCGTCCTGAGCCACAAGGGGTATGACGTCTATGTCCTCGAGGGCGGCATGCAGGGGCAATTATCAGTCGGACAGGGGCAGGATACGGGCGCCGCTGATGTGCCCGGTGACCTGCGTGAAGGGCAGGAAATCGATACCTCCGCAGATCTGCGCGTGGAAAATACGGCGCTGCAAGAGGCCAATGTATCTCTCGCGGCGAAGCTCGAGGAGCAGCAAGGTTATGTAGCGCGTCTGAACGGGCAGATCGAGCAGCTGCGCGGCGAGTTGGGCGAGTCAGATGAAAAGCTCGCTGAACTGTATGCGCGCACAGGCGACCATGCGAATGATGATAAACAGCTGAAGGAGCAATTCAGGGCGCAGCAGGAAGAGCTGGCCGCGCAACTGGATGCTCTGCAAATGGAGCTTGCAGCGGAGCGGCAGAAGAACGTTGCATTACTGGAGCAGGCAGCGAAGGCTGCAGCCGAATCCGACGAACAAGCGGGCAGCTCTGTCCGTGACATGCAGGCGCTGGCAACTGAAAAACAGCAGATGGCGGGTGAGCTGACGGCTGCACAGGGCCGCATTGCCGTACTTGAAGAAAAATTGCAGGCGGCAGAGGCGGGGGATGCGCCCGGGCAGGACGAAACGGCCGCTGCCATGCAGGCGCTGCATGACAGGAATGACCAGCTTTCCGGACTGGTTGCAACACTCGAGGCCGCAAGCGCAAAGCGGGATGACGAGCTTGCTGCTGCGAACCAGACAATCGCAGGCTTGCAGAACGAGAAAAGGGAGTCGCTCGGGACCAGGGAAGCAATCGAGGACCGGCAGCAGAAACTGCAGGCTGAGCAGGAGGCGGCACTGAATGAACTCCGGCAGCAGCTGGAATCAGAACAGGCGGCCAGTGCCGGGCTGCGTGCCCGGTTGACACGGCTGGAGGAAAGCCGGCAAGAGGAACATGCGCAACTCGAGCAACAATCAGAGAATTTACTGGAACAGGCGGATGCACAGCAGGAGGAATTGTCCGGGCAGCTGGCCGGGCTGCGGCAGGCACTCGATGACGGTGATGCGAGGCAGAAGCAGCTGGAGCAGGAACGGGATGAACTGCATCAGCAATTGTCCGCAATCGTGGGCGAAAAACAGCAGTTGGTGGACGGGATGGCTGCACTGGAAGTGCAGGCGGAATCCCGGGAATCATCGGCGGAGAGCAGGATTGCCGAGCTACAGACGCAGCTGGAGGAAGAGCGGCAGCGGGTCTCCTCGGTAGCACAGCAGCTTGGTGACAAGGACCGGCAGATCGAGGCGCTGGAACTGTCGACGGAAGCCGGCGAGGAAGCCAAGCAGGCCCGTGAGGATGAATTCGAACTCCTCAGGCAGCAGCTGGAGGATGCACAGGCGGCCTTGCAGCAACGCGAGGAACATGCCCGGATTCTGCAGACGGAATTCGCGGAGTCGCTGAGCAAGTCACATGAAGAACTGAAGCGCAAGAACGATACCGAGAAGGACATGCAGGGCCAGATCGACAGGCTGCGCAAGAAGCTCGAACAGGTTTCCCTGGACAGCCAGAAAACCCGTGAAAGCTCCCTGGATGACGTGGATAGCGTGCGCGAGGAGCTGCACCATGAGCGCCAGGCACGTGCCGAGGAGCGCGCGCAGATGGCGGCCCGTCAGCGTGAACTCAAGGAGCAACTGGCATCCATTGCGCATCAGCATGAGGCCAATATTTCCGATCAGACCGGCGCCATCGAGCAGGCGCGGGATGCGGCCAGAGAGGAAGAACGCGGTCGCCTGCAGAGTATGCTGGAGACACAGGCAGCGGAAACCGAGAACCAGCTTGCGCGTGTACAGGCGGAGCTGCAGCAGGCGCATGAAGAGATTGCAGTACTCGACCAGCAGGAAAAAGCACGCCGCCAGGCAGAGATCGACGTAGTACAGCAACAGAATGAGCAGGCAGAGGCCGCGATCACCCAACTGGAGAAGCAACTCAGGCAGCTGACAAACGAACGTGACGGCGCACTCGAAGAACAGCATGAGTTGCGGGTGAAAATGAATGCCCTGCGTGGCGAGGTCGAGGTGGCGCGTGGCCTGATGACGGCGGGCGGCAAGGGCAAGCTGGAAGACCCTGAAACGTTGCGAGCCGAACTCGAGGAGACGCGCAAGAATGTGAAAATCGCGGTGCGTCTGCGTGCAGAGGCCGAAGCGGCACGCGAAAAGATGGCTGCCGAGGTGTATCGCCTGCGGGCTTTGCCTGGCAAGGCGGAGCCGGATGCCGGACAACCGCTGCATATGCCGTCACTGGATGCATTCGATCCCGCCAGGGGTGAGGTGGAAGAGCAGACTGTCCCGCTTTCACTGGTGCCCGAATCAATAGTCGTGCCCGGACGCTCCATGGGCCACACAAAGCCTCGCCGGCCGGTCCATCATTACCTGCGCAATGCCGGCATTGTCATGCTGTTGATGGCCGTGGCGGGCCTGGCGGCCTGGTTGCTGACTGGCAAGGATGGATCGTCGCCGGCAAACCTCGACGAGATGGCGATTGGACAGCCACTGGCGCCGGTCACGCCAGCCGGCGGGAGCGCGAATAAGCCAGCCGCGACGGCGTCGGCACCCCGGGAACAAGTGACCGCCGGAGCGGTGGATGTGATCGAAACACGCCCGCAAACAATCCCGCAGCCCGGGCTGGTCCCGGTCAGGCACCGTCACCCGTGACGGGACCGGTGACAGAACGGCTGGCCGAGCCTGTCGCTCCGCACACCATCCCCTTGCTGGATGAATCTGCAGCGGTGGCGACGGTTGGCGGTGAAGATGAGATTGGGCCGGCAGCGATGGAGTATTTCGAGCCTGTCGGTCCGCCACCTGTGGGCCGTTCTTATCGTGATGCCCTGAAGGGGGGTGGCAAGGGGCCGCCCATGATCGAGCTGGATGCTGCAAGCTTCGAGATGGGGAGTCCTGGCAATTCGCTGAATTTTGACGAGGGCCCCCGCCACACGGTGAAACTGCGTGCTTTTTCCATCAGCAAGCGCGAAGTCACTTTTGCCGAGTATGACCGGTTTGCACGCGCTACCGGACGTCGCCTGCCGTACGATGAAGGCTGGGGTCACGGCAAGCACCCGGTTATCAACATATCCTGGCACGATGCTGTTGCCTATACGCGCTGGCTGTCGAAACAGACCGGCAAGCAATACCGCCTGCCAAGCGAGGCGCAGTGGGAGTATGCCGCACGGGCGGGCAGTAACTACAGTTACTGGTGGGCGGGCAGCCAGGGTGGCATCCACGCAAACTGCTTTGACTGCGGCAGCGAATGGGATGGCAAGCAGACCGCGGCTGTCGGCAGTTTTCCCGCCAATCGTTTTGGCCTGTTCGATATGTCGGGAAATGTCCAGGAGTGGACAGCAGACTGTTACCACAGCAGCTATAAAGGTGCACCTGCAGACGGTAGCGCCTGGGTAACAGCTGATTGTACCCAGCGCGTGGTTCGCGGTGGCGCCTACTCAAGCCCGCTCGACAGCCTGCGTTCGGCAAAGCGCGGGCAACTGAACCAGGATACCCGTCTCGATAACCTCGGCTTCCGGGTCGTGCGCGTCGACTGACCGGTACGGTTGCCGGAACGCCCGGTTCCGGTTGACAATGCCGGCAGCCCAAGTAGTCTGCCCTCCATGTCTGATCCAGGCCATATTTACCTGTGTGCATTCGATGACCTGGGGGACCCGGGCAGCAAGGGTGTCACGGTGAGCTGCAATTCACGCCTGTTCGATCTTTTCGTGGTCCGCAAGAACAGCGAGGTGCGAGCATACATGAACAGCTGTCCGCATACCGGCGGACCGCTCGACTGGGTGCCTGACCAGTTTCTGAGTATCGATCGCGAATACATCCAGTGCGCAACACATGCTGCCCTGTTTCGCTGGCAGGATGGCGCCTGCATCAGCGGACCTTGTGCGGGTGACAGACTTACGGGCGTCCCCGTCATTCTGGTGGACGGGCAGGTTCTGTTGTCGCGGAAGGAGTTCTGTCGTGGCAGGGCACCGGGAGATGCCTGATTAGCTGCACCTGGTTATTCCCGTCATGGATACTGTGCCGGGTATGGCTGGTTCACGCAGTGGTGATGACGAATCTGCTGAATGTTACGCCTGGTTTGTCGGGGGTTGCCGGTCGCTGTTGATACCTGGCGGGGAGCGGCGCGAATGACCGGCAGGCCGCTACGGGCCTGTCCGGTTTATGGAATCATTTCCGTCAGTGCCTGGTTTTGTTCGACAATGACGAATAAAAATCAGTTCTGCGCTAGAGTTTTTTCAACAGCTCCTGCAGCATCACCATGTATGCATCAACGGGTGGCATGTCCTCTATCGGCGTGCCGGCCTCTATGGTTCGCAGGGCCGGGCCTGTCGCAGGCATGTGTTCGCGGGGAAAGGCTTCGCTTGAGTTCTCATTGCCGGAAACAACTTTGCCGCTTGCCATATCGTAGATCATTGCCATGCTTCACCTCCCGTTATATGTACAGAGGTTATCGGCGGCTTCGCGGGCAGGTTAAGCGGGCCGTTGGCGCATATGCAGGATTCTGAATTTACTGGTGAAAGCTGTGCCGGGCCGTCAAGCATCCTGCCCGTTGCGATTACGGGCGAGAGTCACGGAAACCGTGTTCCTGACCGGTCTATTCGAAATCGTCTAGCGGGTTGATATGGTCGTTCGGTGCGGTCAGTTCCAGGTCGACGCCGTAATCCTCGCGCTGGATGTCCAGTGAACCGGACCAGTCCTCAGGCGCCTCGATTGGAACCATTTCCATAAGGGACCAGCTGTCAAAATCGACTTCCTCGACAGCACCGTCAAAGTACTGGATCTCAACTGTCGACTCTTCGTCATCGAGCGCCACGATCTCGAACCGGTCACCATTAACCGCCTGGTACCAGTTACCGATGCGTGGTTGATTGTTATTTGCCATGGCAGGAAACTCCTGTATATCACCGGTCGCTTGCAGGAGGGACGCATACCTGTTTTACGCGTACTCCGCGAGCCAGATTCATATATAAAACTTGCTGTCGTGCTTGGCAAGCACTACCGCTAACCACTGATATTTGGAGCGGGCATGCAGGTCAACCGTCGGGACCTGAAGTCCCGCGGAGAAATGGCCGATGCGTGCTGTTTGCGTTGATGCGTGCGGTATAAGCAACTGCATTTTCTGAGAAAGTCAGTAACGCAACATCCTGGAGTATTCACGGAGATAGCCGGTTGAGTGAAATATTCCGGGCATTGCAGGTCACCGCGCTGTGCGCGTTTCCGGGGCGTGACGGATGGCCGGGTCTCATTGCTCCCGGTCGCGGCGCATGCGTGCCGGCTCTGATTATTATCATCTTAAAAATCAATGAATTGATTTTTAAGTCATGCGCCGTTCGTGCCGCTGCTGAAAAACCGGCCCTGTTAGGGTAAAGTGCGCGTTTGTTTTTCGCCAGTAAAGCCGGAAATTTCAACGAGGACAATAGCATGGCCGATTACAAGATTGCCCCATCCATTCTGTCAGCGGATTTTGCCAGACTGGGCGAAGAAGTTACCCATGTACTTGATGCCGGTGCGGATATCGTGCACTTCGACGTCATGGACAACCACTATGTACCCAACCTGACGATCGGCCCGCTGGTTTGTGAAGCATTGCGCAACCATGGTGTTACGGCTGATATCGATGTTCACCTGATGGTAAAGCCGGTTGACCGCATCATCCCGGACTTCGCCAAGGCCGGTGCAACCTATATAACATTTCATCCCGAAGCCAGCGAACACATCGACCGTTCATTGTCACTGGTGCGTGAAAACGGCTGCAAGTCCGGGCTCGTGTTCAATCCTGCGACGCCGCTCGATTACCTGAAATATGTCATCGACAAGGTCGATATGATCCTGTTGATGTCGGTCAATCCGGGGTTCGGCGGGCAGAGTTTTATTCCGGAAGCGCTGCCCAAGCTGCGCGAGGCGCGCAAAATTATCGATCAGAGCGGGCGTGATATACGTCTCGAGATCGACGGTGGGGTGAAAGTGGACAATATCGGGGAAATCGCGGCAGCGGGTGCGGATACGTTCGTTGCAGGTTCGGCGATATTCGGTGCCGATGACTACCAGGCGACAATCAGCGCCATGCGCGCCGAAATTGCCAAAGCCGTCGGCTGAGAACAGTGGATATCAAGAAGCCGGAAATGATCCTGATCGACGTGGACGGTACCCTGGTCGACAGTGTGCCGGACCTGGCCTGGTGCGTCGACGCCATGATGGAGCAGCTGGGCCGCCCCCCGCGGGGGGATGAGCAGGTGCGTGACTGGGTCGGCAATGGCGTGGAGCGGCTGGTGCGGCGCGCACTGATCGGCAAGCTCAAGGGTGAGCCGGATGAGGCTGACTTCGAGCGCGCCTACCCGCTGTTCCTGGAGCTGTATGCCGAGAACACCTCGAAACGTTCCAGCCTGTACCCGGGTGTCAGGGAAGGTATTGACCTGCTCAAGGCCGCCGGCTACAAGCTTGGCTGCGTCACCAACAAGGCAGCCCGGTTTACCGAGCCGCTGCTCAGGGAGCTTGGAATATACGATGATTTTTCAATTGTTATCAGCGGTGATACATTAGCAACGAAGAAGCCCGATCCGGCGCCATTGCTGCATGCGGCGAAGTTTTTCGGTTGCAAGCCGGAAAACGCGCTGATGATCGGTGATTCGGTCAGCGATGTAGCCGCGGCACGAGCGGCCGGTTTCCAGATCGTCTGCATGAGCTACGGTTACAATCATGGCGTGGATATTCGCGAGGCCGGGCCGGATGCGGTGATAGATTCGATGGCTGAAATTTATCCAATGCTTGACAAGGCAGCATTACAGCATGCTCTTCAATGAAGAGACAGTACCGGCAACACACGGGGCGGGCCGGCGATGGCGTTGCCAGCGGCTAGTGTTTATTACTGCATGATGGAAAGCGCGTCCCCTCTCCAGCAGGGAGAGGGTCAGGGAGAGGGGATAGACAATCAGGCAGCGACTTTTATTTGATTCCCACTCCCCATCCCCCTGCAGGGGAGGGAGTTAATGAGACAGCCGTGAATGACGCCTGAACAATTTAATGACCTGGCATCCCGGGACTACAATCGAATCCCCCTGACGCGCGAGATCCTCGCCGATCTCGATACGCCGCTCAGCACGTTTATCAAGCTGGCCGGCGGACGGTACTCCTACCTGTTCGAATCCGTCCATGGCGGCGAGAAATGGGGGCGCTATTCCATCATCGGTCTGCCCTGTTCCACGGTGCTCAGGGTGAACCGGCATGAAATTACCGTTTTGCAGGACGGTGATATCGTCGAGACGGTCACCGCAACGGACCCGCTGGAATGGATCGGGATGTTCCAGGCGCGCTACCGGGCGCCTGAATTACCCGACATGCCGCGTTTTACCGGTGGCCTGGTGGGCTACTTCGGATATGACACCGTGCGCTATATCGAACCTCGCCTGGCAGCATTCGACCAGCAGGACCTGCTGTCATGTCCGGATATTATCCTGATGGTGTCGGATGAACTGGTGGTATTCGACAACCTGACCGGCACCCTGCAGTTGATCGTGCATGTCGATCCTGCAGCGCCCGCGGCCCTGCAACAGGGCGAGCAGCGGCTTGATGCGCTTGAAGCACGCCTGCGCGAACCGCTGGCGGGTTATGGTGACCGCCATACGGAGACGAGCACCGTCAACGAAAGCGACTTTATTTCCGGATTTACCCGCGCAGGATTCGAAGCGGCCGTCGACCGTATCAAGGACTACATCGTGGAAGGCGACGCCATGCAGGTGGTGCTGTCGCAGCGCATGTCCATACCGTATTCTGCGCCACCGCTGAGCCTGTACCGTGCGCTGCGCCGGCTGAATCCCTCACCCTATATGTACTACCTGGACCTGGGTGATTTTCACGTCGTTGGGTCTTCGCCCGAGATCCTGGTGCATCTGGAGGAGGGTACCGTGACGGTTCGGCCGATAGCCGGAACGCGCCCGCGTGGCAGGGATTCGCAGGAGGATGCAGCGCTGGAGCAGGAGCTGCTGGCAGACCCCAAGGAGCTGGCGGAACACCTGATGCTGATTGACCTGGGGCGCAATGACGTCGGGCGTGTCAGCGAGACAGGCAGTGTCACACTCACGGAAAAAATGGCGATTGAGCGCTATTCACATGTCATGCACATCGTGTCGAACGTGACGGGGCGTGTCCGTCCCGGCATGAGCGCGATCGACGTCCTGCGCGCCACTTTTCCCGCGGGCACCGTCAGTGGCGCGCCGAAGATACGCGCGATGGAGATCATCGACGAGCTGGAGCCGGTTAAAAGAGGCATCTATGCCGGCGCTGTCGGCTACATCTCATGGTCGGGCAACATGGACACGGCAATTGCCATTCGTACCGCGGTCATCAAGGACGGTACCCTGCATATCCAGGCCGGTGCCGGCATCGTTGCCGATTCAGTGCCGGCGAATGAATGGGACGAGACCATGAACAAGGGGCGCGCCATCTTTCGCGCGGTGGCCATGGCCTGCCGGGGGTTGCACACGGGAGGACACGGCTAATGCTCCTTATGATAGATAATTATGATTCCTTCACCTACAACCTGGTCCAGTACCTGGGCGAGTTGGGTGCGGACGTGGTTGTCCGCAGGAATGACCAGGTGACCGTGCAGCAGATCGGTGAGATGGCCCCGGAAAAGATCGTTATCTCTCCCGGACCGTGCACACCGAACGAGGCCGGCGTATCCATTGCAGCCATCAGCGAATTTGCCGGCAAGGTCCCCATCCTGGGTGTTTGTCTCGGACACCAGTGTATCGGTCAGGCGTTCGGCGGGCGCATTGGCCATGCCCGGGCCATCATGCATGGCAAGACTTCCATGATCCAGCACAACAACAGCGGCGTCTTTCGCGGCTTGCCGCAACCATTCGAGGCAACCCGCTATCATTCGCTGGTGATCGAGAAAGACTCACTGCCTGATTGCCTGGATGTGACTGCATGGACGGAGGACAGCAAGTATGGCATGGATGAAATCATGGGCGTGCGTCACAAGACGCTGGCGGTTGAAGGCGTCCAGTTTCACCCCGAATCGATTCTGACCGGTTGCGGCCACGATTTGCTGAGAAATTTTCTCAATCAATAACAGATCTTGCAGGAGTGGCCCTGGCCGCGAACAAACGAAATATTCAACACAAAACGAGCGCAGGGTGCGCCGTGCGCACCGGATATCATCAGGGAGCTTAATGGTGCGCACGGCGCACACTGCATGATTGCTATATCAGGGATATGTATTAATGGACATTCAATCAGCCATCGCAACCGTAATCGATCACCGTGACCTGTCTGCAGACGACATGCAACATGTCATGCGCCTGATCATGACCGGAGAGGCGACGCCGGCGCAGATCGGCGGTTTCCTGGTCGGGCTGCGCATGAAGGGCGAAACGATCGATGAAATTGCCGCGGCAGCCTCTGTTATGCGCGAACTCGCCACCCGGGTCGAGGTCAGTGGTCCGCACCTGGTCGATACCTGCGGCACCGGTGGTGACGGCGCCAGTACCTTCAATGTCTCGACGGCCAGCGCGATCGTAACGGCCGCGGCCGGTGGCCGTGTGGCCAAGCATGGCAATCGTTCCGTCTCCAGCAGTTCCGGCAGTGCAGATGTCCTGGAGGCCGCCGGTGTGAAGCTCGACCTCGAGCCCGGGCAGGTGGCTGCCTGTGTCGATCGGGTCGGCGTGGGATTCATGTTCGCGCCGCAACACCACAGCGCGATGAAGCATGCCATCGGTCCACGCAAGGAAATGCGGGTGCGTACACTGTTCAACCTGCTGGGGCCGTTGACCAATCCGGCCGGTGCGCCCAACCAGGTGCTGGGTGTCTTCAGTGAGCAGTGGGTTGAACCCCTGGCGCGGGTGCTTCAACGACTCGGCAGTGAACACGTGCTGGTAGTACATGCAGATGACGGTCTGGATGAAATAAGTATCGCCGGTCCCACCCGGGTTGCCGAACTCCATAACGGCGAAGTAACTGTCTACACTATCGAGCCGGCCGATTTCGGCCTGCAAACAGCGGACCTGTCCGCTATCGCGGTGGCCGATGCCGCCGGGAGCCTGCGAATGATCAATGCCGTGTTCGATGGCGAGGCCGGCCCGGCACGCGATATCGTGGCCTTGAATGCCGGTGCAGCCATTTATGCCGCGGGACTTGCGGCGACGCTGGTCGAGGGCGTAAAACTGGCCGGCGATGCTATCGATTCAGGCAAGGCAAAGCAGACCCTGCGTGCCCTGGTTGATGTATCCAACAGTGTCTGAAGTGATGGGTGACACACCGGATATTCTCAGGCGGATTCTGGCGCGCAAGGCCGAGGAGGTCGATGAGCGTCACCGTCGAACCGGCATCGATGAACTGGCACACGCAATCGAGTCCGCCGGCGCGCCACGCGGTTTTATTGCCGCTATCGAACGGCGGCTCGGTGAAGGACGGGCCGCGGTGATTGCCGAGATCAAGAAGGCCTCGCCGAGTCGCGGCATCCTGCGCGAGGATTTTGACCCGGCGCAGATTGCTGCAAGTTACCAGCGGGGCGGCGCTGCCTGCCTGTCCGTGCTGACCGATATCGATTTCTTCCAGGGGTCCGATGCATACCTGCAGCAGGCGCGCGCGGCCTGCAGTCTGCCGGTGTTGCGCAAGGATTTCATGATCGATCCATACCAGGTGTACGAAGCGCGTGCGCTGGGTGCCGACTGCATCCTGTTGATCGTTGCGGCACTGTCCGATGTCATGCTGCTGGAATTGTTGCAGCTGGCAGAAAACCTGGGAATGGATGCGCTGGTCGAGGTGCATGATGCTGACGAAATGGCGCGTGCGCTTGAGTTGCCCGCAAGGCTTATTGGCGTGAACAATCGTGACCTGCGGTCATTCGAGACGCGCCTGGACGTGACGCTCGGGTTCGCCGGGCAGGTGCCGGAAGACCGTATCCTGGTGACGGAAAGCGGTATTCACACGCGCGACGATGTTGCGCTGATGCGCGACAACGGTGTGCATGCTTTCCTGGTGGGGGAGGCGTTCATGAAGGCGGCCGAACCGGGGGAGAAACTGGCGGAGCTGTTTGGTTAATCTGGTAGTGTAAATTTGTTGCCTCGCGCAAAGCCGCCAAGGCGCAAAGAAAATAAAAATCTGCCACAGAGGCCAAAGAGAAAAATAATTCTTATAAAAGGTTGAATCTTTCGTTAATCAAGTTGGCTGATCGGCCTGCGAGGCAACAGTTTTTTGCAGGCGGTGCCATGTTAACCGTATCCCCCGATGTATTCGTACAGGCCCACGCATAATAACTCTGTGTTCAATGCGGTTTTATTTTCTCTTGGCGACTTTGCGGCCTGGCGCGAGATGCTTTTTACGCCGCAAAGGAGGTGCTGTGATTATTCTAGCGTGCGCCGAAGACGACGATGGTTTTGCCCTTGACTGACAGGTGACCCTGTTCGCAGAGTGCCTTGAGGACCCGTCCGGCCATTTCCCGTGAACAGCCGACTATTCGGCCGAGTTCCTGCCGCGTAATTTTTATCTGCATACCGTCCGGATGTGTCATGGCGTCCGGTTCCTTGCAGAGGTCCAGCAGGGTATGCGCGATGCGCCCGGTGACGTCGAGGAATGCCAGGTTGCTGACCTTGCGGCTGGTCTTGCGTAACCGGGTTGCCATTTGCGCGGTCAACTCCAGCAGGATATCCGGGTCTTCCTTGGCTATGGTGCGGAAACGCGCATAACTGATTTCCGCAACTTCGCATTCACTGCGGGTACGAATCCATGCGCTGCGATTGCTCTGTTCGCCGAACAGCCCCATTTCGCCGAAAAAGCCGCCGGCATTGATGTAGGCCAGCACTATTTCATGGCCGTCTTCGTCTTCCATCAGGACGCTGACTGAACCTTTCACGACATAGTAGAGCGCGTCCGGCTGGTCGCCGGCATAAATGATGACGCTCTTGTTCGGGTACTTGCGGCGATGACAGTGCTCGAGGAACCTTTCCACGCAGGGATTGGTTCCCACCATGGCCGACGGGGTATCTTTTTCGCGGGGTGTCTGGAGTGCGTGCATGACCATGTTATCGGGCACCGGTAGAATAGCTTTAGGCCTGTTCCGCGGCCGATTCCGGGTAAAATAACTGTGATAGGCTTCACACAATTTAAAAACAGGTGATACCAGCATGAAAGCACGGGTCAAATGGGTCGAGGCAGCCACGTTTCTGGGCGAATCCGACAGCGGCCACGCGGTAGTCATGGACGGGCCGCCGGACAGCGGCGGCCGTAACCTGGGCGTCCGGCCGATGGAAATGTTGCTTCTTGGTATGGGCGGCTGCACCGCATTTGACGTCGTACATATTCTGAAAAAGGCACGCCAGCCGGTTGCTGATTGCGTGGTCGAGCTGTCTGCAGAACGGGCGGAATCCGAACCGAAGATTTTCACGCGCATCCACGTGCATTTCATGGTGAGCGGCGAAGGCCTGGCGGAAAAGCAGGTGGCCCGCGCGGTTACCCTGTCCGCCGAGAAATACTGCTCGGCCTCGATTATGCTGGGAAAGACGGCGGAGATCAGTCACGACTACGAGATAATCGCGCAGGATGCCCGGAAATGACCCGGCGGCGGCCGGCCACTCTGGGCATGCGTCATGTCGCATTGAATGTCAACGACATGGCCGCGTGTGAACACTTCTATGTTGACCTGCTGGGGATGTCGGTGGAGTGGCGCCCCGATCCTGACAACCTCTATCTGACTTCGGGCAATGACAACCTTGCGCTGCATCATGCAGGCGAGTTGCCGGCCGACAGGGGGCAGCGACTGGACCACATCGGGTTCTTTATTGCCAAACCCGCGCTGGTCGACGAATGGTATGAGTTCCTGAATTCTTCAAATGTTGATATAAAGGCTCCGCCAAGAACTCATCGTGATGGTGCGCGCAGTTTTTATTGCTGTGATCCGGACGGCAACACGGTCCAGATGATCTACCATCCACCGATTGTTGGAGACACTTTTTAATGGTTGAGACAAGCTCCAGATGCGTAAAATAAAACTTCACGGGTTCAACAATCTTACCAAGACGCTCAGTTTCAACCTTTACGACATCTGTTACGCGCGCACGCCGGCACACCGTAGCGAGTATATCGAGTATATCGACGAGGAATACAATGCCGACCGACTGACTGACATCCTGATGGATGTTGCCGATATTATCGGCGCGAGCATACTGAATACGGCGCGGCAGGATTATGACCCGCAGGGTGCCAGCGTCACCATGCTGATCGCCGAGGAATCGGTTGCGACGGAGCAGATAGCAAACACCGAGACGCCCGGGCCACTGCCGGAAGCGGTGGTCTCGCACCTCGACAAGAGCCATATTACCGTTCATACCTATCCGGAGAGTCATCCGGACCATGGCATCAGTACCTTTCGCGCCGATATCGATGTGTCGACCTGCGGCCGGGTTTCACCACTGAAGGCGCTGAACTACCTGATTCACAGCTTCGAGTCGGATATCGTGATCCTCGATTACCGCGTGCGTGGCTTTACCCGCGATGTGCGTGGTCGCAAGCATTTCATCGATCACAAGATCGACTCCATACAAAATTTCCTGTCGCGCGATACGCGCGAGCAGTACCAGATGATCGACGTCAACGTGTACCAGGAAAACATTTTTCATACCAAGATGATGCTGAAGGAGATTGACCTGGACGACTACCTGTTCGGCGAGGGCAAGGATGCATTGACAGAGGCCGACCAGCGCAAGATTCGGTCACAGGTCAGCCGGGAAATGCTGGAGATGTTTTACGGCCGCAATTTGCGGCGGCGTTGATACGCCTGCTTTAACGCAGCCGTATTGAACAAACAGCTCTCGTGCACGCCTGCATGGAGAAGGTGAGGCCGGGACGGTCGAGAGGCTGGCCTGGGCCATGCAGGAGTTAGAGCAATGCATGGAGCAATTGCCGGAAGCCGCATGGGCGTCAGGAAAATCAAGGCCTGCTACAGAGTACACAGAGGTAAATAATCTTTTTTTCTGCGCTTACAATGCCTCAGAGGTCATTCCCGCCTGCGCGCGAATGACGGGGATCAGTTCCGCTATGCAGCAGAGCGCCTTGCGATGTACAGGACACGGCTGCATAGCCGCCTTGTCGTTCAAGTCCGCGGGAGGCGAGTATGCGGGAGCGGCCAGGCACGATGCAGAACCTGGTAGTCAAATCCGGTATGCCGTGGTCGTCATGATGCGCGATGCCAGCGACATCAGTTTCTTTACCGAATCCGGCAATTGCGTGCCACCCGCATCGAGTGCGGTCGTGCGATGTTGTGCTTCGTCGAGTTTCATTTGCTCGAGGATGGCGCGCGATTTTTCATCACCTTCGGGCAGACGCTGCAGATGACCCTCGAGGTGTTTGACAACCTGTTGCTCGGTCTCCGCCAGGAAGCCGAGACTCCACTTGTCACCCAGCAGGCCGGTCACTGCGCCGATCGCCAGCGAACCCGTGTACCACACCGGGTTGAGCAAACTGGTATGACCGCCGAGCTCGTGAATACGATGCCGGCACCAGGACAGGTGGTCGTTTTCTTCGGCCGCGGCCTGGTCCATGTGCTGGCGCGTTTCCTCGCGCCGCGCGGTCAATGCCTGGCCCTGGTAGAGCGCTTGTGCGCAGACCTCGCCGGCGTGGTTGACGCGCATCAGGTTCAGGCTCCTGGCCTTGCCGGTTGCGGTGAGTTCCCCGTCGGCGAAATCCCGCGCGGGATCGGGGCGTCCAGAGCCGGCGGGTTCCCCGAATACCGTCCGCAATGCCTGGTCTGCCTGGCCGATCATCATGTCGATGAATGTCTGGTTGCGTGTTTGCATAATCCTGAAGATAGCAGACCGGCGCCGGTTTGTCCGTGCGGCCGACCTTCCCGTGGCTGCTGCGACGCGGTATCTTGGTCCCATGCCCTACTATCGTTACCATGTTTTTTTCTGTACCAACCTGCGCGAGGATGGGCGCGATTGTTGCCAGCGCTTTGATGCGTCTGCACTGCGCGACTATGCCAAGCAGCGCAGCAAGCAGCTGGGCCTGGCAGGCAAGGGCGGCGTACGTATCAATACGGCTGGTTGTCTCGATCGCTGTGCGGAGGGGCCGGTGCTGGTGGTCTATCCCGAAGGTGTCTGGTATACCTATCTCGACCAGTCGGATATTGACGAAATTCTCACCGAGCACCTTCAGCATGGCCGCATTGTGCAGCGCTTGCTCCTGCCGGCAAGCGTTGACTGATTGCAGGTCCCTGATATTGCCGACACCCCGGGCTGTCCCCGGCATGCGACGCTTATTGCATGGCAATAATTCGTCGCATCGGGATTTGCCGCCACTGAGTCAGCATAATGACGGCACATCAGCGGGCCAACGGTTTGCGTGCCCCAACATATGCGTGCCGTATTTTTGTCGTAGCCAGACACAAGTAACTGTATTTATAATGTTAATCCAGCTTTCCGTCAGTCTGGCAATGTCCAGGGCGGCCCGTATTGAATAATGATGGGTGGCCAGGACGGGAAATAGCGGTGAGGGCAGGCAGGCTTGACAAGAAGGACTCTATATTAGAAAATCATTACACGCTGATTGGTCTGCCCCCCCTATTAGGCCGGTCAGCGCTCCTCCACCTCCCCCTAAGGAGGTTTTTTAAAGCGCGGTTTTATACCGCGCTTTTTTTTTGCCGTTTATTCCATGTTTTGCCCGAGTGCTGTGGCCATCGCGTCTTGTACATCGGCCCCGATTTTTGTAACATCCCCGCTCTTTGTTCGGCATTACCCAGAGAAAAACCGATGAGTACATTTTCAGCCAAAACCCACGAAGTGAATCGAGACTGGTATGTTGTTGATGCGGAAGGGAAAACGTTGGGTCGCCTGGCGACCGAGATCGCCCGGCGTCTGCGTGGCAAGCACAAGCCCATCTATACGCCGCATGTCGACACCGGCGATTACATCATTGTCGTGAATGCCGACAAGGTGCGGGTCACGGGGAACAAGGCCACCGACAAGATGTACCACCGGCATACGGGGTTCATCGGCAATCTGAAGTCGGTCAGCTTCGAGAAGATGCAGGTCAGGGCGCCGGGCCGGGTCATTGAGCTGGCTGTGAAGGGTATGCTGCCGAAAAACCCGCTGGGTCGGGCCATGTACCGGAAGTTGAAAGTCTATAGCGGTCCGGACCACATGCATGCCGCACAGCAGCCGAAACCACTGGATATATAAAGACCGCGTGCCACTAAAATCGCGCAACAGGATATAAAGTATGAGTGAAACTTACTACAGCACCGGACGTCGTAAAACTTCCACGGCACGCGTATTTATGCGCAAGGGTACCGGTTCTATCACCGTCAACAAGCGGCCGCTGGACACGTATTTCGCGCGCGAGACTGCTCGCATGATCGTGCGTCAGCCGCTTGAAACCAGCAACATGACGGATAACTTCGACATTACGGTGACTGTCAGGGGCGGCGGCATGAGCGGGCAGGCGGGCGCAATCCGCCACGGCATTACGCGTGCCCTGATGGAATACAACAGCGAGCTGCGCCCGACGCTGCGACGCGCCGGTTTTGTTACCCGTGATGCACGCAAGGTGGAGCGCAAGAAGGTAGGTCTGCACAAGGCACGCCGCGCACCGCAATTCTCCAAGCGTTAAAAATATACCGCTATTTGGCGGATCGTCTAATGGTAGGACAGAGGTCTCTGACACCTCTAATCTAGGTTCGAATCCTAGTCCGCCAGCCATAAAAGAAAAGGGCTCTAATGAGCCCTTTTCTTTTTTAGAAGGGTGCGGGCTGGGATGAGAACCTCGGGTTCGACCAATTTGCCGGGAGCAAATTGGAACAGTGTCACGCAGTGACACTGGCCCGAAGGGCGGAGGGCAGGATGCCCGGAGTAATCCTAGTCCGCCAGCCAAGTCAGCAAAAAAAGCCCGTCAGGGCTTTTTTTGTCTGGCTTTAGAAAAGTCGCTCTAATGAGCCCTTCATCGTTTGCCTTATATCAGCAAGCCCGCCAGGGCTTTTTTTGCTGACCTTATAAAAGCTCATCAGATTCCCGTTAGCATTACAAAACAAACAAAGCATTCCCTCTCCCTCAGGGAGAGGGCCAGGGAGAGGGGGTAATTTCTTATACAGATCCCCTCTCCCCAACCCTCCCCCTGAGGGGGAGGGAGCGTAATCAGGAATTTTGGGTGTTGAGTGATACCTGGTGGTTATGCACGGTTGTGCACAGTATTGAAGCTGCCATTCCCTCTCCCGGAGGAACGACTGCAGGCAGAAGGTGAGACCGGGACGGTCGAGAGGCTGGCCTGGGCCATGCAGGAGGTACGAGTCCATGGATGGACGAGGTAGAGCGAAGCAGGACGCCAGAGCCGAGAGTAACGCATGGAGCAGTTACCGGGAGGGCCAGGGAGAGGGGGTAATTTCTTATACAGATCCCCTCTCCCCAACCCTCCCCCTGAGGGGGAGGGAGCGTAATCAGGAAGTTTGGGTGTCGAGCGATACCTGGTGGTTATGCACAGGTTGTGCACAGTATTGAAACTGCCATTCCCTCTCCCTTCGAGAGAGGGCCAGGGAGAGGGGGTATAAAAACAGGCAGTAAGCTTTTTTCTATCTTCTCTCCCCGGCCCTCTTGGCTTTGGTGTCCCTGTGGGTGAGGGGCTTGCGCGACAGCAGTGGTACTGACTCCTTTTGGCACAGGCTGTAAACAGAACCGTCTGTATCTAACGATACTACCGGCCGGGCCCGCTCACGATGACCGGGGCAGTCATCTGTATCATAAAAACAACATGCCTAGGACTGCATTATCTTAATAAAATCAAGTCATTACATGGATTCCGGTGACCGGGGGCAATAACCAGGGGCGCGGACACTTAAAGGTTCTGGCTGATTCGTACCAAGGTATTCACTTGCGCTCTCCCTGCTTGAAGAACCAATTGATATATAGAACAGCGTGCTACATTGAGTAGAGCTATTTTGTGGCGCCGATGAGACAAAAAAACCACAGCTGTGGTTTTTTTGAAAATAACTGTTGCATTTGTGTATTTTGTTGTTGTAAGGTGCTCGCGTGCAATGACTACAAGACTTTTAGTTAACTGAATCTTTAACTCTGTTTAAGGGGAATATCATGACCAAGAAAATCTTACCGGCTCTGATCGGTGCGGCACTGGCAGGTGGTATGACTGTCGCTGCTGCTGACGTGACTGTGTTCGGTCACATCGATACCAGTTTGAACAATGTCGATTTCGATCCTGGCGGCGGCAGCCCCAGTCAGGACGACACCAACTTCCACTGCACCACCTGCTCCGTCGGTTTCAAGGGCAGTGAAGACCTGGGCAACGGCCTGAAGGCGATCTTCAAGATCGATTTCCAGTACGACATCATCAATCGTAACCGGGCAAGTGACGGCACCAATTCCATACTCGATCGTGACCAGTGGCTGGGTCTTGCCGGCGGTTTCGGCCAGGTGCGCATCGGTACCATCTCGACCGTGTACAAGTCACACGGCGCGATGATCGACCCGCTGTACCGGACCTTCCTGCAGGGTCGTGATCACGGCCTGCAGTCGATCCTTCCACAGTGGTGCCGGCGAAGAACTGGAAGGTCGTGCGACCAACACCGCGCGCTGGGACAGTGCCAATTACAACGGCTTCAAGGTGGGTGCTCACTACACGCTGGACTCGCACAGAGGCTGACCGTGAGGACAACAACCCGTTCGGTATCGGCGGCAGCTACGAGAACGGCGGCATCCTGGTGTTTGCCGACTACATCTCCAACGACGGCGAGCGCGACTGCTCCAAATCGGCAGATATCACATGCCTGGAAAGTCGGCGGTAAGTACAGCTTGAACAACTTTGCCGTCATGGGCCAGTATGAGGATGGCGAAGACGATACCGGTGCTGGTGAAGAGGGTACCCTGTGGCACATCGCCGGTACCTACACCATGGGCAACAACACGATCTATGCCGGTTACGGTCAGGCCACGGATGAGGCGACGGGTGTTCCTGATGTTGATACCGATGCCTGGACCATCGCTGGCATGCACAACATGAGCAAGCGCACCATGGTCTACCTTGGTTACAACAAGGAAGATGAGGATAATGGTCCGGAAGTAGATACCTTCTCGCTGGGTGTGAAGCACAAGTTCTAATCGGTTTTATTGATCGGAACAGAAAACGGGGCCTGCGGGCCCCGTTTTTTTTGCCTGTAAGGGCGGGCTTGCGCGGAATACATTCACCATGGTGAATGCCGTGCTCAGTGGCACCACGCAGGCGCGGATGTCGCCGGTACAGGCGACTGCCTGGCCATGCCTGGCATGCTCGAGCCTGCATGCACGTGCGCTTGCGGGCCTGCTCGTAAGATGGCCTCACTGCTCGCGCCTGTATTCAGTGCGAGAACAATTGCCGCGGAGCTGAATCCATGCGGAATCCGCTCCTGCGTCAGTGGCCTGTGACGCGGTCCCGCAGCTTGGTAACCCTGTGACATCCTGGTGTTCCTTGCTACAGCCGTCAGCATCCTTACCCGTTGCAAGCGCGCGAACGGGCAGACACTCGATTGTTGTGATGAACGCAACACGCTGAACATAAGTGTTGCATCTACCCCGCAGACAGGTAAAATTGCTCTCCCATAAAGACTTTTATTCAAACCGACACGGACAATGATCGCCTCGGACAGGCGGAGGGGAGCTTCATGAAGAAGAAACTATTACCGGCGATGATGGGTGTTGCGCTGACAAGTGGCATGACGGCCGCTGTGTCTGACGTGACACTCTTCGGCCACATCGATACCAGTGTCGATGCAACTGATATCGACGGCGGTAGCGATGATATCAATATGAACTGCACCACCTGCTCCGTCGGTTTCAAGGGCAGTGAAGACCTGGGCAACGGCCTGAAGGCGATCTTCAAGATCGATTTCCAGTACGACACCACCGCGTAACGCGTGATCGGGCACACGGTGACAACACCAACTCGCATGCTCGATCGTGACCAGTGGGTCGGTCTGGCCGGCGGTTTCGGACAGGCGCGCATCGGTACTATCTCGACCGGTTACAAGTCACATGGCGCGCTGGTTGATCCGCTGTACCGCACTGCACTGCAGGGACGTGACCGCGGACTGCAGTCCGGTTTGCACTCCGGTGCCGGCGAAGAGTTGCATGGCCGTGCCACCAACACCTTCCGCTGGGACAGCGTGGATTACAACGGTGTGCGTGTTGTTGCCCACTACACGCTGGATAGCGACGAGACTGATGGCGAAGATGAAAACCCGTACGGCATCGGTGCCAGCTACTCCAAGAACGGCCTGCTGGTATTTGGCGACTACATGAACAATGACCAGGATACGGCTGCCATGACGGCGGGCTGGAAGGTCGGCGGTCGCTATGACATGGGTATGTTCAGCGTGATGGGCCAGTACGAGGACTTCGATGACGCATCCAGTTTCAATGATGATGTCACCCTCTGGCACGTTGGCGGTACCATGAGCATGCTGGGCGTCAGGGCCTACCTGGGTTTCGGCCAGGGTGACAACGACGATACCAATCATGACTACACGGCCTGGACGCTGGCAGCCATGCACGATTTCAGCAAGCGCACCATGATCTATGCCGGTTTCAACGAGATCGATTGTGATGCCGGTGCCGGTGCAACCCTGACGGCCTGCAGCGCTGTCGGTCCTGCCGGCGGTGAAGACGACAAGTTCTCGCTGGGCCTGAAGCACAAGTTCTGAACCGGTACGTCCGGATAGAATGCAAACGGGGCCTGCGGGCCCCGTTTTTTTTGGGCGCAACCAAAATATATTGTAGGAGCGCCTTGCAGGCGCGAAAATATAAATTCTTATGAATCGCCCCTGCATGAGGCGCCTGCGAGCAGGCTGGACTGTTCGCGGGCAAGCCCGCTCCTACAGGTGTGACGATTGGAGTAGGAGCGGACGTTGTCCGCGAACAGGTTGATCCGTCTTGTTCGCGCATGCCTGCGCTCCTGCAGGTATGGACTATTGGGGTAGGAGCGGCTTTAGCCGCGAATGTGCTCCGGGGTAAATCCGTTCGCGGGCAAGCCCGCTCCTGGGTGTAATGATGCAAATGAAATCTGTCACTGGAATACTGCTGGCCGTCATTATGCTGATGACGATTGCGGCCTGTTCCGGCAGGTTGGTCGGCGAACGGCCTGTCTTTGTCAAACAGGATGCTCACGGCGGCGGGTCGGTGGTCGCCTTCAGCCCGTCGGGCGAATGGCTGGCATCCGGTGGCTGGGAAGGCCGGGTACGTCTGTGGCAGACAGCGGACGGGGCGGGTGCACGCTCCTGGCCGGCGCACACGGGATCAGTCAACGGCATCTCCTTTGTCGAGGCGAATGGCCGGCTGGTCACTGCTGGTTTTGATGGTTTGCTGGCATCGTGGTCGCTTGAGGGCCGGTTGCTCGGCAGTATCGATACCAGGGCGCCGATCATGCACATGACGGCGAACGAGTCTGCAGGCCGGCTGTTGACCGGACACAAGGATGGTTCGATACGCCTCTGGCGCCTGGCGGATTTCACCTTGCTGGATGAGCGGCGTTTGCACCGCGGCGCGGTCAAGGCCGTTGCCATTGATTCATCCGGCGGGCGCTATGCCTCCAGCGGTGCGGATGGCGCGGTATACCTGTGGTCGGAACACGTGCCGGCACGTCGCCTGGCGGACCCGCCGACGGATGCATGGACGCTGGCATTCTCGCCGAATAACAGGTGGCTCATGGGCGGTGGCTGGTTTCGGCTGTTTCGCTGGAACTTGCGAGAGGCTTCACTGCAGACGCTGCCGACGCCACATCGCGGCATTATCCGCTCCATTAAATTTCTGGCCGCCGGTGCAGAACTGGCAAGTATCAGCCGCCAGACCGACAGCGCGGTCTATTTTCTCGATCCGCAGACCGGTGAGGCGCTGCGCCGTTTTCAACAACATGATTTATGTGGTGCGGATATCGCGGTTTCGCCGAATGGACGTTTCCTGGCAACCACCAGCGATGATGCGAGCGTGCGCATCTGGGATTTGGCAGGTGGCGTGGATCAGGCGCGGCGGAATAACCTTGTTCGCGCCTGAGGCGCTCCTACGGCTTGTATACAAGGCGCTATGCAGCGCCTTGCAATCGCAATATGATGATACAGGTGTGACTCTTGGAGTCCAGATAGCGGCGTCGTCGCGAACAGGTAAGTGAAACACTCGGCATGCGGGCGTTCACTACAGTTGTTGACTTTCGGGGCTGGATCGGCCCCGCCTCGGACTTGGCTCCTGCGTCGCTCTCCTCGCGGGCAGGCCCAGGCCAGCCTCTGACTATTCCGGTCTCAGCCTTTGCCATGCAGTCGTGCGCGGGGATGACGAGGGGGAAGGCGTAGCAGATAGCTCACTCCTGTGACTGTCTTCGTTGCTTCAGGTAATCTTCTTCACCCCGTCCGCGGTGCCCAGCAACAGCACATCCGCCGGCCGCAGGGCGAACAGGCCATTGGTCACCACGCCGGGAATATTGTTCAGCCGCTGCTCGAGACCGGCCGGTTCCATTATTTCCAGGTTATGGACATCGAGAATGTCATTGCCATTATCGGTGATGAAACCCTCGCGATAGACCGGTTGACCGCCGATTTTAACCAGTTCCCGTGCGACCATGCTGCGTGCCATCGGGATGACCTCTACGGGCAGCGGGAAGGCGCCCAGCACGTCGACCAGCTTGCTCTCATCGGCGATGCAGACAAATTTTTCTGCACAGGCGGCGACGATCTTTTCCCGCGTCAGCGCACCGCCGCCGCCCTTGATCAGGTGCAGGTGATGGTTTGATTCGTCGGCGCCGTCGATGTAGACGGATAACTCGCCGGCGCTGTTCAGGTCCAGCACCGGTATACCGTGCGCGGCCAGGCGCTCGGCGCTGGCATTCGAGCTGGCAACCGTACCGTCGATCTTGCCTTTTATGCCGGCCAGGCAATCAATAAAGTGATTGGCAGTCGAACCCGTGCCGATGCCGATAATGGTGCCGGGTATCACGTACTCCAGCGCCGCCTCGGCGACCATTTTTTTCATCTCGTCCTGTGTCATCAATGTACTCCGGATTGCTGATTATCACCGATGATACCCGTGCAACCCGGGGTTGTCATGGTCGTGTTCGGCACCTGTGCAAGTCGGTTTTGACCTGTTACTGTAGGCCCTATGCTAAAACGCTACCTGAAGTCGATTCGTGAATCACGCGTCTATGATGTTGCCGAGGTAACCCCGCTGGTCGAGGCTGGTCGATTGTCCCGGCGCCTGGATAACAGCATCTGGATGAAACGTGAGGACATGCAATCGGTCCACTCGTTCAAGTGTCGCGGCGCCTACAACAAGATTTCCGGCCTCTCCGCCGAGGAGCTCAAGCCGGGTATTATTGCCGCGTCGGCGGGAAACCACGCGCAGGGCGTCGCACTGGCGGCGCATAAACTGGGCGTCAAGGCACTGATCGTGATGCCAGTGACGACACCGTCCATCAAGGTGGAGTCTGTCAGGGACTACGGTGCGTCGGTCAAGATGGTCGGTGATGCCTACGATGACGCCTATGCATGGGCGGCTGCGCATGCGCTGGAAAAGGGTATGACATTCATCCATCCCTATGATGATCCGGCGGTCATCGCCGGGCAGGGTACCGTCGGGCTGGAGATTCTCGAACAGCATGATGGTGACATCCATGCCATTTTCGTACCGGTCGGCGGCGGCGGGCTGCTGGCCGGGGTTGCGGTTGCCGTCAAGGCACTGCGTCCGGCCGTCAAGGTGATCGGAGTCGAGCCCGACGAGGCGCCCTGCATGTACGAGGCATTGCGGCGCGGCCGGCGAGTCAAGCTGAAGCAGGTCGGTATATTTGCAGATGGCGTGGCCGTGCGCCAGGCCGGCAAGGAGCCGTACCGGATTGCCCGTGAACATGTAGACGGAATAATTACCGTCACTACCGACGAAATCTGCGCCGCCATGAAGGATATCTTCGATGACTGCCGTTCGGTGGTTGAGCCGGCCGGTGCGCTGGCAATTGCCGGTATCAAGAAGTATGTCGAGTCCGGCAATATTCACGGCAAGTCGCTGGTGGCCATTAACAGCGGTTCCAACATCAACTTCGACCGTCTCCGCCATGTGTCCGAGCGTGCCGAGATCGGCGAGCAGCGCGAGGCCCTGCTTGCCGTTACGATTGCGGAAGAGCCCGGCAGCTTTCGGCGCTTCTGCCGGGCTATCGGCCGGCGCGGGATCACGGAATTCAATTACCGCTATGCGGGTCCCGGCAAGGCACATGTATTCGCCGGTGTGCAGTTGCAGGCGGGTGATACGGAGCGCACAAAACTGGTCGAAGCGTTGCGTAAAGACGGTTACCCGGTAGAGGACCTGACGAACAGCGAAATTGCCAAGCTGCATATACGTCACATGGTCGGAGGACGGGTGCCCGGCCTCGAGGACGAGTTGCTTTACCGGTTCCAGTTTCCCGAACGTCCGGGTGCACTGCTCGGATTCCTGTCATCGATGGGCAAGCGATGGAATATCAGCTTGTTTCACTATCGCAATCATGGCGCGGATTACGGACGCGTACTGGTTGGCGTGCAGGTGCCGCGACAGGGGCGGAAGGACTTTCGTGCCTCGCTGGACAAACTGGGGTATATCTACTGGGAGGAAACGGATTGCCCGGCCTACCAGTTGTTCCTGGGAAATACCGAGACCTGATTACGCCGCGATCCGGTTTCACTGTCATTGGTCGCGCCTGCAAGGCGTTCCTGCCCCAATCGGCACACCCATAGGAGCGGGCTTGCCCGCGAACGAATCAACCTCGGAGCAGGTTCGCGCATTCCTGCGCTCCTACGGCGGTTTATTTTCAGTAGGGTGCGCCATGCGCACCGAATGATTGCATCGGCAATTCAAGGTGCGCACGGCGCACCCTACGGTTCCTGTGCGTACTGGCCTGTTCGCGGACGCAATCCGCTCTTGCCCCAATTGATACACCTGTAGTTGTTTTTCACGGGCAGGAGCGCCTTGCAGGCACGATGTACCTGCTAAAACAGGTACATAGCACCAGGTCACGTTGAATCCTCAACGCGGCGTATAGAGGTCGATTGCGGCGTTCAACAGGGGCCGGGTCAGCCTCCCGACCGAGTCCCCGAACGCACCTCACCGGGTCTTCCGGCGACGACAGACAGGATAGCCACCTGCCGTGTGGTACGTGAATGTGCGGGAGTGGCCCTGCACCCGTTCATGGATGAAAAAAAAGCCCGGGCAATGCCCGGGCTTTTTATCGTCAATGTCGACGATTATCAGCGCTTCTTCCGCGTAACCTTGCGACGCTTCGGAGCGGCTTTCTTCTTGCGCGTTACTTTCCTGCGCTTCGGAGCGGCCTTCTTCTTGCGCGTTACTTTCCTGCGCTTCGGAGCGGCCTTCTTCTTCCGCGTAACCTTCTTCTTACGCTTCGGAGCAGCCTTCTTCTTGCGCGTTACTTTCCTGCGCTTCGGAGCGGCTTTCTTCTTCCGCGTAACCTTCTTCTTACGCTTCGGAGCAGCCTTCTTCTTGCGCGTTACTTTCCTGCGCTTCGGAGCGGCCTTCTTCTTCCGCGTAACCTTCTTCTTACGCTTCGGAGCAGCCTTCTTCTTGCGCGTTACCTTCCTACGCTTCGGAGCGGCCTTCTTCCGCTTCGTCGTCGTCTTCCGCTTTGCGGTCGTCTTGCGTTTTGCAGTGGTCTTCCGTTTTGCGGTGGTCTTCCTTCTAGTGGCTTTCTTTTTTGCAGCCATACCAAACCTCCATTGCATTTAAATTGCCCAAGCTGAGTATAAACAAGTAATTACAAATTACCAGTTTTTTGTTATTGATATTTCCAGTGCTATCGACCGTTTTGAAATGATGTTTAGTTAACGATGTAAATTATTTTTCAGGAAATGTTTCATGCGCAAATTTCGGTAACCGTAAACATGTGAGTGACGCGTTGTGAATTTACATGTTGATGTGCATGTGCACGGTGACTCATTCGACATGAATTTTGTGCAACATGACGTGCTGCATGCATGCGCGTGTTTGCACGTTTGCAGCATCGTGAACAAGTAAACAAGGGGGGTGACGTAAAACGTCACTTTTTACGGCATAGTTAACACTTTAATACTGGATCGGCACTGGAAGGACCGTTACCAGGCTGCATATAGATGGATGATATATTATATAAAAACAAAAACTTATTGAATTATCGGGGAGTTCCGGCGTGTTGGATGTGTGAAGTTTACCGACAGTAGCGGCGGGTGATGAAAACCGCGGTTTATTCCAGTGCGAGGATAAAATTCCACTGTTTCTCAGACACCGGCATGATGGAAAGACGGTTGCCGCTGCGCACCAGTGTCCAGTCACGTAGTTGCGGATGTGTTTTCAGTTCGGTCAATGTTATGACACGTTTTAATTTGCGCACGTGCTTCACATCGACCATGTACCAGCGCGGGTTATCCGGATCGCTCTTGGGGTCGAAATATTTTTCTTCAGGGTCAAAAGCGGTGTAGTCGGGATAACCTTCACGGACAACCTTCATGATGCCGGCAATGCCCGGTTCCTTGCAGTTTGAATGATAGAAAAAGACCTGGTCACCTTTTTTCATCTCATCACGCATCATGTTGCGTGCCTGGTAATTTCTTACACCGTCCCAGCAGTCGGTCTTGCCCGGCATCTTCAACAGGTCGTTCACACCGAATACATCCGGTTCCGATTTCATTAGCCAGTACTTCATTCAAACACCCGGATTGTTGTAAAAAAGATACATTAGCGGTGAAATTCCATATTTACTGGTCATTTTCATACCGTATAGACCGTTTTTTCTGTAACGACGGCATCCAGCGGAATGTCCCAGGCGTTGGTGCTGATTGATGGCTGTTGCTGGAATTCGTAAGCAATGCCCAGTAAGCGCGGTTGCTTCCAGTGTGAGCGCCGTTGCAGAAATGCAAAGCTGCGGTCATAAAATCCGCCGCCCATACCGAGCCGGTGTCCGCGCGCGTCAAACGCAACCAAAGGCGTCAGCACCAGTTCCAGTGCGGCCGGCCTGATCAGTTGCCTGCGTACCGGCTCCGGGATGCCGTAGCGGTTGTAGACCAGCTCATCACCCGGCTCGAACCGGGCGAACCAGAGTCGATTATGCTTAAAGGGTACGAGGACCGGCAGGTAGATCTTTTTACCCAGCGACCAGAGTTGCTGCATCAGGGGCAGGGGGTCCATCTCTCCGTCGGCAGCCAGGAAGCTCGCGATATGGCGGGAATTCAGTAATAAAGGATGTTTGCGGGCGTTTCTCGCCAGTAGCCGTGCATATCTTCGTGCGGTTGCTTCCGGTAGCGCCCGGCGCTTGGCGCGGACCGCTTGGCGTATCGCATCACTGTCAGGCATGTGGATAATCGGGCTGCGGTTTGCAACGGTAAAAGAAGGGCATCCTCCGCTTGTGCCGTTGCAGCTGTTGCCCTTGAACCAGCGGTTCAAGAGGGGGACGGCAGTGATACGTCAGGCTTTCCGTACGTAGCGGACATGCACACAGTACCAGCATTAGTCCCCTGAATGGTGATTAGGCTCAAGGAGATCTCAGCCACTGTCGTGCACAGCAGGGGATGCCCAGTTTTAATCGGTCGATGTCCGGATTGCTTTAAGTACCTCGGTCCGTGGCCTGACGAGCTAGTTAATCCCGGCCAGCCGGTATTTCGTCAGCACCTTGTCGATTTTCGTGTTCAGCTTTTTCAGGCGGGAACCGGTTGATCGCGCGGCGTCAGTACCGGCGCCAACGCCCGATTCCAGCGCTTCGTGTGCAATATTGAGCCCCGCCATGACCGCTATTCGATCGATGCCGACAACCTTCCCGCTGCGACGTATTTCCGACATTTTGTCGCCGAGATGTTTCGCGGAAGCCTTTAGCGCGGCTTCTTCTTCGGGCGGGCATGCAACAAGGTACTCCTTGTCGAGGATCTTTACCTTGATAGCGTCGCCGCTCATGCGCCGGTCTCCAGTGATTTCAGGCGTGTCACGATAGCATCTACCCGGTTGCGTACCTGGTCATGCTTTTCGAGCAGGCCGGCACGTTCCATGGACAGGTTTTCCTGCTGTGCCCGCAGTGAGCGGTTTTCTTTCATTAATTGCTCGACCACTTGCACGAGTGCGTCGACCTGATCTTCCAGGTGCGTGAGTTCGGGCTCGATAATTGACTTGGAATTTTTCTTCGACATGCCGCCAATATAGTGCGGTTACCGGGTGTGGTCAATATTGCCTGCAATGCAAGCATGCCCTGCAGGTGTTTCTATTGGTACAGGAGCGCCTGGCAGGCGCGATTCGATTGAGCTGCATAAACCAGCGCGCCTGCCAGGCGCTCCTGCAGGTATATTAACGGCGGAAGGACAGAGCATTAGCCGCTTATGTGCGATAATAACCAACGTATACATAGAGTAAGGTTCAAGAGTGATGGAATGGCAAACGCGCGATTTTGACCAGTTGGAAACGTGTCTGCAGGCCGCCGACGCTGACAGTGGCGCCGCCGCAGCGCACGGGCTGTTGTGTGGCATGGTTACCGCCGGGGGCAAGCGTGATCCGGCGGTGTGGCTGGAACATTTACTTGGCACGGATAACACCCTGAGTGTAGCGGCGCAGGACTGCAGTGATATGCTGGAGAACCTGCTGAACGATATACTGGGGCAACTGAATGACGAGTCCTTCGGGTTCAGTGTGTTGCTGCCGCCTGATCACGCGCCCATGTCAGTCCGCACGCGTGCCCTCGGTGAATGGTGCGAGGGCTATCTGTTTGGACTCGCCCTGGGTGGCATCAGGAAGGACAGCGTACAGGCGGGAGCAATCGGGGAAATCATGAAGGACTTTTACGAAATTTCACACGCCGGTTTTGTGTCAGAAGGGCCTGACGAGGCGGATGAGGACGCTTATGTGGAAATCGTGGAGTACGTGCGTGTGAGTGTGTTGCTGCTGTATGAAGATATGCAGGCGGTACCCGCACCGGCAGGGCTGCAGTGAACAGGGCATTCCCATGATTACTCAAAGTGAATTCAGTCGACGTCGCAAGCAGCTCATGCGCATGATGGGCAAGGACTCGATTGCCATCATACCCACGTCGCCGGAACAGATACGTAACAGGGATGTAGAGTACCCGTTCCGTGCCGACAGCGATTTCTATTACCTGACCGGCTTTAACGAGCCGGACGCTGTAGCGGTGCTGGTTCCCGGCCGCCGGCACGGCGAGTACCTGCTGTTCTGTCGTGAGCGGGATGCGACCATGGAGACCTGGACCGGGCGGCGGGCAGGGACGGAAGGGGCGGTTGAGCATTTCGGTGCAAATGACGCTTTTCCGATTGCCGATATTGACGAGATACTGCCGGGCCTGCTGGAAGACAGAAAGCAGGTTTTCTACACGATGGGCGCCCGCCCGGAATTCGACAAGAGCGTGATGGAATGGGTCAACCGTATTCGCCTGGGAAATCGCCGCGGTGGACGAACGCCGGACCGGTTTATCGCGCTGGAGCACCTGCTGCATGACATGCGGCTATACAAGAACCGGGCCGAGATACGCGCAATGCGCAAGGCCGCGCGGGTGGCCTGCAGCGGGCATGTTCGCGCCATGCAGGCCTGTAAACCGGGGATGTACGAGCACGAGATCGAAGCGGAGTTATTGCACGAATTTCGCAGTGCCGGCATGGTTCCGGCGTACCCGAGCATTGTCGGCGGCGGTGAGAACGGTTGCATCCTCCACTACACGCGCAACAGCGACCGCCTCAATGACGGTGATTTGCTGCTGATCGATGCCGGTGCCGAGTACGACTGCTATGCATCGGATGTGACGCGTACCTTCCCCGTCAGTGGACGGTTCACTGCGGCGCAAAAGGCATTATACGAAGTTGTCCTGGCGGCACAGAAGGCGGCGATCAAGCAGGTCCGCGCGGGCAATCACTGGAATGCGCCGCACGCCGCTGCGGTCAGAACGCTGACGCGCGGCCTGATCAAGCTCGGCATTCTCAAGGGCAAACCGGCTGACCTGATAAAGAGAGAGGCCTACCAGCGCTTTTACATGCACCGCACCGGACACTGGCTGGGCATGGATGTGCATGACGTCGGCGATTACAAGGTCGGTGGCGAGTGGCGCGTACTCGAGCCGGGCATGGTGCTGACTGTCGAGCCTGGCCTGTACATCCCTGCCGGCAGCCGCGGTGTGGCGAAGAAATGGTGGAATATCGGTATTCGCATCGAGGATGACGTGCTCGTAACCAGGGATGACCCGGACGTATTGAGCGAGCAGGCACCCAGGACAGTGGCTGACATCGAGGCGTTGATGGCGGCCGGTCATGCCGCCGCCTGACGATTATTGTGTGGCCGGGTCCATGAAGCAATACGACGTGATAATCAACGGTGGTGGCATGGTCGGCGCCGCACTTGCCTGCGCGTTGTCCGGGCAGGGGATGCGGATCGCCATTATTGAAGCCACCCGGCGTGAGTCCCGTGAAGAACCTGGCTATGACGAGCGCGCGATTGCACTGGCCTGGGGTACCCGCTGTATTTTCGATGGCCTCGGGCTGTGGGACGCGCTCGCCGAATCGGCTACGGCCATCCACAGTATCCATGTTTCCGACCGCGGGCACCCGGGCATGGTGCATATGGACCGTGAAGCCGAGGGCTTGCCCGCGATCGGTTATGTCATTCCGGCACGCGTGATCGGCGCGGTGCTGGACAGGGCGGTCGAACAGGCCGGGGATATCGACGTATTCTGTCCCGCCACACTGGTGGAAAACAGCTGCACCACCGAAAAGGTCAGCGTCGTGATTCGTGCAGGCGATGACACCGTGTTACTGGAGTCCGCGCTGCTGGTCGCAGCCGATGGCGCGGACTCCGAAGTACGCAAGCGGGCAGGGATTGGCTGCCGCGTGACGGACTATCGGCAAACGGCCATCGTGACCAACGTGACGCCACAACTGCCGCATAACCATATCGCCTACGAACGTTTCACATCCGCCGGGCCGCTGGCGCTGTTGCCGATGAGCGAGCAGCGTTGCGGGGTAGTCTGGACGGTTCCATCCGACCAGGCGGACGCGGTGATGGCGCTCGACGATGCCGCATTCCTGGAACAGTTGCAGGCGCGCTTTGGTCAGCGTCTTGGCCGGCTGGAACGCGTTGGCCGGCGCCAGGCATGGCCGTTACGGCTGGTGAGCGCAACCGGGTCCGTGGCCGACCGGCTCGTGCTGGTGGGCAATGCGGTCCACACCTTGCACCCGGTTGCCGGCCAGGGTTTTAACCTCGGTGCGCGGGATATTGCGGTTCTTGCCGAGGTGCTGGTGGATGCGCGGCGCAACGGTACAGACATGGGTGCGGCGGAGGTGCTGGCGCGTTACGGTGAATGGCGCAAACGCGACCACCGGAATGTCACGTTGTTTACCGACGGACTTGCGCGTTTGTTCACCCTGCAACTGCCCGCGCTGGGGCTGCTGCGCAGTGCCGGCATGGTTGCCTTCGATCTGTTGCCGCCCGCCAGGCGTCTGTTGACGCGCCTGACCATGGGCCGGTCCGGCCGAACCCCGAGGCTGTCACGTGGTTTGCCGCTGTGAGTCGCTACATACAAATACATATACAGAGCGCTCCTGCAGCCCTTGATTCAATTGCTGTGTGGTTGGTTTGAAGGGATATGGACCAGTTTGACGTAATCATTATCGGTGGCGGTATTGTCGGCGGCACGCTGGCGTGTGCGCTTGGCGAATCCGGCATGCACGTGGCGCTGATCGAGGCGCGCGAGCCGGTTGTGCGGACCGAACCCGATCCGCGCGTGTTCGCCATTACGCGCGCCTCGGAACGGATCTTCCGGTCCCTGGCGGTCTGGAACGCGATGACCGCACAACCGGTTTGTACCTTCACCGACATGGAGGTATGGGATGCCGGTGGTGACGGCGTCCTGCACTTCGATTGCGCGGAACTCGCCGAACCCTGCCTGGGACATATTCTCGAGCCGGGCGTCATGCTGGCGGCACTCAATGACCGGTTGCAGGGGCTGGAATCCGTGCGCCTGTTTTGCCCGTCGACGTTTGCAAGTATCGAGGTCACGGATGAGCGGGTTGCCGTCACGCTGGATGACGGCAGCTGCCTGGCTGCGGCATTGCTGGCCGTGGCCGACGGCGCACGCTCGCCGGCGCGTGCATACCTGGAAATAGAAACACGCCGTCACGATTACCACCAGAGCAGCCTGGTCGCGCGCGTTGCAACCGGGTTGCCGCATGCGAACACTGCATGGCAACGTTTCCTGCCAGGGGGGCCGCTGGCATTTCTCCCCCTTGCCGACGGCGCCTGTTCCATTGTCTGGACCCTGCCTGACAGCGAGGTTGAGCGCGTCGGTGCACTGGACAAGCCCGCGTTCCATGACGAGCTCGGAATGGCATTTGATTTCCGTCTCGGCAGGATCATCGATTCGGGCCCGCGAGAGATCTGGCCGCTGGTGCGCCAGCATGCCGCGCGTTATGTGCAGGAGCGGGTGGCGTTGCTGGGTGATGCCGCGCACGCCATACATCCACTGGCCGGCCAGGGCGTCAACCTCGGGCTGCTCGATGCGGTGACATTGTCAGAAGTGGTGCTGGCTGACCGGCATCGGGGCAGGGATCCCGGCCGAATGCACACGCTGCGTCGTTACGAGCGCTGGCGGCGCAGTGACAATCAGCTGATGATGACGGCCATGGACGGTATCAACCAGCTGTTCAGTAATGCAAATTTGCCTGCCACGCGTTTGCGCAATGCCGGCCTGTCGCTGGTCAACCGCGTCGGCCCGGTCCGGCATGCCCTGATGAAACATGCCATGGGCCTCGCCGGTGACCTGCCGGAACTCGCACGGCACCGGGAAAATCGGCAATAAACTTCACTGTTCAATTCGGCCACGGTGAGTCGTCATTACGCGCCATGCAATGACAATATAGACAATAACTAACTGAATATTATTCAATAAATCCCCGAACGGGGATCCTGGGTAGCGGATTATTCAATCGGGCAGGAATCCTCTCCCCACAAATTCTGCCGGTCTACACCTCTATATATATGGAAGTCCGGGGCAGGCGAAGGTATATTTGCGCCTCAACGTAACTCTGCTGCGGGAGAGAGTTTCATGCCGGTCACCGGCTGAAGCCGCCGAAGGCGCAACACGCCAGGAAACGCTCAGGCAAACGGACCACTGCAGAAGGTTGACTCTGGAGAGCGGCCGCATCGCGGCACACCGAAGGGGATATGCGCACGCAAGGGCGTGCAGCAACTCTCTCAGGTTACCGGACAGAGGGGCGACGGTTGGCGCAAGCCGCCGTCGCCCTTTTTTACGTCCGGCAAAGATTAACAGGTAGAAATTATATGACTAACCATACTCCGCTGTATGACGAACACGTCGCCGATGGTGGCAAGCTGGTCGATTTTGCCGGCTGGGAAATGCCGATCAATTACGGTTCCCAGATCGAGGAACACAACAACGTGCGCAATGACGCCGGTATGTTCGATGTGTCACACATGACGGTGGTCGATCTCACCGGCGAACGCTGCAGGGAATTCCTGCGCTACCTGCTGGCAAACAATATCGACCGCCTGAAGGACAGCGGCAAGGCGCTCTATACTTGCATGCTGAACGAAGACGGCGGCGTGATCGATGACCTGATCGTGTATTTTATCCGCGACGATTTCTTCCGCATGGTGGTGAATGCCGGTACGCATGACAAGGATCTCGCCTGGCTGCAGCAGCAGTCAGGCGCATTTTCCGTGACGGTAACGGAGCGGCCGGAACTGGCAATGATCGCCGTGCAAGGCCCCAATGCCCGCGACAAGACCCTGCCGTTGCTGAGTGACGCGGCACGTGCCATTGCCGCTGAACTGAAACCTTTCTTTGGCGCCTTTGACGGCGACTGGTTCATCGCGCGTACCGGTTATACCGGTGAGGACGGCTTTGAAATCGTGCTGCCCGCCGGGGAGGCGGCCGCATTCTGGAGGCGCTTGCGCGATGCCGGTGTCCGGCCAACCGGGCTCGGCGCGCGGGACACGCTGCGCCTCGAGGCCGGCATGAACCTGTATGGTTCCGACATGGATGAAACAGTCAGTCCGCTGGAGTCGGCGCTGGGCTGGACCGTTGCCTGGGAACCGGCCGATCGCGACTTTATCGGCCGCAAGGCGCTGGAAGCGCAGCGCGCAGCGGGCGCGAAACAGAAACTTGTCGGCCTGTTGCTGGAAGACAAGGGCGTGTTGCGAAATCACCAGAAGGTCGTCGTCGGTGACGGCATTGGCGAGATTACCAGCGGCAGCTTCTCACCGACGCTGCAGCGCGCCATCGCCTTTGCCCGTGTGCCGAAAGAAACCGGCGCTACCTGCCAGGTGGATATTCGGGGCAAGTTGCTGAATGCGCGGGTAGTCAAGCCGCCGTTCGTCAGGAACGGCGAGGCGCAGATCGAACTGTAAAAGGCTACTCGATAATTCGTTATACCGGTCAGGCGCTTTGCGCTTGCCGAAGTCCGGCCGGTACTATCAGGGCTGGATTCCCGCCTTCGCGGGAATGACGGTAAAGGACAATTTGACTGTTCCGCCAGGCGGGATGTAACGAGCAAACTAACTGAAAAGAAAGCGAGGAAACCATGAGCAATATTCCCGTTGAACTGAAATTTACCAAGAGCCACGAGTGGGCACGGCTGAACGACGACGGTTCCGTGACCGTCGGCATTTCCGATAATGCACAGGACCAGCTGGGTGACATGGTGTTTATCGAGGTGCCCGAGGTTGGCCAGAATGTTACTGCCGGGGACGCCTGTGCGGTGGTCGAGTCGGTCAAGGCGGCATCCGATGTCTATGCACCGATAGCCGGTGAGATTTTGGAAGTGAACGAAGACCTGGCGGACAGCCCGGAAACGGTCAACCAGGATGCCTACGGCAAAGGCTGGCTGTTTCGACTGCAGCCGGGCAATGCGGGTGACATGGATGCCATGCTGGACAGCGAGGCCTATGCAAGTTTTCTGGAAGCCGAGGCACACTAGTCGCACAGGACCCAGGTAGCCCGGGCACCGGCCGTACGGCCCGTACCCGGGACATTACCTGGCTGACTTTCCCGGACTGCGTTGCAGCCGGGCTACACTTTTAACCAGAGACGGCGGTTGTAAAAGATGCCATTTATTCCCCATACAGAGACCGATGTGCGCGACATGCTCGCGGCGATTGGTGTCGGTGATATAGAAGAACTGTTTGACGAGATACCGGCCGGCTTGCGCACGGGTAAATTGACCGGCGTGCCGGCGGGCTTGAACGAGCAGGACGTTGCCCGCCTGATGCTGGAGCGCGCCGAGCAGGATGGCAGGCCATTGTGTTTCATGGGCGCCGGCGCCTACGATCACCACATTCCCGCCGCGGTATGGGAGATCACCACGCGTGGCGAGTTTTACAGTGCCTATACGCCGTACCAGGCGGAAGCCAGCCAGGGTACCTTGCAGCTCCTCTACGAGTACCAGACCATGATGGCCAGCCTGGCGGGACTCGATGTGTCGAATGCATCGCTGTACGACGGTGCATCGGGGCTCGCAGAGGCCGTGCTGATGGCCATCCGCGCCAATCGCAAGTCGAAATCGAAACGTGTCCTGATGCCGACGACGGTGCATCCCTACTACCGGAAGACTGCACGCACCATCGTTGACAACCAGGGTATCGAGTTGATCGAGTTGCCGTACAGCAGTGAGGGCGGCAATACACTCACGGAATCATTGTCTGAATACGCGGGCGAGGATATTGCGGCAGTGGTTATCCAGCAGCCCAATTTCTTCGGTATTCTGGAAGAGGTGGACGCGCTGACGGACTGGGCGCATAACAACGGTGCGCTGGTCATCGGTGTTGCCAACCCGACGGCCATGGCGCTGCTGAAGCCGCCGGGTGAGTGGGGCGAGAACGGTGCCGACATTGCCTGCGGCGAGGGACAGCCGCTGGGCGTGCCGATGATGGCCGGCGGGCCGTATTTCGGATTCATGTGCTGCAAGCAGGCACTGGTGCGCCAGATGCCGGGCCGTGTAGTCGGCCGCACCGTCGACCGCGACGGGCGGGAGGGATTTACCCTGACCCTGCAGGCACGTGAACAGCATATACGCCGTTCAAAAGCGACTTCGAATATCTGCACCAACCAGGGACTGCTGGTGACCGCGGCCACCATTCACATGTCGCTGCTGGGTGCGGAAGGGCTGAAGCGGGTGGCGCAGGCCTGTCATGCCAATACGCGCAAGCTGGTCGAGGCGCTGACGGCCAACGCGTGCGTTGAGCCTGTTTTCAACCGCCCGTATTTTCATGAAACACCCTTGCGCTTCTCGTTGCCGCTGGATGGCGTGATGCGTGCGCTGCATGCACATAACATCCTGCCGGGTTACGATCTGTCGGCAGAGTACCCGGAGCTGGCGGATACGCTGCTGGTGTGTGCGACCGAAACGCGAACGGATGCAGATATCGAGCTTTATGCCAGCCACCTGAACCGGGTGATTGACTCGCAAACCGCTGCCGGGTGTCCGGTAAAACCGAAAATGGCATGAGTGCGCAGGTAAACAACCCCGTCGCATGCGTGCGGGTATCAGAAATTTAACAAGCAGGAGGTGGATTATGGCTACAGTAACCCTGGATGGAAATGCATGTCATACCAACGGCGACCTGCCGGCAGTTGGCAGTTCCGCGCCGGAATTTCATCTCGTTGACGGCAAGCTGGGAGATGTCCACCTGGCGGACTACAGTGGCAAGAAGGTCCTGATGAACATCGTGCCCAGCCTGGACACACCGACCTGCGCGATTTCGACGAAGAAATTCAACGAGCATGCGTCGGGGCGCGATGATGTCGTGGTGCTGGTCATTTCCTCGGACCTGCCATTTGCGCAGGGCCGCTTCTGCGGCGCCGAAGGTATCGGGAACGTGGTCCCGTTGTCACTGATGCGCACCCGCGCATTTGCCAAGGACTACGGCGTGCTCATTACCGATGGTCCGCTGGCCGGTATTACCGCGCGCGCCGTGGTGGTCCTGGATGCCGGTCACAAGGTTGTTTATACCGAGCTGGTCCCGGAGATTGCCGATGAGCCGAATTACGAGGCGGCGCTGGCGGCTTTATAAACAGGTGCAGGAGCGCAGACATGGCCGCTACCGGCATGGCCCAGGCCAGCCTCTCGACCGGTACCCGGTCTCACCTTCTCCATGCCTGCCGCGTAGTGAACTACAAGGCCGCTTCGTAGCCTTGTCCATGTACATCGCGCAAACTGTATGTTGGACATTTCGCGGACAGTGTCTGCTACTGCAGCAACAATTCTGGAAGTAAAATACATATGCTGATATTCGAACACTCAAAACCGGGCCGACGCGCACAGGCGCAGGCGCCGCATCAGGTTGCAGAAACCGCGGATATTCCCGCAAACATGCTGCGCGACAGCGAGCCCTTGTTGCCGGCTGTATCCGAGCTGCAGGTCGTGCGTCACTTTACCCGCTTGTCGCAAAAAAACTTCTCCATCGATACCCAGTTCTACCCGCTGGGTTCATGCACCATGAAGTACAACCCGCGTGCCTGTAATACACTGGCCATGTTGCCGGGTTTCCTGGCCCGCCATCCGCTGGCCCCGGCAGGCATGGGGCAGGGGTTCCTGGCCTGCATGTTCGAGTTGCAGGAGATGCTGAAGGAAGTGACCGGCATGCCGGCGGTTTCGCTGACGCCGGCTGCCGGTGCGCAGGGCGAGTTCACCGGCGTTGCCATGATTCGCGCTTACCATGAGGCCAATGGCGATACCGGGCGCGACGAGATCCTCGTGCCGGACGCCGCGCACGGCACCAATCCGGCGACGGCCGTGATGTGCGGCTACAAGGCGCATGAAATTCCGACGGACGCCCAGGGTGACGTCGATTTGCAGGCGCTGAGGGATGCCGTGGGACCGAAGACGGCCGGCATCATGCTGACGAACCCTTCCACGCTCGGCGTATTCGAGCGTCATATCGAGGAAATCGCCGGCATCATCCACGATGCAGGTGGCCTGCTCTATTACGACGGCGCCAACCTGAATGCAATCCTCGGCAAGGTGCGCCCGGGTGACATGGGTTTTGACGTGATCCACATGAACCTGCACAAGACCTTCTCGACGCCGCATGGCGGCGGCGGTCCGGGTGCCGGGCCGGTGGGCGTGAGCAAACGACTGGAACCGTTCCTGCCGTTGCCGGTCGTGGGCTATGACGGTGACGAATACTACTGGATCACCGAGGACGTGCGTCCACAGAGTATTGGCCGGCTGTCTACATTCATGGGTAATGCGGGTGTATTGATGCGCGCCTACATTTATGCGCGCATGCTCGGTCGCGAAGGCATGCACCGGGTCGCGGATTTCGCCACGCTGAACGCAAACTACCTGATGGCACGACTGTCCGGGGCGGGGTTCGATGTGGCATTCGCCGACCGCCGTGCCACGCACGAGTTCATCATCACACTCAGGCGCCAGCAGAAGGAACTGGGCATTACCGCAATGGATTTTGCCAAGCGGTTGCTGGACTACGGTTTCCATGCCCCCACCACCTATTTCCCGCTGCTGGTCCCGGAATGTCTCCTGATCGAGCCGACCGAAACCGAGACGAAGGAAGAGCTGGATGCCTTTGTCGAGGCCATGATCAAAATCCAGCAGGAAGCGCAAGACAGTCCGGACCTGTTGAAGGAGGCGCCGCACACACAGCCCGTGCGCCGCCTCGACGAGGTGCGCGCCGCCAAGCAGCTTGACCTGACATGGAGTCCGGCGGCGGATTAGTCGACACCTGTTCATGGCAACCGAGCCCGGCAATACCGGCCTGCGCCGACTGTTACGGGCGACGGGTTATTCCTGGCAGGGGCTGGCCGCGGTGTACCGTTACGAGACGGCGTTTCGTCAGGAACTCGCGCTCGGCCTGGTATTGGTTCCGCTGGCGCTGTGGCTGGGTGGCAGTGGCCTGGAACGCGCTGTACTGATCGCTGTGTGGTTCCTGGTGCTGTTGTTCGAGCTGGCCAACTCGGCGATTGAGGCAGTGGTCGACCGTATCGGTACAGAGCGGCATGAACTGGCCGGGCGTGCCAAGGATATCGGATCGGCTGCGGTGATGGTTGCCATTATCAATGCCATTGTGGTCTGGGTGCTGGTGCTGGTTGATTGGCAGGGATAGAACGAACAAGGCGCTTGCAGGCGCGAAAACTCAAAAAAATTAACACAGGGGAAAATACATGTCGGCTTTGATTTGCGGTTCGTTTGCCTATGACACCATCATGGTGTTTCAGGACAAGTTCAAGAATCACATCCTGCCTGACAAGGTGCATATCCTGAACGTGTCCTTCCTGGTCCCGGAAATGCGCCGGGAATTCGGTGGCTGTGCAGGTAACATTGCCTATAACCTGAAGTTGCTTGGCGGTGACCCGTTGCCGATGGGTACCGTAGGCGAGGACTTTCTGCCGTATGCCGAATGGATGGACAGTTTCGGGATCGACAGGAGGTATGTACAGGTCGTCAGCCGGGCGTATACGGCGCAGGCCTTCATCACCACGGACAAGGATGACAACCAGATAACGGCCTTTCATCCGGGCGCCATGAATGCCTCGCACCTGAACAAGACCGGCGATGCGGAAGGTGTAACGATCGGCATCATCTCCCCCGATGGCCGGCAGGGCATGCTCGACCATGCGGAACAGTTTGCCGACAGCGGTATTTCATTCATGTTTGACCCCGGCCAGGGCTTGCCGATGTTCGACGGTGAAGCGCTGAGGGACTTTATCGACAAGGCGACCTGGGTCAGCGTGAACGATTATGAACTGCAGCTAATGCAGGAGCGCACCGGCCTGTCGCCGCACGAGATCGCCGAGCGCGTCGAGGCGTTGATCGTGACGCTGGGTGGTGAAGGTTCGCATATCTACACAAAAAAGCAGCGCATTGATATTCCGGCCGCGCCGGTATCCGTCCTGAATGACCCTACCGGTTGCGGCGATGCCTACCGTGCCGGCCTGCTCTATGGCCTGATGAATGGCCTGGACTGGGAAACAACCGGGCAAATCGCCGCACTCATGGGGGCGATCAAGATTGAAAAGCACGGGACGCAGAATCACAGCTTCACGGCGGACGAGTTCAGGACGCGTTACCGCGAGAGCTTTGGCACTGACCTGCCTGACTAGGGGCGTGCCGGACGCGCGTGCAATGACAAGGCGCTGAATTGACGAGGCGCCGCTGCGCCTGTCAGGCCGCAGCCCCGTTATTTCCTGATGTGCCTGATGTAGCGCGGGAGAGCGATTTGCTCCAGCTGCATGGACTCGCCATCCAGTGTGACAGTCTCGCCGTTGCCGGCAACAGTCAGTTTGCAACAGATTTCGCCACGCCAGTCTATTGGCAGCGGCGCATGGTCCCGGTAGGTGAAAATATTGTCTGTCAGGTCGCCGCCGCTGATCTCGCAAGGACAGTCCGGCAGGTCTCCCGTGATGCGAACACCCTTGATGGTCAGGTTGACGGCCTGTGTCCACAACGAGTCCTCGATGGCGCCCTCCATCTCCTGCAGGAGATGTACCTGTGAAAAATGCAGTGTGACCGAGTCGTCTGTCCGGTCAATGGATTCAAGCAGTGCGCCGGGCAGCTGCAATGTCTGGGTTGTATCGCTCATACATGCTCCGCTGACGGGTTCAATAGCTGTTCGAAGGCGTCCGGGTTATCGACCGGCGGGCCGCAGGTTTTGCCGCTGCATATATATGCAGTCGTGTCATTTATTGCCGTACGGGACTGCAACTCGCCGGGCAAACCGGCCGCGCTGGTTGGGATGGCGAGTGTGAAACGCGCCGGTGCATAGGGGCGGGCGGCACGCTTGCGCCAGTCCTCGAGCGCGGCTCCCGTACCGCGAATAATTACGCACTGGTAGGGAAACAGTATTTCTTCGAGCGCAACCAGCAGACTCGTATGTGCGTGCGGCATGGACTCGATGCCTGGCCAGGCGGCCTTGAGGGTTCGTTCGGCAGCCTCCAGGTAACGGTTTTCGCCGAGCAGGTGGCCGAGCCGGCTGAATACCTTTGCAGCAATGCCGTTGCCGGAAGGTGTCGCGTCGTCGTGGCCGGGTTTCGGCCTTTGTATCAGTTGTTCGTGGTCATTCGAGGTAAAGAAAAAACCACCCGCCGGATCGCTGTAGTGCGACAGCACGGCCTCGACCAGGTCAATTGCAAATGCCAGGTCGCCGTCACGCCAGCGCACCTGCAACAGCTCGAGGATGCCGTCAGCCAGGTAGACGTAGTCGTCCAGGTAGGCGTTCAGGTGTGCCCGGCCGTCCTTGTACGTGGCCAGCAAGCGTCCGTCGCGCCACAGCGTCGAGTGAATGAAGTCCAGCGCGCGTTCCGCGGATGCAATCCAGCTTTCCTCGCCGAGGTGACGGCCGGCGATTGCCATTCCGCGTATCATCAGGCCGTTCCAGGCGGTCAGCACCTTGTCGTCCCTGCCCGGGTGTACACGCTGCTCACGCACGCCGCGCAGGGTGTCATGCGCACGGTAGATGGCCTGTTCCACCGTCTCGCGGTCTTGCGAGAATTCCTCTGCCAGCTGGTCGAGGGTGCGATAGATATGCAGGTGCCAGTGACCCTCGAAGTTGGCGGTGCGGTCGAGTCCGTAGCGGCGCGCGAACAGTTTGTAGTCGTCTTCATCGAGCAGCGCGCGTACCTCGTCGGGCGTCCATACATAGAATTTGCCTTCCACGCCCTCCGAGTCTGCGTCGAGGCTGGAATAGTAGCCGCCCTCCGGTGCCTGCATTTCGTCCATGACCCAGCCGGCTGTCTGTCTGCAGATGCGCTCGAACAGCGGATTGCCGGTGACGGCATACGCCTCCCCGTACAGTGCGAGCAGGGCGCCGTTGTCATAGAGCATTTTCTCGAAGTGCGGGATCATCCAGTGGTTGTCTACCGAGTAGCGGCAAAAGCCGCCGCCGAGCTGGTCAAACAGTCCCCCGCGGGCCATCTTCTCCAGCGAAAACACGGCCATGTGCAGTGCCCGCCGGTCCGTTCCGTCGCTGCGCGCCCAGTGGCGCAGCAGGCGTTCGATATTGGTCGGGTGCGGAAACTTCGGCGCCTCGCCGAAGCCGCCATCGGTCGCATCGAAGCTCCGTTCCAGGACCTGGCGTGCATTGTCCAGCGGCAATGCGTTGATCGAGTCGGCACTGGTCGTGCTGTCCATCGAATTCAGTGCGTCGATCAACGAGGTGTTTTGTGTTCGAATGTCGGCCGCGTTGCTGGCCAGGTATTCATCGATGCGCAGCATCAGGTCGCGGAAGGACGGCATCCCGTGCCGCGGTTCGTTCGGGAAATAGGTGCCGGCAAAAAACGGCACCTGGTCATCCGGCGTCAGGAACACCGTGAGCGGCCAGCCGCCCGGCCGCCGCGTCAGCAGCGAGTGAGCGCTCTGGTAGATCTTGTCGATGTCCGGCCGCTCCTCGCGGTCAACCTTGATGTTAATGAAACGTTCATTCATCAATTCCGCCGTGGCCGGGTCCTCGAATGACTCGTGCGCCATGACGTGGCACCAGTGGCAGGCGGAGTAACCGACCGACAGCAGGATGGGTTTGTTCTCTTGCCGTGCCTTGTCCAGCGCTTCCTGGCCCCACGGATACCAGTCAACCGGGTTGCTGGCATGCTGCAGCAGGTACGGGCTGGTCTCGTTGGCGAGGTGATTGGTATAGTTGTTTCCTTCTTGCATGGCGTGCGGTGCGCTTTGTTTGCAGGGGCGATGTACTATAGACGATGTGCCCGGCGCATGTCTGCATGCAGCGCCAGCTATTACCCACTTGCCGTAGGGGAATCGCATGAATTTATCAGTCGTAATTCCGGTCTACAACGAGGTCGACAGCATTCGCGATCTGCTCGTCGAAGTGTGCCGGACACTGGACGGTGCCCTCGATTACGAAATCATCGTTGTTGATGACGGCAGCAGCGATGACACGCCGTCCGTGTTACAGGACTGCCGGGACGACTCGCCGCGACTGCGGGTGCTGCGGCAAACGCGCCGCTGCGGACAGAGTGTAGCGATCGGCAGCGGGGTACGTGCCGCCGGTGGTGACTGGATCGTCACGCTGGACGGCGACGGCCAGAATGACCCGGCGGACATCATGCGCCTGTATCGTGCGATGGATGAATCCGCCGACCGCGTCATGCTGGTCACGGGGCAGCGCATCAAGCGCCGTGACGACAGCCTGAGGCGTTTTTCGTCGCGTATAGCAAACGCGGTGCGTGCATGGTTGCTGCAGGACGATACGCCGGACACCGGTTGCGGCATCAAGCTCTTCTCGAAGGAAACCTATACCAGCCTGCCGCAGTTCGATCACATGCACCGGTTTTTGCCGGCACTGGTAAAGCGCCAGGGCGGCGAGACCGTGTCGGTGTTCGTTAATCATCGTCCACGCCGGGGCGGCGTGTCCAAGTACGGCGTCATGAACCGGTTGTGGGTCGGGATCGCGGACCTGCTGGGCGTGTGGTGGCTGCAGCGACGTTATACCCGGCCCGTCATTTCGGAAATTAACCGGTAATGAGTTTCAATCAGGCCATCCTGCGCGGCATGCTGCTCGTCATCCTGCTGGTGCTGGCCTCGAGCCTGCTGGGTGACGTGCTCGACCGTGACTGGATCGATACATACATCCGCGGCCAGGGGCTGGCGGGCCAGGGACTGTTTGTCATCGTCACCTGCCTGTTGATGAGTCTCGGCCTGTCACGCCAGCTGGTGGCCTTCCTCGCCGGTTACGGCTTCGGTTTCACGCCGGGACTCGTGTTGTCCATGCTGGCCGTGACCGGCGCATGCATGCTGACGTTTACGCTGTCGCGCCGGGTGCTGCGCGGCCTGTTACTGCAACACTTCAGTGCCCGTATTCGCAGCATCGACCGGTTCATTCGCGACCATACCTTTTCCGTCACCCTGCTGTTCCGCCTGTTGCCGGTGGGAAGTAACTGGATGGTCAATATAGCCGCCGGTGCCTCGGACGTACGCAGCCTGCCGTTCTTTCTCGGCTCGGTACTGGGTTATGTGCCGCAAATGCTGGTGTTCGCGCTGGTCGGCAGCGGCAGCCGCCTGGGGCAGTTCTGGCAGGTTGCGATTGCCATGGCGCTGCTGGTGGCCGCCGCCGCACTCGGTTACTGGCTGTTCGCACGCTATCGCCGGCAGGGCCGGCTGGCCGGCCTCGCGCCGGAGTCCGGTATCGCCGGCTAGACATGTCCTGGCCCGTCACTGCGTGATGCAACGTTTCACACCCTGGCCGGGCCTGTTGTTGCTGTGGCTGGTGGCCCTGCTGGTCGGTCTCACTACGCGGCCGCTGATCCCGGTTGACGAACTGCGTTACGCCGCGGTCGCCTGGGAGATGTGGGCGCGCGGCGACTTCCTGGTGCCGTACCTCAATGGCGAACCGTACAGTCACAAGCCACCGCTGTTCTTCTGGCTGATTCATGCCGGCTGGTGGTTGTTTGGTGTAAATGAATGGAGTATGCGCTTGCTGGCGCCGCTGCTGACCCTGCTGGTGTTGTTCGCAACCGCACACCTTGCAGGGCGGTTATGGCCGGGGGATACCGTCACCGGCCGGTTGTCCGCGCCGGTGCAATTTGCCTGTGTTTTCCTGGTCGCGTTTTTTACCTGGCTGCAGATCGACATGTTGCTGGTGCTGTTGACCGTGCTGGCCATGGTCGGTGTCATCCATGCCGCGCAGGGCAGGCGGGCAGGCTGGTTGCTGACGGGTGTCGCGCTGGGCCTCGGTGTACTCGCCAAGGGACCGATTATCCTGTTGCACGTGGTGCCGCCGGCGCTGCTGGCGCCTTTGTGGCAAGCCGGCGGCCCGGCGGGCGGGCGGTGGCGCTGGTATGGCGGGCTGCTTGCGGCGCTGGTGCTGGCGGCAGCGGTTGCACTGGCCTGGGCCCTGCCGGCGGCAGCGGCCGGTGGCGAGGCCTATGGCCGGGCGATTCTCTGGGGCCAGACGGCCGGTCGCGTGGTGCAGTCGTTCGCCCATGCACACCCGGTGTGGTGGTACATCCCGTGGCTGTTCGTGTTGTTCGCGCCCTGGGTGCTGTTGCCCTGGCTGTGGGGCGCGGTGCAGAAGGCATGGTCCGAGCGGGACGACGGCTTGCGATTTTGCGTGACCTGGCTGGTGACGGTGCTGCTGTTGCTCAGCCTGGTCAGCGGCAAGCAGCTGAAGTACCTGCTGCCGGTGCTGCCGGCGTTTGCATTGCTGGTGGCGCGTACCCTGTCGCAAATGGACCCGCAGCCGCTGCGGCAGCGCCCCTGGTTGATCGTGATGGTGCTGGCGATTATCGGGCTGGGTGGCGTGGTGGCGCCGTTCTGGCTGGCGCAGGCGCCCTGGCTGAACAATGTGCATTCGGGCTGGGGACTCGGCCTGCTGGCGGCTGCGGCCGCGTTGTGGTGGTCGCGGCCGATGCAACCGCAACACTACCCGCTGCGCATGGCGCTGTTGTCGGTGCTGGCCGTGTGTATCGGTCAGCTGGGTGTCCTGCGCATCGGCGCGCCGGCCTACGATATGCACGCCGCCAGCCGTTTAATTGCGCGTATCCAGGCCGCAGGCCATACGGTCGCGGCTGAATCACGCTACCACGGCGAATTCACCTTTCACGGCCGCTTGCGGCAGCCGCTGGTGCAACTTGCGCCATGCACGGCGGCGGACTGGGCCCGGCGGCATCCGGACGATTACCTGGTACTGACAGGCAAGCAGCTGCCGGTGGACTACCCTCAGGCGGACTATAATCGCCCGTTGCGCAGCGGCCGGCTGGTAATTGTGCGTGCGCGCGCGCGGATTCCGTATAATGGCGCCCGCGGCAACGTGCCCGACATGCAAAACTGCCCTGATAATCCACACAATGCTGACTTATCCGAACATTGATCCCGTTGCCGTTGCGATCGGCCCGCTCGAGGTGCACTGGTACGGCCTGATGTACCTGTTTGCCTTCCTGGCCGGCTGGTGGCTGGGGTGGGTGCGTACGCGGCGGCCGGGGACGGACTGGCGGGCGGCCGAGATCGGCGACCTGGTCTTTTACTTTGCGCTGGGTGCCGTGCTGGGCGGGCGCATCGGTTATACGCTGTTCTACAACCCCGGCGAGTTTATGCAGGACCCGCTGGTGATCTTGCGCATCTGGCAGGGCGGCATGTCCTATCACGGCGGCATGCTCGGGGTATTTGTCGCGATGGCGCTGTATGCGCGGCATACCAACCGCACGTTTTTCCAGGTGACCGACTTCATGGCGCCGCTGGTGCCGCTGGGACTCGGGGCAGGGCGCCTCGGGAATTTCATCAACGGCGAGTTATGGGGCAGCCCCACCGACCTGCCGTGGGGCATGGTTTTCCCGTTTGTCGATTCACTGCCGCGACACCCGTCAATGCTGTACGAATTGTTGCTGGAAGGCATCGTGTTCTTTGTTATTCTGTGGCTGTATTCAAGCAAGCCGCGGCCGACCATGGCGGTATCCGGACTTTACCTGTTTTGTTACGGGTTGTTCCGCTTCGCGGTCGAATTCGTCAGGCTGCCGGATGCGCATATCGGCTACCTGGCCTTCGATTGGGTCACAATGGGGCACGTGCTGTCGTTCCCGATGATTGTCATCGGGCTTGCCTTTATGGTGTACGCCTGGCGGCGCACCGATGGCAAGATCAGCTGGTAAGAACAAGGGGCCGGAGTCACTGCTGTCCCATAACTGCTTATAGTGTTACCAGTAACACCCTGAAAGAAAATATTTATACGGACTGTTGCTGCCAGCTGTACATGAATGCTGGCCACCACAAAAAAACAGGGCATCCCCTCTCCCTCAGGGAGAGGGCCAGGGAGAGGGGGTATAAAAAAACAGGCAGTTAGCTTTATTCTATCCCCTCTCCCCAACCCTCTCCCTGTGGGAGAGGGAGTTTGTGGGGCAGCAGTGGATCGGAGTAAATTTTCCCGGCACAAGAGCGTATTATCAACATCTGATGATGAAAATTTACTCCGACCCCTTTTTCTAAAATTTACTCCGACCCCTTTTTCTCATGAAACAGTATCTCGACCTGATGCGCCATGTGCGCGACCACGGCATTCGCAAGGAGGACCGGACCGGGACCGGTACGGTCAGTGTATTCGGCTACCAGATGCGCTTCGACCTCGGCGAGGGTTTCCCGCTGGTCACGACCAAGAAGCTGCACTTGCGCTCTATCCTGCACGAGTTGCTGTGGTTCCTGAAAGGCGACACCAATATTCGTTACCTGCGCGAGAATAATGTCACCATCTGGGATGAGTGGGCCGACGAAAACGGGGACCTCGGCCCGGTCTACGGGCAGCAGTGGCGCGCCTGGTCGGACGCCGACGGCCGCAGCATCGACCAGATCAGCCAGGTGATCGAACAGATAAAAAACAATCCCGATTCACGCCGCATAATCGTCAGCGCCTGGAACGTGGGCGAAATCGACAGGATGGCGCTGCCGCCTTGTCACGCCTTTTTCCAGTTCTATGTTGCCAACGGCCGCCTGTCCTGCCAGCTGTACCAGCGCAGCGCGGATATCTTTCTCGGCGTACCGTTTAATATTGCATCGTATGCATTGCTGTTGATGATGATGGCGCAGGTTACGGGGCTCGAGGCCGGTGACTTCGTGCATACATTCGGCGATGCGCATCTCTACCTGAACCACCTCGAGCAAACCGACCTGCAGCTTTCGCGCACACCGCACGCGTTGCCGACCATGCGGATCAACCCGGCAATCGACGACCTGTTCGCCTTTACTTTCGACGATTTCGAACTGCAGGGTTACGACCCGCACCCGCACATCAAGGCGCCGGTCGCGGTATGAAGATATCGATTGTCGTGGCGATGGCGGCCAATCGCGTCATCGGCAACAATAACCGGCTGCCGTGGCATTTACCGGCAGACCTGAAGCACTTCAAGGCGACCACCATGGGCAAGCCGATCATCATGGGGCGCAAGACCTGGGAATCCATCGGGCGCCCGTTGCCGGGGCGGACCAACATCGTCATCACGCGCGATAGAGCCTATACGGCGAATGGCTGCGTGGTGGTGCATTCCATTGACGATGCGCTGGACGCCGCGGGTGACCAGGAAGAGGCGATGGTAATCGGCGGCGCGGAATTCTACCGCCAGGTGCTGCCGCGTGCGTCGACCATCTACCTCACCCGCATCCACCGCGGTTTCGAGGGTGACACGGTGTTTCCCGAGCTGGACGATGATGACTGGTGCGAAGTCGAGCGCACCGACTTCACCGCCGATGCCGACAATCCGCATGCCTACAGTTTTATTCGGCTGGAACGGGTTGGCGGGAAATAAAAAATATTCTCACGCAAAGCCGCAAAGGCGCAAAGAAACATAATTCAAAGTCGCAGAGTGCGCAGAGCACACAGTCAGGCTCACAGAGAGCACAGAGAACACAACAGATATAACCAGAGATTCTGTTAATGCTGGGAATATCCTGTGTTGTCATTCCCGCCTGCGCGGGAATGTCTGAGTTAAATCTTCTGTGCCTTCTGTGCCTCTCTGTGGCATATTGTCTTTTCTTCGCGCCTTTGCGGCTCTGCGTGAGAATAATTTAAGCATGCAAGGCACTCCTGCCAGGAAATGCCGTTGATCACTATCCCGGTTTTTTCTGCCCCGGACAGCCGATACTGAAATACTCCGGCTCCGGCCCGAGCCGCATGGCGGTCAGTTCGCCGCCCCACAGGCAACCGGTATCCAGCGCGTGGATGCCGGTCTCGGTGTGCAGGCCGAGGGTCGACCAGTGCCCGAAGATGATGCGCATGTCACGACTTTTCCTGTCCGGTAGCGAAAACCACGGCAGGTAACCGTCCGGCTGGCTGCCGGGTGGACCGCTGGACTTCAGGTCCAGCCGGCCGCCGGGCGTGCAGAAACGCAGGCGGGTAAAGCAGTTGACGATAAAGCGGATGCGCTTGTGTCCGGTGAGCGATTCGTCCCAGCAATCGGGCTTGTTGCCGTACATGTCAGCGATGAATACCGTGTAATCCGCGCTTTGCAATACCGTTTCCACTTCGCGTGCACAGGCGCTTGCCTGTGACAGGTCCCACTGCGGCGGCAGCCCGGCATGCAACATTGTAAAACCGGAGTCCGGATCATGATGCAGGAGCGGCTGGTGCCGCAGCCAGTCGATCAATTCATCGCGATCGGGCGCTTGCAACACCTGTTCCAGAGTGTCGTTCGGATTGGCCTTGCGGTAACCGGTCGCGGCTGCGATCAGGTGCAGATCATGATTGCCAAGCACCGTGATTGCGCGTTCGCCGAGCATGCGCACAAAACGCAGTGTCTCCAGTGATTTATTGCCGCGGTTGACCAGGTCGCCGCAAAACCAGAGCCGGTCGCATGAGGGATCGAAACGGATTTGCGCCAGCAGTGCCTGCAGTTCATCGAAGCAGCCCTGTACGTCGCCGATGGCGTAAACAGCCATTCCGCCTGACTGCTTTAGTGAAGCGTGCGCGGAATTGCGAGGGTAAAGGAAGGGATGTCCGCGTCGAACTCGTCACCGTTTTCCGCGACCATCTGGTAGCTGCCGCGCATGCTGCCGACCGGTGTCGCGATCATGGTGCCGCTGGTGTACTGGAACCCCTCGCCTGGATTCAGATGCGGCTGCTCGCCGACGACGCCTTCGCCCTTTACTTCCTGGGTGTTGCCGTTGGCGTCGGTAATGATCCAGTGACGGGACAGCAACTGCGCCGGCACCTCGCCTTCATTGCGGATGGTAATGGTGTACGAGAAGACGTAACGCTCGTTATCGGGCTCGGACTGGCCCTCGATATAATTGGTTTCCACCTCGATGGTGATGTTGTGGTTGGATATATCGTTCATTTGCCTGCCTTGTAGTGGTGTATCAAGCATACCTGTTCATCCTGAGAGTGACAAAAACATGACCGGCCGGGGCCCTGGCGGGCGCATTCAACGCTGCCGGGGCGCGGGCGCGGCGCCAGCCGGGACAAATATCCTATCTTATTGATAATTAATGATAAATAATTATAGCGCAGGATTTCGCCCAGGCGCCTGGTCGGCCGGACAAGCGAAAAGTGTGACGTGTGTCCCAGAAAATAATCCCGGTTTGGCTGATGATGAACTCAACCCCAGAACCGACAGGCCGACACCATGCAGACGAAACGCGAAATCCGGAAACCAGACTTGCTGGCGTCAATGGTCCTGCTGACTGGCAGCATGCTCCTCACCAGTACCGCGGCCGGCGCCGAAGAGGGTTATTTCACGAACGTTAACCTCTTCAAGAACGTGTATGTCGATAACCTGCTGGAAGGGCATGTGCAGGTCGCGGGGAACCAGCACACCGGTGTGCACCTGTCGACAAAGTCACAGACGCAGTCTGCACGTTATGTCGGCCAGCACGAGGGCAAGTCGGGCAGTAATAGCGGTGTACACCTGTCCTGGCAGCTGAGCTGGTAGTCAGCGCCTCGCCACCCGGTTCGCCAGCTCGGCAAACTCTGCAAGACCCAGCGTCTCCGCGCGAGCGGCAGGATCGACTCCCGCCGCACTGATCTCATCCACGTCCAGCACGCTGCGCAATGTATTGCGCAGCGTTTTACGCCGTTGCGAAAAGGCCTGCCGAACCAGGTCACCGAACACGGTTTCATCATCCACGGCGACCGGCGGACGGGCATGCGGCAGCAGCCGCACAAAGGCTGACTCGACCCTGGGGGGCGGGTTGAACGCACCGGGCCCGATGGTGAACAGCGGCATGACCTGGCAGCGGTACTGCAGCATAACGCCAAGACGTCCGTAACTGCCGGTGCCGGGCCGGGCGGCCATCCTCTCCACGACTTCCTTCTGCAGCATGAAATGCATGTCCTCGATGCAGGCGTGCTGTTCCAGCAGGTAAAACAACAGCGGCGTGGAGATATTGTAGGGCAGGTTACCGACGATGCGCAGCGGCCTGCCGGCAGACAGCGTGCAGAAATCAAATGACAGTGCATCGGCATTGTGCACCGTGAGCGTGCCGAGGTCCCGGCATTTATCCGCCAGTGGCCCGACCAGGTCACGATCGAGTTCCACCACGTCGAGCTTGCCGGCCGCTTGCAGCAACGGCAGCGTAATCGCGCCCTGGCCCGGCCCGATCTCGACCATCGCGTCGCCCGGCCGTGGATTGATGGCCTGCACGATCCTGCCGATGATCACGGGATCGTGCAGGAAGTTCTGACCGAAGCGTTTACGGGGAGTGTGGGGCATGCCGGTTATCCAGCTCCATGGCGAGTATCCAGTGTCATTCCCGCCTGCGCGGGAATCCAGCGTTAAACAGGGAAACAGCGGGTAATGATAACCGGGCCAGGAATCGCAGGGCGACCGGTTTATTTGTACCTGGCCGCGCTAATGAATTCGCCGAACGATTCGCACCACACGATGACGGTGTTGAAGGCGCCCGGATCGATCGATGGGGGGACGGGGACCACGAAATTCTCGAAGGTTTTGACGTCGCCGACACGGGCCATTACCGGCTTCAGCCGCTCGAAGTCGGCTTCCGTTGTGACGAATTCCGGCGACAGGTACAGCTTGTAGTCCGGCCCGGGTGCGATCCTGCCCTGCAGCGAGATAAATTGACGGCCGACAGAGACATCGCCCTCGCCCCAGTGCAGGAAATCGCTGCCCTCGAGATCGCGCATGAACTTGCCGCTGTATTCTGACTGGCCGGTGGCGACCGCCATTTGGTCCGCGGAAGGGGCGTCCGGTGCAACAAGAATCGGCAGGGCGTAGATGCCGGCGGCGAAGCCCGCAACGGCGAACAAAACATGGGAGGCAGTCAGTGCCACGAATTTTTTCATGGCAGTCCAGGCGCCGGGGCGGGCGGAATAGTGGTCAGTATGCCTGTCATCATTCCGGCTATTCGACGCTCAGCATCCTGTCCTGATCGCGCAGCAGGAATAACGCGATACAGGCTGCCAGCATGGGCCAGGCCGCGAAAAACAACAGGTTCGGTCCGTCAAAGGGTGCCAGGTATTGCTTGTACGAAGACAGGGTGGACACGGCATGGAACACCAGTACTGCGCCGTAGGTGAATGTTTTTTTGAAGCCCGCCAGGAACAGCAACAATATTACGATTTCCAGTGCGCCGACCGCATACATGACAACGGCCTCCAGGCCGGCAATGTTATAAAACGCCGCGTAGACTTTGGCCGCATGGCCGGGGTTGATGAATTTATCGATCGTCCACATGAACATGACCAGGAAGACGCCCAGGCGGAGCAACAATAATGATAGTTGAAGATTCCTGTCTTGTACTGTCATGGCTGTTTCTCCCGGTAATCGATTGTTGATGTAAACGACTGCCTGCCGAACGGGCGCCGGTCTGGTTTGCGATTCAGGCGCCGAATAAAATGTCGGCCCTTATACTCAATGCTATTGTCCTTTTGACTGTTTTTCCTTCAGGCGCTCAACATGCGCGATAAGCGTGTCGACTGTTTCCTTCAGCAAGTCGAGTTCGTCGACCGTCAAATCATCCAGTTGTTCGAGGTTGTACTCTACCGTATCGATAATCTGCTTGTGCGGGCGCTGCATGGGACGCATGAAATATGTCGTAACAGTTGCCACGATGGTGCCGAAAAACAACACCGAACCAATGACTATCCACAGGCCGCCAACCAGCCGGGCGGTAGCGGATATCGGCGCATTTGCGATTCCCGCGGTCGAGAAAGCGGCCACTCCCCAATACAATGCGCTTCCATATGAATCGATGGACGTCCCTTCAATGCCGCGTTCCGACAGGTAAATGCCGGCAGAGAACATGAACCATAGCACCAATAACAGGAGTACCATTTTCGTGAATGGCGTGTGAACGGAGACATCCCTGAGAAATCTCCTGAATCGCGTATGCCGGCCTGTTTTTCTCATCGTTTCACCAGCTCACATAAAATAATAATTTCGAAAGACAGCCTGACTTTCCATTCTTTCAGAGTCGGGATCTAACAGTCAGGGAAACGAGACCTCACGTCTCGTTATTAACTTTCGAGTGGATTACTTTTGCATCATCTCAAGAATTCCGGACCCAGTCAGGAGTGCTCCTTTTCGTCCATTTCGCAAATGCCATCTTCTCTCCCAGGTAAAACTGCCTGTAAGCTTTAATCGGGTCTCCGGGAACCTTGTATTTTTCGGGCATGGCTTGAGCGAATTCAGTCAAGCCTTTACTTTCATATTCATAATTAGATATTTCATCGAGAGCCGATATTGACTTGTGATCTGTTTCTTTTTCAAATCTGAACCGATATTCGGCGTTTAACGCCAAAGCAAGATTTTTTAGCCAGGAGAAATTATCGAACGAGCGTTCTACCCAGAGCACACAAGGATGATTCATGTGCGTCGACTTGTAGGGTGTAGAAAAGCCTTTTTTATTCAGTGCAGTGCACAGCATCTGTACGCTCTCAAGGATCATTTTAACAACGTGTTTGTCACAATGATACTCAGCACATTTTTCAATATTTTTATCCAGAATAAAAATGTTCATTTGGAATGATTCAATCCACCTGACGATCGAGGTCAGCGGCGCCGAAGTCGTCCGACCGGGGCGACTTGCTATGTGGCTGTTTAAAATTTCTCATTGTTTGAAATACCCAGATTATTAATTTTAGTTTTTCCAAGTATTTTTAATAACAGGTTACGACAAAAACGGAGCATAGGATATAACCAGGAAGATATTAATTTTGACTTGAACATCCAGTAGTTAAAGCGGTTAAATATTCCTGAGCGGCTACTAATCAGTGCAAGTGCGTGAATCGCATTCGAACCGTAATAAAGTTGATCCCCCATTTTCAATACCATCCCCTGATCGATATCCAGACCTCTATCTGTTATTTCATCCAGAACATCACTTTTCTCTCTTGCATCAATTATTTTCAGGTCTCCAACACTTTCTCTAATTCGAACAATCTGGCAATACGCATTGCAGGCGGGACACTCCTTATCGTAAATCAGCAATATTTCAGGTCTGCTCATTCGGTGCCTTCTGCCACATAACGGCCAAGCTGTGCGGCGTGAGCCAAGCACAGCGTAGCGAACCTCCGAACGAGCACGGTGTTATGTGTTTTTAAATGCATTTAGTAAAAAGGGCTCTGCCCCTCCCTCCTTAATCACTTACCCCGTTTATTTTTTTAAATTATCTCCAAAAATATCATCAGGTATCAAAGTGTAGAAATATGGCACATAGGTTAAAACTGTACCTTGATACACACCAAGATTCCTCCATGTATCAGTAAGTTCTGCTGAAAGTGATTCGTTGTACGGGTCTTTTTTTAACGCTTCCAATATCGATATTAAAGGTTTTAAACTGTCTTCCTTTGCGTGTGTATTTAACATCTGAATTGCGTCATCAATTTTTTCGACATTCATATTATCTGTAATATTACTCATATTCATTTTATCCGTTTTTATCAAACATAAAGGGGAGCAGCCCCTTTATTTTCTGCTTTTCATCTACTATGCATAACGTCCGCTGCAACGGTTTGTTGGGCGGCAGATCGCGCAGCCCCGCATTCGTAAGCGCGAACCGAGCGCCAATTGGTGAGCGCTAGTGATGGTCATGTGGAGTGGGGGGCCGCCGAACTCTCGCCTCCTGGGGGAGGACCTGCGCCACGCGGAGGTCTACCGCCAGGCAGACCTCCACCGGGCGGCTCGCGCTGGGCGCGCTGGGCAATTGCGCCCATGTAGCAAGTTAAGACGGAATTGAGCTCGGGCGAACGGGCGTGGTAGTGGTAGCCATATTCCTGCGTTGTGTGCCCGTTACAAGCGTCCAGATCATCACGTTCTTGGGCACTGTGAATCAGGTAGCCGTCCATAGCGATCGCGAATGGTGGAGTTTCACCATGAGGCGCTTCACCTATCTCCCCGCAACCAGTTGCGGCATGCACGTGATAGCCCTCGAACGGATTTACGTGACCGCCGCAGTCATCGAATGCGGCAATGGTGTAAGCACCAAGAATCGCATCGACGGGAGCAGCGGCGTCGATGCGGACGCCATTGAAGGTCACCCCGAGTGGGGCTCGGGCGGGGATAGGAACACCCTTCGCTACCGGGGACACGGGGATCTGGACAGTGGTTGTAATGGGCTTTCCGCCTTCGAGCCATTCCATGCGCCCTTCGACGCAGTAGTTCTCATACTCTTCAGCCACGTCAGGGCGTGCAGCCGCCTCAAAAGCTTCCTTTGTCTCGGTGACGCGTACCTGACCCTGGCCATCGTGGAGCATCCAATGGTCGTCGTTGTAGATCGTGGGCAGGTCGAGGATGAATTGGCCTGTCACGTCGTAGAGGTTCTCGCCGTCCAGCCAGATGCCGACCTCCTCCTCAGTTGCCGAGGTGGTTCTGGGACAGAAAGGCCCCACGTTGTGGTTGGTGGGTGTGCCTGCGACGGTGATCTTGTAGCAGGACGTGACCGTTCTATCCGACAGAGTGCAATCCACGATCGCGACGTCTTGCGCAAGCGCACCGGGCATAAACAAGTCAACGGGCGATTTCGGCACACTGCGCTCTGCTGGCGCTTCCGGAGACTTGCTCGAGCAGCCAGCCAATACCGAGAGAGCGAGCGTACAAACGGCTGCTTGTGATAGGCGTACGAATTTCATTTTGTCGGGAGAAGCTTGTTCATTCGGATAGGGTTCCATAGATCAGACCTCAGGAGCACATTGGTACTCGCCCCCTGCCGCCCAACGATTGAGTCCAGCCGCGCGCGTTAGCGCGTCGGACTGGGACGACTTGTTAGAACGCGCCATTCTTAGTCCGCATCCATACTTTCGCCACAGAAGGGGCAATATTTAAAGTCTTCACTTATTTTTCTAAATAAGTAAATTCTCTTCCCAGTATTTAGTGCAGCGCCGAATTTATTTGAACATCTACTACAGCTGATATTTAGAATTTTATAGAAATAGACCGGAATCAGTAGAAATGCTGCGACTGGCAACCATATCGCAATGTGTTGATCAATGAATTCGATCGCAACAAATCCAAGTGTAAATAGAATTAGAGCTGCCCAAATATAGGCCCAGTCTCTCCTGATGAGTTGATTTATTCTATCTCTTTGAGTCATATCCAGCGTTCTAACGGTTGAGGCCAGCGGCGCAGCCGTCCGACTGGGGCGATTTGTTAGGTTTACGTTCGCTCATCTCTAATGGCCTTAAGGTCGCATCTGACTACACTCAAGAATAATGGAACCCATAATGGGGAAAGAACCAGAAAAAGCATGATTAACCCATGATCCCCATAAAACAGCTCATCTAGCGTTCCAGGCTGATTGAAACTCAGCCAGAGCAACAAAATCGACATTACTAGAAAGTAAGAAACAATCACCGTTCTGACTATTGAGGAAAGATCCCAAAAATAACTAAATGAGTGCCCATCGAATCGATCTCGCTCAATATCCTTACGGAGGATTCCAATGATGCCCCCAAATAAAAAAAGGCTCATCATTTTAAACTCATAAGACTCAAGTAATCCGTGCACTAGTATTGCTGCAACGAATAATACCCAGCTCCATATTATCTTCTGGCTGTATGTAATAAGCAGCGCGTGTTTCTGCGTCTGCTGTGATTAATATTGTTAAATATGTTTTCATATGTTCTAATTTCTGAAGTGCATCGTATGAATTGTCTTGGCATTAATGCACCACGAAGGTTTTCTGGCGATTAGATCCTGCTCCTCCCCAAACAATATTAGATTCTAAAAGCGACCAAATTTTGCTCTTCTGATCCCCCTATTACACCATTGAGAAGTTCAGATAACCATCCACCCTGCGACAAGAGTAAATCACGAAGTGATATGAGGATTTCTTGAGCTTCTTTTATCATCTAACAGTTGATTAGACTGAATCCGCACTATTGGTATTAGTACCGATGCGTCATATTGTGTCAATTAACACAATATGCCGAAACATATCGTTCATGTCTTGCTGCCTGTGTATCCATCTTGGCTAGACATGGCAGCCAATAGCGGTCTGAACCTGAATGTCTGACTACAGTACATTCCTGACCTGCAAAGAAAAATTCTCTACGTCCGGGTTGGGTCGTACTCGGCCTGTTAGCGAAATCTTGTTTTGATTCAGTCTGCCAGGTCCGGTATCGGGCTTTAACCTGTAGTTCCTGGCTCGACCCTCACCTATTGTTGCAATGCCCGACAAAGGCAGGAGTCGGCCAGAACCGGTCATTCAGGTTCTAACGATTGAGCTCTACCGATGACGAATGAACCCCAGCGACTAAGGCGATCGGGAGAAGTGAATTTTTATGCGCCACTTTGTTTTTCGCCCACCATCCTTTCCTCATTATGATCACTCTTACTGTATGTTTCATTTCACCTCTGACTAGTTTACAAATTTGCTTTTAGGTGACGGGGCCGGTATCGGGGCTTCCTTCCTTTCCAGCAAATTCGAAAACAACTCCATGCGTTTCGAGACAGTGGGCGACTCAAGTAGTCGCTGTTTGCTTTCTACATCAAAGTTTAAAACCAAAACAAGGTTATTGACGACCTGTTCGATAGGTAGCTTGTCCAGAACTTCCCAATCTACCTGCATCTTGTGCCGATCGAAGTATTTTCGAAGGTTTTCTTTGAAACCTTCAATGACCTTCAATTCGACAACTTCCGTTTCGTAATCATTTTTGAAATCACTCCAGTCAACCTTGGCTATGGTGTATCCATCCTGTTGGAGAATCGTCTCGAATATAGTGTAACGACATACCCCCGTTAGCATAATGTTAAGTCTACCGTCTTTTCTTTCCCGGTATTGTCTAATTCTGCCGGCACAGCCTATCTGGTAGATCCCCCCCTCTGGGTTATTGTGCTGTGGCTGCACCATACCGATCAATTGATCTGTTTTAACAGCACTCAAAAACAAAGCCAGATCATCAGGCTTAGAGAGTTCCAGGGGGAGTTCGCCTCCAGGTAGCAACGCATTTTCCAAAATATAGATGGGGATTTGCTTGGGCAGCTTGTCAAAAGTCTGCATTAATGGGTATTTAGGTTTCATAACGTTTGAACTCTGCCGCGCCGAGCGGAGCGAGGGAACCCTTGACTCCGGGAGCGGAAGCGAGCGGTGTCAAGGGCGTCGGCAGGAGTGATTTGTTAGATGACATAGCTACTAAGGACCATTTTCATTTCTTAATGATTTGATAAATACATCAATTTTGTTCCATACCCATCCAATACAATCTATGGATCTATTCGGTAATAAAAATGCAAGCACTGTAAATCCTGCACAGCTATACAATACAAAGCTAAATGGGAATACGAACAACTCTCCCGCCCTTCCTACAAAGATAAATACAAAAGCCCAAATAATAGTGGCCGTTATTAATGACGCCACAAATATTAAAAATGATGCAGCCACTCTGTCACCGAATTTGATTCTCATTTTCTTTATTTGTCATCTAACTACTACTGGGCGAACGTATGCTCGTTTTGTAAAGTATATTCATTGACCATAACTATAATCCAGGATCAATTAAATCAACAGCATAAAGCGATTAATGTGTGTTATGGAGATCTAAATTACACGCAATAGCGTACATTCAACAGGACAGTAATCCGGCAGGAAACGGTAATGTTCCAGCATTTGCTGTTCTCGACACACCTGGAGACCGGCATGCATGCAAAGCCGGGGTTGCTGTTATCGTGCCCGCCTGGCCATCTCAACAGCATATTTAATGGCTACTTTCAGGCTGCCGGTGTCTGCGCGGCCGCTGCCGGCGAGATCGAGCGCGGTGCCGTGGTCGACGGAGGTGCGGATGATCGGCAGTCCCAGCGTAACGTTGATGGCGCGGCCGAAACTGTTGTGCTTCAGCACCGGCAGGCCCTGGTCGTGGTACATGGCGAGGATGGCGTCGCTGTCCGCGATGTTGGCCGTGGTAAACAGGGTATCGGCCGGCAGCGGTCCTTCGACGTCGAGGCCTTCGCTGCGTAACGCCTCCAGTGCGGGGACCATCACATCCATCTCCTCGCGTCCGAGATGCCCGGCTTCGCCGGCATGCGGGTTGAGGCCGCATACCTTGATGCGTGGCTGTTCGATGCCGAACCGTCTTGTAAGGTCCGCGTACAGTATCCGGATGACGCGCTGCAGGAGTTCACCGGTAATCAGGTTGCTGACCTGCGACAGGGGTACATGCGTGGTGGCGAGCGCCACGCGCAGTTGATCGGCGGCCAGCATCATTACGACATGATCGGTATGGGTGGCGGCGGCGATGTACTCGGTATGCCCGCTGAACGGGATGCCGGCATTGTTGATAACGGCCTTGTGCACCGGCCCGGTCACCATGGCGTCGAACGTGCCTGCCAGGCAGCCCTCGATCGCCCGGTCCAGGGTGTCGAGCACGTAACGTGAATTATCGCAGTTAAGGACACCACACTCGACCGGCGTGCGCAGTGTGACCGGCAATACGCAGCACTCGGCGGCTGCCGTGCCGGCGGGTTTTACCGCCGGGTCGAACAGGCGTATGTCCAGCGGCAGGCCGAGTTGTTGCGCGCGTGACTGCAGCAGGTCCGGATCGCAGATGGCGACCAGCTCGATGTCCTGGCCCTGTTGTGCCAGTTGCACGCACAGGTCCGGGCCGATGCCGGCCGGCTCACCGGGCGTAAAGGCAATGCGTGGGAGTGTCGCGGGCAAGGGCGCTGCAGCCGGGTCGTTCAGGCATCCTCGACGCGGTATTCGATATAGGCCTCGTCGCGCAGGCGGCGCAGCCACAGGAAAAGTTCCTCGTCGTACTTGCGCGAGCGGATCAGGTTGCGCACCTTGTTGCGCTCGAATTCCTCGGTGCTGTCGTGCTCGCGGAATTCCATGACCTGTATCAGGTGCCAGCCGTAGCGCGTCTTTACCGGCGCGCTGATTTCACCCGGCGCCAGCTTGTTCATGGCGTCCTCGAATTCGGGCACCGTGTCACCGGGATTCACCCAGCCAAGATCACCGCCTTTCGCAGCCGACAGCGTGTCCTGTGAATTCGAGCGCGCCAGGCTGGAGAAATCAGCGCCGCCGCGCAAGCGTATTTCCAGTTGCCGAATACGCACCTGGTTTTCCTCGTCATCGTGCATGACATCGGGTTTCAGCAGGATATGGCGTACATGAACCTGGCGCATGATATGGCGTTCGTCGCCACGTTTTTCCACCAGCTTGATGATGTGAAAGCCGCCGGAACTGCGGATAATGTCAGAGATGTCGCCGGTCTGCATGTCCTTGACGGTATCGACAAACAGGCTGGGCATCTGCCCGATGCTGCGCCAGCCGATGTCGCCGCCTTCAAGTGCCGTTTGGCCGTCCGATTCCGCAATAGCGGTTTCGGTGAAGTTCGCACCTTCGCGCAGGCGCAGCAAGTAGCCTGCTCGCGCGTCCTTCCGCCGCCTTGATCTGTTCGGGACTGGCGGCGTCCGGTATCGCAACCAGGATATGCGCGAGGTGATACTCGACATCGCCCTTGCCGCTGGCCTTCAGGCTGGCCAGCAGGTTGTCCACTTCCTGGTCGTTGACCTTGACGCGACTGCTGATCATTTGACGGCGTACCTGCTGGATCAGCAGCTGTTTGCGCAGGTCTTCACGAAATGCACTGTAGTCGAAACCGTCACGTTCCAGTACCTGGCGGAACCCTGTGAGGTCCAGGCCGTTTTCACGCGCCAGGTTTCCGATCTCGTCATTCAGTGTGCTGTCGTCGATGTTCAGACCGTTGTTTTCCGCAATCTGCAATTGCAGCTTTTCCACCACCAGGCGTTCCAGTACCTGCTTGACCATGACGTTGCGCGGCGGAATGGGCGTGTCTTTTTCCTGCAGTTGTTTCTCGACGTTCACGATCGCCTGTTCCAGGTCGCTGGAGACGATAATGCCGTCATTCACGATGGCGACAATGTGGTCCAGTGCATACCGGTCACCATCTTCGCCGGCAGGCATTTCGGCGGCCATGCAAACATTGCCGGCAAATGGCAACAGGGCAAAAACTGTCAGCAAGCGGAATATCTTCATCATTTAGAAACTCATCAGGAAGTCGTTATTAATACGTAGTTTCCGTCCGGAAATTCAATCGGTAAATCAGTCAGCGGGGTGGTAGCCAAGGATACCACGTTCCAGTGCGTCATCGACGCTGCTGCCGAGCTTGCCCAGCCCCTTCAGTTCGAGCTGGATAAACACGGCGTTATTGCGCTGCCTGTTGTCATTGTTTACGTAACTGCGTGCCAGCACCTGCAGGCCCCAGCAGCAACGTTCATATCCCAGACCGGCAAGTGTCTCGATAGTTTCATTACTGTCCAGCGCGTAGTACCAGCGCCCCACCGCGTGCCACGCGCGGCTGATCGGCCAGAGAAAAGAGATATCGGCCTGTTCCTGGATGCCGTCCCTGAAGCGGTAACCGAAGTTGACCAGGCGACGTGGCCCGGCGAGGTATTGCAACTGGTAGTTGTTGCGTACCGATTGCGAGGTATGCGGGTCCCAGTGGGTCTCGCCACGCGCACTCCAGCGGCGCGACAGGCCCACGGCAATCTCGGCAATCAGGTCGGAGCTGCTGTCGGTGGCTACCGTTTCGCCCGGCAGCACAACATCGCGGTCGCGGAAGTACAGCAGCGAGCCGAGGCTTGCGCTCAGCATTTGCCGGCCACTGGCGGGGTTGATGATGCGCGTGGTCAACGCTACCGCCAGCTGGTTGGCATCACCCATGCGGTCGGTCCCACTGAAGCGGTTTTCGCGGAATAACGTCCAGAAATTCTGATCGAAGTTATCAGTGTCGAAGATGGGCAGGTTGTCCTGGTTCTTGTGCGGGACATACAGGTAGAACAGGCGTGGTTCCAGTGTCTGGATATAAGGTATGTCGCTCCAGCTACCGTTGCGCTCGAAAAATGTACCCATGTCGAGTGTCGCCACCGGCAGGGTGCGCGTCGGGTCGGACGACAGGCCTGCGCTCACGTTGTCCAGCCGGTAGGCGGTGTGGCGCAGTGCAACAGCAGGGTCGATATACCAGCCCGGCCGTTCCACCGGTACGCTGAAGCGCGGCATGACATCCAGCCGGCTGCCGGTTACCAGGGTATTGTTGCTGTGCGTGAAGTAGTTCACTTCCGCCACGGCACTGGTTTGTATACCCAGGAAACGTTGCTGCGGCGTGGTGCTGAACACCACCTGCGGCAGCTGCTTGTAGGGCCGGTCAGCGGACGCCAGCGTGGAATCGATATTCTGGAAGTCGCGCACCATGACGCCGGCCTGCCAGCTGTCGCCGTGCCAGGTGGCCTGCGCGGTGCGTTCCAGGCTGGTCTGGCTGGTTTGCACCAGGGTACTGCCGAGGTCCTCGATATAACGTGTATCCGAGACATTGCTGGCCTGGATGCGGGTTGCCAGTCGCGGCACCGGGTTGCCTTCGTGACTCATCGAGACCAGGTAGCGGTTCTCATTGGCGAACTCCTTGTCGCTGTTCAGGAACTCGCCCTTGACGGTGCCGTTACTGCGCCGGTTCAGGTAACGGAATTCCCCGCCGAGCATCACGCCACGGTCACTCATGACGCGCGGTGTCAGCGTCAGGTCGCGTTGCGGTGAAATGTTCCAGTACCACGGAATGCTGACATCCAGGCCGGTTTCGTCGGTGGTGCCGATTCTCGGGAACAGCAGCCCGGATTTGCGCCGGTCATCCAGCGGAAAGCTGATATAGGGCGTGTACAGCAACGGCACGCTCTTGAATTTCACCTTTGCATTGCGTGCCACGCCGGTGCCCTTCGCCTGGTCGAGTTCGATCCTGTTTGCCGTCAGCAGCCAGTCGCGGTTACCCGGCGGGCAGCTGGTGTAGGACGCTTTCTCGAGGTATTGCCGCGACGAACTGTCGTACCCCAGCACCTGTGCACTGCCGCGCGTGTACTGCCCGGGCACCGTGTAGCTGATGTTCTCCAGCCGGCCCTGCTCGCCCTGCGTATCGATGTGCGCGCTGTCTGCGTTGATCACGATATTCGGCCCTGCAAAGCGCACGCCGTCAGTGGCCTGCAGTTCGCCGTTTGCCCGTTTGTAGATGATGTTGCCGGCCTTCAGTTGTTGCTCGCCGTAGCGGATCACGGCATCACCGGTGAGCGTGAATACACGGTCGCTGCTTGCCTGGATATTATCGGCACGCAGGTCGACGGTCTCGGGATCATCGATGCCCACCAGGTGTGCCGGCACCGGCGCCGGCGGACAGTATGACCAGCGTTCCGTGTCTGTCGCAGGGGTGTTCACGGACAAGCTGGGCTCGGTACGGGGGGCTTCGCGTAATGTTTCTCCGATCACTGCAGCCGGACCATCCTCAACCGGCATGCCGGGTTCCCCCGTATCAGCGACCGGCAGTGCGACGGGTGTGGATTCAGCGGCGGTGTTTGCAGCAGTCCCGGCTGCCGCGTCTGTGGAAGGGAGGAAGGTCTTCGACACGTCTGTAGATGCGGGGCTGACGGCAACCGGTTCGCCTGTTGGTGTATCCGCGGCTATCGCGGCGGGCACCTCATCGATGTCCGGCATGCCGGACTCCGCCGTCTCTGTGACCGGCAGGGCGGCGAGTGCCGTTTCAGCACCAGTGCCCGTAGCAGTCACGGCTGTCGCCTCTGCGAGGGGGAGGACAGTCTCCGGCGCGTCTGTGAATGCAGGACTGGCGGCAACCGTTTCACTCGCAGTATTACCGGCGGGTATCGGAACGAGCGCCTCAGTGTCCTCCGGCATTGAATTTTCGAGGGTGCCCGCTGTCAGTTGAGACGAGTCCTGTGGTTTTGACTTGCTGGTACACTCCCACCCGGTATCCGCTAGCTGCTCGCACTTCCACTGGTTGTCGGCGAGACCCGGCGGTGCGGCCAGCAGCCACGCGACCGCCAGCGCCAGGCAGAGAGGCGGCCGGAGCGTCACCACGCCGTTTGTCGGTGAGGTGAATGAATCATCAGCAAAATCAGGAGACTAATGGGCATCAACGGAAAGTGTCTGGCTCGCAGGGTTGTATCCGGCCGGTTGGCGGGCGCGGGCTAAAATCGCATAGAATGGCCTCAACTTCAAACATTTTATAATCAGTGTGTTAGCCAAAAGAAATCCCGTTCAAGTATATCTGCTGCTGGGCCTGCTGGTGGCCGGCGTCGTGCTGCTGTTGACGGCGCCCGATCCGGAGCCGCAGTTGCAGGAAGCTGCCGTGACGCGTGTCTTCGTGACCAGCGTTGATTTGCATGACCTGCTGCCGACGGAAACGGTCAGCGGCCGGCTGGATCCTGCGCGCAAGGCCGCGCTGCATTTCGAATTGTCGGGCCAGGTGGAGCGGAAAGCCGTGGAGCCTGGCCAGGTGGTCAGGGCGGGTGACCTGCTGCTGGCGCTGGCGGCGGGTGACTATACCGATACGCTGGCCGAGGCCAAGGCGCAGCTTGTGCAGGAGACACGCAACATCAAGCGCGACCGCGAGTTGCTGAAACTCGCACAGGAAAATTACGCCCTGCAGAAAAATGATCTTGCCCGGCTTGAGCAGCTGGGCGCGGAGTCGCTGGTTTCCAAATCACACCTTGACGAGGTGCGTATCCAGCTGATCAGGCTGGAGTCGGAAGTGGCGCAGCTCAAGGCCAGCACCGGTTCGGCGGATGCGCGCCTGGCGCTGAAGCAGGCCGCGCGCAACCGCGCGGCGCGCAACCTGGAACGGACACAATTGCAGGCACCGTTCGACGGCACTGTGAATGCCGTCAACGTGCAAAGCGGTGACTACGTGACGCCCAGCCAGACCGTGGTCGAACTGGTGGATGCCGCGGCGCTCGACCTGTATGCCGAGGTGCGCGGTGACGTGGTGCAGTCGCTGTCACAGGGGCAGGTCGTGCCCGTGGTCGTCAATGGCCAGGAGCACGAGGGTGAAGTGATTGCGCTGCAGCTCGATCCGGACCCGGTGACCTTTACCCATGCCTTGCGCATACGGCTGGCCGGAAATGCCGCGCGTCCCGGACAGGTGGCGCAGGTGCGCCTGCCGCTGACGGCCCGGCGGGGCGTGACCGCCATACCTGCGTCCGCCGTGTTATTCGAGGAAGGCAGGACGTTCATATTCCGCGTCAACGGCGACACGCTGGAGCAGGTCGCCGTGCAGCTCGGCAGTCGTGTCGATGACTGGCAGATCGTGTTGCAGGGAATCAGACCGAATGACCGGGTAGTGGCGCGTGATGTGGCCGCGCTCAGCGATGGACAGAAAGTTGTGGCCGAAATGAAAAAGACAGGCACGGTCGCCGAAGCACAGAACCAAAAATAACTGTTTATTACTGTGGTGTAGTTATTCAGCCCCTTCCCCCTTCGCGGGAAGGACAGGAGGAGGGAAGGTGAAACAGGAATTTTATCATTACCCTCTCACCCCAACCCTCTCTCACGGGGAGAGGGAGCTTTATTCATGTGGCTGATCCGTTTTTCCATCAATAACCCGCTGGTCACCAACCTGCTGCTCGGCATTATCGTGATCATGGGCGTGCTCGCCTGGCGTTCCATGCCGCAGGAAATGTTCCCCTCGATCGAGCTGGACGCCGTCAGTATCAACGTCGAGTTCGAGGGCGCCTCGCCGGAAGAGGTCGAGCGCCAGGTCAGTATTCCGATCGAGGAAGAATTCGAGGGCATGCCCGAGATCGATGTGCTGTCATCCACCAGCAGCGAGGGCATGGCATCGATCATGATCTCGCTCAAGTCCGGCACCAATGTCGACCAGTACATGCGCGATGCGCAGACTGCGCTTGACCAGATCACCGATCTGCCGGACGAGGCGGAATCGCCGGAGCTGGTGCGCATGAAGGCGCGCTTTCCGGTGATCAGCATGAGCCTGTACGGTGATGTATCGCGTGGCTACCTGTACGAGCAGGCCGACCTCATCAAGCAGCGCATGGCGCAGATTCCGGGCGTGGCCAGCGTCGGCCTGGCCGGCAGCCGCGACTGGGAAATCTGGATCGAGGTCAACCCGTTCGACCTGGCGGCGCGCGCGGTGTCGCTTGACCAGGTGCTGGCCGCCGTGCGCGGCAACCTGCGTGACCTGCCGGGTGGTTCGTTGAAGGCAAGAGAGGGCGATATCCTGCTGCGCGGCAAGGGTGTGGCGCCCAACCCGGAGCAGATCGCGCGCATAACCGTTCGCAGCAACGACATGGGCGGCCAGTTAACTCTCGGTGACATCGCCAATATCGAGCTGCGCCTGGAGGAGGCGCGCACCATCGGGCGTTTCAACGGGCGGCCGTCCGTCAACCTGACGGTGACCAAGACCGCGAGTGCCTCGACCATCGACGTGGCGGATGCGGTCTACCTGTTCGCCGATGAATTGCGCGGTGAGTTGCCGTCCACGCTGGAGGTCGGCCTGTTCAACGATCTTTCGAAGTACGTCAAAAACCGCCTCAACACGGTGAAGTCGTCCGGACTGGTCGGCCTGGTGCTTGTTTTGCTGTCGTTGTACCTGTTCCTGAATTTCCGTGTTGCGCTGATTACGGCCATGGGTATCCCGGTATCGTTCCTGGTGGCCGTGGTGGCGATTTACTATCTCGGCTACACCATCAACATGGTGTCGCTGTTCGCTTTCCTGATTGCGCTCGGCCTGATCGTCGACGACGCCATCATCGTCACCGAGAATATGTACCGCCATATGGAAATGGGGAAACCGGCACACGAGGCCGCGCGCGTCGGTGCCAGGGAGGTGCTGTGGCCGGTGCTGGCGAGCACCACGACAACCGTGGCGGCCTTCATGCCGATGTTTTTCATCACCGGCATCATGGGCGCGTTTATCGCCGTAATCCCGGTGGTGGTCAGTGCCTCCTTGCTGGGTTCCCTGTGGGAGGCATTTGCCGTGCTGCCCTCGCATGCCGCGGAGCTGCTGCATGCCGGCAAGAACCATCGGCAGGCACATGAACGGCGCGTCGACTGGAGCCACCTGCTGGAGCGTTACATCGGCTGGTTGCGCTGGTCGCTGGAGAACCGCTACTTCGTGGCGCTGTTCAGTATCGGCATACTGGCGGTGACGATGATCTTCGCGGCAACCCGCATCCCGTTCCAGTTGTTCGACGACGTCGATGTCGGGCAGTTCTTCATCAATGCCGAGGCCCCCCAGACGTACAGCCTGGAAGACACCGACAAGCTCGCGCGTCGAATGGAGAATATTATTCTGGATTCATTGGGCGACGAGGACATCGATACCTTGCTGACCAATGTCGGGGTGTCCTTCATCGACTTCAACCGGTTCCAGGTCGGCAGTCATTACATCCAGCTGGTGGTCGATCTGCAGACGGCGAAACCGGAGGGATTTATCGAACGCTTCGTGTCGCCGCTGGTGAGTCTGAAATTCGGCTGGAGTGGCACCCGCACCCGCGCGACTGAAGACATCATCAACGAACTGCGCACGAAGCTGCAGACCGTGGCCGGACTCCGGCGCATCTCGATTCAGCGGCCGCAGGGCGGGCCGGCCGGTGCCGATATCGAGGTCGGTGTCAGCGGAAAGGACGTGAATATCCTGCGTGTAAAGGCCAACGATATCGTAAGTTACCTGCAGCGCCTGCCGGGCGTGCACGATGTACGGCAGAACCTGGAGACCGGCAAGCTGGAGTACCAGTATTCCCTGAACGCGCGCGGGAAGGAGCTCGGACTGCAACAGCGTGACCTGGCAAATGCCGTGCGCACCGGCTTCCTGGGGGTGGAGGCGGTACACGTGACGCGCGGCAACAAGCGCATACCGGTGCGCGTGATCTATCCCGAATCGATACGCGAGACCAGTGACCTGGAGCGCCTGCCGCTGGTGATGGGCGACGGCCGGCTGGTCTATCTCGGTGATGTCGCGACCATCACGACCGGGCGCGGCATGAACACCATTAACCGGCGCGACACGCAGCGGCTGGGTGTCGTTACCGCGGAAGTCGACGACCAGGTGACTACGCCGCTGGAAGTGACCGAACTGATTCGCCGGCAATTTGTCGGGATAGAGCAGGAACTGCCCGGGTACTCATTGTTGTTTCTCGGCGAGAAGAAGGATGCGTCCGAGTCGTTCAGCGGCATGAAGGATGCGCTGCTTATTTCGGCCGCGCTGATTTTCTTTATCCTGGCCGCGCTGTTCCGTTCGCTGCTCGATCCGCTGGTGGTGATGTTCGCCATTCCCTTTGGCATCATCGGCGTGGTGTTCGGGCACATGCTGTTCGGCTATAACTTGCAGTTCCTGTCGGCTATCGGCTTCCTGGCGCTGACCGGCATCGTCGTCAACGATTCGCTCATCCTGGTAAGCTTCGCCAAGCGCATGCGCGGCGAGGGCATGGACCGTATCGGCGCCATGCTGGAGGCCGGCCGGGTACGTATTCGGCCGATCCTGCTGACCAGCATCACCACCTTTCTCGGTATATCGCCGCTGATTTTCTTCGCCACCGGGCAGACCGCGTTTCTTTCACCGATGGCCGTGAGTCTCGGTTTCGGCCTGCTGTTCGCAACCGTCATCATCCTGATATCCATCCCGTGCTTTTACATGATTGCCGATGACATGCGGGAGTGGGTCTGCGCGCGCGTGCGCGCCAGGTTTCCGCGGGCGGAAGAGGAACTGTAGGCGCATGGTGTCCGCAAAAAAATGTCTCGCGCAAAGGCGCAAAGGCGCGAAGTAAAAACAAAACCTGCCACAGAGCGCACAGAGAGGAAATATTCCATTCATGCGGGAGAGCGGGGAAGGAGCGGGCTTGCCTGCGAATAATGTCTCACGCAGAGGCGCGAAGGCGCGAAGGAAAACAAAACCTGCCACAGAGGGCACAGAGGAAATATTTCTTTCGTGCGGGAGAGCGGGGAAGGAGCGGGCTTGCCTGCGAATAATGTCTCACGCAGAGGCGCAAAGGCGCGAAGAAAATCAAAATTCGCCCCAGAGGGCACAAAGAGGAACTATCCCCTCTCCCTTCGGGAGAGGGTCAGGGAGAGGGGATATCAATGGTGGTAATCCATAAAATCCAGGTTTCAACAGGCGCATCGATCTTTTCGCGCCTGCAAGGCGCTCCTGCGATACCTGATAAACCTCTGTAGGAGCGCCTTGCAGGCGCGAATATACACATGGCAGAAAGCGCGTGGCACATACCAGGAAACCAGAGTAATATTTCCGCATACCAACGACCCTCCATAAAAACGGACAACCACATTGCCCGAACGTCTCGAATCCCTGAAACGCTGGCTGGAATCCGAACTCGAATTCCGCGATTACACCATTAACCCGGCCTCCAGTGACGCCAGTTTCCGGCGTTATTTTCGCGTGGTGCATAACGGCGAGAACTTTATCGTCATGGATGCGCCGCCGGAGCGCGAGGATTCGCGCCCCTTCATTACCGTCTCCCGGCTGTTCTTCGATGCAGGCCTGAATGTCCCCGAGGTGATCGACGCGGACCTCGCGCAGGGTTACCTGCTGTTGTCCGATCTCGGCAGCGAGCCCTACCTCGATGTGTTGACGGAAGATACCTGTGAGCGCCTGTATGGTGATGCACTCGGTGCGCTGGTGACTATCCAGGCCTGCGCAACCAGTGAGCTGCCGGCCTATGACCGGCAGCTGCTGCTGGATGAGATGGAATTGTTCCGTGAGTGGCTGGTTCGCAAACACCTCGGTATCAAACCGGGTAACACGCTGGACACCCTGCTCGACAGCACCTTTTCGCTGCTGGCCGATAATGCGCTGGCACAACCGCGTGTCTGCGTGCACCGCGATTACCACTCGCGCAACCTGATGGTCACAAAGCGCAATAACCCCGGTATCCTCGACTTCCAGGATGCCGTGCTCGGACCGGTGACCTATGACCTGGTATCGCTGCTGCGCGACTGCTATATCGTGTGGCCGCGAACGCGAGTAGAGGAGTGGGCGCTGGGTTACCAGCAGCTGGCGCTGCAGAGCGGCATCCTGCACGAACGGCACGATGATCCCGCGTTGTTCATGCGCTGGTTCGACCTGATGGGCGTGCAGCGCCACCTCAAGGCCGCCGGTATCTTCGCGCGCCTCAATCACCGCGACGGCAAACCGGGCTATATGAACGATATCCCGCGCACGCTGGCGTATATTTCCGACATGGCAGACCGGCATACCGACCTTGCGCCACTGTGTAAATTCATTGATAACGAGGTGCTTGCACAAATGCGGATAGTCAGGACGTAAATGGAGATCAGGGCAACCTTAAAGCCGGGCGTGAACGGCACCTGGCGCTCACGCGTGAATACGGGGAGCAGCTGGTATGTGTTCGCTATCGATATGACAAATCACGACGCAAACGTTACAAGACCATCGAACTCATCATCGAGGAGAAAGACTGGTTACCGAATACCCTGTTACGCCGGAGCAGCGGGTTTATTTCCGGATTGGCTACGGCGAAAGCGAGTTGCGCCAACTGGTAAAACAGGCCGGCGGCTACTGGAACCCGGACAGGAAGGCGTGGCACCTTTCCTTCGGAAAAGTGCTGGAATTGGGCCTTGAAGCGCGTATTCTTGATGAAGAATTCAGGTTCTAATTTATAGATATGCCTACTATATTTATACATATAGAAATTAGATATATAGATCTACCAATTATTGGCAAATGTGCCAATGTCATCTAATAGTAGTTAGCCAGCCAAGAGACGCCTGAATCAGGAAGCCAAATGTCAACGCAGAAACGGATTGCACTCATTTTGCTCACGATAGTAATGGCGGGTTGCGCTACAAGCACAACTGGGCCACGGATCGACAACGTACCAATGTACGGTCAACCGGCCACGCCCCGACCGGAGGCGCTGCTAAAGGCCGACGAGGACTTTATCAATCAGGCTTCTGCTGGATTTGGCGGAAGCCGAGAGGCCGCAAGCAAAGCCTGGTACGCGGAAGGCGATCGGTTCTTGAGAGAACTAAACCTGGATTATGCAATGAGGCGTTACAACCAGTCTTGGTTGTTGGATCCAAACAACTATCAGCCGTATTGGGGCTTTGCTCGAGTAATGGTTCAAACAGATAGATTTGGTGAGGCCGTCCAGTACTTCGAGACAGCCCGGAAACTATGTGATGATAACTACCAGAAAGTTGCGCTGCTCTCTGATGCAGGTGTTGCGTACTCCTTTTCGGGTAACTTCAAAATTGCCAATGAAAGGTTTCAGGAAAGTACAGCTCTTGATCCAAAGTACGCGAACGCATTGTTGCGCTGGTCACAATCACTACACCGCGAAAGCAACTACACGGAAGCCTGGAATAAACTAAAGCAGGCTCGCTTGTTAGGTGTCAGGGTTCCGGAAGCATATTTCCGGGACCTCAGTGAAAAGATGCCAGAACCGCAGTGAAGTGGCTGGCTAAAAAGGCACTCCAGCCGACGCCAAAAAAGCGGCGCGGCTGAGTTTAAACGTTAGAGGTAAAGGTCTGCATATGAGATGGATACTAATAGTATTGGCGCTTCTGGCAACCGCTTGCACTATTAATTATCACGATGAGCGATCCAATCCAGACAGTGGCCTTATCTACCGAATAAAGCCTGACGTTGCGGATTCCGTTGTAAAGAATGCATTAGTTAAGAGTTTAAAGGCGGATGAGATTGACGCATTTGAATCTATATCAAAGGGCTACTTATTCCATGTTAAAAGAATCGAGAGTAAAGCGGTTCTAATACCAGTATCTGACAGTGACGGAGCGTACTTGGGTGTTGCTCTAGATATTGTCGGTAGTGGTGGTTACTTATCGACAAAAATGCAACCTGGTGAATTTCAGCAGACTATGAAAGTAATTGAAATTATTAGAGCTGATTTAGAGAAAGGTTCTGACGGAGTTATTAACAGAGATGCAAAAGAAATTACCAAGGGGATCTACCCCTAACAAATCGACTCAGTCGGGCGGCTTCGCCGCTGGGCTCAAACGTTAGGCCTAACCGAGGGAAAATCATATGTCTACGAGAACGTTTTCATTCATAGGTGGCGACACAGGCGTATGGCGTGTCGTAAATACGGAAGTGATAGTGGGGCAGGCACTGCCTGCGGCGAAAAGGCTAGCAATCGTTGCTGGTTCGGAGATTCCGTCCGAACCACGGGCGGCCTGGGTTCTTCGAGGAATCACCAGCAATGAGCGGTATGTCGATCGCGAAGAAAGGCGCCAAATTGTCGCCGAGCTGCTCGATCTCGGGCGCCCGGAGGCAACGTGCGCGGCGCTGATCCCGATTCGCAAGAACGAGGCCTGGTGGGCGCTCACACAAGAAGAACGCCTGAGCATTTTCAAGGAGCAATCTCATCACACCAAGATCGGACTGGACCATTTTCCCACATTGGCGAGAAGGCTCCATCACTGCCGGGATCTCTCGGAGAACGAACCGTTCGATTTCATCACCTGGTTCGAGTACGCGCCATCTGATGAGGTGACGTTCAACAATCTGCTTGCTGCGTTGCGTGCTATACCAGAGTGGCAGTATGTTGAACGAGAAGTGGATATCCGGTTCGAGCGTGAGCAGGCCTAACAAGGCGCTCGTTCGGATGCAAACTACGCTGCGCTTCGTTTGCACCGCACAGCTTGGTCGTTTTTATCCATATCAAGGGTATAGTTAAAATGGTTACGGCAAATGAAGCAATCATAAGATTAAAAGAAGGTAATCAGCGCTTTGTGTCTGGAGTGCGCAGCATCGATACTATCGTAAAATAAATTCAAAGAGCAGATTTTGTGGGAAACCAGGCACCATTTGCGATTATCCCCGGTTGCTCTGATTCTCGAGTACCTGCCGAAATAATATTTGATCAGGGATTAGGAGACCTGTTTGTAATTAGGGTTGCTGGCAATATTGTCGCACCTTCCCGGGTAGGTAGTGTCGAGTTTGCGGCGGAGCTATTTGGCACCCAATTAGTGGTTGTACTTGGCCATTCAATGTGTGGCGCTGTCAAGGCAACTATTGACGAACTGGAAAGACCATCGGAAGAAAAATCATCCAACGTTCTTTCAATCGTCAATCGTATTCGACCAACTGTAGAGCCATTGTTCGAAACTGATCTTAGGAATGATCCTGACAAATTATTAGAATCATCTATTCACGCCAATATTCTTGCAGCCACAAGCCATTTGATGCACGGATCACAGGTGCTCGAAAACCTGGTACAACAAGGCAAGCTTAAAATTATCGGCTCGGAATATTCTCTGGAAACAGGATATGTAAGTTTTTTCGAATAGCCGGATACAGGGATAACAAATCGTTCACCAGAGACAGGCGCAAATAACGCGCAAGCTCCACAACACGAACGTTATGTGAAAAAATGGAGCCGCGGGTCCAGGTAATAATAAATACCAGGAGGCGGATAATTTATATTCTATTCATCGCGTTTATTTCTGCAGTAGCGCTGAAATTATGAAAAAGACGAAGATAATATTTAAAGCGGTTATTACCATGGTTTTAGTGATGCCGGGGTCTTCTTTTTTGACTGCTTGTGTCTCAGGCAATACTCGGGCCAATCATGCTATATTGATCGAAAATAACGGCGAAGAAGACCTTCAAGACTTTCAGCTAACCTACGGTGAGTATCATTTTCCAATGCGGCCGGATGGCCGGTTCGTTGTAAACGAGGGAAGGCATTACACAATGGCGCTTCCCATCCCGAAACAAGCAAGTGTTATTTGGAAAACGGCTGATGGCCAAAGCTATAACAAGACGGTGGATATTCAGAGTAAATGGCATAGATTACTTAAGACCAGGGGTAATCTTGTTTTTTCGGCAAATCGTAGCCATTTGAATGTCTATTTTGACCAGCGTACAGAGAGGTTTAAATATAAACGAATTATGCTGTACGCCGACCAGCAATGAAATTGTGGAAGGGATGGATATCTAACCCTTCAAAACACCGCCTCAATTGGCGTGCGAAATACCGGTAATTATTTGAATATCGATCATACATGCGCATCAACACTGAACGGATTTACACGCCGCTTCGTTTCACTACGCTCTGTGTAAAACCGTCAGGTTATTCGAGACATTTTTCTCAAAAGATATAACAGCAAATACGGAACACGAGGAAACACATTGAATATTCTTATTGTTCTTACATCTCACGATCAGCTTGGAAACACAGGTCTCAAGACCGGGTTCTGGCTGGAGGAATTTGCAGCTCCCTATTACACCTTGCTGGACACTGGCGCGAAGATCACTCTGGCCTCACCGAGTGGAGGGCAGCCGCCGGTTGACCCCAAAAGTGAGGAGCCGGATTTTCAGACTGCTGCAACGGAACGTTTCAGGGGCGATGCTGAAGCACAGGCAGCGCTTGCCAACACGCGCAGGCTCTCGGACATGGTGGCCGCAGATTTCGATGCCGTGATGTATCCCGGCGGCCATGGTCCGCTCTGGGACCTGGCGAATGATCCGCATTCGATTGCAATGATCGAGGCTTTTGTGGCCGCGGATAAGCCTGTTGCGGCGGTTTGCCATGCACCTGCCGTTTTGCTCAACGTCAGGGCCCCCGGCGGAGATTACCTGGTCAAAGGGAAGAAGGTTACCGGCTTCAGCAACTCCGAGGAGGCCGCGGTGCAGTTAACTGAAGTAGTGCCGCTCCTGCTGGAAGATGAACTTGTTGCCAGGGGTGGGGAATATTCAAAGGCTGACGATTGGCAGCCCCATGTACTGGGTGACGGCAAGCTGATCACGGGACAAAACCCGGCTTCTTCCGAGGCTGTTGCCAGGGCACTGCTCGGTCTTCTTTGAGCGGCTCGAGTCCGGAGATAAAAAAGGATGGACCGGAGTCGGAACGGGCCACGCGACGTGTGCTGACTGATAGTCAGTACTGTCATATTATTGCGGTTATTCAGCTTCAGTCTTTTATATGCAAATCACCATGGAGAGTGGGCAATGATTATTGAAACCGGTAACAAGGTGCATGTCATTTACAGGGCGCTCTTCGATAATTCTGCCCGGCGTCACTTCCTGGGAGAGGTGCGGGCAGTGGAAGGTGTCGTATGCCGTGTCGAGGGATTTGTGTTTATATATGACCAGAAGTCAACGATGTTTATACGCAGGCCCGAGAGACGCATTACGATTCTTGACCTGGGCGAAAGCGGCTATATCGTGAATGTTATCGACCAGGAAGTAAACCTGGATAACGTAACCTACAGGTACGTACAGGATGTCGGCCTGGTAGCAACCGATGACCAGGGGTTTACATTGAACATTAATGAATTCGGCGCAAAAAGCTGATGACGTAAGTAATGCATAATAGCCCGGCCGGGCCGTCTGGAGGAGGGCGGGGTAGTTTGTATATATCAATCATGTTGTGTATTTATTCCAGAAAGATGTAAACGGGCCGTCAGCCTGCCGGACGGTCCTGAATGGGTAAAACAGGACTGCTGTTCCGCACGGGGAAGATAAATGAATAAAAGACGTTGCGGGATAGTGTCGCTGATACTGGTGCTTGCACTGGCGACAGCGGCACGCGCCGAGGACATGGCCAGCAGGCTGTTCGGCGATTCCCGGCAGCTTGTCTACCAGGTGCGCGTGATCGACAAGGGGTCGGGTGACAAGTCCAGCATCGGTTCCGGGTTCCAGGTCAGTGATGAGGGCCACCTGGCGACCAATTTTCATGTTGTTGCCTCATACGTTCACGAGCCTGAAAAATACCGCCTTGAATATGTCGCGCATGACGGCAGCAGCGGGACGCTCAAGCTGGCCGGTTTCGATGTCATTCACGACCTTGCCATCGTCAGGGCCGACCGGGTAAGCGCCGGTCACCTGGAGCTGGATACCGGGCAGCTCGACAAGGGCGACCGGATATACTCGATGGGCAACCCGCAGGACCTCGGTATGACCATCATCGAGGGCAACTACAATGGCCTGATCAAGACATCCCGTTACCGGAAGATCCTGTTTTCGGGTTCGCTGAATCCCGGCATGAGTGGCGGCCCGGCGCTTGACAGCGACGGACAGGTCATCGGCATCAATGTCTCCAAGGGGGGCGAACAGTTGAGCTTCCTCGTGCCTGCCGCCTACCTGCAAGCCTTGCTGGATGATATCCATAGCGGTGGGCGGGACGACGGCTACCAGGCACAGATCCGGGAAGCGTTGCTGGCGGAGCAGGATGCCTTCTATGGCCCGCTGCTGGAGAAAGAATGGGGTACGGATGCGCTGGCCGAAGTCATGCTGCCGTCAAAACTGGACGACTCGCTCAAGTGCTGGGGGCATACGGTAGATGACGAGGACATTCTCTACGAAGGCGTGCACCAGCACTGCCAGTCACAGGATGAGATCTACCTGGATGACAGCCTCAGTACCGGATCCTTTTCCTACGATTATGAATGGATGTCGACGGACGCCATGAACCGCTTCCGCTTTTACGGCCTGATGGAGTCTCGCTACACGCACAAATCGCCGGGTAACTCGAACAAGGAGGAAGACTCGACCAACTACACCTGCCATACAGATTTCGTTGCTCTCGACGGGCGCCCGTGGCGCATGTCGGCATGCACCCGGGCCTACCGCGATTACGCCGGCTTGTACGATGCCTTGCTGTTGATGGCCTCGGTCGGGAACAATGACCGTGGCGTGATCATCCGTCTCGGTGCGGCGGGAATAAGCAGGGAGAATGCCCTCGGCCTGCTGGAAAAATTCACGGGGTCAATTGCATGGACCAACTGATAGTCCAGGTCGGTGACAGGTTCGGTCGCATGGCGGAGCTCGTCCGGAGCCATGGCGACACGCTGACCGTCGGCCGGAGCTTCGGCAACGACGTCGTGATAGCTGATCCCTGCGTCGACCCGGAGCAAATCGCGTTTTTTCGCACGCCGGGAGGGTGGAAGGTCAGGGTCGTGCAGGAAACCAACCCGGCCATGGTGAATGGCAGCGTCATCGGCAATGAGGGGGCCGATATCAGCTCGGGCGACAGGATAACTGTCGGCCGGACCCAGTTGCGCGTCTACGGCAGTGATCATGAAGTCGGGCCGACACACCGGTTGCTGCTGTCGTCCTGGTTCGGGCATGGCCGGTCACGCCCGTTGTTTGCATTGTTGATGGTAACCCTCGCCTGTGCAGTGGCGGTGATTGCGCAATACCAGGAGTCGTACACCGAGTTCGAGTGGAAGGAAATGATTTCGGCTTCACTGGGGCTTGCACTGGTTATCCTGTTCTGGGCCAGTGCCTGGGCGCTGGCCGGCCGTTTACTGCGACACCAGCCGAATTTTACCGCACAGCTGGGTTTTACCGCGCTGGTGGCGGCCTGCCTTTCAATCCTTTTCCCGGTGGAAAGTTATGTTGAATATGCGGCGAACAGCATGCTGCTGGGTGAGATAACGCTGTGGTTGATCGTGCTGATCGTGCTGGGCACGCTGTTTCGGTTCAACCTGTCATTCGCGACCAACCTGCAGCATATCACGGCCATCGCGTTTATCGCGGCAAGTGCATTGCTGTTGAGTGTCTACATCATGCTGGAATTCAGCATGGAAGATTTCAGTACCCAGCCGGAATACCCGGCTGTATTAAAACCCCCGTTCGCGCACATATCCGGCAGCCGTGATGCGCAGGCGTTTCGCGATGCTTTCGCCAGGGGATTTGACCGGGCGGACCTGCTGGCCAGGCAGGAGTAGGCATCATCATTGATGATACCCGCATAATCCCTGCCGCCGGCTGGCAGATGATTGCAATCCTGCCTGGATGCAGGCTGTCTTTTTCAATCGTGGATGTCATGTTATGAGTTATGCCTGGGTCGCGATCTTTGCCGCCGTGTTCGCCTGGTCGGCAATCGATCCACAGGACACCTTTATCTGGTTTCTCGAGGTTTTGCCGGCAATTATCGGGCTGCTGGTGCTGGCCGCAACCCGGCGCGTGTTCCCGCTGACCACGCTGGCCTATGTGCTGGTGCTGGTGCATTGCATTATTCTTATGGTCGGCGGGCATTACACCTACTCGGAGGTGCCGTTGTTCGACTGGCTGCGCGAGGTGCTGGACCATGAGCGCAACAACTACGACAAGGTCGGGCATTTCGCGCAGGGTTTTGTGCCGGCCATCCTTGCACGGGAAATACTCATCAGGAAATCGGTGGTGAACGGCCGCGTCTGGCTGAATTTTTTCGTGGTGTGTTTCTGCCTGGCCTTCAGCGCCCTGTATGAACTGATCGAATGGCTGACGGCGGTGCTGGCGGCCGAGGCGGCCGAGGCCTTCCTCGGTACGCAGGGCTATATTTGGGACACGCAGGCGGACATGGGCTTTGCATTGCTCGGCGCGCTGCTGTCGTTGCTGCTGCTGGGCGGGTATCATGACCGTCAGCTTGAATCACTGAAGGGAAGCCTCAACCGCGCATGAAAACACAAGCCTTCCCCTGGATCGCAATGAGTCTCGGTCTGCTGGTGGCCGTCACCCTGCTGGGGGGCGGTGCATTGCGACCGGCCGATGAATATGCGCTGCCGTTGCTCACGCTGATGATCGTCAACGAGTTCGGTTTCTTCCTGACGGCGATCGGCGCAGGAATCGGCATTCACAGCCTGTCGAAACAGGGCATTCGTGTCAGCCTGCTGGTGACGACGCTGGCCTGTTGTGTACTGGCCGCAGGTTTTTTGTATCTCGGTTTTCGCTTGTGGCCGGGCGGGTTCCCGGGCCAGTAATGCCCGGCCGCGCGGGTCCCGGACGCCCCGTTCTCTATTCATTCCGGCGCTGCCCCTATGCCATGCGTGCGCGTATGGCCCTTCGCTACAGCGGCATTTCTGTCGAGCTGCGCGAGGTCATCTTGCGCGAAATGCCGTCTTCAATGCTGGCATGTTCCCCCAAGGGGACCGTACCGGTGCTGGTGTTGCCCGATGGCCGCGTGATCGACGAGAGCCTCGACATCATGGACTGGGCGCTGGCGCAGTCCGACCCGGACGGCTGGTCGCCGGCGACTGCGGAACTGCAGGCCGAAATCGGGTCGTTGCTGGATGAAAACGACGACAGCTTCAAGGCGGACCTCGATCACTACAAGTATGCCGAGCGCTACCCGCAACACCCGGCCGAATACTACCGTGCGCAGGGTGAGCGATTTCTGGACAGGCTGGAAGCGCGGCTGGCGAAATCCCGTTACCTCGCGGGGGAGCGGTTGACCGTCGCCGACGTGGGGATTTTTCCGTTCGTGCGCCAGTTCGCGTTTGTCGACAAGGACTGGTTCGATGCCGCGCCTTATCCGCACCTGCAGTCCTGGCTGGCACAATTGCTCGAGTCGGACCTGTTCAACAGCGTCATGCAAAAATACCCGCGGTGGCATGACGGGGATGCGGTGACAGTGTTTCCGTAACTTGAGGCGATGCAGTCGTGCGCGGGAATGACAAAGTGGAGGCCTTTCAGGCGCGATCCTTTGTCGTTTTCGTTCGCGCCTGCAAGGCGCTCCTACGCAAGCGGTTATTTTCACAGGAACGTGCTTGCTCGCGAATAGCCTTTGCAAAGGCACGCGTATGGGCGCAATGTCTTATAATGCATAAATGCCTCCACCCGTCCTGTTCTCCATCATCGAATCGCCCGCGCACCGGGATTTTTCCGCGTTGTACCGGCGTCTTGGCATCGAGGAGCTGAAGTTTGGCTCGATGCGCAAGGCGATCAGCGCCCTGAAGAAGCAGGTCCCGGCGATCGTGGTGGCAGAGTTCATGTACGGTTATGGCAATAATTACGCGGGCGTCAATGTCAGCAACCTGGATGTGTTCCTCTACAGCCTGCAGAAATACTCGCGTAATACCCGTATCATAGTCATGGTCGAACGGCGCGAACTGCAGTATGTCGACAAGCTGGCCGCGTTGTTCCCCTTGCATGCCGTGTTGCCTGTGCCGGTCAGTGAACAGGCGCTCGGTCAGGCGCTGGCAGCCTGCGTGGAATAATGAATGCATGCCCGACAATGCAGGAGACTGAAACCGTGAGTGAAAACAGCATCGGCGTTTTACTGGCCAACCTCGGTACGCCCGATTCACCGTCGCCGCGCGATGTGCGGCGGTATCTGAAACAGTTTCTGTGGGACCCGCGCGTGGTGGAGATTCCACGGCCGGCCTGGTGGCTGGTGCTCAACCTTGTCATCCTGAACACCCGGCCGCGCCGTTCCGCGCGGGCCTATGCAAAGGTCTGGACGGATGAAGGTTCGCCGCTGCTGGTAATTTCGCGGAAACAGCATGCGGCCCTGCAGGCGGTGATTGAACAGCAGTATGCAGGCCAGGTCACGTCGGCACTGGCCATGTGCTACGGCAAGCCATCGATTGCCGCCGGCCTGGACGAGCTGCGCGAGGCGGGTTGTCGCAGGATCCTCGTGCTGCCGTTGTACCCGCAATACTCGGCCACTTCGACCGCGGCTGTATTCGATGCTGTCTATAAAGAGATGCGTCACTGGCGCGCCGTGCCGGAGCTGCGCTTCGTGAATGATTATTTTGATGATGATCTGTATATCCGTGCACTGGCCGACAGCGTGCGCCGCTACCAGTCCGCGCACGGCACGCCTGACCGCCTGCTGATGTCGTTCCACGGTATTCCGCAGGAGTATGCCGATGCCGGTGATCCCTATCCGTGCCAGTGTGAAGTAACGGCCATGCAGCTGGCGCAGGAACTGGGCCTGTCGCCGGCGCAGTGGCAGTTCAGTTTCCAGTCGCGGCTCGGGCCGAAGGCATGGCTCAAGCCGTACACTGACCACACGCTGGCGGCGCTGCCCGGCGAGGGCGTGAACAGCGTGCAGGTGGTCTGTCCCGGCTTCAGCGCAGACTGCCTGGAGACTCTGGAAGAGGTCGCCATGGAGAACCGTGATGTATTCATGGAGGCCGGTGGCAAGCAGTACGACTATATCCCCTGCCTGAACGATGATGAAACGCATATCAGCATGCTGGCCGGGCTGGTAGCCAGGCATATGCAGGGCTGGCTTGAGGCATGAAGGCGATGATCCTTGCAGCCGGGCGTGGCGAGCGCATGCGCCCGTTGACCGACGACACGCCCAAGGCGTTGCTGCGCATCGGTGGGCAGATGCTGATTGAACATCATGTGCACGCGCTGGCGCAGGCCGGCATTACCGAGCTGGTCATCAACCATGCGCATCTCGGCGAGCAGATCGTCAAGGCGCTGGGTGACGGGGACGCCTACGGCGTATCGATACGCTATTCGCCCGAGACCGGTGCCGCGCTGGAGACCGGCGGGGGAATATTCAACGCCCTGCCGCTACTGGGCGAGCAGCCGTTCCTGGTGGTGAATGCCGATATCTGGACGGACTTTCCGTTTGACGGACTGCCGGCAGCGCCGAATGGCGTGGCGCACCTGGTGATGGTCGACAATCCCGACCACCATCCGGACGGTGACTTTTCGCTCTCCAACGGGCGCCTTTCGCCACGCGGGCCAGCGATGCTCACCTTCAGCGGCATCGGTGTCTACCGTCCTGAACTGTTCGACGGTTGCCAGGCCGGCGCATTTCCGCTGGGGCCGTTGTTGCGGGCGGCAATGGAGCGGGAGCAGGTCAGTGGCGAGTTTTACAGCGGGCGCTGGTTCGATATCGGCACGCCGGAGCGACTGGCCGCGGTCAACGACGCAGTGATCAACCTGCAGTAATCAATCCGTACGTCGACAAACAGTCATGGGACAGGAAATAGAAGCGACCCGGTTCACACCCGAAGACTTCGAGGCGTTTGCCGCACGCCTGAGTGCCGAGACCCGCCTGCTGGAAGAATGGTTTCGGGACGGCGCATTTTCGGCGCGCGACCGAATGGGCGGTTACGAACTGGAAGCGTGGCTGGTGGACGATGCCTCCAACCCGGCGCCGGTCAACGACGTGTTTCTGAAGAAGCTCGACAATGCCATGGTGGTGCCCGAGCTTGCGCGTTTCAACGTCGAGTTGAATGACCACCCGCAGCATCTGTGGGGTTCCGCGTTCAGCCGCTTCGAGGCCAGTCTCGGTGCAACCTGGCGGCAGTGTGCAAAAGTCGCGGAAGACCTCGATACCCACCTGATGATGATCGGCATCCTGCCGACGGTGCGCGAGGAAGAGCTCTGCCCCGAAAATATGTCCGACCTGAAACGTTATCGCGCACTGAATGAGCAGGTATTGCGGTTGCGCGAGGGGCGCCCGCTGGAACTGGACATCAACGGCGTGGAACATTTGAGAACGGACCAGCAGAGCGTCATGCTGGAGGCGGCAACGACGTCTTTTCAACTGCATCTGAAGATACGCCCGGAACGCGCGATGCGCGCCTACAATGCTTCGATCATCGCATCTGCGCCAATGGTTGCGCTGTCGGCAAACTCGCCCTACCTGTTCGGCCATGACCTGTGGGACGAAACGCGCATCCCGTTGTTCGAGCAATCGGTGGCGGTCGGCGGTCTCGCGGGCGCCAGTCACGGGCCGTTGCAGCGCGTGACTTTCGGTTCCGGCTATGTGCGCGAGTCCGTCATGGAATGTTTTACCGAGAATGAGCAGCATTACCCGGTGTTGCTGCCGATGCGCTACCACGAGGGCCTGGAGCAGATGGCGCACGTGCGTCTGCACAACGGCACTATCTGGCGCTGGAACCGGCCACTGATCGGTTTTGACTACGACGGCATCCCGCACCTGCGCATCGAGCATCGCGTGGTCCCGGCCGGTCCGACCGTGGTGGACATGATTGCCAATGCCGCGTTTTATTTCGGTCTGCTGCAAGTGCTGATGACGCAGGACATCCCGCCCGAACAGCAACTGCCGTTTGCCGCGGCGCGCGACAATTTCTACAATGCGGCGCACCGTGGCCTGGACACGCATGTCACCTGGCTGGCAGGCCGGCGCAGCACCGTGCGCACCCTGCTGCTGGACGAGTTGCTGCCGCTGGCGCGTGCCGGGCTGGCCCGGCTGGAGATCGATCAGGACGACATCGACCGCTACCTGCAGATCATCGAGGCGCGAGTGCAAAGTGGCCAGACCGGCGCGGCCTGGCAACGTAGCTGGACGGCACGCCACGGAAAAGACATGGCCGGACTCACTGCTGCCTACCGCGAGCAACAGGAGCAGGGGTGGCCGGTGCATGAGTGGCGACTGGATTGAGAATATCGCGTCATTTTCAAGTGATTTATCGAATTTTATCGTAATTAAGTGGATGATAGCAGCATCCAGGTGCTGGCGTATCGCGCCAGCAGAAGCGCACTAAAGGCCGCTGGACCCGCTTCAGTCCACATGGCTTCGCAGACACCGTATTCGAACACGTTCGTGAGATTTAGCGTATTTTAAAGTAATAAGAATATTAATAAGGGCATTTTAGTGAAAGATAGCAGCAGATTAGTATGCTGAATGAAGTCGAAACGTTGCCGGACGCCTGGCTGGACACGCCGCTGGCGGAGCTGGCCGACCTGTTCGGCGGCCCGACACTGGTGCACCTGCCCGGTCGGCAGCCCGAGCCACTGTTCGTGACCGTGCTGGCACACGGCAATGAAGGCACCGGTTTCTATGCCGTGCAGGCCCTCCTCAGGCAATACCGGGACCGCGAGTTGCCGCGCGCCCTGTCAATTTTTTTCGGCAATGTCACGGCCGCCAGGCACGGGCTGCGCATGCTGGACGGGCAGGCGGATTACAACCGGGTGTGGCCGGGCACCCCGAATACCGACAGGCCGGAAGCGTCGATGATGCAGCAGGTGGTGGACAGCATGCGCGCACGCAAGGCCTTCGCCAGCATCGACATCCACAACAACACCGGCATCAACCCGCACTACGCCTGCATCAACCGCGTCGACAACCAGTTTCTGCACCTGGCCGCGTTATTCAGCCGCACCGTGGTCTATTTCATTCGCCCGCTGGGCGTGCAGTCCATGGCCATGTCGTCCGTCTGTCCGGCAGTGACGATCGAATGCGGCAAACCCGAGCACGAGTATGGCATGGAGCACGCACGTGATTACATCGACGCCTGCCTGCACATGCACGAATTACCGCATTACCCGGTGCCGTCACACGATGTCGACCTGTTTCATACCGTTGCCATCGTCAAGGTGCCCGAGTCGATGAGTTTCGGCTTTGGCGAAACCGATGTCGATCTGCGCCTGTTGAACAATATCGATCACCTCAATTTTCGCGAACTGCCGGCCGGCTTCCGCCTCGGCTGGCTGCGTGACGGTGTGCCGGGGGTGCTGGATGTGCGTGATGACAACGACCAGGATGTATTCGCAAGCTATTTCAGTGTCGAGGACGGCGTACTCACCTCGGCGCGCCCCTTCATGCCGTCCATGTTCACACTGGACGAACGTGTCATCCGCCAGGACTGCCTCGGTTACCTGATGGAGCGGCTGTTGCCCGATACCGGCTGATTCCGGCCTGCGCGCGGGCGTTCCCGGCGACGCCGGACACACACTCTGCCGCCCATCACCCTGATTGATTAACGAGACCGGTTATTGCGGAAGCATCGCCGTGCGGGATGAAGCCGCGCGCGGCAATCCGGCCATGCACGAGTCCCGGGCCCGGGCACATCCTCGGTAAGCTGCCTCGGAGGGACTTCGGGCATGATTTGCAGGGTGCCCGGTCTCGCGCACGGTGAGATGCCCGGTGCTCTCTAATTGATTGATACTGATAGAGATCCGGAGACGGTACTCGTCCGCAACCGGGCGATTGATGAATCTTTAATATATTTCAATGGCTTGCCGATAACCCCCTGAGTAGCTGAGTAATAACCTGTGACCAGCATGGACGCAAAAGTTGTGACGTACAGCCGTGAGCATGAATATGACGACATATCGTGATCTCTCGATTCGGGCAAAGCTGACATCCATGATGATGTTGACCAGTGCCGTGGTGTTGCTGTTGGCATCGGCTGCCTTTATTGCCGTCGACGTCGTCAAGATCCGCGCCAACATGGTCGAGGATATGGCCGTGCTGGCCAATGTCATCGGGCGCAACAGTTCCGCTGCGCTGATATTCAATGACGAAGACGCCGCCCGTGAAATTCTCTCTGCCCTGCATGCGGAGACACACATCATTGCCGCCTCCATTCGCGACGTTGAAGGCGAACTGCTCGCCGACTATGTGAATCAATCCGCCGCCCTGCTGCCTGTTTCAATCGAGCAGTCCGCGCCGGACAAGACATTCATTGATGACAGTTCCGCCGCCAGCCATGAATTTACCGATGACCGGCTGTATTTGTATTCCCCGATAATGTTTGGCGGCGATATGCTCGGTACGGTAGTTATCGAGTCCGACCTCGGGCAGATCAACGAGGAAATCATTGACGACATCAGTGTGATCGGCACGATCCTGGCGGTGTCTATCGTTATCGCTTTTCTGCTGTCGGCCTTGTTGCAGACATCGATATCAGAACCGATCCTGATGCTTGCCCGGACCATGTCGGCCGTGAAGTCCGGAAAGGATTACAGCTTGCGCGCCGAGTGGGCCAGTAATGACGAACTGGGCATGTTGACGGATGGTTTCAATGACATGCTTGATGAAATACGTGCCCGCGACAGGGAGGTCAAGGAAGCCCGGGATAATGCGGAAGATGCCAACCGGGCCAAATCACAGTTCCTGGCGAACATGAGCCATGAAATCAGGACGCCGATGAACGGTGTCCTGGGCATGACGGAGTTGCTGATGGGGACGGATTTATCCCCGCAGCAGGAGAAATTCTGTTCAACCGTGCACCGTTCCGGCAAGGCGTTGCTGCATGTGATTAATGACATCCTGGACTTTTCCAAGGTCGAGGCGGGCAAGCTGGAGCTGGAAGCGGTTGATTTCAACCTGCGCGATCTGGTTGAGGAAGTCGTGGAGTTACTGGCCGAGAGCGCGCACAGAAAGAGCCTCGAACTGATGATCGACGTCGATCCGGACACGCCGGTTGCAGTGTGCGGTGATCCGAACCGGCTGCGCCAGATAATCACCAACCTGGTGTCCAATGCGCTCAAGTTCACGGAGCAGGGCGAAGTACTCGTGCGAGTGGGCGTGGTCGATGAGGGCGACCCGCATGTGATGCTCAGGTTCGAGGTGGTGGATACCGGGATCGGGATGACGGCTGAATCCTGTTCAAAGGTGTTTGAATCCTTTATCCAGGCAGACGGGTCCACCACCCGCCATTATGGCGGCACCGGTCTGGGCCTTGCGATATCCAAGCGTCTGGCCGAAATGATGGGTGGCGAGATCGGCGTGGAAAGCGGTTTGAATTCAGGCTCGAGGTTCTGGTTTACGGCGCTGCTGGAAAAGCGGCCGCAACAGCCGGGTAACAAATGTACTGACGAGAATCTGCATGATTTGCGGATACTCATTGTTGATGACAACGAAACCAATCGGACCATTCTCGAGCACCAGACCGGTTCATGGGGCATGCGGCACAACACTGCCTCCGGGGGTAAACAGGCATACGCTATGATGCGGACAGCCGTGGATCAGGGCGACCCCTATGAGCTGGTAATACTCGACATGCATATGCCGGGCATGGACGGCATGACGCTGGCGCGCGCAATAAAAGGTGACCGGCTTGTGTCCGAAACGCCATTGATAATGCTGACCTCGGTGGGTGGATCCGGGGAAGCTGAACGGGCAAAAGACAGCGGGATCTCGTTTTACCTGCAAAAACCGGTCCGCCAGTCCGATCTCTACAACGCACTGGTGAGTGCGGCGGACAGGCAGAGCGGCAGTCGCCGAGATCGAAGCGCAACGCGATGGCCAGTCCGCAGGCGCTGCCCTGGCGGGCATGCGCGTGTTACTCGCTGAAGATAATCCGGTCAACCAGGAAGTCGCGATGTCGATGCTGGAGATGACAGGCTGCAGTTGTGACCTGGCGGCAAATGGCATCGAGGTGCTCGATGCACTGGAGCGGGCTGCCTATGATGTGATCCTGATGGACTGCCAGATGCCGGAGATGGACGGTTTCGAGGCGACGGCGGTAATTCGCCGGCGCGAACAGGGCGCCGGTGAGCACATAACAATCATCGCGCTGACGGCGAATGTCATGGAGGGAGACCGCGACCATTGCCTGCAGGCCGGCATGGACGATTACCTGAGCAAGCCGTTCTCCAGGGCGCAGCTGGTCGAGGTGATAAACAGCCGGAGAGACAGCCAACCGGCTACGGCGGTTGCAGCCGCAATCCCGAATGAACAGTCGCCTGAGGCAGGTGACACGGATGCGAGTCATGCAGGCAATGCGATGCTTGATCCGTCGGCAATCAGGGCAATACGCGAATTGCAGCAACCGGGCAATCCGGACTTGCTGTCCAGGGTGGTTTCTCTTTACCTGGAAGATTGCCCGGGCCTGTTGAATGGCCTGCGAAAATCTATCGAAGAATCAGATGCTGAAAATGTGCGCCAGCATGCGCACCGTTTCAAGTCGGGCAGCGCAAACCTGGGGGCAACCGGGCTGGCAGAGCTTTGCAAGCAGCTGGAGTACAAGGGCCGTGAAAATGACCTCGCGGATGGCGAAGCATTGTTGTCCCGGATTGAATCTGAATTCAGGGCGGTTGCGGTGTTGCTGAATGAAGAGCTTGCGCGGAGCGTGGCTTGATGGGCGCGCCGGAGATCGAGGAGACCTCGCTGGTACTGGTCGTTGATGACGACCCGACGATCAGGTTGCTCGTCGGCACCACGCTGCAGCAGATTGGTTTTATCGTCGAAGAGGCGGAATGCGGTGAATCGGCGCTGGAGTTCGTAAACAGGTGCCAGCCGGATGTCGTGCTGCTCGATGTAATGATGCCGGGAATCGACGGTTTCGAGGTTTGTGCATCGATAAGGTCATTGACGAATGGCAAGCATGTACCGATCATGATGATGACCGGGCTGGATGATATAGAGTCCATCGACCATGCGTTCGAGGTCGGGGCGACGGACTTTACGACCAAGCCTCTGAATTATCCCATACTGGGCCATCGGGTGCGCTACCTGCTGAGAACGATGCAGGCCTTCGAGAGCCTCAGGAAAAGCAGGAAAGAAATACATCAGCTTGCATTTTACGATCCGCTGACAAATTTACCGAATCGCCGCCTGTTCAGTGACCGCCTGCAGCAGGCGATCGAGTCGGCACGACACGACAATACCCTTACCGGTGTACTGTTCATCGATATAGACAACTTCAAGCGGATCAATGATTCATTCGGGCATGGCGTGGGCGACAAGTTTCTCAAGGCCGTGTCATCGCGCCTGGTCGCCTGCCTGCGCCGCAGCGATTCCGTGGGACGCAGCTTCGAGGAGGACCAGGTGTCGATCGCCCGTCTTGGCGGTGATGAGTTCACTGTGCTGATGTCTCGCTTCGAGAAACCGGAGGATGCCGCGCGCGTGGCGAAACGGATAATCGACGCAATATCCGTTCCTTTCCTGCTGGGTGATGAGGAAATCGTGGTCACGCCCAGCATCGGCATCGCGGTTTTCCCCTACGACGGGGACACCGTGGAAGAGCTGGTGAAGCATTCCGACACGGCGATGTTCCATGCCAAGGAGCATGGCAAGAATAATTTCCAGTTCTATACCGACTCCATGAGTACCACGGCGATCGAACGCCTCGCGCTGGAGAATGCCATGCGCAAGGCAATCGATAAAAATGAATTTGAAGTCTATTACCAGCCGAAGATTGCACTGGAATCCGGACGGATTGCCGGGCTGGAAGCGCTGATACGCTGGAACCACCGCGAGATGGGCCTGGTGTCACCCGCGGATTTTATACCGCTTGCCGAGGATACCGGCCTTATCGTACCCATCGGGGAATGGGTTCTGCGTAATGTATGCGAACAGGTAAAGTATTGGCAGGACATCGGCATGGCGCCGATAAGAGTTGCCGTAAACCTGTCCGCGTGCCAGTTCCGGCAGACGATGCTCAGGCAGCAGGTGGAACGTATCCTGCAAACAACGGGCGTCGACGCGGGCTGCCTTGAGCTGGAGCTGACGGAAAGCGTCATCATGGAGGACATTCAGACCAGTAGCGTCGTGCTCAGGGACCTGAAAAGAATGGGCATCCATATCAGCATGGATGATTTCGGTACCGGCTATTCATCGCTTGGCATGCTGAAGCGCCTGCCACTGGATACCTTGAAGATTGACCAGTCTTTCGTGCGTGATATCACCATTGATGTCGACGATGCCTCGATCGTGGACGCCATTATTTCCCTCGCGCACAGCCTGCGCCTGAGGGTGATTGCCGAAGGTGTCGAGACCGGCGAGCAGCTCGAATTTCTGCGTAATCGTGGTTGTGACGAGGCGCAGGGATACCTGTTTTCCAGGCCCCTTACTGCTGCAAATATCGAACGCTGGTTGCTCGACTACGAGGATACCGGGGAGTCAGCGGCACAAGCCCTGAAAATGATGATTGCCGCTGCAGAGGGCAGTTGACCACACAAACGGGGCGTGGCTTTGTATAACGTCTATATAAAGCCACGGGCCAGGTAAATGCTCAAGGCAACTCCCAGGGCACCGATTATGCCGTTGACGACCATACCCACGGCCAGGTTGTAGCCATCCGGAATCTCGGCGGGCCTAAGTGTCTTCAATACCCGTTTATGCTGCCAGATTGAATAAATCGCCAGCAATGAAGCCAGCAGAATGAATGACACCCCGACGAAAAACGAAATGTGACGCTGGAATACCTTTATCTCGTCACGGCCGATCAGCTGCAGGAACAGGCCAAAACGCTCCACGACGAACCCGAATGCCATCAGGGAAATACTGGTTCGATTCCATGCGAGCAACGTGCGTTCCGCCGCAAAAAGTACTCTTGGATCATTCAAATCAGACATTTAATATCCTCAACAATGCCCGTGAGTCGAGGCTGATGAAGGTTGCCGTGATGGCTCGATGGGCTCAGGTATTTCATATGACTGGCGCAAATAGTCATCGACAGGCTTGCCGCCGCTTACCCGGTTCTCCATTTTTTCTGCCATTGCCCGGTAGGGCTTGCCCTTCATTTTAATGACCTGCAGTGCAGCCAGGGTGCATCGAGAGCAGATAGTCACTTCGCCACAGTTACCGGTTCCATGTGGCTTGCGATCGGCAATCGCGCAAAACGAACATGCAATCTTCCGTGGCAGGTCTGTCGTCGTCTCCAGTATATTTTCAGATACTCTCAACAGGCACTCATCGCAAATGGCCCGGTCTTCCGGGCCGGAAACCGTATACGCCACATCTTCATGATCACGATGGCAAAATGAACATTTCATGTTATGGGACTCCGGGAATCAGAATATATGAACGGGAACAGTGCACGTCAGCCCGTCCTGCGGAGGCCGGAGGCCCGGGCGGTCCCGGCCACCTTGTTATGCATTGTTAATGTCCATGCGCCCGGGTTTCGGGCGCCAGTGCCGGAAATCTGTGTGTTGCAAACCGGGAGTGGCAACTGACGCATATTTCACCCATCTTCGAAAAATAAAAGCCTACCAGTTCGGCCTTCTCCATTTCTGCCGCATGCTCCAGCATGCCTGAAAGATAATGAAACTGCTGGTCAAGCTCGATGAATGCGGCAGGGAGTCTGGAGTGCAGTTCGTGCCTTTGCGAATCGGAAAGGCCCTGTTTCAGCACGTAGCTGTCTCTCATTTTACCGGCAATAGGTGCAATTTCGGCCCATTCGCCCGCAACATACAGAGGCAGTATGTCCGTCATGCCTGCCTGCAGTTGACGCATTTCCTGTGAAAGCAGGGTACGTAGCCCGGGTGAAAGATCGAGTATGCCGGAATGGCTTTTATCGATGGAACCGGGTTTGGGTAATTCTCCATGGCCCAAGGACGGTATGAGCATTGCCAGGAAGAGGAGTCGAGATAATTTTTTCATCGAGTGATTCATGCCCGTTCTGGATGTATATAGCTCATTCAAGCGGTGTAAACTGGCGCTGGTTCAGGGCGGCCTTGCCCGTGTCTGTCTTCAGGTGCTTGTTACGTGTTTCATGCATTGTATAGGATATATGCTCCGATAGTTATGAAGCCAATGCCTGCAATGTAATGCAGATACTTCTCGTTTATGAATTCGGATAGCAGGCTGCCGGCTAAAACTCCCATTGCAGTAGCCACGACCAGTGCCGCAGAAGCTGCAATAAAAACGGTATATTTGCTAACTTCCTTATCTGCCGCAAACAACATTGTTGCGAGCTGTGTTTTATCGCCCAGCTCGGCAATAAAAACAGCAGCAAAAATCGTTAAGAATATTTTCCAGTCCATAAAGTACTGTTTGGGGATGTACGCATAGCCACATCAGGCGAACAAATAAAAGTTATAAAAACGAATCCGGATTCGCAAAACACTCTTACGATATCCATAGCCTCAACAGCTTGCCTCTTTAACGGGCATGTTATGCGGGTTCAGGGAATCGACAAAAACGATTCGTCTCAGCCGGTACTGATGGCATCCTTTGCCTGCTGGTCGGCATGGTAGGAGGAGCGCACCATGGGGCCGCTGGCGACATGGGTAAATCCCAGTGCGTGGCCGAGGTCGCCGAGGCGGTCGAATTCATCCGGGTGCACGAAGCGGTCGATCGGCAGGTGGTGCTTGCTGGGCTGCAGGTACTGGCCGAGGGTGAGCATGTCTACATCGTGCGCGCGCAGGTCGCGCATTACCTGTTCGACCTCGGCGATCTCCTCGCCCACGCCCAGCATCAGGCCGGACTTGGTCAGCACATTCGGATGAATCGCCTTGAAGCGCTGCAGCAGGTTCAGTGACCAGTCATAGTCGGAACCGGGGCGTACTTTCTTGTACAGGCGCGGCACGGTTTCGAGATTATGGTTGAATACGTCCGGCGGGGTGTCGACAAAGATATCCAGCGCGCGGTCCATGCGGCCACGGAAGTCCGGTACCAGTATCTCGACCTTGATATCGGGGCTGTGCGTGCGGATGGCGTCGATGCAGTGCGTGAAATGCGCCGCGCCGCCATCGCGCAGGTCATCCCGGTCAACGGACGTCACCACCACGTAGCGCAGACCCATGGCGTGGATGGTGCGGGCGAGGTTTTCCGGCTCATCGGTATCCAGCGGGTCGGGGCGGCCATGCGCCACGTCGCAAAACGGGCAGCGCCGGGTACAGATATCGCCCATGATCATGAAGGTGGCGGTGCCGCCGGCGAAGCATTCGCCGATGTTCGGGCAGGAAGCCTCTTCGCACACCGTGTGCAGCCGGTTGTCGCGCAGCACCGCTTTCAGGCGTGCGACGGCCGGGTCGGCGGGTGACTTTGCGCGGATCCATGCCGGCTTGCGCAACGGTGTTATCGTTGGCTCGATCTTGATCGGGATGCGTGCGGTCTTCGCCGCGCCGCGCTGTTTTTTGTCGTTATCGTTCATGTGTCATTGGTTTTCAGTAGTCGCTCGAAATGTTGCCGGTATTCACGCGCGGCCCGCTCAACATCGAGGTCGAGTCCGAGATCACGCAACTGTGTCACTTCCAGGCCCCGGTAACCGCAGGGGTTGATCATGGCAAACGGTGACAGGTCCATGTCCACATTCAGCGCGAGCCCGTGGAAGGTGCAGCCCCGGCGCACGCGCAAGCCGAGCGCGGCCAGCTTGCGTCCCCCGACGTATACGCCGGGTGCCTTTTCGCGGCGCGTGCCGGTGATCCCGTGATCGGCCAGCAGGTCAATCACGGCCTGCTCCAGCAGTTGCACGAGTGATTGTACACCGAGATGCCGCTGCCGTATGTCGAGCAGGACGTACACCAGCAACTGACCGGGGCCGTGGTAGGTGACCTGGCCACCGCGGTCCACCCGAATGACGGGAATATCGCCGGTATCATGCAGGTGTTCATCCTTGCCGTTGCGGCCCTGCGTGAACACCGGCGGGTGTTCAAGCAGCCACAACTCATCCGGGGTATTTGCCGTGCGCCGGTCGGTAAAGTCCTGCATGTCCCGCCAGGCATGACTGTATTCCACCAGCCCGGGACGGCGAATGACCAGCTGAGGTGTATTGCCCGACCTGTTTTCGGTGGCGTGCTGCACGGCAGGCTACAGCGCCATGATGACTGCTTCGCAGTCAACCAGGTCCTGGTAGATGGCGTCCAGTTGCGCGCGGCTGGTGGCGTTGACAACCACGGTCACCGACACGTAGTTGCCGGCCGCGCTTTCCCGACTGTAGACCGCGCCCTCGGCGAGATCGGGCACATGCCGGCGCACGATCTCGACGACGATGAGGTCCAGGTTGCGGTGCGTCTTGCCCATTGCCTTGATGGGGAACTGGCAGGGGAATTTGAGTGGACTTTCTTCTTCTTCGCTCATGCGCGGGTCAGGGCCGGCGTTGATCCGGTTATCGGGCACCGCTGACCGGCCAACCGGTCCCGGCGGGGGTTGTGGCCATCCGCCGCCATACATGCCCCGCATTCGGGCATCCTGGTCAGCAACGCAATCCACTCGTTATTCGTCATCGGTCCCTGATTTTACCAGCGATAGTACTGATCGCGCAGGGCTTCCTGGTTGCGTTTCTGGAGAAGGGTTTTGCCCGGCTGGAATTCCGGGCGCGGCGGCGGATGCTGGCGGTGCCGTCGGTGATGATTGGACGGGTGATGACGGCGGGAATACGGTCCGTACCAGTAAGGGTAATAAAAGTAGCTGCTCGATGAGTCGTCCTGGTCTTCATCATCATTCTGTCGCAGTAATTGCTGACGCTTGGCCTCTATCAGCCGGCGCTTGTCGCGTTGCTGCTCCCGCTGCAGGCGGTCGGCCTGCATGCGTGCGGCCTGGTCGCTGATGGAGCGGTAGCGGTCCGGCGGCAGGCCGGGGGTAACCGGCGCAGGCGGCAACTCTACCGGCCGGGCCTGGTGTGCGTAATCCGCGGGCAGGGATTCACTGAAGTGGGTAATGCCTTCGCTGTCGGTCCACGTATAGGCCTGGCCAGCGCCGGCGGCGGTGGCCAATGACAGCAGGATGAAGAAGATACATGGCTGGCGGCTATTCATGAACTGGGTGCCTCATTTCCTGTGACCGACATGACTGCTATCGGTTCCTGTAGCAACAATCATAACTGATGGCCCGTATTCGGCGGCGCCGGCACGGCGCACACCCCTGGCCCGGCGGGGTGGTAGCTGAAAAAATATATGTAAAACAATTATATAAGATATTTTTCCGTCGACGGGGCCGGCAGCGGGCATCGCCGTTGCCGGGTTAAAGCCTGTTTCCGCCATGGCCGATACGTCCCTTGTGAGCACGCTGTTTTCCGCCATCGCGCAAGGGGGTAATCCATGGCCGTAGTGACAGAAGATGATTTACTGGACGGTAAGCCGAAGAAGAGGAAGCGCCGCAAGGGGATGGCCGCGCTGAAGAAACTGCGCCGTGCCGTGGCGCGCCGCAAGCTTGAGTCGATGCGCGACGATGAACTGCTGAAAGAACAGATCTATGACGTCTTCGCCGACGAGGAAGACATCACCGGGGTCGGTTGAATTCCGCCCCCGGTTTTCCCCTTCCCGCGGACTACTTTATCCAGTCCTGCAGAGCGGCGATGATCTTCTCCGCCTGGTCCTTGCTGGAAATATTGAACTTGGATTTCTGCTGGTATTCACCGTTACGCTTCTGATAACGCCGAATGGTGTACTTGTCCGGGCCATACTCTTCCTTCGAGCGGTTCCAGTCCTGGTAACGGTAAATGACCGTTGACCAGGCGCCCTTGGTCAGGACCTGCTTGTCCAGTTCCTTGACGGTCTCAATGCCGTCTTCCACGTAAGTCACGGTTAATTCATCAACATCGGTAGCCATGGGGCACTCCATTGTTATTTAGGGAACCCGTGCACGGGTTATTACGACGTGCATGATACGGATTTCTGCCGGTGCTGAAAGCCCCGGCAACAAAGGACTGATTATTCAGGGTATCATCGTCAGCCAGCAGATTGATCATGGTCCCTGATGCCTGACTACCGCACAGCCCCTGTCGCACGCCCCGGCATGCCCGGCGGTTCCGCTCCTGACGCAGCTACTGTGCGGCGCATCGGTGGCGGGTACCGGAATTAATGAAAGCCCTGTTACTGTCTGCCTACGATGCACACAGCCACAGGCGCTGGCGGCATGGCCTGGTCGCCGCATTACCGGGCTGGGACTGGACGGTGCTGGCGTTGCCGCCACGGTATTTCAGCTGGCGTGTGCGCGGCAACAGCCTGAGCTGGGCATTCGCCGAGCGCCATACACTGGAACAGCCCTACGATGTCCTGATCGCAACGTCGATGACCGACCTGTCGGCCCTGAAGGGCATGGTGCCGTCGCTGGCAGCGGTACCGTCGCTGGTGTACTGCCACGAGAACCAGTTCGCCTACCCGCTCTCGCCGCATATGATTCAGCCCAATGAACCGAAGTTCACCAGCCTGTATGCCATGCTGGTCGCCGACCGGGTGCTGTTCAACACCGAGTACAACCGCACGACCCTGCTGGACGGTGCACGCGACCTGTTGCAACAAATGCCGGACGCGGTGCCGCCGGGCATCGTCGACCAGCTGGCGGAAAAGACCGGCGTGTTGCCGGTGCCGCTGGAAGCGCACTGGTTCGAGCCGAATTCCCGTGGGGATGCCGGTGAACAGCCGTTTACCCTGGTGTGGAACCATCGCTGGGAATTCGACAAGGCGCCGGAACGATTGTTTGCGGCGTTATTGAAACTCAAGAGCGCCGGCGTGGACTTCCTGGTGCATGTCGTCGGTCAGCAGTTCCGCCGGCAGCCGGCCGTGTTTGCCGACATGTACCGGAAACTCGAGGGCCATATCGGCGAGTGGGGCTTCGTGGAAACGGAGGCCGACTATGCGCGGCTGTTGCGCGCGTCACACGTGGTGTTGTCCACGGCGCTGCACGAATTCCAGGGGCTGGCGGTACTGGAAGCGGCCGCCTGCGGTTGTTACCCGCTGGTGCCCGATCGCCTCGCCTACCCGGAACTGTTTCCCGCCGCTTGCCGCTACCCCTCGTTTCCGGATGATCCCGCCCGTGAAAGCGAGGGTATCGCCGATGTCTTGCTGGCGTTGTCCGAACAATACCGGCAGGGTGTATTGCCGGCAGCGCCGGACGTGGCGGCATTGTCCTGGTCGCAAATGGGACGAACTTATGAGGACGAAATCCGGTCTGTTGCTGCGCGAAGCGGGAAAATCATGATGAAACACTGTGAGGAAAACGCCAATGAGTAAACAAGACTCCGTCATTGCGAGCGTGGCGTGGCAATCGCCTGTTACAGTAAACGGTGACTCGAGATTGCTGCGTCACTGCGTGTTTCGCAATGACGGATCAACGGGGCTTGCCTAGGGCATGCCGCGACAAAAGGAACAGTTCCATGGCAGCCGCGCCGGTAACCGGCCGGTACCGCCGACCCTGCGTGTGATGCGTTTCCTGTTTTCCCGCGTGGGCGGGTTGTTTCCCCGGTTCATGGGCCGATGGGCCTATCGTCTGTGGTTCCGCACCCGCCGCTTCCCTGAATCGGCTGCCGGCAAGCGCGCCATCCGCGATGCCGTGCGCGATATCCTGACCGTGGACAACATACCGGTCGCCTTCTATCGATGGGGTGGTGAAGGTCCCGTCGTGTTGTTCGTGCACGGTTGGTCCGGGCGTGGCAGCCAGGTCGCTGCCTTTCTGCAGCCGCTGCTGGCGGCCGGCTTCCAGGTCCTTGCCGTCGATGCGCCGGGGCACGGCGAGACCCCGGGCGATAGCACCAACTTGCTGGAATGTGTGGCGGTGTTGCAGGCGCTGGACCGCGAATATGGTCCGCTGTACGGTGCCATTACGCATTCATTCGGCGGCATGGTGCTGGCCTATGCACTCAACCATGGCATGCAGCTGGAACGTGCCGTCCTCATCGGGGCGCCTTCCGATGTCGACTTCCTGGTCGAGAATTTCGTGCAAACTCTCGCCATGCACCCGGACGTGGTTGATGACCTGTCGCGCAGGCTGGAGCAGCGTTTCGAGAGCGACTTCTGGGAACGTATCTCGACGGTCAATAACGTGGAGGACCTCGATGTAGCTGCGCTGGTAATCCACGACCAGGAGGATACCAGTGTGCCGTGGACACAGGGCCAGCGTATCGCGGCTACCTGGCCGAATGCCCGTTTCATGAAGACCACCGGACTCGGGCACGGCCGTATCCTGCGTGATACGGAGGTCGTTGCGGCCACAGTCGCGTTTATGCGCGATGAGTACAGGGATTCATTCTAACTGTTCTATAATGTCCGGGCGCTGCCGGTGTAAACATTCGTAATACCAGTCAGGAGGGGGTGATACATGTTGTCCGTGGACGCCGGTTTCCTTGTGTTCCGCCCGGATGGTTTTCGAGACGCCGGTGTTTCAGCCGCCATCCTGCAGCGCAGGCGTGCGGGTCGCAAATGAGATTGTTGCTGGCACAGCACGGCCATGCCCTCGGCAAGGATGAAGACCCGTTGCGTCCATTGAGTGACCAGGGCAGGCGTGACATCGAAAAGATTGCCGGTCAGCTGAAGAGCGGCGGCGTCAGGGTTGCACGTGTCTGGCACAGTGGCAAGTTGCGCGCCGAGCAGACGGCGATGCTGCTTGCCAAACAGGTATTGCCGGGGGGTGGGCCGGAGCAGGCCGGCGGCATCGCGCCAAACGATCCCGTGGATGAGTTTATCGCCGATGCCGATGTCTGGCAGGATGATACGCTGGTGGTCGGGCACCTGCCGTTTATGGCGCGGCTGGTTTCGCGCCTGCTTGCCGGTGATGCCGAGCGCGGCATCGTTGATTTCTCGCCGGGTACGCTCGTCTGCCTGGAACGCACGACACCGGATCACTGGCGGCTGCTGTGGATGCTGCGGCCCGTGTTGGGGCGCAGCGAGTCGCAGCCATGAGCCTGCGCGGCATCGTCCCGCCGGACCCGCAAACGGGTGTTTCCCAGGAACGCTTCGCGGTGATATTTACGCCACGGCAGGACCGCAAGCGGTTCCCGGCCGGGTGTGTGGAAGTATTTGCCAGCAGGGAGGAGGCGCTGGCCGCGGCCGACCCCGACAACAGGCGCCATGCCGCCCGCGTGGTCGGCCCGTCGAAATCATCCGAGGGACAGTTTATCTATTACCTGCTCGACTGGTTGTAAACAGGACCGCGCCTGCGTGGCGCGATCATCTGCCGGGCAGGCCGCGCAGATAATTGATACAAACCGGCTGCGGCCGGGGTGAGAGGCCGGGGCCCGGTTGGTTGCGAATACACGTCGGCCAGCTGTTTTTGTCCCGTTCAGGGCGCCCGGACGCAGGGTAATCATGGTTACTGAGCCGGTAGTTCATGATCATCGATATGCGGGGCCGTGAGATTCGTCTAATACTTGTCGTTTATTTGCCGATATTACTCCTTATACGCATTATCAAGAGAGCAGCGGTATGAAGTCGGCACCCTTACCGGAAAACGAAGCAGAGCGGATCCGCAGATTACATGAGCTGGATATTCTCGATACACTCGAGGAACAGGCATACGATGATCTCACCTTTCTCGCTGCAGAAATCTGCAACACGCCTATCGCACTGGTAAGCCTGGTAGACCGGGATCGCCAGTGGTTCAAGTCCCATCATGGCCTGGATGCGCGGGAAACACCCAGGGAAGTCGCCTTCTGTTCACATGTCATTCTCGGCGACAACGTTTTTGTTGTTGAAGATTCCGGTAAAGACGAACGGTTTTACGATAATCCGCTGGCTACCGGTAATCCGCACGTTAAATTCTATGCAGGCGCGCCGCTGATAATGAGCGATAATCTCAGGCTCGGGACCCTGTGTGTTATAGCGAATGAACCAAGGACAATCACGCAAGAACAGATGAAGGCGCTTGAAGCACTGGCCCGACAGGTGGTCAGTCAACTGGAGCTGCGTTTAAAGATAAAGGAACTCAAATCTCTTGACCAGGCCAAGGACGAATTTATTTCCACGGTGAGCCATGAGCTGAGAACGCCTTTAACGTCTATCAACGGATCACTCTCGCTGCTGCTGAATAACAAGGCGGGCCAGCTGGATGATAATCAGGGTAAAATGGTTGGAATAGCAGTTCGCAACAGCGACCGGCTTCTGGGTATCGTCAACGATATTCTTGATCTTGCAAAACTCGAAGCCGGCAAGCTTGAAATAGACCGAAGCCCCTGCAGCCTCGTTACGCTGATCGATAACGCGATCGAGCTTAACAGGCCATACTGCGAAAAATGCAACTGTGGCATAGTTTCCGTATATAAAGAGTCCGATAGCGCAGGGATGGTCAATTGCGATGAAGGTCGCCTGTTACAGGTGCTGACCAACCTTATTACCAACGCTGCAAAGTTCTCCTGCGATAAAGACACCGTTGAGGTTTCTTTTTCTACCTCTGTCGATAGCGTACGCATCGAGGTGACGAATCGTGGCCCCGGTATCCCTGAAGACCAGCAACAGTACATATTCCAGAGGTTCAAGCAGATTGGCACAGCAGTGAACGAGAAAATGCCGGGTACGGGACTGGGCCTGAGAATCAGCAAGCAGCTTGTAGAGCTCCACGATGGAACGATTGGCTTTGAATCGATACCCGGTGAGTACACTACCTTTTATTTCACGTTGCCGCTCATGGATATAATTGCCGAACAAAGACAGGCAGTTTCGTAACTATATTTTATTCGGGTTGCAGGCATCGCTTCCTTGACAGGGCGCGGACGGCAGTCGGTTATTCGGGCCGATCGGGAATAACGCGTGGTTTTATTATGCGATTTACCTCGACAAGTCGCGCAGAAATTCAATATAGGCAGGTTTCTCCCATTCGCGTCCGCCCAGTGCCTGGTAGCGTATATAACCCTCGGGATCGACCAGGTAGGTCGACGGCAGTCCACGTGGTTGCCAGGCCTCGGTGGTCAGTCCGTCCACGTCCATCAAGGGCACCAGTTCCGGTGCAACGATACCCAGGAAGGTAAAGACCTCATCCTCGGTCTCCGCCGTGTTGATCAGTACGATTTCAATGCCGGTGCCTTCGATGAGCGGCATCATTTTCTGGATGCTGGGCATTTCCCGCCGGCACGGTCCGCACCAGCTGGCCCAGAAATGTACGAAGCGCCAGTGGCCGCCGGTCATTGCGAGGTCATAGCGTTCACCATCGATGTCGTCCAGCTGCAATGCCGGCGCCTGCCTGCAGTCGACGCGCATGACCCCGGGCGGCAGTTCGACGGCATGCGCCATGTACACGACAGAAATGGCCAGCATGCCGGTTGCCAGTGTTTGCAACAGGACCCTCATTGTTCGCTCACCGTTTTCGGGCAGGGGATGTCCCTGAACTGCAGGCTAAGCAGCCGGCCGCGCCGGTCTTCGCCGGTCGGCAGGTTCAGGGTCATGTCCAGCTTTCCCGTCGTGCCGGGAAAAACGAGATTACCGCCGACCGGTTCGTCCGGCTGCAGGTCGCGCACCTGCGGCAGTTGCGTCCAGCCGAAGGTCGAGCGGCTTGCCTGGCGCAGTCCGATCCTGTCCCACTGCGAATCCCAGTAAGCCTGGTCCAGCCGCTTCAGGGGTTTGCCGGCACGGGTGAACTGCCATTCGTCCAGGTCCATCCAGATGACCGTGTCGCTCCTGTTTTTGATGTGCACGGTGACGAAGCAGGTGGTGGTGATCAGGTCGATGGCCTCGGTGGGGAACCCGCGTGCCTCGTAAAAGGCGGCCATAGACTCCGGCGCATGCGGCCGCAGCACAACCAGCAGGTCGCTGTTTTCGATATAGGGACCGGGATAAGGCTTGCTCATCGCGCGCGCGGTGGCATGCGGCAACAGGCCGGCCAGCAGGCAGAGCGTTATTGAAAGATGGGTTGTGGTTCGCATATGCTGTTATGACCACCGTGATTAACGTGTGTTCAGAGTGTGAACAGATTGCAGTGCAAGGGCAAGCGATGTGCCTGCCGTGAGGAGGTGAAATATGGGTTATTTATTCAGATTAACGGGCGGTTGCCTGCTGGCGATGCAACTGGCGGGCCCTGCGATTGCAGACGACCTGGTGCCGGTACGGTTGCTGGGCCTGGATATCGCGCGCGATATCGCGTCGGCAGCCGTTGCAGCCTGCCGCAAGGACGGTTACCAGGTGGCCGTTGTGGTCACTGACCGCAGCGGTGACCCGATCGTCGTCATGCGCGATGTGTTCGTCAGCAAGTACATGGTCGAAATTGCGCGGAACAAGGCCAACGCGGTGGTGATGTCGAACTCGAGTTCCGGGGAATTGCGCGAGAACATGGCGCGCATCCGCGACGAACTGAATGAACTGGACGGTGTGTTGCTGATGGAAGGTGGCCTGCCAATCCACCTGTCCGGGTCGCTGCTGGGAGCGGTGGGCGTGAGCGGCGCGCCGGGTGGCGACAAGGACGAGACCTGCGCCCGCCAGGGCATCGAGGCGGTGCAGGAGCGGCTGGATTTCGCGGACTGACGTTTTCACCGGGCGTGTCGTTGCAGCTCGCAGACGCCCCGGGATTATTTCGGGCATGTGGCCGCCTGCGGTTAACGAGTCGCGTCACCGGTCAACAGTACCAGTTTGCCGGTCGTGCGGCCCGATTCCAGGTCGCGGTGTGCATCGGCGACCAACTCGAGCGGGTAGGTGGTTAGTGCGGGTAATTTCAGTTTGCCGCTTTCCACCCAGCCGATGATCGCATCCATGCCGCGTTGCAGCGTGTCGCGCCGGTCAAACAGGTAACTCAGGTTGAAGCCAAGCACGCTGCGGTTCTGCGTGGTGAGATCGAACGGACTGAAGCGCGGTGTGCGCAGGTAATCCATCGCCAGCCGGAGCCTGTTGGGTACACCCTGACGGGTCTGCAGCATGCCGTGAAACCCGTACACGACCAGCCTGCCGACCGGTGCGAGGTGACGGTAGCTTTCGCGCAGTGTCGTGACGCCGTTGGCGTCCAGCACCACATCGAAGCCGTTCGCTGCAACCCGCTCCGCCTCCGTCCACAGGTCCTGGCGCGATTTGTCGATGACGCTGTCCGCACCCAGTGCACACACTGTTTCGACCTTGTGTGTCGCGCCTACCACGCCGGTAACCTTGCAACCGGCGAGTTTGCCCATCTGCACCAGCATGCTGCCGACGCCGCCGGCCGCTGAATGTACCAGCAGTGAGTCGCCGGAACGCACATGGGCCAGTTCAAACAGGGCAAACCACGCCGTCAGGGCGGCGGCCGGCAGTCCGGCGGCCTGTGCCAGCGTGAGCATTGCCGGGACGCGAAACACCTGGCGGCGCGGCACGACAAGCTTTGTCGCCTGGGCGCTGAAGCGGCTGACGGCCATCACCACTGTACCCGGCTCCAGGTCGCTGATTTGTGCGCCGGTTTTCCTGACTGTACCGGCGGCCTCGAAGCCGGGCGTGAGCGGATAACCTTCATAGTGGCGTGCCGAGGCATACAACCCCATGCGTGTCACGCAGTCCGCGAAGTTCACGCCGGCAGCGTGGACATCGATCAGGACCTCGTCACCGGCCGGTTCCGGGTCCGGACATTCCTCGATAGTCAGCTGCCGATAGCCGCCGGGTTTGTGAATGACAACTTTTTTCATTGCTGCAGCCCGCTTGCATTCCCTGAAAGCGACCCGATATTAACAGTCACAGGTGAATATTCCGGAGGCGAAAATGATTACAGGTATCGTTATGATTTTGACGGGAATCCTGCTGGTGATCTATCCACCGCTGTTATCCATTGTAGTGGCGGTATTCATGATATTTGCCGGTGCCGTGGTGATTTCGATTGCCTACCATGAGCGCAGGCTGCAGCGTCATTACAGCAACCCGACAATAGAATTCTTCTTCAGGCACTAGGGGCCTGGCGTCTATTCGCTGTCTCCCCACAGTTCTGCCAGCCGTTTGTCACGCCCGCAGCCGTAGCGGTAGAATTTGTAGCGAACCGGGTTCTTGATGTAATAGTCCTGGTGGTAGTCCTCGGCAGGGTAGAAGGTACTCGCCGCCGTGATCGCCGTTACAATCGGTTCCTTGAACGGCTTCAGTTCTTCCAGTGCTTTCCTGGAGTTGTTCGCCAGCATCTGCTGTTCTTTACCGTCGTAGAAAATTTCACTGCGATACTGGCTGCCCCGGTCGCAAAACTGTCCGTTGGCGTTGGTCGGGTCGATGTTGTGCCAGAAAACGTCCAGCAGTTCTGCATAACTGATCTTGCCCGGATCATAGGCGACTTGCACCGCCTCGGTGTGCCCGGTACTGCCGCGTGACACCTGTTTGTAGGTAGGGTTTTCCACGCTGCCGCCGGTATAGCCCGATGTGGTCGATATGACACCATCGAGTTTGTCAAATGGCGGTTCCATGCACCAGAAACAGCCGCCGGCAAATGTGGCGACCGCCTGGTCAGTGCTGGTGGCGGCATCCGCATGACTGCCGGATGCCTGCAGGACAATGGCGATTAACAGGCCGTAGCGGCAGATTTGTATGAATTTCATGGGATGTTCCAGTCTCGCTATTATAGTCAGGTAAATGGACAACATGTCCTGTTAATTGTTTCATTCGGCAGGCTGCCGGCGATCCGGCGCAGTCCGGGCGAAACAACCCGTAGCGGCGTGGAACCTCCTTGCGCGCGGTGCTTTCCTAATTTATATCAGTTTGTTGCAGATACTCAATCCTCATTCCAGCGTGCCGATACAGTAGGTACGGCAATATCCGGAATAGGGGGATGTTATGGATCAATGTTATCCAAATCCGCAGGATGTCGGGATAAAAATCCCGCCGAACCTGCAGAAGGACCGCTACTGCGCCGGTTTTGAACATGGTCTCAAGGGTGGCCAGTTAGACCGTGTCGAATACCTGAAGCAGTCATTTCGGGAAGGCTTCCGCGCATCCAAATTATATTTGCGTGAACTGCGCCGCTCGCGCGGTATCCTGCACTTCCCGACGCGGTGGCGCATGCGTATGAAAGTCGCCTGATCGGCGTCACGACTGATTCCTGTTTGCCATTCGCCGGGCACGGGCTGATAATTCCTGCGTGCCTGCTGTTGCCTCCAGTCATCTGAACTTTTCCCTGCACCACGGTGGCGATCTTGATTGATCGTCGCCAGGTCATCGGCCTTGTGCTGGGTCCGCTGCTGTTTATCACCATTCTATTGTTGCCGGCACCTTCCGGAATGTCGCCGGAGGGATTGCGTGTCGCCGCCGTTGCCGCCCTGATGGCGTTATGGTGGCTGACCGAGGCGATACCGATACCGGCCACTGCGCTGTTGCCGGTCGCTTTGTTTCCGCTGCTGGGCGTGCTTGATGGCGGGCAGGTCACGCGTGCATATGGAAATCACCTGATTTACCTGTTTCTCGGCGGATTCCTGATAGCGGTCACCATGGAAAAGTGGAACCTGCATCACCGGATTGCCCTGTATACCATTCGCATGGTGGGCGTGACGCCGCCGCGCATCGTACTGGGGTTCATGCTGGCGACGGCTTTCCTGTCCATGTGGATCAGCAATACCGCGACGACCATGATGATGGTCACGATCGCGGCGGCGGTGCTGCATGAAATAGCGCACGAGGTGGAGCACCAGCCGGGCGAGTTCCGCTTCGGGACGGCGTTGATGCTGGGGATTGGCTATGCGGCAACCATCGGCGGTGTTGCCACGCTGATCGGTACGCCCCCCAACGCGATATTCGCCGGCGTCGTCGAGAAAACCTATGGCTACAGCATCGGTTTTCTCGACTGGATGCGTTTTGCCCTGCCGTTGTCTGCAATCATGCTGTTGTTGACCTGGTTTTACCTGACACGCGTGCTGTTCCGTAGCGAAATTGCGCACCTGCCCGGCGGACGGGCGTTTATCAGGCAACAGATTGCAAGTCTCGGCCCCATGTCGCGTGAAGAGAAAGCGGTGGCGATCGTGTTCGTGACGGTCGCTGCCTTGTGGGTTTTGCGCGGCTTGTACCAGCCTGCCGCGCTGGCGATGGTCAAGGACTCCACGATTGCGATAGCGGGTGCGTTGATCCTGTTTCTCATCCCGGTCAACCTCAAACGGCGCGAGTTCCTGCTGGACTGGAAAACGGCCGTGACTATCCCGTGGGACATCATCGTCCTGTTTGGCGGGGGGTTTGCGCTGGCGCAGGGTTTCAACGAGTCCGGCCTGACCCTGTGGCTGGCCGGCCGGCTGGAAATCCTGCAGGGCGTCGACTTGATCCTGATCATCGGCGCCATCGTGCTGCTGGTGATTTTCCTGACCGAGATCACCTCAAACACCGCGACGGCGTCCCTGTTGTTGCCGGTGACCGGCGCACTCGCAGCGGCGATCGAGGTGCATCCCTACGGTGTGATGGTGGCCGCCGTGTTGGCGGCTTCATTTGCGTTCATGCTGCCGGTGGCAACGCCGCCGAATGCCATCGTGTTCAGCAGCCGCTACGTGACCATTTTGCAGATGGCCAGGGCCGGGATCTGGCTGAACCTTCTGGGTGCGGTGGTCATAACCGCGTTCGTCTATTTTGTTCTTCCGCGGGTCTGGGGTATCCGGCTGGATGCCGCCGCGGATTTTATGTATTGACCTTTGCGAGTACGTTCACCTGGAAACAGATTTGTTCGAGGAATGCCTGGGTATCGCGGGCACCGGCGGCAATGTTCATGCGCACGCGGCAGTCTTCCTCGTCCATTTCCCCGGCAGCGCCGAAGATCTGCCAGCCGGCGAAACTGGCCACGCCGTCGGTACGTGTGCCGGCCAGGTTAGCCGTGGAGAGCACCTTGATGACTGCTTCCCCGTTTTCTGTGTCGTATTTCCTGCCGACATCGAAGCAGATAATCTCCAGGGACCAGCGCGGGTGCGGCAGGCCGCCGCAAAGCTCGACTTCCGCCATGCCGCTGTGCATAAACAGGCGGTTGGCGCCGTCCGGGCCGTTCACGTGTACTTCCATATCCTGCATGTTTGTCAGGCGCTTGGGCGTTATAATGTTTGAATAGTCCATAGCGTTTCTCCAGCATTTTTCGTTGTTTGTTTGCCTGTTTCAAGATACCTGACGTCATATTGGAAGTACAGACCGGCGCCCCGGATTCAACTCTCCATCAGGTGATCGAGCTTGTCGTCCATGTGCAGTTCGGTCAGTTCAGTAAACCCGCCGATGCACTCGCCATCGATGATGATCTGCGGAACGGTGCGCGCGCCGTTGGTGACTTCCGCGAATTCGCGTCGCGCGGCCATATCCGAGTCGATCATTGCCTCCTCGTAGGGGATGTTCCACTTTTGCAGCATCTGCTTGGCTTTCACGCAAAAGGGACAATGTGCCGTGCTGTATACCTTTACTCTTGCCATCGTGCTCGCTTCATTTTATTGATTAACGGGAGCCTTCATTATACTGAAAGTTGCAAACGGCATGTTACCGACCGAGGGTGTTTTTTTCGGGTTTCCAGGCCATTATGCGCGGTTTTTTCTGCTTTCAGCCGGGCAGGTCGCGCGGTCGCTGCAGCGTCACTAACCGTGCTGAACCGGATGGCAGGGGGTGTATGGCGCCGGGTATTTGCAAGTGCGCGAGTGTCGCGGTCGGCAGGACCTTCTTGCGGTCCGGGTCAACGGCGGCGGTGCCGGCAAGATACAGCAGCAGGTCTTCCAGCCCCGGGTTGTGCCCGACAATCATCTGCGGCCCGGCGGTATTCGGCATGTCGCCGATAATTTTCAGCAAATCATCAAGGCTGGCATGGTAGAGGCGCTTGTCGTGCACGATATGTCCGGGATCCAGCCCGGCGCCGTTGCAGACGAGCAGCGCGGTCTGATTGGCGCGAACTGCAGGTGAACACGCGATGTACCCGGGTAACAGCCCTTGCGCGGCAAGCCAGTTACCCATGCGCTCGCTGTCCCGGCGCCCGCGTTTTGCCAGCGGGCGGCTGAAATCATCCGCTATTCCGGCGTCCCAGTCGGATTTTCCATGACGCAATAACAGCAGTGTCCTGTTTGTTGTCATACGGTTACTGTATAGGTACAGTCACGCCAATTTCCAGTATTATTCGCAAGCAACGGTAAATGACCCTGGCCAGCACCACTGACAATAATATGGATGACTTATCACGGGACAGGGTTGTCGCCGCCGTAGACCTGGGTTCGAACAGCTTCCACATGATTGTTGCGCGCATGGAAAACGGTGTGCCGCGGATTGTCGACCGCCACCGCGAGATGGTGCGCCTGGCGGACGGACTTGACGAAAAGCAAATGTTGACCGATGACGCCCGCTGGCGTGCGCTCGGCTGCCTGCGCCGCTTTGGCCAGCGCCTGCGTGACCTCGACTCGAAAGATGTGCGTGCCGTCGGCACCAATACGTTCCGTGCCGCGGACAATGCCGCCGAATTCCTCGACCAGGCGGAACAGGCGCTCGGGCATCCCATCGACATCATCTCGGGTGTTGAAGAGGCGCGCCTGATCTACGATGGCGTCGCGCGCACGCTGGAAAAGGACGATGAGCGTCGACTCGTGGTGGACATCGGTGGCGGCAGTACCGAGCTGATACTTGGCCAGGGCCTTGAGGCGCAGAAGATGAACAGCTTCTACATGGGCTGTGTCAGTATGAGCCAGCGCTACTTCGGCGACGGGAAAATCGACGAACAACGCATGCAACTGGCGGAAACAGCTGCCAAGCAGGAGCTCGAGCCGGTTGAACATGAATACCACGAGGCACACTGGGACTGTGCACTGGGTGCATCAGGCACGGTAAAATCCGCTGCGCGTATTGCATTCGAGAACGGCTGGGTTGACGAGCAGACAGTCATCAGCAAGCGCGCCCTGAAGCAGATCCGCAAGGCGCTGCTCGATGCGGGGCATTTCGATAACATCAAGCTGAAGGGCCTCGTGGAACAGCGCATCCCGGTGGTCTGCGGGGGTATCGCGATCCTGCGGGCGCTGTTCAGCGTACTCGGGATAGACGAGCTGAAGGTGTCTTCCGGCGCATTGCGCGAGGGCCTGCTGTATGACCTGGTAGGGCGCCTGCAGCATCATGACGTGCGTGAACACAGTGTCGGGACGCTCGCTGCACGCTGCAAGACCGACGAGGCACAGGCGCAGCGAGTGCGTGAAATTGCCATGCTGCTGTATGAGAAGGTTGCTGCCAGCTGGAAGCTTGGCGACGAGAGTCTTGCATACATGCTCGAGTGGGCGGCGCTCCTTCATGAATGCGGCATGATGGTTGCCTACAACCAGTATCACAAGCACGGTGATTACATAATCAGGAATGCCAGCCTGCATGGTTTCTCGCAGCAGGAGCAGCAGTTGCTTGCGGTGCTGGTGCGGGCGCATCGCAGGAAATTCCCGGTCAGCGATATCAAGTCACTGCCCGCACGCTGGTCAAAACAGGCGCTCAGGCTGGCTATCCTGTTGCGCATAGCCGTGACGCTCAATCGCGGTCGGACCGACATCGGTTTGCCGCGCATCGACGCGAAGGCCGGCAAAAACAGTATTGTGCTCGGGATGCCCGCCGACTGGCTGGAGTTTCACCCGTTGACCCGGGCAGACCTGGCATCCGAGGCCGACTTCCTTGCGGTTATTGGCTATACCCTGAAGGTGGACACTTTATGAAGCTGACGGCCTGTCGGCTGGCTACCGGGTCAAGTTAACTATCCGACCCTCACTTCAATACCGCGGTAATCGTCGTGAATGTACGCTGAGGCATCTTTCATTTCTGCGTTTAGGTGACTTGTCGAACGTCTCTTTTCGTTCCGGTCGTTTGGTAAATGCAGGGTGCGCCGTGCGCACCTGATCTGCTGTTGAAATACCCGATGCGCACGGCGCACCCTGCAATATTATTTTTGGGGCAACTATTGGCCGAAATCAGACACTCATTATTGTAAATTCTTCTACGTATTTTTACTCGCGCGACAACGCCTGGGCCTGTCCCATTTATTCCTGGCGAATAATTATTGGTGCCTCGCAGTTTTGCAGTGCGAATGCGGGGTTCAGAACTCAGCCAGTGCGTCCAGCAATTCCTTCTGTGCCATGACGGGTTCTGCATCCCCCGCTAACCGCACATAGCTGCCGTCGGCATTGAGTTGCCATGCCTGGGTATTGTCGTCCAGGTAGAGTTGCAATTCGCTGGTGATACGCTCGCGGAACGACTCGTCAAGTATCGGGAAGGCGACTTCGACACGGTTGAACATATTGCGCTCCATCAGGTCGGCGCTGGCGCAAAAGAGTTGTGTGTCGCCGTCATTATGAAACAGGTACACACGGGTATGTTCAAGGAAGCGTCCGACAATCGATCGTACGCGTATATTGTCCGAGATTCCGGGCAGGCCCGGCCGCAGGCAACACATACCGCGCACGATCAGATCGATTTTTACGCCGGCATGCGAAGCGCGGTACAGGGCCTGTATGGCCTGTGGTTCGGTAAGCGCGTTGACCTTGATGATGATGTGCGCCTGCTTGCCATCGCGTGCATGAGCGGCCTCGCGGTCGATCCACCTGATCAACTTCTTGTGCAGGGTGAATGGCGACTGCAACAGGTTGTTGAGTTTCGCCATCTTGCCGAGGCTGGTCAGTTGCATGAACACATTGTGGACATCCTCGCCGATCGAGGGGTTGCAGGTCAGCAGACCGTAGTCGGTATAGAGTCGCGCGGTGCGCGGGTGGTAATTGCCGGTACCCAGGTGAACAAATCGCTTGAGGCTCTTCCTGGGGCCACGGCGCACGACCAGCAGCATCTTCGCATGGGTCTTGTAGCCGACAACGCCATACACGACATGCGCGCCGGCTGCCTGCAGGCGGTTGGCCAGTTCGATGTTTTCGGCCTCGTCGAAGCGTGCGCGCAGCTCGATGACCACCGTGACTTCCTTGCCGGCTCGCGCGGCGCTCACCAGGGCATCGACAATGGCCGATCCCGGGCCGGTGCGGTAGAGAGTTTGCTTGATGGCGAGCACCTTCGGATCGGTGGCCGACTGCTTGATCATATCGACGATCGGCATGAATGATTCGTAGGGATGATGCAGCAGGATGTCGCCATCCTGGAGGACCTGGAAAATGTTCTTGTTGCCTTTCAGGCGCACAGGCAGCCCGGAGGTAAATCCCGGGTATTTCAGGTCAGGCCGGCCCACCAGGTCGTAGACGGCCAGCAGCCGGTTCAGGTTCACCGGGCCGTTGGCCTGAAACACGTTATGGTCAGTCAGGTTTAGTTCTTGCAGCAGGTATTTGCGCAGCGCTGCCGGGCAGTTGTCAGCCACTTCGAGGCGTACGGGTTCCCCGTAGCGGCGGGCGCTCAGCTCGCCTTCAAGCGCGCTCGCAAGGTCCTCGATTTCCTCTTCGTCGACGAACAGGTCACTGTTGCGCGTGACGCGGAACTGGTAGCAACCCGTACTCTTCATGCCGGGGAACAGGTCATCGACAAAGGCATGGATGATGGATGACAGGAACACCATGGTGTTGGGTTTTCCGTCGCAGACGTCTTCCGGCAGCTGGATGATGCGCGGCAGTACCCGCGGCGCCTGCACCACGGCGAGCGCCGAGTCACGCCCGAACGCATCCTTGCCCTCGAGCGAGACGATGAAGTTCAGGCTCTTGTTGAGCACCCGCGGGAACGGGTGCGCCGGGTCCAGTCCGAGCGGACTGAGGATCGGTGTCAGCTGCTTGTTGAAGAAAGTGCGCAGCCATTTTTCCTGCTTGTCAGACCATTCCGAGCGTTTCAGGAACTGGATGTCCTCGATGGCCAGTTGCGGGATCAGTTCATCGTTCAGGATGCGGTACTGTTCGTCGACGAATTCCCGGACCTTGCCGGACAGGATGTTGAGTACTTCATCGGGTGATTTTTTGTCGGGACCCGAGTGCATGGCGCCGGAACTGACGCGCTTGATAAGCACCGCGATGCGGATTTCAAAGAATTCATCCAGGTTGCTGCTGGAAATGCACAGGTATTTCAGCCGTTCGAGCAGTGGCACCGAGGTGTCGCGGGCATAAGCGAGTACCCGGCTGTTGAACTCGAGCAGGCTGACATAGCGGTTGAAGTACAGCTCGGGCTGTTCGAGTGTTGCCTCGTCCAGCTCCTCTCCGTCAGCCGGAATGACAGGGTTGCGGGCGTCTATATTGATGATGTTCGAACTCATTTTTCTGCGCGGTTGGCCCGGGAATGGTAATGCCTGCCGGTCGTGATAATACGGTTGGTCGCTGTCTTTAAGCGAAAATCATAGCAATAAGGCTGCCGGCATGGTATCGGTTGCCGCCACCGGACTTGGGGTACAGTGCCGGTCCGGTGGCATCGTGCGCCAATTAGTGGCCGATTAGCCAATTAATTGACTGATTACAGCCTATTGGACGGTCGACAGCCGGTCGATCAGTTGTTTGCCGATCAGGCCCATCAATTCTTCCATGGTGAGGCTGTCAGGTACTTCTTTTACATTGGAAAACCAGATGTTTTCTACCTGTCCACTATTGTCCGCCGTCTCTGCAGACACCAGCGGCATGCCGATAAATACACCCTGGCTGCCATCGTCCAGTCCAACTGTAATTAATTGAAGTTCAAGTGTTTTCATGCCCTGCCCTCCATGATACCGCGGTTTTGCCGATTTTTGGTTGTCATTACCTACAACGTTAAACCTGCACTAACTATGCCATCGGCTGATTACGCCGCAGGTAAAGCCGGCCGGACAGTTAATTTAGCGGTTCAGGAGGTAGGAGTTGCCTGAAAACAGGCGCCAGACCGTGCCGATCGGACGGTCCTGGCCGGTCAATATGTAGATCAGGGCGTGGTAGTTATGCGCGGTCCAGCACATGTGGGTCTGTGCGTGGCGGTTGCCGAAAAACAGCAGCTGGTCGCCCGGTAGCAGTGGCGTGTCGTCTTCCGGGACCAGCAGTTCATCATGGTTGGCGCGTTTGAGGTAGAGGGGAACGCACGGCAGTTTTGCCGAGACATTCCGCGGATCGGTCAGCAGATGTTCCAGGGTGATGCCCATGTCCTTGTCGAGGGCCTCGATCAGTGCCGGTGTTTGTTCATGGTCGATGGTCACCGTCCAGGAATCCGGTGGCGTATCGGACAGGATGCCGACGACACGGCTGACCAGTACATTTGCCCAGTCTTCATTTTGCGTGGTCGCTTTGCGCAGGAAGTCGGACAGCAGCGGGTTGGTCAGCAGGTCGATGATGCGGCGGCCTATAATGATGCCGGATTGCATGACGATGTCGATCCCGGCGGCGGCGAAGATGGCGTCATTGCTGCGCAGATTCTGTCTCGCGATGGTAAACAGCTTTTCATTGATGTCGCGTGCCGTCATGATGATGGACAGGTTGTTGGCGTCATCATCGGTGCCCGCAATGACGCCGACTGCGCTCTCGATGCCGGCTTCGTACAGGGTAAAGGCCTCCGTGCCACGGCCCTCGATCGCACCCTCGGGTGCAGCGGTCGACACGATGTCGGATTCGACGATGACGGTCTGGATTCCCTTGAAGGACAGGCTCTTCTGCACTGCCTTGCCAAAGCGGCCGTAGCCGCAAAGTACCCAGGTGCCGCGTGGCGGTGAGGTAAATTCGCTGAGCGGTGCTTCCTGCAGGCTGGTCATCCATTCATAGACCAGGTACATGCTGGGCGACCTGAACATCAGTTCAATGCGTTCGGCGAAGGTGTCGAACGGGTTGATAATGTAGTCGGTACCGAAAGAAGCCATATTGGCCTCGGAATCGTGCGTTTCGGAACGGCATATTACCTGTAAATCGGTCGCCAGCAGCTTGCAGCTGATGGCGATGGTGAGATTGACATGGTCGTCTCCGGTCAATGCGAGGACGCCCGCACAGCCGGGTTTCGCGAGGCCCGCCGCCAGCAGCATCGACGAGTCGGCGACATTGGCGGTCAGTGCCGGTATGCCCACCTGGTAACTTTCCAGCCGCAGCGCCTGGATCTGCTGTTCGTTTCTGTCAAGGCAGACACACCGTATGCCGTCCTCGGTGAGTTCGCGAACGATCAGGTTGCCGGCATCACCCAGTCCGCAGATGATGTAAAAAGGCTCGCGGATCTTCCTGACTGCGCGGGTAAACATGGTAAATGCCAGCACCCGCTTGAAGGCCGGGTCCTGGATGACCGCGAACAGTGTACCGATCGCATACAGCCACGAGAGGACCGTCAGGTACATGGCAAGGGTAGTCCACATCCGTTGCGGATCACTGAACGGGTAGGGTATCTCGCCGAAGCCGATGGTCGAGCCCATGAAGCTGACGAAGTAGAACGCGTGAAAAAAGTTCATGTGCCAGGGGTTGCCCTGGTCATCGACCCCGGGTGTCAGCACCAGCCCGAGTATCGATATGGCATAGGCGAGGATTACCACGATCAGTGGCAATCGCATGCGCCGCAGCAGCAGGTAGATCAGGTTTTGCATGACTGCCCCTAGCGGCGGAACATGACGGTCTCTGTTACCAGGATAATGACTGAGATGATATTCGCCAGCAATGCGCCACCGGACAGCGAGACGATGCTGGACATGACCATGGGTGTAAGCCCGGTACCGGTGGCGTGCTCCGATGCAGTCCAGACGATGACAGCCGCGATCAGCTGCAGGTCGGCAACCAGGCTGGTTGCCAGCAACACCGCGCCGATATGGGCACGGTCACCGAATTTCATGATCGTCGCGATCAGGCTTACGACCAGCGCCGCGTACAGCTCGTAGATGTTATGGTGTTCGGGATTGTCCAGGTCGCCGATAAAGAAGCCGAAGTTCAGCGTCAGAGATAATACGATAAAGAATGCAAACACAACTTTTTCAAGATTCATTGCCGTCTCCCCGATGTGCCTGCGACCTTGCGACCGGTTTTTCACCTGTAAGGTGCTTACCGTAGCAAACGGTTTCCGCGATAACAATTAAATCGGCACGTGCCGTTTGATAATTACGCGCCGGGAATCCACAATGGCGCTATGAAAAACGCCGGTCACGATGATGAAATCCTGCAACAGCTGCGTAAACGGGTCGGCAAGATCCATTTGCGGCAACGCCTGGGTATCGAGCAGGCCTGGGAGAGCCGTGTGTTCGGCCAGGGAAGGACATTTTTTCATATCGAGAACTGGTACTCCCTGCGCGCGATGATCCGTGGCTCGCTGCGCCTGTCGCTGCTGTACGGGCGCAGCCGGCGCAATGCCCGTCGCATCGAGGTGCGGCACAACTCCCTGGTGATACCCGGACTGCCCAGGGCCTTTGATGGCTATACCCTTCTGCACATCACGGACCTGCACATCGATTTTGCCGATGATTTTCCCCATGTCCTGATCGAGGCCGTACGGCCGCTGGAGTATGACCTGTGCGTATTGACCGGCGACTATCGGGGGGAGACCTATGGGCCCTTTGAGGGCGCATTGTCAGCCATGCAGCAGCTGCGCACCTGGTTGCAGGGCGATGTCTACGCCGTGCTCGGGAACCACGACACTATCCGCATGGTGCCGGGCATGGAAGCCATGGGCATACGGATGCTGCTAAACGAACACGAAGTAATCCGGCGCGGGACCGATTGCATCTACCTGGCCGGTATCGATGATCCGCATTACTTCCGCGCAGACAACCTGGAGAAGGCGGCGGACAGCATCCCGGACGGCGCGGTATCCATCCTGCTGTCACACTCGCCGGAGATCTACAAGCATGCGGCGCATGCGGATTTCAACGTGCTGCTGTGTGGCCACACGCATGCCGGGCAGATTTGCCTGCCGGGTGGTATCCCGGTGGTGCGCAACGCAAGCTGCCCGCGTAAATACTGTGCCGGCGCCTGGACCTTTAACGATATGGCAGGCTACACCGCGGCCGGCTCCGGTGCCTGCGTCGTGGATGTCAGGATCAATTGCCCGCCGGAAGTCACCCTGCATCGCCTGCAGTGCGCCTGATCCACCGGTACAGGTGAGACAGCAGCAGATCGAGCACAAGAAAAGCGGCCATGGCAATGGCCATTTCCGAATAACTCGCCCCGGTAGCGGGTTGCAGCAGCCAGAGCGGCAGGAAAGTTTCCGGCAACTGGTCCAGCAGGGGGCGTGAACGGCCCGGCGCATAACCGAGGCGTCGCTTCACAAAGCTGGAGCACAGGTCGCCGGCCATCGCCAGTAGTCCGAACCAGGCCCCGTTGACGCGGTCAAGACCGCATGCCGGTGCAACCAGTGCCGTCGCGGCCACGGCGGCCAGTATCCCGCGCACAGTCTTCGAGGGTCCAAACAGTCGCCGCCCGTCAATGAATCGCCGTGCGCCATCCAGTGGCCATGCAAGGTGGTTGCGCAGCAGTATGCCGACGACCACGGGACTCCCGTTTGCAACCAGGAGTAACAACAGCAATTCCATGATCAGCGAAAGTCGCATCCGTCCGGTTCGGTATGTAGATGAAGCTGTTATTCAGGTTAACGGGTGTTGGGTCAATATGCGACCGGGGTGACGCGACTTGTTGATACAAAAAAGAAACTTGATGCAAAAAAGAAACCCGCCACAAGGGCGGGTTTAAATGGAGGTTGGTGTCGGGCTAACACTCATATATCAAATGCTGCATATCCACTAGGTATTGTCGCTGTCGTTCGACCCAGTGTTTGAGGTCGAGGTCGTCAGCGGCAGCACGTTGTACTTCATCGATCCGGCGTGCCGCCTCTTCGAGGCGTTGCGCCTGTTCAATCTTGTCCAGGCGGGACAACTCGTCAACATCGAAGGAAATGTTTTCCAAGGCGTCTCTCCTCTCAACAAGACCTGATCAATGAGTGATGATTACGCCTTGTGGGCCGGAAACTGTCAACCACAAAGGATTGACGGCATTTCCGGTGATTCCGATTGGGTGTTTGCAGGACCCTGAAAATGCTCATATATAAGTAGCACCTAATGTGGAGTCTGAGGAAAAATTAATTTTCCGAATGACAGGTAATTTATAAGATGTTGATTTAAATACTATAATTGTTCTGCTGTGTTACCGGTCCGTGCCTGTGACAAATAAATGACTGCCGAAAAATACGGTAATTAATTGAAAATCATAAATAAACAATATAGCCGGCCAGCTATTTTTAAAGATAAGTAAATAAGATATTGCTAATTTAAGCAAACTCTAATACTATTGCTTCCGTCAACGCACAGACAGATTTTTAACCCGATTTACTTACTTTGATGTATTGGAGAAATTTGATGAAAACATTCGCAACTGTACTGACAGCCGCTACCCTGGCTGTTGCATCTACCGCCGCTTCTGCCTGGGGCTGGGGCGACAATGGTTACAACGGTAACGGTTTTGGTGACGGCTACGGCGACGGCGAATTCGACGGCGGCTTCAGCATGGGCTTCAGTGGTCGTGCCAGCGGCCGTGGTAATGGCCGTGGTTACGGTCGTGGCTACAATGGATACAATGGTTATAACGGCTATGCGCCTTATGGCTATGGTTCCCCTTACGGTTATGCCCCTGTTGCCGCTCCGGTTGCCCCGGTTGCCCCGGTTGCTGCTCCAGTTGCCAAGTAATTAGTTACTCGGCCAGAAAGGCCATGGGAATGGGGCAGTTTTTAAATGCTGCCCCTTTTCTATTTCTTGATGGGCCGCCCCCTTTTTTTGATTATGTTGCAGGAGCGGCCCTGGCCGCGAATAAATATGCCCGACAATTAATCGGGTACTGGCTCGACACCCGGTAAACAATGCGAAACAAAGAAGGTGACTCATGAAAACACGCACTGATTGCTGTAGTACTGCTGGTCTTTGGTCTTCTCACACTGCCTGCACGCGCCGACGTGATGGTGCTGGTGCATGGCTACCTGGGGAACGCAAACAACTGGGACACGAGCGGGATTACCGGGATATTGCAACGGCATGGTTGGGAGCGCGCGGGCGTGTACCTGGCCGGACCGGGCGGTATACGGGTGTTCCCGTCCCCGGGTATGAAGGCGAAACGAAAATTCTATGCCGTTGATTTACCCTCGGAAGCGCCGATCCGGTTGCAGGTATACCAGTTTGACGAAATACTCCGCGCTATCAGGAATGCCCACAGCGGCGAGCCGCTCGTGCTGGTGGGTCATTCGGCCGGTGGCGTGGTGGCGCGTAACGCACTGGTACGCGGGAATGCCGATAACGTCAAGGCGCTTATAACCATCGCCAGCCCGCACCTCGGCACGGTCCGCGCCGAGCAGGCCCTGGATGCCACGGATATCCCGTTTCCGCTATCGATCATTACGGACATAGTGGCCGGCGAAACCTACGACATCGCGAAGCGCTCGCGCAGTCTCTATGTAGACCTGGTCAGGCCGCGGCCCGGCACCCTGTTGTACTGGCTCAATGCACAGCCGCATCCCGATATCGCCTATTTTTCCATCGTGCGTGGCGGGACTGTCACGGGATGGGGTGACATCGTCGTGCCGGCCTATAGCCAGGACATGAATAACGTCCCGGCATTGCGCGGGCGGGCATCGCTGGTCACGGTCGCGGGTGATCACGGACTGGTGCCGCTAGACGGCAGTATCATCCTGAACCTGATCGCAGATCTCTGATAAAAACAGAATAATCGAACCTGGTTTTTGCCAGCGTTTCAATAATATCTGCCTGCCGTCGGCAACCGGCCCCGGTTGCCGACGCATCTTCACTGGCCGCAGTCGCGGACGGCCGGACACGGTCATCTTTCCCAATGCTGTTATCACTAGTGCCGGCCGGCCCGCTGTGCGGCGGAGAGCTGCCTGTAACTGACTGTTTTTATGGTTTAACGGGCCAGTAACCGGTTAAAGTTCAGATGTCTTCCGCCGCTACAGAGCGGGTATCTAAAGTTATAAGCGGAAGAATAATGCCACTGCCTAAAATCAGGAAAGTCTGGAAGCAGGAACGGCTTGGCCTGACGATGATTCTCGCCTCCCTTGCGGTGATCATGGTGACGCTGGCCCTGTTGTTCAGTTATCAGCAAAACGAACAGATTGCACATATACGCGAGCAGGGCACCAGCCTTGCACGGGTGATCGCGCGCATACCCTATGAACAATTGATTCCTGAATCCGGGCGGACAGGGGCGCTGTCCGTTTTGCAACACTCCAGCGAGCAAACCGGTTTTGCCTATGTCGCGGTCACGGATACCGATGGCAGGACGCTGGCCGAGGTAACCCGTCCGGGTGTGTGGTACCGGCAGGCGAATTGCCGTCGAACCCGGCCATCCTGGCTGGGTGAACGCAGCATCCGGCTGCCAGGCGACAAGCGTCGCATTACCGAGTTTTATGCGCCATTGCTGGACCAGGGTGTCATCGCCGGGTATGTCAGGCTCGGTTATTTCCTGCCAGGGTTTGGCATGAAGGCCGAACAGCTGCCGCTGTTCGCCGGCTTTGCACTGCCGATATTTCTTCTGACGCCGCTGTTTTATTTTCTGCTGCGCCGCGAGGTGCGGCCGTTCAGGGAAGCGACGGATAAACTGGACAAGCTCGTTGGCAAAAGCGAAACACACGGCAAGGTGGAATTGTCAGCCGGTCATGAATTACAGGATTTCATGGAGCGTTTTAACTGGTTTGTGGGTGCCGCGCAGAATCGCATTGGTAAACTGGAGGCGGACCGTAACGATCTCGTGACCTCCACCAAGCTGCTGGGTTACAAGCGGGTACGTATCGAGTCTGCGCTGCAATCGTTTCCTGAAGCAGTCATGGTGCTCGACGAGAGCGGTATCGTCAGTCTTACGAATCCCAAACTGGGAAAGCTGCTCGGGGTTCCGGATGATGAAGTCCTGGGCCGCAAGCCATCCGAGTGGTGTACTGATCCGGATGTGCTTGCATTTCTGACTGGAAATACACTGGGCAGCGCACGTGGTCTTCGTACCGATACCCTCGAGTTTGCGCCGCCAGGAAAAACGAACAAGTCAGTACGGATTGAACCGTATCCCCTGTTTTCGCCGAGGGATGCAAGCCAGGTCCTGGGTACGCTGTTGATATTCAGGGATGTAACGGCAGAAAAGATTGCGCGCAACAGCAGTGGTGAGTTTGTCGCGCATGTGGCGCACGAACTGAAAACACCGCTGAACATACTGGCTATGTACAGTGAGTCGTTGCTCGGTGAGGGGGCAGACAACACGGTTCTCAGGGTTGAGGCGGCCAATGTCATTCATGATGAGGTCGAACGTCTCGCCATGCTGATAAACAATATGCTCAGTATTTCTAAAATAGAAATGGGCAGCATGAGTGTCGAGCGCAAGCGGGTGAAGCTGGGAGATCTGCTGCAGGACACCTTTGACGCCAGTGCGCGTGGCGGCAGGGAGAAAAATATCGATTTCAGGCTCAACATGCCGAAGGAGATCGGCCCGGTTGCGCTCGACAAGGACCTGATGCGGGTCGCGATCAACAACCTGCTGACTAATGCGATCAAGTACTGCGAACCGGGAGGTTCGGTTTCCATGACAGTGGAGGAAACGGACATGACCGTGCGTGTGTCGGTGATGGACAACGGCATCGGTATTTCGCCCGAGGACCAGGACAGGATTTTCGAGAAATTCTATCGCTCGGAGAACGAAAAAGTGCGACAGCGGACCGGTCATGGGCTGGGACTGTCGCTGGCGCGCGAGATCATCCAGTTGCACCACGGAACGCTGACGGTAAGGAGTGTTCCGGGTGAAGGATCTGAATTTATAGTCGAGTTCAGCAAGGAAGCCAACCTGCTTAAACAGGCGGTCTGAATATGAAACGTGTTTTGATAGTTGATGATGAGCCACATGTAATACGCATTATGCGGCTGGCGCTTGAAAATGCAGGCTATCACGTTGACGAGGCGTCCAATGGGCTGCAAGCGCTGGAATACCTGCAGCAGCAGCATCCGGACGCAATGATTACCGATATCGACATGCCGCGCATGAATGGCAGGGATCTATGTCTTGAAATCGGGGAAACCATGCCGGACAGGATGTTTCGTATCTATGTTCTGACTGCGCGCGCCGAAGACGAACACAGGGTGTGGTCCGCCACTCTTGATAATCTGGAGTTCATGGAGAAACCTGTCAGTGTGCGGCGACTGGTTACTGTAATGAATGAATATTTGTCCGGAACCGTTGCTGGCGGAGAGCAGCCATGCCGGACCGCACGTTAACACAACTGGATTACGGAAATTATTTCCTGTTGATGCGGTATGGATTGCCTGTGCCGGTCGACTGTTGCGTGCGCGATATCGCGGGTGCTGTAGTCGCGCTGGATGCAGCTAATGAATTGATTGGTGATGAAACGGAAAGCAGGTCAGATAATAAAGTCGAGAATTTATTCGCCGGAAGTGACCGTGCGTTGCATGTCGACCGGAGTGACAACCGTATCAGCTATTCCATGGCGATTTATTCACCGGTCGGTGAATATGCAGGTTTTTTGTCTGCCGTGGTCGCAGTGGAGGCCGCGGCGGGTGTGAAAGACCTCGATGACCGCGCCGGACGACTGCTGGGTACAATCGTTTCGTGTATCGAAAAAGAATACCGGATGACGATGGAGCTGGATGCCATGGCGCGGGAGCTCGCAGGCCGTTACGAGGAATTAAACCTGCTCTACAAGAGTCCGGATGATGAGAATGAGTTCGAGGATTATGACTACGATATTCATAACCGGCTGGTAGAAGACTACGTCGATTACCTGGGTGTTGACCTGGTTGCACTGATATTTCCGGAGCAGGGACGTATTTTCTGTGCAACCGGCAAGGAGGACGCGGTTCCTGACCCGTATGATGTTATAAGGCTTGTCAGTGACGTCTATCTGCCGGACGCAGGCAAGCATGGTAAATGCCTGTTGATTAACGGCTTGAATGACGTGGCGCGCAGGGAATACGGGCTCGATGTTCCCTACAAGATAATTGCCAGTCCGGTGCTGAATGCACGGGGCGAGGCCGAGGGACTGCTTATCTGTCTGAATCACATTTACCGCAGACGATTTTTACAATAGCGACAGAAACCTGATTACAGTGATGGCGGCAAAGGTCGCCAAGATACTGAACGCAAACTATGACTCGCTGACCGGTCTGAGTAACCAGCAGGTGTTCAATCGTATGGTAAGCCGGGCGCTGGAAACGGCAACCAGCCAGGGCCAGTTCCACTGCCTGCTGAATATTGATCTTTGCAAGCTGCTGATCGTGAATGACGAGCTCGGGCGGGAGGCGGGCGATGCGGCAATACGCAATGTTGGCCGTCTGATCAAGAGCAAGCTGCGTAACACGGATTCCATTGCATACCTTGGCGAGGGGCGCTACGGGGTATTGCTCGAACGCTGTACGCTCGAGCGCGGGGAAGAGGTTGCCGGGAACCTGCGTACCGTGGTGGAGGGTAATCCGCTTGTCTGGAATGGCAAGACGATTGATCTGAATATTGCGGTCGGCTTGGCGCTGATAGAACCGAATTCAGGGAACGTGGACGAAGTGCTGGAGGCGGCGGAAATTGCACGTCAGTCCGCCAAGGAAAGTGGCACCAGCCGTATCCAGACATACCGGCAAAATGACCTCGACCTGGTGGACCGCAAGCAGCGCATGCAATGGGTATCACGCATCCAGGAGGCCTTGCGCGAGAATCTTTTCCGGATGTATTGCCAGGCGATCGATCCGGTAACGACTTCCAGGGAGTTATATCATTTCGAGGTGCTGCTGCGCCTTGTCGACAAGCAGGGCGAGGTCATAGCTCCGTCACAGTTCATACCGCCGGCGGAACAGTTCAACCTGATGCCGACAATCGATCGTTGGGTGATCGATACTACGTTCAGGACCATGGCAGAGTCGGGGTTTGCCCAGATTGCTCGCGAGGGTGTTGTTTCAATCAATCTCTCCGGACAGTCCCTGGCTGACGGTGAGCTTCCCGACTATATTTTCAGGAAGCTGGTCGAACACAGCATCGCGCCTGACTGTATCTGTTTCGAGATTACCGAAACGGTCGCGTTCCGCGATAGCGCAGCGGCTATCCGCACCATGTCTGCCATCAAGTCACTGGGTTGCTCTTTATCCCTGGATGATTTCGGTACCGGGCTGAGTTCTTTCAGCTACCTGAAAGAGCTGCCAGTCGATTATCTCAAGATTGACGGCTCATTCGTGCGCATCATTCTCGAGGACAGGATCGCGCACGCAATGGTGGCGTCAATCAACCAGATCGGACACGTTATGGGCCTGAAGACCGTCGCGGAATATGTTGAAAATGATGCAATTGCCGAGCGCCTCGCACTCATGGGTATTGATTACCTGCAGGGTTATTACGTGTGCAGAACCGGTCCCCCTGGACGAATATCTGGCCGGGTTGAAAACAGCAACTTCCGCCGGTACCGGCTGGTAATCGTTGTTGCATCGATGAGCGCACGCGGTGAACCCATGACCGAAGATATACTGAAGACGAAGATCGGCGTCATGACGCAGCTTGCCCCGCGGGCTTCGCTGACGGCGGATGCCGCAAACGAGCTGTTGCTTGCTGCAGCACAATCCAGCCTGCAACTGGGTGATGCGCAACTGGTGGTAGACCTCGGCTCCGTGCAGGTGTTGAACAGTGCGGCACTGGAAACACTGGCCGATATCCAGGATGCGGCCGTCCGGCAGGGGGGCTGGTTGAAGCTGGTGCATGCCAATCCGATCGTGCGGGACATTCTCAAACTGACCGGTTTTGACCGCTACGTGGTCCTGATGGATGCTGTTGCGGGTGATGTCGCCCCGCCCACGGACAGGCCGCGCCGGCTGGGCGATATACTGATCAAGAGCGGGATCCTGAGCGAGGAGCAGGTGCAGGTGGCTGTCAAGTTACAGGGCAGTACATCCATGCGCATGGGGCAGATCATTCTCGACAAGGGCTGGGCTCAAGAAGCCGATGTGCTGGGGGCGCTGGGTGAACAGCTTGACGTGCCCGTCATCCGCCTGCGGGCCGGTATCTATGATCCTGATGTGGTCAGCCTGCTGGATCGCAAGACCCTGACCCGCCTTGCATGTCTTGCCGTTGCAGACACTGCGCGGTGAATTGTTCCTGGCGACAACCGATCCGCAGGCGATGCCGGTGTTCGACGAGGTGGAACGGCGCACCGGCAAGCGTGTAAGACCGGTGCTGGCACGGCGTGAAGATATCCTGAATTCCCTGAATGATGCCTGCAGCGGCAATATCGATACCATCGAACTGCTCGAATGATGTGGACGAGGATTTCGAAGTCGTCGAAAACCTCGTGCTGGATGATTACGCAACGATTGACGAGATGGCGGAGGGCAGCCCGGTCATCAATCTGGTCAACTCGCTGGTACAGCGTGCCATCCGCGACGGGGCAAGTGATATTCACATCGAACCATCGCGGAAGAAATCGCTGGTGCGCTGTCGTATCGACGGTGTCCTGTATGAAGTCACGACGGTTCGAGCGGAACTGCATCCGGCCATTGTCTCGCGTCTGAAGGTGATGGCCAACCTGGATATCGCGGAACGCCGGTTACCCCAGGACGGCCGTATCCAGGTCCATACACAGGGACGCGCAGTCGATTTACGTTTCAGCTCGCTGCCGGGACTGTTCGGGGAAAAAGTTGTACTGCGTGTGCTGGACAAGAACCAGTCCCTGCTGGATGTCGACAAGCTGGGCATGTCCGCGGATAACCTTGCAACTTTCAAATCGCTGCTGGATAACTCCCACGGCCTGATCCTGGTGACCGGGCCCACCGGCAGTGGCAAGACCACGTCGTTATATGCCGCGCTGAATTATCTGAACAGTATTGAAAAGAACATCGTGACCATCGAGGACCCGGTCGAGTACCAGATCGAGATCGTCAACCAGAACGAGGTGCGTGACCAGATCGGGCTGTCTTTCTCGACGATCCTGCGTCATACCCTGCGGCAGGACCCGGATATCATCATGGTCGGCGAGATACGCGATCGTGAAACCGCCGAGATTGCGGTGCAGGCGGCATTGACCGGACACCTGGTACTGTCGACACTGCATACCAACCATGCCATCGGTGCGATTACGCGCATGATTGACATGGACGTCGAACCCTACCTGTTGTCATCGGCCTTGATCGGCGTGGTCGCCCAGCGCCTGGTACGTACAATCTGTCCGGCCTGCAAGACGAGTTTCCTCGCCGGACCGGAAATTACGCAGAAATACGGCTGGGATGGCCCCGGCCAGGTGCAACTGGCGCGCGGACGCGGCTGCAACGAGTGTTATGACTCGGGTTACAGGGGCCGCATGGGTATCCATGAAATCATCGATACCGATGAAGGTCTGCAACGGCTGATCACTGCCAACCCGGGCCGCGACGAGCTGGCGGGTTACCTGCAGTCACGAAATTTCCGTACGCTGTTCCTTGATGGCCTGGATCACGTGCGCGAGGGTGAAACAACGCTCGAGGAAGTCTCCCGTGTTATCAATGCCTAGAGGTCGGATCGATGCCGCTTGAGTATGCTCCCGCGCAGCAACAGCCGACACAGGCCGGCAGCAAGCCTCTGGCGCGAACGAGCATGCTGCACGGCGGTAAAACCGCGGGCACAAAGGACCGTATATTTTTCACCGAGCAGCTGTCGCTGCTGCTGGAGACGGGCACGCCCCTGCATGCGGCGCTGAAAGCGCTGGGCAGCCAGGTGGACAACCCGGCCATGCGGAAGATTATCGACGGGTTGTTCGAACAGGTCACCAGCGGCAAGTCATTCTCGCATGCATTGTCGCAATACCCCGACCTTTTTCCGGTCAGCTATATCAACCTGGTTGCCGCCGCCGAGGAAGGCGGCTTCATGGACAAGGTCCTGCTGGAATTGATGAACATGGACGAAAAGCGCGAGGAGTTGCGCCGGACGGTTGTCTCGGCGCTGTCCTACCCGGGGTTTCTCGTTGCGTTCTCGATTTTCGTTGTCATTTTCGTGCTGGTGGCCGTGTTTCCCAAGTTTGCCGACATGTTCAGCAATATCGCCGACCGTCTGCCGCTGTCAACCATCGTGCTGATGAAGGCCAGTCACATACTGATCGAATACTGGATTCCGATAACGGTGGCGCTGGCCGGTTCGGTTATAGCCCTTGTCTGGTGGGTGCGTACGGATGCCGGCCGTACCGCAGTCGACCGCATGAAACTGCGGGTATTTCTGCTGAAAGATATATTTATTCGAGATCTACCTGATCCAGTCCATGCGCGTGCTGGGACTGTCGCTGGCCAATGGCGTGAGCGTGCCCGACGCGCTGGCCTCCTGCCGCGAGGTCGTGTCGAACAAGGGCTTTCGCAGCTTCCTTGTGACTGTGCAGGAGAAGGTTAACGAAGGTGGTGGATTTTCGGCGGCCTTTCAGGATGTACCGTTCATCCCGCCGATGGTTCGCCAGATGGTCACCACGGGCGAGGAGACCGGCAACCTGCCGAAGGTGCTGGGACGGATTGCGGACTATTACGAGCGTGAACTGGCGCGCAAGCTGGCCTCGTTCTCACGCATGGTCGAGCCGATCATGCTGATTATAATGGGTGCTATCGTCGGCCTGATCGTCAGCTCGCTGATCCTGCCGATCTTCAAGTTGTCGCAGGCGGTGAGCTGAACCCGGCATGGCGCGCATTGTGCGTCGACCCGGTGCGCACGGCGCACCCTGCAAACTTTGAATAGTCCAAAATCGTTGGATTAATTAATTCGCGCCTGCAAGGCGCTCCTACAAGTATGTCTGATTACGTAGGAGCGCCTTGCAGGCGCGATAGAGTAGGGTGCGCCATGCGCACCGTTCAGGCCGATCGCCGCCTGCGCGTAATCCCCATCAGTCCCAGCAGACCCGATCCAAACAACCAGGCCGCAGCGGGCACGGGTGTCACGACGATGTTATCGAACTGGTGGAAGTAGGGGCCGCTATTCATCCACTCCAGGCTGACGAGATTGGTGAAGGTGCTGTCAAAGAAAAAGGTTTCGAAGCCGGGGTTTTGTAAGGAGTTCTTCACGAATGTCGTCATGGTTGTGCCGCCCCCCTGCAGGTTACCGGTGAAGGTAATGCTCTGCTCGCCTAAATCCACCTCGCCGAGGTCAATTGAGGCAACAGTGAAAGGGTTGCCGCTGTCGGCGGTCAGGGTGCCGGTCACGCCCTGGTTGCCGAAGGACAGCCCGGTGCTTCCCAGGTAGTTGCCGTGTTGCATGCCGTTGGAGTAAAGAGGCACACCGGACAGGGTGAAACCAGCCTCGGTATAGGAATTACCATGATAGGTCTGCAGATCGTCATCGTGCGCCAGGGAATCAAACTGAATGGTTACGGCATGTACATTAAAGGAAGTGACAGCGAGTGTGGCGCCAAGGATGCGCATCATGCGTTGTGACATGGTCTCTCTCCGTAATTACTGTTGTTTTATGGTTCCCGGTATTTTTTTTATTTCGGGCCTGACCCAAGCATACACCGGGCGATTTGATGCGGGCAAACCCTGCTCTGCACGGCGAAGCCGCTGTGCCTGCCCCGTGCCGCGCAACATACATAACTAATTGATAATTAACTAATTATAGTTTTTTATGGTGGTTGTCAGGCTGGCCCGGTTTATCAGGCAGCCCTAGCGGCACATACTTATTACTGCAGCCCGGTAAAGTCAGCCTTTCTCATGCCGATAATCCCCTTGTGCAAACCAGAATCAGGTTTATCAGGAGAAAACCCATGACCACGCGTTACATACCTACCGGGAAGCAGGCTGGCTTCACCCTCGTTGAATTGCTGATCGTTGCAATCATCCTGGCCATTCTTGCTGCTATCGTGGTGCCGCAGTTTGCGAACTCGACTGCCGGCGCAAATGACTCGGCGCTGCGCACCAACCTTGCCGGCATACGCAGTGCAATCGACCTGTATACCCAGCAGCATGGCGGAACATTCCCGGGTGCGGTAGCCAGCACCGGTGGTGTTTGCCGGCCCCCCTCACGGCCGGTACCGGGCTGTTGAACACGCCTGAAGCATTGCAGGAACAACTTCGTTACTACTCGAACAATGCAGGTCAGACCTGCAGTGTTTCCGACGTACCGGCCGGTGGTGTGGTTGAGTTCCCGTTCGGACCTTATATCAAGAGCGATATTCCGGCGAACCCGGTAACGTCCGATGCCACCATTACGGTGGTGACCACGGGTGATCTCGCTATGGGCGGGGCCGGCGCGGGCGGTGGCTGGCGTTACGATACGACCTCGGGCAAGTTCATCGCCGACGATACAGATCCCGACGGTAACGGCACGGCCTACGATACGTATTAACCGCATGTGCCTATCTGTAACCAGGGGAAAGCCGGTTTGCCCACGAGGCTGCGTAGTCATGGCGTAACGCTCGTCGAGCTGCTGGTGGTTATCACCTTATTGGGGATCGTCGCGATGGTGGCGATCCCCGATTTTCGTTCTGCAGACCCCTATCAACTGGAACTGGCCGCCGAGGAGATCGCTGAAGCGATGCGTTTTGCCCGCAGCGAGGCGATGCGTACCGGTGAGCCGCGTGGCTTTAGCCAGCTGTCCGATGCGAAGCGCATTCGAGTGTTTCGGCCCGGCACGGGCACCTCGCCCTGGACGCTGAATTTCGATGTCTATCACCCGGTCAGCAAAAAACTCTATGACATAAAACTGGATGAGCACCCGTTTGCGGCGGCCGACAGTCTGAACCGGGTATCCAACTTCAGGGGAACCTGCAATTTTACCGACGAAGTCTACTTCGACAGTAACGGTGTCCCCCGGTGCGTGGACCCGGAAACCGTGTTGCTGAGACAGTACGACGTAACGCTTGAGCTGGGCCCGCATACCCGTGTTGTCAGTCTGCACGGCATCACCGGCCGGGTGACGGTGCAATGAGCGTGGCATCGTACAAACATTCACCGGCAATTTCTGTACGACCTTTGCCGTGGTGCCGGCAGACTGCTGGATGCATTCGGTGTGCCGCGAATTGGTGCGCACGGCTCACCCTGCAGAAATTTTCTACCACGGCGTGTTACGCCGCAGGGTGCGCCGTGCGCACCAAAAAACATATCCCCGCTAACAAAATTTCATGGAGGTCTTCGTGCAACTGCCCACTCTCCTGATATGGTGTATCACCGCTGTGACCGGCCTTGTCGGTGTCGTCTTTCTGTTGTTGCCGGACCGGATCAGGCAACTGGAAAGGCGGCTCAACGCCCCGTGGGGCGACCGCGAGCTGCTCTCGCTGCGGCTGGGTCTGCGCAGGGAACATGCCGTGGAGCAAATCATGAACAGGAATATCCTGGACAAAGAGGTTATCTGGGACAGCTGGTCGCGGCAGCACCCGCGGCTGGTGGGGGCCGTACTGTGCGTGATCGCCGCGTGGCTGGGCTGGCAACTGTAGGGATCTGCACATGTGTCACCCGCTTACATTACCAGGTAGCCCGCGCGAAGTACGCCGTGCGCACCGGCCGGAATGTCCCCGCGACGGTATCGGCCTGGCTCCGGAATGTCCCCGCGACGCTATCGGCCTGGCTCCGGAATGTCCCCGCGACGGTATCGGCCTGGGTAGGGTGCGCCGTGCGCACCGGTTGTTTCGGTATGGCCTGACAGGCTGCATGGCCGGTTTGACCTATGTCGAGGTACTGGTCGCGATCGTGTTGATTATGGTGGTGCTGATACCGGCACTGGATGCACTGCAGCCCGGGGTGACCGGTGCAGGCATCCACGAATCACGTTCCGAGGACCATCACCGGCTTGCCGGTCACATGGAGTTTGTACTGGCCCAGCCATTTGTCGAGCTGGACGCCGCCGTGTTTGCTGCGGGCAGCCCGGCCACGCCGAGCAGTTACAGCGACATCGTGACCTACGCGAGCGGCCGGCAGGTCACGCGCAACGTGTTTCTGTCCCGCTACGATGCCGATAACGCCGACGCCGATAACGACCCGTTTACCGGTACTGAAGACGACCTGATCTGGGTGCGGGTTGAAATTGCCGGCACCACTGAAGGAATAGAGGGCTTGATCAGTGCCTATGATTAGCCGCGCGCACCCTTCGGCATGCGAATACGGTTACACACTGGTGGAACTGTTACTGGCCATGGCGCTGGCCGTCATCCTGCTGGCCGGGCTGGGTGGCGTGGCCGGGCAGATTACCCGCACGCATGACCAGGTGACGGACCGGAATGCACTGAACCGCCAGGCACGGTTTGCGCTGGACCAGGTTGTCCACGCAGTCAGCCACAGTTCTTTCCTGATGCTGCCTTATAACGACAAGGACTGGAGCGGCGGTATTGAGGAGAATATTCATGAGGTCCTTGCCGTGACGCAGGACCGGGTCACCGATCTCGATGCCGACGGTACGCCGGATGCGGATAACGACGGCGACGGCCGCTTCGATGAAGACTCGCCGGCGGACTGGACCAATGATGCCGCCACCGGTATCTACCTGGTCGACGATGACCTGGACGGCAGTATCGACGAGGGGAGTTGATCCTGCATCCGACGACGAATCAATCACTGTCAACGACGATCCGTTCAATGGCGTGGACGATGACGATGACCAGAACCGGGACGAGGACCCGCCTGCGGATATGAATGCCGATGGCTGCCCGGGGGTTTGCGGTGTCGATGACGATGCGGATGGCTCTGTGGATGAGGGCAGTGCCGATGATGATGATGAAGACGGCCAGACTAACGAGGACTGGCTCGACCCGGTAGTCTTTTATCTCAACAATAGTGTGCTGATACAGCGCACGCCGGTGCCGTGGGACGAGGACGGCAGCGGTCTCGTTACCGGCAGGGATTTTGTCGAGCAGCCGCTGGCGGAAAATGTCACCCGCTTTCGAGTCGAACGCCTGTTGCGGGTGGCCGGCGGCGCGCAACTGGTAGACCTCATACTCGAACTGACCAACCCGAACAGCGGCGAGATGGTCAGCATCGGTACCCGTGTGCAAGTCGGGGGTGCGTTGTGAAGCGCGAGCCGCATGACCATCGCCCGGTGCGCACGGCGCACCCTACAGACGCATGCAGATCCGAGGGCATTTTTCGTAGGGTGCGCCATGCGCACCGTTCGGAAAGTGACCACAATGGTGCCGGTGAGTGTAGGGTGCGCCATGCGCACCGGTTACCGGCCCAAAACGGTTACATCCTGTTACCGGTGGTCCTGCTGGTTGCACTGGTGGCCGTGGTGGCCTTTATGCTCAACCATGAAACCGCGCTGGACAGCGGCATCACGGAGTCGCATGCAGAAGCAGCGCGGGCCGAATACGTCGCACGGGCCGGCCTGCAGCACACCGCATGGGTGGTGCAGAACAGCGGTTGTACGGGTGACCTGACGCTCGCATCGACCCCGTTCGGCGGTGACAGTTACCAGGCGACAGTCGATTCGGCTGCAACCGCCACCGTCTATAGTGTCAGTGTCGATGCGGACACCTGGATCAAGGAATCCACCCCGGGTCAGGTTAATGGTACTGATGCTAAACTCTCGGTAAAAGCGCCTGTCGGCGACGGTATGCGCACACTCTACCACTTCGATCTGGCCGCGATTCCCGCCGGTGCCCGGATCGAATCCGCAACAGCATGGTTTTACGTCGAACAAAATGATTCGGTAGGTGTGGTAAATCTCCACGAGGTCACCGACGCGTGGACCGAGGCCGCAGCCACCTGGTCAAGCATGGCAAGCCGGTACGATAGCGTGGTGGTTGCCACGATTCCTGCCCAGGACAGTACCGATGTCTGGATACAGGTCAATCTCACGGGTCTCGTGCAGGGCTGGGTCAGCGGCAATCCTAATAATGGTGTTATGCTGATCGCCGCCTCCGGTACTGACGAATCCAGGTTCACCAGCCGCGAGTGGGCGACCGGCAGTGAGCGACCGCGAATGGTCGTGGTGGCGTCTGCGGGTCCCGCTTCGCCGGTCAGGATTACGGCAACCGGCACACTGAGCGGCAATCCGTCACCGGCGAATGACATTAACCGCACCCTGACCCGGACTGCGGTAACGGCCCACCAGCCACCATCCTTTCATTTATTTCAACCCGATGCCACGCGCGGCAAGGATGCATACATCTGGGAGTGGGAGCCGACCTACAATTACGGTACCGCTGACGAAACCTGGATTGCGTCAACCCCGCCAAACTGGAACAGGGCATTGTCATTGTTCCGGTTCGGTGTCAATGCAATTCCGTCGGGCGCGAAGATTCTTGACGCCCGCCTGTCGTTGTATCACAGCGGCGGCAATGACCCGGATGTGCCGGTCACCGCCCACCGGATTACCAATGGCTGGAGTGAACAGTTCGTTACCTGGAATAACCGCAACAATGCCAAACCCTGGGATAGCAGCGGGGGTGATTTTGATACGGCGGTAGAGGCAACCACCCTGGTGGGTTCTGCCACTAACACGCGCTACGAGTGGGACATCAGCAACCTGGTGCAGGGCTGGGTCGATGGCACCTATTCGAATCACGGCGTGGCATTGCGTACGTTGCAACCGAGTATGGCGGGTGAGCGTTTTTCCACCAGCGATCATGCCGATCCTGCCCAGCATCCGCGTCTCAGTGTCACGTTCGCCTGTGAATGCGGCATTAACTGCATCGTGCCGCAGGGTGCGGGTGGATTGTTGCTGGTCGTGGATGACAAGTTCAACCTGCAACCGGCCGAGGAATACCGGAAGATGTTGTTTTCTGACTGGGGCTATAACGTCAATCTCGTTTCAGACCACGAGCCACAGGCCCAGTACACCAATGGCGCACTGGTCAACGATGTCGTCTATATCGCGGAGTCAGTAGACCCGACTACACTGGGTGCCAAGTTGAGCGCCGTTCCCATTGGTGTCATCAACGAAGAAGGCCTGCTGAACAGTACGCTGGGCATCTCCAACAATGCCGTCATTTCGGTGGGTTCTGCCGTCAACGTCACCGATACCGGTCATTACATCAGTTCGCTGTTCGCGGCCGGTGCGCTGGACATCTACCGTGCCGGCATGGAGCAACAGGTCATCACGACGGGCGCGGCGCCCGGTTTGCAACCGCTGGCGGATGTCGGTGGCAACCCTACGCTTGCGACGCTGGAGCAGGGCGCCATGACTACCGGCGGTACCGCCGCTGCCGGACGCCGGGTGATGTTACCGGTGGGCCGCGCGTCCGGTTTCAACTGGGACTACCTCAACAACAACGGCCGCCTGCTGGTGCAGCGCGCGATCCAGTGGGGGACAGGAATTACCGGCGCGGCCTCGCCCGGCTACTACCGCGACGAGCTCAACAGCCTGGTTTGTGATCCGGCCGTCGATTATGCCGGCAGCGAAGGCAGCCTCGACTGGAGTGCCCAGCTGTGGGCCGAGGTCGGAGAGAGCGCTGACCCCTGTTCCGGCGGTGCAAAGGTAGTGTCTGATCTCGGCAGCAATCGACTGCGCATTGCTGCACCTGATAGAGGCGTGGAGCGCCCGGTGGACCTGTCGGCCTTTTCCACCGCCTGGCTGCATTTCGACTACCGGCGCGAGAACCTTAACAGTTCGACCGATATGCTCAGCGTGTCGGTATCGGCCAATGGCGGTTCCAGCTGGACCGAGGTGGCGCAGTTTACCGGTCCGGCAAACGATGCGGCTTACCTGGGTGCCGACATCGATATCAGTTCCTATGCAGGCGCCGACACGGTCATACGCTTCATGGCGCTCAACACCCATACCAACGGTTCTGAAAAGGTTTACATCGATGATGTGCAGATCGACGATACTGCAGCGGCACCTGTAATACAGAATCTCCTGCTGGTCGTGGTGGACCCGGCCAGCCTCACGCCACAGGAGGATTTGAAAAAGGCGCTGATCGAGAGCTGGGGCTACACCGTGACGCTCATCGACGAGGCCGACAGCCAGGCAAATTTCGATACCGCGCTGGCGGCCAATGACGTGGTGTATATCACCGAGGATGTTGACGCGAGCACGGTCGGCACCAGGCTGGTCAATGCCACCATCGGCGTGGTCACCGAAGAGGACAACCTGTCCGATGAATTCGGACTGTCCGACGGGATCGGCTGGGATACGGGGGTTGAGATCCAGGTCAATGACAATACGCATTACATCACCCAGCCCTTTGCCATCGGTAACCTGACCGTGTTCACGGCCACGGAATCGCTGGCTTACCTGACCGGCAATGTCGCGCCCGACCTGCAGGTGCTGGGCAGGATACCGACCGGCATTTCACTGGTGTCAGTGGATGCCGGTGCGGACCTTATTGCCGGGCGCACGGCCGCCGGCCGGCGCGTGCTGTTGCCGTGGGGCGGTAATGACTTCGACTTGAATAACCTCAACAGCGATGGCAGGGTCCTGATGCGGCGCGCCCTCGACTGGGCCGCGGGTACCGGCAGCGGCGGTGGCGGTGGCGGACCCCCGCCGACGGGTGGCGTGGTATTCGAAGAGTTTACCGACAGAAAGCAGGGTGCCAACGGTAATATTCTGGTCATCGACAAGCCGCCCGGTACTGCAGCGGGCGACCTGTTGATCGCTGCCGTTGCCACCGACGGAAATACCAGCACCACGCTCACCCCGCCGGCCGGCTGGACAGTCCTTGATGTCTCGCAGCAGGGAGGCGCGGTCACTTTCGGCGTCTGGTGGAAACTGGCCGGCGCATTCGAAGCTGCGGACTATTCGTTCACCTGGGGCGGCGGAGAGAAGGCCTATGGCATGGTCATGCGCTTTACCGGCCATGATCCGGCCAGCCCGATTAACGTCTCGGCGACCAACGGCGGAACCTCCAGCGCGCCAACCGCCCCGGCCGTGACGACTACCGTCACGGACACGATGATCCTGCGGCTCGGCGGTTTCGATGACGACGATATCAGCATCGGCAACCCGGGGCTCTCGGGTCACACGCCCATTACCATGGACAAGAGCAGCAATGGCGGGCAAACGGCGTCTGCCGGGGCCGGCTACCTGGCACAGGCGGCCGCCGGCGACAGTGGCACGTCCGATTTCCTGCTCAGCGCAAGCGAGCAATACCGGACCGTCACCCTCGCCATCGCCCCGGCCCCGTAAGATGCAGGCTGCGCCCTGCGCACCATGGAACCACGCCGGGGCAAAGCCACCGTAGGGTGCGCCATGCGCACCAGTAACCACACCGGGGCCAGGAAAAAGCAGAGCACGGCAGGCTGAAGATTCCCGGTTTTCGGCCGACACAGGCTATATGTTCCGAACCCTCTCCAGCAGCCTGAAAGACGCCTGGTCGGCCACGTGTTTCAGCAATGACGACATCACCCTGTTTGCCAGAAAGTTGACCGACGACGAGGCCCGCCAGGGTCTGATCGGCATGAGCCTGATCATGATCTGCCTGTCGGTGGTCGAGGCGGTGCTGTTCCAGCGGTCCGGGCTGGGCAACAGCGCCATTTATACCTGCCTGCTGCTGGGCCTGCTGGCAGCGCATATCCTGGTCTCGGCGCGGGCAACGCGTGATGCCCGCTCGCTGTACCTGCTCGGGACCACGCTGCTGATGATCAGCGGTACCGCCTTCGTATTGCTGGCGCACAACACCGGCGCGTTCAATTTCGCCCTGTTCGCCAGTGTCACCCTGCTGTTCATGGTGATCCCGGTGGTGCCGTGGGGACTGCGGGAGGCCATGCTGGTCCTGTTTCTCATTTACGGCACTTTCACCGTCTCGACCTGGAGCCACAGCCAGAGTTTCGATGCGCAGACGCTCTGGTCGCTGCAGTTCATCATGCTGGGCGCCGGCGCGATCAGCCTGGCGATGGTGACGCGCAATACCTGCGTCCGCAAGGCGGATATCCGCTCGCGATACGACCTGGAACAGGCCAACCGCAAGATGATGTACCTGTCGAACAAGGACCCGCTCACGGGTGCCTGGAACCGGCGATTTCTGAAGAATGAGTTCGACAAATCTGTGCAGGCCTGGCACGAAGCCGGCGTGGACTACCACTTTGCCTTTGTCGATATCGATGACTTCAAGCCCATGAACGATAATTGCGGGCACGAATACGGCGATGAGGTATTGCGGTGTTTATCGTCAGCCTTCACAGATGCGGTCGAGGGTCACGGTCACTTCATTCGTATGGGGGGCGACGAATTCGCGGTCCTGTTCAGCGCAGATGATCCGCAGGCTGTGCTCACCGGGGCCCATATCGCCCTGAACACGTCCAAACCCGTGTCCGCGCAGTGCAAAAAACTGTCGGCCAATCTCAGCATCGGCCTGCTCAGCGTGCCGCCCGGCGTGGACCTGACGCTTGCCGCCATCTGCCGGGAGGCCGACCAGGTCCTCTACCAGGCCAAGGACCGCAAGGAAGAATACCGGGGCCGGGTCAATATTATCCAGGCATGGGCTGAACAGGGCCCGAACCGTCAGGGCTCCGCCGCCTGATCACCGCTTCAACCCGTTAATTTACCGATAAAAGTCAATAAGCCGACGCTTGCTCGCCGGTTCAAGTTCGCCTCTGGCCGGGCCGATGTAACTATAGATAAATTCATCGTGGACAAGGGGATAGGCCGGATTCGCTGCCTGGATTCGAAGAGCAATGTCATGAGTGCACTCGCGGCTGCCATACAAAAATTTGCACCCATCGCCAACCCCCGGCGCGTGGGTCCGATTGGCCTGGAGTGTGCCCTGTCGGCCATGCACCTGGTACAACTCGAGTCCGACCGACGCGGCAGGGTAACCCTCAGGGCGCGCGCATCCGTTCCGTATCACTGTCCCCTTGAAGAGTTGCTGGCAGCACCCGCAAAAATGCAGGCGCTGGTCCGCGGGGCACTGCGTGACAATAATTTCCACGGTCGCAAGATCGTGACGACCCTGCCATCCCCTGACCTGCAGATCATGCCGGTGACCTATCACGTCGCACCTGGCAAGCAGAACGATGCGGCCCTGGTTGCGGTGATGGCAGAGCGGCTTGACGGTGACTTTTCCGATTATGTCGTCGACTACATACCGGTACGGGCAGAGAGCAACGACGAGGAACGCCTGGCCATCGTTGCAGTTGCCCGCCGTGAGATCGTGATCAATTACCTGGAAGTGATGCGCAAGTGTGGTCTTGAAACCGTACACCTCGAGATCGGGCCGACGGCCATTCGTCGCCTGATCAGCGCCATGCGACCAAAAGGCCGGCATGAAAACGTACTGGCGATTAATTTCGGTCGTAACTCGAGTTATATAACCGTGGTGTCCGGTAATCGCCTGCTGTTCGACCAGGCGATCAAGTTCGGTGAAACGCAATTACTGGAAAAAATTTCATCCGAACTGGATATGCCGATCGAAGCGGTTACCACGCTTGTGCAGGACCACAGTCTTGATCCCGCCGAGTCCCGCGCATCGCGCAAGGACCTTGATATTGCCGGCACCCTGCTGCAGATCGTCAAGCCGGCCTTCCTGCAACTGGTCGAGGAAATCAACCGGACCCTGATCTATACGGCCTCGCAAACACGCGGTGAACAGGTCTCGCGCATCTATATTCTCGGCAGCCTGGCTCGCTGGCAGGGGACCGATGCGTTGTTGCGCAGCCTGGTCGAACTGGATGTGGAGACCATTCCCAATCCGCTCAAGCCGTTCTTCGCTGCGGGTAAAAAAGACAGTAACGCCGAGGACGCGGCGCCGGAGATCGCTGTGGCAACCGGTCTGGCCATGAACGGAATGACCGAATATGACTGATATCGACCTGGTACCGAATGACTACCGGGCCATGAACTGGCTGCGGAGCAGGGCAAAAAGAACCCTCACGGTGACTGGCGGATCGCTGCTGGCAACCGTCCTGGTTTACGCGGTAATTCATGTGTTGTCCGGCAAGCTGGACCAGCGCATCAGTGTACTGCAATCAAAGCAGGCCATTACCACGCAGCAGCGTGAGGTACTGACCCGGCTTGGCAACCACAGGTCCGGCCTCGAGCGTAAATTGAACCTGCTGACCGGTTTGCGTGGCGGCACCGTGGCGTCAAGAATGTTTGTCACTATCGACCGCGCCATGTCGGAGGATGAAGTCTGGTTCCTTGACTGGGAGTTTCGTCGCGCCGGTTCCGCTGTCGAGCGCAAGGAGCAGACTTCCAGTAATGGTTATTTCATCATTATCCCCGCTGCGGACGGCGAGGAAAGCAACGAGGCATGGAAAATAGAAACGCATATGACCTTCAGGGGGCAGGCGCGTGATCACTCGGCCCTGTCCGGTTTTGTCCGTCGTTTGTACGAACAGCCGGAAATACAGGATGTCAGGATACTGAATACCACGAAAGATTCGCAGGGGAAATATGTTGAATTCAACCTTGCGGTGATCGTAAACAGTGGCGGAGCAAGCGGCTGATGCAACGCTTGCTGCAACAAACCGAACCGCGCACCCTGTTATTGATAATGGTGTCAGTCACGCTGCTGGTTATTGCAGCGCTGGGCAGCTATATCATCTGGCCTGAGGTCAGGGATTACCGGCAGTCATTGAATACGCTGGCGGTACTTGAAGAGGTTACCTCGCGTGGCGACACCCTGGAGCAGGAAATGAAAGTGCTCCAGCATGCGGTTGCTGCACTCGACCACCAGTTGCATGGCGATATGGTCAATCTGCCGGACAACCAGATGGAGTCATTCATCATCGGCAGGCTGCAGGGTATCTCGTGGCGGAATAATGTCGACCTGTTACGGGTTACGCCCGGTAATGGAAGCGTTGTACGGATGTTCGAGGAAGTGCTGTTCGATGTGATCGTATCGGGAGACTATTTCGACATATACAACTGGATGCAGGACCTCAGCGAGGAACTGGGCTTCGTCGTCGTCAAGCAATTCGATATGCGGCCCGCAGCCGGCAGTAAAGGCGGTGAGCGCCTGCAGGCGAATTTCACCATTGTGTCCTACCGGGAGGCGAAAGATGCGTGAACTGCGCCGCCTGTTGCTCGTTACCGGACTGCTTGCGATTGGCGTCTGTCACGCTGCCGAGCGGAGTAATGTATTGAGGACCAATCCGTTTCTGCAACCGGTGCTGGATGACGCGGCCGCACTTGAAGGATCGAAATCAGCAACCGGGCCTGTCGTGGAGCTGCAACTGCGCGCCACAATGGTTGCCGGGAGCAGTTCGCAGGCGAATATCGGTGGTGTGATCCTGGGGCTGGGCGAAGAAGTGAATGGTTACCGCCTGACCGAGGTGCATCAGCGCCGGGTAGTACTGGACCGGGACGGATCGCAGAAGGAAATCAGGATCGACGATGAAAACAGGGACAGCGACTGATATGAAAATCAATGTACGCGATATTGTGGTTGCTATGCTGCTGTTCATGGCGATGTTGATGCCGGCAGGATCCATCGCGGCGCCCGCCGGGCCGCAGGTACAGGACGGTAAAATATCACTGACACTGCGTGATGTAAGCATCGCTGAAGTCATGGAGATGTTGTCCAGGGCGGCGCAGGTCAATATCCTGCTTTCGGACGAAGTAAGCGGGAATATATCGGTCAATCTGTTTGAAGTGGAGGTGGCCGAGGCAATCCGTTCTATTGCCACCTCGGCCGGATACGCGGTTGAATATCGCAAGGGTAGTTACTTTATCGTGGATCGCGATGAGGCCGGCAAGTCCTCGCCGGGCGGGCCGACGCGGCTGCGGACCTACAAGGTGCAGTACTCTGATACCGAGGTTGTGGCAAAGGTCATCGAAAAATACCTGTCACGTTTCGGCCAGGTGACCACGCTGCCGGAACGCAAATTGCTGATTGTCGAGGACACACCCTATTTCCTCACGCGCGTCGAGACCCTGCTGAAAGAGCTGGACCGCGAACCAAAGCAGATCCTGATCGAGGCGCAAATACTCGAGGTGGGCCTGAAGGACAGCGAATCCTTCGGTCTTGACTGGTCCAAGATATTCGAATCGGGCGATGCCGAGATCGGCACGCAGGGCTTGAGTACGCCCGGCTCTCCCGGCCTGTTTTTCGATCTCGTCAAACCGGATGTGACTGTCATACTCGATGCGCTGCGCACGCGGGACCGTCTGCGCACCCTGTCGACACCGAAATTGCTGGCGCTGGAAAACCAGGAAGCAGAAACGATTATTGGTGATCGCCTCGGGTATAACGTGACTACAACCATCGATAATGTGACGACCACATCCACAGAGTTTCTCGAGTCCGGCGTAATCCTGAAGGTGAAACCATCGGTCGATGAACAGGGGAGGGTCTTCCTGGAAATTCACCCCGAGGTCAGTACCGGCTCGGTGTCCGATGACGGGATACCCAACCAGACCACCACGGAAGTTACGACCACCATGCTGGTCGACAGCGGCCAGACCGTGTTTATCGGCGGCCTGATCAAGCGTACGGCGGAACAGACCCGCGAGGGTGTGCCGGTGCTGGGAGATATCCCGGGGCTCGGCATGTTGTTCTCCAATCGAACGCTGAGCAGCGTCAATACCGAGCTGGTCGTGCTGATAACACCGCATATTATCGATAACGATTTGGTGCGCCTGGACGGGGGCAAGAAGGAACGTGTCGTCCAGGTAGCGACCGAACTCGAGGAGCAGCCCGTGGACATCAAAGAGTCGCTCGACAAGCTCGACTATTTTGAAGATATGTTCGAGAGTAACGTGGAAGGGTTTTAGGCTGTTTTACGTCGGCTGTTCCTTCCGCCGACTTTGCGCACCGTTACACGATGCAGGCATGCGCATACGCACCTTTACACGAGTAGGGTGCGCCTGCGCACCGTTACACGACGTAGGGTGCGCCATGCGCACCGAACAGGGTGTACAAATTGCACCCAGCCCAATCAGATACCACCGCGGAAATTGCAGGCTGTGCCGTGCACACCATTGACGGTACATTGCGCATAGAGGTTTGTCCCGCGCGCTGACCGTGTACATCTATGCTACAGCGCCTTCAATGCCGCGATGACAGCATCCGGCTCCATGCGCTTCGTGTAGTCCTTGTCGACGTGGGCCGCACGCACCGCGCTGTTGCGATCGATTACGTAGGTCGCCGGTACCGGCAGTTCCCAGCTTTCATCACCGTTACTGGCAGGCACATCCATGTTCCATTCCAGGTACAGCGGGCGCATCTCTTCGTAGACAGTGAACAGCAGTCCGTATTCGCGCGCGACCCGGTTGCCCTGGTCGCTGAGGACCTCGAAGTCGAGGTTGTGCTTTTCAATGGTGGTAAGAGAATTGTCCGGTGTTTCCGGAGAAATGCCGATCAGTGTGGCACCCAGTGCGCGGATATCCGGCAGTCTCGCCTGCAGTGCCTGCAATTCCAGGTTGCAGAAGGGGCACCAGCCGCCACGATAAAAGCTCAGCACCACGGGTCCGTTATTGAGTGCGTCGTGCAGGGTGACGGGATGCCCTGTTGCGTTCGGCAGCGTGAAGTCTGGTGCTATATCGCCGACGGTTTTTGCATTCTCGGCGACATGCGATGCCGCCAGTTTTGCAAAACTGTTGCCGACAATGGCCGCAGTCTCTGCCGGCAGCTGGCTCATAAAGGTTGCGACTGTCTGTTCGATCTGTTCGTTGAGGTTCGGTTGCTTGCTCATTTCGTGTCCTCCTGAATTCAACCGGTCTGTAACGCCAGCTGTACGGCGCGTGTGCCCAGCTTGCGAATGATGTTTGCATCGTTACGTGTTTTTGCATAGAGGACCAGGCCTTCGGCATAGGCAAAGATGGCGCAGGCAGCGGCGGCGGTATCGATATCCGGCAACTCGCCGTTGTTTACGGCCTCCGACAGGGCCTGTTCGATCTGTGTCTCGGCAAGGCGAAAGATGCTGTCCACTTTCTCGCGCAGGCGTTCATCTTCCGTGCCCAGTTCGCAGCCCAGGTTGCCAAACGGGCAGCCCTGGACATTGCCCGGTGGTATCCTTGACCCGCTGATGATATTCATACATGGCATTGAAGAAGCGCTCGATCCGTGCCAGCGGGGGTATGTCTGTCGCGAATGCACGGCTGAAGATCGTGTCTCTGAACAGGGCCTCTGTCTGTTCCAGGGCGGCCAGGGCCAGGTCGCGCTTTGATGCGAAGAAGTGGTAGAAGCTGCCTTTTTTGACGCTGGCCTGGTGACAGATCTCCTGTACTCCCACCGCGTGATAGCTGCGTGCGTTGATCAGCCGTTGCGTGGTGTCGATGAGGCGCTGGCGCGTGTCGGTTGCCGTCTCCATAGGGGATGATTGTAGTAGACCGGTCGGTCAACTACAATCAGGTTGCAGTGGAACATCGTAATCTATTGAGTTATAAATAATTTGGCAGATTGGCCGACTGACTGACTAGCATCCCCGAGGGGCAACGAGTGGCGAGGGCAGTGTTTTGATATCGTTCCTGTTTCGCGTGATCTGGCGAACCGTCTGCTGGCTGGAACTGGCCGTGTTCACGCTGCTGATGTACCTGTTGTCGTACCTGCCACGCGTGCTGCTGCGACAGTTCTATTTCCCCCTGTTCCGGTTATGGGCGCGCAGTTTTGTACAGGCACTGGGCATTGACTTGCGGGTGCATCAGAAATACACCTCCAGGGGTTTGCCGGAACAATACATCCTGATTGCAAATCATCCGTCGGCCTTCGAGGACATCGGCATACCCGCCGTGTTCCCGGTGCACTCACTGGCGAAGATTGAAGTGAAGGACTGGTGGCTGGTCGGACGCATCAGCGCGGCGGCGGGCACTTTGTATGTGAAACGTGAATCGAAGGAATCGCGCAACACGGCAGCGGAAGAGATCGACAGTGAACTGGCGGCCGGCAAGAACATCGCCCTGTATCCGGAGGGGGGCTGCAAGGGGCGCCGCATTTTCGAGTCATTCCGCTACGGTGCCTTCGATATTTCACTGCGCACCGGTATCCCGATCCTGCCGGTATTTCTGCACTACCAGTCACAGGATGACTTCGAGTGGCGTGCGCCGCAGACACTGCTGCACAAAATCTGGCACATGAGTACCACGCAAAACAACCGGGTCGACTTCTATGTATACGATGCCTTCGATCCGAAGCAGTTCACCGACAAGGAGTCCTATACGGCCTTTGTTCACGGCAAGTACCTCGAATGGCAAGCGCGCTATCTCGACTAGCAAGCGGATAGTCTTTCTTTTCCCACTTGTTCGCGGGCAAGCCACTCCTGCACATTCGGACGCATTCGCAGGAGCGGGCTTGCCCGCGAACATCGCACTCGAACGGCAGGCGCGCGATCTCGAGTAAACTTTTGTAGCCGGCAGGCAACTTACTGTTGATTGTTCAGTCCAGTGCGCTAGAATCCTCCCTCCGGCTGTCCGGCCGGCCAGAAATGCAAGGGAGTTCAGAATGTTCAACAGGAAAACGTCGAAAAATTCGTATGCTGTTGCAAGCGTAATATTGCTTTGCCTGGCGCTGGTCCGGCCTGCCGGCGCGGATACGCTGTTAATGAAGGACGGGTCGAGTCTTCATGGAGAGGTTATTCGGCAACAGGAGGGCAGCCTGGAATTCAGCACGCCGTACGCCGGCGTTATCCACATAAAGTGGGACCAGGTCAGTGAAATGCAGACCGACAAACCGGTTGAACTCTTCCTCGGCAACAAGGAATTGATTACCACGCAAAAAATAACCGGTTCGGCGACGGAACTGTCTGTCGAAACGGCAGCCGGTACCCGGCAAATCAGTACGGCGGACCTCGTCTATATCAATCCGGACAAGTGGCAGCGCGGCGAAGGCTACAAGCTGACCGGGCACGTTAACCTCGGGCTGGACTTCCAGGAAGGCAATACCGACAAGGAAGAGCTGGGGCTGGATGGCGCGATCAGGGTGCGGCGCCAGCATGACCGGTTGAATGTCGCGGGCCAGTTCGAGAAGGACAAGGCCGGCAATGTTACGACGGCGGAAAACTGGTTGTTGCAGAGCAAGTATGACTACTTCGTTTCCGAAAAGTGGTATTACGGCGCTTCCCTGAATTTCGAGAACGACGAATTTGCCGATCTCAACCTGCGTACCAGCCTCGGTCCCCATGTAGGTTACCAGTTCTTCGAAAGCAAGGCATTGAACCTAAGTGCCGACGTGTCACTCCTGTATGTCACCGAGGATTTCGATGTATCACCGGATGACGAATACGCCGCGCTGGGCTGGAATGTCGATTTCGACAAGCTGCTGCTCGCCGAACGCATGCAGCTCTACCACCGTCAGCACGGGCAAATGGAGGCCGGTGATGTGGAGAACGTGGTCATCAACACCTGGACCGGCTTGCGTATTCCGTTATATGGAGGGATAAATGCCAGCACCGAGGCGCAGGTCGACTTCGACGGTGGTGCGCCGGCCGGCGTCGACAAGGTCGATACCATCTACCGGATCAAGCTGGGTTACGCCTGGTAAGTATGGCCCGGACCGCTAACTGTCTCGTGCAAAGGCGCGAAGAAAGACATATAAAAACATTTGCCACGGAGAGCACAGAGAGTACACGAGGTCGCGGATACCTCGCCGGCGAACTGTCTCACGCAGAGGCGCAAAGGCGCAGAGAAATATAAAATAAAACATTTGCTATGGAGAGCACAGAGGGCACAGGTAAATAAACATCCGTCATTTCCGCGCACGACTACATGGAGAAGGTGAGACCGGGACGGTCGAGAGGCTGGCCCGGGCCATGCAGGAGGTAGAGTAATGCATGGAGCAGTTACCGAGGAGGTAGAGCGACGCAGGAGGCCCAAGCAGAAGCGGGAAGCCGGCCTCGAACGAGGCCGCGCTGCCGAACCTTCACCCTGCACCCGTTGATATGCCCGCGAACAGGAGTCAACCGTGTGCGGTTTTATGCCGGTGCCCGGCGTACCCTGCAATGGTTGCTTGCCGGAATCAGAGCTCCAGGATCTTGTAGATCAGCAGCAGGCCAAATACCAGTACCGAGGCTGACAGTACGAGGTTTGCCAGCGGGCCGTTCTTCAGGTCGCACAGCCAGCGGCGATGGTTGTTCAGGTAGAGCAATACAATTCCCAGCAATGGCATGAAGAACGCGCCTGCAACCGCATAGATGATAACCAGCCAGACCGGTTTGTCGGCAAGCAGCAACAGCATCGGTGGAATGGCGATGTAGAGCAGGTAGCCGCGGTAGGCAGTGGAGCGGGTGTCGACATCACGCGGCGCGTTTTCACGCATTGCAACGCTTGCCGGCGTGGTGTATTGATTTACGAAATCTGCAAACAGGTAGGGTACGCCTTGCCATACGCCCAGCATGGAACTGAATACCGCGCACCAGAAACCGACCAGGAAACACCACTTGCCCACCGGCCCGACGACCGTCTCGAGATGTGTCGCCACGCCAAGGGCCATTAGCGGGCCAGTAACCTGCTCCGGTGATACGCCGGCCGATACGATCATGATGGCGATGCCAAAAAGACCGGTCAGGATATAGGCCACCGCAAGGTCCTTTCTCGAGCGGGACAGGTCCTCTTTTGATCTCCAGTTGCATTCCCGAATCCAGTAGCCGTAACACAGCACGGTAACGCTGCCGCCAACTCCGCCTATTACGCTGAAGATGAACAGGACTGATCCATCCGGTATTGATGGATTGAATATTCCGCTGAGTATCTCTGTGTGTCCGGGCATCACGAGTATGGCGCAGATAATGACGACCAGCAGCATCAGTGCCATGAAGATCTTCATCAGCACTTCGAGTAGCGCATAGCGCCCGACCAGCACCAGCACTACGGCCAGCAGTGAGTGCAGTACGCCCCATGTCCCGACGGAGATGGACGGGATGAGCGCGTGGGCGGCAAGACCGGTACCGGCAATCAGGGCGGCTGCGACGATGAAGGTCCACAGCACCAGGTAGAAGAAGAAGTAGAGGGAGAAAATCTTCGGCAGACGCTGCACCCAGCCTTCCAGCAGCGTGGAACCGGTCGCCAGCTGCCAGCGTGCCAGCCCCTCGTTCATGGCGTATTTCATGATGGCGCCGACAACGGCCGCCCACAGCAGGGTGGTACCGTATTTCGCCCCGGCCACGGACGCGGCGATAATGTCGCCGGCGCCCAGTCCGGTGGCGGCGATAACGAAACCCGGTCCGATGTCCCTGAAGATGCCGACAGATTTGATCATTGCATGACGTTGTACGGTGCCCCCGTAATCCCATGGTAAAGTAGACCTTTATCAATTTGCCTGCAACTGTAATTCGTTGAGAAGAAATGAAACTGCGGACCCAGATTTTCCTGCTGCTATTCATGTTCGGCCTGCTGCCGTTGCTGGTTGCATTCATGATAAACATGCCGATGATCTTCGACCGGTTCGAAGCGCTGTATCAGAAGGCCCACCTGCAGAATCTGCGCGCCGAGTTCGGCGATCTTGACCAGCACCTCGCGCGTCGTCACGAGATGGCGCGCCTGCTGGCGAAAATACCCGAACCGGGATTGTTGCTCAGCGGCAATGATGCGGAGCCTGTTGCCGGGCTGGAGGCAGCACGTACCGCCTATGTAGGCTGGGTCAACCAGGTGCTGATCGACCAGCTGGATATTACGCGGATTTTTTACCTGGATGTGGAAGGTAACGTGGTATTCACGCTCGACCGGGACTATAGCAATGGTCGCTTTGAAATCGTAACCGGCGATGACGGCAAGCCGGAGCCGGGCCTGCACCTGGCCGCGCGGCAAATGAGTCCCGGTTCCGTGATGAATGGCCCGATAGTTTTCGACCACGAAGCAGCGGCCGTCGCGCCGAACCGTTTCATGCAAATGGGCATGGTCAGCCCCGTTTTCTTCCCGCAGGTATCAACGGATGTCGCGGATGTGACCGGGCCGCAAGGCAGCGTGATTATGTACCTTGATATGGGTGGCCTGGCGCACGCCTATCGCGGCAATTACTGGGTCCTGGATAACGGCCAGTACCTGGAGTCCACCGACGGTGAGTCCAGCGAAGTTTCGGCATTCGATGATTTCGATGGGCTGGCGGATATATTCGCGAAGCGGGAGCTGGCGCTCTGGAAGTTCGGCAATCAGCAGGTGTTGTGGGTTCCGCTGTTCACGACCGTGGGCGAGGGCACGCTGTGGGTAGGCCGCAGTGTCGATGCTTCACCGCTGGCAATACTGCGAAACAAGGTGGAGTTGATTGTCATCGCGATTGTAATCAGCCTGCTCGCGCTGGTCTTTCTGGTGGCACGGCTGATTGCGGTGCGTTCAGAGCGTCTCGGTCACGAGCTGACGGACGGAATCACCCGGGTACTGGAGCATGACGAAGCCGTCAGCTTTTCCTGGAAACGACCGGAGGAGCTGAACGAGCTTGGAAACAAGCTGACGCGGCTTGCAGAAACGCATACTGCACATAACAAGGCATTGATGACTCACGCCGAAGAACTGGAAGCGTCCAACCGTTACAAATCGGAATTCCTCGCCAATGTGAGCCACGAATTGCGTACCCCGTTGAACTCGATCCTGTTGTTGTCGAAAATGCTGTCTGACAGCAGTATACCCGGCATGCCGGAGGAGGCCTGTCGCAGGGCGGATGTGATTCACGCTGCCGGCAAGGACCTTAAGGCGCTGATTGACAACATTCTCGATCTGTCGCGCCTCGAGGCGCGACAGATGACGCTGGTGTCGGAGCCGGTCGATTTGCGCAAACTGCTGGATGGCGTCACCGAATTGATGCGGCCTCAATTCGAAGAGAAACACCTCGGCCTGGACGTCGAGATCGATCCTGCGATACCGGGATCGCTCAGGTCGGATGGTGAGAAAATCCGGCAAATACTGCTGAATTTTCTGTCCAACGCAGTCAAATTTACCGAGCGGGGCGGCATCCTCGTGCGCCTTGCGCCCGGCACGGACAGTAACGGTGTGCAGTACCCGGTCGGTATCAGTGTCGCAGACACGGGTATCGGTATTGAACCCGGCAAGCATGAACTGGTATTCGAGGCGTTCAAACAGGCAGATGGCTCGACCAACCGCCGTTTTGGAGGTACCGGGCTGGGCCTGGCCATCAGCCGGGAGCTCGCGAGTCTCATGGGCGGAGATATTGAACTCAAAAGCGATTCCGGCAGTGGCTCGACTTTTACCCTGTTCCTGCCGCTGGAAATGCCGGATCTGTACACGGTTGAAGATTCACATGGAGCAAGCGTCGATAACAATGCCGGTAAACCGGGTGATTCGGTATCGGTGCCGGTAGCGGATTATAATGGCGCCCGCGTGTTACTGGTCGATGATGATATGCGCAGCCTGCTGGCAATGACTCCCTTGCTGGAACGCTGGCAACTGGATGTAATGGCGGCCGGTGATGGTGAGGAGGCGCTCGAAACCCTGGAATCGGAGGACGCCTTCAGGCTGATGTTTGTGGATATAATTATGCCGGGTATGGATGGTTATGAATTCATCAGGCGTATCAGGCAGCAACCGGCGTTCAGCGATGTTCCGGTGGTTGCGCTGTTGACGAGCGAGAGCGATGAAGACCGCGAGCGCTGCCATGCGGCGGGCGCCGACGATTGTCTTGTCAAGCCGGTTGATCCGCACGCAATGAAGCAGTTAATCGACCGGTACCTGACTGTTGCGGCAGGCGCAGGTGCTGCCGGGAATGCATGACGTGAAGCGCTACGCCGATTTCCGTGTACTGATTGTCGACGACAACGAGAATAACCTGTTCACGTTGAAGACACTTATTAACCAGCACATGGATGTTGAAGTGATTACCGCCGGGTCCGGCGAGGCGGCCGTGGAGATGGCGCTCGATAACCCGCGCATCGATCTGATTGTGCTCGATATCCAGATGCCGGAAATGGATGGCTTCCAGACGGCAACGATGCTCAAGGTCAGGAAGAAGACCCGCGATATCCCGATAATTTTTCTGACGGCAGCATACAAGACCGATGAATTCCAGCAAAAGGGCTACGAGGTAGGGGCAGCCGACTACCTGCTGAAGCCGATCGATGACAACCAGCTGATCAACAAAATCAGCACCTACCTGCGGTTGATAGAGAAGGAGCGCGAGATGAATCGCCAGCTCGAGGAGCTGGTTGAAGAGCGTACGCGCGAGCTGCATGTGGCAAAGACCTACCTGGAAAATGTCATCAATAATATGGGTGAGGCACTGTTGTTGCTGGACCCGGACGGCAACGTCACGGCGGCCAACCCGGCTGCTTGCCGTATGCTGGAGTACCCCGAAAGTGACCTGCTGGGCATGTCCATCGGCGATATTTTCGAGGAAGAAGAAGCGGTGCAGGCCAATGCATTCATGGGTACATGGCTGGAGGCCCTGATTCGTACCGGCACCCTGAGCAGTATCGAGGCACGATTCATCGCCAGGGACCAGCGGCGCGTACCGATACTGTTTTCCCGCACCGCAATCATGGACGAGAATGGAAAGATTACCGATATAATTTGTATCGCGAAGGATATGACCGGGTATACGCGGGTCGCGGGTTGATTTTATACCTGTGTGCCGGTTGCAACTCCTTGCCTACGGGGTACACTTGTTTGCAGGGATATTGGAGTGATGAATGGACAAGCCGGAAAACAAGCAGCCTGAAGAGGATATTGTGCTTACGGCAGATGCCCTGAAGGCGATGGGGCATCCCGTTGCGCTGGAAGATTCTGTGTACGCTCGGTAACAGCGAGATGTCGGTCGGTGAAATTGTGGAGAAGATCGGCACCTCGCAGAGTAACGTATCCCAGCATCTTGACCAGTTGCGCAACAAGAACATTGTCAAATCGCGCAGGGATGCCAACCGTATTTACTACTGTGTCAGTAACGAGAAGCTGCTGGAACTGATCAGTACCATGCGCGGGGTGCTCTGCGAGACCAACCTGAGCGATGTGCCGCCGCCGTAGCCGGGTGTATTGCAACCGCGAAAAAATGTATCTCGCAAAGTCGCAATAGAAAGCAAATAAAACATATACCATAGAGAACGCATCCGTCATTGCGCGCGATTGCAATGATGGGCGTGTGATCGCTCGCACACATCCTTCGGCAACTGCTCCTGCTTTGCTTATCTCCTCGGTAACTGCTCCATGCGTTACTCTACTTCCTGAACCCTTGCATTCGTGCCCATCGCCGCCGTGAGACATTGAGAAGGCGAGACCATTGTTAAGTGCAGGGCCCGGGTCGAGAGGCTGGCCCGGTCTATGCCCATAGTAATCGCCTGGTGCGGCCAGGCGGGGATCCGGCCAGCAAAAGAGCGCCTGCAGGTACGGTCTCGCCCGTGAACGATTCAATCACCGGAGCAAATTCGCGCCTGCAAGGTACTCCTACACCAATCGAAGCACCTGTAGGAGCGCCTTGCAGGCGCGAATAAAAAAGGGGGAGTGGCTCGCAAAATATAAGGGCAGCCGCATGTAAAAGGGGACAGCCCGCCATAGTAAAAGGGGACAGCCCGCCAATATAAAAGGGGACAGCCCGCCAATATAAAAGGGGACAGCCTTTTCAGGCTGTCCCCTTTCCCTTTCCCTTTCCCTTGTTACTTTTGGCCTTTACGGCCAGGGGAAAAAGACTTACTGGGCAGCAGGTGCTGCAACAGGAGCCTGCGGGGCACCCGGAGCATACCCGTAAGGAGGGCGCCGCCGTAAGGAGCACCGTAACCGCCGCCGTAAGGAGCACCATAGCCACCACCCGGGTAGCCACCATAGCCGTAACCGGGATAACCCCCGCCATAACCACCATAACCACCACGGTAGTCATTATAGCCACGACCATAGCCACGACCATAACCACTGCCGCGACCACTGCCACTGCCGCTCATGTTGAAACCGAAGTCTCCGTCACCGAAGAAATCACCCATGCCATCACCCCAGCCATCATTGCCCCAGCCGTTGTTGCCATAGCCGTTGTTACCGAAAGGACCCCAACCGCCCCATGCGAAAGCAGAGGTGGAAGCAAACGCCAGCGTGGCGGCAGAAAGAATTGTTGCAATAGTTTTCATTGTTACTCTCCAAATAAATGTTAAAACGAACTTGAATTTGTCTGTTAGTCGAGACAGTGAATACAATATAAGAGATGGCTAAAATAAGCAATAACTAAATTAACAAAATATTAATAATCAAATAATCGGCTATATATGTTTAAATAACAATAAGATATAATCTCTTCTCGGCATTGGAAGGGCGTATTAGCAGTACTAAAAGGCAGATCTGAGAGGGTGGAATGGCCGCTGGACAGCTCCAGGGAAGGTGTATTGGGCAAATATTGACCAGCCCACGCCAATTTATTGGCCAAGGCGGTTATGATGAGAATATGAGCAGTGAACAAAAAAGCGTGTTGCTGGCTATTATCGAACTCGGCGGTTACCCGGATTTCCGGCCCCTGTACGAGTCACTCGGCTACGAGGTCGTGATTGAAACCCGAATGCGCAAGGCGATCGGTTTTCTCAAGTCGCGCGAAGCGGAGGTCATCGTTGCGGAATTTAATTTTCAGTCAGATTTCCGGGACCGGACCAGTAGCCTTGAATCGCTGCTTGCCGTCGTGCAACGTCGGCCGGATACGCGGGTTATCGTATTCTATGAAAAAGAATTCAGGCCCCAGTTCGAGCGGTTACGTTCCCGTCTGCCGGTCCATCATGCACTGACATTCCCGATTAACGAGCACGACTTGAAAAGCTGTTTGCAGACAGGAACGCTTGAATGCACTGCCGGGTAGCGGTTGTCCCGCAGTGAAGCGAAAATCAACAGGGTAATCTGGATATGATCATGAAAAAGATATTTACACTTTTATTATCGTTTGCTGCATGGTTGCCGCTCGGTGCCGATGCCGCGGACCTGCAGGTACGGGTATTCGAGCGAGGCGGTAATGTGCCCCTGCAGGGCGTGGCTGTCTGTCTCGGCACGCATGCAAGGCTTGACCAGTTCGGTGCGGTTCATACAGACAGCGAGGGGAATGCCCTGTTCAGCGAATTACCACAGAGCGCAGGTTCTCGTGACCGCATCCATGCCGGGATACAAGTCCGAGCAGGAAAATATGGTGACTTCGAATCTCAATCGAATGCTCGTATTGTCGTTATCCAGCGGAGGTGGTGGTGCGCGTTGTCCTATCGGCCGGCAGGAGACAGGTTTGTTATCGGCGGCGCTGGCTATCAAGCGGTTCGCTATCAATGATGGTGTAACCGTTACTACCAACCGTACAGTCAGGCTGCACAACAAGTTGGCCGGCATGGCGACACAATATCGTGCCAGTGAGCGCCAGGACATGGCGGATGCGGAGTGGCAGTACTACGCTGTTGCACCCGAGTTCACGTTAAGTCCGGGTGCCGGACTGAAGCGGGTATATCTGCAGGTGCGGCGTCACTCTACTGTAAACGGCGCGACCCTGGAGTCGGTATCACCGATTGTGAAAGACAGTATCAGGCTGAACTAGTCATTCCTGTCAGTGCGGGATCGCCTCGGGCGACCTTCGAATTTCACGATGGCCTGGACAATAACATCGTAGGGCAGATCGTCCAGGCAACGGTATTCCTGTAATGCCTTGTCGATTGTCCCGATAATATTTTCAACATGGGTATTGCCGGCCTTTTCAGGGAACGATACGGCCTGCAGGCCGAGCATGCCGCCAGTCTGGACCTTGATTTCGCGGGCATGCGGCAGTGGACCAGTGGCGCTTGTCTGGTGCAGGGCAAAGCGTGCTTTACTGCGCATGCGGTCAAGCAGTTCGATGCACAGGGCATTGCCCGCGGCCGATGTGCAGGCAATACCTTCCCTGTCTGCGAGATGGAAGCGGTGTGATTTTGCGCAGGCACTGCGTCTGGAGTTGATGGTTTTCTCGAAGATGCAGCGTCGTTCGTTGACTGCATCGTAGGTGTCCTTGTATTCCTGTTCTTCCATCGTTAGCGTAATGCGGTCCGGCGCCTATTTCTCCCACTCCTTGGCCACGGGTTCTTCCCGATAATCCGTCAGGGCCTTCGTAGCCTCTGCTTCACTCTCGGAGAAATTGATCTTGTAGATCTGGTTGGCATCCAGCGGTTTTCCGGACCGCAAGCGCTTGACCTCGTTTTTCGCGTCCTTGAAATTTTCAAACTCGCTGATGAACGCGGCTGATTTCCTGTGTGATGTTTCATTAGTGGTAACAACAAAAATATAATATGGCATAAGGCACCTCGATAGCTCACAGAATTATATCAGGGGTGTCGACTTCGCATCAGCGTGCCCGCGAAGAATAACCGAAATTATGGCGACCGGTATGCAGGAGTTTGTATTTCCTGACCATGATGATGGTTTTAAGCAGTACTTGCTCGTCAATCCTGTTCAGGTCCAGGCAGACTTCAATGTCTCTGACATCACCGCCTGAATACCCGATATCGATGAACTGTTTGACGATTTTCTCATGCTCGCCAGCCGCGACCGTTGCACTGTAGTGCGCGGTCGTCATGATGGTTGCATTCCAGATAACGGGCTTGTTGTCAAAGGTCCCGATAAAGCGGATATGGGCACATTCATCTTGCGGGGGTGCGGTATGGACAAACCCGGTATTATGCAACTTCAGTTCCTCGCGGAACCCGTCAATGCCTGTCAGCGTCGTGTCCTTCATCCAGAAGTACTGCCGAGACCGTCGTGTTATGCATGATAATGCAGCCGGTATGCCGTGCAATTCCGTCTTCACTGTAGTCGAAAGTATAGGTTCGTCGCAAACCCGGTCCCTGACTGGCGGAAAAAACCGGCTTCATGCCCTGCAGCGCTGCGGTTCCATCCAGAAACTGCATGCCGCGTGACTTGCAGATGTTTTGCGCTACGCTGATAGCAAGGTCCCGGCTGCGCATACTGGATTGCCACAGCAGGACGATTAACAGGATAACGAGCAACAGGGCCAGTGCTGACATGCCGTGATTGCCCGGATTCAGAGGGTGGTTGTATTCAGGGGTGGAGAGAGGTTTCCCAGCGGATTATTCTTCGTTGCCGGACTTTTCCTGGTGAATCCGGTTGTGGATTTCTTCGCGGTGAACTTCGACCTCTTTCGGTGCCTTGATGCCGATTCTAACCTGGTTGCCCTTCACGCCAAGCACGGTAACGGTGACATCGTCACCGATGATGAGTGATTCCCCCAATCTGCGCGTCAGGATAAGCATGTTCCGGAAAAGACCTTTAGTGCGGCAAACAGACTGAGTTTATATCCGTGCGGGCGGCCAATGTCAAATATTCGTCATACATTGGCCGAAATAAATGTACCCACGCGCGTGTGAAAACATACGGTGAGGAATTCGATACCGGCGATGAAATTCAGGCTGCGTTGATCACGGTTACAAAAAATGACGCGGCCAATAGTCGATACGACTTCTCCGGTTACGTGGATAATCTGACCGGTCCCCAGTGGTACCGTGGACTGCAACTGCAGGCCAACCGGCGACAGGTCACGCAACTTGCCCGGGCGTCCCTCGCTGTCTGTATTCGAGTAAACGGTCAATGGCGAGTAATACGGCATCCGTTCAAAGGCACGTTTTGCGGTATCGGCGAGGCGCAGCGTGGCAGCGACCTGCAATGGCCCGTTACAGCCGTCGCAGAAAAGCTGTTCTGCATAGCTTGAAGTGACAGGCCTGGGTGTATCGCAAAAGGGACAGGTGCGTGCGTCGTTCGTGAAATCATCGGCAGACTGCGCGGTATGCGTCCTGGCTTGCGATGCACGAGAGCCGGCCTGCGCCGCGGTTTTTATGCCGTTGTGGTTGCCGATGAATGTAGCGTCATAGGCGGCACGTTTCTGCGGGTTCGACAGGACCTGGTAGGCTTCATTCAGAATGCTGGCGTCCCATTCATCGCCGCCGAGGTCCGGGTGCATTTTCAGTTTCTGCATCTGGGTGCGGTAGCTTGCCTTGATAATATCCAGCGGCGCATCCGGCTGGATGTGCAGTATCCGGTAGTAGTTGCGGCGGTTTTTCATTTAATCATTCGACCATTCAATGTTGCGGCAGTGCGTTTTGCGCCGCCCACTGAACACTATCGTACCCGCGACGGGAAAACTGAATAACTGCCATGCACCTTGCGGGGGCGGGGCGCGTATACGGGTATGGGACAGTTATATATAAGGTGGTAGCCAGGCGCTGTTTGAGCGCCATCCTGGCATGAGGCTTTAAAATCAGCAGTTTACATGAGCCGGGCGGCCGTCACAGTTCGCGCACTGCGATGCAGTTGGGTGTGAATGGCAACTAAAGATTCCGGCCGTCGGGACGTTAACCATGTCGGAGGCGGTGAATATCACCAGGAGTGATATGTCCGCCAAATATAAACCGGGTCCAGGGAAGGGCGCTATCAACCGGTTCTGCCTGGACAAAAAGGAGATTTACCATGGCACTTTCTGTCAATACCAACGTCATGTCGCTGGCTGCCCAGCGCAATCTGAACCGCACCCAGACCGGCCTGCAGACCTCGATTGAGCGCCTGTCATCCGGCCTGCGCGTCAACAGCGCCAAGGATGACGCTGCCGGGCTGGCGATCGCATCGCGTATCGATGCCCAGGTCCGCGGCCTGAACGTGGCGGTCCGCAATGCCGGTGACGGCATTTCACTGGCCCAGACGGCCGAGGGCGGTCTGAGCGAAATCACCAGCATGCTGCAGCGTATGCGTGAACTGGCGGTGCAGTCAGCCAACGCCACCAACGGTACATCCGACCGTATCAACCTGAATGCCGAATACCAGGCGCTGAACACGGAAATCACCCGCCAGGTCGGTGCGACCACGTTCAACGGCATTTCCGTACTTAATGCAGCCACCACCCAGAATTTCCAGGTGGGCGCCAATGCCAATCAGATCATTGGCGTGGCCACCACTGTCGTGGCTGCGGCTGCGGGTGGTGATATCCTGACTGACACCGCTTCCCAGACCGCTATCGGTGCTGTCGATACGGCAATGGGTGTGGTGACAACTGCCCGGGCGACATTTGGCGCGGTACAGAACCGCTTCCAGTCGGTCATCAACAACCTGCAGGTGGCCTCCGAGAACCAGGCGGCCGCACGGAGTCGGATCATGGATGCTGATTTCGCAATGGAAACGGCAAACCTGACACGGTTGCAGATTCTGCAGCAGGCGGGCACGGCGATGGTCGCCCAGGCCAACGCGGTACCGCAGACAGTTCTGTCACTGCTGCAGTAACAGTTGCAAGGGAGGTTGTGGGGCATGGACGCCTGGCAATCTTCCGTTACTGCAAAGGAGGGTTCGCCGGGCATGGATGCCCGGTGGCCCTCCGACTTTTATAGCAGGTGAATACTATGAATGACCCGATTTCACGGCAGTTGCCGCTGATGGATGCAGGTGGATCGTCCCGCTATGTCGAACGGTCACCGCAACAGAGAAAGATAGCTGCAGTAGTTGAAACTGAAAAATCCCGCGGCAAGGAACAGGTAGCCGCCGACCATCTCGATAATGCGGAGGACAGGGAAGATCTCGCGGAAAAGGTCGATCAATTAAACATGCAGCTGCAGGAAATGCAGCGGGGCTTGCGCTTCAGTATCGATGACAGCAGCGGGCGTATTGTCGTAAAGGTGATTGACCTTGCAACGGACGAAGTGGTCCGGCAGATCCCGTCTGAGGAAATGCTGGCGATGATCAGAAATGCAAGCGACGGCGGGAATGTCATTTTCAATGACGAAGCCTGAAAGCTGACGACCATTATATGAAGATTAAAACAGGATTACAGAAGTTATGCTAAGCGCAGCAGGTATCACTTCCGGGCTGGATGTCGACTCGATTGTCAGTCAGTTGATGGCACTTGAGCGCAGGCCGCTGGATGCGCTGCAGCAGAAAAAAGAAGATATCGGCACACGTATCAGCGCCTACGGCAAGCTCAAAAGCTCATTATCGACGTTCCAGGACGCCATGCAGAAGCTCAGCACGCCTGCTGCGCTGAAAGTCTATACGGCCACTTCAGGCAACGATGCCGTGTTCACGGCCTCGGCAAGCGATATTGCAGAGGCATCGACCTTCGGTATCGAGGTGGTGCGTATTGCCGAGCGGCACAAGTTTGCCTCCCAGGAACTGCTCGATACCGACACCATCGGCGGCAAAAATAACGATGCGCTGGAAATCCAGGTGGGTAGCGATCCGGCGAATACGCTGATCGTGGACCTCAGTACGGCAAAAACGCTGGGTGGCATCAGGGATGCGATCAATACCGATCCCGCCAACCCGGGTGTGAGTGCGTCGATCGTGTTCGGCAATAATGGCAACCAGAAGCTGGTGCTGACCGCGGATGACAGCGGTGCGGCCAATGCGCTGTCCTTCTCATACAATGGAGTGAAGAAGGGGGATTTCGATTTTGAGGAGATCAATAATATCGGCAATATCGATGACCTGGATGCGGAAATCGAAGTGGATGGATATACCGTCACGCGCGGTAGTAATATCATCGACGATCTGATTACGGGCGTCACGCTGAATCTCCAGAATGCCGATAAAGGGACGACCTATGCGCTCGATATCGAACGCGATACGACCGCGGTGACCGAATCGGTACAGGCCTTTGCCGATGCCTACAACGGTATCATGACCGAAATACAAGCGTTACGTGATAACGAGCTGGCGACGGACAGTCTGCTGTTCAGCATCGAGCAGGGTTTGCGCAATACCATGAATTCACCGGCTACCGGTCTGCTTAGTGGCCTGAGCTATCTTGGTGAGATCGGTGTGACGTTCTCACGCGAGGGTGTGCTGACAGTCGACACGGCTGATGTGGAAAGCGCGCTGAGCAACGATTTCAATGCCGTGTCCGAATTGTTTTCCACCGCGGGGCAGGGATTCGCGAATCGGCTCGATACACTGCTGGACGGCTGGCTCGCGACCGACGGCCTGATCGACGGGCGCACCGACAGCCTCGACGACAGCAAGCGCCTGCTCGAGACGCGCGAGGAATCGCTGGAATACCGGATGTCCCAGATCGAGGCGCGCCTGTTTGCTCAATTCGGCCAGCTGGACACCCTGCTGGGCAGCCTGCAGTCGACCAGTGATTTCCTGTCGCAACAGCTGGGCCAGTTACCGAATTACAGTAATAGCGGAAATTAGCAGCACAGAGTTGGCATTCTTAATGCATATAAATACCGGTAAGGATGAAATTCCACTTCCCGGAGAAAAAACAGCGGCTGATTAATCAGGACTTTCGATGACAAGGAATGCAAGCAAATGAAAAATCCAACGGAGCAGGGCAGCGCCGGTCAGTATAAATCTGTAGGCACCCAGACCGGGGTATCCGAGGCCTCGCCGCACCGCCTGATCCTGATGTTGCTGGATGGCGCACTCGACAAGATCGCCCATGCGCGTGGCGCCATGCAACGCAAGGAAATCGCCGAAAAGGGCAATCACATAACCAGTGCTTGTTCTATCGTTATCGGCCTGCGCAGCAGCCTGGACCTCGAGGCCGGCGGTGACCTTGCCGCAAACCTCGACAGCCTGTACGACTACATGTTCCGGCGCCTGATGGATGCGCATGTCGGTAACGATGAAGCGGCGCTGGATGAAGTCACCAGCCTGCTGCGCGAGATTAAAAGCGGTTGGGATGCGTTGCCACAGGAAACCACGGCTGGTGGTGAAGTCGCCAAGTCGGTGGCCGGGGCCTGATCAGACATGGAACCCGCCAGGGAAGTCATTGACGATCAACTGGACACATTGTTGGCCGCCGGGCGGCAAATGCTTGCCGAGGCCCGCGACGGAGAGTGGGACAGGGTCGCTGAATTCCAGGCGCAATGTTACCGTCTTGCCGAGAAGCTGTTTGCCAAACCTGTTGCAGCAGCGGATGCCGCGGCGGTCACCGCCGCAGTCAGCGAGGTGATGGAGTTGCACCGGGAGGTCACGGTCCTGTGTAAAGACACGCACGATGCAACCATGCAGGGCCTCGACAGCCTCAACGTGGGCCGCCGGGCCGTCAGCAAATATACCGCCAACAGCGGTTAAAATTCCTCTCGCGCCTGCAAGGCGCTCATACAAATATTGTTCACGGAGCAGGAGCGCCTTGCAGGCGCGATTGCCGGTTTATTACAACGCCGCTTCCAGGCCGGTTTCCCGCGTCCAGATCAGCCAGCTGATATTCCTGAATTTAGCGACAGAAAGTGCGCCGCGTTTTGACCGCTTGCTGCCGGCTGCTTCATCAACCTCGCCCATGATGTCAGCACGGGTGGCCTCGTAAATTTCGCAGGGTTCGTATTCGTCGTCCATGATCACCAGCAGCAGCGTGTTCCAGTCGCCGTTGGCGTTGAGCTGGCCGAGGCGTGCGCCGGGCTTTGATTCACTGGTGAGGATGCGTGACTTGATCTGTATACGCTGTCCTTCCCGCTTGCCCTTGCCGATGGCGTCAACACCGCCGGTCCTGGGCTCACACAGGGTCAGGTCCAGTATTCGCGCGGCATCGTAGCGGGCGATCTCGCCGGATACGGGCAGGGACTGCCCGGTAGAGCGCTTGTATTCCGCCGCCAGGCGGCGCGTTTCGCTAATCAGTTTTTCCAGTGAGTAAACGGTCAAGTTAACCAGCCCCGAATTTGATCGGTATGTATGCGTACCGACGCAGAAATGTCGTTTTCGCATGCAATCACGACCGTGTTTGCAGCGCGGCATTCCAGGTAGATTTATACATTTATTGTATGGGTTGACAACCGGCAATGCCTTGCCGCACCGGCAACGGATGACCGCCTTTGCCGCCTTTGCCGCATACAGGTACCGGTTGCAACCGTCATATTTATGTCAGTTGCCCCCGGCAAGTCATTGTTTGAGGGGTATAAAAAATGACGCAGGCCGTGCGGCTTACGTTTAAGCCATTGTAGTAAATATAAAAATAACTTCTGGCATGCTCCGTGCATTGTTTCAAGCGTGGTTCCGTGGCCGTCACCGGTCACATGCTAAATGGATTTTGGCGTCCATTGTTACCCGGGTATCGGGCGCAGTGGATTTTGGAGCAGCGGTTCGGGCTGTTTGCATGACACGACCGGACCGTTGAATCAGGACATGGAGGTTGTGATGGGCAAGCCTGTATTTCAGGTGACCGGAAACGAGTTCATTGCCGAGGACCGGCGTTCCCGGGAACTGGTAATGCTCGCAGAGCGGGTTGCCGCCACTGAAGTCACCGTGATGATCAGCGGTGAATCGGGTACAGGCAAGGAAATACTCGCCCGCTACATTCACAGGAACTCATCCCGTAAAGATGCACCCTTCGTAGCAATTAATTGTGCAGCGATACCCGAGAACATGCTCGAGTCCCTGCTGTTCGGCTACGAGAAGGGCGCATTTACCGGCGCATACCAGGCACACTCCGGGAAGTTTGAACAGGCCCAGGGTGGTACCTTGTTGCTTGACGAAATCTCCGAGATGGACCTCGGCCTGCAGGCAAAGCTGTTGCGGGTACTTCAGGAACGTGAAGTAGAGCGTCTGGGCGGACAGGTATCGATCCCGCTGGATGTGCGCGTCCTTGCGGCTACCAACCGCAAACTCCGCGACAAGGTAAACGCCGGCGAGTTCAGGCAGGACCTGTTCTACCGCCTGAATGTATTCCCTGTCAATATTCCCGCACTGCGTGATCGTCCCGGCGATATTCTGCCGCTGGCCAGGCAGATGATCAAGCGCTATGCAATGAATGACTCATGCCCTGATATTTCCAGCGCAGCGGAACGCTGCCTGCAGACGCATACCTGGCCCGGTAACGTGCGTGAACTCGAAAATGTGATGCAGCGTGCGCTGATTCTGAATAACGGTGACTGTATCGAGTCTGATGCTATCAGCCTGGACGAGGAAGAGATTCACGCCGGACCGTCAATTGCAGTAACGGGTAATGTTGCGGCGAATAGTACGAAGATTCTCGAGCGGGACATGAAGGCGCGGGAACATGAGTTGATTATACGGGCACTGGAAGCCGGTAATGGAAGCCGCAAGGATGCGGCTGCGCGTTTGGGTATCAGTCCGCGCACATTGCGTTACAAGATCGCACGATTGCGTGATGCAGGCATGGAACTGCCGGGGGCAGCCTGATAACAGGCGGAGAATACTGATGAGTGAAATGGGAATCGACCAGGTGCTGGCGCAGATGCGCGCGATGTCATCCATGGCACAGGGCGGCGGGCCGGCAATTGCCGACCGGGTGGAACCTGCCGGGCGACCGGATTTTGCCGATCTGCTGCAGGAATCCGTGACCAAGGTAAGCGAGACGCAGCAAACGTCCAGCACTCTGGCGGCCGCGTTCGAAGCCGAAGACCCGAACGTGGACCTGGCCGAGGTAATGGTAGCGATGCAAAAGTCCAGCCTGTCATTCCAGGCAATGGTCACGGTGAGAAACAAGCTGGTGTCGGCCTACCAGGAAATCATGAGTATGCCGGTATGACGCGGATTCATATCGCCTGTCCGGTGGAGGAAATGGCAGGTCGCACGGACGCGGCCTGGAGTAATGGCACGGTTGTTCCAGGGAAGGCTTCAACCGGGCTTGACTTGAGCGGCCCTGTTTAATCGCTTGTTCGATTAACCGGGGTCGGCACTCGAAGATAACGTATTTTTCGAATGCATCGGGGAATATATCGCTGATGGCGATTGATATTGGCGGCACACGGAGGTGCCGCGGGTTGGCCTGGATAAATCAGGCCTTGCTTGATCATTACAACACAGGGTAACGGTATGGCACTGGTTAATCCCGAAAATATTACTGCACAGGCGCGCGGCTTCAATGCATTGCCGGTGATGCGCCAGATCGGACTGATGCTGGGCCTTGCTGCCAGCGTGGCGCTTGGTTTTTACGTGGTGCTATGGGCACGCACCCCGGAATACAGCATGTTGTACGGTGCATTGAGCAACGTGGAAACGGCCGAGGTGGCCGCTGCACTGGACAGCGCCGCAATTCCATACCGTATCGAGCGCGTTTCGGGGGCAATTACCGTGCCGGCGGAAAACGTGCATGATGCACGCCTGAAACTGGCTGGCCGCGGCCTGCCGCGCGGCAATGGCACCGGATTTGAGCTGCTCGACGAAGAGCAGGGCTTCGGCACCAGTCAGTTCATGGAACAAGCCCGTTATAACCGCGCAATCGAGGGCGAGCTGGCGCGCACCATTGCAACGCTGCAGAGCGTGGAGAGCGCGCGGGTCCATCTCGCGATCCCGAAACGTTCGGTCTTCGTGCGTGACAAGGACAAGCCGCGCGCTTCCGTTGTGCTGATGCTGTATTCCGGCGCGCGGCTGGATGATGAACGGCTGGCCGGCATCGTGCACCTGGTCGCCTCCAGCATACCCGGGCTGGATGCCGGACGCGTTACCGTGGTCGACCAGGGCGGGCGTTTGCTGACTGCGAACGACAGTGGCGAAGGCATGGGCGGCAGTGCCAGACAGCTGACTTATACGCGCAAGGTGGAGGACAACTATATCAAGCGTATCGAGGATATTCTTTACCCGATTGTCGGTGAAGAGGGTGTTCGTGCGCAGGTGTCGGCCGATCTCGATTTTACCGTGGTGGAGAGTACCACCGAGAGTTATCAACCGGATAACCGGGCCGTACGCAGCGAGGAAACCTTTGAAGAGAGTTCCGGCGCTACCGCAACGGGCGGGGTGCCCGGTGCGCTGACCAACCAGCCTCCGGCGGGCGGCACGACCACGCCGGATGAAACGGGTGACCGGCAGGTGCCGTCAGCGGGCGGTACGCGCCGCGCGACCCGAAACTACGAACTTGACCGGAATATCAGTCATTCGCGGACCGCATCCGGCACGGTTAAACAGTTGTCGGTGGCGGTCCTCGTGGACTACCGCACCCAGGCCGATGAGTCGGGCAAGACGCAGCGCTTGCCGCTTACCGAAGATGAGATGCAGCGCGTCACGGACCTGGTGAAGGAAGCGGTCGGTTTCAGCGAGGCGCGTGAAGACAGTATCAAGGTAACGAATATTCCGTTCCGGATGGTCGATGAAATCAGCGAGGTGATGCCGCCCGTGCCGGTCTGGAAACAGCCCTGGGTGGGTAGCGTGGTCAAGCAGGCGCTCGGGGCCATACTGGTACTGCTGATGATATTCAGTGTACTGAAGCCGGTGCTCAAAACCCTGGCCGTAAAACCGCCGCCTGCCGCCGCCGCACTGGCGCCCGGCCAGGCGCAGATGACCGGCGATGACCGGATGAACCTGCCGCCACAACAGGGCGGGGGCATGTCGCCGGACCAGCAATTTGGCATGGCCCGCTCCATGATCGAAAACGATCCCCAGCGTGGCGCGCATGTCGTGAAAGACTGGGTTGCATCCGATGGCTGACAAGGAGCGCAGCCTGAGCGGCACGGAGCGGTCCGCGTTGCTGCTTATGAGCCTCGGTGAGGAGTATGCGGCAAATATACTCAGGCACATGGACCCGCGTGAAGTGCACAGGGTGGGTACTGCCATGTCATCGCTCGGCAAGGTGTCCAGCGAACAGATCAACGCGGTGATGCAGGATTTCATCCAGTCAGTACAAGGCCAGAACGTGACCAGTGTCAGCTCGGATGAATACGTTTCCAAGGTCCTGGTGCAGGCGCTCGGTTCGGAGAAGGCCGGCAACATGATTAACCGCGTGCTTGAAGGCAGGAACGTAAAGGGACTGGAGACTCTTAAATGGATGGACCCGGAGGCCATTGTCGAACTCGTGGGCAACGAACATCCACAGATAATATCCATTGTCCTGTCACAGCTGGATGCTGACCTGGCATCCAGCGTGCTGTCCGCACTGGATGAAGATACCCGTACCGATGTATTGATGCGTGTTGCGAAAATTGAGGAAATCAACCCGTCCGCGCTGGAGGAACTGGACCAGATACTCGCCACCCAGTTTCGCGAAATGAACAGTATCAAGCCGCCCAGGGTAGGCGGCTCGAGGACGGTTGCGGACATCCTGAATTTTCTGGATACCAGCGAGGAGAGCGCCATCACGGAGAAGATCATGCAACTGGATGAGGAGCTCGGGCAGGAAATAAAGGACCTGATGTTCGTGTTCGAGAATCTGAAGGACATTGACGACCGCGGAATCCAGGCGCTGCTGCGCGAAGTGTCGACGGACCAGCTCGTCATTGCGCTCAAGGGGGCGGATGAAGAAATCAGCGAGAAGATCTTCAGCAACATGTCGAAGCGTGCGGCGGATATGCTGAAAGATGACATGGAAACCAAGGGACCTGTCAAGTTGAGCGAGGTGCAGGAGGCGCAGAAGGAAATCCTGGTGGTGGCCCAGCGCATGGCCGAGAACGGTGACCTGATGATCGGCGGCAAGGGTGGTGAGGAATATGTCTGACCGTGCCGAAAACAGCGATGACCAGGCCTGTTCGCGCTGGGACATACCGCAAATTGACGATTTGCTGCCGGCGGTCCGTGGCGCAGGCAGTGGCGCAGCGGCCCATGCCGGTCAGCGCGGCTATGAAGACGGATTTGCACAAGGCAGGGAGGACGCGTTGGCCGCTGGCCGGCAGGAACTGCAGGCGCAGACCGCTGTACTGCAACGCCTGATGCAATCACTGGCACAGCCGTTCGCGGAACTCGACGAAGACGTGGAAACGTCTTTGCTGGCGCTGGCTACGGCAATAGCCAGCCAGGTTGTCCGGCGCGAGCTGGCGACGGACCCCGGGATCATCCTGGCGATTATCCGGGAAGCCATCGCGCTGCTTCCGGTGGCCGCGCGCAGGATTACCTTGCAGTTGCATCCGGAGGATGCGCGGCTTGTGCACGAGCATATGTCCGCGCAAGCGGAGGAATCGCTGTGGCGAATTGTAGAGGATGCGTCATGCAACCGTGGCGGTTGCATCGTGACGACCGAGCACACGCGTATCGATGCATCAATCGAACAGCAGATAGAGCGTATCGCCGCCGGCGTGCTCGGCGCGGCCGGTGAAGGAGCGGACAGGGCGTGAATGCACGAGCCGATATTCCGGCAGCGCAACGCGGTCATATCTGGACGGATTGCCTGCGACTGGCCCGCGAACGTGCGCTCCGCTCCGTTCCATTCGTGGTCGAAGGCAGATTAACCCGAATGGTCGGACTGACACTGGAGGCAGTTGGATGCCAGGTGCCGGTAGGCGCGCGTTGCGATGTATTGACCGCCGGCGGTCAGCAGATCGAGGCCGAGGTCGTCGGGTTTGCCGGCGAGAATACCTATCTCATGCCGACTGGCCACGTTGACGGACTGACGCCGAATTCACGCGTGGTGCCGTCCGCACAATCGTCCGGCGTCGCTGTCGGCGAGGCCATGCTCGGTCGTGTGATCGACGCGGCAGGCCGGCCGCTGGATGGCAAGGGGCCGATCGATACACATTGTCACGTCCCCCTGATGGGTCGGCCTATCAACCCGCTGGAACGTCAACCCATTACACAGCCGCTCGATGTCGGTATTCGCTCGATAAATACGCTGTTCAGTGTCGGTCGTGGACAGCGCATGGGTTTGTTTGCCGGCAGCGGCGTCGGCAAGAGCGTGCTGCTCGGAATGATGACGCGCTATACCGAGGCGGATGTCGTGGTCGTCGGCCTGATTGGCGAGCGTGGCCGCGAAGTGAAAGAGTTCGTGCAGAAGATACTCGGCGACGATGGCATGCAGCGTGCCGTGGTGATAGCGGCGCCCGCCGACGAGCCGCCCTTGATGCGGATGCACGGTGCATGGCTGACGACTGCCATAGCTGAATATTTTCGCGACCGCGGCATGAAGGTCCTGATGTTGATGGATTCATTGAGTCGTTTTGCACAGGCGCAGCGCGAGATCGGCCTGGCCATCGGCGAGCCTCCGGCGACCAAGGGTTACCCGCCGTCGGTCTTTGCCAAGCTGGCGCAGCTGGTAGAGCGTGCCGGTAATGGCAGCGAGGCGGGCGGTTCGATTACAGCGTTCTATACCGTGCTCGCGGAAGCGGATGACCATAATGACCCGGTAGCGGATGCGGCACGCGCGACGCTGGATGGCCACCTGATACTGTCACGGGAAATAGCCGAGTCCGGGCTTTATCCGGCCATCGACGTCGAGGCGTCGATCAGCCGGGTCATGCATGACATTTCTTCCACGGAACAACAGCAGTCTGCGCTGCGCGTCAAGCAATTGTATTCGGCGTACCGGCACAACCAGGACCTGATCGCGGTGGGTGCATACCAGCCTGGCAGTGACCCCAGAATAGACAGTGCCATTTCGTTTCAGCCGCGTTTGCGGGAATTTCTGCAGCAGGATACCTGCGAGCCGGTCACGCTGGCAGACAGTATGCGCCAGCTTGACGACCTGTTGCGCATGGAGCCGGTTGTCGTGGACAGTAATACCAGGGAGGCTGGTTGATGAAGCAGTCAAAGCGTTTAGGTCCGGTTATAAAAATGGCCCGGGATAGCGAGCAGGTCGCTACCCGCGAACTGGCCAGTGCCCGTTCCTGTGTGGCAAAAGCCGAACAGAAGATCGCGGAGCTCAGGGCTTACCGCGAGGAATACCTGGAGGGAATGCATTACAAGACGCAGACAGGGCTGAATGCCATGCAGATGAAGGACTACCGGGTGTTTCTCGGCCGGCTTGATGCCGCCATTCGGCAGCAGGCCGAGATTCTTAGAGGACTGATAAGCGATGCCGGCAAAGCGGAGCAGACCTGGCTGGCTGAGAAACAGCGACTGGCTGCACTGGACAAACTGGCCGACCGGCACATGCGCCGGGAACAGCAGGACAGCAACTGTCGAGAGCAGGCGGAGAGCAATGAGCACGCCTTGCGTAACTGGCGGCGGGCGCCCAGCTGAAATGACGACATGGATTGGCCTGGAAGTTGCATTGTTACTCTCCAGGAAATGATCCACAGAACAGGGACGTCAGTATGGATAAACAAATTCAGTCGGTCGATGTCGCAGCGTTAATGTCTGGCAGCAAGGGGAAGCCCGCAACGGCTGCCGGGAACGGCGAAACAGCATCATTTGCAGAGGTTTTGACGCCGGTCAGCGAACATATGGCAGATGCAGGCGCCAGTGCGGACACGGGTGCGGGCACGGATACAGCTAATGGACAGGTGGCAGGCGAAGGCGGCAATGCCTTGCCGGGCGAACAGGAATTGCCGGTCAATCTGCCGGCGATGACAGTCACCGGCGAGGCAACCCGGGCAATGCAATTGCCAACCCTCCCGGGCAGTACGGAGAATGTGGAGCCGGGATTGCTGCCGGCGCCCGATAGTCCCGGGCCAGCCATCACGCAGCCTGCTGCGGTGCCGACAGATGCCGCCGCTGTCCTGGTGACGGCCGGCGGGAATCCGGTTTCAAACGGCCAGGCCGCCAGGCCGGGTAGCGAAGCAGACGTGCAACAGGCACAGCCCGCACACAGCCGCTTGCAGCCGGCGCTCGTGGTCCCCGCAGAACTGACGGCGGCGGCCCGTGACAGTGCCATCTCCGGTAACCGTGTCGATCCCGGGCTTGCCACGCCGGTGCCACCGCCGGGTTCAACCGCTCCCGGTGCGAATGGCACGGCGGGTGATGCGACGCTGGCGGCTGTACGTGCAAGCGTGCAGCAGGCACTCGCTGCGCAGGTTGCGCAGGACGGGCTGCGCCAGTCGCTGGCCGGTGGCGAGCGGAACAGCAAGCCGCTGCCGGGCATGGTAACGGCGAACACGCTGGTGGATGTATCGGCGGCCTCGTTTACCACGATGCTTGCAGATGCAGCCGGTATCAGCAGCAGTGCGCGCGTAGCCGTGCCGGTCGGTGAGGCGGGCTGGGCCCGTGCGGTCGGAGAGCAGGTTGTCTGGCATGTGTCACAGAATATCCAGGCTGCAAACCTGCGCCTGAACCCGCAACACCTCGGTCCACTTGAAATGCAGGTCCAGATGGATGGTGACAAGGCCACGGTTGTCTTTGCCAGTCAACACGCCGCCGTCAGGGACGCGCTCGAATCGGCATTGCCGCGGTTGCGGGAGATGTTTTCCCAGAACGGGATGGACATCGTCGATGTCAATGTTTCGCAACAGGACAGCCCCGGCCGCGAGCAGCAGCAGGCAGCGGCTGGCGACAGCCAGGCAGTGAATGATGACGAGAATATGATGTCCGGTGAACGGTCGAGTGGCCTGGTGCCGGGTGTCACGGAATCGTTGGGGCTGGTGGATTACTACATCTGAGTCGTTTGTTGCAGGAGCGGACCTTGATCGCCGCATGCCCCGGTTTCCGTGTACTTCACTCGATCAAGGGATAGAGCGGTTGTTTCGAGAGGCGCGGCAACGACGTTGATGATCAATCTGTCCGGCCTTGCATCAAGTGATCATTGACGGCGCCGGGTTGCTGCGCAGTCGCCATTGATCGCCATCGTTACAGGCCAGGGTATCCCGCAGATAGGCGGACTGCCGCTTGCCGGCAAAGACGTCGAAACCCCTTGCTGCCATTGATTGCCATGTTCCGTCCCCGATTACTTCCCTGCATTTATCAGCAAGGCCGTCATACGGGGCCTGGATAATGCCTTCCTGCACCGATTCCAGCGCACTGTCGGACGGTGAGTTCTCCGAAACGACACAGACCCTGTTCGCCAGCAGGTAGGATATACGCACGATCTCGAATATCTTTGCGGGATAAAAATGGACATTCAGGACGATCTTGCTGCGTGCGATCACTGCGTCACGTTGTTTTCCATACACGCCGAACAGGGTTTCTACGCGAAGACCGGTTGCCGCCAGCTGTTCCAGGATTTTCAGTCGCCTCTGGTTGACCGACCCGTAAAACAGCACATCGATGTCCTTGTCCTGTGCGGGCCGAATACGGCAAAGTGATTCACTGAATCCGATCGGACATCGGCTAATGTTCCTGATACCCAGTTTTTCCAGTTGCTCGATGTTGTACTGGCTGTAATCCCATACCTCGTGGCGTTTAAGCAGCCTGAGGTAGTCCTGTGTCAGCCAGTCTGACCCGGGTGTAATCTGCTCCAGGTTATACAGGATGCTCTTGCCGGGCGGTTTCACGCCGCGCATGCCTGGCAGCAGGTTGGCGCCCAGCACGATCGCCTTGCCCCGAATACGCTTTCTTTCGCTGACGATCGGCGCATGCATACCCAGTTCCCTGAAGCCGCCCTGCAGCCCCAGGGCAACCTCGAAGAAAGCACCGGCATGTTCATAGCCGGGTGGCGTTACAATCCAGATACTGCAGCTATTCGACATGACAGGCGGCCCGTTACGCGGCTGTGTCGCAGCCGGGCGCGTGCAGGCGGTCGTAGCCGAGTGTCTTCACGACATCGTTCTCCCGGTAAGCGTAATACACCGACATCAACTCCTCGCTGTGCATAAATGCGCAGCGCCTGGCCGGGTTTACGGCGGCGATAGCCGCCTGCAATTGTTCATCGCCGGGGGCGAGGCCTGAAAAGGCCGCGAGCCGTGACAGTTCCGCCAGCGGATCGGCAAGAAAATCCTCGTACCTGACGCGGATTGCGTTCGGGCCGAACCGTGATTCCAGTTCGAGAGCCCGTCGCGTGTAGTCGCCCCACAGCGACAGGCCTTCCGCCAGGTGGAACAGCCGGGGTGATTGCTGGAATTGCATCGATCCGTCGAGTTGCTCCCGCGGTATTTGCGCCAGTTGTTCCTCATGACGGCTTTGTATGTCGCGTTCGCGCCGCCGCAGGCTGTCAGCGACATCCAGCGGATTGCGGCACACGTGAACGAGTTTCGCGCCCGGGAATATCGAGGCCCAGACAGGTGCGGTGAAGGTGTTGCGCGGGTCCTTCCATCCCCAGGCAATCGCGTTGTCCGTGGCAAACAGCGACTGGTGGTGCGGACTACTGCCGGTATAGGCCGTCGCGGACGGACTGTTGAGTGTATTACCGATAACCGTGCGCATGTAAGCGGCCAGGTCATCATTGATGAATTGCATGTTGTAAGTGTTGTCCCAGGTGGCCCCCGTTTGCTCGAACATCCACTGGTTCAGTGCCAGGAAAAACACCGCCTCATGGTTGTGTTCTTTTACCTCGCCGGTAAAAAGTCCGGCGGACTCCAGCGCCCGACAAATCAGGGAGGTGCCCGAGCGGTGCATACCGCAAATGATTATCGGTGCCATCTGTGAGTTACTCCGGTTGTGCCGGAAGCGAATGCGCGGCAATGCGCGTGATATTTTTCGTAGCCTGCATGCTTCCCTCCGTGGAAATCGATCAAGTGCCTAACGCACGGCACCACGAGCTGTCGCGGCAACCGGGCCAGGTTTCGGGTTATTGTCCTGATGGCTTATGTGGGCGCAGATTTCGCTGAGCTCGCGGTATTCACGCGTCAGCGGGTAGCTGAACGGATCATCCATGTTCCAGATAATATTGATTTGCCAGTCGGTAAGCAGCGATGTGCGCTGTTTGTCCCAGATATTGTAGAGTGACAGGTCGTCAGTCTCGATGGCATGCTGCTTGACCCGCGAGAAATTGCACAGCAGCCGCCCCATCACGGCGCCGAATTTTCTTTCATAATTGTCGGCAGACGGCGTGCAGGCCATGACCCTGAGGGAGTCCTGCTGCAACAGGAATGACGAAAACAGCCTTTCGATGACGAAGGCGCGCATGGACGCGCTCTTGTCTCTTTGATACTGGCCGCTGCCGCTGTATATCCGTCCGATTTCTGTGCCGTTGGCGACTTCCCGGTCCAGCAGTTCAAGTGCCTGGTCGACGTAAGCCGTATAGCGCTCCCAGAAACGGCTATTGGCGACGAAATAATTACAGAATGCAAACGTGTTGATGCCGCTCACCGCGGCGACCCGGAGTCCCATCTGCTGTTCCAGCAGGTAGGCGATTTTCTCGATTCCGGTATGTGCGCAATGGATACCCTGTTCCCAACCGTTCGCATACACGGCTTCATTGCCGATCATGGGATTGATGAATGCGCAGTCGGCCCCGTTTGCGAACGCCGTGCGGCAGAATTCGCGGAATTCAGAAAAACTCACCGGGGACTTGTGCTCGAATTTCCAGGAGACAAGCCCCCAGGGTTCGCCAGCGTCCCTGATCGCCGGGTCCGCATGGAGCTGCTTGAACAGCTCATACTCCCGGGTGCCGGGAGCGCAGTTCGCGGATGCGTCAAATGGAATGGCTCCCTCGCAGACAAAGTCCCTTTGCTGCGCGTCCATGTAAGCCTGAAATATTTTCATATCCCTGAAAAATTTTTAGTGTCGGGATTCAATCAAGCAAGACACATGCCATGTAGTCTCCGTAGCCGCGCTTGCATGCCTGCAACCGGCCATTTGCCGCAATTTGCCTGTTGCGGCTGACCAGGCGGGCCGTAATCCAGCGCAGCTGTCGGCAATCGGTTGTTCGGTATCGACGGCGTTGTCCGCCCGCACGGTGAATTGTTGCCGCATACCTGCCGGATTCCCGGCAAACGCTCACCGCTGTCCGTGCCGCATGCGCCATTATTCCGGCGTAAAATAAGTTAGCGATTATAAGTAATTGATATAGAATGTACAAATGTTTATGGCATAGCTATTGCATTGCTTCTGCCTGACACCCGCTGCGACTGCAGAACCGTAATTACCGCAGCTGGATTCATGGACGAATGACACAAGCAGGGATTGCTTATGAAGAAGATCATTATTATTGGCGTGGCCGTGGTGTTGTTGCTGGCTATTGCCGGCGGCGCCGCCTTTTTCTTCCTCGGCGGTTCGCCCGACGAGGCACTGGATGCAGAAGTTGCAACCGGTGAAGCGGATGAAGCAGACGCCGAAAATCTCGATCCGCCGATCTACCATGGTCTCGAATCCCGACTTCGTTATTGCCTTCCAGAACCCGAAATCCGTGCGCTTCGTGAAGGCATCGATCGAGGTCATGGTACGCGATGATGAAGTCATCGATGCATTGAAACTGCACATGCCGGTCATTCGCGATGGCATCATCATGCTGTTCAGTACCCAGACGGAAGATGATCTTGTAACGGCTGAAGGCAAGGAAAAGTTTCGTGCCCTTATCCTGCAGGAAATCCGCGACAACCTCGAGGAGCTGACAGGTAACCCGGGTGTCGAGGCAGTGTACTTCTCCAATTTCGTCATGCAATAACCGTCATGAGCGAGAACGAAGTACTTTCCGAAGAAGAGGTCGATGCCCTGATGGACGGGGTCGCCTCGGGCAAGGTCAGAGGCGAGTCGCCGCCGCCTGCCGGCGAGGTCGTTCCCTATGACCTCACGGACCAGGACCATATCGTCCGCGGCCGCTTGCCGGTACTGGAAAAAATCAATGCGAATTTCGTGCGCCTGCTCGAGGAAGGTCTCGAGCAGATGCTGCAACGCACGGTCGAGGTCGAGGAAGAAGGCCTGCAGACGGTGCGAACATCCGACTATATTCACAGCCTGGGGCTGCCTGTCAGCCTGAATTTTATCGAGATTCCGCCATTGCAGGGCGAGGCGCTGGTGGTTTTCGATCCGGCCATGGTCTTTAGCATCGTCGATATCTATTTCGGTGGTTCCGGTAAATACGGTAGCCAGATAGTCGGCCGGGACTTCACGCCAACCGAGGGCCGCATCATCCAGCTGGTGCTCAACCAGCTGCTGCAGGACCTGGGCGGTGCCTGGGACCAGGTGATGCAAATATCACCGCGTTTCATCAAGTCCGAATCGGACCCGCAGTACTCGGTTCTGGCGGGATCGCGGGAAATGCTGGTTATCTCGAGTTTCCGCATGAATCTCGATGATACCGGCGGCGAATTTCATATCGTCATGCCGGGCTCGATGATAGAGCCGGTACGGGATGTCCTCGATGGAGGACTGCGCAAAAACAAGGCGGTGAACCAGGGCGACTGGCTGCAGGCCCTGCAACTCAATATCCAGGAAGCTGAAGTCGATTTGCGCGGCATGATTGCCCGTACCCGCCTGACGCTGCGTGATGTTGTCGGCATGCAGCCCGGCGATGTGATCCCGGTTAGCATGCCGGAGCAGGTCACCCTGCAGGTCGATGAGGTACCCGTTTTTTCAGGGCAATTCGGTGTTTACCAGGAGCATAACGCTGTCAGCGTGGACGCCGTGATCGACCCGTCCGAAAAATCCAGGCTCAAGCAACAGCAGGAGTAATTCATGAGCGAACAGACAGACACAATGGATGTGAACGATGACGCTGAAGGTCAGGGCGCGGCAGCCACGGAAGGCGAAGCCGCAACCGGCGTACAGGCAAATGAGGCTGCGGCCGGCGGCGAGGATTATGAGCGGGCCGCATTCGAGCAGCTTGGCGACGGTGCAGCCGCTGCGATGACGCAGGGGCAGACAAGCCTCGATGTGATACTGGACATACCGGTTACATTGTCCATGGAAATCGGGCGTTCGCGCATCAGTATCGAAAACCTGTTGCAACTGGCCAAGGGCTCCGTCGTGGAACTCGACCGCATGGCCGGAGAGCCGCTGGACGTATTCGTGAACGGCACACTGGTTGCCCGTGGCGAAGTCGTCGTCGTCAATGAAAAGTTCGGTGTCCGTTTGTGTGACGTTGTAAGCCCGGCAGAACGGGTCAAGTCGCTTAAATAAACCTGATCACGCATTGAACAAGAAGGTGTACTGATGCCAGATTACAAAACAGCACGAGTGTCGATGCCGGTCCTGCCGGCACTGATGGTCCCGTTGTCCTCGAGCGCGGCAGGGGCGCAGCCATCCCCGATCGGCATGGCGGGTGAGATCATGGGCGGTGGATTCATGCTGCAGTTTTTTGCCGGGCTGGCAATCGTCATCCTGTGCATCGTCGGACTCGCATGGCTGTTGAAGCGTGCCGGCGGCCTGCAGGCATCGGCCCACGGTGCATTGCGCGTCATTGACGGCATCGCGCTCAGTGCGCGTGAACGGGTGGTGCTGGTCCAGGTAGGTGACAGGCAGGTGTTGCTCGGCGTGGCGCCTGGCCGGGTCAATGCCGTGCATGTGCTGGATGAACCGGTGGAAATGCGCACCGGCGAGAGTGCATCCACAGATAATTTTGCCGCGCGGCTGCGCGAAGTGCTCGGCAAGGGAAAACAGTCATGAGAACGCCCTTGATGCTGACCGGGCTGCTGTTGCTGCTGGTGCCGGTTGCGGATATTTTTGCAGCACCGGGCATGGCTACCGTGACGATGATGCCGGCGGAGAATGGCGGGGAGACCTGGTCATTGAGTATCCAGGTGCTGGCGGTAATGACCGCGCTGTCGTTGTTGCCGGCTGCCCTGATCTCCATGACCTCGTTCACGCGCATCATCATCGTGCTGGCCATTCTGCGCCAGGCGCTGGGTACGGCACAAACGCCGTCAAACCAGATTTTGATCGGTTTGTCCCTGTTTCTGACGTTGTTCGTAATGTCGCCGGTGTTCGGCAAGATGTATAACGAGGGCATCAAGCCGTACCTGGATGAAAGCATCACGCCCAGCCAGGCGCTGGAGAAGAGTGCGTCGCCACTGCGCGGTTTTATGCTCGAACAGACCCGCGAGGCCGACCTCGGTATGTTCGCCGATATCGCGAATGTTGCGGATGACGCCCTTGGGTCGCCCGAGACCGTACCTTTTTCGCTGCTGGTGCCGGCTTATGTCACCAGTGAGCTCAAGACCGCTTTCCAGATCGGTTTCCTGGTGTTGATTCCATTCCTGGTCATCGACCTGGTGGTGGCCAGCGTATTGATGTCGATGGGCATGATGATGCTGTCACCCATGATTATTTCACTACCGTTCAAGATAATGCTGTTTGTGCTGGTCGACGGGTGGGCATTGATTATCGGCACGCTGGCATCGAGCTTTTATATTTAGGTAATACCTGGACAAGAATTAATTTGTCGCAAAGACGCAAGGGGCGCAAGGATTAATATGAAATTACCGGCAATGGAATACACTGCGAACTTTGCGCCTTTGCGGTGAATTGATTTATTGATTCATCAACGCACGGAGGCGTTATATGACACCGGAAAGTGTAATACTGATCGGCCAGGAGGCCATACGGATTACTGCGCTGGTTGCGGCACCCGTGCTGGGTTCCGCGCTGGTTGTCGGCCTGTTGGTGGGCATGTTCCAGGCGGCCACGCAAATCCAGGAAACAACGCTGAGTTTTATTCCCAAGCTCGCCATTATGGCATTTGCATTGATGACAATGGGTGGCTGGATGATAAACCTGCTGGTGGATTTCACGCGTCGCCTGTTTCAGAACATCCCGGCACTGATTGGCTGACCGATACTGATCATGATTGCCATCAGCAGCATGGAACTGAACACCTGGGTAGTCGCATTCATGTGGCCATTCATGCGTATCGGTGCAATGCTGTCGGCTGCGCCCGTGTTCAGTGCGCGCATGGTGCCGGTACGGGTGCGAATCGCGCTGGCGCTCGTTCTTGCGCTGGTAATGGCGCCGATGGTCGCGCAGGACATGGTTGCCATCGATCCGTTTAGTGCGCAAGGGCTGTTGATCAGTGTGCAGCAGGTTTTGATTGGCCTGGCGATGGGGTTTACCCTGCAGCTGATGTTCGCGGCGATTGTAATTGCCGCGCAGTCCATTGCCATGAGCATGGGGCTCGGCTTTGCCAATGCGGTCGATCCGCAAAACGGGGTGCAGGTGCCGGTGGTTGCCCAGTATTACCTGACGCTGTCGACACTGATGTTCCTGGCCCTGAACGGCCACCTGTTACTGGTGCAGTTTCTCATCGACAGTTTCCAGAGCCTGCCGGTCGGACAGGCCGGTCTGACGCAATCCGATTTCTGGGCGCTGGTCAGCTGGGGTGGGCGCATGTTCGCCGGTGCGGTCATGATTGCGCTCACCGCGATGACCTCGCTGTTGCTGATCAACCTCGCCTTTGGCGTGATGAGCCGTGCGGCGCCGCAACTCAATATATTCGGTGTTGGCTTTCCGGTCATGATGGGTACGGGCTTCATCATTATCATGCTGAGTCTGCCGGGCCTGACGCCGCACGTGTCCAGTCTCATGCAGGATGCCTTCGTTCTGTTGCAGTACATGACCGGGGGAGGCTGAGCAATGGCCGACAACCAGAGCGGTATGGAAAAAACAGAACAGGCGACCCCCAAACGCCTGCGCGAAGCCCAGGAGAAAGGAGATGTTCCGCGTTCGCGTGATCTGAATACCCTGTTGTTGTTGCTGGCCGCCTCGGGGGGGCTGCTGGTGTTCGGCGGCGGCCTCGCCAACGGCCTCGCTCGCCAGATGACTGCTTCGTTTACCCGTTCGCGTGACAACCTGTTCGACCCGATGTTTATGCAAGTGCACCTGGGGCAGGTACTGATCGATGTGTTGCAAACCTTTGCGCCATTCCTGCTACTGCTTTTCATGGTCGCGTTTGTCGCGCCACTGACGCTGGGTGGCTGGGCTTTCAGTGCAGGGGCCCTGGCGCCGAATATCGGCAAAATGGATCCGATAAAGGGTCTTGGCAGGATCTTCTCGAAGCGTGCGCCGGTCGAGGCGCTGAAGGCCCTTGCCAAGTTTGCCGTGGTCGCCGTTGTGTCCACGCTGTTGCTCCGGCAGCGTGCCGAGGAGCTGTTTTCGCTCGGTAGCGAGCCGTTGCAGCAGGGCATGGCGCACATGGCAGCGATTATTGGCTGGTCCTTTGTCGGACTCAGCGCGGTATTGATCCTGATCGCGGCTGTCGATGTGCCGTTCCAGCTGTGGGAGCACGCAAACAAACTGAAAATGACCAAGCAAGAGGTCAAGGATGATCGCAAGCAGACCGAAGGCAGTCCCGAGACCAAGGGACGCATTCGCACCGTGCAGCGGCAAATGGCGCAGCAGCGCATGATGCAGGATATTCCGACCGCTGACGTGGTGGTGACGAACCCGACCCATTATGCCGTGGCCTTGCGCTATGACAAGGACGCGCCGCCGGTGCGCCGATCGTGGTTGCCATGGGTGTTGACCTGATTGCCGGCCAGATCAGGAAAGTCGCGGCTGCCCATGACGTGGCTGTCGTTGAGGCGCCATCACTGGCGCGTTCCCTGTATTTCAATGCCGAGATCGGCCGGGAAATTCCCGCCGGCCTGTACGTGGCGGTTGCGCAGTTACTGGCCTACGTTTACCAGCTGCGAGCAATCCCCGCTAACAGCCGGCAATCACCCGAGTTACCGGAGTCATTCCCGATACCGGACGATTTGCAGCATGACTAGCGGCCTGAATGGAAAAAATGTGCAGAAATCATGAAAAATCCTTATTACCGTAAAGGCGCAATGTACGCAAAGATGATATCTATAAAAAAATATTTCTTTGCGCTCTTCGTGTCATTGCGGTGAATTCATTAACCAGGTGCAAGATATGGAAGCGACAATGACAAACGGAATGTTCAGGCCGCGAATGCTGATCGGACTCGGTACGCCACTGCTGCTGGTCATGCTGCTCAGCATGATGGTGTTGCCACTGCCGCCGCTGATACTTGACCTGGTGTTTACCTTCAATATTGCATTCGGCCTGATCGTATTGCTGGTTGCCGTCTACACCATAAAGCCGCTGGAATTTGCCATATTTCCCACGGTGTTGCTGATCGCGACCCTGCTGCGGCTCGCGCTCAACGTGGCCTCCACGCGTGTCATCATGCTGGATGGCCACGAGGGTACCGCCGCTGCCGGCCGGGTCATCCAGGCCTTCGGCGAATTCGTCGTTGGCGGAAATTACGCGGTCGGCCTGATCGTGTTCGCTATCCTGATGATTATCAACTTCGTGGTGGTCACCAAGGGCGCAGGGCGAATTTCGGAAGTCAGCGCAAGATTTACCCTGGACGCAATGCCCGGCAAGCAGATGGCAGTCGATGCCGACCTGAATGCCGGCCTGATCACGCAGGACGAGGCACGCGCCCGCCGCGAGGAGGTTGCGCAGGAGGCCGATTTTTACGGCGCCATGGATGGCGCCAGTAAATTCGTTCGCGGTGATGCCGTTGCCGGCATGCTGATCCTGTTTATCAACATTATCGGTGGTTTCGCCGTCGGCATGCTGCAACACGGGCTGTCCGCCGGTGACGCCGCGCAGAATTATATTCTGCTGACGATCGGCGACGGCCTGGTGGCGCAAATACCTTCGCTGGTGCTGTCGACGGCTGCAGCCATCATCGTGACGCGGGTTTCCACGTCGCAGGATATGGGTCAGCAGTTCTTCAAGCAGGTGTTTACCAATTCACGTGCGCTGGTTGTCGCTGCGGGCATCGTGGGCGCGCTCGGCCTGGTGCCGGGCATGCCGAATATCGTGTTCATCTCGATTGCGCTGCTGATCGGGGCGATGGCGTATTTCACGCGGCAACACCAGCAGAACGTAGACGCGCAGGAACGGGCAGGGCAAGAAAAACCGGTCGAGGAAAAACAGGGCACGGACCTGAGCTGGGACGATGTGCAGCCGGTTGACATCGTCGGCCTGGAGGTAGGTTATCGCCTGATTCCGCTGGTGGACAAGAACCAGGGCGGACAGCTGATGTCGCGGATCAAGGGCGTACGCAAGAAACTGTCGCAGGAACTCGGTTTCCTGATCGACCCGGTCCATATACGCGACAACCTCGACCTGCAGCCGGGGGCGTACCGGATCAACCTGCTGGGTGTGCCGGTTGGCGAAGTCGGAGATTTATATCGACAAGGATATGGCCATCAACCCGGGCCAGGTATTCGGCGAACTCAAGGGCATCAAGACGAAGGACCCGGCATTCGGCCTGGACGCGGTGTGGATCGATCCCTCTCAGCGTGACGAGGCGCAGACGAACGGTTACACCGTCGTTGATGCCAGTACCGTGGTGGCAACGCACCTCAGTCACCTGCTGCAGCTGCATGCCCATGAGTTACTCGGCCACGAAAGCGTGCAACAGCTGCTGGACATGCTGGCAAAGACTTCGCCAAACCTGGTCGAGACACTGGTGCCGAAGACGCTGACGCTCGGCGTGGTCGTCAAGGTTCTGCAGAACCTGCTGGAAGAAGGCGTGCCGATTCGCGATCTGCGCAGTATTGCCGAAACTCTGGCGGAGCAGGGACCGCGCAGTCAGGATCCCGACGTTCTCACGGCGGCGGTCCGGATTACCCTTTCACGCGTTATTTATCAGAAAATCAACGGGATGGAGTTGATCTTGCCGGCTATGACGCTGGACCCGAACCTGGAACAATTGTTGCTTCAGTCTATGCAGGGCGCGCAGGAGGGCGGGCCTGGCGTAGAACCGGGACTGGCGGAGACCCTGTTGAATTCACTGCAGGAGCAGACCCGGCGGCAGGAACTGAGCGGTGAACCGGCGGTATTGCTGGTTGCCCCGCTACTGCGGCACTGGCTGGCAAAATTCGTGCGCGGCTCGGCACCCGGTCTGAATGTGCTCTCCTATAACGAGGTGCCGGCGACGAAACAAATCAAGGTGATTGCCGCGATCGGCGGCGAAGCCTGGGCAAAGGCCGGCTAACGTTTTGCATTGATGGTGAAAGAGACGCAGGAGCGAGCGCCGGGTGGAAACACTCTCCCGAAGGGAGAAGGTTCCAGGGAAGTTATTGTTACACGGAGGTAACAGGCAATGAAAATGAAACGCTTTATTGCAGCCAGGATGCGGGATGCAATGCAACAGGTCGGCGAGGAGCTGGGTCCGGATGCCCTGATTCTTTCCAGTCGCAAGACCGGGGATGGCGCTGAAATCATTGCCGCCGTGGACTTCGAGACAGACTTGCTGAATGCCGATGATTCACCTGCCAGGGTCCCTGCCGGCGCGACTGCCGATGCAGTGGATAGTCCCGCACTTGCAAATCCGGTCATGCCGGTGCTGCCGGCAGGGACGCAGGACGAAACGTCGACCACCACCGGTGAATCCTTGCAGGAAGTGCAGTCGGAAATCAAGGCGCTGCGCAGCATGCTGGAAGTGCCGCTTTCCCAGCTTTGCTGGGACGAGGCCAGGCGGCGTGAGCCGGTGCGCGCTGCCGTGCTGGAACGCTTGCATGCCATGCAGATACACACGGTCATTGCCAACCGCATTGCCGACAAGGTGACTGCGGTCGATGATGAGGTGCAGGGCTGGCAACAGGCCATGTCGGTGCTCGAAGGCATGATACCGGTTGAGGATGACGACCTGTTGACCAATGGCGGGGTTGTTGCACTGGTCGGCCCAACCGGGGTCGGCAAGACCACCACCATTGCGAAAATTGCCGCACGCTTCGCCATGCGCCACGGCCGCCGGCACGTGGCGCTGGTAACCATGGACCACTACCGGATCGGCGCACACGATCAACTGCGCACCTATGGCCGGCTGCTGGGTGTACCGGTGCAAATTGCCGGCGATGAAGAGGAGCTGCGTGCGGTACTGAACCAGATGCATGACCGCCGGCTGGTGCTGATCGATACCGCCGGAACCAGCCAGCGGGACATGGACCTGACGGAGAAATTTGCCGCACTTGAGCATGGCGATCTGGCCATCAGGCGTTACCTGGTGCTGTCCGCAACCGGCCAGACGCAGCTGAGTGACGACGTGGTGCATGCCTTCAGGCGCATTGGCCCCGAGAAATGCATTCTGACAAAACTCGACGAGGCGGCCAGTATCGGCGGCGTGCTGTCGGTCCTGATCAAGCATCGACTGCCGCTGGCATGGACGGGAGACGGCCAGCGCGTGCCGGATGATTTCCAGCCTGCACGCGGGTACCAACTGGCTACGCTTGCGGAAGAACTGTCCGGCACTGTCGATTCAATCCATTCAAACGAGGCATGGTTGCATGCCCTGGGTGCAACAGAGGGCAGTGCGCATGTACACACATACGTCTGACTCGATGACAGACCAGGCTGCCGGCCTGCGCCGCATGGCACAGTTCCGCCCGGTGAAGGTAGTGGCGATAGCCAGCGGCAAGGGCGGCGTTGGCAAGACCACGGTTTCGGTCAACCTTGCCGTCATGCTTGCACGGCAAGGCAGAAAAGTCATGTTGCTGGATGCCGACCTGGGCCTTGCCAACGTCGATGTCATGCTGGGACTGAATGCCCGGCGTAACCTGTCACATGTCATTACCGGCGAGGCAACCCTGGAAGAAATAATTATCGAGGGCCCGGCCGGCATCAGGATCGTGCCGTCGGCTTCCGGCAAGCACAACATGCTCAACCTTGCCGCGCCTGAACAGGCCGGACTGATACATGCGTTCGGGGGGCTGACGAATGATGTCGACATACTGCTGGTGGATAACGCGGCCGGTATATCCGGCAGCGTGGCGACGTTTGCGCGGGCTTCCCACGAGGTGATTGTCGTGGTGTGCGACGAGCCGGCATCGTTGACAGATGCCTATGCACTGATCAAGGTGCTGCACCGCCATCACGGCGTCGACCGTTTTCATGTGCTTGCAAATATGGCGGCTACCGCACACGAAGGCAGGCAGTTGTATGAAAAACTGTCGCGTGTCACGCAGCGTTTTCTCGATGTTACGCTCGGCTTTATGGGTGTAGTGCCCAATGACGACTATTTGCGCAAGGCGGTACAGCAACAACAGGCCGTGGTCGAGGCATATCCGCGCAGTCGTTCAGCGCTTGCCTTCAGGAAAATGGCGGACAAGGCGGACAAGTGGCCCCACCCGCAACTGGCCAGTGGTCAGCTGGAGTTTTTCGTCGAGCGCCTGTTTCACCCCGGGCCGGTCATCGAGGGGTGCCAGGCATGAATGCAGACAAAAGGACAGTGACGGCAGGGCGCCGGTCCGGCGCAACGGTTGATATGCGTTACGCGTATTCGTCAATATGCGGCTGGCCGTCGTCCGGCGTTTCCTGTTCGGGCTGCTGTTTGCCTCCGGAGCGGGTGCCCGGCTTGTCATCCCGGGGTTTGCGCTGCGGCAGCACGGGTGTGCGCGGCCGAATGGACGGTGTGGGTGGCAGTGGGCTGATGCTGTCGTATGTTCCCATGTTTACGCCGTACTCTGGCTATTCCATAGCCAGAATATCGGCAGCTAAAGGAGAAACTTTATGATCGCCGAAGATTATTTTACGACCACGGAGACGACTGGTTCTGCCGGCGGGGCGGCGGCCGACAGGCTGAACAGGAATCTGAGCAGTGTTGTCAGCACGATCCGTGATGAAGGGCCGGCTGTTGCGGGGCATATCCACTGTTTGCCTGATGACAGGCTCAATGACGACGGTTGCGAGGATGTGGCGGAATTGCATACGCATGAAACTCCACAACCGTTTGCCCGATGGTGGGAAGTACAGGCGATTCCCGCCAGGGCTGTACTGGTAAAAGCGGCTGCGGTGCTGGTGATTGTCATTGGCGGGACAGCGTGGCTGATGTCAGGCGGCAGCCAGGTCGTCGACGATTATGAGTTGTCCCCTGAAGTGCCGCCCGCTGCGGTGGCCGGGATGGCGGTCGTCGGGGGTGGTGAAGCGCAGACAATCATGCCACGGCGGGCGCAGGCGGGGCTGTTGTTGCCGGATGTCCGCGGACTGAGCCCTGACACGCAGGTATCCGGCGTAACAGGGCTTGCTGCCATCGAGACACGACAACAAGCGGTCATGGACCGCCTGGATACACTCGCTGCGGCCATCGAAACATTACAGTCACGCTTCGAACGTGACCGGGAGGACCGCCTGGTAAGCGATATTACCCGGCAAACGGAACAGGACCTTCAGTTGCAGGACATGCAGGCACAGCTGGCCGGACTGCAAAAGCAGCTTGCCGCGGAAAAAGTGGCGCTGCCGCCGCCGGTGGCAGCGCCGGTCGGCCCCGTTATGCCATCTCCCGCGGAGGGTGACTGGGTGGTGAATGTGGCGTCATCCACACAGCAGGAATCCATCAGGAAATTGCAGGAAACACTCGCAAGGAAGGACATCGTTACCGACATACAGCCGGTCTCTACCAGGGGCGAGCTGCGTTACCGGTTGCGAGTGACCGGCTTCAACAGCCGTGACGAGGCCAGGCGCCAGGCGAAGGTGCTGGCACTGGAAGCGGGTCTCGGCGGCGCCTGGGCCAGCAAGCGGTAGCCTGCGCCCGACCAGCGCGAATGTGCCGGGCAGATATTATGGAACCTGAGGTTTATCGTTATGCGAGCCCCTGCATGGAGAAGGCGAGACCATGATTGCGGGCACAGCCCGGGCAATGCGGGAGGCATGGAAGAGCTCGTGCCTCCGGTTCATGCCCCTTGCCTGCGTCCATGCGGGCGTCGCGTTGCGCAGACTGCGGTGAAACAGGCCCGTGAAAGCATTCCCGGTCCCCTGTATCCATGGCTGGCGAGCGCTTCGCCGCGCCACCAATGTGGGCGTTGATGAAATATCCGGAGCCTTCTTAACTATCCAATACAGATGTCGATATAAATGTTGCAGTGCCTTACTCGGCAGGAGCCGCGAGTCCACTGCCCATGGATGATGATTGATTCAATGCTCAAGGGAATGAGAAATGAAAGAAGAATCAGGGGTTAAGCTCACACTCGACGACAAGTTGCTGCGCCGCATCGAGGCCTGCACCAACCTGCCCAGCCCACCGGTGGTGGCCATGCGCGTCATCGAACTGTCCCAGGATCCTGACGTGGACATCGGCAAGGTAGCGGATGTCATCAGCATGGACCCGGCACTGACCGCCAAGATACTGCGCATCTCGAACTCGCCCATCTACGCCCTGCGCCGCAAGGCCGAGAGTGTGCAACAGGCAATTACCCTGCTCGGCCTGAATGGAACATTGATCCTGGCCCTGAGCTTTTCGCTTGCGGCCACCATGAACAACAACGCCAGCCAGGGTTTTGATTACAACGCATTCTGGCGGCGTTCGCTTGCCGCTGCCACCTGCTGCCGGCGCATCGGCATGGGGACCAGGCTGCGCAAGAGCGAGGAATTATTCCTTGCCGGTTTGCTGCAGGATATCGGCATGCTGGTGATCGACAAGATGGACCCCGAATTCTACGGCAAGCTGGGCGTGGACCAGAAATACCACAGGCAGCTGTACAACGGCGAGAAAGACATCCTGGGTGCGGACCATGCGGCAATCGGTGGCTGGATACTGGAGAAATGGGGCCTGCCTGCTACGCTGATCGAAGGCGTGGAATGCAGTCATAACCCGGACATCGTCGCCGATGATACAGTGATCCAGTCTTTCAAAAGATGCATTGCATTGTCCGGCATGCTGGTCGACGCCGTGCACGGCCAGGATGAAGGTCACGCCCTGCAGGAGATTGCCTCGCGGATCAAGATGGAGCTGGATATCGATGACGGGGAGTTCGACTCCATGATGGAGTCTCTGGATGTGGATTTCCACGAAGCGGCGGACCTGTTCGATACCGACCTCAGCGATTACAGCTTTTCCGATGCCTTGCTGGATCGCGCGAAGGAGGCGCTCATTATCAAGAACGTGGAAAGCCTGCAGCAGGCGGACCGGTTGCAGGCAACCGCCGAAGTGCTGGAGTCGAAAACCCAGATTCTCGAGGAGAGAACGCGACGCGACGGCCTGACCGGTTTGTTTAATCGTGCTTACCTGGATGAGCGCATGAGCGAGGAATTTACCATGGCGCGGAAACGTGACTGGTCCATGGTCATCATGTTTGTCGACCTGGACCACTTCAAGCGCGTCAATGACACATACGGACACCAGGCCGGTGACCAGGTGCTGAAAGGTGCGGCCCGGGCACTGGTCAACGGTACACGCGACGAGGATGTCGTCGCACGCTACGGTGGCGAGGAGTTTCTCGTTATTGCGCCAGGTCAGGGCGAGACGACCGCGAATATCATTGCGGAACGCCTGGTCGGTATGTTCAAGGGCCTGACGCATACTCTTGGTGGCGGTAACTCGATTGTCGTTACCGCATCGGTCGGTGTCGCCGTGCTCGGGGATGGTAATGACTTTGCAAGCGCGCAGGAGATGATCGAAGCGGCCGACAAGGCGTTGTACGTCGCCAAGGAGTCCGGCCGGAACCGGTACGTGATCTACAGCGATTGCATGGAAAAGGAACAGGTGCCGAAGAGCGGCACTGCGTGACCGGCAGCCGGTATTTCCTCGATAATTTTTCAGCAACCGCCAACCGCGCAGGCAAGGGCGACCGGCTGGCGGATAATCATGTGCGGCTGTTGAAAGAATAAACAACACGGGACAAATAACATGGATGTTATGTCGGACCAGTTTACGACGTTTGTCATACCGGTGATGCAGTTCCTGCAATCACTGTTCGTCCTGTTGATCGGACTGGCGGCAATTACGGTCGTTGTCATCTATTTCATAGATATTTCGCAGACGAAACACGCAATCCGCCGGAATTACCCGGTGGTCGGGCGTTTCCGCTATTTCTTCGAGCACGTCGGCGAGTTCTTCCGTCAGTATTTCTTCGCCATGGACCGGGAGGAAATGCCATTCAACCGCGCACAGCGCAGCTGGGTTTACCGTGCAGCGAAGAACATCGATACCACCATAGGATTTGGCTCTACCCGCGACCTGAGCCGGCCCGGCACCGTCATGTTCGCCAATTGCCCGTTTCCGACCCTGGGTGAAGATGCCGTGCCACCGGGTGAATTGACCATCGGTCCCGCTTGCCGCACACCCTATACAACCCGCTCCCTGCTGAATATTTCCGGTATGAGTTATGGCGCGATTTCCAAACCGGCCGTGCTTGCACTGTCCAGCGGTGCGCGCAAGGCGGGTTGCTGGCTCAACACCGGCGAGGGCGGGCTGTCGCCCTGTCACCTGGAGGGTGGCTGTGATGTGGTGTTCCAGATCGGCACGGCAAAGAATGGCGTGCGTGACGGGAAAGGCAATCTCAGCGACGGGAAACTCCGCGAAGTGGCGGCGCATGATAATGTCAGGATGTTCGAGATCAAGCTCAGTCAGGGCGCCAAGCCGGGCAAGGGCGGCATCCTGCCGGGTGCCAAGGTTAGCGACGATATTGCGGCCATTCGCGGTATCGATCCCGGCAAGGATGCACTCAGCCCCAACCGGCATATCGATATAAATTCCAATGCCGATTTGCTCGATGTCATTCACCGTATACGCTCGGTGACCGGCAAGCCGGTCGGATTCAAGGCGGTCATCGGCGCCAGTGGCTGGCTGGACAACCTGTTCACCGAGATCAGGGCGCGCGGCGTCGAAAGCGCCCCTGATTTTATTACCGTGGATGGCGGCGATGGCGGCACCGGTGCCGCGCCCATGGCGCTGATCGACGACATGGGGCTGCCGCTGCGCGAAGCTCTGCCCATGGTGATCGACAAGCTGAATGAATACGGTCTGCGCGAACGTGTGAGGGTAATCGCGTCCGGCAAGCTGGTCACCCCGGCAGACGTTGCCTGGGCGCTGTGCGTGGGCGCCAATTTCGTCGCTTCCGCGCGCGGTTTCATGTTCGCACTTGGTTGTATACAGGCCCTGCAATGCAACAGGAACACTTGCCCGACCGGCATCACCACGCACAACAAGCGTTTGCAAAAGGGGCTGAACCCGGCCGACAAGTCGGTGCGTGTCGCCAATTATGTCAACAACATGGTCTACGAGGTCGGCACGATTGCGCACTCCTGCGGTGTCCGGGAGCCGCGGGAACTGCGGCGGTCACACGCCAGAATCGTGACGGAAACCGGTTTGTCGGTGCCGTTGAACGAACTGCATCCTGATATTGTCGAAACAATTTCCATCGTTAACAATGAACCCAGCGTGGTAAATTCATATGCAGCAGAGTAATGTCGTCAAGGTCCGTAACGAGGAACTTTCCATGAAGGCATCTGATCTGTTCGTGAAATGTCTCGAGGAAGAAGGCATCGAATATATCTTCGGCGTACCCGGCGAGGAAAATGCCGACTTCATGATGTCGCTGGAGAAATCGGACAAGATCAGGTTCATCCTGACGCGTCACGAGCAGGGCGCTGCCTTCATGGCGGAAATCTACGGGCGCCTGACCGGCAACCCGGCCGGCTGCCTGGGTACGCTGGGTCCCGGCGCAACCAACCTCATTACCGGCGTGGCCGATGCCAATATGGACCGCTCGCCGATGCTGGTACTGACCGGGCAGGGCGCATCGACCCGGCTGCACAAGGAATCACACCAGATCATGGACGTGGTGGCCATGTTCGAACCGGTCACCAAGTGGGCGATGACGGTCCTGCACCAGGACAACATTCCCGAGATCGTGCGCAAGGCGGTACGACTGGCACGGACGGAGAAACCCGGCGCATGCCTGATTGAATTGCCGGAGGATATCGCCAAGTTGCCGAGCTGCCAAGAAGCCGATGGCGGCGAAACGTTTCCGCCGCCCGGTGGCCGATGACAAGATTGTCGACAAGGCCTTTGAGCTGATAAAAAATGCGCAGCGCCCCTATATCATTGCCGGCAACGGATGTATCCGCAAGCGTGCCAGCAAGCAGTTGCGCCGCCTGTGCGAGAAAACCGGCATCGGCGTGGTCAGCACCTTCATGGCGAAAGGCTGCGTCGACATGGACGCTGACTATTGTCTCTACACCATCGGGCTGCAGGCCAAGGATGTGGTCGAGTTCGGCCTGGACGAGGCCGACCTGGTGATCACGCTCGGCTACGACATGGTCGAGTACCATCCGCGCCTGTGGAACACCAATGATGACAAGGAAATCATCCACGCGGATTTCCTGCCCGCCGAAATCGATGCGCATTATCATCCGGGAACGGAAGTTGTCGGTGACCTTGCACACACCCTCTGGATGCTGAACGAACGGATCGACCGGAACGGCGGTCTGCGCTTTGACCTGCCCCAGCAGGCAATTGCACGCCGGCACATGACGGAAGAGTTCGCCGAGCATGCCGATGACGATACCCGGGGAAGTATCCGGCCGCAGAAGGTATTGTGGGATGTGCGCCAGGCCATGGGGCCGCATGACATCCTGCTGTCTGACGTTGGCGCGCACAAGATGTGGATTGCGCGCTATTACCAGTGTCATGAACCCAACACCTGCCTGATACCGAACGGTTTCTGCTCGATGGGGTTTGCTCTGCCCGGCGTGATCGCGGCCAACATGGTGTTCCCGGACCGGAAGTCGATGGCTATCTGCGGTGATGCCGGTTTCCTGATGAACGTGCAGGAAATGGAAACCGCGCGACGGCTGAATTCGAATATTACCGTCATGGTCTGGGAAGATAACGCTTACGGGCTGATTGCCTGGAAACAGGAGAACGAGTTCGGCAGGCACACCGACCTGTCATTCGGTAACCCGGACTGGATGCTGCTGGCGCAATCGTTCGGCTGGCATGGCCACCACGTGGAAAACAGCCGTGACCTGGCCGGCGTACTGCGCCAGGCGCTCGACGAGCCCGGCCCCAGCCTGGTGGTGGTGCCGATTGATTACCGTGAGAACATGCTGCTGACGAAGCGGCTGGGTGATATTACCTGCTCGCTTTGATGTGACATCGAATGTCAGCCCTGTGTGGCGCTCATGCGGGTGTGCCAATTTGGGCAGGAGAGCTTTCAGGACCGCTAACAGCATCCATGCCTTATGCGACACTCGTACTCCATGTGAGTCGCGTATGGCTTCATGGAAGCAATCCGTTCCTTCAGGTGTATCTTATGGGGCAGGAGCGCCTTTGCCTGCAGGTATGCAGGTACATCGCGTAGCGCAGGGATGCGCGTTAGCGATGCAGGCGCGATTCATCTCCTGGAAATAAATCGCGCCTGCAAGGCGCTCCTACGGATGTTTCAGTATTGTTACGAGGCAGGACATGACGGCACATTTTAAATCAATGACGGCCGGGGCGAAGTCGAGCGGTAAGTCGCTCGAAGTACGCGCCCCCTGGGACAATGAGCTGATTGCAACAGTCGACACTGCGGACGGCGCGGCTGTCGAGCAGGCGCTGGCAACCGCCCATGCCCTGTATCGTGACCGTGATGCCTGGCTGTCGCCGGCGGAACGTATCCGTATCCTGAAGAAAACCGCGGTGCTCATGGAGGCGCGGAAAGACAGCCTTGCAATGGAAGCGGCCCGCGAGGGCGGCAAACCGCTGATGGATTCCATCGTCGAGGTCGAACGGGCCATCGACGGCGTGCATGGCTGCATCGAATGTTTGCGCAACGAGTCCGGTCGTGAAATACCGATGGGAATAAACGCGGCCTCGGCACAGCGTCTGGCGATGACTCACCGTGAGCCTGTTGGTGTGGTGGTGGCGGTCAGTGCATTCAATCATCCGCTGAACCTGATCGTGCACCAGGCAGGTCCGGCAATTGCCTCCGGGTGCCCGGTGATCGTGAAGCCGGCCGAAGATACCCCGTTGTCCTGCTTCAGCTTCGTGCAACTGCTGCGTGATGCAGGCCTGCCGGATGCCTGGTGCCAGGCGCTGGTGGTGTCCGACCTCGACGTGGCTACGCAACTCGTCACGGACAAGCGAGTCGGATTTTTCAGTTTTATCGGTAGCGCGCGCGTCGGCTGGATGCTGCGCTCGAAGCTGGCGCCCGGCACCCGCTGCGCGCTCGAGCACGGTGGCGCGGCGCCGGTGATCGTTTACCGGGATGCTGACCTTGAAGATGCGTTGCCGCTGCTGGCGAAAGGCGGCTTCTACCATGCCGGCCAGGTCTGTGTTTCCGTGCAGCGGGTATTCTGTCACAGTTCAATTGCACGCGATGTTGCAGGGCGTCTCGCCGGCATCGCAAAAAACCTGAACACGGGCGATCCTACCCGTGCCGGGACCGAGGTCGGGCCGCTGATACGACAGGCGGAAGTCGCGCGCGTCGGCGAATGGGTGGACGAGGCCGTCGGGGCAGGCGCGGAATTGCTGTGCGGCGGCGAACAATTATCAGACAGCTGCTATGCGCCGACCGTGCTGTTCAACCCGCCGGACGATGTGCGCGTCTCGCAACTGGAAATCTTCGGGCCGGTTGTTTGCGTCTACAGTTACGATGATGTCGACCTGGCCATTGCCCGCGCCAACAGCCTGCCGTTTGCCTTTCAGGCTGCCGTATTCACCGGGAACCTGGATGCGGCGCTCCACTGCTACAGGAAGCTGGATGCAAGCGCCGTGATGGTCAATGACCATACCGCGTTCCGCGTCGACTGGATGCCGTTCGCGGGCTTGCGGCAATCCGGCCTGGGTACCGGTGGCATTCCCTGGACCTTCGAGGATATGCAGGTCGAGAAGCTCCTGGTGGTGCGCTCCCCCTCATTGTAGATACAGTCTGTATCATCATGATTAATAGCTTTTTAATCATAATCGACCGGGGCAAACGGACAGCGTCTGAACCAGCCCTGCCGGGCCCCGGCCGGCCGGTTGCGCCGATAAAGTTTCCACCTGCATGACCGACTAATAGGGTATCCGGCAGACTATGCCGGCAGCGCTGCACGGAACCGCGGCGAATACGTACGCACAGGGAGAAGTATCGGAGATGGATCTCGCAACCTTGTTAGGCTTAGTTGGCACTATCGCTGCCATCATGTCAGCCATAATGATGGGTGGCAGTGTAAACATCTTCGTCAATGCCCCCGGTTTGATGATCGTTGTCGCCGGCACCATGACCGTGGTGCTGATGAAATACCCGCTTTCTGTTGCTGCGCATGCCATGAAGGCGGCTGCCAAGGCCTTCCTGAACAAGGCACAGACTCCCAGGGAACTCATAGAAAAGTGTGTCGAGTTGTCCAACATTGCCCGCAAGGAAGGCGTGCTCGGGCTCGAACAGGTCGAAATCGAAAATGAATTCCTGAAGCGCGGCGTGATGTTGATCGTCGATGGCAATGACTCGGATTTTGTGCGCAAGATGCTCTCCAACGATATCAATCTCACCATAGGACGCCATGAGGAAGGACAGGGCATTTTCAAGTCGATCGGGGACGTCGCACCGGCGATGGGGATGATCGGTACATTGATTGGCCTGGTGCAGATGATGGCCAACATGAGCGACCCCAAGGCGTTGGGTCCGGCCATGGCCGTTGCATTGTTGACTACATTGTATGGTGCCGTGATAGCCAACGTACTGGCACTGCCGATTGCCGACAAGCTGGCGCTGCGCAGCAAGCAGGAACGCACCACGAAATCACTGGTCCTGGAAGGGATCTCGGCGATCCAGGCCGGGCTGAACCCGCGCGTGGTCGAGGACCTGCTGAAGACCTATCTGCCGGGTCAACAGCGCGAGTTTGAAAAAGAAGAGGACGCGGCCGCCTGATCAGGAGGCCGAGACGTTATGGCTGAAGACTGCGATTGTCCTCCCGTTGCCAAATGTCCCGATGGTATTCCGGCATGGGTCCTGACCTTTGCCGACCTTATGTCGCTGCTGCTGGCGTTTTTCGTGTTGCTGTTTTCGTTCTCCGAAATGGACGCACAAAAGTACAAGCAGGTGGCCGGGTCCATGGCCGAGGCCTTCGGTGTGCAGCGCGAGATCAAGATCAAGGAACCCCCCAAGGGCATCAATATCATCGCTACGGAGTTCAGTGCCGGCACGCCCGATCAATCGACTATGGCAAATGAAATGCGTCAGCATACAACTGATGATTTCATGCAATTCCTGAAAGTTCCGAAACCGTCCGCCGAGTTTGTCGATGCGCTTGACAAGGAAAAGGACAGGCTCAGCCTTGCGCTTGCCGATGAAATCGAGAAAGGCCTTGTGGAGATCAAAATCGTGGACCGGACTATCGTGGTCAGCATCCTGGAGCGCGGTTCGTTTGCATCGGGCAACAACAAGCTGATCGATCCGTTCAGAAAGGTGCTGGAAAAGATGGCAATAACCATCGGCGCAAATCCGGGCGCCGTGGTCGTGGCCGGGCACACCGACTCGCGTCCGATACATACCGCCCTTTTCCGTTCCAACTGGGAACTGTCGGCCTCACGGGCAGTAACCGTGGTGCATGCGCTGATGCAGGCGGGCAGCATTCCAAAGAACCGTTTTCGCGTGGAAGGGTACGGTGACACCCGGCCGACAGATACCAACGAAACCGCCGAGGGGCGTGCCCGCAACCGTCGTGTCGAAGTCAACCTGTTGTACGACGAGAGCCTGGTCGACTTGCTCGGCGACACCGGAAAGATGGATGCAGACCCGGTCCTGCCAGAGAAAGAACTGTTTTTCGATGCCGCATTGGAATCACGCAAGTCGGCAGTGAAGGCGCGCAAACTGAAACCCCTGAAGCCGCTGTTGCGCTCCTGGGCGGACGAATACTCCCTGGAGTCCGCCGCGCCGACGCGGAAGCAGAACGACAAGGCCGCGCCGGTTGATCGCGATGGCATCCTCCTGGACCCCTGCCCGGGTTGTGACGGTGTTGTAGGCAAATAGCTTGCGGCTATTCTCGGGCAAGCCGGCTTCTGCAGGTGGGTGATTGGGCAGGGATGCTGCGCAAGCCGGAAAATATCTCACGCAAAGGCGCCAGGGCACAAAGTAAAAAAACCAGAACCGACTTGAATAGCGCTATGTACGCAATGACGAAGAAGCCGATGCCGCGCAGGCGGAATCCAGCGTTGCGTCATGTTCGTTCCGGTTGTCATTCTCGCTGATTATTATCTGTAGTAGGCCAGACTTGATCTGGCAGGCAGTGTGAGGTTGTAAGTCTGGATTCCACCCCAACTCGGACCTTTATCCGCTGCTCATATAATCAATGACTTAACGACGGGAACCGACCCGTTCCGGACCTACACTAACCACTAATATAAACAATCGCTTAACGACCTAGAACGACCCTTCCCGGACATTATGATTGCCTACGGAAACGGGTCTTGAATTAACCTTGCGGATTGATTTTGAGAATGCAAGTTCGATACAAAGTATTGCTAAGGTTAATATTAAACTGATATAACCATACTTAACGATAGTTATTATAATTTAAACCCCTGTAATGATATCAAGACATGTCGTTTTGTTTTTAGGTGGTTATAACTATAAAAATTCTATAAGTTTATGAAGAGGTGCTTTCATGCACACTATCAAACAGATACTTTCACCTCTGCGGGTATTCTTTTTCCTGGTCCTTTATTCTTCTTGCTCTTATTCTGCTACGGTTGTTTTAAATGGAGGATTTGAGGATGGTGTATTGTCGCCATGGTATCAAGGTATTGGTACCCTGGATTACCTACATGATGAATTCTGGAATATTTCGTCAAATCGATCATTTGCTGGAAATTACAGTGTTACGAATGTTGGAAACAATGAGCTCCGCCAGAACTTTACGCCTATTGCTGCAAGCCAGATAACCGAAGTATCTTTCTACTTGTTGAAAGAATCTTTTGCCGTGGATTCAGCTGTTCAACTTCATTATAGCGACGGCACGCAGGATCAATTACTTGTATCCAACACAGGAACCGATATTTGGGAACACATGGATATTACTGGTTCACTGGATCTGAATAAAAATCTATCCGGGATCAGTTTTTTCGGTATACGGTCCAGTGACCCTGGAGGAATCAGGCTATATCTGGACGATACTCAATATTATTGCGACCCCGCTACCTGCTGGTATCTGGTTTTTCATCTCTGGCTTGCTAGGATTGATCGGAATAGCCAGACACAATAAAGCGCTTTAATATTTTCGCTCGATTACGGCCCTTAGGGGCCGATTTCAATTGTGCTCTATGTCCGAGTTTGGCCG
>CAVYIJ010000007.1:0-170488 GCA_963768575.1 uncultured Halobacteria archaeon
TGTTCCCGCTGGCATGCGGCGGCCGCGCGGCGATGCCGGGAGGATTCGGCACCGGCAAGACCGTGCTGCAGGAAACGCTGGCCAAGTGGTGCGATGCCGACGTGATTGTCTATGTCGGTTGCGGAGAGCGTGGCAACGAGATGGCCGGCGTGTTGAACGAGTTCCCGAAACTGGAAGACCCGCGCACCGGCCGCCCCCTGATGGAGCGTACCGTGATCATCGCGAATACGTCCAACATGCCCGTGGCAGCCCGCGAAGCGAGCATCTATACCGCCGTCACGGTCGGCGAGTATTTTCGCGATCAGGGTATGCGGGTTGCGTTGCTGGCCGATTCCACCAGCCGCTGGGCCGAGGCCTTGCGCGAAGTGTCCGGCCGGCTGGGCGAACTGCCGAGCGAGGCGGGTTACCCGGCATATCTCAGCAGCCGCCTGGCGGAGTTCTACGAACGCGCCAGCCACGTGCGCACCCTGGGTAACCAGATCGGCTCCCTGAGCATCATCGGTGCCGTCAGCCCGCCATCGGCCGATTTTTCGGAACCGGTCACCACGCACACCAAGCGCTATATCCAGTGTTTCTGGGCACTGGATGCCGGCCGTGCCCAGGCCCGTTTCTATCCCGCGATTCATCCGCTGCAGTCCTATGCCGGGGACATCGATGCGCTGGTCCCGTTCTGGAATCAAAATGGCAATCCGCAGTGGCCAGCACAACGGCGGCGCTTCCTGGGCTTGCTGGAAGAGGAGGCCCGCCTGGAGCGCATGGCACGCATCGTCGGCAAGGACGCCCTGCCGCCGCGCCAGCAGCACGTACTGCTGTGTGCGGAATTGATCAACGAGGCCTTCCTCCGGCAATCGGCATTTTCACCCGCTGATCGCTATTGCTCGGCGGCGCGGCAGATTGCCATGATGCAGATGATTACCCGGTTTATCGAATTATCGGAAACAGCGGTTGAACAGCGCATCAGTATCGAAACAATCAGTACGCTCCCTGTCATGCGGCGCTTGCGGCGCATGGGTGAAGATATCGATGACGATCATCTCGACAGCTTTGTCGCACTACGGGACGACCTGGACGCCGAGTTTACCCGCCTGCACCGGGAGACCACTGTCCATGCACGCTGATGTCACCGCCACGGGTGCGGTCAACCGGATCGAGGGGCCATTGCTGTTTCTCAAGCGCACCGTGAATGCGGGTCTGAATGAGGCGGTGCAGGTCGAGGATGACAAGGGCCGGGTGCGGCTGGGTCGAATTGCTGCCCTGGACCACGACACGATTACCGTCGAGGTACTGGAATCGACCTCGGGCCTGGGCATTGGCGCCACGCGCGTGCGTTTCATGGGAGAGCCACTGCACTTCGCCGTGGGTCCGGATATTCTGGGCCGGGTTTTCGATGGTGTGGGCCGGGTCATTGATGGTGGTCCGGCCATCTCGGCGGCACACCTCCTGCGGATCGACGGGCTCGCCATGAACCCGGCCGCGCGCACCATGCCGACCGATTTCATCGAGACCGGTATCTCCACCATCGACCTCATGAACAGCCTGGTACGCGGACAAAAGTTGCCGATTTTCTCGGGCGCCGGTTTGCCCCATGACCGCCTGGCAATCCAGATTGCCGAACAGGCGCGTCTGCGTGAAGGCGAAACCGGCGAATTTGCCATCGTGTTTGCCGCTATCGGCGTGTCTTTCGATACGGCCGATCGCTTCCGGCGTGCCATGGAAGACAGCGGCGCCCTGGAACACACGACGTTATTCCTGAACCTGGCGTCCGACTCCAGTACGCAGCGGCTGTTGTGCCCGCGTTACGCACTGACCGCCGCGGAATACCTCGCCTTCACGGAAGGCAAACATGTGCTGGTGATCATCACGGACATGACCAATTACTGTGAAGCCCTGCGCGAGGTGTCGGCAAGTCACGGTGAGGTGCCCAGCCGCAAGGGTTTCCCGGGTTATCTGTATTCAGACCTGGCAACGCTGCATGAGCGCGCCGGCAGTATCAAGGGCCTGCCGGGTTCCCTGACCCAGTTACCGATACTTACCATGCCCGCGGATGATATTACCCACCCGATCCCGGATCTGACCGGATATATCACGGAAGGCCAGATCGTCCTTGACCGGGAACTCGATCGTGCTGACATCTATCCGCCGGTGAAGGTATTACCCTCCCTGTCACGCCTGATGAAAGACGGTACGGGTAAAGGCTTCACCCATGCAGACCATCCAAACCTCTCCAACCAGCTATATGCCGCCTATGCGCGCGCGGTGCACGTGCGCGTACTTGCCAGCGTCGTCGGCAGCGAGGGTTTATCGGCCATTGACCGGCAGTTCCTGGACTTTGGCGATCACTTCGAGCAACAACTGGTTAACCAGAGTGCGGCGCGCACCCTGGACCAGAGTATGGAGATCGGCTGGCAATTGCTGCGGACCTTGCCGGCAACGGAACTGCATCGCCTCAACGATGAACAGCTGGCGCGCCATATCAATGCCGGCGCAACCGCATGATCGGGCCGGATCAGGCCCCGACACATGCCGCCGTCCTGGAACTCAGACAGGAACGAGGCGTCGTCGGCGAGGCCTACGATTTCCTGGATGAGAAACGCCTGTTGCTGGCCGCGGAAATTTTACGTCAGCTCGACTTGCACGCACAGCAGTCCTCGATGATCGAAGCATTATCTAACGATGCGAACACACACTTCAGGGCAGCAATCAGTCGTCATGGCCTGCAGGGACTCAGTGTTTACCCGGCGGCGACGCTCGAGGACACGCCCTTTGAAATGCACACGCGCAACTTCATGGGTGTGACGCTGGCAGCAACGGATATGGCTATTCCGGAACCTGAGACGGCAGCCACGGATAGCGCATGCAATCCGTCATCCGAGGCCGGGCAATGCCGCGTTGCGTTTCAGGAACTGCTTCGCCATATCGCGATACTGGCCGGAATTTCGGGCAACATGTACCGGCTGTTGATCGAATACCGCGTCACCGAACGCAGGGCCCGGGCGCTGGAAAATGTCATCATGCCCGAGATCGAGCAGATGCTGAATGTCATGACCAGCCACCTGGAGGAACTGGACTTCGAGGATGCGATGCGGGTGCGTTTGCAGGCGCGCGAATAAGATCGAGGGTTCGAACCCAAATATAAAAGAAGCTCTGTTTTATTGAAATAAACCTGTCATTGCGAGCGGAGCATGGCAATCTCATACTATGGAATCAGTTACTTGGAGATTGCTTCGTCACTTCGTTCCTCGCAATGACGAATAAATCAGAGCTTCCTAAAGGCTATTCTCCAAATCCACTGAGTAAATTAAACAATTTTGACGAGACGCATGCCTTCTGATGGCAAGGTTGTCGGCCGAATGAATTCGGCCCTACCCCATCAGACCTGTAGGGTCGAATTCATTCGACCAGCAGTGTTTCAGCATCATTGCAGCAAACCTGTAGGGTCGAATTCATTCGACCAGCAGTGTTTCAGCATCATTGCAGCAAACCTGTAGGGTCGAATTCATTCGACCAGCAGTGTTTCAGCATCATTGCAGCAAACCTGTAGGGTCGAATTCATTCGACCAGCAGTGTTTCAGCATCATTGCATCAAACCTGTAGGGTCGAATTCATTCGACCAGCAGTGTTTCAGCATCATTGCAGCAAACCTGTAGGGTCGAATTCATTCGACCAGCGGTGTCTCAGGGTCATCTGTCATCCAGATGCAGCTCTTGGCCGAATGAATTCGGCCCTACAACGGGAATCTACCCACTCGATTTGGGGAACAACCAATATAAAAAAGGCCCCGCGAGGGGGCCTTACTTATTTGGCGGAGAGGGAGGGATTCGAACCCTCGATGGGCTTTTAACCCATACTCCCTTAGCAGGGGAGCGCCTTCAGCCACTCGGCCACCTCTCCGGAAGACATCGCTTTCCGACGCGGGATTATAACGAAAATCAATTGGAACAATCCAGAACGCCCTGCTTCGACATTGCACCCGCGTCAAAACCGGGACTGGAGGCAATTGTCCACCACAGCCGGTTACTCAGCCGGCCAGGCTGATCCTGCTATTACGGTTAGATTGGGAACCAGGCCAAACGTTACGTCAATTGGTACCGTTTTTCTGGTCCTTTTCGTCCTTGATCCGGTCGTAAATCTCTTCCCGGTGAACGGCCACATTCTTCGGTGCGTTAACACCGATCCTGACCTGGTTACCTTTTACCCCCAGGACTGTGACGGTCACATCATCCCCAACCATCAGAGTCTCTCCCACTCTTCTAGTAAGTATTAACATTGTTACGACTCCTTGTTTTATATTCCCCGCGGAGGGTCATCATTATTATTCTCTGTAACAGCAAGCTATTATTGTTGGCGTCATTCAACTGACAATGACCGCTGAATTATATAGTAAAGTTACAGAAGGAGATAATTAGACAGATTCTAAATCTGTGCAGGGCAGTCTATGTGCGCGAAATTATCCCGCGATATCAGCAGGCTGCTCCAGCTTGAACGCGTCGTGCAATGCCCTGACTGCAAGCTCGAGATACTTCTCGTCAACCACGACCGAGATCTTGATTTCCGAAGTCGAAATCATGCGGATATTCACTCCCTCCTTTGCCAGGGCCTCGAACATGGTCGAGGCAATCCCGGCATGTGACCGCATGCCAACGCCGACCAGCGAGACCTTGACGATCTTGTCGTCACCGATCACCTCGCGTGCACCGAGCTTGCCGGCGGTCTGCTCGAGGATCTCCAGTGCTCGCTTGTAGTCATTGCGATGAACGGTGAAAGTAAAGTCCGTGCTTGCGCCATCCGGGGCCACGTTCTGCACGATCATATCGACCTCGATATTCGCATCGGCGATCGGCCCCAGCAGCTGGTATGCAACACCCGGCGTATCGGGCACGCCCAGTATCGTCAGCTTCGCCTCGTCCTTGTTGAATGCAATTCCGGAAATCAGCGCTTGTTCCATCTCTTCGTCCTCATACGTTATCAGCGTACCTTCGCCCTCCTCGAACGAGGACAATACCCGCAGCGGTACGTTGTAGCGGCCGGCAAAGCTGACCGACCTGATCTGCAGAACCTTTGAACCCAGGCTGGCCATCTCCAGCATTTCCTCGAAGGTAATCCGCTTGAGCCGGCGCGCCTCGGGCACCACCCGCGGGTCGGTAGTATAGACGCCATCAACGTCCGTGTAGATCTGGCACTCGTCGGCCTTGAGTGCGGCCGCCAGCGCCACGGCGGTGGTGTCCGAACCGCCACGCCCCAGCGTGGTGATATTGCCGTGCTCGTCAACGCCCTGGAAACCGGCAACCACGACAACGCGGCCCTCGGCCAGGTCGGCATGGATGCGCCGGTCGTCGATCTCCATGATCCGGGCCTTGTTATGCGCGCTGTCGGTACGGATATGCACCTGCGAACCGGTGTAGGAACGCGCGGCGCATCCGCGTTGTTCCAGCGCCATGCTGAGCAGCGCAATAGTGACCTGTTCACCCGTTGCCAGCAGCACATCGAGTTCACGCGGTACCGGCTGGTCGCCGAATTCTCCCGCCAGCTCCAGCAGTCGATTGGTTTCACCGCTCATCGCCGAGACCACCACGACCACGTCACAACCCTTGTTGCGCCAGCCGATAATCTTGTCGGCAACCGCGCCGATCCGCTCGGTCGAGCCCACCGATGTACCGCCGTATTTTTGTACAATTAATGTCATAATTTTAATATTTCGTCATTGCGAGGAACAAAGTGACGAAGCAATCTCCAGCCGACTGATATGAAATTACGAGATTGCCACGCTTCGCTCGCAATGACGGGAAATTTCTCTGCTATTATCCTAGCTTTTCCCTTACCCAGTCCTCGACACTGGCCAGCGCACCATCGAGTGCTGACGGATCATCCCCGCCGGCCTGCGCCATATCCGGTCGGCCGCCACCCTTGCCACCGACCTGCCTGGCAACGGCATTCACCAGGTCGCCGGCCTTCACCCGCGCCGTCTGGTCCTTGGTAACACCGGCCACCAGGCTGATTTTTTCACCGTTGACCGTTGCCAGCACCACGGCAGCCGAGCCCAGCTTGTTCTTCAACTGGTCCAGCGTATCACGCAACACCCGTGCATCAGCGCCATCCATGCGCGCCGCCAGCACCTTGATGCCGTCGATGTCGATGGCCTGCGCCGCCAGGTCACTGCCCTGGCTGCTGGCCAGCCTGTCTTTCAGTTGTTGCAGTTCCTTCTCGAGCGCACGGGTTTTCTCGACCAGTTGCGCCACGCGCTCACCGGCGTCTTCGCGGCTGCCCTTGAGCATGCCGGCAATGTCTTCCAGCCGTTCTTCACTCTCGCGCACCCATTGCAGGGCCGCCTCACCCGTGACCGCCTCGATACGGCGCACGCCGGAGGCGATTCCGCTTTCCGCGGTGATCTTGAACAAGCCGATGTCACCGGCATGCTTGACATGCGTGCCGCCGCACAGCTCGACTGAAAAATCACCGATTGACAGCACCCGCACCTCGGCGCCGTACTTTTCGCCGAACAGCGCCACGGCGCCGGACTGCATGGCATCGTCCATGGACATCAGTCGCGTTTCGGCCTGTGCATTGGCGCGAATTTGTTGGTTGACCAGCGACTCGACAGTATCCAGTTGTGTTCGAGTAACGGGTTCGTAATGTGCAAAGTCGAAACGCAGGCGTTCGGCTTCGACCAGCGATCCTTTTTGCTGTACGTGGTCGCCCAGCACGCTGCGCAGGGCCGCGTGCAGCAGGTGGGTCGCGGAATGGTTCAGCACGATCGCCGCACGACGCTGCGTGTCGACCTTTGCCCTGAGCCGGTCGCCGGTATTCAGACTGCCCTTGACGACTGTTCCGTAATGCACGAATGTCTTGCCGCCCTGCTTGCGGGTGTCATTCACCTCGAAGCACGCGGTGTCGCTCTCGAGCACGCCCCGGTCACCCACCTGGCCGCCGGACTCGGCATAGAAGGGTGTGACATCGAGCACCACCTCGGCCGGCCTGTCCGCTTGCAAGCGTGTCCACCCTGGCGCCATCGTGAATCAGTGTGACCACGGTTGCCATGTCCTCGAGGTGTTCATAGCCGGTGAAGTCGGTGGTGTCGTCAAGCTGCAGATCGCCGTCCTGCTCCACGCCGAACTGGCTGGCGGAACGTGCCCGCGCACGCTGCGCTTCCATGGCGGCATTGAAGCCGTCGACATCGATTTCGAGACCGCGCTCGCGGGCAATGTCGGCGGTCAGGTCGCTGGGAAAGCCAAAGGTATCGTACAGCCTGAAGACTGTTTCACCGGCAATCACCTTGCCCCTCAGTGTCGCGAGGTCTTCTTCCAGCACGCGCATGCCCTGCTCCAGGGTCTCGGCAAAGCGCTCTTCTTCAAGCGACAGAATACGCTCCAGGTGCGACTGGCCCGCGCGCAGTTCCGGGTAGGCGTCGCCCATGACTTCACACAAAGGCGCCACCAGACGGTAGAAGAACGGTTCATTCACGCCCAGCTGGTAACCATGGCGAATGGCGCGACGAATAATGCGGCGCAGCACGTAACCACGGCCTTCGTTCGACGGCAGCACGCCATCGACGATCAGGAATGCACAGGAACGAATATGGTCGGCGATGACCCGCAGCGACGTGGCGCCATGGTCATCCGTCGATGTGATGGTCGCCGCGGCCCTGATCAGGTGCCGGAACAGGTCGATGTCGTAGTTCGTATGCACGCCCTGCATCACCGCGGCCAGTCGTTCAAGTCCCATACCGGTATCCACCGACGGCTTCGGCAACGGCTGCATCTTGCCGCCGGCATCGCGGTCGTACTGCATGAATACCAGGTTCCAGATTTCCACGTAACGATCGCCGTCTTCCTCCGGCGTACCGGGCGGTCCGCCCGGAATCTCCGCGCCGTGGTCGTAGAAAATTTCCGAACACGGCCCGCACGGACCGGTGTCGCCCATCGACCAGAAATTGTCGGACTTGTATTTTTCGCCGCCCGGCTGGTCACCGATGCGTGTGAAACGCCCGGGATCGACACCGATATCCTTAAGCCAGATGTCGGCCGCCTCGTCATCGTCGATATAGACCGTCACCCAGAGCTTTTCCGCCGGCAGGCCCATTTCCTTCGTCAGGAATTCCCAGGCGTAAACGATTGCCTCGCGCTTGAAATAATCACCGAAGCTGAAGTTGCCCAGCATTTCGAAGAAGGTGTGATGACGCGCGGTATAACCGACATTTTCCAGGTCATTGTGCTTGCCGCCGGCACGCACGCAGCGCTGGCTGCTGGTTGCACGCGGACATGCCCGCACTTCCCGGCCGGTAAAGACTTCCTTGAACTGCACCATGCCGGCGTTGACGAACAGCAAGGTTGGGTCCTCCGCCGGGACGAGCGAACTCGATGCCACGACCTCATGGTCGCGCGCCCTGAAATAGTCCAGGAAGGCCTGGCGAAGTTTTGCTGTGGTCCACATACGGGAATAGTTACCGCCTGATCTCGTCAGGTCTTATTATTCAGTGATCCGGGGCAGATTGGAACACCTGAGGGTTTATTGTTCACGCCCGTTGGCGTAGGAGCGGGCAATCGGGGACAGACCATGTTGGGAAACCGTGACCGGGAAATCGGGGACAGACCACGTTAAAACCGAATGCTGGAGACAGACCCCGTTTTCCGTCTCCGGTTTTCTGGATAAACGTGGTCTGTCCCCTGTTTTCCTACTCATCCCTGAATGCCCTGGAAATCTGCTCCGCGGTAAATCCTCGCTGCTGCAGAAAACGCATCTGCCGGCTGCGCTCTCGAAAGTCGGCCGGCTGCCCGGCACCGTACTTGCGCTCGCGAACCGCGCTCACCAGCGATTGCCACTGGTCGTCATATTGACTGATACAATCATCAATCAGGCCTTCGTCGAGACCGCGCGCCTGCAATTCGGCGCGAATCTTTTGCGGGCCAGTCCCGCGCTGATAGCGCGAATGCACAAAGGCCTCGGCGAAGCGGGCGTCACTCTGCAGGTTATCCGCCACCAGCCCCGCGAGCGCCTCAGCAACCGGTCCGGCTTCATAACCCTTTGCCATCAGCTTGGCCGCCAGCTCCCGCGCACCGTGTTCGCGGCGGGCGAGATAGTTCATGGCTGATTTGCGGATCGCCGCCGAATCGTCAGTCTGCATGGCCTGCCTGCATCGCGGTTGGCGCTGCAACCTGTCCGCCTGACTCAGGCTTCCGCCTCAAGCGCCTCCGCTTCGGCCTCTGCCGGTTCCGCGGTACCCAGCAGTTGCGCGCGGATCTTCGCCTCGATCTCGTTGGCAATCTCCGGGTTCTGTTGCAGAAAGCCGCGCACGTTGTCCTTGCCCTGGCCGATACGATCTTCACCGTAGCTGTACCAGGCGCCGGACTTCTCGACGAAACCCAGCTGCACACCGATATCGATCAACTCGGCTTCGCGTGAAATGCCCTCGCCGTAGAGGATCTGGAATTCGGCCTTCTTGAACGGCGGCGCCATCTTGTTCTTCACCACCTTCACGCGGGTCTCGTTGCCGATGATCTCGTCGCCTTTCTTGATGGAACCGATACGACGGATATCGAGGCGCACGGAGGCATAGAACTTGAGCGCATTGCCGCCGGTGGTCGTTTCCGGGCTGCCGAACATCACGCCGATCTTCATGCGGATCTGGTTAATGAAGATGACCATGGTGTTGGAGCGCTTGATGTTGGCGGTCAGCTTGCGCAGCGCCTGCGACATCAGGCGTGCCTGCAGGCCCATGTGTGAATCACCCATGTCGCCCTCGATCTCCGCCTTGGGCGTCAGTGCCGCCACGGAATCGACCACCACGACGTCGATGGAACCGGAGCGCACCAGCATGTCGGTGATCTCGAGCGCCTGCTCGCCGGTGTCCGGTTGCGAAACCAGCAGCTCGTCGACATTGACGCCGAGCTTCTCGGCGTAAGCCGGGTCGAGCGCATGCTCGGCATCGATAAACGCGGCGGCACCACCGAGCTTCTGCGCCTCGGCAATGACCTGCAGCGTCAGCGTGGTCTTGCCGGAGGACTCCGGTCCATAGACCTCGATTACGCGCCCGCGCGGCAGACCGCCGATGCCCAGCGCGATATCCAGTCCCAGCGAACCGGTGGAGATGGCGTCCGCCGCACCGACGGCGTTGACATCACCCATGCGCATGACCGCGCCCTTGCCAAACTGCTTTTCGATCTGTCCCAGTGCCGCGCTCAGTGCCTTGCGTTTATTATCGTCCATCGGGTTCCTCCGGTTATGTTCGTGGCGACGTCATCCCTGGCCCGCCGAGTGGGCGGATTATCCCACAGAAACCAGTCACCCTCTAGGCGCCTGTCGGACTCGGATGATGGTAGTGAGACGTGAGGGGCATCGAGATCATTTTCCGATCTTGCCAGGCGAATAGTGAGTCTATTTAACGAACAAGACCGGAAAAATGGGCCGCTGTCCCGCCACCCCGGTAACTCGCTTACGTGTGACAGTCTCCCAGTGGCCAGCGCCTGAGCACACGATAGCTGACACCGTTTTCAGTATTCACCGACTGCACCAGGCTGAAGCTGCTGACAGGCCACTCGATCGCCGGCGCCTCCGTGACCGGCAAGGCCGTGCTGAATTTGCGCGCCAGCGTCATGTGCGCCTGGAAGGCGCGCCTGTCCTGCCGCAGGCCGCAGGCATCGAATCCATCGCGCACGGCCGTCACCAGCGCCCACAAGGCATTCGGGGTATGGGTCGGCCCGATCCACAGCACGCGCTGTCGCTGCCAGTATCCCAAATGATCGATCACCAGCTGGAACGGGGCCGCCTCGATTGCGTCGGCCTGTGCCTGCAGGCAACGGCTGACCTCGCCGCTGACCGAACCGGCAAATCCCAGCGTGATGTGCAAATTGGCCGCGGGTACGCGCCGGCGGCGCTTGCCAAGGATACTGCTGGCATACCAGTCACAGCGGGTACGGACCGCGGCCTCCGGCCACAGGGCAAAAAACAGGCGGCTGTTGGCCTCAGCCATTGCCGAGTAATTTCAATAGATGCTGCATGGCATGTTGTACCGACTGGCGCCGCACCGCCTCGCGATCGCCCTCAAACCGGCAAGTCTGCGCCTCGCGGAATCCGTCCCGTACGAGCCAGGCAAAGCACACCGTGCCGACCGGCTTGCCCGGCACACCGCCGTCCGGACCCGCGATACCGCTGATGGCCACGGCCAGGTCGGCATGGCTGTTGGCCACTGCACCCTCCGCCATTTCAAGCACCACCGCCTCGCTGACGGCACCCTCAATCACCAGCGTCGATGCGGATACGCCGAGCATCTCCTGTTTCGATGCATTGCTGTAGGTGACGAAGCCGCGCTCGAACCAGGCCGAACTGCCGGCAATGTCGGTCAGGCACTTGGCCAGCCAGCCACCGGTGCAGGACTCGGCCGTGGCCAGGTACTTCTTCTGTTCCAGCAACAGCTTGGCGAGTTGTTCTGATAATTCAGTTAAGTCGGACATCAGGGTGACTCTCATGGATAAGACCAATTTCCGATATTTATTCCCCCCGGGAGAGGGTCAGGGAGAGGGGATCTCATCATTAACAATCCCGGGTTTAATCCCCTCCCCCTTCGGGAGAGGGTTAGGGAGAGGGAATCTCATCATTAACAATCCTGGGTTTGATCCCCTCTCCCTTCGGGAGAGGGTTAGGGAGAGGGAATCTCATCATTAACAATCCTGCGGTTTGATCCCCTCTCCCTTCGGGAGAGGGTTAGGGAGAGGGAATCGAATTCGGAATTTGCATAGCATACTAGTGGAAACATTCCCGATCATACCCCCTCTCCCTGTCCCTCTCCCTGAGGGAGAGGGAACGGATAATTCGACACCGGGGAAACGAGAACCGAATTGTTGCACCTTTCCCGGGGAGTGAGGACGAATTTTTTACGGTAAACTCCCCCGCCATGACATCCGCGCACACTCCCATGATGCAGCAGTACCTGGGCATCAAGGCCGAGCATCCCGACATCCTGCTGTTCTACCGCATGGGTGACTTCTACGAACTTTTCTATGCGGACGCGCAGCGCGCGGCCACACTTCTCGATATCACTTTAACTTCCCGCGGTAAGTCCAACGGTGAAGCCATTCCCATGGCCGGCGTGCCGGTACACGCCGCGGACCAGTACCTCGGCCGGCTGGTGCGCCAGGGTGAATCCGTGGCGATCTGCGAGCAGGTCGGCGACGTTGCCAGCAGCAAGGGACCGGTCAGGCGCGAGGTGGTACGCATCATTACACCGGGCACGCTGACCGAGGAATCGCTGCTGAGCGACCGCCAGGACAACCTGCTGGTGGCGATTCATCGACTGGAGCGGCGCTGGGGACTGGCGGCGCTGGACCTGTCGGGCGCACGCTTTTGCGTACAGGAGGTCGAGACCGACGAGGCATTGCTGGGCGAAATTCAGCGACTGTGCCCGGCCGAGATCATCGTCAACGAGGCTGCCACGCTGCCAGGCGAACTGCAGCAACGCGACGGCCTGCGCCGGCAACCGGCCTGGCTGTTCGAGACCGACAGCGCGCGCCGCCAGCTGAACGCGCAATTCGGCACGCATGACCTGGCCGGCTTTGGCTGTGAAAACCTGGCGGCGGCCATCGGTGCGGCCGGCGGCCTGCTGCAGTATGTGGCCAATACCCAGCGCAGCGCGCTGCCGCACCTGCGCAGTCTGTCGGTCGAAGACCGTAGCGACAGCCTGGTGCTGGATGCGGCCACGCGCCGCAACCTGGAACTGGAACAGTCCACCTCCGGCAACCACCGGCACACGCTGGTCGGCGTACTCGACCGCACGGCCACGGCCATGGGCGGCCGCCTGCTGCGGCGCTGGGTGCACCGCCCGCTGCGTGACCACGCCGTCCTCGAGCTGCGCATGCAGTGCGTCAGCGCCCTGGTCGACACCGATTGTCATGCCGACATCAACGAAATACTCAGGGGATGCGCGGACATTGAACGCATCCTGTCGCGGATCGCACTGAAATCGGCCCGCCCGCGCGACCTGTCCGGCCTGCGCGACAGCCTGGCACTGCTACCCGATCTGCAGGCGCACATCGCAAATATCGACGACCCGCTCATTCACAATCTCTCACAACAACTCGGCACGCATACGCACGTCCATGACTTGCTGGCGCGCGCCATCAGGGAGTCGCCGCCGTTGTTGCTGCGTGACGGCAATGTGCTCGCCGACGGCTACGACAGCGACCTGGATGAACTGCGCACCCTGAGCGAGCACGGCGACCGGTTCCTGCTGGAAATGGAACAGACCGAGCGCGAACGCTCCGGCATCGGCAACCTGAAGATCCGCTATAACCGGGTGCACGGCTATTACATCGAGGTCAGCCGCCTGCAGGCCGACCAGGTGCCGGCCAACTACCAGCGCCGCCAGACCCTGAAAGCGGTCGAACGCTACATCACCCCGGAACTGAAAGCGCATGAAGACAAGGTGCTGAGCGCGCACGAGCGCGCGCTGGCGCTGGAAAAATCTCTCTACAATGCACTGCTCGAAACCCTGACCGACGAACTGGAACCGCTGTCGCGGCTCGCCGCCGGCATCTCGGAACTGGACGTACTGGCCACCTTCGCCGAGCGCAGCGTCAGCCTGCAACTGACCCGCCCGGCGTTCTTTACCGGGACCGGCGTCGATATCCGCAAGGGACGGCACCTGGTGGTCGAACAAATCATGGATGATGCCTTCATCCCGAACGACACGCGTCTCGATGAGCAACAGCGCATGCTGATCATCACCGGCCCGAACATGGGCGGCAAGTCCACCTACATGCGACAGACCGCGCTGATCGTGCTGCTGGCGCACATCGGTTGCTTCGTCCCGGCGGAGTCCGCCCGTATCGGCACGGTCGACCGGATCTTCTCGCGCATCGGCGCCGCCGACGACCTGGCGGGCGGGCGCTCGACGTTCATGGTCGAGATGACCGAGACGGCGAATATCCTGCATAACGCGACCGCGCACAGCCTGGTCCTGATGGATGAAATCGGTCGCGGCACCAGCACCTATGACGGCCTGTCGCTGGCCTGGGCCTGTGCCATCGACCTTGCCATGCGCATCAGGGCCACCACCCTGTTCGCGACCCACTATTTCGAGCTGACACAGTTGCCGGACCAGTACGAGGGCATCGTCAACGTGCACCTGGATGCGACCGAACACGAGGACCGTATCGTCTTTCTGCACGCGGTCAGGCCCGGTGCCGCCGACCGCAGTTACGGACTGCACGTGGCGGCGCTGGCAGGCGTGCCCGGCGAGGTTATCAGGCAGGCGCAGCAACGCCTGCAGGAACTGGAACAGGCGCCGCACACCGGCATGAGCGTGACGGCGCAGATGCCGTTGTTCCAGGCCACCGATCACCAGCCGCTGATCGACGCACTTGAGCAGGTCGACCCGGACCGCCTGTCCCCGCGTGAAGCGCTGCAGGTGCTGTATGACCTGCAGGCGCAATTACAGCAATCACTGCATTCATAATCGGCGCGGATTACGGGTATACTTCACATCACGGCAGCACAGGGCCACACAGGACATTACGTATTTCAGGTACTTGTACTACTATTTTGACAATCAGGATGTAATGCCGGCATGCCCCCCGCCGGGCTATCCTGCGATGACGACTGGAGAATTGCATGACCTTCGTTGTGACTGAAAACTGCATCAAGTGTAAATACACCGACTGCGTGGAAGTATGCCCGGTCGACTGCTTTCACGAGGGCCCGAATTTCCTCGTCATCGACCCGGATGAATGCATCGACTGCACGTTGTGCGAACCCGAGTGTCCGATCAACGCGATCTTCGACGAGGGGGACCTGCCGGCCGGCCAGGAACACTTCCTCGAACTGAACGCCGAACTGGCCGCCAAGTGGCCGGTCATCACGCAGATGAAAGACGCCCCGGAGGATGCCGACGAATGGAAGGACAAGCCGGACAAGCTGCAACACCTGGAGCGCTGATGCGTGTCACCACGGTTGCGCCCGCCTTGCCGACGTTGCGAGGCACGCAAAGAAGAATCGGCTTCCCGGAATAATTCACTCTATCAATACATTGCCACGTTTTACTCGCAATGACGTGAAGTCTATCTTTATCCAGGGTGCGCCAGCGTGAGTGAGGCCGGCAACGCATCAGCTGTCATCCTGGTCCCGCACAGCGATGACATCCTGGCCTCGGCCGCGCGCCACATTATCGGTCAGTGCACGCAACTCCCCAACCTGCTGGACACGGTCGTGCTGCTGCCCGACCTGCTGTTTGCCGCGCAGTTTCGGCTGCGATTACTGCAGGCCGCCACCGCAGAGGGCCACACCGCCCTGCTTGGCCCGCACATTTACACCCTCGAGCAGTGGCTGGAGCAGCGGGTCGTGCTGGACCGCTCGGTGCCGGGGCGCGCACGACGCGAGTTGATGCTGGTCGAGGCCCTGCAGTCACACCCGGACGTGTTCGGCGATTCCGATCCCTGGCTGGTCAGTGCCAGTCTCGTCGCCCTGTTCGACGAGTTGTCACTGCAGCGCGTCGACATTCCGAATGACGCGGAAACCTTTACCCGCCTGCTGCAAAGCGCCTACGGCATCGGCGACCGGCTGCCACCGCCGCTGGGCCAGGAAGCCACCATCGTGCACCGCCTGTGGCAGGCCTGGCATGTACAACTGCAGGCCGGCGACATGCTCGATCCCGGGCTGGCCGCCGTCGCGCGTATTGCCCGATTGCAGCAGGACCCGGGTGAATACCGGTATGTCTTTATCGGTGATGATTCGCCGTCATACGCCGGCATGGCCTGCACTCGGCAACTGCTGCAAGCCGGACGGGCAACCTGCTTCCTGTATGACAGCAAGGAGCGGCCTGACAGCGCAGGACCCTCACTCGGGCAAATGCTCGCGGATGTCAGTCCGGCCGGACCGGCAGCGGCCGCACAGCCGGCCCGCGAGCAATGCCTCGACAGCATTTTCAGCGCCGGTGATGCCTGTCTTGCCGAGCGCGCCGCTGCACTCGGGCGGACACTGGATACCTCGCCGCTCAGCGGACAGGTCGCGGTGTTTGCCGCCGCGTCGGCCGAGCAGGAGGCACGCGCCATTGACCTGCAGGTGCGCCGCTGGCTGCTCGCAGGCCGCCAGTCCATCGGCATCGTTACCGAGGACCGGCGACTGGCACGGCGAGTGCGCGCATTGCTGGAGCGCGCCCGAGTGCCGCTGGACGATCCGGGCGGCTGGGCGCTGTCCACCACCAGTGCCGCGGCGGCACTGGAGCGCTGGCTGGAAACCGTGGAGGAAGACTTCGCCCACCAGCCGCTGCTCGACACCCTGAAATCGCCGTTCGTGTTTCCGAATGACGACCGGGAGGAACTGGCGAACATCGTGTTCCGTTTCGAGACCGACATTATTCGGCGCGAAAACATCGCGCGCGGCCTGCAGCGATACCGCCAGGCCATCGATCGCCGCCTCAGCCACCTGGACACCGACTGGACGGCCGAGTCTGCCGCCGGGACCCGCGTCCTGCTGAACCGGCTTGACCAGGCCGCCGACCCGCTGCGCAGCCTGCTCGGCGACGACGCCGCGACGCCGCTGCAACTGCTGCTCGCCCTGCGTGAAAGCATGACAGCGCTTGGCCTGTGGCAGGCGTTCACCGGTGACCCGGCCGGTCAGCGCGTGCTGCACGAGTGGCAACTGCTGCACGATGCGGCAAGCCACACCGATATCACCCTGTCGTGGAACGGCTTCAGGCGCTGGCTGGGCACGGCCCTGGAACGCCATGATTTCCGGCCCGCGATGCGCAACAGCCCGGTGACGCTGCTGACGCTCGAACAGGCCCGCCTCGGCCAGTTCGACGCCCTGGTGCTGGGCGCCTGCGACCACGGTCATCTGCCCGCGGCCGGCAACACCTCGCCGTTTTTCAATGACAGCGTGCGTGGCGAACTTGGCCTGCCCGTGTGGCAGACATTGCACGCGGTGCAACTCAACCGCTTTCGGCGCCTGCTTGCAGGCACACCGCAGGTTCTGATGACCTGGCAGCGGTACGACAACGGCGAGGTGCGCAACCCGTCCGCCTGGCTGGAACTGCTCACGACGTTTCACGAACAGGGCTGGGCGGACGACCTGCGCGACCGCACGCTGGAGGAACTCCTGGAACACCCGGCGGCCCGGGTCGCCGGCAGCAACGGGCTGCCGCTACCGGCGCCGTCCGCCTGGCCGGCGGCGGTACTGCCGGCTGCCCGGTTGCCGAAGACGCTGTCGGTCAGCGCGCACGAGACACTGGTGGACTGCCCCTACCGTTTCTACGCGGGCACCGGCCTCGGGCTCAGGGCACGCGAGGACGTCCGCGAGGCGTTCGAAAAAGCGGAGTTCGGCACGCTGGTGCATCGCAGTCTGCAGGTCTTTCACCAGGGGCACGCGGACTTCCCGCCGCCACCGCGCATGCCACTGGACCCGTCACGGGAACAGTCGGCCTGCGCACAGCTGGAAGCGATTTCGCGAAAAGTGTTCAGCGCCGAACTCGATGACAACTTCGAACACCGCGCATGGCTGGCCCGCTGGCTGCAAACCATCCCCTCCTACATCCGCTGGTTGACCGGACACCAGCGCAGCTGGACATTCGTCGCCGCCGAACAGAAGCGCAGCCTGCCGCTTGCACCTGACCGCGCACTGGAAGGCCGGCTCGACCGCATCGACCGCGGCGCCGATGGCGAGCTGGTGATCGACTACAAGACCGGCCGCATGCCGAAACAGCACGAGGTCGACAGCGGCGAGGCCGTGCAATTGCCCTCGTACGCAATTCTGGAAGACACCCTGCCGGCTTGCGTGAGTTATCTCGGCGTTGACGGCGAGACGAAACCCGGCGCGCTGCTGCAAGACGAGGCGCTCGCGGCCCTGTCCCGCGCTGTGCGTGAACGACTGGTCCGAATGCTGGCAGCCGTCGAAGCCGGCACGCCGTTACCCGCCTGGGGCGACAACCGGACCTGCCGCTACTGTGACTTCGACGGCCTGTGCCGGCGGCAGGCATGGACGGAGGACCCGCGCGCATGACGACGAACGACAGCGCCGCACTCGCCGCGGCCGACCCGGCGATCAATGCCAGCGTGCATGCTTCGGCCGGCACCGGCAAGACCTGGTTACTGGTAACACGCGTGATCCGTCTGCTGCTGGACGACGCGCTGCCGGAGAGCATCCTTGCCATCACCTTTACGCGCAAGGCGGCCAGCGAAATGCAACAACGCATTACAGAGCGCCTGCGCGAATACATGTGTGCCGATACCGCGCAACTGGACACACTGCTGCGGCAGGCCGGCATCCACCCGGACTATAAAACCCGCACGCGTGCGCGCAACCTGTACGAACAGGTACTGTTGAATCCGCGCACACTGCGCACCACCACGTTCCATGCCTTCTGCCAGGAACTGTTGCAGCGCTTTCCGCTGGAGGCCGGCGTGGCGCCCGGCTTCGAGATCAGCGAGACAACCGGGCAGCTGGAGTCGGCCGCCTGGGACGCCCTGATCTCGAACAGCCGCTCCGGAAATGACTTCAGCGAGGCGCTCGATCTGCTGGCAAGCGGTTGCGGGGGGCTCGAGAATGCACGCCGCGCCTTGCGCTCGTTCGTCGATCACCGCAGTGACTGGTGGGCATACACGGAGGGTCAGCACGACAGCGTCGGCGCATGCCGTGGGGCAATTGGCCGGTTGGCTGGATACCGCCCCGGACCAGGACCCGCTGGCCGGGTTCCCGAATGACGAGCTGCGCGCGGCGCTGGCCGAATTCGCACAACTGCTGCAACGCAATACCACTGCAACCAATACAAAACATGCCGCGGTCCTGACGGACATGCTGGCAAGCGATCGCACACCGGTGGAACTGTGCGAGTCGATAACGCCGGTGTTCCTGAAAAAGGACGGCGAGGCGCGACTTCGCAAGGAAAGCCCGACCCAGCGCAAGCGGCTGGGTGACGCCGATGAGCAGCGTTTTCTGGAACTGCATCAGCTGCTCGTCGAGGCACTTGCCACACTGCATGACCAACTGGCACGCCAGCGCACGCTGGCAACCTCCCGCGCCTGGTACCACTGCGGCAGCGAGCTGCTGTCGTACTATCAGCGCATCAAACAGGAGCAGCGGCTGCTCGATTTCGCCGACCTCGAATGGCATGCCTGCCGCCTGCTGAACATGAGCGAGCATGCCAGCTGGGTGCAGTACAAGCTCGACGCGCGCATCGACCACCTGCTGGTGGATGAATTCCAGGATACCAACCCGACGCAGTGGCGCTTGCTGATGCCGTTACTCGAGGAACTCGGGACACAGGAAACACGACACCGCAGCGTATTCCTGGTCGGCGACCGCAAGCAGTCCATTTACAGTTTTCGCCGGGCCAACCCGGCGCTGCTGGGCGAGGCCGCCGACTGGCTGGAAACACATCTTCACGGGCAGCGTTATCCGCTGAACGCCTCGCGCCGCTCGTCACGCGCGATCATCGATTGCGTCAATGCAATCTTCGACGGCACGCCCGCCGGCCAGCTGTTGAGCGAATTCGAACGGCACACCACGCACCTCAAGGCGCAGCCCGGCGAGGTCGAGCTGCTGCCGCTGGTACCCTACGACAAGCCCGCGCCGGTGGTGCCGGACGCCGGTCAGTTACGCGACCCGTTAAGCACGCCCCGGCCCGAGCTCGACAGCCAGCGCTTTCGAACGGAAGGCGGGCTGATCGTGAAGCGGATCCAGCGGCTGATTGAAACGCATGCGCCGGTCATCGATCACGACACGGTACGCCCGCTGCACTACGGCGACATCATGATCCTGGTGCGTTCGCGCACCCACGTCGATGCCTTCGAGCGCGCCCTGCGCGATGCCGGCATTCCCTACATCGGCGCCAGCCGCGGTGCACTGCTCGACAACCTGGAGGTGCGTGATCTCGAGGCCCTGCTGCACGTCCTGATAGCGCCGTATGACAATCTTGCGCTGGCACAGGTGCTGCGCTCTCCCCTGTTCGGGCTCGACAGCGATGCCCTGCTCCCGCTGGCCGCCTTGCAGTCCGGCACCTGGTACGAGCGACTGGCGAAACTCGCGGGCCGGGACGGCGCGCCCTACGCAACCGTCTACGCGATGCTGGAGGGCTGGCGGGCACTGACCGGACAGGTCCCGGTGCATGACCTGCTTGACCGGATCTTTCACGAGGGCGATGTCATCAACCGTTATACGTCCGCCTTTCCCGAAGCACTGGTACCCCGCGTACAGGCCAGCCTGACAAGGTTTATAGAGCTGGCGCTGGAGATCGATAACGGCCGCTACCCCAGCCTGACGCATTTCCTGGCGCGGCTTGAACGCTTGCGCAGGTCCGAGGTTGACCGTCCGGACGAGGCCACACCGGAAACGTCCGGCGGACAGCGCGTGCGAATCCTGACGATCCATGCCGCCAAGGGGCTCGAGTCCCCCGCGGTATTCCTGGCCGATGCAGCAGCGGTACCGCGTGCGAACAAGGCCTGGGAGGCCCTGGTCGAATGGCCCGGCAGCGCTGACCGGCCGACACACTTCCTGCTGGCCGGCAAACGCGACCAGCTTGATTCACGCAGCCTCGAATTGCTCCAGCAGCAGGCACGGAATGCGCGCACAGAGGATGCCAACCTGCTGTACGTGGCACTGACCCGGGCACGTCAGTATTTGTTCATTTCCGGCAGCGAACCCGACAAGCCGCAACCCGGTAACTGGTACAGCCTGGTCCATGATGCCGTGGCCGACTGGGACTGCAACAGTGACGGTAACCCGCACCGTGCCAGCGGCGAAAAGTCGCCGATGTCGCCCGCAACCATTGCCGTCGTCCATGACATGGAGGTTGACGAACGCCTGCAATCCCCGCTGCAGGTTGCCCCTGCGTATACCCTGATCGCGCCCAGCCGGGCTGACCGTGCATTCACGTCCGGCGATGGTGATCCCGACGGGCGTGAACGCGGTATTGCCATACACAGCATGCTTGATCACCTCAGCCGTTCAGCGGCGGGCGATGCGGAGAATATTTACCGTGCAGTGGCGAATACCCTGGCATATGACCCTGCCAACCCGGACTTGCGCGACTGGTGGCAACAGGCGCTGGCAACGGTCAACCATCCCGCGTTACAGGACCTGTTCGATCCGCGCCAGTTCGAAACTGCGTACAACGAGGTGCCGGTGCAATACCTCGATGGACAGCATCTCGTGCACGGCATCATCGACCGCATCGTGGTGCATGGCGACGACATCGTGCTCATTGATTACAAGACGCACGCCACCGCCGGCAGCGGGCAACTGGATGCGCTGGTAGCCGGCTATCGCGAGCAGATGCGCCTGTACAGCGGCGCCGTCGCCCGTCTCTGGCCCGGGCATACGATAAGGGCCGGCCTGCTGTTTACCGCCTGCGCTGAACGGGTGTGGCTGGATGCGTTACAATGCCCCGCGGACACTCAAGAATGACCTGCTGCAATCTTTAAATATGAATGACTTACCACGTATTACTGATGTAACAGATGAATCCTTCCAGGCACTGGTCATCGAGCGTTCCCGCACGGTGCCGGTGCTGGTCGACTACTGGGCCGACTGGTGCGGACCGTGCCAGATGCAGATGCCGGTGCTGAAAAAACTGGTTGATGACTACGACGGCAAATTCGTCCTCGCCAAGGTCAATACCGATGAACAGCGCGAACTGGCGCGCACCCACAACATCCGCAGTCTGCCGACCATGCGTATTTACAAGCATGGCGAAATGGCGGAGGAAATCCTGGCCGCGCAAACCGAGTCTACCCTGCGGGTACTGCTGGACCGCTATATCGAACGTCCCTCCGACACGCTGCGCGCACAGGCCCGCACCCTGTTTGCCGGGGGCGAACAGCAACAGGCACTGGCGCTGCTGCGGGATGCGAGACAGGCAGAGACGGACAACCATAAGCTGACACTGGACTATGCCGAGCTGTGTTACCGCGCAGGCAAACAGGATGAAGCCGGGCAACTGCTCGATGAATTGCCGCGCGATATCCGCGAGGAACCGGAGGCCATGCGCCTGCGTGCCCTGCTGGAATTCGCCGCGCACGCACCTGGCGATCAGTCACTCGCGGAACTGGAGAGCGCCGTGGAGACGCAGCCGGACGACACCGGGCGCCGTTACCGGCTGGGTTGCGCCTACGTGGTGGGTGAAAAGTACGAAGCGGCGCTGGAAACGTTCATGCATATCCTCGAGCATGACCGGCAGTACCGGGACGATGCCGGCCGCAAGGCCTTGCTGGCGCTGTTCAACCTGCTGGGTGAATCAGACGAACGGGTCGCCGGGCTGGCGCCGCAGGATGTTCAACGCGCTGCACTAGGCCGTCAAAGCGGGCAATCAGGACTTGCCCGCGTCCATCCCATCCAGTTGCTTTAACAGCTTCTTGGCCGGCACGTAACCCGGCACTATCGAACCGTCCTCCATCAGGATCGCCGGCGTACCGCGCACACCCATGGCAACACCGAGATTGAAATGGTCGCCGATCGGGTTATCGCACTGCTTGTCCTCCAGCGCCTTACCCGCCTTGGCACTGGTCAGCGCATCGTTACGATCGTCGGCACACCAGACGGACACCGCCTTGTTGTAGGAAGGACTGTTCGGGCCGCTACGCGGGAAACTCAGGTAACGTACGGTGATGCCTTCCGCATTGTAGGCCGCCATTTCATTGTGCAACTTGCGGCAGTAGCCGCAATCGATATCGGTAAACACCGTGATGACATGACGCTGCTCTTTGGCCGGGAAAACGATCATGGACTTTTCGCCCAGGTCGGCAAGCGATTTCAGACGGGCCTTGCCGAGCTTTTGTTCGGTGAGGTCGGTCCTTGACGCCAAATCGATAAGCTTGCCCTGCATGAGGTATTTGCCGTCGTTACTGACATAAAACAGATTCATGCCGATCATCACCTCGGAAATACCCGTCATTGGCGAGGGACCGATGCGGTCTATGCTTTCCCGTGGCATGATCTTCGCCAGCGCTTTCCTGATGGCACTTTCGCTACCCGGTTCGGCAACGAGAATAACCTGTCATCATCACACTCGACAACAACAGGCACACAGCGGCAATACGTTTATTCATAATAGGATTCCATTGTCGTTAGCAGGGTGTGACACCCTGTTATTGATGAAGTTTCAGTAAAATCTTAATTGGCGATCAACCGCGCGGATGATGCTTTGCGTGCAGGTCCTTCAGGCGCTCACGGGCCACATGAGTATATATCTGCGTGGTCGACAGGTCACTATGTCCCAGCAGCATCTGCACCACGCGCAGGTCCGCTCCGTGGTTGAGCAGGTGCGTGGCGAAGGCGTGGCGCAGGGTATGCGGGGAAAGATGCTTGCTAATACCTGATTTGACTGCATATTCACGCATTCTGTACCAGAAGGCCTGGCGTGTCATGCCGCGCCCGCGGCGTGACAGGAACACGTGGGCGTCATCCTGCGCCACCACGTGCACCGGGCGCCCCGTCTCCAGGTATCGCTCGAGCCAGTCCACGGCTTCCTCGCCCAGCGGCACCAGCCGCTCTTTCCTGCCCTTGCCGACCAGCCGGACGACGCCCTGCGTCAGGTTGAGCTGCTCATGCGTGAGGCCGACCAGTTCCGACACACGCAAGCCGCAGGCATAGAGCAATTCGAGCATGGCGCGGTCGCGCAGGCCGATGGGTTCCGAGGTGTCGGGCGCAGCCAGCAGTTTCTCGACCTCCTTTTCGCTCAGGGTGTCCGGCAAGGGACGACCGATGCGCGGCGTGTCGATGCGCAGACTCGGATCTTCCTGCAGGCGTCCCTCGCGGACCTGGTAGCGATAAAAGCGCCGCATCGACGAGAGCAGCCGGGCGGTGGTCCGGGGCCGCGCACCGTCACTGACGCGTTGTGAAAGATAGGCCAGCAGGTCCTCGCGACGCGCCGTGAGCAAACCACGGTCGTTGTGCACCAGCCAGCCGGCAAGACCGCCCAGGTCATTGCGGTAGGCGGCCAGCGTGTTATCGCTCAGTCCGCGCTCCATCCACAGCACATCGGTAAAGCGTTCGATGGTCTGCTGCTCGGCATCGATGCGCGCTTCGTTCGACATCACGGCGGTAATTGGCCTGCGGCATGTCCTGATTGACTCATAAGGGTTTTACATTAGCATACAAGGATGGGCACGGGTAATCAGACAAGCAGTCAAACGGACGGCAAACTCGTGCCTGCAATGAAGGACCTGCTCGCGGTCGTTCGCGAAATGGTCGGTGAAGTACACCCGCACTGGAAGAACCTGCACTTTCTGCCTGACACCCACCTGGAGCGCGAACTGGGGCTGGACAGTATGGCGCGCGTGGAACTTCGTGCCCGTATCGAGGAGGCGTTGCAGGTTTCGTTGTCCGAGCAGGCGGCAGTTTGCGCCACTTCCGCCGCCGACCTGATGCATGCCATCGTGCATCACGTGGACAGTGAAATCTGCGACACCGGTGACGCCGGCACAGCGGCCGACCTGTTGATGGGCGAATTCGGCGCGGACAATACCGCCGAGCGGCCCGGGCGCACGCTGTCTGAATGGCTGTATGCCCTGTATGCCTGGCCGGTATTTACTGTACTGCTGGTGGTCGCCTGGATACTGGTGGTACTGACGCCGTTTGAAACGTGGCGCCGCAAGATGGCGCACTGGTGTTCACGGCTGCTGTTTACACTCACCTTCACACCGCTGGAAGTGGAAGGTCACGAACACCTGGACCCGCACGATGCACAGATTATCGTTGCCAATCACACCAGCTACCTCGACGGATTTATAATCACGGCGGCGCTGGATGTGCCGATCCATTTTATTGTCAAGGGTGAACTGGCGAGGGTGACGCCGATACGCGTCCTGCTGCAACGTTTTGGCGTGGAATTCGTCGATCGCTTCAACGCCAGCAAGGGCACCAGCGACGTTGGCCGCATCGCCGAAAAATCGCGCAACGGCCAGTCAATCGTGTTTTTCCCGGAGGGCACCTTTACCACCTTCGAGGGTCTGCAACCGTTCCGCATGGGCGCATTTGTCACCGCCACACGGGCGAAAGTCCCGCTGGTACCGGTCGCCATCAGCGGCGCGCGCAATATCGTCCGCGGTAAAGACTGGATCCCGCGCCGCGGGCGCATCAAGGTGACGGTCCGGCCGCCGGTGCGACCGGCCGGCGACGGCTGGCAGGTCGCGCTGAATCTGCGTGATGCCGCGCGCGCGGAGATCGCGCCCTTTACGGGTGAAGTGGACCTGGTGGAAGAGTAACGTCTCCGCATCAGCGAAACCGCGAGCGTAGCGAGCGGCTTGACCGGCTACATGCGCCTGTTAGCTGTTACACGGCATGTTTTCTAGCGGCCTTTCCTTGCTGGCGACGTTCAGGCAGCCATGCCGGATGCCAACAAGAGAAATGGTGAGTGAACGGGAATCGCCGATCAAAGAAATGCATGCGTCTCACCGGCAATTTTTCACAATCCAGCGATATTTCCAGTATTGTTAATATCGCAGGCATAAATCAGCACCCAACCCGATCTTGGATTAATCATGTTATTCAAATCCAGCAGCGCCACTCGACAGGTTGAACGGCCCAGGGGGTAGCACGGCGGCGTAGTTAACGCCGCCGTGTCGTGTTTTCATGCGTCAGGAAAAGCTTTCACCGCTCTTGCCTGGACTCTACCCGGCGCTCTGTGCGCTGCTTTGCAGGGCTTTCGAGCACCTTTTCCGCCAGTATCACAGGTCAAAGCGGTCGAGGTTCATTACCTTGGTCCATGCCTTGACAAAGTCCCCAGCAAATTTCTTTTGAGCGTCGTTCGCTGCATAGACTTCTGCGACAGCACGAAGCTCGGAGTTCGACCCGAAAACCAGGTCGACCGGGGTGGCCGTCCATTTGAGCTTGTCCGGTCTTGCGATCACGCCCCTCGTAAATGCCCTCGGATTTGGATGACTTCGCCCATTTCGTGGACATATCCAGCAGGTTCACGAAGTAGTCGTTACTCAAGGTCCCGGGCCGGTCGGTGAACACACCATGCGCAGCTTGTCCGGCATTTGCATTCAGGGCCCGCATACCGCCGACCAGTACGGTCATTTCAGGCACCGTCAGGGTCAGCAGGCTCGCCCGATCGACCAGCATTTCTGTCGGTGATCCGGACTGATCCTTACCGAAGTAGTTGCGAAACCCGTCTGCGGTCGGTTCGAGCACGGCAAAAGAACTCACATCAGTCTGCGCTTGCGATGCGTCCGTGCGTCCCGGTGTGAAGGCAACCTGCACATCGTGCCCGGCGTTCTTTGCAGCCTGCTCAATGGCTGCCGCGCCGCCCAGAACGATCAGGTCGGCGAGCGATACCTTCTTTCCGCCTGATTGCGCGCTGTTGAAGTCTTTTTGAATGCCCTTCAGGCGCTTCAGCACTTTCGCCACTTCATCCGGATTGTTGACTGCCCAGTCCTTCTGCGGTGCGAGGCTAATGCGCGCACCGTTCGCGCCACCGCGCATGTCGGTACCGCGGAAGCTGGCGGCCGATGCCCAGGCGACCCTGACAAGCTCGGGAATGGTCAGCTTCGATGCAAGTATGTCGGACTTCAGCCTGGCGATGTCCTTTGCGTCAACCAGTTTGTGATCGACTGCGGGGACCGGGTCCTGCCAGAGCAGTTCCTCTTTTGGAACTTCAGCACCGACATAGCGTGCACGCGGACCCATGTCGCGGTGCGTCAGCTTGTACCAGGCCTTGGCGAAGGCGAGTTCGAGCTCTTTCGGGTTGTCAAGGAAACGCTTCGAAATCTTCTGATAGCTCGGGTCGACCTTGAGCGACAGGTCCGTGGTTAACATGACAGGCGCATGCCGCTTCGACGGATCGTGAGCATCCGGTACGAGGCTTGCTGCGTTCTTGTCATCGGGAATCCACTGGGTTGCCCCTGCGGGGCTCTTCGTTTTTACCCAATTGTAGGCGAACAGGTTTTGCAGATAGTTGTGGCTCCACGCGAACGGGGTCACGGTCCATGCACCTTCCAGACCGCTGGTGATGGTGTCTTCGGCATTACCCTTGCCGCACTTGTTTTTCCAGCCAAGACCTTGCTCCTCGATACCTGCGGCTGCGGGCTCGGGACCCAGGCAATCAGCCGGAGGGTGGGCGCCGTGGTTTTTACCGAAGGTGTGCCCGCCGATGATGAGTGCAGCGGTCTCTTCATCGTTCATTGCCATGCGACCGAAGGTGTCGCGAATGTCCTTTGCGGCCAACAGCGGATCCGGGTTACCGTTCGGCCCCTCCGGGTTCACATAGATCAGGCCCATCTGCACAGCGGCAAGCGGGTTTTCCAGCTTTCTGTCGCCCGTGTAGCGCTCATCCGCAAGCATTTTGGCCTCAGGTCCCCAATAGACCATGTCGGGCTCCCAGTCGTCCTCGCGCCCGGCGGCAAAACCGAAGGTTTTGAAGCCCATGGATTCCAGCGCGACATTCCCCGTCAGGACCATGAGGTCGGCCCATGAAAGCTTCTGACCGTATTTCTGCTTGATCGGCCAGAGCAAGCGCCGCGCCTTGTCGAGACTGGCATTGTCAGGCCAGCTGTTGAGCGGCTCGAATCGCTGTTGACCGCCACCGGCGCCACCGCGGCCGTCAGCCACGCGGTAAGTACCCGCGCTGTGCCAGGCCATGCGAATGAAAAAGGGTCCATAGTGACCATAGTCTGCTGGCCACCAGTCCTGTGACGTGGTCATCAACGCCGCGATGTCCTTCTTCACGGCTTTAAGATCGAGCGTTTTAACCTGCTCGGCGTAGTTGAACTTTTCGCCCAGTGGATTGGACGCTGCAGCGTGCTGACGAAGCGGACCGAGGTCCAGCTTTTCAGGCCACCAGAACTGGTTCGACTTCATCTCCCCCTGGGCTATCGCAGGGCTTGATGCTACTGCCAATAACATGACTACCGCTAACGCGGAAAGCAAAGGATTCGTTTTTTTATAAAGCATTGAAGCAACCTCCATTGGAGAAGAAATAAAGCGCATCACCCGACAATACAGCTTACAGGCAGGATCTGCGGAATTTTCACATGCTATAAGAAGCGGAAATTGATTTAAAGTTCAAATTAGCGGGCTGGCAAGTGCCGATCATCAGTCCTTATCCTGGCCTTTCCCACAAAGATCATGCGGGAAGTGTTCGCAAATGATTCAGTAAATTCTGCGCCTGGCACATTGATAAGGGCAGAATAGCTGAATACTAACTAAATAAATATAGCTGGCGATAACCAACTCTCCATGTCACTCGTTCATGCTCCATAACCTCCAGGCCAGGTGGTGGCGAAGCCATCCGACCCCGAATCATAGTCGCTTGCCAGTCATACTTCGCCGTTCGAATAATCAGTGTTTAGTGATTGTTTGATAATCAGCCTTTCGCCAGCCCTCAATCCCGCCGTCCAGGTTTTTTGCGCGCGGGTATCCTGCTTTGTTCATTTTATCCGTGGCAGTTGGCCCTCGTTTACTACCATCATTACAGTAAACAATCACCTCTTCTGCTTTATGCGCTTCGAACTCCCCGATTCGTCTGTCCAGTTCACCTATAGGCACTGATATCGCTCCCGGTAAATGGCCCTTGTCGTAGGCATCCTTTTCCCGCACATCGAGTACCAGGGTACGTCCCGTCTGAATCAGCGCAAATGCTTCTGATGGCTTTAGATTGACCGACAACTGGCATAGACGGGCCGGAGAATAATTAGCCGCCCAGATTATTGCGAGAAGGCTTGCTCCTGCAATCAAGGCCAGCTGCCCTTTATTTGTCATCGTTTGCATTTATGATTTCCTCGTCGTAAATCCATGTTCGCAGGCCTGTCTACTGTTCGAGGACCAGGAAGCCGTGTTTATCCTGCGACTTACAGGTCATATCCATAATTTGACTCTACTTCAATCAACGGGTCAATTTCACTTGGCATGGCCTGAGAAGTGCAAACCCGTCATCGGGGCATTGGAGAAGATGAGATTATTCATACGGGCATAGCCCGCAGGCATAGCCCGGGGCGAGAGGCCGGCCTGGACCATGTAGAGGTAGTACAACGCGGGAGCAGTTGCCGTGAAAGCCTGCTATAGATATCCCCTCTCCCTGACCCTCTCCCGGAGGGAGAGGGAATAAAACCTGGAAGCCTGTACAGATACCCTCTCTCTGCGGGAGAGGGAGTAATTACGGCACGACCAGTTCAATCGTGCCGCTGACCGTTACGCGAATATCGCTCTCCCCGCCCTCGACGGCGACGGATGATTCTGCAACATCGGCGGACATCATGCGCGCCTGCTGGCGGATGATGGGCGGCTGCGAGGTAGACGTACCCACGTTGAGATCCACCAGCCGGTAGCCGGTGGTCTTCAGATTGACGCGGATAATACGGGCGCGTTCCTTGAATGCATCCAGCGCCTGGTCGATGAGGCGGTTTTCCGCGGCCTCGCGCTGTTCGTCGGAAACGGTGAAACGCATGCTGTTGATTTTGAGTTTTACCTGCAACTCACCGGCCAGCTTGCTGAGCGATTCGATGTCGGTACTCTCCAGTTCCAGGTTCTGCTGACCGCGCCAGCCCCTGGTGAGGATCTTGTCGCGCTGCACCGGCCAGGTCTGGTAACTACCGGTTTTGGCCTTGACGGTCTTGTACATCTTGACCTGGTCGAGCGCCCAGGCCATGTCGTCATTGATCTGCTTCGCCAGTAGCGCGGCGTCGCGATTTTCACCGTAGCTGTTCAGCATGACGTGCATGGTGTCATTGCTGACGTGCTCGACGCGCTCGGCCGACAAGCGGACCAGGTTGTAGCGCTGGTCGTCGTCGTCGGCGGCCAGCACAAGCGGGTTAGCCGCCAGGGCAAGCAACAGGACGGCCAGTATTCTCATGTCACACCTTCCTCCGCAGCGTCCTGCGCGGCGATCTGTCTGCGTACGTCGTCCATGTCCAGCGCAGCCACCTTTTCCAGCACACTCTCGAGAGCGGCCGGTGGTAATGCGCCGGGTTGCGAAAATACGATGATCTGCTCGCGAAACACCATCAGCGTCGGAATCGAGCGAATCTGGAAATGCCCGGCCAGCTCCTGTTCCTGCTCGGTATTGATCTTGGCGAATACGGCCTCCGGATGGGATTCGGACAAGGCCTCGAATACCGGGGCGAACTGCTTGCAGGGCCCGCACCAGGACGCCCAGAAATCCAGCAACACGATGTCGTTGCCGGTAATGGTTTCTTCGAAGGTTTCCCTGGTCAGTTCGATGGTCGCCATATCACGCTGTCCTCTTTTCTGTCTTGTTACAGCATTATACAGCGTAAATAGCGGCGGTTTCAGCCGTCAGAACTACGGCGTCTGGGCGGCTCCTCGGGGCTTTCCTTCTGGTAGGTCATGTCCAGCTCGACGCGGTTGCGACCGAGCCGTTTCGCCCGGTACAGGGCCTTGTCCGCCCGCTCGATAAAGGCACTGACCGATTCACCCGGTTTGTAGAGTGAAACCCCGGCGGAAAAAGTCGGTACATCGGCAACCGTGCCGTTTGACTGCCAGCGCGTCTCGTTCGCGCGGCGGCGCACCTTGTTGAGGGCGCGCACCGTGCCATCCGAATCGGTATTCGGCAGCAACACGGCAAATTCCTCGCCGCCGTAGCGCGCGACCATGTCATGGTGACGGAAGATAGACAGGATATTCTTCGAGTAGACGCGCAACACTTCGTCACCGGCGGCGTGCCCGTAATCATCGTTGACGGCCTTGAAGTGGTCGAGATCGATCAGCACGAAAGACAGCGGGAAACCGTAGCGTTGCACTCGGGCGACTTCGTCTTCGAGGCGGCGCATGAAGGCGCGACGGTTGGGCAGACCGGTGAGTTCATCCGTCAGGCTGAGCAGGCGCACACGCGTCAACTCGTCACTGAGTTCGCGGCTGTCCGTCTCGAACAGTTGCAGGTAGTGGTAGGTACTGTCCAGCTTGTCCGCCAGGTCATTGTGTCCCGACAACATCTTTTCCACTTCACGGATAACCGTCCAGCGCATATTTTCCAGCTCTTCGACATCCTCGACCTGGCGCAGGTCGCCCAGTACCGTCTCCAGGACCACGCCGAATTCCTCGTTCTTGTCGATGGTCTCCATGACCTGGTCAGCAAGCGTTGCCTGCAGCTTTGCAATATCCTCGCGGCGCGCTTCCAGTTCGCTGCGGTTGATGGTATTCAGGTCCTGGCCGGCAGGTATGACCGCACTGATGTCCGTGACACTGCCCGTCTTGCCGGTCGTCTCCGGCGGATGTGACGTATATTCCGCATAGTCGTCATCGAGTGTCGCCGCCGTGCCTGCGCCTTGCTGCGGCCGCACGGCCGGCTGTGCCGGCGCGTCGGCGAACGACTCGACCTCGGGCAATTCGCCGGACATGTCCGGTACCGAGTCGATACCAAAGGCTGCCAGCAACGGTTGTACCGCCTGCAGCATGTCGGCAGGCTCCAGCGCACTGGTATTGCGGATCTGCTCGCCGCACTGGTCTATGAAGCCGCTGAGCACATCGAGTTCGGTCGGTGTCAGCGGTGGCTGCAGGCGTGCCTGCAGCAGCCTGAGTTGCAGGTACTGTCCCGTCCCGGGCGTCTGCCGGGCACCGAAGGCCTCGAGCAGTACGTTGACGAAGCCGGCATAGGCAATTTCCGCCTTGAGGTGATTGGCGGCAATATCATCGAGGATGGACTCGACCTGGCGGTAGATCAGGTCACCGGCGGGTGCGTTGCGCAGGGGGGACAGCAGTTGCAGCAGTTTGCGTACGCTGCTGGGATCGATTACCTCCGGTCTGTCAGTACCCGCAACCATAACGTCTCCAGTACATCCCCGTGTCATTATTCAGGGCCCGCATTGCCCTGTTATTTTTTTGAAAAATTTCTTGTTACCGGACCCGATTTTTCCACGGTCCGGCGGTCTATATGCTCTTTATATTTCATATCGTTAGTCCAACCCTGACGCTGCTGGACCGACACTCGGGACGTCACATATTTGACGTAAAAATTGTATCAGCTAAACCCGGCTATTTAATAGTGGTACGAAGGTACTAGACAACCCTTGAAGATATGAGGGAACAAAAAAAGGCCGGCAATGCCGGCCTTTTTCCGAGTTGCTTCAATGAACTAACCGTCAAGGCCCGCAAAGATCGCGTCGCGGATTTCATCTACCTTGCCGATGCCGTTGATCTTGATATAGCGGGGCGCGCCCTCGCCGCCGGCGACGTTCCACTGCGTATAGTAGTCAATCAGCGGTTCCGTCTGTTGATGGTAAACATTCAGCCGTTCACGCACGGTCGCCTCCTGGTCATCATCACGCTGAACCAGCGGCTCGCCGGTTTCGTCGTCCTTGCCCTCTTCCTTCGGCGGATTGAACACCACGTGGTAGGTCCGGCCGGAGGCCATGTGCACGCGCCGGCCACTCATGCGCTTGATGATTTCACTGTCGTCCACGTCGATCTCGACCACGGCATCGATCGCCACGCCCTTGTCCCTCAACGCATCGGCCTGGGCCAGCGTGCGGGGGAAGCCGTCGAACAGGTAGCCGTTGTTGCAGTCATCCTCTTTCAGACGCTCGTCGATCAGGCCAAGGATGATGTCGTCGGAGACCAGGCCGCCGGCATCCATGACCTTCTTGGCCTCGACACCCATCGGCGTGCCGGCCTTGACCGCGGCACGCAACATGTCGCCGGTCGATATCTGGGGAATATTGTATTTCTCTTTGATGTAATTGGCCTGGGTGCCCTTGCCTGCACCTGGTCCGCCCAACAGGATAACCCGCATAGTTGTTCTCCTCGTGCTGATACGCTTGAAAAAGTGCGCGTATTATCCACAGCATGCCGCAGAATAGCCAGATTACGGAAGATATGGGGGGATGGGGCAGATTTATGCAGACTCACCGGCCAGGCAAATTCACCCTGCAAACGGGCAACCGGGAGATTTATCAAGCCGAATCAAGTTCTTGTCCCGTTGACCCGGCCTGATCGATAAACAATCACGCAACCCGCATCAGGACGGACTCACGGCAGTTTATCGACCAGGTTCCCGGCTGTTTCCTCGACGATGACGCGAAAGGTGACCGGTTTCTCCGTGCTGGTCTCCCAGGAGTAATTGACTTCGTCCGTGCCTTCCCAGGCGATGGTGCCCAGCTGGCTGTCCCAGATTTGCAGGAACAGGCGGATATTGGCCTGGTTGGTCTGGAACATGCGCAGCCCGAGCGCACTGAAACGGCCCTTGGAACGTTGCTCGAAGTTCGACAGTTTCAGTTGTGCCAGGTAGCGTACCCCGGCGACCTTGCCAACCGTGCTCAACAAATCACGTTTGAAGATGCCTGTGTAGTGGTAATCCATATACATCTGCTTGTATTCGTCCGCGATTCCCGCCGCGTTAATGGCACTCAGTGTTTTTGGCAGTGACACCACCGGGATGGCCGGCCGCTCGGCTTCAAGGACATCGGTAAAGATGGATGCCAGCGTTTGCTTGTCCTCTTCCTGCCCGGTGACCGTTGACGGAGTGATAAAGGCAATGCCGTGCGCCTCCAGTTGTCCCGGCTCGAGCGAAATGACCGATTCACGTGCGGTCGAATGGATCTGCTGTTGTGAACAGGCACCCGTTATCAGGGCGATGACCAGGCAGAGGGCGAATGACCTGAATAATGTGTTGACTGTCATGGATCTTCCCTGCACAGAATGATTGATTGTGTCAAAGGCTGTTGCCTCGCTGACGCCTGAAATAAAACATATAAGAATACACGTAACTGTTTCAAGATGGTTCCCCAATCACTACTGTCCCACAAACTCCCTCTCCCACAGGGAGAGGGATAGAATAAAAACAACTGCTTTTTTTATATACCCCCTCTCCCTGGCCCTCTCGGTAACTGCTCCATGCGTTACTCTACCTCCTGCATGGCCCAGGCCAGCCTCTCGACCGTCCCGGTCTCACCTTCTCCCTGCAGTCGTCCCTCCGGGAGAGGGAATGGCAGTTTAAATACTGTGCGCAACCACCAGGTATCGCTCGATCATTAAACTTCCTGATTATGCTCCCTCCCCCACAGGGGGAGGGTTGGGGAGAGGGGATCTGAACAAGAAATTACCCCTCTCCCCCTGGCCCTTTCCTACAGGGAGCAGTGTTCACCCATCAATATATTTCCAGCTTGATCAATACCGGTTTATTGCCGGGCTGGCCGGTTTTCAAGCCGGTTGATGCGGCTCAAACCGGCCGGGGCGAGAGTATACCCTGCTGGACTCTGCAAGTAATTATGTCCGGCAGGCGAATGCTCATACTTAAGGACAATATACGGCGGTGCCTGTTATCGCTATTCTGATAACCAGTGGCCAAGAACAATAAATCTCTATGAATACGCCGCTACTTTCACACCCCGCAGGGACAGGCAGGGGTGTGATTTTTTTTGTCCGGGGATAAATAACGACCAATGGTGCGGGCACCAGGCCCGGGTGGAATGGTGCCTGCGTATCCCTTTATTTACGCCGCGGCGCCGTGAACACATCTTCATCGATTTCCCGCTTGATCCGGGTATTTCTGCGAATGATCCTGGCCAGCGTGGAGCGTTTCACGATACGTAATTCAGGGGGTTCGAGGACGTGCTCGTACCAGAACCGGTCCCCGTCGCGCAATGCCTCGAATTGTTTCCTGATCGCAACGGACAAAAGCTCTCCGACCATCGCACCCCGCACGTGTTCCTCGGCCAGCGCACCGACCCAGACATCAACATCATCAACGCCCGGGTAGACGCTCGCCAGGCGCGCCTGGATGCCGGGATCTGACGTGATATCCGCAAAGCTGCTCGCCGGCTGCAAGCCGTAGCCAATACGTGTTTCATTGTAGCCCGGCAGGCCGTGGTCACGACCCCGCTGGATATTCAGCGCTGCGAGGTCAAAGCCACCCGCCCCGGGCTTCCCGAACAGGAAATTTCGCACATCGTCGACGATGTATACGTCAATTTCCTCGCAGGCCTGCTGCGCGAGTCCACGCAGCAGCGGCTCGATTCCGCCTTCGTCCCGAATACGATGAGGCGCGAAGAATGCATCGCGCAAGCGCAGATGACCATGACTGATTTCATTGCCACGCCTGTCCAGCCGCAGCAGTGTCGGGCTCAGCGCACTATGGCCATAGCGATACAGTGCAGCGGAGAATACATTGGTAATCGAGGCATCGATATCCGGCCGGTAGCCGCGATACGGCTCGAGGGCATTGCGGCCGAGCAGGACAGGCAAATACTCGTTATAGGTGATCGCCTGCATCTGCGCGCCGACAATGCGTCGTGCACGCTCGTAAATCCCGTCGCCGTCCAGCCGCGAATTCGCCCCGGCGATCTTCCCTGCCAACCGGTTGTGCTCCCGCACGAACAGGGTATGCAGCGCAGTGAGTCCGGCCTGTTCGTTGGCGCGCACGTCGCCGGCGAGGAACAATCCCGGACTGTCGCCGCCGGCATTGGGCAAGCCATCGACATTGAATGGCAACAGTCGCCCGTCGCTTGTCTTGAGGCGGCCGGTCCCGTCATTGGTGCGCAGTGCTTTTGCGCGCTCTTCATTCGAGCCGTAGACGTTCGAAGCATCTATCCACGCGGTAATTTCATTTATCTGTTCGCGTGGATTGTCGGTACCGGTGCCCGTTTCGGGATCGTACACTGACCGGTTAAACGCCATGGTGACCGCGCCTGTCTCTTCGGGATCGAACCAGGCATCCCCCGCCGGGATCGCGATAACGGCCGGCTCCGGCGGGTAGGTACCGTCGGTCAGGTCGATATCATGATCGACGAACTGCCCCCATTGCCACAGGAAATCGCTGGCACGCAGATTGTTGCTTAACGGCTGGCCGGGATGGTCGCTGACATGATTGCTGATGACACGCGGACCCGGACGATTGACACCTGCCATCTGTGACACGCCATCGCTGTACGCCGGTTCGAGATAACGCCGCAAGCCGGTGTGCGCCGCACCCGTATCCGGTGCCAGCAAGTTATTGCCATGGCCATCGATCGTGCGAACAAGAATACTGCGGGATTTGCGTGCGCTTTTCTCCTTGTGAATCCGCTTTAGCTGGCGGACAGGAGAAACATGATTGACATCGGCGTCGACACCGTCGGCCGGTGCGTGCGGTGCGGCGACGGAGCATGGACTGACTGCCAGCAACAGACACAGCCGGGCCAACCTTACAAGCGCTGGTTTCAATGGGTCACACACGACATATTACGACCTTATTAGTATTATTTATTACCTTACCGGAGCGGTCGCAATTTTTCAATTTCACACTACAGGTGAACCCGCTTACCGTGCCCGCCAGGCGGTCAGTTCAACTGTATGCGCTGCCCCCAGGGCACCGGTTCGCGCCCCTTGACCAGCCAGATCACCGGGAAGCGCGGCTCCTGCTGTGGGAATTCACCCTCGGCGTCGGTGAAATACACCAGCAGGTCCGGGCATTGAGCTTCGTGTTCGAGCCACTCGAACGGTGGCGTAAAGCGGGTGCCGCCACCGCCGCGAATCGTATCGGGCAGTGCAAACTCCTCCCACGGTTCGAACACCCATGGCCCCTCCGGTGACAGTTCGGCATCACATGCAAGCAGGGTAATACGTGCGCGCACCTGCCCCTTGATGGCATCGATCTCGCTGACGAACTCGCGCATCTCCTCGCTGCGAATCGAACCGCTGGTATCCAGCACCACGATGATGTCGGTTTGTGCGCTGCGCAGGCTCGGGAAGATCGCCGCACCCTCGCGCCGCGACGGCCGCATGTAACTGTAGTCATCACGACTGGCGGCATTCATGTAGCGCGCCAGCAGCATGCGCCAGGGCAATTGCGGCTGCAGCAGGTGATCGACCAGGCGTCGCAGCGACCCGCCCAGCTTGCCGGCCAGCATCGCCTGCTGCGCGGCACCGGCGAGGCGCTGCCGCCACTGTATCGACAACTGCTCCTTTTCCGCCTCGCTCAACGGCTCCGGTTCGCCGCTGTCCGGTTGTTCCTCACCGCCGGTACCGGCACCCCCGCCCGCCTCGCTGTCGCTGTCCGGCTCATCCGGTTGACTGCTGCGCCCGTCTTGCGGTGGCGGCGTGGTGTTCGATTCCTTGCCGTACAGGTGCTGGTCGTGGGGCTGTTCCTCGTTGTTCTCCTTGACCAGCGGATAGATTTCCTCGGCCATCATGCCTTCATAACCGATGTTGTAGAGTGCGCCCGGCACCGCTGTCATGCCCTCCTTGATGAGGATCGGGTTGATGGCCAGGTCGCAGGCGACATCCCAGCGCGACTCGTTGCGGTGTTCACGGCGCGCGAAGTGGGACAGCGCGCAATGCAATGCCTCGTGGGCAAGCGCAAACTGGGTCTGCTCCAGCGACAGGCTGTCGATGTATTCCGGGTTGTAGTACAGGGCGCGCGCATCGGTGCCAATGGTCTTGCACCAGTTCGGGTCGGCCGCCTTCATCGGCATGCGCAGCACCAGCGCACCGAGAAACGGCCGGTCGAGGATCAGCCGGGTGCGCGCGGCGGAGAGCTTGGTTTCGATTTCGTCGGACATTATATAAAACCGGTCTCGCGCAAAGACGCAAAGGCGCCATGAAAGGAACGAATTATATTTTTATTTCAGGATATTTTGCATATTAATCATCAGAGAGAAGGGCTGGGTAAGGAAATAATAACAAGGCATTTGACTATTTGGCCCCCTCTCCCTGACCCTCTCCCTGAGGGAGAGGGGATGTTTCAGGAACATATACATATAATCTGTTACCTGAAGAATTATGATTTTTCCTTGGCGCCTTTGCGTCTTTGCGCGAGATCAATCATCATAAAGCATCACATCGGCAACGATGTTCGCCCACTTCGAGAACTGCGGGACATTGAAAATGTCCTGCCCTATGGCGCGGTACATGTCGGACACCAGCATCACGCCCATCTCGCGCTGCGGGAAGGTGCCGGCAAAATCCAGGATATGGCCGTAGGCCACCCCGGCATCGTTTTCCGCCCGCGCACGGATCGCGCGCCCGACCAGCGCGGCCGCCACCGCATATTGCAGATCGGTTTCCTTCGGCACCCTGACCTTTTCGCCTTTCACGATGGCGTCGATGTCCGGCAACTTGTCCAGGTTTTCGATAAACGCCGACAGCTCGATACCCGCCGCCGGCCCGACGCAGGCCTGCAATGCGCCGGTCAGCAGTTCCTGCACGTCGCCGAACTTTTGCAAACCGCGGTGGGCGAATTCCCAGGAACGGGGTGACGGGAACGCCACCGGATTATGCGCCGGGTCGAATTCAAACAGCAGTTCGGGACGAAAGCGCAGGAAACCGATCAGGCGCTCGTCGATATCGTTGGCATAGGCCCAGGCCACCCAGTCATCGAGATTGACGTCGACGTCGAAGTGCGAAAAACGGTTGGCCAGCGGCGCCGGCATGGTATAGGTCACGCCGCGGTCCCCCTGGCGGTTGCCGGCGGCGAAGATCGCCCAGCCATCCGGCACCGTGTAGGCGCCGAGTTTCCGGTCCAGGATCAACTGGTAAGCGGCGGCTGATACGCTGGGCGGTACCGAGGTGATTTCATCCAGGAACAGGATACCCTGCACCCCGTGCCGCCCGGCATCCGGCAACATGGACGGCACGGCCCATTCGACCTGGTTTTCGACGCGAAACGGGATACCGCGCAGGTCACTGGGCTCCATTTGCGACAGGCGCAAATCGATCACCGGCATCCCGTGTCGTGCGGCCACCTGTGCGACCATTTGCGACTTGCCGACACCGGGCGGACCCCACAACATGACCGGCGTGTGCTGGCCATGCACGGCAGCCTGAAATTCGCGTTCCAGTACGGTAAGCAGTTGGGCGGGGCGCATCGGTGTTCCTTTGTAGAGTAAGCAGGCCGGGTTAACGAAGGGGCATTCTACTGGCTTTAACGGTGAAAATCATGGCCAGGCATTCACTGCGATTGATAACGCACGGTCACATCTACAGGGAATCGATATGAGCGCGTATCCGTTGCCGGGCCTCGAACGGATGCGCGACAAGCCCCTGCACCAGTCCAAACAGGGGATATTCGGCGCCACCGAGCAGACTGAATTTATCGACCATCGCGAGTGTGTGAATACCCTCACCGCGGATATGGTCGAGCTCGCCGCGCGCCAGTTGCACGCCAAGTTCGTGGTGATGCGAACCGCTGCTGGTGGCGGTGGTAACAAGGTCACCCAGACCGGCCAGTTGCTGGACGGTGGCCGCTTCGCCGCCCATGGTCACCACGATTTGCGCCATTTCCCGGGTTGACGCCACCGCAAGATAGCCACGCACATTGTCGCCCAGCGCCAGCTCATCCGCGACGCCAAACAGCATTGCATAAACATTTTTCAGTACCGACGCCCAGCTGATACCGCGAATGTCCGGCGAATACTCGAGCGTCAACCCGGTGTTGGCGAACAGCCCGGCGATGCGTTCATACAAACCCGGCGGCATGCAACCGACCTGCGCGAATGCCGGGCGTCCGGCCACGATCTCCTCGGCGATCATCGGACCGTACAGGACACCGTAGTGGTGCCTGTCCGCATACACGTCACTGAATATGGCGGCTGCCGGTCGTCCTGCCTCGTCCAGGCCCTTGGCGACACTCAGGGAGATGCTGTCCGCCGACAGCTGCGGTAATACGCGTTCCGCCAGTTCACCCAGCGGGCTGACGGGTACGCAATACACCACGACATCGGCCTCGGCAGCAGCCGTTTCGAGATCGACCGGTTCATGATTTTCCAGCGGACGGATATCCCAGAATTGCATTCGGTGATGATCGGCCAGCAGAAACTCCATGGCATGACCCATTTCGCCATAACCGATAACCAGGACTCGTGCGTCCATACTCATGATGCCAGGATCCCTGTATTCATGCGCAATGAAGCGCTACCTGAGCGGCGCGACACGCCCGCTCCTCCGGTATTCAACATAATCGGCGATAATCAGGTCATGGTCAAAGGCAAGCACCGGGCAGTCATCCGGCGCATACAATCGCAGGTTCCTGGCATCATCCGCAGCCTGTGGCTCGCCACGGGCCTCGGCAATATAAACGGGGGTCACGGTATGTCCGCGCGGGTCGCGTGCAGGGTTGGAATAAATACCGAGCAGGCACTTGAGTGAGACTTCCAGCGACGTCTCCTCTCTTGCCTCGCGCCTGGCAGCGGCCTCCAGTGTTTCACCGACATCGACGAACCCGCCGGGAATCGCCCAGCCGTACGGAGGATTCCTGCGCTCGATGAGGACGATGGGACGGCCGGGCCGGTCTGTCATTTCAATAATCGTGTCGACGGCAAGCGCCGGTGTTACGGGTCTGGTCATGGCGGCTATTGCTGTTTGAATTGACGAATTTTCGCACGGGTACGCTTGTCCGGACGGCGTTCGCGCTGCCGGGCGCTGTGTCCCTCGAGTTTGCGCTGACGGTAGAGCGCGTGCCGCTCACTGGCGCCGGCCTCCGATTCACTGTACAGGGCACGTGCCTCGGTAGCCGGACGACGCTGTGACGAGAGTGCGGCAACCGTTATATCGAATCGGTAAGGCCCCTTTTGTACGGCGAGTGTATCACCTGCCTTCAGCCGGTGTGAGGGCTTGATGCGACCGCCGTTCATGTGCACCTTGCCGCCGCTGATGGCCGCGGTGGCCAGGGCGCGCGTCTTGTAGAAACGCGCCGCCCACAACCACTTGTCGACGCGCATGGATTCGACTGTCTCGCTTGTCATAAACCCATTCTCGCGCAAAGACGCAAAGACGCCAAGTAAATCATTCCGGTCTTTTCTCCGGTGATTAAATGATCGGCTGCAGGAGCGGACAGCGTCCGCGAATAAATATCTTGCGCACTGTAGGAGCGCCTTGCAGGCGCGATTAAAATTCGGTGGTTATTCTATTCGCGCCTGCAAGGCGCTCCTACAGATGCAACCGATAAGGAATATCCTGGCGCCTTTGCGGCTTTGCGCGAGACGGGTTTTTTCGAAGATTACTGCGCCTGCTGCTCTTGCAGTCCACGCTGTGCCGCCTTGAGAAAGGCATCGTACGGCAGTGCACCGTCCAGCCGGTTGCTCTCGCTGAAAAATACGGTCGGTGTTGCGCGCACTGCATAATTTACCGGCTGCCGCGAGGTTCAGTTTCAGCTTCTCCTCATACTGCGGCCCGGACCAGGCACGTTTCACGATGTCGGGCGGCACGCCGCAGGCGGCAGCCAGTCCTGCCAAAACAGTCTCATCGCCGATATTCAGGCCATCGACGAAAAAAGCGGTAAACAGACGTCGGTGAATGGCATAGAAGACATCGTGCCCGGCCTCTTTCGCGGCTTCGGCCAGCAGCAGGGCCTGGTGTGAAGAGGTGGTGAAATCATGCTCACGCAGTTTGACGCCTTCCTCGCCGGCAAGGTGTTCAAGGTTCAACATCATGGTCTGCCAGCGATCGGCACTGTAACCCAGCTCACTGACCGGCTTGCCCTCCACGGGCGTGTCCGGGTGGATCTCGATCATGCACCAGTTGATTTTCAGGTCATACTGTTCACGCAGGCGCTCCAGTCGCAGGTCGCCGATATAGCAGAACGGACAGATATAGTCCGAAAAGACCGTGGCGAGCAATTCTGGTTTTTGCGTGGCCTGCATATTGACCTCGAGCTGCACCGGTAGCAGCCAGGACGGGCGCAACGCTGCGCCCTCATTGCACTATATTGTCATTTCCCTGCAGCAATTCGTACAAATGATTGACGAACGCGACTGAACATCCCGGCTGACCACCCTCGCGGCGCAGCAAACGCTGCGCCCGAATTGCACTACCTGGTCATTTCCTGCAGCAACTCATTCAATCGATTGACGAACGCGACGGGATCTTCCAGCTGGCCACCCTCGCTCAGCATGGCCTGGTCCAGCAGGATATTGGACCAGCTGGCAAACCGGTCGTCATTCGCCTCGTCCTTCAACCGGCTGACCAGCGGGTGTCCCGCATTGATTTCCAGCACCGGCCTGGTGGCCGGCACTTCGTGTCCGGCCTGCTTCAGCATTTGCTGCATGTGGACGGCCATGTCCTGTTCGCCCATGACCAGGCAGGACGGCGACTCCGTCAGGCGCTGACTGATCCGCACCTCACTGACACGCTCGTCCAGCACCTCCTGCATGCGCTTGACCATACCGGCGTACTCCTCGCCGGTCTTTTCCGCCGCCTGTTTTTCCTCCTTGTCGGCCAGCTGGTCGAGATCAAGTTCGCCCTTGGCGACTGATACAAGCTGTTTGCCGTCATACTCGTGCAGGTGCGAAACCAGCCATTCATCGACACGGTCGGACAGCAGCAGCACTTCGATGCCCTTGCGCCGGAAGATCTGCAAATGCGGGCTGTTCTTAGCAGCGGCAAAGCTGTCGGAGGTTATGTAATAGATCTTGTCCTGTGCTTCCTTCATGCGCCCGATGTAGTCGTCCAGCGAAACATTTTGCGTCTCGGCATCGGTTTCCGTGCTTGAAAAGCGCAGCAGTCTGGCGATGCGTTCGCGGTTGGAGAAATCCTCGCCCGGCCCTTCCTTCATTACACGGCCGAACTGGCCCCAGAATTTCGCATACAGTTCGGGATCGTCCTTCGCCATCGACTCCAGCATGCCCAGCACTTTCTTGATCGAGCCGGCACGAATGGTATCGATCAACTTGTTGTGTTGCAGGATTTCGCGCGAAACGTTGAGCGGCAGGTCATCCGAATCCACCAGGCCGCGTACGAAACGCAGGTAATACGGCATTAATTGTTCGGCATCATCCATGATGAACACACGATTGACATAGAGCTTGATGCCGTGGCGACTGTCGCGGTCATACAGGTCAAAAGGCGCGCGCGCGGGTATGTAGAAAAGCGATTTGTAGGACTGCGCGCCCTCCACGTGACTGTGCACCCACTGCATCGGGTCCTCGAAGTCATGTGCCACGTGTTTGTAGAACTCGTTGTACTCTTCTTCGGAGATCTCGTTGCGCGGTCGCGTCCACAGGGCCGAGGCCTTGTTGATGGCTTCGTATTCGGGCTGCGCCTCCTTGTCCTCCGGGTCGACTTCACCGAGCATCTCGATCGGCAGCGGAATATGGTCGGAGTACTTGTGAATAATGCTGCGTAAACGATGACTGTCCAGGAACTCGTCCTCGTCATCGCGCAGGTGCAACACCACCTCGGTGCCGCGCCCGGCACGTTCTATCGTCTCCAGGGTAAAGCTGCCGTCGCCGGCGGATGACCAGCGCACACCCTGCTCCACCGGCAAACCGGCGCGACGGGTTGTCAGGGTGACCTTGTCAGCGACGATAAAGGACGAATAGAAACCCACGCCGAATTGCCCGATCAACTGCGTGTCCTTCGCCTGGTCACCGGTCAGGCTCTCGAAGAACTGGCGGGTACCCGACTTGGCAATGGTGCCGATATTATCGACGACCTCGTCGCGCGTCATGCCTATACCTGTGTCTGTAATCGTGACGGTGCGGGCATCCTTGTCGAAATCCACCCGAATACGCAGGTTGCTGTCACCCTCGTACAGCGCGTCATTACCCAGCGCCTCGAAGCGCAGCTTGTCACAGGCATCCGAGCTGTTGGACACCAGTTCGCGCAGGAAAATCTCCTTGTTCGAGTACAGGGAATGGATCATCAGCTGCAGCAGCTGCTTGACCTCGGCCTGGAATTCGAGGGTTTCTTTCTGTGTGTCGACGGTCATGCGTGGATTATCCTCTGTATTTTGCGGGTTGTCCTGACAGATGGTGGCATTTTGCCGCTTTTCAAGCCCGCACAGGCCGCGCCCTCGTGGGCCAGCAGCCAGTGCTTGCGCCAGATCGCACGGTCATCGGTCTGGCCGGAATATCCACCCATGCCGGTCGCACTGACCACGCGGTGACAGGGCACGAGAATGGAGACGGGATTACGGCGGCAGGCATTGCCGACGGCGCGGGCGCCACTGCCCAGTTGCTCGGCCACCTCGCCATAGGTGCGCGTCTCGCCGGACGGAATCGACAACAGCGCCTCCCGGACGCGCAGCTGGAACGGCGTGCCGGCAGGTTCGACCGGCAGCGAAAAAACAAAAGCGGGATTATGAAAGAAAGCGTCCAGCTCACGGGCCACCCGTTGACCGAATTGCGATTCTGCCGCGCTCAGGCGAGCCTGGCCCGGCAGGTAATCCAGCCGGCTGACCGACTCGCCGTGCAGGCGAATACCGAGCCTTCCCAGCGGTGTCGCGAGCACAATGGTGTAGTCTGCCGGAGTCAGGGCAATACTGTTTGTGCCTGTGGACATCTGTAAACGCCTCGCGAATAACAGCTCATCCTTCCGTCCCCCGAGTGAAGGACAGGATGAGATGAGGGGATCGAATTCAGAAATCAATCCTGCCTGTATCCCCTCTCTTCAACCCTCGCCCCGAGGGAGTTTGAAGCAGAATAAAAAACGGGCAACCTGTAACAGGTTGCCCGTGATTGTAACGCCTGGCGAAACAGGCCGTCGTCGTTACAGTTTTTCCTTGATACGCGCGGACTTGCCGGACAGTTCGCGCAGGTAATACAGCTTGGCGCGACGCACGTCACCCTGACGCTTGACCTTGATTGACCCGATTGACGAGCTATGGGTCTGGAATACGCGCTCAACACCCTCGCCGTGGGAAATCTTGCGTACGGTAAATGCGGAATTGAGGCCGCGGTTGCGCTTGGCGATAACGACGCCTTCGAAAGCCTGCAGGCGTTCACGATTACCTTCCTTCACCTTGACCTGCACAGTGACTGTGTCCCCCGGGCTGAACTCCGGAATGTCCTTGCGCATCTGTTCCTGCTCAAGCTGCTCGATTATGTTGCTCATGACTGGATCCTCTGTTGATTCTACTGGCCATTGATCACTCAATTGCCCGTTCGTTATCCCTGATAAATTCTTCCAGCAGCGACCGTTGTTCCTCGTCCAGCTGCATCTTTTCCAAAAGACCGGGGCGTCGCAGCCAGGTCCGGCCCAGCGCCTGCCGGGTACGCCAGCGCCTGATCAGCGCGTGGTTGCCGCCGAGTAATTCCTCCGGCACCCGTAATCCGTCTATCTCCTCCGGCCGCGTGTAATGCGGATAGTCGAGCAGGCCATCCATGAAGGAGTCTTCCTGCGCGGAATCCGCGTCTCCCAGCGCACCGGGAAGCAACCGCGTTACCGCATCCATCACGACCAGTGCCGGTAACTCACCGCCGCTGAGCACATAGTCACCCACCGACAGCTCTTCATCCACTTCCATTTCAACGAGGCGTTCGTCCACCCCTTCATAGCGACCGCACACCAGGATCAATCGATCCCGGCTCGCCAGTTCACGCGCCTTTGTCTGCGTAAACGGCCGGCCTTGCGGTGACAGGTAGATCACCGCCGCCGCGTCCTGCGAATCCTGCCGCGCCAGGCGGATAGCATCCCGCAACGGCTGCACCTGCATCACCATTCCGGGGCCACCGCCGTAAGGCCGGTCATCGACCCCGCCATGCCGGTCTTCGGTACAATCGCGCGGATTCCAGGTTTTCAGTTCCAGCAGGCCATTTTCGATGGCGCGGCCCTGTATCCCGTATCCGCTGTGTCCCCGTATCATTCCGGGAAACAGTGTCACCACGTCGATGCGCATGGCACAGGCCGGTTAAAAATCCGGGTCCCAGTCTACACGGATCATGCCGGCATCCAGGTCCACCGACCGGACCACTTCACCGCGTACAAATGGAACCAGTCTTTCCCGCTCACCCCGTATTACCAGTACGTCATTGGCGCCGGTTTCCAGCAAGTGGTCTACCCGGCCAAGTGGCCTGTCATCCGTCGTGACGACCTGCAGACCGATCAGGTCGTTCCAGTAATACTCATCAGCCGCAGCTGACGGCAGCTGGCTGCGGTGGACCGCGATGTCCGTACCGGTCAGTGCTGCTGCCGCATCGCGGTCCGTGCACCCTTCCAGCCGGACCACCAGGCCCTTGCCGTGCGGCTTGCCATCGAGTGGTTGCGCCTCACTCCATTCACCCCGGTTATCCAGGAACCAGGGCGTGTATTCGAGCAGGTTGGCGGGCATCTCGGTATAGGTTGTAATGCGTAACCAGCCCTTGACACCGAACGGTGCGGCGATACGACCCATAACCAGCAGATCGTCTGCCTGCACGCGGCTTCCCCTGCCGGACAACACCTGCTGCCGGGCAGGCGTTATTGTGCCCGCTGTTCCTTCAGCAGTTTTGCAACGCGGACTGACAGCTGCGCGCCTTGCTGCGTCCAGTGGTCTGCGCGTGCGGTATCGATACGCAGGCGCTCTTCCCCACCCTTGGCAATCGGGTTGAAGAAACCGATGCGTTCTATGCATCGCCCGTCGCGGCTGTTGCGACTGTCCGTCACCACGATGTGATAGAACGGCCGTTTCTTCGCGCCACCACGCGACATTCTGATCGTCACCATAAAACTCGTATCCTCAGGTAATGAATGGGCGCAACCGCATGTGCCGCGCATGACATCCGTTGAAAGCCGGGCAATTTTACGCGAATCGCAAGAAAAGTGAAGCCTTGCAGGCAATTAAGTGCCCTGAGCCGGGACGGGCCTCAGTGGCAGGTGACTGTCGAATAACGTTACAGCTGGGCTGACACCTCGCCAGCTCCGCAGGGAATTTTATATCTTATTGTTTTATATGTTTTATATTTGCCTGTCATGTACGGAGTGGTCAGGGTGACGGCTGTCGGCATTCCTTACTCAGGGCGCCGCCTCCCCCTCCACCGTAGCACCAGCATCTTCCTAACTCGCTCTGCCATATACGTTTTTCCTGCTTGGCACAGCAATTGCTCTATTACTCCCTGAGCAGAGAAGAAGCAGAAATTTTCGGGGGAGGGGTCTCCTTAACCAAGAACAAGAGCTCATTGCACACAATGCAAGCAAAATTGCGTGGTGATATTTGCAGCCAACAAGGATAAGAAGCAGTAGCAATAACAAGAAAAAATCTCAAATATCCAATTTTACGCAGCTATAACGGTGGCTTTTGCCACCGTTTTTTTTGCCGGCTAAAACGGCAGGCCCGCGGGACCCTTGTTTTTCATGGCGCGCAGCATCTTCCCCATGCCGCCTTTTGACATTTTCTTCATCATTTTCTGCATCTGCAGGTGTTGTTTCAGCAGGCGATTGACATCCTGCACCTGGGTACCTGATCCGGCCGCGATGCGCCGCCGGCGCGAACCTTTAATGATTGCCGGGTGGGCGCGCTCCTTCATCGTCATGGAATTGATGATGGCTTTCATGCGATGGACCTGCCGGTCATCCGGTACGCCGTTCTTCTGCAATTGCGCGGCTCCCGGCAGTTTGTCTACCAGGCCGGCAAGACCGCCCATGTTGATCATCTGGTCGAGCTGATCACGAAAATCATCCATGTCGAAGCCTTTGCCTTTCGACAGCTTCTTCGCCAGCCGCGCAGCCGCTTCACCATCAACCTTTTGCTCGGCCTCCTCGACCAGGCTGAGCACATCCCCCATGCCGAGTATGCGCGATGCAATACGGTCAGGGTAAAACGGCTCCAGTGCAGCGGTTTTTTCGCCAACGCCGATAAACTTGATCGGCTTGCCGGTAATGGCACGTATCGACAGGGCCGCGCCGCCACGCGCATCACCGTCCGTTTTTGTCAGGATGACACCGGTCAGCGGCAGCACTTCATTGAAAGTGCGCGCCGTGTTGGCCGCATCCTGACCGGTCATGCTGTCAACGACGAACAAGGTCTCCACCGGGTTGACTGCCGCGTGCAATCGCTGAATCTCGTTCATCATGTCATCGTCGATATGCAGGCGGCCGGCAGTATCGACGATGACGACATCGATGTGTTGCTTGCGCGCATGCGCAATGGCATTTTTTGCGATGTCTACCGGGTCCTGGTCAGCACTGCTCGGAAAGAAGCCGGCATTGACTTCACCTGCCAGCGTCTCCAGCTGGTCAATTGCCGCCGGCCTGTAAATGTCGCAACTCGCCAGCAATACCGATTTTTTCTCCCGCTCCATGAGCATGCGCGCAAGTTTTGCGCTACTGGTGGTCTTGCCCGAGCCCTGCAGGCCCGCCAACAGGATGACCGCCGGGGGCTGCACATTCAGGTTGAGCGCGTCGTTGGCATCGCCCATGACATGAACGAGTTCATCATTGACGACCTTGACCAGGGCCTGCCCGGGAGTGAGGCTCTTGACAACCTCCTTGCCCGTGGCTTTTTCGCGCACGCGTTCGATGAAGTCCTTGACCACCGGTAAAGCGGTGTCGGCCTCGAGCAATGCCATCCTCACATCGCGCAGTGCATCCTTGATATTGTCATCCGTCAGGCGGCCCTGGCCGCGCAGGTTTTTGATAGTCCTGGAAAGACGGTCACTCAAATTGTCGAACATTTTCTTTATGTATCCCCGATTATGAGCAAATTCACCAAATGGCAAGTATAACGGTATTCAGACGGATACCGGCATACTCGCCGGGACACTTCTCTGTACGCCACAGTTATGCGATGATTCCGCCATGAATTCAGTGACGCTGGGCCTGCTTTCGATTGCTCTCTATTTGCTGGCCAGCGGCCTGCTGCTCATGCGGCTGGCGCAGGGCGCCACGGCAGCCGGTGGTCGACAACTTGACCACCCGGTACTGATCGCACAGGCCGCGGTCCTGGCGCACGCGATACTCCTGTACCCGGCAATCATCACACCGGTCGGCCTGAACCTTGGAATAGTTCATGCCGCATCGCTCGTCGCATTGACCAGTGCAATACTGCTGACGATCTCTGCTTTTTTTCAGCCGGTGGGCAATCTCGGCATAGCGGTTTTCCCGGCGGCCGCCGTGACTATCGGGTTGTTGTTAAGTCATCCGAGCAGGCATCTTCTCGCCGGTTCATCCTGGCAGCTGGACACGCACATTCTTGCCTCGCTGCTGGCCTACAGCATTCTCGGACTGGCCGTGTTGCAGGCAATTTTACTGTCTATTCAGGACCACCAGTTGCGCAACCGCAAACCCGGCGGTTTTATCCGTGCACTGCCTCCGCTGGCAGTCATGGAATCGCTGTTATACCAGATGATCGCTACCGGTTTTGCGTTGCTGACACTCGCACTGGTCACCGGGTTCCTGTTTCTTGAGGATATTTTTGCGCAACATCTCGTTCATAAAACCACCCTTTCGATTATCGCCTGGATCGTATTCGGCATACTGCTGTGGGGACGCTGGCGATTTGGCTGGCGCGGCCGTACCGCGCTGCGCTGGACTATTGGCGGTTTCGTCTTCCTGATGCTCGCCTATTTCGGCAGCAAATTCGTGCTGGAACTGCTGCTGCAAAAGTAAAGGGTCCGCCCTGACATCGGCGCCTGATTTGCGTACACTAGCAGCTGGTTAACACACAAGAGGCTGTCCCCGTTTGGACGACATCCCGATAAGCGTGCTGCTGTCAGCACTGTTTCTCCTGATCCTGCTTTCCGCATTCTTTTCCGGCTCAGAGACCGGTCTGATGACAATCAATCGTTATCGATTGAGAAACATGGCCGACAACAAGCACCCCGGCGCAATGCGCACCCAGCGATTGCTGCAGCGTCAGGACCGCCTGATCGGCCTGATACTGCTCGGCAACAACGTGGTCAATGTATTTGCCTCGATCCTGATGACCCTGATTGCTCTGCGAATCAACAGCGATGCCGGTTTTATATTTGCTGCCGGCATCGTGCTGACAATCGTTATCCTCCTGTTTGCCGAAGTCACGCCAAAAACCCTGGCCGCGATGCACCCGGAACGTTTTGCGTTTCCGGCTGCCTACGTCTACGTACCATTGCTGCGCCTGCTCTACCCGGTCGTATGGGTCGTCAACGCATTTGCCAATGGCCTGTTGAAGTTGCTGAGGGTCTCTCCGGAAGGCAGGAGTACGCATGCACTGACACAGGAGGAACTGCGTACGGTTGTAATCGAAGCCGGTGCGCTGATTCCGGAACGTCACCAATCCATGCTGCTCAACCTCATCGATCTGGAAAAGGTGACGGTGGAGGACATTATGGTGCCGCGTAACGAGGTGGCCGGTATCGATATCGACGATGACTGGGACACCGTCACCCGCGCACTTACGGACAGCCAGTACACGCGCATGCCACTGTATCGCGAAAGCATCGACAATGTTATCGGGGTACTGCACATGCGCGATGTACTGCCGCACCTGTACCACGGGGAACTGGACCATAAATCCCTGCAGGGCATTGCGCGAGAGGCCTACTTCATACCGGAGAATACTTCACTGAACCGGCAGTTGCTTAATTTCCAGCGGGAGCGCCGGCGCATTGGTTTTGTCGTCGACGAGTACGGGGAGATCCAGGGGCTGGTAACGCTGGAGGACCTTCTCGAGGAGATCGTAGGGGAATTCACCTCGGCGCCATGGGCACTGTTCGAGGATATCCAGCAGCAGGAGGACGGCACCTGGCTGGTCGACGGTTCCGTGAATATCCGCAACCTGAATAACGCGCTGGGCATGTCACTGTCGATCGATGGCCCCAAGACACTGAACGGTTATATAACCGAGGTGCTGGAAATGATTCCTGTCGTCGATACCAGCCTGTTGCTCGACAATCACCCGGTGGATATTCTGCTGATCAAGGAAAACATGGTGAAGACCGTGCGCATACACCCCGCCCTGCAGGACCGGGCAGCAGCAGACGAACCGGGCGCCCGGCAATGAAACTGCTTTTCAATCTTGAAGTCGTAGAAGACAATCGAATCAGGGCCCGGCCCAGCGAATACCTGCAATCGTTGCCCGCCGACCAGCAACTTGCAGCGGTCAGAGAATTTCTCGAGTGGGCAGAGACAGAGGCACGCGACAACCCGGACCCGCGGGCACGTGCGGAGGCCGGGATCGGTGCTGCAACCGCGCAGGAATTCCTTGAAAAACTGCAGCCACGCATTTATACGGGTTCGGACAAGGGGCAACAACGTGAGTGACGGCAAAGACAAAACCGATGAAGAGTGGCGTGCAAAACTGACGCCGGAACAATTCGAGGTCACCCGCCACAAGGGTACCGAGCGACCGTTCACCGGCGAGTACCTGGACTGCAAGGATGACGGCACCTACACCTGCATCTGCTGTGGCGCAGAATTGTTCAGTTCACGCGACAAGTTCGATTCCGGCAGCGGCTGGCCGAGTTTCGTGCGTGCGGGCAACAGTGAAAACATCAAAACGGAAACGGATACCAGTCATGGCATGACCCGCGTCGAGGTCACGTGCGCGCAGTGTGGTGCACACCTCGGACATGTATTCGAGGACGGGCCCGCACCGACCGGCCAGCGCTATTGCATCAATTCGCTGTCACTGGATTTCGATAAGAAGCGGTAAGGACAGCCATACCCGTCCAACGTGTTCCGCGCCCGGCCCGCGTGCAGGATTTTGCAGCGCCGTTGACCGGTTCTTTCACTCGAACTCCTTCAAATGACCATGTAACGACGGTCTGTCAATTTATTTAACACACATTTTAAAGCGGCTATAAGCTCATATCCCTCTGTTTTAAATAGATAATATCTGGCAAACGGCTAATTCGCACACTGATTGTCGGCACTCCCCGGGATTGTAATGACTGTATTTTTTACAGCCGCCCCGCTCCTTCTTTGACGCGTACGCCAGAAAAACAGCTAACTCACTCAATTGTAAACTTTATTTCCGTTGAGCATGGATATTGCATAAATTCACGATCAGGAGTCATACCCAGGGAAAAACAACAGCTGGTGGCAATAACAATGGATGATATGACAGCCGAAGCGGCTCGGGAAATACCAACCAGAGTAAACGGACACACCCTCATCGCCGCCAGCACATGCATGCAGGGTGTGCTGCGCACCATCAACAAAATATCGAACAACGATGCCCCGGCAATCATTACCGGCGAAAGCGGCACCGGCAAGGAACTGGCCGCGCGCGCCATACATGAACAATCCGCGCGCAGGGATGGCGCCTTCATTGCAGTCAATTGCGGGTCCCTGCCCGCCGGCCTGATCCAGTCTGAATTGTTCGGCCACATGAAGGGCGCGTTTACCGGCGCACACAGTGACCGGATCGGCAGGATCGAAGCGGCGGACAAGGGAACGATCTTTCTTGATGAAATCGGTGATCTGCCCGTCGATCTGCAAGTCAACCTGCTGCGTTTCCTGCAGGAAGGCGTCATCGAGCGTGTCGGCAGCGCGGATTCGATACCGGTTGATGTGCGCGTACTGGCAGCCACAAACATCGACCTGGAGGATGCCATAAAGCAGGGACGGTTTCGGGAAGATCTTTACTACCGCCTGAATGTATTGCCGGTCGAGTTGCCGCCCTTGCGTGAGCGAGACAAGGATATCGAACAACTCGCCATGCATTTCTTTGCGGAATTCACCCGCAACAAAAAGACCAGGGCGCGTGGGTTCAGCACTTCAGCGCTTTCGGCAATGAATGCCTATCACTGGCCCGGCAACGTCCGTGAACTGATCAACCGCGTTCGCCGGGGCATTGTGATGTGCGACGGTCCGCAGATTACACAGGAAGACCTTGAACTGAACGGCAACATCCACGAGCATCCCGCGAAGACCCTGGCCGAGGCGCGCCGCGAATCGGAGCGCAGCGCGATTAAGGAAGCGCTGATGTGCTGCCGCAACAACGTCTCCGAGGCAGCACGCCGGTTGAGAGTCTCGAGGGTTACCCTGTACCGCCTGATTGACAAACACGGCCTGAAAAGAAGCCTGGTATAAACCTCCTTACAGACCGAAGAATCGTTGGCCGATCAGTCATTTTATGCTAGTTTCCCGGGTCTGGCGTTAGCTGCACGACCACTGAATATATACCGCTGCTTGTATGGCGGCTTGGTGTTAATTGACAAAAGGTGAAAACGATGTCGAATCGAGTGATCAATAATTCTGTCCTGTTTGGCCTGTTACTGTGTTCCGGCCAGGTGCTCAGCGCCGACGGGGGCGTGGATACAAGACTGGATGCGCTTGAGAAAGTCATTACAGAACAGGCAGATACATTAGAGCAGCAGCGCCGGGAGATCCGCCGGCTGCGCCAGTCCATCGACGGGACGTCTGCTACCAACAGGCAGGCGAGCGGCGAGGAGCTGCCCGTGTCGGGACTTGAAGGGATGCGCGCGGGAGCGGCCCCCACACCGGTCGGCCAGGCGCCTGAAGAGAAACGCAAGGCCCCTTCCAGCCTGCTGTCATTGCCCGAGGATGTGGGCGGCGTGTTGACCGCGCAGGGCAAGCTGGTGGTGGAACCGAGCACCTCGTTCTCCACTTCCCAGCTCAACCGCTTCACCTTTCGCGGTATCGAGATCATCGATACCGTCCTGATCGGCATCGTGGATGCAGAGGATGTCGACCGTGATATGTACACCGCGACGTTGACCGGCCGCTACGGCCTGACCAACCGCATCGAGCTGGAAGCGAAGCTGCCGTACATCTGGCGTGACGACCGGCTGACCGCAACCATCCCGAATGTCGCAGGCACGGACGTCGATGTATACACGAGACCAGGAAGGCAACGGCATCGGCGACATCGAACTGGCCGCCCATTACCAGATCAACCAGGGCGCCAATGGCTGGCCCTTCCTGATCGGCAACCTGCGTTACAAGTCGACCACGGGTGAAGGTCCGTTCGATGTCACGCGCGATGCAGGCGGCATTGAGACGGAACTGGCAACCGGCTCCGGCTTTCACTCCGTCGAAGGCCAGCCTCACCGTGCTGTATCCGACCGCACCGGCGGTACTGTTTGGCAACGTCGGTTATCTCTTCACCAAACAGGACAGTATCAACAAGATGATCGGCACCAATTACGTGGGGAATGTCGACCCAGGCGATGCCGTGCGTACGAGCTTCGGTATGGCGTATTCCGTGAACGAGCGCCTGTCCTTTACCCTCGGTTACAAGCATGATTTTATCTTTCAAACCGATACAGTTATTGGTAGCAGTCCGGCCAGTGCCGTGACAGTGCATCAGGCCGACCTCGACGTGGGCTCCTTTCTGTTCGGCTATGGTTTCCAGTTGACCCCGAAGCTGGGCATCAATCTAAACGTGGAAATAGGCGCTACGGACGATGCGCCCGATGCAGCGGTGACGGTGCGTCTCCCCTACAGCATCTAGGCGGTTATCCCGCACAGTTAAAACATGGCTACGGGAGCGGGCTTTATAGCCCGCTCCTGTAACACGCCCTGGTGCTGGAATATGTTGTTCAGCTCTGCCTGGAATTCGAATTAAACGGCTGGTAGTCGCCGTCAATTTACCCGCAGTGGGGCTTTCGCGGCGCCCCCTGAACGAACCAGGCAGATACTTCGCTGCAGAAACGCCTGCCGCTGCATCAACGATCACTCACTATATTGACAGTAAATCAATAGCACCGCTGCGGTTGGCGTGAACGAGCCCCTATATCGCCCGATGCATCTTCCTGGTGGGCCAGCAGTCACTCGGGCCGTTCTTCCCGGTTCAGTTGCGCATGCAACCACTAGACGTTACGAAAGGTAAACTGTGCATTCTTGCTGCACATCATTACGCGGGATCGAGGAATGCCTGCGAGAGCAGACCGGTATTAGCGTGGTGTTGACGCAGCGCGGACTGAGCGACCCAGCGTCCCGGCGAACACCGAGTTGCGAGCAGCTTCGACATACTCGGTGAAATTCCTTATGGTGATATCCACTTCGAGTTGATTGCTGAGATTCTGGTCGTTGCTGTTTGTGACCAGGGCGCTGACAATACTGTTCTGCGTCAGCTTTTCAAGCACCGCCGTAAAACCGTCCGAATTACCGATGATAATGCCACCTGTGGCATCCGCCAATCCGGCAAGGTCAACGCCAGGCAGCAGGTTACCGAGGGTTGTACCCGCCGTACCGCCAACCAGGTGAACCGGGGCGGCAATACCGGGATCGGTGGTAAGTACATTGCTGGTCTGGTCAAATCCACCGGACGTGTTCAGGGAGTAGACCGCTTCACGGATATAACCGTTTCCGGTAGTGCGCAGGTTCACGCCAAAGCTGACGTCCAGCCCTGCGACCCTGAGGCCACCACGCATGTTTTCCATTTCGCCCTCTTCGAGTGCGCCGAACTGCTCCATCGCCGCGCCCGGATCGGCAAACCGGTCACCGTCCAGCCGGGTGGCGGACGCCGGCAGTGCGCTGCTGCTCGTCACAACCGGGAACAGCGCCGCAAGTAGCAGTAATCCCGTTAAACAAGCCCGGCTTTTGCACACGGTTGATGTGTATCGGTCGCGCGGCATATTAACGACCCTGCTCGTTTCTGCCCGGCAGTGACAGGGTGAAGGAGCTAATACTTGATCGATCGACGCCCTCGGCGAGGGGGGAATCAGGCCAGCTGCGCCAGTCTTCTATCGCATTGAAATTCGCGCGCGCGACCTCGATATTGTTTTTTGCCGCCAGGATAGCGCCGTTCCACATGCCTTCGAAGACTTCCCGGCTGACAACCGCCGTTCCGGCCGCCGGGTCGCCGACAAGTACGCGCTCACCCTCGATACCCTTGATGACGACGAAATGCTTGTAGCCCTTGGTATTGATAACGGTGATGCCGGGAACCCCGATTTTCATGAACTGGTCCAGGGTCATTCGAAAACCGCCGGCATTCAGGCCGCGGCTGTCGAGGTAATGCTTCATGTCGAGCATGGAAAAACCCTGGCTCTTTATCTTTTTCTTGTTACCCACCTTGAACATCGCCTCGAACACCTTTGCTTCGGGTGTCGGCATGTCGTAGTGGTAAGTCAGCAGGGTGGCCAGTGCCGCGGAACCACAGCTGTAGTCGTACTGTTGTTGTATGACCGTGTCCCAGCGTGCTTCCTTCTTGCTTTCCACCTTGAGCTTGAAATCACCCCCGCCAAAGCCGGGAATGGCCAGCGCGCCGGCATGCGCAGGAAAACAGCCCAGCTGGATGACTGCGAATATTGCCGGCAACAGAAATAACGAAGGCCTGGCAAGTGCCAGGCCGAATAGTCCAGTAATGGCAGACTTATTGCTGCCCTGTTTTTGTGTGAAAATGTTTTGCACAGCAAACATACACTAATTGTGATAACCAGTCTTATTGCAAGTTAATAGTGACGCCAATTGCATTGTTGACGGCGTTGTTGTTGCCTGTGACCACGTTGAACAGGCCGACACCGCTGAACTCACCCAACGCACCTTCCGCGAAGCTGGCATTGCCGCTCGTCATCGTGCCGACATTGAAACTGCTGCCTGTGATGCTGGCACCCAGGTCCTGGTTGCTCTGCACGGTGATTGTGGTGCTGCCTTCACGTCCCCGCACGCCACCGAGATCATCACCCTCGATACTGGTGAAGTTGCCGAATGCCTCTGCAGTGGCCGGTTCCCCGGCGTATAACGGCCCGGCCGTGATCAGTACCATACTGCTGATGGCGGCCAGTACTACCTTCGAGATCGAACTGATTTTGTCCATCATATCAACCTTCCTGAATTCGAGTTGTTTTCTTCGCTACTTTTATGAATTCGGTTTCAACCCCTGCAAACCGGGGCCGGCAGACACTGCCGCCGGCCCCTTCTTGCTGCAGTGTTGCTGTTACAGACCGCCGTTGGTGGACACACCGCCGAATGAACCGATGTTCACTCCGCTGGCTGCACCGATCGACACGCCACCCAGGGTCCCGTTGTAGAGACCGGCTGATGCGTTGATGTTGGCGATACCACCGAGTACACCACCTGCGGTGCTAACGGTAGCCGTATCGGTGGCCAACTGGCCGCCGGAAGCAAGACCGCCATTACCACCGGATGCACCGCCACCGGCGTTGCCGCCGAAGCCGCCGAATCCGCCGGCGCCGCCGTCTGCACCATCAGCAGTGTTGGTGCCATTGTTGGTTTCACCACCAACTCCACCGTCACCACCGATCGCACCATTGGCATTGTTGTTGCCGTTGCTGGTGCCGCCACCATTGCCGCCGGCTCCCGCATTGGCCATGTTGCCGCCGTTGCTGGTGCCGCCACCGTTGGCGCCGTCACCGGCATCACCACCATTGGCATTGTTGCCGCCGTTGCTGGGTCCGCCGCCGTCACCGCCGTCACCGCCGTCGGCCGTTACAACGATATCACCACCGTCGCCGCCGCCGTCGCCGCCGCCGTCACCGCCACCCAGGTTGCTGCCGCCGTTACCGCCGTTGGCATCACCTGAACCAGCTGCAACAGAGCCGCCGTAACCGCCTGCACCACCTTCACCACCGTCAGCATCGCCGTCGGTCGTGGTGATCATGCCGCCGTCACCGCCCTCGCTGCCGTAGGCATTACCGTAGCCTTTGGCTTTTCCACCTTCACCGCCATCGCCACCGTGACCGCCGTTGGCATCGCCGTAGGTGTCGATGTCACCACCATCGCCACCTTCATAGCCGTCACCGCCGTCAGCAAGACCGCCGTCACCGCCGTCACCGCCCGAATAACCGTCACCGCCATAGGCAGCACCGATATCGATGATGGACTCACCGGTTACAGTCGCATCCAGCGTCTGGTAGGAAATGACTTCCTTGATGGTGTTGAATGCCTCACTGTTGGCCTCGGCAGTTCCACCTAGACCACCCTCCGAGTGACCACCGAAACCACCATCGCCGCTATCGCTGCTCTGGGTGCTATCTGCAGTGCTGCCCTGGTCAGTGGTGTTGTCGTTGGTCTGAGTCGACCCGGTGTCTGCCAGATCACCACCATCACCACCTTCATCGCCACCACCGTTGCCCGATACAGCGTCATCGTTGGTCTGGACTGAGGTGTTGTTATTGTTGCTGCTGGAGGTGCTATCGCCCGTGGCGTCGCCGCCATCGGCGCTTCCGCCGCTACCGCCCTCACCACCATCGGCGTTGGCTGTTGCAGTGGAATTGACGGTGTTGGACTGCCCACCGGACATCCCCACGTAACCGTTTAAAGTTTCAGCCGCTTGAGGTGCTTCATAGACCTGGCCACCGTTAGACAAATTGAACGAATTAACGGGGTTAGCCTGTGCACCTGTCGCTGTGAACATGCACATCGACACGGCTGAACTCACAAGTAGAGTTTTGAATTTCATGACCTCTTCTCCTGTTCAGCTTAATTGCCGATGTTGACGTTGGAATGAGCGGAAATGGATACGCCACCCAGCGTCGCGTTGTACAGCCCGGAAGAAACGTTGATGTTGGCAATACCGCCGAACGTACCGGCAGCCGTAGTCACGTCAACCGCACCGGTTGTCAGCACACCACCGGTTGCGTCACCGCCGTTACCACCAGCACCGCCGCCACCGCCTGCACCTGCTGTACCACCGTCACCACCGGCACCACCGGCACCCGCATTGGCGATGTTGCCGCCATTGTTGGTCGTACCGCCGCCAGCACCGTTACCGCCTGCAGCACCATCGGCAGTGTTACCGCCGTTGTCGGTCGTACCACCGGCACCGCCGTCTGCGCCATCAGCAACATTCGTGCCGTTACCGCTTGTACCACCGGCACCGCCAGCGCCACCGTTACCGCCATCCGCAGCGTTGGTGCCGTTGTTCGGCGTACCGCCGTTACCGCCATTGCCGCCGTTACCGGCCACTGAATCACCGCCGTAGCCGCCATTGGCACTACCGTCGCCGGTGGCCGAACCGCCGGAGCCGCCCGAGCTGCCTTCACCGCCATCGGCATCGCCGCCGCTGACACTGATGGTGCCGCCGCTGCCGCCGTAACCGGCGTCTGCGTCACCCTTGCCCTTGGCATAACCGCCAGCACCGCCTTCACCGCCGTCGCCACCGTTGGCATCGCCGTTGGTCGTGATGGTGCCGCCGTCACCGCCGTGGTCTCCGTCACCGCCATCGGCATCACCGCCGTGACCGCCATGGCCACCGGATGCACCGTTACCGCCGGTTGCACCACCAATCGTGATGCTGGCACCGGTAATCTGGGCTTCCAGGGTCTGGTAGGAAATGACTTCCACGATATCGTTGAACGACTCACTGTTGGCTGTTGCCGTGCCGCCAGCGCCGCCCGTGGAGTTGCCGCCTGTACCACCGGCACCGGCCGTGCTGGTCTGATTACTCGTGGCCGAATCGGTCTGGGTCGTGCCATTGGTGTTTGCCTGATCGGACTCAGCAGCACTGCTGTTGGCCTGATCACTGCTGTTGCTATTGCCGCTTGTGGCATTGCTAGAACCGCTTGCCTCACCACCGTCAGCATCTCCACCATCACTCGCGCTGCCGCCATAGGCATTCGCTGTGGCTGTTGAAGTTACGTCGTTGTGTTGACTACCTCCGAAATTGAACTTGTTAGTCGGGTTGGCAGATACGCCGCAGGCGTAACTGATGCCAATTGCCAGTGCTGACACCGTCAGCAGTTTCGTTTGCTTTTTCATTTTTTCTCCTCAGTCCACTCAAACAAAAACGTTTTTACTCAATGGAATTAAAAACCTCAGTAATGCAGTGACGACGTAGAACCCGACTGTTATGCCAGGTCTGCACGGAGATATGCGTTATTGAAGCGAAGCCACTAAATAGGGTTTGCAGGGCGTGCTTCGATAACACCATCCATTGTCATGCCTTAATCAGGTACCGTAATACCAGCAAGGAATGTACCAACAGAAATATTCAATAAACAAAACAATAAGATATCTACCAGAGTGTCGTGTTTTCTGGCGCTATCCATGAATAACCTGCAAAAAGTGATTAGCGCGCTTTACACTCTTTCGCCGGGCAAAGCTCCAGACACGCGCAATTTGATGAATCAAAGACACCCGCAGCCAGGGGCCAGAATGGTTATTTTGTATCTATATTCATATATTTCAATAGCTTGCAGTACATATTTGTGATGTCGATTGCGTACACGAACGACCTGGAACGGGTCAAATGACATTGTTTCAACATTGTTACACCTGACAATATTGAAACTACGGCGACCACGTTTTCGGGACGAATCCGGCCACCATTACCCTGCACGCCTGACGAACTGGACGGGAATGTGCACCAGTGTTGTTACACATTCCCTTTTATTTACTCCGAAAATGAGCGGATCGGGCTTAAATTCCTGCCTGTTAAGAATCCTGACGCAGGCCGCCTGTGGGCACCCCGATACCTGGTAACGGTTGCGGCAATGAAACGCAGCCCACTACGCGGGCATCCGGTTCGACGCCTGTCAAAGGCAATAATTGCTCGATGGCTGGAAGTTATAAAAGATGTCGCATAGTATGGTTGAATGATGTACGGCAAGTACAACAACAGCCTGCTAGTGGCGAAAACACCGCCGCACGGCTGAAATCTTGCCACAGTACTCAAGGCAATGTTGTCAGGCTGCCTGAGGAACCGATTGGGATTATTTTGATGCGAAGTCACTACTGTTGTTTTGTAATGGATCGTGGTGCGAGTTGGATGCACACGGAAAAACGGGCTGTTTCCTGTACCTCACTGTGGCAAGCCTTTTTCTCATTACTGCAAAATAATAATTTTTTCCGGTCAGTAATCATGCCTGCACTGTTGCTGGCAGGCCTGCATGGGTGCGCTACCCAGATGCAGATGGGCGATCAAAATACGCTCGTCACGGCAGCCACCGTTGGCGACAACACCAAGGTAGCAAAACTGCTCGGCCAGGGAGTCGATGCAAATATCCAGCTGAATGATGGCACCACGGCATTGTTCATGGCAGCACAGCAAGGACACACAGATACCGTCACGTTGCTGCTCAATGCCCAAGCCAACGTCAACGTGCTGGGTTATCGTGGCGCGACACCGTTACTCATTGCCGCTACGACCGGTCACACGGACATCGTCGACCTGCTCGTCAAGCGTGGCGCCACCGTGGATATTCCACGTGAAGATCAAGCCACGCCCCTGTTCATGGCGGCACAGGGCGGTTATGTGAACGTCGTGAACCTCCTTATAGATGCAGGCGCATATCCGGACAAGCTCGCATACAAGGGAGCAACTGCGTTGTTCATTGCAGCCCAGAACGGACATCACCCGGTTGTCCAGGCACTTGCAGTCAAAGGCGCAGATGTAAACCTGGGCCTGGAGGACGGCACGACACCGCTCCTCGCAGCAGCGCTGAAAGGACACATGAGTGTCAGCAGGGTTCTGCTGGAGCATGGCGCCAGGCCGGATACTGCAAATAACCGCGGCATGACACCAATGCTGGCTGCTCGTCAGGAAGGTCACCCGGAATTGTCGGCATTACTCGGCAGGGCACTGGCATCGCCCGCGCTGGCAGGCACCAAAACCGGCCCGGCACCGGAAATCCAGTCCGCCCCGGTTGTTGAGGAAACGACCGGTGCAGTTGCTGCAATGTCATCCGGTCAGCCCGTGCCTGCTGAAAGCGCCGAAACGCGAGTCGTGGCCGAGGTAAGACAAATACCGGGTACAAACACTGATGCCGCGTCAACGGCAACAACTGCTTCTGCCGCGTCAACGGCAACAACCGCTTCTGCCGTGTCAACGGCAACAACCGCTTCTGCCTCGACAAGCGGCACGACACCGCATGAAGCGGCCGTAAAAACGGAAGAATCACCTGCCGGCACAGACCAACCGTCATCCGGCCCAATGCAGGCAGCAACAGTGACGACCGTAAGCGGCGTGCCTGCTTCAAAGGATAACGACAATACCGCGCCGGTACCGGCACCTGTCACAGAACGGGTAACCGACAGCACTGCGGGCACCGACAAACAAGTTGCACCGTCCACCGCCGCCTCATGGCGACCTGAAACACCGGCGTCGCAGGTAGCCGGTGACACTGCACCAAAAGACAGCCAGCCCACCGTCAAGCCGTCCGCTCCGGAACCAACAACTGTCGCGCAGCAGGCGGCCGCCCGGAAAGCCGGTGACGGACCGCAAGCTGCACCGGCAACCGCCGCAACCTGGCAGCCTGAAACACCGGCGTCGCAGGTAGCCGGTGACACTGCACCAAAAGACAGCCAGCCCACCGTCAAGCCGTCCGCTCCGGAACCAACAACTGTCGCGCAGCAGGCGGCCGCCCGGAAAGCCGGTGACGGACCGCAAGCTGCACCGGCAACCGCCGCAACCTGGCAGCCTGAAACGCCGGCGTCACAGGTAGCGGCCGACGCCGTTCCAGAAGTCAAACAGGCCGCCGGCAAGCCGGCCGCTCCGGAACCGACCGCGGTCGCGCAGCAGGCGGCCGTCGTGAAAAGCGGTGATGGACCAACAACTGCACCGGCAACCGTCGCCACGCAACCGGCTGAAAAGCCGGTGCAGCAGGCATCCGGCAAAACCATGCCTGCAACTCCGCAACCGGCACCGAGTAAAATCACCGTAGCCGGCAAACCGGCTACTGACGAAAAGATTGTGTATATGAAGCCAACGCCGCCCGAGCCCGTGAAAACCGGCGAACGTACCGAACGAGAGGCAGCGACCGTTGGCGCTGCGCCTGCTGCCGCGAATAAACCAGTGCAAAAAAAGAGAGACGATGGACCCGCTACCATAACAAAACCGGCAATAAAAACTCCGCCGGTAGAACTGGCACAGGAAAATTCCGCGAGTATGGAAAATACCATCGCGACAGCTGAACGTGCCGACGAGGACAACACCAGCCCGGTCAGCAGTGCCGTCAGCAAAAGGTCGACCGACTCACCGGTCGCTTCCAAAACAGAAACAATCGTTGCGAACGTAGACAAGAATAAGGATGAACCGCGCACCGAACCTGCGCAGGCACCGGACCTTGCAACTACCGGAACCGCCAAAACCCGCCTGGCTGCAATCGAACTCGAGAGCGACGATCTACAGGTGCGCGCCACAACCAGCAGAAAAATTCTTCGCGAGGAAACAACTCCCGCAGAGACAGTTAAAAAAGTAATAAAGGGACTGGACGAGGACGAGGAATCCGGACTGGCGGATACCGGTGCCGCGACAATCCAGAAGCAGTTCACCCGTAAAAATTTCGATGCGAACAAGCATGTGAAGCCGATGCAGGGTAACTTCATCGTCATAAAACCAACGGATATCTATACATCACCTCAATGGCATGCCTCCAGGTTCAGGAGCCTTGCATCCGGACGTAAAGTAGAGGTCAACGGTTACGTGCAGGGCGGAAAATGGTTTCGTATCAAGTATGCCGGCGGGGATGGTTACGTCCCGGTACGGCGGCTGAGGGAGATCAGGGACGAAACAACCGGGGAACCGGCCTCCGCGGAGATAAGTGCTGAAACCCTGAAGCGGAAAATAAACGTTCTTCCGGAAGGTACTTCGGAGCAGCACTACAAATTTGCCATGAATATGTTCCAACTCGGTGAATACACAACGGCTACCCAGGCATTTTCGGAATTTGTTGAATTACATCCGCATGACTCGAAGGCGCCCAGCGCCATTTACTGGCAGGGCATGTCGTACTACGTCAAGCAAAACTATTCGCAGGCTGCTTCCAGTTTCATGCTTCTCTACAAGAGTTTCCCAAGGGACAATAAAGCCGCGGAGGGCCTGCTCAAGTTGAGTAATTCCCTGCACGCACTGGGCAAGCAGGAAGCCGCCTGTACAGCCCTGGAACAGTTGCGTAATGAATACCCGGGATCCTATCTACGCCTTAAACGTGAAATATATAACAGCGGGGCGGATGCGGGATGCTCCTGAATGCCGCAATAGCTGCCTGTCTTCCGCCCTCGTTACTTATTTCTGCAGCAGTTTAATTTCCGGCAACACACCGGCCTGGCCTTCGACAGGTCGAGGCGTCCGGCAGCGAGCCCGGCGCTGTAACCCGAAGGCCCCTAGAAATCTGCTGCAAGGGCCTCGATCACCTGTTGCAAATTGCTGACCGCTACCACATGCATGCCCTGCACGGGCTTTTTCGGCTGGTTGGCAAGCGGGATAATTGCATGCCTGAAGCCGTGCTTGGCAGCTTCGTTGAGACGCTCCAGTCCGTTCGGTACCGGCCGCAGCTCGCCTGACAGGCCGATTTCACCGAATACAACCAGGTTTTCCGGCAGCGGAGTATCGCGAAAACTCGACACCACGGCCAGCAACACCGCGAGATCGGCCGCTGTTTCACTGACCTTCACACCACCCACCACGTTGACGAAGACGTCATGGTCGGCAAGCAACAGCCCGCCGTGGCGATGCAGCACGGCGAGCAGCATGGAAAGACGGTTCTGCTCCAACCCCAGTGTTACCCTGCGCGGATTACCTGACTGGCCCTGGTCGACCAGCGCCTGCACCTCGACCAGCATCGGCCGGGTACCCTCCCAGGCAACCATCACCACGCTGCCCGGCACCGCTGTTTCGTGCCTGGAGAGAAAGATAGCCGACGGATTACGCACTTCTTTCAACCCGTTTCCGGTCATGGCGAACACACCCAGTTCATTGACGGCACCGAAACGGTTTTTGATCGCACGCAGAATCCGGTAACGATTTCCCGGGTCACCTTCAAAGTACAGGACGGTATCGACCATGTGCTCCAGTACACGCGGGCCTGCCAGCGTACCCTCCTTGGTGACATGTCCGACCAGGAACATTGCCACGCCCGAGCGCTTCGCAAAACGCACCAGTTGCGCCGCGCTTTCCCTGACCTGCGCAACCGAACCGGGCGCTGATTGCAGCAGCTCGGTAAAGAGTGTCTGTATCGAGTCCAGCACCATGACCTGCGGCTGCTCCCTGGCAGCCACGGCAAGAATGCGTTCAACCGAGGTTTCGGAGAGCAGACGGATGTGGCTGCCATCGATGTCCAGCCGATCTGCACGCAGTGAGATCTGCTCCAGGGATTCTTCACCGGTTACATACAGCGAGGCAAGCTTGTCAGACAGGGCGGCAAGTACCTGCAAGAGCAGTGTCGATTTTCCGATCCCCGGGTCGCCACCAATCAGGACGACAGAGCCTGAAACCAGCCCGCCGCCCAGCACCCGGTCGAGTTCCTGCAACCCGACCGAGTTACGAATATGCGCATCGGAGTGGACGGCACTCAGGGGCGTGACCTGTGACCCGCTGCCACCGCTATAGGCCGTGAAGCGGCCGGGTGAAACCTTGGCCGCGGCCACAGCCTCGGACAGCGTGTTCCAGCCCCCGCATTCGCCGCATTGACCGGCCCATTGCGGGGCTTCAGCGCCACAGGCACTGCAGGTGAAAATAATTTTTGGCCTGGCCAAGAGTTCCCGTCCGCGTCAGAAAAACGGCACGCGAAGCATTTGCTGTTGCGCCGCTATCTTGTTGTTTTCCTGATTCATTCCATTATCTCCCGAACGCTCATCGGCAAACGACTAAAGCTTTTCCGGCAATCGCCGCCTAACTGATAGATTGATAACGGAAAAGTCCTAAATCACAGGAATCGCACTTGCGCCTTCAGAACAAGATTCTCTCATTACTGGTGCCGCTTATCGTTCTGCCTATCCTGGTGCTCGGCTGGACGGCCTATGCATTGTTAATGGACGACGCACGTGACCGCACGCAGGACCAGGTCACGACCCTGCTGGAACAAATCCGTTTCCACAACGAGGCCCAGTTACAAACCGCGCGCGCGAATGCCAGTTTATTCGCCAGTACCGAGCTGGTAAAGAAGTATGTAACGACATATTCAGCGAAGAAACGCGCCCTGATCGAGCAGGATGTTCTCGACCTGCTGTTCAATTATCAGCTGGCTTACCCCGAATATTACGAAATCCGGATTATTTCACCGAATGGCCGGGAAATGCTGCGCTCGGTAATCGGTGATGTCGTCAACACCACAAACGATGAGTCAGCCAGCAGCTACTTTATCGAGGCAAGCAAATCAGACAGTGCAATTTACACCACCTTCATGAACAACCAGGACAACAACAAGCCGGCCCTGTTCACCAGCAAGCCGCTGATGTTCATCAGGGACAGTACTAGCGGCGAAGGTGATGAAAGGAAGCTGCATGGCTACCTGATGCTGACGATCGATCTCGACTTTCTGGACAGGCAATCAAAGAACCTGAAAGTCGGCCAAAGCGGCAACGTCTTCATTACGGACTCCCGCGGCACCATCCTGTTTCATCCGAACAGATCGAGCCTGGGAGGCAATGTTGATCCTGAACTGTTCAGGAAACTGGACAAGTTCTGCAAATCACAATATCCAGGTAGATGCACTCTACAGGAACGAGGATGCACATTACCAGGCCATCAAGCTGGATGACTGGTTGTATGCCATTGCGGTGTACCCGGAAAATGAGCTGGCCGCGAAGAGTTTCACCCTTGGCAGATCGGTCACGGTGATCGCCTGCGTCGCGATATTGCTGACCATCGCGTTCCTGTTCGGCGTATTGAAGACACTATTGATCAAGCCCATCCAGAAGCTCAGCAAGGCGGCGAAAGAGATGGGCCGCGGCCAGTTGCTGGTGCCGATCAACGTCAACACCCGGGATGAAATCGGCGACCTGGCCAATACGTTCAAGGAGATGGGCGAGAACCTGAATCACTACCACGAACAGGTTCGCTATGTCGCTTACCACGACAGCCTCACCGGCTTGCCGAACCGCCTGATGTTCAAGGATTATCTGAAGCGAGCAACGGCCGAAGCACGGCGCAATTCGCAGGAACTTTCAATCCTGTTCCTTGACCTGGACAATTTCAAGCGTATCAACGATACCCTCGGTCATATTGTCGGCGACAAGCTGCTGGAAGGCTTCGCTGATCGCCTGTCAGCCTGTTTGCGGGAAACCGATGTCATTTCCCACTCCCTGGCGGACATGAATGACAGCGTTATGGCGCGCCTGGCGGGCGACGAGTTCACGATCCTGCTGCCACGCACCACGGGATCAGCGGATGCACAGAAAGTTGCCCGCCGCGTACTCGAACTGATGGCGGAACCATTCATCATCAACAAGCAGGAACTGTATATCAGCACCAGTATCGGCATCGCACTCTTCCCGAACGACGGCATCAACGCAGACGACCTGATGAAAAATGCAGACATCGCGATGTACCATGCCAAGAAATCGGGGCGCAACAACTACAAGTACTTCTCCAGCAAACTGAACGAGGAATCGCTGTTCAAGCTGAAAATCGAAAGCAAACTGCGGCATGCGGTCGATAACAATGATCTCGAAGTGCATTACCAGCCGCAGGTATCGCTGGAGAGTGGACAGATCACCGGGGCCGAATGCCTGCTGCGCTGGAACGATGAAGAACTCGGCATGGTGCCGCCCGATATATTTATTCCAATTGCCGAGGAATACGGTCTGATCATACCCATTACCGAGTGGCTGATACGCGATATCTGTGTCAGGGCACATCAATGGATGAGAAAATATAACCAGCCTACGGTCATGGCCATCAACATCTCGGCGGTCCACTTTTGCGGTCACGACCTGGAAGGACTCATCAACCGGACCATACATGCAACCGGCTATGACCCCAAGTACCTGGAAGTCGAACTGACTGAAACCAGTATCCTGCAAGACCCCGAGCTCGCCATCAATACTTTGCAGAAAATCCAGTCGATGGGCCTGCAAACTTCACTGGATGATTTTGGCACCGGCTATTCATCACTGAACTACCTGATGCAACTACCGCTCAATAAACTGAAAATCGACCGCAGTTTCGTTATAAATATGGACAAGGGCGAAAAAGGCACCGCTATTGTCTCCGCCATCATCGCCATGGCGCACAGCCTCGGCCTCGAGGTCATCGCCGAAGGCGTCGAGGATGGCACGCATATCAATCTGCTGCGCAAGATGAAATGCGACATCGTACAAGGCTATTACATCGCGCGCCCCATGCCGGCTGCCGAATTCGAACAAATGATTGCCAGCAGCACCCGGCACATCGCGTAGCCGCCACCCGTCAGGCAGGGCACTGACAAAATAATATAACCGCTGGAAACAAACCTGTCAGGCCGTGTAATCGAACGTCACCCGGCTGCTGATACCGCACAGGAGTTCGTAGGAAATAGAGCCGGCACCCGCGGCAATCTCCTCGACCGGAAGGCCTTCACCCCACAGCACCACCTCATCGCCGACAGCCGCATTCGGCTGACCGCGCAGATCAATACATATCATGTCCATCGATACGCGGCCAATCAGCGCTGCCCGCCGGCCGTTGACCAGCAACGGCATGCCGTTTCCCGCATGGCGCGGATAGCCATCACCATAGCCGATGGCAGCAACGCCCACCGGCATATCCTCGGGACATATCCAGTCCCGGCCGTAGCCGACGGCATCACCCCGGCGACAGGCCGTGGTCGCAATCAGGCGGGTAGTCAGGGTCATTACCGGCCGCAGGTCGAGTTCGGCCGCGCTCTTGCCGGCAAGCGGCGAGCCTCCATAAAGCATAATACCGGGACGCACCCAGTCACCGTGCGTGTCGGGCCAGGCGAGTATGGCGGCCGAATTGGCCAGCGTTGTTTCGCCATCCAGTGTACCGAGTGCCGCGGTGAAACGTTGATACTGCAAACGCGTGGTTTCGTTTTCCGGATCGTCGGCACAGGCAAAATGGGTCATGTAACGAACGGTCGCCACATTGCCGATGGCTTGCAGACGGGCGACTATCTCTGCGGTATCGGCGGGATCAAAGCCAAGACGGTGCATTCCGGTATCCAGCTTGACCCAGACATCGAGAGATCGCGTCAGGGTGCCCTGCTCCAGCATTTCGAGCTGGCTGGCATGGTGCACGACAATATCAAGCCGGTAGCCGCTTATCAGGGCTATGTCATCCGCACCGAACAAGCCTTCCAGCAGGACAATGCGCTGGTCAAAACCTGCCTCGCGCAACGCAATTCCTTCATCCAGGTCGACAATTCCAAACGCCGCCGCCCCGGGTAGTGATTGAGCCACACGCAACAGCCCGTGCCCGTAGGCATTGGCCTTGAGGATAGCCATAACCTGGCTGCCGGGTACTGCTTGCTGAACTCGCTGGAAATTATGCTTTAGCGACTGCAGGTCAATGCGCGCGCGTGCCGGTCGCGTCATTCAAAATCACTGCCTGCGTAGTAATTTTCAGTGGCGTAATTCTCGAAGCGGGTAAACTGTCCCCGGAAGGTCAGCAGGCACTTGCCGATCGGCCCGTTACGCTGTTTGCCGATGATTATTTCGGCGAGTCCCTTTTGCGGACTTTCCTCGTTATAGACCTCATCTCGATAGATAAACATGATGACATCGGCATCCTGCTCAATTGCGCCGGACTCGCGCAGGTCAGACATGACCGGCCGGCGGTCAGTACGTGACTCCAGGCTGCGGTTCAATTGCGACAGGGCAATAACCGGCACCTCGAGTTCTTTTGCCAGCGCCTTCAGGTTACGGGATATTTCGGATATCTCGGTGGCCCGGTTTTCCCGCGTATTGCTCACCTGCATGAGCTGCAGGTAATCGATTACGATTAGCCCGAGATTATGTTCGCGTTTCAGTCGTCGTGCCCGTGCACGCAGCTCCATCGGGTTCAGGGCCGGCGTATCGTCAATAAAAATCGGTGCGCTGTCGAGCAGGCTTACGGCAGAGGTCAGCCGTGGCCAGTCATCGTCTTCGAGCTTGCCGGTGCGGATCTTGTGCTGGTCGATGTGGCCCAGCGAGGACATCATGCGCAACGCCAGATGCTCGCCGGGCATTTCCATACTGAAAATTCCAACCGGCACCTGGTGCTTGATGGCCGCATTTTCGGCAAAGTTTACCGCCAGCGTGGTTTTCCCCATGGAAGGCCTGCCTGCCACGATAATCAGGTCTGACGGCTGCAAACCGGCTGTCATGTTGTCCAGGTCGGTAAACCCGGTCGACACACCGGTGATCGCGTCATCCTGCTGGAACAGCATGTCGATGCGGTCAACAGCAGCGGCCAGCAAACCGCGGATATTCCTGAAACCACGCTTGCCGCGCTTGCCATGTTCTGCAATATCGAATACCAGTTTCTCGGCATTATCGAGCAGGGCACTGGAATCGCGGCCTTCCGTCTGGAAACCGCTGTTGGCGATCTGGTTACCAACGTCAATGAGCTGACGCATAACCGATTTTTCACGGACGATATCGGCATAGGCCTTGATGTTCGCGGCACTGGGCGTATTTTGCGCAAGCGCACCCAGCGCGGACAAGCCGCCGACATCATCCAGCAAGCTGTTCTGGTCCAGCCACTCGGACAGGGTGACGGCATCCAGCGGATTATTCTGCTCTGCGAGCTGGGCAATGGCTCGAAAAATCAGGCGATGGTCACGCCGGTAGAAATCTTCCTCGTTGACAACATCGGCAATTGTATCCCATGCATTGTTATCCAGCATGAGGCCGCCCAGAACGGCCTGTTCAGCCTGCAGCGAATTCGGCGGCACCTTGAGTGCTTCCGTTTCTGCATGAATGACGTCTGCGGAACGAAGTGTTTCGGCCATGTACTTTCAAGATACCGGAAGGAGAAAATTAACCATGCCTGCGATGCCCTATAAATATCACAAACACCAAACGATGACACTCTTGTTTTGCGGTGTCATTTATGCGTTCCGTGCAGAAATGCAGCAGGCACTTTCAAGTGCCTGCTGCATACTGATTCAGTTACAAGAGCTTGCGATGACTACCGATGTCAACCGTTATCATTCAGCCGTAATTGTTAACTTTATTGTTGCATTAACATCGGTGTGCAGGTGTACCAGTACTTCAAATTCACCCGCCTGGCGGAATGCGCCATCTGGCAGCCGAATTTCGTTTCGCTCGATTTCAACGCCGGACTCCTTGACCGCATCGGCAATGTCAGCGGTGCCGATCGAACCGAACAATTTGCCCTCTTCACCGGCCTTTGCGGTGATATTGAATGCTTTACCTTCAAGCTGGTCACGACGCGACTCGGCAGCGGCCAGCCCCTCTGCGGCGGCCTTTTCAAGTTCGGCGCGACGCGCCTCGAACTCGGCAATATTTTCCGCGGTCGCAGGCTTCGCCTTGCCCTTCGGCACCAGGTAATTCCTGGCAAAACCGGGGTTGACTTTAACCTTGTCACCCATGGCGCCCAGGTTCTCGATTTTTTCAAGCAGGATGATTTCCATTGTTACAACCTCTGTCTAATACTCGTTTATCGTCAGGTACTGTCCCCTTTCGCCGCCACAAGCCGGCGAAAATCGACCCATGTGTCCAGCAAGCCCCCGCCCGCCAGCAACAGCGTTGCTTGCGGCAACAGTGCCAGCAGGACATAGACCGTCGCCAACCAGGCAGTACTGCGCCCGGTCTGCCGGACAATGCTGTGTATCACAGCGAGCCCGACCAACAGGTAGGGCACCAGCATAATCAGCGCAAGCTGCGCAACCAGCTCGCCGGCACTCCCGCTGACAAAGCGCGAAGCCAGCATGGCGCACAATGTGAGCAGTCCGGCGGCATGCCCCAGTCGCAGTCCACAAAATTCATCCCTGAAACCGCCCGGATGCACCAGTACCGACTGCCACCAGCGCGCCAGCAACAGGCTGCTGAGTACACCGATCAGCAACGATGCCAGCACCAGCCCGGTCAGCAGTGCCGCCACATCCCGCAACAGCTTCTCATCCGACAGGTCCGTCATCGACAGCCCGGCGCGTTCCAGCAATACCTTTATGGTCTGCAGCCGCTCGACCCACCAGGGCACCGGATCGCCGAATACCCCGTACACCGCCAGTAACAGAATGGCGCCGAACAGGACCGCCGCCTTGAGTACGTTCCCGAGCTGCCGGGTCTGCTGCAGAACGGCGGCCAGCGCCCAGCACGGCAGCCATAGCAGCACGATCATGATGGCAACGACCGCAGACTGCATGCCAAACAGCTGATAAAACAGCACGCTGATTGCAGCGGCTATAAACAGCACCTGCAACCCCTGCAGCTTGCCAATATGCAACGTGACCAGCGCCACGGTCGCGGCCGCCAGGTAATTCAGCACGGTGCTGAATGGCGGCAGCATGAATGACATCGAGCCGCTCAGGGCGGCAACCAGTACCGCCTGCCAGCGACCCCTGACGATGTATTCAGCCAGCGCCTTCATGGCACCGGTTCACAGGCGGTTTCCAACAGGTTCCAGCTACAAATGCAGCGGCCTAGTGTGAATCACAGTACGGCAGCAGCGACAGGTAACGCGCACGCTTGATCGCGGTGGACAGCTGCCGCTGATATTTTGCCTTGGTGCCGGTAATGCGGCTTGGCACGATCTTGCCGGTCTCGGAAACATACTGTTTCAGGACGGCCAGGTCCTTGTAATCGATTTCCTTGGTACCTTCCGCAGTAAAGCGGCAAAACTTGCGTCGACGGTAATAGCGGGCCATGGTAATTCCTCTGTGTATCGATATCCGTTGATTATTCTGCGGCTGGTGCAGGCTCTGCGGCTGGTGCCGGCTCTGCGGCTGGTGCAGGCTCTGCGGCTGGAGCCGGCTCTGCGGCCGGGGCAGCGTCAGTCGCTGCAGCTTTCGCGGCCTCTTGCGGCACGCTGTCAGCGGTATCGTCAGCCGGTGTTGCCGACGGCTCGCGTTCGCGTCTCTCTTCCGGCTTCTTCACCAGCAGCGACGGTTCCGTAACGGCTTCCTTGCGGCTGACCACCATGTTGCGAATAACCGCGTCATTAAAGCGGAATGAACTGTTGAGTTCTTCCAGCACGGCCGTGCCGCACTCGATATTCATCAGCACATAATGCGCCTTGTGCAGTTTTTGAATCGGGTAGGCCAGTTGACGTCGGCCCCAGTCTTCCAGTCGGTGAATGGCGCCACCGTCTGCTTCGATCGCAGTACGATAGCGTTCAATCATGGCGGGTACCTGTTCGCTCTGGTCAGGGTGGACCAGAAACACTATTTCATAATGTCTCATCAAAGACCCCTCGTGGATTGGCAGCCTGCTGTCTATGCAACAGGCAAGGAGTTAATAATCAAATTGTTAGAGCTGGCGCATTCTACGTGAGGGCCGCTGCGGATGCAATATTCGCTGCAGGAGCGCCTGCCAGGCGCTCCTGCAGGTTATTGTTTAGATGGATTATTTAGTCCTGATCAGCCTGTAGCCGCTGGCGGCAGGCCTCGAACAACAGCACCCCTGCGGCGACCGAGACATTGAGGCTTTCGACTACCCCGGCCATCGGGATAGCCACCCGGTAGTCGCATAATTCCGCAGTCAGCCGGCGTAACCCGCTCCCCTCGCCGCCCAGCACCATCGCCAGCGGCCCGCTCAGGTCAGTCGTGTAAACGTCCTGCGGCGCCTGGTCGCTGGCGCCGTACAGCCAGATACCCGCCTCCTTCAGCATGCGCAGCGTCCGCGCCAGGTTGGTGACCGTAAACACCGGCACTGTCTGGACCGCGCCGCAGGCCACCTTGTGCACCACCGGGGTAATACCGGCCGAGCGGTCGCGCGGGATGATTACGGCCTGCACGCCGGCGGCGTCCGCGGTACGCAGGCAGGCCCCCAGGTTATGCGGGTCCTGCACACCATCCAGCACCAGCAGGAATGCCGGCGCTTGCAAACCTTCCAGGAACCCGGGCAGTTGCTTGTCCGTCAGCGTTTGCGCAGCCGTGCGCAATACCGCAATCACACCCTGGTGCGTGACATCCGGGTACAAGCGGTCCAGTTCCCTGCGCGGCATTCTGTCCACCCGGATACCGGCCGCTTCGGCAACCGCCAGCAGGCCTGTCGCACGCCGGTCATTGCCCGCCGCAAGCAACAGGGCCGTGACATTACCGGGATTGCGCTCCAGCAACTTGCTGACCGGGTGCCAGCCATAGATTACCTGCTTGTCAGTCATCAGGCGGCCGTGTCTACACCGCTATCCGCGTGACTTGCGCCTGATTGCGGACTTGCGGCCGCGCTTTTGTTGTTTCTTGCCCTTGCCCGTTTCTTCCCCCGGCTCGCTGCGGACTTGCCCGCACGCTTGTGTTGTTTCTTGCCCTTGCCCGTCTTCTTTTCATTCAGCTCGAAGTCGATCTTGCGCTCGTCAAGGTTGACCTGCACCACCTTGATGCTAACCGGATCGCCCAGTCGGAAGATCCGGTTGGTGCGTTCACCCATCAACCAGTGACGGGTCGGGTCGAAATGATAATAGTCATTGCCGAGCGCCGTGACATGCACCAGGCCTTCCACGTAAATGTCCTGCAACTCGACAAAGATACCGAATGATGTGGTGCCGGTGATAATCCCGGCATAGGTCTCGCCTACCTTGTCCAGCATGTACTCGCATTTCAGCCAGTCGATGGCATCGCGCGTGGCATCATCCGCACGTCGCTCCGTGGTGGAAGAGTGCTCGCCGAATCCCAGCATATCGGCATGGCCGTAAGTGAAGCTGTCGGCGTGCTGACCGGCCAGCAGGTGGCGGATTGCCCGGTGCACCAGCAAGTCCGGGTAACGCCTGATGGGCGAGGTAAAGTGTGCATAGTCCTCGTGCGCCAGGCCGAAGTGACCGATATTGTCCGGGCTGTATTCCGCGCGCGGCATGGAGCGCAGCAACACGGTATTGATCAGGTGCTCATCCGGCCGCCCCGCCGCCTGTTCCAGCACGGCCGCATAATGGCGCGCAGCAGGCTTGCTGCCGCCGCGCAGGCCGAGGCCCAGTTCGTTTAAAAATTCCTGCAGGTCCGTCACCTTGTCGCCCGCCGGCGTAGCATGCACGCGGTACAATGTCGGCATCTTGTGTCGCTGCAGGTATCGCGCAGCGGCCACATTCGCAGCAATCATGCATTCTTCTATCAGTTTGTGCGCATCGTTACGCACCACTGGCAGGATACGTTCGATTTTGCGGTCCGCGCCGAACACGATGCGGGTTTCCCGGCTATCGAAGTCGATTGCCCCGCGCTTGCTACGGCAGCGACGCAGCGCCTGGTACAGGCTGTACAACTCCTCCAGGTGCGGCACCAGGGCAGCGCGCCGTTTACGGGCCTTGTCATCACGCTCGACCAGGATGGCAGCCACTTCGTTATAGGTCAGGCGTGCATGTGAACGCATCAGCCCGTTAAAGAAGCGTGACCGGACCATGCTGCCGTCACGCTTGAAAATGATTTCACACACCATGCACAAACGGTCTACGTCGGGGTTCAGCGAACACAATCCGTTGGACAGCACCTCCGGCAACATGGGGATTACACGCTCGGGGAAATACACCGAGTTGCCGCGCTCGAACGCCTCGCCATCCAGCGCGGTGCCCGGTTTAACGTAATGCGACACATCGGCAATCGCCACCAGCAGGCGCCAGCCGCCCTCTGTCCTTTCACAGTAAACGGCATCGTCGAAATCCCGCGCATCCGCGCCATCGATGGTAACCAGCGGTATATCCCGCAGGTCCTCGCGATCGCGCTTTGCCTGTTCCGGGACTGCTTCATCGAGGCCGCTGATCTCCTGTTCCACGGCGGACGGCCAGGCCTGCGGCACATCATGGCTGCGTATCGCGATATCGATTTCCATACCCGGCGCCATGTGGTCGCCAAGCACCTCGACCACGCGGCCCACCGGCGGCGAGCGCCGCGAGGGTTGCTCGATGATTTCGACCGATACGATCTGGCCATGCGCGGCGTTGTTCTCCTCGCCGGTCGGGATCGCAATATCGAGCGGCAGGCGCTTGTTGTCGGGACTGACGAACTGTACGCCACGCTCGTTGAAGAAGCGCCCGACCACGCTGTGCGTATTGCGTTTAAGCACTTCGACAACGTCGCCTTCACGCCGCCCGCGCCGGTCGAGGCCGGTAATGCGCACCATGACCCGATCATCGTGAAACAGGCCGCGCATCTGCCGCGCGGACAGGTAGACGTCATCACTGGCGTCATCCGGCACCAGGAAACCGAAGCCGTCCTGGTGTCCGATCACCCTGCCCTGCACCAGGTCAAACCGGTCCGCCAGTGCATAGCAGTTGCGCCGGTTGCGGACCAGCTGGCCATCGCGCGTCATGGCTTTGAGCCTGCGGCGCAGGGCCTCGACGTCGTCGTCACCCGCGATACCCAGCATCGCGCCCAGCTCGTCCTGCTTCAGCGGGCGGTCCGCCTCGGTGATCACCTCGAGTATCAATTCGCGGCTGGCGATGGGCTTGTCATACCGATGGGCCTCGCGTTGCGCATGCGGATCAGGCTTGCGGCGGCTGGCGGATACTTTTTTCTTTTTAGACATAGTGTTTGATTGATGTGGCTACAGGTACGTTATAGTGCAATTCGAACGGGCAAATTGACAAGTTAAATATCAGGCGGTAGAGTTCGCGGCTCTCCAGGCAGCTTCACGCTGTACCACGTCACGGCCGAGGTGGTGAAATTGGTAGACACGCTAGCTTCAGGTGCTAGTGGGGGTAACCCCGTGGAGGTTCAAGTCCTCTCCTCGGCACCATTTTCCCTGCCGGTTATTCCCGGCAACCCGCAACACGACCGCCAACTACTCATAGGGATTCTGCAGGATGATGGTTTCGTCACGGTCGGGGCCGGTCGAAATAATCGCGATCGGCGTCTCGCACAGTTCCTCGATCCTGCGCAGGTAGGATTGCGCGTTTGCCGGCAGGTCTGAAAAACGCTTCGCGCCCACGGTACTTTCGGACCAGCCCGGCAGCTCGATATATTCCGGTTCGCACTGCTCGATCAGGTCGGCACCGACCGGCGGGTTTTCGACACTGCCGCCATTGAATTTATAACTCACGCAAATTTTCAGCGTCTCCAGACCGTCCAGCACATCCAGCTTGGTGATGCACATGCCGGTCACGCTGTTGATATCCAGCGATCGCCGCAACGCCACGGTGTCCAGCCAGCCGCAGCGCCGCTGCCGCCCGGTGGTGGCACCGAACTCGTGACCTTTCTCGCCCAGGTACCGGCCATCATCATCAAACAACTCGGTTGGAAACGGGCCGGCCCCGACCCGCGTGGTGTAAGCCTTGACGATACCCAGGATGTAATCAAGATGACGCGGACCGACGCCGCTGCCGCTTGCCGCACCGCCGGCGGTGGTCGTGGAAGAGGTCACGTACGGATAGGTGCCATGGTCGATATCCAGCAAGGCACCCTGCGCACCTTCGAACATGATGTTCTTGCCCTCACGCCGCATGCGATGCAGCAGCCCCGGAATATCATCCACCATGGGTTCGATCTGCCCGGCCTGCGCGAGCGCCTCGTCCAGCACCGCTTCATAATCCACCGGGTCGGCCTTGAAATAGTGCACCAGTGCATGGTTGTGATATTCCATCACCTCGCGCAGGCGCTCGGTAAAATGCGCCGGATCCAGCAACTCGCCCAGGCGCAAACCACGCCGCGACACCTTGTCTTCGTAAGCCGGGCCTATGCCGCGCCCGGTTGTCCCGATGGCCTTTTTGCCGCGTGCGGCCTCGCGCGCCTGGTCCAGGGCAATATGGTAAGGCAGTATCAACGGGCATGATTCGCTGATCCTTAGCCGTGTGCGTGCCGGCACCCCGGCCTCCTCCAGCATCGCCAGCTCTTCCAGCAGCGCTGCCGGCGACAGCACGACGCCGTTACCGATCAGGCACAGAACGTTGTCGCGCAGTATTCCCGACGGTATCAGGTGCAACACCGTCTTGGTGCCGTCGATAACCAGCGTATGACCGGCATTGTGGCCACCCTGGAATCGCACCACCGCCGCCACCCCGTCGGTCAGCAGGTCAACCACCTTGCCCTTGCCTTCATCACCCCACTGGGTGCCGATGACCACTACATTCTTGCCCATGTATTTACTCTCTAGATAGTAATTAAAATCCGCCACAGAGCACACAGAGGTCACAGAGAATATCAAATCTGCAACAATTCTCGATTTCGTTAACGCTGGCATCGGTTTACGGGAATCAATCGGAACGGATTTGAATATATTTTCTCTGTGTACTCTGTGAACTCTGTGGCTATGTTTTTCCCAAATCAGAAGTCAGGCCGGTTCACGACCCATTTGCCGGCTTCTGCGACCAGCACACGTTCACACCCCATGTCCGCAGGGCTGTCCGACTGGCCCGGCAAGGCACAAATAACCCGCTCACCGTCAGCGCGTAGCTGTGCAACGGCCGCCAGCATGGCCGGATTATTCCCGGCCGGCGCCAGCACTGCGCCCTGCTGCGTAACGAAATCCCGCCGACTGAGATCAACGAGCGTCTTCAGATCGGTGCTGAACCCGGTTGCCGGCCTGGCGCGTCCGAATATTTCGCCGACCGCATCATAGCGCCCGCCGCGCGCTATTTCCCGCCCGCAACCCGGCACGAACACGGCGAACACCATACCGGTCTGGTAGGCATAACCGCGCAACTCCGCGAGATCGTAATTCAGGGCCAGTCCGGGCTGGCGTTGCTGCAACTGTTCCGAAATAACCTGCAGATCATCCAGTGCCTCGTGCACGCTTTTCCCGGCACCTGCAAGTTCCTCGCGGGCACGCGCCAGCACACCCGCCCCGCCATTCATGCCGGCCAGTGCAGCCAGCCGGCGGCGCTGACCGTCATCCCTGATGCACTCGTCCAGCAGCTCCCTGATCTCGGCGGCCGCCTTGCGTTGCAGCGCGTCGAACAGCGCGTTTTCCTGCGTGACCGTCAAACCGGCATCCCGTGCCAGGCCGCGGAAAATCCCGACATGGCCAAGATCGAGATGCACATCGGAGATCTCCAGCAGCGCCAGCGTCTCCAGCACCATGGACAGTATTTCGACATCACTCCCGGGACCGGCGTGGCCAAACAGTTCCGCGCCTACCTGCAGGGGGCTGCGTGAACCGCCGAAACCATCTGGCCGGGTCCGCAGGACCGTACCCATGTAACACAGGCGTGACGGTGCATCACGTCGCAGCGGGTGTGCATCGATACGCGCCGCCTGCGGGGTCATGTCCGCCCGCAGCCCCATCAAGCGCCCGGTTAATTGATCGGTAATCTTGAACGTCTGCAGATCCAGGTCATTGCCACTGCCGGTCAGCAATGATTCCAGGTACTCTATAAAGGGCGGAATGATCAATTCGTAACCCCAGCGCGAATACAGGTCGAGCAACTCGCGCCGCGCACACTCCAGCCGCCACGCCTCGGGCGGCAGGACTTCTTCAATCCCTTCCGGCAACAGCCATTTGTCCTCAGCGCTCATAATTCCGAATAAATAAACCCAATGGTTAATCGCAGACGCCACCCCGGCGGCCAAATGTCTGCGGGCAAAGCCCGTTCCTGCAAATCAGGGAAATTCCGCTGTCTCGTCATTGCGAGGAACAAGGTAACGAAGCATTTTCCAGGCAACAGCTTACAAACCGTCAGATCGCCTTGCCAGACTCGCAATGACAGGCGTTATCCGGTCGCAGCTTTCACCGATTTCTGAAAATCCTGCCGGTGTACACGTCACTATTCAGTACCTAGCGCACGATATACAGCATGACCAGGCCCAGTATCATGCTCACCAGCCCGGCGATCCGCAACGAGCGGTCATCGAGTTGCGAAACGGTAGCCAGCATGCGGCGCAACGAACCCGGGTTGACAAAAGGAATAATGCCCTCGATTACCAGCACCAGTGCCAGCGCCGCCAGGAAATCCCCCCAGATCACAACCATTAACCGCAAAAAACCCCGGGTACAGTACCCGGGGTATAACCAGTCAACCGATCGCGAAAACCGGCGTAATTATTTACCGACATCACTGCCGAAGTATTTAAAGAAATCCGAGTCCGGCTCCAGCACCATCACATCATTCTGGCCGGAAAACGCAGTCCGGTAGGCATTCATACTCCGGTAAAATTCGTAGAATTCCTCGTTCTGGCCGTAGGCTTCGCCGTAAATCTGCGTCGAGCGCGCATCCCCCTCGCCACGCGTGGTCTCTGCATCACGATCGGCCTCGGCAAGAATGACAGTACGGTCGCGATCGGCGATGGCGCGCAGCTGTTTTGCAACCTGCTGGCCCTCGGCACGGTGCTCCTTGGCAATACGCTCGCGTTCGGCACGCATGCGCTGGTACACCGAATTCCGTACATCCGCGGGCAACTCGATCTGCTTGATCCGGACGTCCATTATCTCGACGCCGAACTGCGACATTTCATTATTACCCTGCACGGTCAGGTCTTCCATCATCTGGGCGCGCTCGCCCGACACCACCTGCCTGATGGTACGTTTATCGAACTCGAGCTGCAGGCCGTTCTTGATGATCTGCAACAGGCGCAGACCGGCCTGGCGTTCGTCACCCATGAACGATGTGTAAAATATTTCCGGTTGCTTGATGCGCCATTTGACGAAAAAGTCCACCGAAACGTTTTTCTTTTCACCGGTGAGAAACCGCTCGGGCCGTGTGTCCAGCGTCAGGATGCGCTTGTCGAACTTGGCCACGTTGTTGATCGGCCAGGGCGCCTTGAAGTGGAGGCCAGGCGTATATTCCGAGCGTACGATCTCACCGAGCTGGAACTTGATAGCCAGCTCGCGCTCGTCCACGATGAAAATACAACTGAGGCCGATGAGCAGGCCCACTACGATCAGGGATATGAATAATTTCGAGGCCATCAGCGTGCCCCTCCTTCGCGCGAACTGCTGCGCAGCCGTGGCGAATCCCTGCCTGTCGTTTCCGGGGCCATATCGATCTGGCTGCTGTCATCCGGCGCCTGGCGGACAGCGGCCTTGCCTTCCATCAGCCTGTCGAGCGGTATATACATCAGGTTGTTGCCGTCCTTTACTGTCATGAGCACCTTGTTGTTATTGGCCAGCACATGCTCCATGGTCTCCAGGTAAAGGCGCTTGCGGGTGATCCCCGGCGCCTTCTCGTACTCCTTCAGTGTTTGCAGGAAACGACTGCTATCGCCTTGCGCCTTCGCAATTACCTGCTCGCGATAACCATTGGCGGCTTCACGCATACTCTCGGCATCACCACGCGCCTTGGGCAGGATGTCCAGCGCATAGGCCTCCGCCTGGTTCTTGTAACGCACTTCGTCTTCCTGCGCCTTGATGGCGTCCTCAAATGCACCCTGCACCTCTTCCGGCGGCTGCGGGTCCTGCAGGTTGACACTGGTGAGGATCAGGCCGGTCACGTAGCGGTCGAGAATTTGCTGGGTCAGCTCTTCGGTCTGCCGCACGATCTCGCCACGGCCACCACTGAGAAAATTATCCATCGTAATGCTGCCGACCACCTCGCGCAGCGCACTTTCCGTCGCTTCCTGCAGGGTATAATCGGGTTCCCGCACCTTGAACAGGTAGTTCTGTGCGTCCCTCACCTGGTATTGCACCGCAAGTTCGACCTGGATGATGTTTTCATCCTTGGTCAGCATCTTTGCCTTGTGCGTTATGGTACGCACGTTGTCGACATCGACCTTGTCCACGCGCTCGATACCACGCAGGTACCAATGCGGCCCGGGGCCGGTGATTTTGGAAAACTTGCCCAGCCGCAGCACGACGCCGCGCTCGGCCGGCTCGATGATATAGATACCGGACAGCACCCAGGCAACGATCGCGAGTACCGCAATCAGGCCGATATTCAGGGGATTCTTGCCAACCCAGTTGCCGCCCTTGCCGCCCTTGCCGCCCTTGCCGCCGCCGAAGAGACTGTTCATGCGGTCGCGCATTTTGCGCGCCACCTCGTCCAGATCAGGTGGGCCGTCATTACCGCCCTTGCCGCCCCATGGGTCGCGGTTGTCTCCACCCGGTTCATTCCAAGCCATACATTAACTCCAGTCAGACCTGCCTGTTGGCGTGTAACTCCATCACACGCACACAATTACGAAAGGGCAAGTTTAGAAAGCTTGCGCAGCTTCCGCAACAAAATCATCCCCATCTGACAAGTGAAAGCGACAATCACCCGTTGATTCACGGACCAGTCGATCGATATTTCGCTGTGCCATGCAGATTTCCAGCCACCAGCTGCCATCCTCGTCAACGCGCTCGGACAGGACATGGCCGATATTGTACAAGGCGGAGCGCGTAGCGCCGCCCGATGGTGACAAATGCAACCAGCCATGGACCTGGCTGCCCCCGAAGTGTTCGGTCAACGCTTCGGCCAGTTTATCGAGTCCGGCACCGGTCATGGCGGACACCCACACCCGGGTGACCTGGCCATCCGCATCGAATTCAATGCGTGGCGCGTCGCCGGTGAGATCGATCTTGTTGAAAACCCGAATCTGCGGGACGCGGTCCGCACCGATCTCTAGCAATACCTCGTTTACCTGGTCCATGTGCGCATGCCGCTCCTCGTCATTTGCATCCACCACGTGTAACAGCAAATCCGCCTTGCGCGTTTCCTCCAGGGTCGCCCGAAAAGCCGCCACCAGGTCATGCGGCAAGTGCCGGATAAAACCGACCGTGTCCGCCAGCACCAGCGGGCCAACGCCCTGCACCTTGACGCGACGCAGGGTCGGATCGAGTGTCGCGAACAACTGGTCAGCCGTGTATGCGTGCGCGCCGCTGAGGGCGTTGAACAACGTAGACTTGCCGGCATTCGTATAGCCGACCAGCGATACCGTCGGCACCTCGGCGCGTTGCCGTGAACGACGGCCCTGGTCACGCTGTCGCTCCACTTTTTCCAGCCGGCGATTGATGACCTTGATCCGCGCATTCAGCATGCGGCGATCAGACTCCAGCTGCGTTTCACCCGGACCGCGCAGGCCAATACCGCCCTTTTGCCGTTCAAGGTGGGTCCAGCCGCGTATCAGGCGGGTCGACAGATGACGTAATTGCGCCAGCTCGACTTGCAGCTTGCCTTCAAACGAACGCGCGCGCTGGGCAAAAATGTCCAGGATCAACCCGGTGCGGGCAAGCACGCGACAGGAAAACAGTCGTTCGAGGTTACGTTCCTGGCTGGGACTCAATGCATGATTGAAAATCACCAGGTCTGCATCATGCCGGCGTACAGCGGCATGAATTTCTTCGGCCTTGCCTTGCCCGACGAACAACCGCGGCTCCGGCTTGTATCGCGTGCCGGTGATGGTTGCCACGGGCACGGCGCCGGCGGAATTTACCAGTTCGGTAAACTCCTGCAGGTCTTCCTCATCGGCAGCGTCGGGAAAATTGATATGGACCAGGACGGCCCGCTCACCGCTCTCAGGTCGTTCGAACAAACAACCACCTATTCACACGTATCCACCATCAAGCATTGCCGGGATCTGCCTCAACCTGGTCGTCAGCACCCGGCATACGTACATTGCGTGCCGGCACCACCGTGGAAATCGCGTGTTTATAAACCATTTGACTGACAGCATTTTTCAGCAAAACGACGAACTGGTCAAACGACTCAATCTGCCCCTGCAGCTTGATTCCATTGACCAGGTAAATTGATACCGGGACTCGTTCTTTGCGCAGCGCATTCAGAAATGGATCCTGCAAAGATTGTCCTCTATTCATCTGTCTTTTCTCCTTTTTCTTGTCCTGCGGGAATTTCAGAATCCCCGTGACGGCATGGTTATCCATGATACAACAATACGTCAGCGCTGATAATACTAAAATTCTAGCACAATCACAGGCTTATTTTTTGATCGGGTTCAATTCAAGCCATTCGGCCAGACGCCGGATCAAGCGCTCGATGACCGCGTTGTCGTCGCACTCAAAATACTCAACGCCGGCCTCGCCACGTAACCAGGTCAACTGGCGGCGCGCATACTGGCGGGTTGCCACCAGGATGCGTTCCGGCACCGCGGCAGGGTTGTCGGTCCCGGCCAGTGCCGCCCACATCTGCCGGTAACCGACCGCACGCAGCGCGGGAAGTTCGGCGTGCAGATCGCCACGTGCCTGCAAGGCCCTGACTTCTTCCTCGAATCCAGCGTCCAGCATCGCCGCCAGCCGCTGCTCGATACGCGCGTGCAGAACAGACCGGTCAGCCGGCACCAGCGCCAGTTTCAACAGCCGCCAGGGCAACGGTTCGCCACGCCCCGCCGCCTGCAGCACACTGATGGGCTGCCCGGTCAGGGCATGGACTTCGAGGGCGCGCAACACACGCTGCGGATCATTTGCATGGATGCGCGCGGCGGCCTGCGGGTCGACCGCCTGCAAACGCCGGTACAGCGCCGGCAGTCCATTCGCCCGCAATTCTTCATCGAGCTGCGCACGCACCGCCGGGTCGGCCGCCGGCATACTGGACAAGCCTTGCTCCAGCGCCCGGAAATACAGGAAAGTGCCGCCAACCAGCAACGGCACGCGCCCGCGCGTGCGGATAGCGTCCATCGCCGCCAGTGCGTCATGCCGGAATTCCGCCGCCGAGTAGGGTTCGGAAGGGTCGCGGATATCGAGCAAATGATGGGGCGCCACGCGCAATATGTCCGCGCCGGGCTTTGCGCTCCCGATGTCCATACCGCGATACACCAGCGCGGAATCGACGCTGATAATTTCCAGCGGAAAGCGCTTCACCAGCTCGACGGCCAGCGCTGTCTTGCCGGACGCGGTCGGGCCCATCAGGAAGATGGCTGGTGGCAGTGAAGTATCCTGCACAGTCAAAAACCAGCCTCGCGCAAAGACGCCAAGGCGCAAAGAAAACAAAAAATAATTACTACTACTGCGTGAAAAGTTCTCGACGCGTGCACCATAAACCATTGGCGTGATTTTTCATTACTATTTTGCACAGCAAGAATTGATTTTTTGTAAATAATGTTTTCTTCGCGCCTTGGCGTCTTTGCGCGAGATATTCTTTAGCGACCGCGCAGGAACAGCTTGTCCAGTTCCGGCAGGCTGATCTGTATCCAGGTCGGTCGGCCATGGTTGCACTGCCCGCTGCGTTCGGTGATTTCCATCTCGCGCAGCAGTGCATTCATTTCGTTTATCGTCAGGTGCCGGTTGGCGCGTATCGAGCCGTGACAGGCCATGGTTGACAGCAGGTCATTGACAGCTTCGTTGATGCGGTCGCTGCTGCCGTGCTCCAGCAGGTCCGATAGCACATCACGCACCAGCGCGGCGATATCGGCGCCCTGCAGGAGCGCGGGAATCGCCCGTACCACCAGTTGCTCCCGCCCCTGGCGGTCGATTTCCAGGCCGAGTTCCCCGAACCACTGACGGTGCGTCTCGCACAGGTCGGCCTCCCTGGAACTGACATCCAGGCTTAATGGCACCAGCAAGGGCTGGGCGCGAATACCGTCACCCTCGCGTGCAGACTTGAGATATTCATAAGTCACCCGCTCATGCGCGGCATGCATGTCGACCAGCACCAGCCCTGCACTGTTTTGCGCGAGGATGAATACGCCATGCAATTGCGCCAGCGCAAAGCCCAGCGGGAAATCCGCGCCTGCCTCCGGTTCAGTTGCCGCCGTCTGCACCGGTGCCGGCGGATGCAGGGCGGCATAGCGCATGAGCTGTTCCTGCACGCCCGTCTGCATGCCCGGCGCCCGCCGTTCCGGCGCAAATGCGCCCGCCGTCACTTGCAGCGTATCGAGCGCCTGCGCCGGACTGCGGCGGCGCCTGTGCCGTATCCGGCCGAACACCGGCCAGCGCCTCGTGCAGGGTGCGAAACAGGTAATCATGCACCAGGCGGCTGTCACGGAAGCGCACCTCGTGCTTGGCCGGATGTGCATTGACGTCCACGGTTTGCGGATCGATGCTCAGGAACAGGACAAAGGCCGGGTGGCGCCCGTGGAACAGCACATCCTGGTAGGCCTGTCGTATAGCATGGGTGACCAGTTTGTCGCGCACCATGCGGTTGTTGACGTAAAAATACTGCAGGTCCGGCTGGCTGCGCGAAAACGTCGGCTGTGCAATCCAGCCATGCAGCGCCAGGCCGGCTGCGGCATGTTCGATATGAATAGCCTGTTCCATAAACGCATTGCCGCACAGATCGGCGACGCGCCGTTCCTGCTGGTGAATATCGGTGGCCGGCTTGAGATGAAACACCGGGCGCTGGTTGTGCATCAGCCTGACGGCGACGGGAAAGCTGCTGAGGGCGATACGCCGCACCACGTTTTCGATATGCCTGAATTCCGTCTTGTCCGCGCGCATGAACTTGCGCCGGGCCGGCGTATTGAAAAACAGGTCGCGGACATCGACCGTGGTGCCTGCCGGGTGTGCGACCGGTGCGGTGCTGATTTCCCGGTCCGAGCCGTCGCCCTGCACTGTCCAGCCGGCGGATGACGACCGGGCGCACGAACTCAGTTGCAGCCGCGATACCGAGGCAATGCTCGGCAGGGCCTCGCCACGAAAGCCGAGACTGCCGACCTGTTCCAGGTCTTCGAGTGAAGTGATCTTGCTGGTGGCGTGACGCGACAGCGCCAGCGGCAACTCGCCCCGTGGAATGCCGATCCCGTCATCCCGCACGCGTATGCGTTGCTTGCCGCCCTGCTCGATATCGACCTCGATTACCCGGGCGCCGGCATCCAGGCTGTTCTCCAGCAATTCCTTGACCACCGAGGCCGGTCGCTCGATGACTTCACCGGCGGCAATCTGGTTGATTAGTTGATCAGGGAGCACCTGGATTGGCATTCGGGCATGATACCGCCCCGTCCCGCTTCAGAATAGTGTGCAATCGTGTCATTGCGAGGAACGTCAGTGACGAAGCAATCTCCTGAAACTGGCACCACTCGTTACGAGATTGCTTCGCTCCGCTCGCAATGACAGGAACTTCGTTCCTGTCAACCGCCCCGGGTTGGCGGGATGCGCAGTTTGTCGCCGACCCGCAGGGTATCTGACTTCAGGCTGTTGTAACCGCGCAGAGTGCTCAGACTGACCTGGTGGCGCTGGGCAATGTGACTGAGGGTATCGCCGCGCTTGACCACGTACTGGCGTGCAGGTTTGCGTGTCCCGGGCGGCGGGTGCTTGTCGAAATAATCCTTGATGCCGCTCAGCATGGCCCGTGCCAGTTTCTGCTGGTGTCCGCTCTCACGCAGCCTTCTCTCTTCATCCGGGTTGGTGATGAAAGCGGTCTCTACCAGGATTGACGGGATATCGGGCGACTTGAGTACCAGGAACCCGGCCCGCTGGACGCTTTTCTTGTGGGTCTTGCCGATGCGTTTCAGTTCGCCGAGCATGTTCCCCGCCATCTCGTGGCTGGCCTCGAGCGTGGCGGTCTGCGAGAGGTCGAGCAGCACCTCGCGCAACAACTCGTCCTTGTCATCCAGGCTCACCCCGCCCGCCAGGTCGGCCGCGTTCTCCTTTGCGGCCAGTACCCGCGCCATTTCCGACGAGGCACCGCGGCGCGACAGCACATACACCGAGGAACCGCTGGCACGGCCATTTTTGAAGCCATCGGCATGGATGGAAATGAACAGGTCGGCATTGTGTTTGCGCGCCTTGTCGATGCGCTGGCGCAGGCCGATGTAATAGTCACCTTCACGGATCAGCACCGGTCGCATGCCGGGTTCCTGCCTGACCAGGTCAGCGAGACGTCTGGCAATTGCCAGCACAACGTCCTTTTCCCGTGTCTTGCGCCGGCCAATGGCCCCCGGGTCATCGCCACCATGACCGGCATCGATCGCAATAACGAGATCGCGCACCGCGGTCGGCTTGCTCGCCACCACCTTCTTGACCGGCGTTGCACTGTCCTGTTCGTACAGGTCAATCACCAGGCGATGACCGTAGCGGTCGTTGGGTTTGAGGATGAAGCTGCGTGGTTTTACCGCCTGCTTCAGATCCAGCACGATGCGCAGATTGTCCGGCGTATTGTTTGCCGTGCGAATGGCCTTGACCAGGCCGCCGGTTTTATTGGTCTTTAGCGAGGCTGCGACCTGTGCCGACGGCACGTCGATCACGAGGCGCTCCGGATTCGACAGGGAAAACAGTTGATGTTCCAGCGGGCCACTGGTATCGAAAACGACGCGGGTATGATCCGGGGCGGCCCACAGCCGCACGCCCTTAAATTCAGTCGCAGCCAGCGCCGCCGGACCGGCGACCAGCCAAACACACAAGCCTGTGATGAGTTTTTTCACGCCGTTGGCTGCCCTGATACCCTTCTCGTTATGGGGATTCTATTCGCATCACCGGGGAGATTGCAACAAATAGTGTTTAATCTCTTTGGGATAGCGATTCTATCTGTCGACACTCGAAGGTAACAAGGCTAACAGGTTCAATCAATTAGATTCAGCGGTTCCACCATGGCCTCGCCCAGCGGCGTTTCCGAGTACAGATTCACCACTCGACCGGCATTCCGGACCTCGAAAACGATGCGCAGGTCCGCCGCCGGCAGGTAGCCGGCGCCCCGTTCCGGCCATTCCACCAACAGCAGCGCCGGCGCATCCAGCATGTCGCGCAGGCCCAGCCACTCCAGTTCTTCCGGGTCTGAAAGCCGGTATAAATCAAGGTGGTAGACCCTGTCATCGCCGATCCTGTAGGGTTCCACCAGGGTGTAGGTGGGGCTCTTTACCTTGCCCGAATAACCACGCCCTCTCAGGATTGCACGCGCGAGCGCCGTTTTGCCGGCACCCAGCTCGCCCTCCAGGTAAACAATGCCGCGCCGCATGCCTGCCGCCAGGCGCCGGCCGAGGTCTTCAGTGGCGGCCGCGTCCACTAATTGCAGCTGCATGACTCAGTCCTCGAGCAGACCGGGCAGTTCGGCGATCAGGTCGCGCGCCAGGCGGCCACGTTCACCCCGGCGGGCCGCGTGATCGCCGGCCACCGCGTGCAGGCAGACCGCGGCACGCGCCGCCACCGGCAATGCCAGGCCCTGGGCCAGCAATGCACCGGTCACGCCGCTGAGTACATCACCCATGCCCGCGGCCGCCATGCACGGATTGCCCGCCGCGCAGATCACCGGCAATTCCCCGCCATCGTCAATGAGGGTGCCTGCGCCCTTGAGGACCACCACGCCGCCCCAGCGTGTTTGCAGCGCCCGTGCCGCGCCCGGACGGTCCGACTGCACGGTCGCGATCGTGGTATCCAGCAGGCGCGCCGCCTCGCCCGGGTGCGGCGTCAATACCCAGTTGCCGCGCGCGACCGGTTCGCGTGCCAGCAGGTTCAACGCATCGGCATCCACCACCAGCGGTTTTGCGGACTCCAGCACCGTGGACAACAGGGACTGTGCCCAGGCGGACTGCCCCAGGCCCGGGCCGACCACCACCACGTCCACCCGCGCCAGCAAGTCCTTCAAACCGGCCGTGGACTCGATGCCGTGACACATCAGCTCCGGACAGGCCGCGGCGATCAGGGCGGCGTGCGCGCTGCGGGTCGCCAGGCTGACGCGGCCGGCACCGCTGCGCAGCGCCGCTTCGCCGGCCAGGCGCGCGGCGCCCGGCATGCCGTGATCGCCGCCCACCACCAGTACATGACCGAAATCTCCCTTGTGTGCCGTGCGACTGCGCGCGGCATGAAACGGGTTGGGCCGTGACCCGGTATCGACACGCGCACAGGGCATCACCTGTTGATAGACATCCGCAGGCACCGCCAGGTCATCAAACACAATCTCGCCACAACAGGCCGCGCCCTCCCCGGTATACAGGCCCGGTTTGCGACCGATAAAGGTAACCGTCAGCGCCGCCCGAATGGCAACCCCGTCGACGTGACCGGTATCCGCAGACAGGCCACTGGGAATGTCCAGTGCAACGACGGGCGCCGTGGCCGTGTTTGCAGCTTCGATCAACGCCCGCCACTCGGGCCGTAACGGCCCGGAAAAACCGGTGCCCAACAGCGCATCGACGATCAGGTCCGCGCTTAACCCGCCGCCATCATCCGGCTGCTCTATCCGCCCGCCTGCCGCCAGCCAGTCTGCGCATGCTGTGGCGGCATCGCCCCCGGTCCTGGCGGGATCGCCCATGTGCAGGACACGCACTCGGCAGCCGGCCTGCAGTGCCAGGCGTGCCAGGACATAGCCGTCACCGCCGTTGTTGCCGCCGCCGCACAGCACCAGGATTTCACGCGCATTGGGCCAGCGCGACTGCTATGGCCTGCCATGCCGCACCCGCCGCACGCGTCATCAGGGTATAACCGGGAATGCCGGCCACTCCGATGGCGATGCGGTCCAGTTCGCGCAGCTGCGCGGCGAGGTAGAGCGGAAAATCCGGTGGTATCTGTTCGCCGGGGTTCATGCCGGCGTACCGGCTATGCTGTAATGAGCAATCATCCCGGCAACATACCGTGAAGCACGCACGCAAATCCAGTCATGAATAAGGCACGACAACCCGATCCGGTCACGCTGGCCGCCGACATCAAGCGTTGGGGCAGCGAACTGGGCTTCCAGCAGGCCGGTATCGCCGCAACGACACTGGATGCGGACGAGGCCCGCCTGCTGACCTGGCTCGCGGCCGGGCACCATGGCGAAATGGAGTACATGCAACGTCACGGCACGCGCCGCAGCCGGCCGGCCGAACTGGTGCCGGGCACCGTGCGCGTCATTTCACTGCGCATGGATTACTGGCCGGGCGACGCCCGTGACGCGGACGACGTCATGCAGGACCCGGCGCTCGCCTACCTGTCACGCTATGCACTGGGGCGCGACTATCACAAGCTCATTCGCAAACGCCTGCAACAACTGGCGGACCGGATTGCGGCGCAGGTCGGCCCGTTTGGCTACCGTGCCTTTACCGACAGTGCGCCGGTACTGGAAAAGGCGCTGGCACGGAATGCCGGTCTCGGCTGGATCGGCAAGCATACCAACCTGATCAACGAACGCGCCGGCTCCTGGTTTTTTCTCGGCGAACTCTATACCGACCTGGAACTGCCGGTGGACACGCCGGGCACTGATCACTGCGGCGACTGCCATGCCTGCATCGACGCCTGCCCGACCGGCGCCATCATCGCGCCGTATCAACTGGATGCACGCTTGTGTATCTCCTATCTCACCATCGAATTGCGCGGACCGATCCCGGAAGCAGCTGCGGCCGATGATCGGCAATCGCATCTACGGCTGCGATGACTGCCAGCTGGTATGCCCCTGGAACCGCTTTGCACAGGCCACCGGCGAGGTCGACTTCCAGCCCCGGCACGCACTGGACTCGAGTGATCTGATTCGCCTGTTTGCCTGGGATGAACAGGCCTTCGAGCAGCACACCGCGGCAGCGCCATCCACCGCATCGGGCATGAATGCTGGCTGCGCAACATCGCGGTGGCGCTGGGCAATGCGCCCACCACGCCATCGATTGTGGATGCGCTTGCGCGGCGCAGCGATCACGCCTCTGCACTGGTACGGGAACACGTCGAATGGGCGCTGCGACAGCATAATCCCTGAACGCCCGGGATCGGCCAATAGTTGCCCCAAATAAATTGCAGGGTGCGCCGTGCGCACCGCAGCATTGGTGCGCACCCTGCAAACGATCGGGACGGGTCTGATGCGGTCATACGACTAAATGACTCAGGTATTCACCCTGGAACTTCCGAGTACGGCAAAATCGGACATTCATCTGTCACAGAAACTTCTTTCTCGAAAAGCATTCGTAACCATACACAAATAGACGTTCGACCTGAGGAGGCGATCAGGTTGCTGACAAACCTTTCGTACGCTACGCGTCGACGTGCGGCGATTGTTCATCGAGATTGCCTGCGCATGAAACGCGTGGATGTATGGAGACCTGCATACGCGGGCAGCGACATCGCCGGCAAGCCCGCGGCTGGACTATACTTGGCTGAGTTGGCGACTGCCATTTCACAACGGATCAATAACAGTGATGACCTTTCCTGAACGACTCTCCCGGCGCGAATTGATGAAAGCGCTTGCTGCGCTTTGTGCCAGTGCCCTCGTGCCCGCCACAAAGGCGGCCAGCCGGGTGAAGCTCATCAGCAAGCCGGTACCGTCCAGCGGCGAAGCCATGCCGGTAATCGGCCTCGGCAGCTCGCGCACCTTCAATGTCGGCGATGACATTGACGCGCGCGACACCTGCGCCGAGGTGATCCGGCACTACCTCGATGCCGGTGGCCGCATGATCGACTCCTCGCCCATGTACGGCAGCTCGCAGCCGGTGATCGGTTACGCGCTGGATAAGCTCGGCAAGTCGGGCGAGGTTTTCTCCGCCGACAAGGTATGGATCTCGGCGCCGGGCAAGGGCCGCCAGCAGATGGAGGCCTCGCGCCGGTACTGGGGCGTGCCGGGCTTCGATCTCATGCAGGTGCACAACCTGGTATCGTGGCAGGAGCACCTCGAGACCCTGTACGAGATGAAGGAAGCCGGCAACATACGCTATGTCGGCATCACCACCTCGCACGGCCGCCGTCACGAAGAGTTCGAGGAAGTGATGAAAAGCCGCAAACTCGATTTCGTCCAGTTCAGCTACAACCTTGTCGACCGCGAGGCCGAGCGGCGCCTGCTGCCACTGGCGGCCGAACGCGGCATCGCGGTCATCGTCAACCGCCCGTTTCAGCGAGGCGACCTCATCCACCGCCTCGAGGGGCGCCCCTTGCCGGAATGGGCCGGCGAGACCGGCTGCGCCAACTGGCCGCAGTTCCTGCTCAAGTTCATCGTCTCGCACCCGGCGGTGACCTGCGCGATACCGGCGACCTCGCAGGTCGAGCACGTAAAGGAGAACATGGGCGCCTGCTACGGTGCGCTGCCCGATGCCGACATGCGAGCCCGCATGATCGCTTACGTCGAAAACCTGTGATAGATGAATGGTGGACGTACGGCATCGCCGACCTGGTGCTGTTCACGCCAGAAACCTACTTTCGCCTGTTCGAGTTCTACCACCGCGACTGGTGGCCCATGCAGCTGGCGTGCACGACCATGGCCGTGGTCATTTTGCTGTGCCTGTGGCTGAAACCCGCCTGGGGCGGCCGGGTGATCGCCATCCTGCTGGCCGGAAGCTGGGCCTGGGTGGGCTGGGCGTTCCTTCATCTTCGCTTCGCCCCCATCCACTGGGTCGCGGACTGGTACGCGGTCGCCTTCTTTCTCCAGGCGCTGTGGCTGTTCGTCTACGGGGTATCGCGTCGAGGGGTGGAATTTGAAACCGGAAATTCGGCGCGCGCGGGCATCGGCGTTTTCGTCCTGCTGGGCGCGCTGCTGGTAATGCCGGCGACCGCTTACCTCACCGGGCGCGAGTGGATGCAGGCGGAGCTGTTTGCGATGACTCCCGACGCTACCGTGCTGGCCACACTCGGCCTGTTGCTGCTGACGAAAGGGCGCGTTGCCTTCCGGCTGGTGGTGATTCCTGTGGCCTGGTGCTTCGTAACCGGTGCTACGTTGTGGGTGCTGGAAGCACCCGAGGCAATGATACTGCCTGCTGGCGCCATGCTGACCATCGCGTTGATGTCAATGCCTGTACGCCGACGAGGATAATCCGCCTGATACTTGATCCTTTCGTGATACCCACGGATCGTCTTCCGTCCGTTAGGGAAGACTTGTATTCCAATCAGGTCCCGAGTCGCATTCCGGCCAGATCAGGACGTCCAACAGACTGTAGTTTTCCTCTTGTGTATAGCCGAAAAATACATACAGGATCGACTTGATGAAGATCAGAAGATTTAACCGGGATGATAGAAATACTTTAAAGAAAGTGAAACACGGTGTCTCGATGGAGGAGGAACGGGTTTTCTTCAGCGCTCCTTTATTTGTTGCCGGAGGATGTCAAACACATCAGCCGGGAACGACGCTCCTGCAGCATGCGGAGAGCGCAATAACGTTAGTGTATTGCGTCATATGATTTACTCCTCCTTCGCAGTCTCTTTCATGACAACTGACCGGTCTTCCGCACGCGCTTCGGCGCTGGGCTGATCAGAAGGTTGACAGGCCATTTTCTCTGCCTGCATCCGCTTGTGCAGGGCTTCGATCAATTCGCGGTTAACCTTCGCGAAATAGATATTCTCCGCCGCTCTTTCCGCAAGACTGAGCTGCTCGACAAAATCACTCATGGCTGCCCTCCACTCATGTATATAAGATAATTAGCATACACTAATAGTATATTAGGGCAACGGTATAAATATTTCATTAAAAAGTTGTGCGGCATAATGTCGCGTCTTTAGAAAAGTGGCGATCAAGCAAGACGCCATGAAGGTACATTTTGGGTGATATTTGTCGCTAAGCCGTTGTTTATACTAGAGACTGCTAAACGTTCGAGAAGGGTCGTTTCCGTCATTCAATGACTATTGTGAATCAATCCTTGTTCTTCAACTCCAGTCCGCAGTCATACAAAGTGTTTTTTGAAATTCCGGTGATTCTTGCCGCCAGGGCGGCTGCCTGTTTCAACGGTAATTCCTCCAGCAGGACTTGCAGCGTATGCCGCGCCTGTTCATCGAGCACGGCCGTCTCTACCTGCCTCCCGTGCACCAGCACCACGAACTCTCCTTTCTGCCGGTTTGCATTCGACGACACCCACTCGCACAGCTCTGCAAGCGTACCGTGCCTGGCGGTTTCGTGAATCTTGGTCAACTCGCGGGCAACCGTCGCCGTACGCTCATCACCCAGGCAATCAGCCATGTCGGCAAGTGACTCTGAAATCCGGTGACTGGACTCGTAAAACACCAGTGTCACGGGCATTGACTGCAACGCTTGCAGACGCACCCGGCGCGCCGCCTGTTTCGCGGGCAGGAACCCCTCGAAATAAAAGCGGTCGGTCGGCAAGCCGGCAACCGACAATGCCGCAGTCAGTGCAGCCGGCCCGGGGACTGCCACCACGTCGATGCCGGCCGCATGCGCGGACCTCACCAGCAGGTAACCGGGGTCGCTGATCAGGGGGGTACCCGCATCGGAGATCAGCGCCACGTCGTCGCCCTGCTCGAGCTGTTGAATGATCTTTCCCGCCATGTGCTTTTCATTATGCTCATGCAATGCCACCAGCCGCGTTCCTACACCATAATGCGCCAGCAGCTTCTTGCTATGGCGGGTATCCTCGGCTGCAATGACGGACACCGAGGACAGCACCTGCACGGCCCGCGACGAAATATCCTGCAGGTTGCCGATCGGCGTGGCGACCACGTAGAGTTTTCCGGGCATTTTTACATGGATATTCATGGCAACCGCATCCTAACAGGGATACCGTCAAATACATAAAAGGTGGACGAAGATGCCGCTTTTCAGTAGAGTCACCGCCACTACCATTCAAGCTTTATCCTGATGCCAATTGCAAAATTTTTCACGGGCAGCGCATTGCTCGTCATCCTGCTGACCAGCCTGCTGTCCGGTTGCACGGTCAGCACAAAAATCCCTGCAAGCGCCACTGACAGGCTCCAGCAACGCGCCAATGCGCTTGAAGCGGGCGGTGATTACCAGGCAGCCGCACAACTTTACCTGTCGGCCGCCGGGCAGGCTACCGGACCCGAACAACACAGCTTGCAACTGATGGCGGCTGGCAGCCTGGTGCGCGGCGGTGACTATCCGCAAGCCACAACGCTGCTGGAGTCGATACCACTCGAACAGTTGACGGAACCGAACCGTCAGCACTACACCCTGCTGAAGGCGGCCATTATCCTCGCCGAACAGCGCCCCGACCAGGTGCTTGCCCTGCTGCGGGATGTACCGGCCAGCGGGCCCTTCATCGCGGATTACCGTCGCTTGCGCGCGGAAGCCTGGCTGCAAAAGTCGCAATATTTTCGCAGCGCCGAAGAACGCGTGCTGCTGGACCCCTTGCTGACAGACCCGCAGGCACAACAGGATAACCGGCGCGCTATCTGGGAAGCCGTGAACAGCCTGACCGACGAGCAATTGCAGGGGAAGCGCAGCGCTCCGCCACCCGATACCTTGAGCGGCTGGATGGAACTGGTCGAGCTGACACGCCTGTACCTGCAACAACCCGATGCGCTGGCCGACGTGACGCCGCACTGGCAACGTCGTTACCCGGGACACCCCGCAAGCGGAGTGTTCCTGGACGGTTTACTCGACACGATGCGTTCGGCCGGACAACCGCCCGCGCAGATCGGTATATTACTGCCGTTGAACGGCAATCTGTCCGGTGCGGCGGGCGCCATTCGCGACGGCATCGCGGCCGCCTATTACGACACGCCTGAAAGCGGACTGCGGCCGGAACTCAGATTTTACGATTCCGGCGATACGCCCGATAGCGCGGTTATCGCCTACCACGATGCAGTGGCAAACGGTGCGCAGTTCGTTATCGGCCCCCTGCGCAAGGAGTCCGTCCAGGCGCTGACCACCCTGCAGCCGCTGCCGGTGCCGGTACTTGGCCTCAACCAGGTCAAGGACGAGTTACAGTACAATGCCGACCTGTATCAATTCGGCCTGGCACCGGAAGACGAGGCACGCGAAGTCGCACGACTGGCCTGGCGCAACGGCCATACGCGGGCCATTGCCCTGCTGCCGGAAACCGACTGGGGTGAGCGCGTATACAATGCATTTGCAACAGAGTGGCAATTGCTGGGCGGCCATATTGTCGATTCCCGGCGCTACGATCCAGGCAAGGCCGACCACGGGTCCGCTATCAAAGGCGTGCTCAATCTCGATGCCAGCAGGGCACGAAAGCTCGCGCTCAGCAGGAAGCTCGGCAGAAATCTGGAATTCGAGCCACGCAGACGCCGGGACATCGATTTCGTCTTTCTTGCAGCATCACCGCGCCAGGCACGGCTGATCAAGCCTCAACTCAATTTCTACCGTGCATCCGACCTGCCGGTTTACGCCACCTCGCGCGTTTATACGGGCTACCCTGACAAGAGCAAGGATGCCGACATGAACGATATTATATTCTGCGACACACCCTGGACGCTTGAACATCGTGCCAACTGGGACCACTTACAGCGAAGCATTACCGAGTTCTGGCCGGACAATGCAGCACGCTACGCGAGATTGTATGCCCTTGGTATCGATGCGTACCGGATCATCCCGTACCTCGGTAAACTGGATGCGGGAATGTTCGGCGCCTATCACGGGGTAACCGGCAACCTGTCACTTGACGGGAATGGCAAGATCAACCGGACATTGCGCTGCGCCACTTTCCGGCAGGGCCTGCCAACACTGCTGGAAGTCGTGACAGCGGACACACGCGCCGGGGCGACACTGCGCTGATATGGTCGCAGGCAACCGCGGAAGGGATGCCGAGGACCGCGCCTGTGATTACCTGCTGGGGAAAGGTCTCACCCTGCTGCGGCGAAATTACCGCAGCAGGCGTGGTGAAATCGATCTCGTTTTACGCGATACAGGCAGCCTGGTCTTCGTTGAGGTACGATACCGCAGGCAAGCCGGCTTCGGCAGTGCGGCGGAAAGCGTCGACCGGCATAAACGAACTCGTTTGTCAGCCTGTGCAAAGCAGTACCTGCAAGATTTTCCGAATGTGGCCGGCCTGTCCTGCCGGTTCGACGTGGTTGCTATCGATGGACCCGATTACAGTATCGAATGGATCAGGGATGCCTTTGGCGTCGATGAATAAATCCCGTGCGACGGGAACAACATGCAGTCACCGTGGTCGCAATCCCGGTAGCCAATCAATACAAACCCGACAGGAGACACCGCAATGAAGTTGCTCATCCACCTGCTCTTAATCACACTTGCCGCGACCACATTCTACGGCTGCGCACCGGTTGTTATCGGCGGTGCCGCAACCAGTGGCGCAGCTTTGCACGATCGCCGGACCGTCGGCACCTTCGTCGACGACCAGGGAATCGAGCTCAAGTCCTCAATGGCTATCCTGGAAAACAGGGAATTGAGCCGGCAGACACACATCAACATCATCAGCCTCAATGGCGTCGTGCTGATGGTCGGCCAGGCGCCAGATGAAGCACTGCGGCAACAAGCCCAGGATATCGTCGCCGGGGTGGAGAAGGTTCGTCATATCCACAACGAGATTGCGATTGCCGCGCCCAATTCAATGATGACCCGCAGCAGCGACTCATTGATTACGGCCAAGGTCAAGACCAGCTTCTTCAGCATCAAGGGATTGCCGGACTTCGATCCGACCAGGACAAAGGTCGTGACAGAGGACGGCGTCGTTTACCTGATGGGCCTGCTCCACCGCAACGAAGCCGATGCCGTCAGCGAACGCGCACGCCAGGTTTCCGGTGTAGAAAAAGTTGTCAGACTATTCGAATACCTCGACTGATCTCGCGGCATTCCGTCATCAGGCCGACCTGTTATGTCCGGGATCGTAGTTTGCGCACTGTACCGGTTTGTTCGCCTGGACGATTACCGGGCATTGCGCACACCGCTGCTGGATATCCTCGAGAAAAACGGGATTTACGGAACCCTGCTGCTGGCGGGCGAAGGCATCAACGGGACCGTCGCCGGCTCGCGCGCGGCTATCAACACCCTGCTCGACTGGTTCCGCCGCGACGCCCGGCTGGCAGACATTGACTGCAAGGAGTCGCTGACCGACACGCCGCCATTCAAGCACAGCAAGGTCAAGCTAAAACGTGAAATCGTGACCCTGGGCGTACCCGGCATAGACCCAAACCGGGTAGTCGGCACGTACGTGGAACCCGCCGACTGGAACGATCTGATCAGCGATCCTGAAGTCCTGCTGATCGATACCAGGAATGATTACGAGGTCAGGGTCGGCACCTTCAGGAATGCCGCCAACCCGGCAACCGGTTCGTTTCGCGAGTTCCCGGAATATGTAAATGCAAAGCTCGATCCGGCCAAACACCGGAAGGTCGCGATGTTTTGCACCGGCGGCATTCGCTGTGAAAAAGCCACGGCATTCCTGAAACAGCAGGGCTTCGACGAGGTGTTTCACCTCAAGGGCGGCATTCTGAAATACCTGGAAGACACCTGCGAAAATGACAGTCTTTGGGAAGGCGAGTGTTTCGTTTTCGACGAACGCGTTACGGTCAATCACCGGCTGGAACGCGGGCAATATAACCAGTGCAATGCATGCCGCATGCCGGTCAGTGAGGCCGATATGGCCAGCGAATTCTATGAACAGGGGGTCAGCTGTCCGCATTGCCATGACAGGCTCACGGCAAAACAGAAAGCACGCTTTGCGGAACGTGAACGACAGATGCAACTTGCGCAGGATCGCAGCGAGTTGCACATGGGTTCCGGCGTCAATGAAATCATGCACCAGCGACGCGCACGCAAACGTCAGGAGAAACAGCAGCAACGGACAACATCAAAACAACAGAACGACACACCGTCAACCTGACCCGCTTGAATTAGCTCCCCCATCACCGGATAACCTGCAGGAGCGGGCTTGCCCGCGAATTTACAGCCGGGTGAAAATATTCGCGGGCAAGCCCGCTCCTACTTCTTTTTTACATGCCGCATCATGCGGGTCTTGCGCTTCACCTGTCTCGGCGTCAGCCGGTTCTTCTTGTCCTTGTAGGGGTTGCTGCCGCTCCGGAATTCGATCCGCACCGGGGTGCCTGACAACTTCAGGGCTGCCCTGAAGAAGTTGACCAGGTAACGCCGGTAAGTGGCCGGTACCCGGTCGGTCTGGTTACCGTGTATGACAATGACCGGCGGATTGCGTCCACCCTGATGGGCATAGCGCAGCTTGATCCTGCGGCCGTTCACCAGGGGTGGTTGATGCTTCAGGATGGCTCGCCCCAGGAGCTCCGTAAGCGCCGGCGTCGACAGTTCCCGCGTGGCTGATGTGTATGCAGACACGATTTGCGGAAACAGGTCGCCCACCCCGGTGCCGTGCAATGCTGAAATGTAAGCCGTCGCGGCAAAATCCAGGAAAGGCAGCCGCCTGTCCAGCTGCTCCCTGATCTGGCTACGTTCATGCGAGTCAAGTCCGTCCCATTTATTAACCGCAACAACCAGCGCCCGGCCCTTGTCGGCGATATAACCGGCCAGGCTTGCATCCTGATCACTGATTTCCTGCTGTGCGTCGAGCACCAGGATCACGACATGTGCCGCATCGATAGCCTGCAATGTCTTGATGACGCTGAACTTCTCGATAACTTCCCGCACACGCGCGCGGCGCCTGACACCGGCCGTATCAATCAGTGTATAGGCCGTATCATCCCGCTCGAATGGAATGAAAATACTGTCGCGCGTGGTGCCGGGCAAATCAAAGGAAAGTACCCGCTTCTCACCCAGCATGCGATTAACAAGCGTTGACTTGCCAACGTTGGGACGCCCGACCACGGCCACTCGAATCCGGTCGCCATGCTGCTCAGCGGCGCCCTCATCCTGCGCGTCCGGCAGGAGCTGCATGGCCTGCTCTATCAATGCAGTGAATCCCCGCCCCTGTGTCGCCGAAAGCGGGCATGGATCACCCAGGCCAAGCGCATGAAAGTCGATCAGCGCAGTGTCGCTGTTGACGCCGTCGATCTTGTTGGCCACCAGCAGCACCGGCTTGCCGGTACGCCGCAAGGCAACGGCAACCGCTTCATCACTCGCGTTCAGGCCATCGTGCACATCAACCAGGAACATCACCAGGTCCGCCTCTTCGACCGCCTGCCAGGCCTGTTGCGCCATCAAACCGTCGATGTCCTGCGCATTACCGCTCAACCCGCCGGTATCGACGACTATGTAGGGACGATCACCTGCTTTACCGTCACCGTAGTTGCGGTCTCTCGTCAGTCCCGGATAGTCAGCGACCAGCGCATTCCGCGTACCCGTCATGCGATTGAACAGTGTCGACTTGCCTACATTAGGGCGGCCGACGAGTGCGATAACCGGTAACATGATTCAGGGGTGCGTGCAGAGCCGGAAGTGAAACATCCCGGTAACGGCTTATTCCAGCGTAAACGCGGCCAGTTTGCCGGAATTTCCGTAGACGTAAAGCACATCATCGACGACCAGCGGCCTGGCCTTGATACCCTTCCCGTCTACTTTCACGCGTCCCGCAATATGCCCGTCTGTTCGCGACAGCAAGTGAACATAGCCTTCGAAGTCAGCCACGGCAACATAGTCGATAAACGGCTCGGGCGCAGTCAACTGCCGGTTGGCAAGCTGATCGAGTTTCCACTCGGCCGCACCGGTACCGCGCGCCAGCGCCCATACATGGCTGTTCTCATCCGTCGCGTATACCTGTGAATAATCGACACCCAGCCCACCATAAGACGAGACATCGCGCTTCCAGCCAAGCCCCCCCGAACGCAAATCAACCTCTGCAATGCTGCCCTGGTAACTGCCCACATAAACGATACTCCCGACAATAACCGGGTCACCGTCTATATCCACGATTCGCTCGATTTCCGACCGGCCCCGGGGTACGGCAATACTCGCCTCCCAGATGACCAGTCCCTTGTCGACACTGAGCGCCGACAGTTTACCGCTGGAAAATCCCGCAACCACCAGCCCCTGCTTTACCGCCGGCGTACCGGTACCGCGCAAGGTCAGCACCGGAACCGTGCGATCATAGATCCATAACTGTTGACCATTGGATGCATCCAGCGCCGTCACGTTGCCGTCCGCAGTCTGGACAATGACCTTCTCGAAGTCTGTCTGCGGGACAGACAGGACTTCACTGCTCACAGCGGCCCGCCAGACTTCAGTGCCGTCTGCAATATCGAGGGCGATAACCTCCGCATTGCTGGTACCCAGCAACACCAGTCCTTCACCCGCACCGGGGCCGGCCGACACAGCCGCCCCTGTCTTGACGGTCCAGATTGCCTTGCCCGTTATCGCATCGATCGCCACGGTGCGGCCTTTGCGGTCAGCGACGAACAATTTACCGTCCATAACAACCGGGCGAAGATTAAGGGTGTAGTCGTCGAAGCCCACGCCGATATCCCTGCTCCAGCGCTTCGACAGTCTGACCGGAGATTCAATATCCTGCAGGGGGACAGGCGGCAGCGAATTGTCTTCACCTGCGAAGATACCGGGCATCCAGGAGGTCAGGGTGGAACAACCGCTCAATACGACCACCAGCATTGCTATAGCAGAGAGTCTGATCACTGTGCTGTGTCCGCAGCCGGCGCCGCCAGCGCGGCAGCATGATCGTATTTGAGTTGCACCAGGTTGCGGCCGGGATTTCCCTGCGCCATCAGAGTCAAGGCAACCTGGTAAGCATCGACTGCTTGCTGTATCTCGCCGCGGACACTATGGATATCGCCACGCAGTTCCTCGATAACCGCATCCTGACCTCTACCCGCCTCCAGTTGGTCAAGCTGGGCCATCGCCCCTTCATAATCCTTCTGACTTATCAGCACTCGCGCCAGCCGCAGTCGTCCGACATTTACAAGTTCATCGCTGGCGCCGTTGTCCAGCACCCACTGTAATTGCGTTCGGGCGGCTTCCAGATCGCCGTCCCCGATACGGAAACTGGCAAGCGCCATTGCCGCCAGCGACGCATAGGGCGTGCCACTGAAGTCGGCGATCAGCATGCCGGCATTATCACTCGCCGCCTTGTTGTTACCCTGTTCCATCTCGTTCATCATGACAGCGTAGATGTCGGATGCCTGCGCCGCCTTGCGATCCTGCCACGCAAACCACGATTTGACGGCAAACACTACTGCAAGGCCGATTATGACGCCCGTAATAATCGAGCTGCCGCTCTGTTTCCACCATTTCTTGAGCTCTTCAACCTGTTGTTCTTCGGTTTCCATCAACCACTCCTGTACCTGTTTTTTACACCATGATTACCGGTAAACGGGTCCGGCAAGCCCAGCCGCCAGCAAATTACCGATTCGGGCAGCTGCATCGGCCTGTGCCAGATTTTCCTGTTCAGCATCGCCACGCAGCGACTTGATCGCCACGGTCTCCCGTTCAACCTCGCTATCCCCGATTATGAGGGCATAGTCGGCGCCGCTCCTGTCAGCGCGTTTGAACTGGCTCTTGAAACTGCCGCCACCGCAGTTGAACTGCAGGCGCAGGCCCGGGATTGCGTTACGCAACTCATCGGCGAATACCAGACCCCGTTGCACTGCCTTCTCGCCGGCCGCCACCATATATACATGCGGTCGATTATCGGGCAATTGTGCATCCCCGGACACCAGCAGCGCCAACAATCTTTCCAGCCCGAGCGCAAACCCGAACGCCGGCGTAGCCCGGCCGCCCAGGTACTCGACCAGGCCATCATAACGTCCGCCGGCACAAATCGTGCCCTGCGCCCCGAGTCGGTCGGTCACCCATTCAAATACGGTCCGGGAATAATAATCCAGTCCGCGCACCAGCCTCGGGTTTATTGCATATTCAATTCCTGCCGCATCGAGCAACCCGCATAATTCGGAAAAATGCTCGCTGGATTCCTCGTCCAGGTAATCCGGCAGCCGCGGTGCGGCAGCGATCAATGCCTGCATATCCGGATTTTTACTGTCCAGTATACGTAACGGATTACTTTCAAGCCGCCGGGTGCTGTCTTCATCCAGTTCGTCCAGACGCGACTGCAGGTAAGTCACCAGTTGGTCACGGTAAGCCGCCCGCGCCGCAGGCGTGCCCAGCGAATTGATTTGCAGACTGGCGCCCTCGAGACCGAGTCGTTTCCACATGCGCGCCGTCATGAAAATCATTTCAGCATCGATATCAGGGCCGGGCATGCCAAAGGCCTCGACACCGAGCTGGTGAAACTGGCGATAGCGACCCTTCTGCGGACGCTCGTGCCGGAACATCGGCCCGGCGTACCAGAGTCGTTGCACCTGGTTATACAGCAGGCCGTGCTGCATGCAGGCCCTGACACAGCTTGCCGTTCCCTCCGGCCGCAGGGTGAGGCTGTCACCGTTGCGGTCTTCGAACGTATACATCTCCTTCTCGACGATATCGGTGACCTCGCCGATCGAACGCTTGAAGAGCTCGGTTTTCTCGACCAGCGGCAACCTTATTTCGCTGTAACCGTAGGTTTGCACAACCTCGCGCAGCGTGTCTTCCAGGTACTGCCAGGCTGAAGACTCCGCCGGCAGTATGTCATTCATACCCCGAACGGCCTGTATTGTTTTGGCCATATATTCCGTCTTTTCCGTGAAAACCGGTTACGATGTTACATGCGAGCGTTATTCTTCTGCCGGTGGAATCGCCAGGTGGCCGGGTGACTGTTCATCTCCAGGCTGGCTGTCGCCTCCCAACATCTTGCTTAGAAAAGGGTATGCGAGCCAGAGCAGGATCACGACCAGCACCACCATCATTAATCTGCGCATCAAGCGCATCGATGGCAGCCTTAGAACCGGCTTGCCGGGTGACACGCGATTAACCGTCAGCGGCGGCGGTTCATCACGGTGACTGTTGTAATCGTTTACCAGCTCATCTACCGGCAGGTTCAGCAAACGTGCATAACTGCGCAGGTAGCCCTGCACAAAAATAGGCGCCGGGAGATTACCGGCATCATCCTGTTCCAGCGCATTGATGACCGACACGTCCAGTCTGAGCTGACGGGCCACGCTTTCCGGCGTCAGTTGCAGTTTCTCCCTGGCGGCGACCAGCCGGGCACCAATCGGGCCACTGTCCTCCGGCCGGGCCTGCGCGCCACAATCAGTTTCCTGATCGCCGCTCATTCTCCCACTCCTGCAGCAGCAAGGTTTGCTCGCTTTCCGGGAACCCGTTTCTCAGCTGCAATGCGTAGTTGCCCCAGGCCTGATGGTCCTTGAGTTCAAATTCCGCACGTATCGCGAGCCAAAGGCTTTCCGCACTATGATCGGCCACTTGCTGGTAGCGTTGAATGTAGGCGCGGGTAGCGAGGTAATTGCCCGCTGCAAAGCTGACCATACCCATCTTCAGCAAGGCAGGTGCGTATTCCGGTTGCTGCTTGAGCGCCAGGCGTAAATATTTCTCGGCCTTCTCGATATCGGGCACGCTGAAATAACAGGTGCCTGCATTGGTCAATGGTACCCAGGGTGACCGGTAGAATGGATTATTCGCTGCCAGCTCGAACTCATGCTCGGCTTCATCGAAGCGTTTTGACTGGCACAGAAACTGACCGTAATTATTGTGCGAACTGGCATTATCCGGATCAAGACGCAGGCCCTTCAGATAATGCTTCTCGGCAAGCTCACGCTCACCAACACGCTCATAGAGGACCGCGATTGCGTCATGCGCGCCTGCATAACCGGGCGCCTGGCGAATCGCCTTTTCCAGCCGTTTGCGTGACATGTCGTATTCGCCGGTACGCAGGTATTGAATTCCCAGCCGGGTATTGACCTCGGCCGCCCTCAGTGCGTGCGCATCATCAGGCGTCGATGGCGATCCGGCACAGGCTATCAACAGGGTGGCTGACATGATGCAGAGACTTACCTGCTTATAGAACATGTTCCTGCACCTGTATGGTTGTCAGATTCCGTTCACGGCGGCGCGTCCTGTCATGGAAACGCCCGGCCAACTGGCCGCAGGCCGCATCGATGTCATCGCCACGCGTGCGGCGCGTGATCGTGACGATTCCGGCGTTGTTCAGGATGGTAAAAAACCGGTCAATGCGTTCCGGTGTGCTGCGCCGGTAACGCGTTTCCGGAAACGGATTAAACGGTATCAGGTTTACCTTTGCCGGGACCCCCTGCAGACATTTAACCAGTTCGCGCGCATGCTTGTCCGAGTCGTTCACCCCGTCCAGCATGACATACTCGAAGGTTACACGACGGCGGCCTTCACCGACGTAGGCCTTGCAGCTATCCAGCAATTCCCGAATGGGATATTTCCTGTTGAGCGGTACGAGCTCGTTGCGCAGCGCATCATTTGTCGCATGCAATGACACGGCAAGACTGACATCGCAATCCTCGCGCAATTGCCTGATGGCGGGAATCACCCCGGCGGTACTGAGTGTCACGCGCCGTTTGGACAATCCGAATCCGAAGTCATCCAGCATGATTCGCATCGAGCGAACGACATTATCATAGTTCAGCAATGGCTCACCCATGCCCATCATGACGACGTTGGAAACCAGCCTTGGCCCGCCCGGCTGCTGGCCCAGCAAATTCGTCGCCATCCAGAGCTGTGAAATTATTTCACCCGTTGACAGGTTACGGTTAAATCCCTGCGTTGCCGTGGAACAGAAACTGCAGTTAAGCATGCAGCCTACTTGCGACGAGATACACAGGGTACCCCTTTCCGCCTCCGGTATATACACGGTCTCGATACAGTTTCCGTCTGCCAGGCGGAACAGCCATTTTCGCGAACCATCATCGGAAACATTATCCGCCGCGACCTCCGGTAACCGGATAATGGCAGACGCACTCAACCCGGCGCGCAGGGTCTTGCTGATATTCGTCATGGCGGAGAAGTCGGTGACGCCCATGCCGTAAATCCATTTCATCATCTGGGTCGCACGAAACGGCTTTTCACCGCGCGCGGTGAAATAAGCCTCGAGACCGGCACGGTCGAGGTCCAGCAGACTGGTTGTCGTGTTCGTCGTCATGCCATGGCAGCCACAGGCCGTGTCAGCGCGTCCTCGGGCAAAGCCCCTCGCTGAAGAAATATTCGATTTCCTGTGCGGCGGTTTCGGGCGCATCCGAACCATGCACGGCATTCTCGTCGACCGTTTTCGCGAAGTCCGCACGAATAGTCCCGGGCGCCGCTTCAGCCGGGTTGGTTGCACCCATCAGCTCACGATTCCCGAGGATGGCGTTCTCACCTTCCAGGACCTGCACCACGACCGGGCCCGAGGTCATGAATTCGACGAGGTCCTTGTAGAACGGGCGCTCCCTGTGCACGGCATAGAAGCCCTCGGCCTGCTCCCGGGTGAGGTGCACCATTTTCATTGCGATGACACGCAAGCCGTTCTTCTCGAATCGACTGACGATCTCGCCAATCACGTTTTTGGCGACGGCATCCGGCTTGATGATGGAAAAGGTGCGTTCAATGGCCATGCAAAAAACTCCATGCTATTAATGAGTAACTGGAAACCCGCCGTAAAACGGGAGCTTAGTGAATAATTTCAACGGGGTAGTTTAAGCTGAAGCCGCCTGACAGGCAATGACATCAGAAGACTTTTCAGAAAAACACGACCAGCCAGGGAACTGATTCAGGACGAATTTCCGCCGCAGAGCTCACAGAGTACACAGAGATTTCAAGCATATTGGCAGCATTTTTATATTCTCTGTGTTCTCTGTGGCGCTTTTTAATCAATATGGTCAGGAAAACACCCGGTGGGCGGTTGCGCCGATCAGTGCCGGGTTGCGAACGACGTGCACGCCGAGTTCCTCCATGCTGTCCATCTTGGCATTGGCGGTATCCGACTCACCGGAGATAATCGCGCCGGCATGCCCCATGCGCCGTCCCGGGGGTGCGGAAACGCCGGCCACGAAACCGACCAGCGGCTTGCTCATATTGTCTTTTGCCCAGCGCGCGGCATCGACTTCCTGCGGCCCACCGATTTCACCGATCATGATAACGGCATCGGTATTCGGGTCTTCCTCGAAAGCACGCAATACGGTCACGAAGTCGGTCCCGTTGACCGGGTCGCCACCGATACCCACCGAGGTCGACTGGCCCAAACCCAGCTCGGACATCTGCTGGACTGCCTCGTAGTTGAGCGTGCCGGAACGCGACACCACGCCGATGCGGCCGGGTGAGTAGATATGCGATGGCATGATACCGACCTTGCAGGCGCCCGGCGTAATAATGCCCGGTGTGTTCGGTCCGATGATGATGGCATTGCGGTCAGCGGCATAGCGCTTGACCTGGACCATATCCTGCACCGGGACGCCATCGGCGATAACAACCACCACGCTGATACCGGCTTCCAGCGCCTCCATGATCGCATCGGCGGCAAATGGCGGCGGCACGAAAATGCCGCTGACGTCAGCGCCTGTCGCTACCACCGCCTGTTGCACGGTATCGAATACCGGCAGGCCAAGGTGGGTAAGCCCGCCCTTGCCCGGCGTGACGCCGCCGACAACGGTGGTGCCGTTCTTCATGGCCTCCTCGGCATGGAACGTGGCATGTTGCCCGGTAAAGCCCTGGATAATGACCCGGGAATGCTTGTGCACAAAGACGCTCATGATTGTGCCTCCAGTGTAGCCATTACCCTGGTGGCCGCATCATCCAGGTTGTTGGCCATGATGAACGGGAAGCCGGATTTTTCGAGTATCGGTCTGCCAAGTTCCACGTTGGTCCCGGCCAAACGCACCACGATCGGCACCTTTATCTCCAGCTCGCGCATGGCCTGCACCAGGCCTTCGGCGATCCAGTCACACCGATTAATGCCCGCGAAGATATTTACCAGGATGATCTTTACGTTCGGGTCCTGCAGCACGATCCGGAATGCATTGCCCACCTTCTCCGGCGAGGCGCCGCCACCCACATCGAGGAAATTGGCCGGCTTGCCGCCGTGGAAACTGATTGCATCCATGGTCGCCATGGCCAGACCGGCGCCGTTGACGATACAACCGACATTGCCATCGAGTGCGATGTAATTCAGCCCGTGACCGGTTGCCTCGACCTCCTTCGGGTCTTCCTCGTCGAAATCACGCAATTCGGTGATTTGCGGACGGCGGTACAGCGCATTGCCGTCGAATGACATTTTGGCATCCACCGCCATCAGTGAACCGCCATTCACCTCTGCCAGCGGGTTGATCTCGGCCAGCAGCGCGTCCTTGTCGCGGAATGCCCGGTACAGCGCCTGCATCAGCTTGGCGGCCTCGCCGATCTGCTTGCCCTGCAGGCCGATCTTCGCGGCGATCTTGCGGCACTGGAAACTCATCAGGCCCACCGCGGGATCGACCACCTCGCGGATGACCTTGCCCGGATCGGTCTTCGCCACTTCTTCGATATCCATGCCGCCCGAGGCTGAAGCTATGACAGTAATACGTTGCGTTGCGCGGTCAATGACCAGCGCGAGATAGTATTCCTTCTTGATGTCGCAGGCCTGCTCGATGAGTACACGCTGCACCAGGCGCCCTTCCGCCCCGGTCTGCGGTGTCACCAGGTGACTGCCGAGCATCTCGTCGGTCAGCATGCGGACATCCTCTATGGACTCCGCCAGCTTTACGCCACCGCCCTTGCCGCGGCCACCGGCATGTATCTGCGCCTTTACAATCCAGCGCTCGCCGCCAAGGTGTTCCGCGACGGCCGCCGCATTGTCAACATTATGTGCCACGCGTCCGGCAGGCACCGGAACACCGTAACCTTTCAACAATTCCTTGGTTTGATACTCGTGAATATTCAATGCAGTTCTCCGTTAAAAACGTTACTGGCGTGCGGCAAGTGATTTTTCAATCTGCGCTGCCTTGTCGACCATGACCTGTGCCTGTCGAATGGATGCAGCGTCGATCAGTCGGCCATCCAGCGACACTGCGCCGCGTCCTTCCTTTGCGGCCTGTTCCATGGCCACCAGGATCCGGCGGGCGCGGTCGATTTCGGTATCGGCCGGGGTAAACACCTCATTGGCGAGTTCGATCTGGGACGGATGAATGGCCCATTTACCTTCGACACCCAGCGCCGCGACACTGCGCGAGACCGCACGGAAACCATCGGGATCCGAAATATCACCAAACGGCCCGTCGATCGGGCGCAAACCGTAGGCACGGCAGGCGACCACCATGCGGGAGATCGCAAAGTGCCACTGGTCACCCCAGTGTCGTTCGCGCGCACCTTCGTTGTCCGGGTGCGTCAGCGTGTAGTAATCCGGATTGGCGCCGCCCATGTTGGTGGTACGCGCCTGGGTCGAAGCGGCATAATCGGCAACACCGAACACCATGGCCTCGAGACGTTCGGGACATGTCTGTGCGATCTGCTCCACGTTGGCCATGCCCATGGCCGTTTCGATCAGTATGTGCAGGTTGATCTGCTTGATCTTTTTTGCCGCCTCGATTTGCTCCAGCAGGGTCGATACGAACAGGATGTCTGACGGCGTGTTGACCTTGGGAATCAGGATAGTATCGAGGTGGCTACCGGCCTGCTCGACCACATCGACGATGTCGCGATAGCAATAGTGCGTATCCAGGCCGTTGATACGGATCGAGACGGCGCAGTTCGACCAGTCCAGGTCATTGAGTGCCGCGATCACATTCTTGCGGGCCTGTTCCTTGTCATCCGGCGCCACCGCATCTTCGAGGTCCAGGAAGACCACGTCGGCGCCCGCGCCAGGCGCCTTCTCGAGCATGCGAATATTACTGCCGGGTACTGCCAGTTCACTGCGGTGCAGGCGATTTTTAACAGCCATGAATACCTCAACCTTATTAATTGTCCGGAAAAGAAGATACCTGGCGCGGTCCGCAACCAGGCATGCAAACGCAGCACGTGCTGCCTGAACAAGGCCGCGTAATATACAAGGTTGGCGCGCTTAATGAAACGCGGGCGTGCCTGCCCGGTGTGTCAACGATCAGCTGGCGGCTGGCATGAAATGCCGCCGTTATCCTGATTTATAATTTATATTCAACAGGTTATTTGATTAATAACACGCGCCTGTTCGCCGCGGGCAAAAGGGGGCCGCAACCAAACCGTTACTCCCGTTCCTCGATCCATGCCATCTGGATCGCCTCGAGGATACGCTCACCGCTATGCTCGGGGTCATCATCGAAATCGTCCAGCCCCATCACCAGCGCGTGCAACTCCACAAAATTGAGATGCAAGGGGTCGGTATCCGGGTATTTCTCGTCAAGCTCAATCGCTATATCCAGCGAGTCTGTCCATTTCAGTGCCATGTGTAATTCCTTGTCATAAATTCAATTAGCCACAGAGGGCACAGAGTACACAGAGAATTCTATAGGTAATAAATCCTTGTTGTTTCTGAAATTACGTATCCCGGCATCGTCGTTCGACGGCAAGATCGTAATTATTAATTTTTCTCTGTGTACTCTGTGCCCTCTGTGGCAATTAAATGTCAATGATTCTCCGAGACCATGTTGATGGTGTACTTCGGTATCTCGATCACGAGGTCGGCGTCAGCCACGACCGCCTGGCAACTCAAGCGCGAGTCCGGGTCCAGCCCCCATGCCTTGTCGAGCAGGTCGTCCTCGTCCTCGCTGGACTCTGCAAGCGATTCACTCCCCTCGCGTATGTACACATGACAGGTAGTGCAGGCACAGGATTTTTCACAGGCATGCTCGATCTCGATACCTTCCTTCAGTGCCGCATCACAAATGGTCGTCCCCGGTTCGGCCTCGACAACGGCGCCTTCCGGACAGATTTCCTCGTGGGGTAAAAAAATAATTTGCGGCATAAAAGTTTCTCGATTAATTGCGTTACCGGGCAAACGGTATTCTCAGGTGCTGAATTCATCCACCTTGTGACCCTTCATGGCCGCGCGGATGCTGCTGTTCATACGCCGCTCGACGAATACGGCGCTGGCCTTTTCCACATTTTCGATCGCCTGCTTGATGACACGGTAATCGTCGTTATTGCGCGCCGCGGCAAGCTGCGCCGCCGCGCTGTCTATTGCGCGTCGCTCGTCAGTATCGAGCAGGCTCTCGCCATCGGCCGCCAGCGCGGCCGCCAGCGCCTCCAGCACCCTGTCAGCCTCGGTTTGCTCTTCCCGCAGGCGGCGGGCATCCCGGTCGGTCTCGGCATGGTCCATCGAATCCCTCAACATGGTTTCGATTTCCCTGTCACTAAGGCCGTATGAAGGCTTGACCACGATACTGCTCTTTACATTCTGCGTCTGTTCCTCGGCCGTGACGTTCAGCAAACCATCGGCATCGACCTGGAAGGTAACCAGGATACGCGCTGCCCCGGCCACCATCGGCGGAATATCCTGCAGTTCGAACTTCGCGAGTGACCGGCAATCCTCCACGAGTTCGCGCTCACCCTGCACCACGTGCAATGACATCGCCGTCTGACCGTCCTTGAACGTCGTGAATTCCTGTGCCTTGGCCGCCGGTATGGTGGTATTGCGCGGAATGATCTTTTCCGCCAGCCCGCCCATGGTTTCGAGGCCCAGCGACAGGGGAATCACGTCCAGCAGCAGCATCTCGTCGTCCGGCTTGTTGCCGGCGAGTATATCCGCCTGGATCGCCGCGCCGACAGCCACGACACGGTCCGGATCGATATCGACCATCGGCTCGGTCGCGAAGAAACCGGCAACCCGCTCGCGCACCAGCGGTACACGGGTGGAACCGCCCACCATGACCACTGCCTTCACGTCCGCCGCCTTGATACCCGCATCGCGCAGGGCGCGCCGGCATGGTACCAGGGTCTTGTTCACCAGCGCGCCGACGAGGGTGTCGAATGTTTCGCGCGTCAGTTCACCCGTCCAGGTTGAACCGTCATCCCGTTCGATCTGCAGTGCGGCGCTTGCCTGGTCTGTCAGCGCCTCCTTGGCAGCCCGCGCCTGCTGCATGATTTGCCGCAATCGCCCATGGCCGGCGCTGTCACTGACAGCGGCCTGTTGCATGATCCAGGTGGCGACCAGGCGATCGATATCATCACCACCCAGGGCCGAATCTCCGCCGGTGGAAAGCACTTCAAATACGCCTTTATTGAGGCGCAGGATGGAGATGTCGAATGTCCCGCCACCGAGATCGTAAATGGCAATGACACCCTCTGACTCGCGATCGAGCCCGTAGGCAATGGCCGCTGCCGTTGGCTCGTTAAGCAAACGCAGCACGTTCAAACCGGCCAGCCGGCCGGCATCCCTGGTGGCCTGACGCTGTGCATCGTCGAAATAGGCCGGTACGGTAATCACCACGCCCTGCAGTTCACCGCCGAGCGTTTCCTCGGCGCGGTTCTTCAGCGCACGCAGGATTTCGGCGGATACCTCCACCGGGCTTACGTCACCCGCGGCGGTCCGCAGCAACGGCATGCCGCTGGAACCGCCGACAAACTCATAGGGCAACCGTGAGCCGATATGACGCACGTCATCGACACCGCGCCCCATCAGCCGTTTCACCGAGGCGATGGTATTGACCGAATCGTCAATCGCCGCGGCCAGCGCGGGCGCGCCCACTTCCGGCGCGGCATCGGCATGGTAACGGACAACCGATGGCAACAAGTGGTTACCGTCGGCATCCGGCAGGGTTTCGGGCACCCCGCTGCGGACGCTGGCGACCAGCGAATTGGTGGTGCCAAGATCGATGCCGGCAGCAAGCCGGTGCGCGTGCGGAGACGTGGACTGGCCCGGTTCAGATATTTGTAACAGTGCCATGTGGTATCCGGTCGATAAATTTCATTACTGTAATTACGGGGTCAGGTCAGTTCGTCTTCCAGCATCAGCTCGAGATCAACCGCCTCCTGCTGCAGCTTGCGGAAAAACTGCATCTTCACAAGCGTGTCCGCCGCGGCCGCCATGCTGTCCGGGTCTCCCGCCGCGAACTGACCAGCCAGTTGTTGTTCATAGGTCGCGAGATCTGTCGTGATGCGCGCCATGATATCGCCCAGCACGGCGAATGCATCATCCGCGCCTCGCGCATCCGACAAGGCCTCGCGCAATTCCATCTGCTCCATCAGGAACCCTGTATCCCGTGTCGTATGATGTTCATCGTCAAATGCGTAACCTGCAAGCTCCAGCAGGTAACGGCCGCGCAGCAACGGGTCCTTCAACGTCCGGTAGGCGGTATTGATCAATGTTGCCTGCTGGACCGACAACCTGCGTTCCAGGTCACCGGCGCTGGCATAGCGGTCCGGGTGTACATCACGTTGCAATACAAGATAACGCGCGTCAAGCTTCTCCCGGTCCACATCGAAGGACTGTGGCAGGTCAAATAATTCGAAGTGGGACGGTACCGGGTCCGCGGACATGGCGTTAGCTAACTACAAAATTATCCAGCTCGGGAAATAACAGAAATCAGACGTTGAAGCTTTCGCCGCAACCGCACAGATCTTTCACATTCGGGTTGTTGAATTTGAACCCCTCGTTCAGGCCCTCGCGCGTATAGTCCAGCTCGGTACCATCGAGGTAAACCAGGCTCTTGGGATTGACGATCACCTTGACGCCCTGGTCCTCGAAAACCACGTCGCCATCCTCGATTTCATCGGCATATTCCATGATATAGGCCATGCCTGAACAGCCGTTCGTTTTTACGCCCAGGCGCAAGGCGACACCCTTGCCGCGTTCATCCATGTACGTCTTGATGCGGTCAGCCGCCGTTGTTGTCAGAGTTATTGCCATATCCGTTCCTAGTGTGCAGCCCATTTAACAGTGTCCAGATCGATGCCGTCCTTGTACATATCCCACAGCGGCGACAGTTCGCGTAACTTGTTGACCTTCTCCTTCACCCGCTCGATGACGTAGTCAACCTCCTCCCGGGTGGTAAAGCGGCCGATGGTGAAGCGGATGGAACTGTGTGCCAGTTCATCGTTTCTCCCCAGCGCGCGCAGCACATAGGACGGCTCCAGACTGGAGCTGGTACAGGCCGAGCCTGACGAAACCGCCATGTCCTTGAGCGCCATGATCAGGCTCTCGCCCTCGACGTAGTTGAAACTGACATTCAGGTTGCCAGGTACACGCTGTGCCATGTCACCGTTCAGATAGACTTCTTCCATTTCACTCAGGCCGGTCCACAGCCGGTCGCGCAATATCAGCGCACGCGCCTCGTCCTCGGCCATTTCCTCTTTTGCGATGCGGAAGGCTTCGCCCATTCCGGCGATCTGGTGGGTCGCCAGGGTGCCCGACCGCATGCCGCGCTCATGGCCACCGCCGTGCATCTGCGCCTCCAGCCGCACGCGCGGTTTGCGGCGCACGTACAGCGCACCAATGCCCTTGGGCCCGTAAATCTTGTGCGCGGAGAAAGCCATCAGGTCGACCTTCAACTTGTCCATGTCGATCTCGATCTTGCCGGCACTTTGCGCGGCATCCACATGAAAAATGATCTTGCGATCACGGCAGATCTCGCCGATCGCGGCTATATCCTGGATCACGCCGATCTCATTGTTCACATGCATGATGGAGACAAGGATCGTATCGTCACGCAAGGCCGACCTGAACTTGTCCAGGTCCAGCAGCCCGCTCGGCTCGGGATCGAGATAGGTGACTTCGTAACCTTCGCGTTCCAGCTGACGACAGGAATCCAGCACGGCCTTGTGTTCGGTCTTCAGGGTGATGATGTGCTTGCCCTGCTTCTGGTAGAAATGTGCCGCGCCCTTGATGGCCAGGTTGTCGGATTCGGTAGCACCCGAAGTCCAGATGATCTCCCGCGGATCGGCATTGATCAGGGCGGCCACGTGCGCGCGCGCCTCTTCCACGGCCTTTTCCGCCTTCCAGCCAAACTCATGGGAACGCGAAGCCGGGTTGCCGAAATGGCCCTGGCGGGTCAGGTAAGTCATCATCTTCTCAGCGACGCGTTCGTCTACCGGCGTGGTCGCCGAATAATCCATGTAAATCGGGATACTGATATTCATACGCTGTGCCTTGTCGTAGTCATCTGTAAAAAAACCCTCGTAGAACCCGGGCGACCGCTCAATTCAATCCCAGCCCGCGCGCGGCCACCTGCATGCGGTCCTGCTGGCGTCGCACGATTTTGCTGACCTGCTTCCTCTCCAGGAAACCGGCCAGCGTGACACCGCCGAGAAATTCATGAATCTTGCAACCCAGCTGTTGCCAAAGTTCGTGCGTCAGGCAGCGCTCGCCATCATGGCAATCCTCGCTGCCCGCGCAAAGCGTGACATCGATCCCCTCGCCAATGGCATCGATGACATCCGCGACGGATATCTCTTCCGGCGGACGTGACAGGCGATAGCCCCCGCCAGGCCCGCGAATACCCTCTACCAGGCCATTCCTGCGCAGACGCGCGAACAGCTGTTCGAGGTACGAGAGCGATATGCCCTGGTCCGCGGATATTTCGGCCAGCGTAACCGCGCCCTCTGCGTGATGAATGGCGAGGTCCAGCATGGCAGTCACTGCGTAACGCCCTTTCGTCGATAGCCGCATATCAGGTTCCAACCGCTATTACCGGCCCCACAACGGTTCCGGCAATAACCGAGTAAAATAGTCAGGTACTAATTATGCGGTAGACAGCAGGGACTGGCAAGCGTTCGGTACTATCCAGATAGGGATATACCGGAATGAAAAACGGTCAGGATTCGGCAATCAGCACGCTGTCTCCCGTCGTGGCACTGGTCAGCGCCTCGGGCGACAGCACCCTGCCCGGGATGAAGCGGTGTCCCTGCATCAGGCAATAACCCAGCCATTTCTGCAGGAAGCGGTTCATGTGCCATTTTTCGACAAGTGTATAGCTGTTGAACATGCGATTGTATTCGGCATGTCGCACACCTCGCCGTCGGCCACATGCAATGACTTCACCGACCTGGGCATCGTGGTACATGCGCACCCGCAAATCAGGCGCCGGGAAGCGGCCTTCCACGTCGTTGAAGTAATATGTCAGGTGCAGCGTCGTGGTGAATTTATTGCGTTCCACGACTCGCAGGTGCAGGTCGAGGACACCCGCTACCCTGGAGATGACTTCATCAGGCATGACATCGACATCCGGCACGAGATTTCTCAGCCGGATGTAGTTGCACTCGTACAATTCCATCAACCCGGCAAAGTTTTTTGCCGGTATGCCATTGTGCAAAAAATGTCTTGCTATGCAATGCATATTCTCATCATATCACGTCGAAATTAAGCTGCCAGAAAGGATATCATCATTGAATACTGGCATTCCTAGCACTATCGGCGATATTCTTCATACCTTGACATTACCTGCAGCACAGTATCCATATGCCTGAACAGCCGATCATAACCCGCCTGCGCAAACAGTTACCCGGGAACTGCGTACTGCATGACCCGGAAGACCTCAAGCCGTACGAGTGTGATGGACTGTCCGCCTACCGCGAGCTGCCCATGGCCGTTGTCATCCCGGAGACAACCAGCCAGATAGGCACCGTGCTGCGTTCATGTACGGAATTCAATGTACCCGTGGTCGCGCGCGGCGCCGGCACCGGCTTATCCGGCGGTGCATTACCGCTCGGCAACGGCATCCTGCTGAGCCTGGCAAAGTTCAACCGTATTCTCGGGATCGATGTTGCCAATCGCGTGGCACGCGTACAACCGGGCGTCACCAACCTGTCCATCTCGAAGGCGGCTGCCCCGCACGGACTGTATTATGCCCCCGATCCCTCGTCACAGATTGCCTGCTCCATCGGCGGCAACGTGGCCGAAAATGCCGGCGGCGTGCACTGCCTCAAGTACGGGTTGACCACGCACAATATCCAGGCGCTGGAAATTCTCACCATGGAGGGTGAACACATCAGCATAGGCGGCGCCGCGCTCGACAGTCCGGGTTTCGACCTGCTGGCATTGATGACCGGGTCCGAGGGACTGCTGGGCATTATCACGGAAGTGACCGTCAAGCTGCTGCCGGCACCGGAGGCGGCCCAGGTGGTCCTGGCCGCCTTTGCATCGATCGACGCGGCCGGGGCCGCCGTCACGGCCGTCATCGCCAGCGGCATTATCCCGGCCGGCCTCGAGTTGCTGGACGGGCCGGCCATTCGTGCCGTGGAAAAATTTATCGATGCCGGCTACCCGCCCGATGCCGTCGCGATCCTGCTGTGTGAACTTGACGGCAGCCGCGTCGACGTGGAGGCGCAGGTCGAGCAGGTAAACCGCGTGTTCAGGCAGGCCGGGGCGACGGAACTGAAAGTCTCGCAGAACGACGCCGAGCGACAACGCTTCTGGGCCGGGAGAAAAGCCGCCTTTCCGGCGATGGGGCGTCTGTCCCCCGATTACTACTGCATGGATGGCACCATACCCCGTAAACACCTCGCGCGGGTGCTGAATGAAATCAGTACGCTTTCGAATGAATACGGGCTACCGATCTGCAACGTCTTTCACGCCGGTGACGGCAACCTGCACCCGTTGATCCTGTACGACGCCAACACACCGGGCGAACTGGAACGCACCGAGGAACTGGGGGGCAGAATCCTGGAAGTCTGTATTGACGTCGGCGGCACCATCACCGGCGAACACGGTGTCGGCATGGAGAAAATCAACCAGATGTGCCTGCAATTCAACACGGCCGAACTGGAGCAGTTTCACCGCGTCAAGGCGGCATTCGATCCAGCCGGCCTGCTGAATCCCGGCAAGGCAATCCCGACCCTGCACCGTTGCGCGGAATTCGGCGCCATGCATGTACACCGGGGGCAAGTCCCGCACCCCGAGCTGGAACGGTTTTAGCAGCAGCGCCAACCTGAACCATGAACGACGTACAGGACTACGCGGAAAAGGTACGCACCGCGGCGGCAACCGGCACGGCGCTGCGCATTTGCGGCAATGACACCCGGGCATTCTACGGCCGCGACACGCGGGCGAAGTCCTGGGCATCGGCGGCTACACGGGCATTACCGATTACACGCCTGCCGAACTCGTCGTCTCGGTGCGTGCCGGCACCCCGCTGGCTGAACTCGAGGCCGCACTCGCCGCCGATGGCCAGATGCTGGCATTCGAGCCGCCTGCGTTTGGCCCGACAGCCACCGTGGGCGGCGCCATTGCCTGCGGCCTGTCCGGGCCGCGCCGCCCCTGGAGCGGGTCCGCCCGGGATTTTGTACTCGGCATTAACTGTATCAACGGCCAGGGCGATTACCTGCGCTTCGGCGGACAGGTGATGAAGAATGTTGCCGGCTATGACCTGTCACGCACCCTGACGGGATCGCTGGGAACGCTGGCAATCCTGCTGGAGATCCACATGAAGGTGTTGCCGCGGCCGGAAGCGGAACTGACCCTCAGCCAGGCGTGCACCGAAGCAGAGGCCATCGAGCGCAGCAACCTGTGGTCATCGCAACCGCTGCCACTCACCGCGGCCTGCTATCACGACAACCACCTGGTATTCCGGCTGTCCGGCAGCACGCGCGGCGTGCAAGCTGCGGGCAGACAACTGGGCGGCGACCCGCTCGAACAGGGCGCGTCATTCTGGCACGACCTGAAGGAACAAAAACTGCCGTTCTTCGCGGGCGACACGCCCCTGTGGCGCCTGGCCCTGCCGGCTGCCGCCGCGCCGTTGCAACTGGCGGGCGAGCAACTGGTCGACTGGGGTGGCGCACAACGCTGGCTGCGTACCCGCATGCCGGCCGACAAACTGCGCGCGGCGGTTACCGCGGCCGGCGGTCATGCCACCCTGTTCCGGGGCGGCGACCGGACTGGCGATGTGTTCCACCCGCTCGCACCGCCGGTGCACACATTGCACCAACGCCTGAAGCAGGCGTTTGACCCGCGGGCGATACTCAACCCTGGACGCATGTATGCCGGCCTGTGACAACCCGGCAAATCACCGGGGCCGCTGATGCAGACCTCCCTGCCAGCAGCGCTGCTGCACACCCGCAGCGGCAAGGAAGCCGACGAAATCCTGCGCAATTGCGTCCATTGCGGTTTCTGCAACGCCACGTGTCCGACTTACCAGTTGACCGGGGACGAACTGGACGGCCCGCGCGGGCGCATCTACCTGATCAAGCAGGTTCTCGAGGGACATACGCCGACGGCCAGGACCCGGCTGCACCTGGACCGTTGCCTGACCTGCCGTGCCTGCGAAACCACCTGCCCCTCCGGTGTCGACTATCACCACCTGCTGGATACCGGTCGCGCACTTGTCGACCAGGGAACCCGGCGGCCGCTGCGGGAGCGCATCATGCGCTTCATGCTGCGGCAACTACTGTCGAGCAGCCGTCGCTTTACACCGTTACTGCGCAGTGGCCAGTTGCTGCGTCCGCTGTTACCCGCAGCAATGAAAGCACGTATACCGGCCAGGCAAAGACTGCCGCGCAGGGCGGCATCAGGGCAACACGCACGCACCATGCTGCTACTCGACGGCTGCGTGCAACCGGCACTGGCGCCGCAGATCAATCACGCCACGATCGAGGTACTCGACACGCTGGGAATTCAGGCCATCGTTGCCGGCGGCAGCGGCTGCTGCGGTGCACTCAGTCACCATCTCGATGCGGTCCACGAAGCGCAATTGTTCGCGCAACGCAATATCGATGCCTGGTGGCCACATATAGAAAACGGCGCCGAGACAATCGTCATTACCGCCAGTGGCTGTGCGCCCATGGTCAAGGAATACGGTCGCCTGCTCGCGGACGATGCAAACTATGCTGAAAAAGCCGCGCGCGTCAGTGAACTTGCGCGCGACCTCAGCGAGGTTGTCGCCGCCGAATTAACCGGTAAAGTGCCGAAGAAACAGGATAACGGCATGCGCGTGGCCTTCCACTCTCCCTGTACACTGCAGCATGGTCAACAGATTACCGGCGTGGTTGAAGATATTCTGCTGCATGCCGGTTACGAGCTGCTGCCGGTGGCGGACAGTCACTTGTGTTGCGGTTCGGCCGGCACCTATTCAATCCTGCAGGCGGGACTGGCGACGCAATTGCGTGACAACAAGCTGGCTGCGCTGCAGGCGGGTAAGCCGGACGTCATTGCCACCGCGAACATCGGTTGTCATACTCACATGGCGGGGTTCGCCGGCGTACCCGTCGTCCACTGGATAGAATTACTGACGCACTCGACGAGAAAGGACCTCCATGCACAATCTGCCCCTCTTGATACAGCCGGATAATATCGAAGAATCATTGTCTTATGGTGATGTTCTCATTGTTGACCTGAGCAAGCCGGCAACCTACGGCAAGCTGCACATCCACGGCGCGGTACACCTCGATTACTCGCAGATTGTCGCGGGCAAAAAACCGGTCATGGGGCTGGTGCCGGACGACGATGCGCTGGCGTCGATACTTTCCTCGGTCGGGATCGGCGATGACACCCACGTCATTGCCTATGACGACGAAGGCGGCGGCAGGGCCGCACGCCTGCTGTGGACGCTGGAAGTTGCCGGCCACCGGCATTGCTCGCTGTTGAATGGCGGACTGCACGCCTGGGCCAACGAAGGCCACCCCTACGACGACAAGCCGGTGACGCCCAAACCGGCGACATTTACCGTCCGGCGCGACGACAGCCCGTACGCAAGCCATGAATACATACGCGAACACCTCGGTGATACGGATTGCTGCCTGCTGGACGTCCGCAGTCCGGATGAATACAACGGTGTTAAAAGATTCGCAGAGCGTGGAGGCCACATTCCCGGGGCAGTCAACCTCGAATGGACCGAGACGATGGACAAGACGCAGAACCTGCGACTCAAACCGGATGCCGAACTGACCGCAATGTTTGCGGCAGCCGGCGCAACACCGGACAGGGAAATCATCACCTATTGCCAGACACACCACCGCTCCGCGCACACCTGGTTCGTGCTCAGGCACCTCGGTTATGAACGCGTAAAAGGCTTCCCCGGCTCATGGTCATACTGGGGCAACCATCCTGAACTGCCGGTGGAATAATAAATTGCGGCGCCGCTCCCGGCGATTTTTACGGGTCTAGCCCGGGCCAGCCTCTCGACCCGGACTGTGCCCGTAAAAATGATCTCACCTTCTCCTCGCCTACCGGCGGTGATGGGCGGGAAACGCGAATGTCGCGGCGCACAAGGATATGCGAGAGCGACCACTGGTACGTCCTGTACATCGTGCGATCCGACCCTGCAGGTGGACCAAACACACAGTTTGCACAAAGTGGGCACTGCAACTACCGCTTATAAAACAGGCCATCAGACAGACCATCAAGAGGAGAAACACAAGATTATTTTCTTTGCGCCTTTGCGCCTTTGCGCGAAATTTTTTCCGTGGATGCGGCCAGCTACTACTTGAAAAAGTATTCCCGGTAATACACCAGTTCGCGAATTGAATCACGCGTGTCGTCCAGCGCAAGGTGGGTACTGCCCTTCTTGAAGCCTTTCGCCACGACCGGCGCCCAGCGATTGGCCAGTTCCTTGATGGTGCTTACGTCCAGGTTGCGGTAATGAAAATAGCGTTCCAGCTCCGGCATGCAACGCGCCATGAAGCGGCGGTCCTGGCAGATGCTGTTACCGCACATCGGCGATGCGTTGGCCGGAACATACTGCGCAAGAAACTCGATGGTCTGTTGCTCCGCGGCATGCTCATCCAGCTTGCTGGCCCGCACCCGTTCGGTCAGGCCTGAACCGCCATGCTGCCGCGTGTTCCACTCATCCATCGCGCGCAGGACTTCGTCTGACTGGTGAATCGCCAGCACAGGTCCTTCTGCAAGGATGTTCAGCTGACTGTCCGTTACGATCGTGGCAATTTCGATAATCAGGTCCGAGGTGGTATCGAGACCGGTCATCTCGAGGTCGATCCAGATCAGGTTGTTCGCATCTTGCGCCATTGACAATTCGTCCTTCCAAAATGTGTGGTTGAGTGGCATTGTACCAGAGGCTAACCTGCCTGAAGCACCTCTAAAAAGAGATCGACCATCGAATGAATTACTTCACTTTACTGTTTATCGCCGCCCTCGCCGCCTCGCTGGCTCTACGTGTCTGGCTCGCGCAGCGTCACCTGTCACATGTGCGCAGCAACCGTGATACCGTCCCGGCAACCTTTGCCGACCACATAACGCAGGATGACCATGGCAAGGCGGCCGACTACACCATGACGAACACCCGGTTCGGATTGTTCAACCTTGCATGGGAGGCGCTGTTACTGCTTGGCTGGACACTGGGAGGGGGACTGGAGTTGCTCGACAATGCGTGGCGGTCTGCCGGTTATGGACCTGTTGTCACGGGTACCGCCGTAATATCGAGCGCCATCGTCATCATGACATTACTCGATCTGCCGTTTACCCTGTATCACACTTTCGTGGTCGAGGAACGCTACGGTTTCAATCGTTCCACCCCGGCGGTATTCATCTCGGACCTGTTGAAGAACGGCCTGCTGCTGGTAATTATCGGCGGCCCGCTGATTGCCCTCGCACTGTGGATCATGACTGCATCGGGGAACAACTGGTGGCTGTATGTGTGGATCGTCTGGATGGCATTCACGCTGGTCATGTTCTGGGCCTACCCTGCTGTTATTGCACCGCTGTTCAACCGGTTCACACCGCTGGATGACGAGTCGCTGAAACAGCGCATACAGTCGTTGATGGACAAGTGCGGATTTCGCAGCAAGGGCATTTTTGTCATGGACGGCTCGAAGCGGTCAGGTCACGGTAATGCCTATTTCACCGGCTTCGGCAGCAACAAGCGGATCGTGTTTTTCGACACCCTGCTGGAGACGCTTGAAGCGGACGAGATCGAAGCGGTCCTGGCACATGAACTCGGTCATTTCAGGTTGAAACATATCCAGAAACGCCTGCTGTCGACGGCCGCATTGAGTTTCTGCGCACTCGCCCTGCTCGGCTGGCTCGCACAACAAACGTGGTTCTACAACGGGCTCGGTATCAGCCAGCCATCATCCTGGATGGCCCTGCTGCTGTTCCTGATGGTGCTGCCGGTGTTCAGCTTTTTTCTCCAGCCCCTGCTCTCGCGCCTGTCACGCAAGCATGAATTCGAGGCCGATGCCTATGCCGTCAAGCAGTCGAACGGCGATGACCTGGTACAGGCCCTCGTAAAGATGTATCGGGAAAATGCAAGCACGCTGACGCCGGACCCGCTGTATTCGGCCTGGCACGACTCGCATCCGCCGGCGCCTGTGCGCATCGCCCGCATTTACGGTAAAATAGCCACCTGAACCGGCTGGAGAACCACCCTTATGAACGCCAAAATAAACGCACTGTTAATGACCGGCTTGCTGGCCCTGTCGTCAAACTCGCAGGCTGTTGACACGAGTCACGGCAAGAGCCTGCAACAGAAAAACTGCATGTCCTGTCACGATGACGGCATGTACACCCGAAACGAGCGCAAGGTAACCACGCGTGAAGGACTGACAAAGCAGGTCAAGCGCTGCGAACTGACGCTTGGATTGCAATGGTTCGACGAAGATGTCGATGATGTTGCCGGCTACCTGAACGAGTCATTTTACAAGTTTAAATAAAACATGACTGGCGCGTCCCTGAAATCCAGGCACTGCAAACCCTGTAAAAAAGGTTCCCCCCCGCTATCGGACGAACAGTCCCGGGAAATGCTCGGCAGCCTCCATGAGGACTGGACGCCGGATGAGAAGGCAAAATCAATCACACGTACTTTCGCCTTTGGAAACTATTACGAAACAATTGCCTTCGTAAATGCCATTGCCTGGATCGCCAATAGCGAGGACCATCACCCGGACCTTGAAGTCGGCTATAACCGCTGCAAGGTCACATTCAGCACCCACTCCATCGGCGGCCTGTCGGACAACGACTTCATCTGTGCGGCCAGGCTCGACGACCTGCTGCCGCCAACCACCTAGATAGATCCTGCATGTCAGCCAGGCGAACGTCGAACAAACCCGCCCTTACAGAAGAAAAAACCGGTCACAATACACGCACCGGACTGGTCATCGTAAACTACGGCAGGAACCTGCTGGTCGAGGACGAGGACGGCAAACTTTTCCGCTGTGTTACGCGTCGCGGCCTCGACCTGCTGGTCTGCGGCGATGCCGTCGACTGGTCACCGACCAGCGAGGGGGAAGGCGTGGTCGAGGCCATGCAACCGCGCGTCACCGTCTTGTACAGGAACGACAGCCACAACAGGCCGCGCCCGCTGGCGGCAAATATAGACCAGGTCGTGATCGAGGCCGCGACCGAACCGACGCTGGACCTGTTCCTGATCGACAAGTACACGATAGCCGCGGAACTCGCCGACACGCACCCGCTGATCGTCGTCAACAAGGCCGACCTGCTGGGCGATGACGACCGCCGGAAAATCGAGCGACAGCTGAAGGAGTACCACACTATCGGCTATACAAGCCTGTTTACCAGCGCGCTGAAAAACACGGGCATCGACGAGTTCAGGGAACAGCTCTCCGGCAAGACCAGTGTCCTGGTCGGACAATCCGGTGTCGGCAAGTCATCCCTGGTCAATCGCCTGCTGCCCGAGCAGGATATCGCCGTCGGGCGACTTTCCGAGGCCTCGGGGCTTGGCAAACACACCACTACCGCGACCACGCTTTACCATCTGTCCTGTGGCGGCAACCTGATCGACTCGCCCGGCGTGCGCGACTTTCGCCTCGGTGACGTCGATCCGGTCTCCCTGGGAAACGGTTTCCTGGAATTTCACCCTTACCTGGGACAATGCCGGTTCAACGACTGCCTGCACCTGGGTGAACCCGGCTGCGCAGTGATCGCGGCGCTCGAGGCCGGCCGCATCAGCGAACGGCGCATGGAGAGTTATCGCAGGTTGATGCAGGCTAATAACACGTAGGAGCGCCTTGCGATGTACATGGACAAGGCTGCGAAGCGGCCTTGTCGATCCTGCCGCGGGAGACAGGATGTCGGGAGCGGCCAGACGCGAAATATTATCTCGCGCAAAGCCGCCAGGGCGCTAAGGAAAAACAGCCACAGAGATCACAGAGTACACAGAGATAACCACACTAAAACCATCACCCTCTTCTTATCGTCCTGGAATTCCTTTTGCCATCGTGTTACAGGTGGCGGAAAACCTGCCTGCCTCCTTCCAGCAACGATACAACCTGTGTATTTTCGAATTCACGGACTATTCAGGAAATCGGGCTCGGAACACAACTGAAATCAATGCCAGCGAAATTTTTTCTCTGACCCCGTTTCTTCATTCGGCGCGCAAAAGTGTCTGGTCCCTGCGCAGGGTTTCAGGCAGGCGACCTTCTTTTCCGAGGAAGCCTTTACTCGCAAGCAGGACACAGCCCCTGCCATGACCTGTCTCCTGTGCAGAGGGAATCGATGGCCAGAAAATCTCCAGCCCTGGAAAGCTGTCCATTCCGAGATAATCAAGGCACAGCCGGTTACCGTTTCCGTAGTCATCGAAACGGTAACCGGGGTCATCCGGGACCTCGAAGTCATCGATCATGATGACAAAGTCCTTCCAGTTGTCGTAAATAATATTGACCTCATCCCGTAAAGGGAGGTCTTTCTTCCAGTGTGCATCGAGGTAAAAGAGCACGCCTTCTTTTGGAAAGAACGGATCCATTGCCAGGCTACCGAGAAAGAACCTTGCATCCTCATGCCTGACAAAGGCACCGTTTACATCACGCAGGCGACATTTTGAGTAGGCATGATAGCGTGGATGTGCCTCGGCAGTGAATACCGGCAGCCCGCTTGCGTCAGCCATGAACAGGGTAGTATCACCGCGGAAGGTACCTGTTTCCACGACTGCATTGAATGGCAGCGTTTTCACAATTTCCCTGAATATCGACTGTCGCCCCTTTTGCCCGTTCATCGGACCAAGAAAAGTATTGTTAAGGTGCTCCCGGTAGAAATACCACTCAATAACCCCGAGGATTACATCCTGGTCCGGGAATACATATCGCGGGATTCTCTTCAAAAACTGTAATTCCTTTTCCTCGTTATGCCCAACTCCGTATTCGGCCAATAAATTCATCCACAGGTCTCTGGCAAGACTTGTTTGTTCTTCTGTCAGATCCCGGTAAGCGGCCGGCCCGAGTACATCCGATAATTGCATGCATATCTTTATTATCTCTGTCATATACTACAAGCCTGTTATTTTGTGCGGAGCGCACCTGATGTTGTCATCCCGAATTGCCATGTTTCGGGATCATGAAATCAAATTGTCACATATTTTTCAGCAAAACATCCGTTGGGATCTGATTCCGGTATTGGCTAATATTAGACAATATACGGGATCTGGCCCCTGTTTTTCGTGTTTGTTATTGCGCCTCAGGCTGCCCGCGCTTATTTCCAGCATCACGCTACGCAGGATTTAGACACTGTGCCTGCACAGGCTTGACGGGATAAAGAACAAGAAACTGGTAATCCTCTGTGGCCTCTCTGGCGGTTATTTTTTCTTTTCGCCTTTGCGGCTTTGCGTGAGATTTATTATTCTCAACCCGGCGGCCAGCTCATCGGTCGCCCGCCGAGCAAGTGCAGGTGAATATGGTAGACCGACTGACCGGCACCGGGATTGCAGTTCATGACCATGCGATAACCGGGTTCGGCAATACCCTCATCGTCCGCAATCTGCTTCGCCGCCAGGTATAGCCTGCCGACCACGTCCGCATTATCCGCGTCCAGGTCATTGGTTGTCGCGATGTGCGCCTTCGGGATCACCAGCACATGCGTTGGCGCCTGCGGATTCACATCGCGAAAGGCCAGCACGCCTTCATCCTCGTACACCACGTCCGGCTGTATCTCGCCGGACACCATCTTGCAGAACAGGCAATCAGACATTTCGGTTCACCTTTCTATTCTGGATAACTCGCGCCAAGCCGCAAAGACGCACAAGAAACACAGTTGCCACAGAAATCAATCATTAATCATACCCTCCCCCTGCGGTGAGGGACGGGGAGGCTGGATAATATTGCAACAATCATCTAATAATAGCCCCTCTCACTGACCCTTTCCCGAGGGAGAGGGAACTGGTCCAAGTATTTATCTGATCTTGAATATGACTTTCTTTGCGCCTTTGCGGCTTTGCGCGAGAAATTATTTGAACAAGAATCAGATTTCCTGCCGGCCGGCAAAGGCATGTGAGAGCGTGCCACTGTCGATATACTCAAGCTCGCCGCCCATCGGCACGCCATGCGCGATACGCGTGGTCTTGATGCCGTGAGCGCGGGCCAGCTCGCTGATGAAATGCGCCGTGGCCTCGCCCTCGACCGTGGAATTGGTGGCAAGGATCAGTTCGCTCACCTCGCCGACTGCCAGCCGGCTCTCGAGTTGCTCGAGCCCCAGCTGCTCGGGGCCAATACCGTCCAGCGGCGACAGGTGGCCCATCAGGACAAAGTACAGGCCCTGGTACCCGGTTGACTGTTCCAGCGCATGTACATCGACCGGTGTTTCCACGACACACAACTTTGAACGGTCGCGGCGCGGATTGGCACAGATTGCACAGGTCGCGTCTTCGCTCAGGGTGCGACACTCGCGGCAATTGCCGACCTTGTCCATCGCCTGCAGCAGAATTTCGGCAAGCTGGCGGCCGCCGTCACGATTGTTTTCCAGCAGGTAATACGCCATGCGCTGCGCCGACTTCGGACCGACGCCCGGCAGACAACGCAGGCTTTCGACAAGCCGCCCGATGAGGCGTGATCCCGACACGGCAATCTCCGTCAGAACGGCAGTTTCATACCGGGCGGCAGGTTCATGCCGGACGTCAGCCCCGACATCTGTTCCTGGGTGGTTGCTTCAATCTTGTGCGAGGCATCGTTGATAGCCGCGGCAACCAGGTCTTCGAGCATGTCCTTGTCATCGCCCATCAGGCTGTCATCGATTGCAACGCGGCGCACTTCGTGCCGCCCGGTCATGGTCACCTTGACCAGTCCGCCACCGGACTCGCCGGTCACTTCCATGCTGGCCAGCTTCTCCTGCGCTTTTTGCATGTTGGCCTGCATTTCCTGGGCCTGCTTCATCAGGTTTCCCAATCCACCTTTCATAGTCTCACCTCGAGTTTTTACCAAGCTTGATCTTTATCACCCATGGAACGAACCGGACCGATGCCGAGACAGCAAGTGTCGATTGCCATCAGTCGTTCGGCCGAATGGATTCCTCGAATACCGTCCCGCCGAAGGCATCCTCTATCGCCTTGATGTTCGCATCGTCTTTTATCGCACGCTCCGCGCGTTGCTGGCGTTCCGCGTTCTCCCGCGACTGTTTTTTTGCCGGCGACTCGACGGTCGACTGGCTTTCGTTGGCAAACACGACTTTCATGGCACGTTTGAAATGTTCGCTCAGCGCGGTTTCAAGTTGCTGCTGCCGGGTCTTGTTGTGCAGGTGTACATGTGCGGCATCCAGTGACAGCTTGATCCTGTCATCGTCCACGCCCTGGCAGGCACAGTTGAGCGCCATTTCACGCAACATCCCTTTCAGGCCCAGCGAATCGATCATGGACGACCACTCGCCCGCAGACTGCGGCGGCAACGTGTCCACATGCATTTGCGGCGCGGCCTTGTGCTTGCCGGAAGGCCCGGCTGGCGCTTTGGCAACTGCCTGCGCCGGCTTGCCAGCCCGGGCACCGGAAGGCCCGGCAGGCGCCCTGGCAGCCGCCTGCGCCGGCTTGCTGTCCCGCGCTGCAGTACTTTGTTCGGCCGTCACCGGGCGAAAGGCCAGCATGCGCAACATGACCATCTCGAAACCGCCGCGCGGTTCGGGCGCCAGCGGCAGATCACGCCGCCCCACCAGGCCTATCTGGTAATAGAGCTGCACATCTTCCCGTGACATCCCGTCTGCCAGCTCCAGCACAAGCTTGCGGTCGCCGCCGCTATCGTCTATCGCGTCAGGCAACATTTGTGCAATAGCAACGCGTTGCAGTACCGACAGGACATCAGCCAGCAGGGCCGCGTAGTCCGGGGCAAACCGGTCCGCCGCGTTTATTTCGTTCATCAGTCCGGCAGCATCATTTGCACCGAGTGCCGCCAGGATCCGGTAGACGACATCACGGTCGATGGTGCCGAGCATGGCGCGCACATCCGCTTCGTTCAGCGCGCCATTACAAAATGCAATGGCCTGGTCCAGCAGGCTGAGCGCATCGCGCATGCTGCCGTCAGCCGCAAAGGCAAGTTGCCGTACGGCGCCCTCCTCCGCAGCTATGCCTTCTTTGCCGAGAATAGCCTGCAGCTGATCGGCAATCTGCTGCAGTGTCAGGCTTTTGAGGTTGAACTGCAGGCAGCGCGAAAGAATGGTGACGGGCAGGCGTTGCGGATCGGTCGTCGCCAGCAGGAACTTTACATGCGGCGGGGGTTCTTCCAGTGTCTTGAGCAGGGCATTGAAACTGTGCCCGGACAGCATGTGTACCTCGTCGATCAGGTACACCTTGTAACGACCGCGGGTCGGCGCATACTGCACGTTGTCGAGCAGCTCACGCGTGTCCTCGACCTTGGTGCGGGATGCCGCATCCACCTCGATCAGGTCGACGAACCGGCCTTCGTTAATTTCCTCGCAGGCGCTGCAGGTGCCGCAGGGAGTGGAGCCTACCCCGGCTTCGCAGTTCAGGGATTTGGCAAAGATACGGGCGATGGTGGTCTTGCCAACGCCGCGGGTACCGGTAAACAGGTAAGCATGATGCAGGCGATCGTTGTCGAGCGCGTTTACGAGCGCCTGCCGCACGTGCTCCTGTCCGACGAGCTCGGTAAATGTGCGTGGACGCCATTTTCGCGCCAGGACCTGGTAGCTCATGATTATTGTGTCGATTGAATATCCGCTTGCATTCCGGGTCCTGCTGGAGGTGACCTGCACCAGCCACACCCCGGCGCCCGAATCCACTGCTGCCGCTGCTCCCTTCCGGGCCTGACGGGGTTCACAGCTTATCGTCGCGGGGGGACCGGCACAAGCCACCATAAACAGGAGGCCCATTATAAAGGGTACGGGGCAATACCGACAGGCTTGTGTCTATATGGCCGGACAGCGCGCGGCGGCTTCCACCGCGCGTATGCATGATCCGCCGAGGCGGCCAGGGGGCGGATCCGGCTACCCGGGCCATGTTGTCGGTGTTTGCCGGGCAGCGAATGCCACGCCGGCCGCTATTTGCGCTTCGCGATCTCGTAGATCAAATCGGCGGAAGACTGCAGCACCGTGGCCTCCCCGACCAGCTTCCAGCGGCTTGACAGGGCATAACGCAGACGCAGCGTCGTGACCGGCTCGAACAGGCCGATGCCGTAGCTGACGAACAGTTCCGGGGTCAGGTACTTGCCTACCAGTAACGACGCCTGGCTCTCGTCCGCACCCTCTTCGCTGCCGATCGTTACCTCGTCAAAGCCCAGTTGTTCGCCCAGGCGCTTGCCGATCGATTCCCCGCCGCTCATTCCCAGCATCAGCGCCGCCGCCTGCATGGAACTGCGTTCGCTGTCGGAAGTACCGCCCTCGAGTGGCCGTCCCAGCACCAGCCAGGACAATTGCGCCGACTGCGGCATGGCCGGCTCGGAAAATACCGTGAACTTCGGTGTCTGCAAATTGCCGCGCACCTTGACGCCGACCAGCACGTCGGGGGCCGGCTTGCGCACCGCCTCGATATCCAGACCGGGCTGCGTCACATCACCACCGGCAAACAACAGGCGGCCGGTCCTCATCGACAACTTCTGCCCATAGGCCTCGTAACGCCCGTCAATGATCGACAGTTCGCCGTTGGCACTGGTTGGTTTGCCCGGCAGGTTTTCCACCAGCACGTTGCCCTGCAAGCGGCCAGTCAGGCCGAAGCCATCGATGTCGACCTTGTCTCCCAGTACTATCCTGATCCTGGCTTCGACCGGGTAGCGCGCCTGTTCCCCGTCCGCCGTATCCGTGCTCACGATGACCTGGTCGGGCGAAACGCTGACCGCCGATGCCGGCAGCTTGCGCGGGCGCAACTGCGCACGCGGAACATCGATCTGGCCGCTGATCCGTGCCTGCTCGCTGTCCACCGCCAGCTGCAGGTCCGGCGAGACATGGATCTGCGTCTCCGTCGTGTTCATCACCTGGAACTCCGTGCCGCTCAACGACAGGCTTGCACTGCGCGCCAGGGGATCGAGGACGCCATCGACGGCGAGCGTGCCGCCGCCGGAACGTACCGATGCAGTGACGCGCACATCACCGGTGGGTTGCCCGGCAAGCTCCAGGCTGACATCCTCGAGCAGCAGGCCGGGCGTCAGCAGCGACGCCGACGCCTCCGTCAGTGCCAGCCGCCCCAGCAGCTGCGGTGCGGCCGGTGTGCCGGCCAGTTGCACCTTGCCGTCGATGCGGCCGCGCAATTTGTCCACCTCGGGAAGCCAGTTTGATGCCAGGCCGATGTCCGGCCAAAGCAAAGTCAACTCGCCATCCAGTTTGCCCTGCAACCAGTCGCCGTCGGCAGGCACAACCATCGAGATGTTCGCGTTAACGCCGCCCTGCTCGGTGGCAAACGGCAGCTCTGCCGTCAGCTGTGCGCGCTGTTGTGCCAGCGTAAACATGGCCTGGCCGGGGGCCAGTGCGATACGCCGCGGCTGCACTGTCATCCTCCAGCGGCAGGGCCAGCGTGACCGGCGAACTGTCGAAGCGAACGTTGATGGTCGGCGCCTGTCGTGCAAGCATGCCGAAATCACCACGCGCCTGGATGACGCCCTCCGGGTCCAGGTCACGGGGGAGCAGCGTTGCAAAATAAGCGAGCGGCAGGTCCGTCAGCGCGAAGTTGCCGGTGTATGCCTCGACCGTGCCGGCAAACCGGCCACACGCGCGTGCCGCGCCACTTCCCCAGCAATGCTCCGCCACCTGCAGGCGTTCGCGCGTCAGCTCACCGTTGAGTGGCTGCTGCAGTTGCCACGGCTCCAGCTTGAGGTAAGCCAGGGTGGCCTGTGGCAGGTTGAAATACCAGGTGGTGCCATCCCAGCGACCGGTCACGGCGAGGTCCGCGCGGCCCTGGTCGGCATCCGCCATAAGCTTGAGCGAATGCTGCGCCGTGGTGCCCGAACCCTCGACGTCCAGGCGCGTTATGCGAATACCGGCCAGTGTCGCATCTTCAAGCCGGGCCTGCAGGCGGGAGGACTCTCCTTCGCCGAGTCGCACATCACCGTCGACAGCCAGCGTGCCGATACGGTAACCCTGCAAACCCATATTCGAACCTTGCGCATCGATACTGATCGCGAGTCCCGGCAAGCGTCCGCCCAGCCTGCCCTTGCCCTGCAGGCTTCCCGTGGCCTGCGGTGACAGGTCGGCAAGGCGTGGCGCATCCACCTGCCAGTCGAGGTCATAGCGGCTGCCGACCTGCCCGGTCGCCGTCAGCCTGGCGGTCCCGCTTGTCAGGCTGGCCGTTTCGATTTGCCAGCTGCCGGGTTCGCTGCCGCTGCGCGCGCGCACGGCCATTTGTCCGGTCAGTATGTCCTGCACTTTCACGTCACCGTCCGCCTCCAGCCGGTATGTGTCCGGCGTACCGGTTAACGTGAAGCGCCCTTGCTCGCTTTGGTATTCGGCGGGACCTTCCAGCGGCCACGCCAGTGATTGCCACTGCGCCTGGAAATCAAATTCCGGTGCGGCGCCGAGACCGAGACTGCCGTGCGCGTCCAGGCGCGCGGGCCGCCCGGGTGATGTAAGCTGCAGCGTATCGACCTGCAGGGCCGTCGACTGCAAATTACCCGCAAACACCAGCTGCAGGTTGGCGGCCATGGCATCGCGAATGTCGATCGTTCCATTCAGCGCCAGTACCTCGGGCGGCCCGCTGGCACCGAGTGTGCCGGCCAGGCGCATGTCCGGCCAGGCCGCATTGATGGCCATCAGGTCACTGTCCTGCAGCTCGATCGTTGCCTCGAGTTGCAATGCCGCCAGTGGATCGTTGAGCAGCAGGCTGGCCTGCAGTGCATAAGGCGCGGCAAGCTGCTGCTCGACCTGCAGCGCGCGCAAGCTGCCGGACAAGCGGGTCTGCCCCGCCAGCGCTGCATAACCGGGCGGCGTCGCCTGCCAGCGCAGGTCACCCGTGAGCGCAAACGCGTCTACCGTGTGTAACGTTGCCGCTCCATCGAGGACGACATCAGCCAGGCGCAGCGCAAGCTGCGTGATGTCGAGGCGCGTGTCGCGGAAAGTACCGGCAAGCGCCAGCGAATCCAGAGACAATGGCTCTGCCCCGGGCGCGCTGATAATCACCGCATCCCGGACCGACAGCGCCTGCACATCGACCGCAAGCGGCAAGGTGACGCGTTCCGGCAGTGTCACGGGTTCCCCGCTGCCCGCGCCGCGTTGCTCGTAGTACAGCGCTGCGGCAGCCAGCCGGCGGACTTGCAGCACCCCGTCCAGCAAGGCGCGTGGCACCCACTCGAGTTCCAGTGTTTTTGCGGCGAACACCCGCTGATCGTCTTCGTAGCGCAGGTCATCGATGATGACCGTATCGGACAGGCGTCCACGAATGTTTCCGGACACGAGTGCCGGCACGGCCGGCCTGACCAGTTGTTGCCAGAGCAGGTTCAGTCCGGCTTCAGTTCCCGCCAGCCAGCCCAGCGCAACCAGCAACAACACCAGCAAGGCAAGCAAAGCTATCAACAGGCGGCGCACGATCTTGCTCACAGGTCCGGACCGATGCTGATATGCAGGCGGTAATTGTTGTCCGGATCGTCGAACGGGTGTGCCACGTCAACACGCAACATGCCGACCGGGCTGCGCCAGCGAAAGCCGATGCCGGCACCGACCTTCATGCGCGGCGGGAACGCATCATCGGCGTTGCCGGCATCGATGAAGACGGCGGCGCCATAATTACCGACGAACAGGTAATCCAGTTCGATGCCGGCGGCGGCCAGGTAGCGGCCACCGACTACTTCGCCGCTGCTGTCGACCGGCGCCAGCTCCTGGTAGTCGTAGCCGCGCACGCTCCGGTCACCGCCGGTAAAGAAGCGTTCGGAGGACGGCAGGTTGGAAAATTCCTCGACTGCGAGCGCGCCAAGCTGGCCATGACCGATGATGCGCCCCTTGCTGCCGAGCGGGAACACCCCCCGCACGGCGGCATCGATGCGCGCAAAACGCGTCGCCGAGATCAGTCCGGGCGCACCGCGCACGTCGGCGCTCCAGCTGTAGCCGCGCCGCGGGAACAGCACATTATCGCTCTTCAGCTGGCTAAGGGTCGCACCCGGGATGAGAAAAATGACACTGTCCTCGTCGATACCGAGCTCGAAGGACTCGCGCAGAAAATTGAGGTAGAGACGGCGCTGCAAGGTGCCGAGACTGACATTCTGGCTGGCGTCCAGCTGGTAGCGCCGGGTATCTGCCGGTATCCGCCACCTCGGCGTTTTCCGCGTAGGCGCCGAACACCAGGCGGTCGGAGATGATGTTGCGGATCGGAATCTTGTAACGGACAACGGCCTCCTGCTGCACCGGCGACACGCGCAAATCGGAGGTCAGGCCGTGCCCGCGCCGGTTGATGCGCAGGTAATCGGCCCCCAGCGATATGCGCGGTCCCGTATCGGTACCGAAACCGACACCCGCCGAATAACGCACATAAGGTGACGGTGTGGTATGCACGACGACCGGCACATGCCGGTCCGGCGCCGCGTCACGCTGTACATCCAGCTCGATCTGCTCGAAGTACCCGCTGTCACCGAGTGCCAGCTGCAGGTCGAGCAGTTTCGCGGTGTCGAATGGCGTGCCTTCCCCGATGGGCACGAGGCGGTCCACGAAGTCCGCATCGAGGATATCCTGCTCGATTTCGACCTTGCCGAAGTAGTAGCGCGGACCGGTATCCAGGTGCAGGATGACTTCGGCGCTGCGTGCCGTCGGCGTCACCCGCAAGGCGGACTGCGTGTAGCGCGCATCGAGGTATCCCGCACCCAGCGCAGCGCGAAGCAGCGCTACGCGGGTGGCATCGTAGTCCGGATGCTGCAAGCGCTCACCCGTCTGCAAGCGGTTTTTTGTCCGCGCCTTTGCAATACCCGCATCCCCGGAACCCTCGCCCGCGATCACGATATCGACCGACTGGATGATGACCGGCGGACCGGGGTCTACCTGGTAACGCGCAAGCCAGCGCTCGCCCTGTTTCTCGAGCGAACTGTCGATAACCGGCTCGTAATAACCATAGGGTTGCAGGGCCGCACGGATTTCGTCCGTTGCGCGGCGATGCAGGCCACGGAGCCTGTTCGCGTCCGGCAACGCCGGCGTTTCCTGCTTGTCGATCAGCGGCAGGCCCGTACCGGTCTTCACAAAGCGCGTGAGAGACAGGTGCGCCCGTACATTTTCGAGGAGCACACCCTGCACCCCGCTGATTTCGATTTCCAGCACGGGTTCGGCACCGCTGACATACGCCGGCAACAGGCCAAGCAGGGACACGAACGCCAGCAGCCGCCTGTAGCGCCCATGCCCGATATATTGTGTGGCCGTCATCTTCATCGCCATGGCATGATACCCGTACGCGCGAATATTGGCAGCACGCTGATGCGTCCGCCTGGTTCATTACATGCCTTGCCCGAACTTAACAGTGGCAGTACTGTCAACAGCCTTTGGCTGGCACTCTTCGACCGGTAAGAATATCCTGAGAACAAGACGATAATCGACAGGAGCGACATGATTACCCTCCCATACCCGCATATGTTGCGTCCGCTGCTTGCCGGCGCGGTACTGACATGCTGCCTCGCGTTTCCGGTCAGTGCTGCGGTCGCGGCTCCGCCACCGCCGGTGAGCGTTATTGTTACCGGGGCCCGGCTGGAAAACTACGCCGACCGGCTGGAGGCGCTCGGGACTCTGACCGCAAACGAGTCCGTCGCCCTCACGGCCACCGTCACCGAAACGGTCAGCGTCGTGCATTTCGATGACGGTGACCGGGTGGAAAAGGGCCAGACACTGGTCGAGATGACCAGCAGCGAAGAACACGCGCAGCTGGAAGAGGCGCGTGCAACCGTCAACGAGGCCCGGCGTCAGTACGAGCGCATCCGCTCGCTGGAAGCGTCCGGGACCGCTGCAAAATCAGTGCTCGACGAGCGCAAACGTGAATGGGAAACCGCCCGGGCACGTCTCGCCGGCATCGAGTCGCGGCTGGCTGACCGGCTGCTGAAGGCCCCGTTTGCCGGCGTGCTCGGGCTGCGCGACCTGAGCGTGGGTGCGCTGGTGCAACCGGGCGACCTGGTGACCACGCTCGATGATGACAGTGTCATGAAACTGGATTTCCAGGTGCCGGGGACCCGTCTCGACATGCTGCGTCCCGGACTGACTGTCAACGCCACTTCCCTTGCCTATGCGGACCATCGGTTCGAGGGCACGGTCAAGTCTGTAAACAGCCGTATTGATCCGGTCACCCGCTCGGTGCGGGTGCGCGCCATCATTCCCAACCCCGACCGCTTGCTGAAGCCCGGCATGCTGATGCTGGTGGAATTGCTGTACAACCCGCGCGAGGCACTGATTATCCCGGAAGAGGCGCTCATTCCCCTCGGCACGAAACAATTCGTGTTCGTCGTTGACGAGAGCGACGGCAACAAGGCGGTGGAAAAGGAAATACGGATCGGCAGCCGTCGTCCCGGCACGGTCGAGGTCCTGGATGGGCTGCAGGCCGGTGACAAGGTAATCAGTCATGGCAGCCTGAAACTGCGCCCCGGGCAAGCAGTAAAAATCAGTGCAGTCGATGACGGAACGCGGCCGTTATCGGAAATTCTCCGCACACTGCAGACCAGCGACAAGCCACAATGATCCTGTCCGATGTGTCCGTCACCCGGCCGGTGCTGGCAGCCGTCATGTCACTGCTGCTGATCGCCTTCGGCCTGGTCTCGTTCGACCGCCTGCCGTTGCGTGAATACCCGGATATCGATGCGCCCGTGGTCTCCGTCAGCACCAGCTACCCCGGCGCGGCGGCCAATGTCGTGGAAAACCGCATCACCGAACTGGTCGAGGACCGCATCTCGGGCGTGGAAGGCATTCGTTATATTTCCTCGGTGAGCGAGGACGGCCGCTCGGTGGTTACCGTCGAATTCAACATCGACCGCGACATCAACGATGCCGCCAATGATATTCGAGACCGCATTTCAACCATCCTCGACGACCTGCCGGTCGAGGCCGACCCGCCGGACATCCGCAAGGACGACAGCGGTGACGATGTCATCATGTGGCTCAACCTGGCCGGTGAAAACATGAGCATCCCGGAACTGACCGACTATGCCACGCGCCACCTGGTAGACCGCTTCTCGGTGCTGGACGGTGTGGCGCGCGTGCGCGTCGGCGGCGGCCAGGTCTATGCCATGCGTATCTGGCTGGACCGCAGCGAACTGGCCGCACGCAACCTGACCGTGGCGGATGTGGAAACTGCCCTGCTCGCGGAAAACCTGGAGTTGCCGGCCGGCAGTATCGATTCCGGCCTGCGGCAGTTTACCGTGCGCACTGAACGCAGTTTCACCAGTGCGGAAGATTTCGCCCGCCTGGTGCTGGCACGCGGTGCTGACGGTTACCTGGTACGACTCGGCGACGTGGCGCGCGTTGAACGCGGCACCGCGGAAGACCGGCTGTTTTTCCGCGGCAACGGCGTACCCATGGTCGGCATCGGCATCACCAAGCAGTCGACGGCCAACACGCTGGAAGTGGCACGCGGCGCCAAGCAGGAAAAAGACCGAATCAATGCCATACTGCCCGAGGGCATGGTGATCAAACAGAGCTATGACAGTTCCGTCTTTATCGAGGGCGCAATTCGCGAAGTCTACAAGACCCTGTTTATCGCCATCGCGATGGTGATCGGCGTGATCTACCTGTTTCTCGGCAGTGTGCGTGCCATGCTGGTACCCGCCGTCACGGTCCCGGTTTCGCTGATCGCCACGTTCATGGTACTGCTTGCCCTGAATTTTTCGCTCAACATCATTACCCTGCTGGCGCTGGTCATCGCCATCGGCCTGGTGGTCGATGATTCCATCGTGGTCCTGGAAAACATTCATCGGCGCATGGAAAGCCACGGCGAAACCCGCCTGGTGGCCGCCTACAGGGGTACCCGCCAGGTCGGCTTTGCGGTTATCGCCACCACGGTCGTGCTGGTCGCTGTATTCGTGCCGATCGCGTTCCTGCAGGGAGATGTCGGCCGCCTGTTTTCGGAGTTCGCCCTGACCATGGCCGCCGCCGTTTCCTTTTCCAGCTTCGTCGCACTGTCGCTTTCGCCGATGCTCGCCTCGAAAATTCTGCCCGAACAGGGCACTCGCTCTCGCCTGTCACAGGCAGTCGACAACGCCTTCAGCAAGGTGCGCGTCGCCTACCATGCCGCGTTGCAGGCTGCGCTGCGACACACCTGGGTGGTTGGCCTGGTCTTCATCGGCATCCTCGGCGGTTCGCTATGGCTGCTCGACCAGATCCCGGATGAATACACGCCAAAAGAGGACCGCGGGGTGTTTTACCTGATGGTCACCGGCCCCGAGGGATCCTCCTATGAATACATCTCGACCTACATGACCGAAATCGAGACGCGCATGATGCCGCTGGTGGAAAGCGGCGAAATCAGCCGGCTGCTGGTGCGTGCACCGCGCGCATTCGGCAATTTCGAGATTTTCAATACCGGTATCGTGATCAATGTGCTGGATGACTGGGCCAACCGGCGTTCCGCGTGGGACATCATGGACGATGTGCGCCAGCGGCTTGCCGATTTGCCGGGCGTGCGCGCCTTCCCCGTCATGCGCCAGGGTTTCGGTGCACGCGTGCAGAAACCGGTGCAATACGTCCTCGGCGGCGGCACCTACGAGGAACTGGCAGAGTGGCGTGACATCCTGGTGGAAAAGATCGAGGCAGACAATCCCGGCCTGGTCGGACTTGACTGGGACTACAAGGAAACCAAGCCGCAATTGCGCGTCACTATAAACTATGACCGCGCGGCCGAACTCGGTGTAACCGTCAGCAGCATCGGCCGCACGCTCGAAACCCTGCTTGGATCACGCCGCGTGACCACCTACATCGACAACGGCGAGGAATACGATGTCATCCTCGAGGGCGAGCGCAGCACCCAGCGCACGCCGGGCAATATGGAAAACATCTATATCCGGTCGGCACGCAGCGGAGCAGCTTGTGCCGCTTTCCAATCTCGTGGTGCTGGAGGAGTTCGCCGATTCCATCTCACTCAACCGCTACAACCGGGTTCGCTCGATTACCCTGGAAGCCAACCTGGCTGACGGTGTATCGCTGGGTTTTGCGCTGGACAAGCTCAACCGGCTGGTGAAGGAACACTTGCCGGGCGATGTCATTATCGACTACAAGGGACAATCGCGCGACTACCAGTTCAGCGGCGCCTCGATCATCTTTACCTTCATGCTGGGCATCGCGGTCGTGTTCCTGGTACTGGCCGCACAGTTCGAAAGCTGGGTGCATCCGTTCGTCATCATGCTGACCGTGCCGCTGGCCATGGGCGGCGCACTGCTGGGCCTGTACGTGACCGGGCAGACGCTGAATATCTACAGTGAGATCGGACTGATCATGCTGGTCGGGCTTGCAGCCAAGAACGGCATCCTGATCGTCGAGTTTGCCAACCAGCTGCGTGACGCAGGCAAAGCATTTCGCGATGCACTGATAGAGGCCGCCGAAATTCGTCTGCGCCCCATCGTCATGACCGGCCTGACCACGGCCGCCGGGTCTATCCCGCTGCTGTTATCCACCGGCGCCGGCACCGAGACACGCATCGTCATCGGCACCGTCATCCTGTTCGGCATACTGGCAGCGACCTTCTTTACCCTGTTCGTGGTACCGGTGGCCTATGACCTGCTGGCACGGCATACCGGCTCGCCGCTGCGGGTAAAGCGGCAACTGGAGCGTGAAATATCACTTGAGCAGGATGCGCCTGGCAGTTGACCGGTTCATCCCTTACGCGGATGAAGACGTCTGCCGGGCAACCGTTGACGGTGCGTTGCGATAACGGGTACCTCGCTCGCCCGCCGAATCCGGCTTGATGGGATACCGCGTTTCAAAAACGAACCACGGCTTCCCCGCCCTTCTCGATCCAGCCATGGATCATCTTCCTGGTGGTAAAACCACTGGCGCAATTACCGTCCCTGTCAATCACGATGACGCCACCCCTGCCCTCTACCTTGCGTTTGAGGTACTTGATGCCGGCATTCGTGGCCTCATAGGCATCCATGCCCTGCATGAGAACGAAGTCGGAAATCGTTTTCGATATAACCGTCCGCATGAAATCTTCGCCATAACCCGTGGCGGAAACGGCACAGGTCTCGTTGTCGGCAAACACGCCTGCGCCGATCAGCGGTGAATCACCCACCCTGCCCATGCGCTTGTTGACGATGCCGCCGGTTGAAGTCGCCGCGGCCAGGTTGCCCCCGGCGTCGCGCGCGATCGCGCCTATGGTGCCGTATTTCTGGTCTTCGCTGTCCGCCTCGGCATCATCATGGTCCAGCATGATCTTGTTCTTGAGACGGGCCAGGTTCAGTTGCTCGATACGATCGGGAGTGAAGAAATAATGCTCCGGCACATGTTTCATGCCGCAGTGGTCGGCAAAGCGCATGGCGCCCTCCGCAATCAGCATGACATGTTCACTGTTTGTCATGACGAGGCGCGCCAGCTGTACCGGGTTGGCGATATTGCTGATGCATGCAACGGCCCCGGCAGACAGGTCGCGACCGTCCATGATGGCGGCATCCATTTCCACCTTGCCATCTTCATTCAGTACCGAACCACAGCCGGCGTTGAAAACCGGGTCATCCTCAAGCAGTGAAGCGCAGGTCTCCACGGCCTGCAGTGCCGAACCACCCAGTTCAAGCACATCACGCCCGTGTTCCAGGGTGCGGCGAATACTCTCCAGGTAGCGGACCGCGGTCTTTTCGTCCCTGACGTTATCCAGCGCACCGGCGCCGCCATGAACCATGAGGGAATAAGAACCTGTTTGTTCCATAACAAAGACTGGTATTTTTCGTGGGCTGCCCGGGCGCGCAGGGCCCGGTCGACATGTCGAGCACACTAGCAGAGGCGCGCCTCGAGTTCTACTGCCAGTGCCTCCTGATAGTCACGTGAACCCGCCATCAGGATGACCAGCCTGCCTTCGATAACCGTTCCCCAGTTGACGATGATCGCACCCTCGCCGGTCTTGCTGTCGTATTCAATCTCGCCGAGATCGATATCAGACAGCGTTCTGTGCCGGGTCGACAGGCTTCGGGCAGACCATTCGAGTGATTCCGAGTTTCTGTGCAATCAGTGGTGGGATATGAGGCCCCGTTGTAGCGCGGGTTGCACTCGATAACCGGAAAGCGCAAGCCATTGTCTGTCTGAACGATGGCTACATCGAAGGCAAAAATACCCTTGATGCCGCGGTCCTTCAGCCAGTCCGCCATCACCTCGACAGCCCCCCAGGGCTCGTGACTGGCCGGCACACGATTGCCCTGGTGAACAAATCCGTCCAGCAGCTGTTCGCTGGCCGCGAGCCGGGTCACCTTGTTACCGGTTACCTGGTATTGCAGGTTCAGGAACGTGTCGGTGACTACCTCTTCCTGCACCTGCACCGGGATGTGTTTGTCAAACTGTCCCAGCGCGGCGACCAGGGCGGCCTCGTCTGCACAGCGGTAAATGCCCACCCCGGATACCGACACGGCGGCCTTCAGGTAACAGGGATACGCAATTTCCCGCATGGCATCGTCATCGATGTCCGAAACGCTGTCGAAACACAATGTCCTGGGGACATCGACACCGAGCTCTGCCGCCAGCGCCATGAAGTTGTTCTTCGAATTGATATAGTCAACGGTCTTCAGCCAGTCAAAATCAACCCAGTGAGTGCATTCCCGCGGGCCGAAATAAAATACCGAGGGCTGATAACCGACATGCGCGTCCAGTTGCCGAAGGTCCAGGTCCCATATGACATTTTCGGTGTGACTCAAACCGATGCGGCGATAGTGATCATGGATATCCGGCCACAGGGGAAACAGGTCGGGATGCAGCTGGATGATGTCCCAGGGTTCGGAGATACCCAGTGCCCGTCCCGAATACAGGTGATTGCCGACGACACCGTCCGCGGTGCAACCCATGATGTCGTGGTTGATGATGAATTTCGCCGCCGGCTGGTATGCGAGTTCAATAGCAGTTGACATGAGCGGTCCTCCTCCGGGTGCCTTGTCACGAGTAGTGCAATTTATATGCCAGCAAAAAACGCCGGTATTTACGGCAATCTCATGCACGAAACGCGCAATTTCCGTGCATACGCCCTCCCGACTGCACAAAAACAATGCAGGCGGAGCACTGCAATATATCGTCTCGCCAGCTGCCCGCCGCAAAACCGGATGGCACCCCTGGACAGTTCCACGCGGAATCGAAGCAGCTGTTTAATTTGCTTTTTCACTGACGATCCGGTGATTGCCGCTCGCACGCGGCGGACAGCCGCCCGATTATGTTTATGCACGCTCGCTTGCGGCATGCATCGTGCTTTATAGTGAAGGCCCGCAACCGCGTTCATTTACAACAACCGCGGATATCATCAGCGGTCCGCAGGCACCGCACGCACGCAGGCAAACGTTTTTGAGGTACAGCGCATGAATGCACAACCGGAATCTTTCAGGTCGGAACTGGCGGAAGATATAATCCGCACGGGCCTGGACAGGGCATCGATCAAGCGTGCATTTCTCGATCACCTGTTTTTCCTGCAGGGCAAATTTCCCTCGATCGCCACCCACAATGACTACTACATGGCACTGGCTTACCTGGTCAGGGACCGCCTGCTGCATCGCTGGGTCAGCAGTGCAGCGACCTATACGCGTGAAGGTTCGCGCACCGTCGCCTACCTCTCCGCCGAGTTCCTGATGGGACCGCACCTCGGCAATAACCTGGTAAACCTGGATATTCAGGGGCCCACGCGTGACGCCATGAAGGAACTCGGACTGGACCTCGAGCTGATACTTGCGCAGGAGGAGGAGCCCGGACTGGGCAACGGCGGTCTCGGGCGGCTTGCCGCGTGCTACCTCGATTCCCTGGCGACGCTGCAGATACCCGCGCTGGGATACGGCATCCGCTACGAGTACGGCATTTTTCACCAGGAGCTGCGTCACGGTGCGCAGATCGAGCTGTCAGACAAGTGGCTGCGTCATGGTAACCCGTGGGAAATTGCCCGGCCGGAATGGACGGTTGAAATCAGGTTCGGCGGCCACACCGAGCCGTATACCGACGAACAGGGACGGCGCCGGGTGCGCTGGCATCCGGACAGGACTGTCATGGGCGTCCCCTACGATACGCCGGTACTTGGCTACCGCTGCAATACCGCAAACACGCTCAGGCTGTGGAGCGCCGCTGCGCCGGAGTCCTTCGATTTCGCCGCCTTCAATGAAGGCGACTATTACGGCGCCGTGGAAAGCAAGGTCCTGTCCGAAAACCTGACCAAGGTACTCTACCCCAACGATGAAGCGATACAGGGCAAGCAGTTGCGGCTTGAGCAGCAGTTCTTCTTCGTCTCCTGCGCCCTGCAGGACATGATCAGGATCCTGTTCCGGCAACGGCTGCCGCTGGACAAGTTTCACAGGAAGTATGCCATTCAGCTCAACGACACCCACCCCGCCATCGCGGTGCCGGAGTTGATGCGGCTGCTGGTCGACGAGCACGGTATCGACTGGGAAGTCGCCTGGGAAATTACCGAGGCCACGTTTGCCTATACCAATCACACGTTGCTGCCCGAGGCGCTGGAGTGCTGGTCGCTGTCCCTGTTCGAACGGCTGCTACCTCGACACCTCGAGATCATTTACGAAATCAACGAGCGATTTCTCGACAAGGTGCGCATCTGGTGCCTGGGTGATTCCGGGAAAATCGGGCGAATGTCGATTATCGGCGAGGAAGGTGAACGCTCGGTGCGCATGGCGCACCTGGCCTGTGTCGGCAGTCATGCCATAAACGGCGTCGCCAACCTGCATACGGAACTGCTGAAGACCCGGGTGTTGAAAGACTTCCATGCCGTGTCGCCGGAGAAATTCAGCAACAAGACCAACGGCGTCACCCCGCGTCGCTGGATCGTACTCAGCAATCCACGCCTGGCGACGCTGCTCGATGACACCCTGGACGAGAACTGGGCGAAGGACCTGGAGATGCTGCGCGGACTGGAAGCGCTTTCCGCGGATGCGGACTTCCGCGCCCGCTGGCGGGATATCAAGCACCACAACAAACTGAAACTGGCCCATCACCTGAGACAGGTTACGGGCATCGCGGCCGACCCCGACTCGCTGTTCGACGTGCAGGTCAAGCGCATCCATGAATACAAGCGCCAGCACCTCAATGTACTGCACATTATCGCCCTGTATAACAGGATCAGGCAGGACCCGGGCGCCGACATCCTTCCGCGCACCTTCATCTTCGCCGGCAAGGCGGCGCCGGGCTACCGCATGGCGAAGCTCATTATTCGCCTGATCACCGGTGTAGCCGACATCGTGAACCGGGATCCCGTGGTACGTGGTCGACTGAAGGTGATCTTCCTGCCGAACTTCAACGTCAGTAACGGGCAACGCATCTACCCGGCCGCCGACCTGTCGGAGCAGATATCCACGGCCGGTATGGAAGCATCCGGTACCGGCAATATGAAATTCTCGATGAACGGCGCATTGACCATCGGCACGCTCGACGGCGCCAATGTCGAGATCAGGGAAGCGGTGGGCGCGGACAACTTCTTCCTCTTCGGTCGCACAGAAGAGGAAATCGGAATGCTGGCACGGGAACGCCGGCATCCGGCTACCTTCGTCGAAAACAATCCCGAGTTGCAGGAAGTGATCCAGCTGTTGCGCAGCGGCCTGTTCTCGCGCGGCGATACCGGCCTGTTCCAGCCGCTGCTGGATGCGCTGTTCGACTACGATCCCTATTACGTATTCGCGGATTTTGCATCCTACCTCGACTGCCAGGACCGGGTGTCGGAAGTGTTCCGCGATGATGAGACATGGGCACTGATGTCTATCCTCAACACGGCACGCATGGGCTGGTTTTCTTCAGACCGGTCAATCCGCGAATACTGTGACGATATCTGGAAGGTGTCGCCGGTCGATGTAAAACTGGAAGGCAGCAACGGCCTCGGTTTTCTGCGAAGCCTGCAATAAAACCGGCATAATCAAGACAAGAGCAGCACCTTCTCCGGCTTTCAACTGGAAACATGGAATTCCGGCCTGCATGACCGGAACACAGTCGACACCGGGAACTACGCCAAATGCTGGAGCCGCATTACAAACCGGTATAGTTTTCCGAAACAGTGAATCCGTTCACCGGTAACCCGGATATTGCCTGTTAACCCATGGCGGCCAAACGTTATCACTTTTCAAGTCCGGATCTGACACTGGAAAGGCAGAACCACGGCAGACCTGTCGTATGTCTCCGCCACCGTTCAATGAATTTACACCTCGGAATATTAGCCGCTTTGCGACTTTTGCCGGCAAAGAACTGAATTGCATACATCTTCTTTTTCATTACAGATGCTGCACTGTTCTGGCACAGTGGTTGCAAGTCTAAATACCGAGAGCCTGTCTGGTTATTCGAATTTAAACAAAACCGTCAGGACATTCATCCATAACAAAACCGTGCACCCGTTACTGTAAAAATCCATTCATAGCGCAATTTCGGGGTGCGGAGGAGATGATTACATGAAACTACAACAAACCCTGGTAGCTGCAGCAACAGGCGCAACGCTGTGCCTTACTTCCGCAACCGCCAATGCCCTCAACCTCGGCGAGGTCTGGGCCGCGGACCAGCGCAACGGCATCCTGCACGTCTGGAAGCAGTCGGACCTCAATAAAAGCTGGAAAAACGCACAGCAAAACACGGTCGACCTGATTGCACGTTCAAACTTAAACGGAGATACGCTGTTACCCAACGGTGTGAGTCCGGGGGCCATGCACATCAACGGCTTCAGCAACCATACCGGCCTCGACCCGGACAGCCGCGCGGTGTTCGCCTACCTTAACGGCCAGATGCAGATCTGGAAGACCAACGGCGGCACGCTGAACCCGACACTCGTCGAGACCATCGACGTTTCTACCCAGACATCTCGGTTCTGTCGGGAACAGCCTGCACATGTGCGGCGGGAACCCGCAAAACACGCTGATCGGCTGTGCTTCCATCGGTAACGGGGAGGTCACACTGGTCAGTACGGATATGGAGAACGACGTCTACGGCGTGTATCCGGGCTACCCGATCCTCATCGAAGACCTCCCGATCCATCCCGACGTCGCGGCGGCAACGGGTACTGCCAGGAAAGCGGCTGTCGAAGCTGTACTAGCTGATTTGGATGATGACGGATTAGTACACGCGGTCTGCAGCAACTTCGACACCTCCGGCGATCTGTGGTACATCACGATGCATCAAGCTTCCAGCGGTGGCCTGAAAGGCGGCGTGATGATTGTGGACGTGTCAGACCCAGTAAACCCGGGTGTCATTGATGCCGTCTACGGCACCAAGGCCGACGGCCTTCTGGGCTACGGCTGTGGCCTGCTGAACACCCCGGACGGCAAGTCCCTGATCACCAACGTGGGCAACAAGAACCAGGACGACGTCGAGGGCGTCCTCCGCTGGAATTTTGCCGATGCCTACGATTTCAGCAAGACCGGCCCCGTCGACGAAGCCGATATGACTCAGAACGACGATAACGACGACGGCTTGCCGGACAACTCGGATGACAGGAACGATGCATTTACCAGCGCGAACTTCGATATCCGCGCCGGTGACGCTCACGGCGCCGAGTTCGCCGGCCTGGGCAGCGGCTTCATGTGGCAGGTGCAGCGCGTGGACGACAACATCCAGATCTTTCCGACCTACGGCAAGCTGAGGGTCGTCAACAAGATCCGCGTGGAATCGAGCGCCATTCCGAATCCGCAGATTGACGTTATCGACCGTTCCGCTTTGGGGACCCGCATGTACGTCTCCACACGTAACGCGCAACCGAGAACCGCAATCAATGACCTGACGGACGTGCGGCGCGAACCCGGCGTCGTGGTGCTGCGCACGATCTTTGGCTACAGTGGCAGGGTCCTGAAGACGGATTCGATGGATTGCAAGGACGCGTACGAAGAGGCGGGCCGGACGCAGGAGATAGGCATTAACTGCACACAAACGACAACCTCGGCAGATGGCACTGACTATATTGTCAACAGCTCGGACCCGCACGGTCTGAAGTCGCTGAGCTTCCTCACCGGCGGTTTCTAGTACACAGTAACAGGTTGCACCCCCTTCGGGCGCCTCGGCGCCCGTTTTTTTATCCATGCGCCATGTTTTGATTCGAATGAATTCGCGCTTCACGAAGCGCTCCTACGACAATCCCGAACCCTGTAGGAGCGGATTGTAATCCGCGAACGATCGAGCTCCGCGAATTATATTATGACTGTAGGAGCGGATTGTAATCCGCGAATTCCCCCCCGCGAAATGCATCACAACCAGGCAACGTCCCACAGGGGATAATCGCCAATCGTCCGCACCAGGCCGGCACGCAACGGATTGGCGACAACATAACGTGCGGCGTCCCGAATGGATTCCTCACGGCGCAATGCCCGGTCATGATATCCGCGCTGCCAGACCGGCCTTCCTGTACGCCCGGCCATTGCGTTGATTCGCCATGCCGAGCGCCGCTTGACGTCGGCAATCACCTGCGACAGCGACTTGCCTTCGCCAAGTGCAATCAGCCAATGCAGGTGATCGGGCATCACCACGAAGGCAAGGGTCCTGACACTGCCTTCCCGGTCGCTGGAGCACAATGCCTTCACGGCCTGGCGTCCGGTATAAAGATCTTCAAACAGGGGCTGGCGCCGGTGCGTGACCGTCGTCACCAGGTAGATTTGCCCGGCGACAGAATGGCGACCCTTGCGCAGATCGCGGGCATGATAAAGGTTCCGCATTGCAACCGTCCCTGGTTTTCATGCATGCGTTGATATTGGCTGGGAAATATTCGCGCTTTACAAAGCGCTCCTACAATGGGAAATGGCCGGGATACACATCCAAAATAATCCGACATCCCTGTAGGAGCGGATTGTAATCCGCGAACGATCGTAATCCGCGAACGATCGTGATCCGCGAATTAAATTGTGGGAGCGGATTGCAACCCGCGAATCTTCTTCGCGCTTTACAAAGCGCTCCTACAATGGGAAATGGCCGGGATGCACATCCAAAATATCCGACATCCCTGTAGGAGCGGATTGTAATCCGCGAACGATCGTGATCCGCGAACGATCGTGATCCGCGAATTAAATTGTGGGAGCGGATTGCAACCCGCGAATCTTCTTCGCGCTTTACAAAGCGCTCCTACAATGGGAAATGGCCGGGATACACATCCAAAATAATCCGACATCCCTGTAGGAGCGGATTGTAATCCGCGAACGATCGTGATCCGCGAACGATCGTGATCCGCGAATTAAATTGTGGGAGCGGATTGCAACCCGCGAATCTTCTTCGCGCTTTACAAAGCGCTCCTACAATGGGAAATGGCCGGGATACACATCCAAAATAATCCGACATCCCTGTAGGAGCGGATTGTAATCCGCGAACATTCCCTCATCGGGTCTTGGCTTCCAGCAACACCAGCATTTCCCGGTTGTCTGCCCGGCGCGCCAGCTGCAGTGCTGTCCTGCCGGCCTGGTTGGCATGCCCGGGGTCCGCGCCGTTTTCCAGCAGCAGCCGGACGACCTCGACATGCCCGCGCCTCGCGGCCGCTATGAGCGGGGTGTTGCCTTTCTTATTCATAGCATCGACAGCCGCACCCCTGGACAACAGGGCTACAACGACTGCTGTGTGTCCAAGACCAGCCGCAAGATGCAGCGCAGTTTCACCATTATTGCCGGTCCTGCCGACGTCGGCGCCATGCTCGAGCAACAGGCCGATCACACCCGCATCACCGCCACTGGCGGCATCCAGCAACGGGGTGTATCCCCGCCCGTCCGCCAGCCCGACATTCGCGCCGTGCGCGAGCAGCAGGCCGACCTTGTCGGGCCGGCCCTTGATGGCCGCGTAGTGCAACGCCGACTTGCCCCGCTGGTTGACGTGATTGACAGCGGCCTTGTGCTCGATCAGCAGCTTTACGGTGTCGACATTTCCCAGGCTGGCTGCCCGAATCAGGGCGTTATTGCCCTCTGCACTGGTATGGTCGACGTCAGCCCCCAGCGCGATCAGGCGCGCGACCGTCGCGCTGTCCGCGTTGGCGGCCGCGTACATCAGCGCCGTCTTGCCGTCATTCTCCATCACCGACACATCCGCGTCCGCATCGAGCAGTTGCCGCACGAGCGCATCACGACGCAGGTCCAGCGCGCGCAGCAGGGGCGTCGTCCCCACCATGTTCTTGGCGTTGATGTCGATGCCCCTGGCTATGAGCAGCGACGCCGTGTCGCCGCGGTCCGCGTCCACGGCGAGGTGCAGGCAGCTGCGCCCGGCCGTATCGGAGGCATTGATGTCGGCGCCGTGGGCCAGCAGGATTTCCACCACCTCCCCGTGACCCTCGCCACAGGCGCTCAACAGCGCCCCGGTCCCGTGTTTTTCGATCATCTCCGCCACGCCGCCGCGCGCGATCAGCTTGCGCACCATGGCGGCCTGCCCGGACTCTGCCGCCAGGCTGAGCGCGGTGTCGCCGTTGCCGCTGTCGGCCGCGTGGATATCGACGCCCTTGTCCAGCAGGTCGTCGGCGATGTCATCGAGGCCGTGCCAGGCGGCCAGCATCAGCGGGGTGACGCCGCCGAAACCGTCGGCGCCGGGGTCGGCACCGCGGGCGAGCAGCAGCCCGGCGGTCTCCGGGTGCGGTTCCTGCAGCGCCGCCACCAGGGGGTCCAGGTCCATGTCGTCGGCGTGGTTGACATCGGCGCCCGCATCCAGCAGGACCCGCACGACCGCGATGTGGCCAGCCTGGGCGGCGGCGACAAGCGGCTGACTGGCCGGCTTCACCCCGTCATAGGCCAGGGGATGCAGCGCCGCACCGCGGGCAAGCAGGGCCCTGACCAGCTCGAGGTTGCCGGCAGCGGCCACGTCCGACAACGGTGTCTTGAATTTCAGAAACACGACGTTCGCGTTCGCGCCGCCATCCAGCAGCACTTGAGCGGTTTCCGTGTGATTGGCCTGGACGGCATAGGCGAGCGCGGTCAGGCCGGACGGGTCCTGTAATTCTGTCCGGGCTCCGCCATCCAGCAGGACGTTTACAACTCCGGCGTGTCCGCCATCGGCGGCGAACATCAGGGCCGTGGCTCTATGCGGCGTGAGTGTATTGGCATCGGCGCCATTTTCCAGCAGAAAATTCACCGCTCCGGCATGACCGGCCTCCGCGGCCAGCATCAGCGGCGTCTTTCCCTTGTCGTTACGGACTTCGACGGGCACGCCCCGCCCAAGCAGCACCCTCAGCTGCCCGACATCACCGTCTTGCGCGGCCAGGAATACTTGTTGTTCCGGCGCTGGCTGCGATTGCGCTGTATCCGCCGGGGTTGCGGCGTCCGGTTCCTTGTGCTCGCTGCAGGCACTGAGTAGCGCGGCAACCAGCATGGAAACGAGGGCGAGTGCAGTCAGTTGCTTCATGATTTCTTGCTCCAGGTGATGTTGTTGTTTTTCGCGCCGTGCAATCCGGGGCCCCTGCGGACTTTCCGGGCTGTCCGGCACCTCGTCCGGCCAATACAGCCTGCACTTGAAGCAGGGCCATTTTCCCGCATGGTTGTCATTCCGGCGATAGCCGGAATCGAGTAATCCTGATCATGCAATCCTGGATTCCGGGTTGTCGCTGCAGTCCGTCCGGAAGGACTGCACAGTCAGATTTTCCTCAAGGAGTCGTGGATTCCCCGGCCGCTGCGTCCTCGAGCGCCACACTTGCCGCCTGCGGCTCTTCAGCGCCAGCCGCATCGAGCTGGTCAAAATCGAAATGAAAGAACATCGGCACGCCCTGGCGGTCGATCTCGACATCGACCTCGGTGGCATCCTTCAGCGTGCTCAGTGACTCGATCGCCTCCAGGCTTTCCGCGAAGCGCTTGCCGTTGACGGCCGTAATGACGTCGCCCTCCTGCACACCCAGCACCTCCAGCATGCGGGCACCGTCCTCGCCCACGATCTTCACCGTGAAGCCGATGAAGCCGCCGTTTCCGTAGGTCTCTTCGAAGCCGAACATCCTGATCAGCGCCATGCCGTCACGGGCCAGGAGTTTCTTGCGCAAGTCCGTGACAATGCGGCGAGCCTCTTTATTGCGGGCTTCCTCCCCGGAATGTTCTCTCGCCATGTACTCGATGGGTAGATGCAGGGTTTCGTTTCGACCGTTGCGACGAAGGATCACCCGGTCAATATGGATCTCTTCCAGCGTGGCGAGTCCGTAGACGCTGTCCCCGGTCCTGAAATGCGACTCCTGCTCGTCGGGACTGCGGATAATGGCATAGCCCAGATGGTAATCATCGGTAGCTACAATGCCTTTCAAAAACAGCTGCAATGCTGTATCCGGTGCCTGAGCCGCCAGCTGCGCGGGGCTTTCGCCCTTATCGTCGACAGCGCCAGAATGATAGGTGTCGGCCGGGGTCTTCATGCCCGTGTGTTCGTCAACCGGCCGGGTGGTCATGATTGCCTGTTGCACACGCGGGGTATCGGACACCCGGGTGTCGTCGAGTCCACGAGCCCTGTCTGCGAACAGCAGAAGCAGGACAAACACCAGCAACACGAAAACCGGTACGGGCAACCAGACGACCAACCGGGGCATCGAGAATCCACCTGTATAATTTGAAATGTTCATAATGAATGACGACTGAAAATACCCGGGTTCACGCCAGCCGGGCTTGTTCGATGTGAGGTTATTATTATGGCCATGATGCACATAAATCTCAGTGGGACTTATTGATATGGCTTGGGAACCACGAGACCCAGTTCCTCGTAGCGCTTGATCAGGCGGTACAGTTTTCGTTCACTGATACCCAGCTCAGAGGCCGCACCTCGACGCGAACCACGACATTCCTGGAGCTTTAAAAGCACCTCGTCCACCTTCATGCCAAGGACCTGCAGAGAGTCGGCGTGGACAGGTGAGTCAACCCCTGTTGCGAGCGAGGAATTGCGTCTTTCGCGGCTTTCGTCAGGGCTGCTCTGCTTTACTGATTTCCGGTGAAGAAGAACCGAATCCGGCAGGTGCTCGGGATAAATGTAGCCATCAGTTGCCTTCAGGATAGCGAGTTCGACAATGTATTTCAGCTCGCGAATATTCCCGGGGTAGCTATAGTCCTGCAGCAGGCGCAGCGTATCTCCCGCCGGCGCGGCTTTCTTCTTGAGTTCCATCATAAAGAAACACATGAGCTCAGGTATGTCGCTCTTGCGGTCCCGCAGCGCCGGTAGCGACACCGTGTGTCCGGCAAGACGGTAATACAGGTCGCGACGAAACGTTCCTTCTTCTACCATGTCCAGCAGGTTGCGGTTTGTTGCCGAGACGATTCGTACATTGGCCTGCAGTGTTGCGGTGCCGCCTACACGCCGGAATTTTCCGGTCTCGAGTACACGCAGTAATTTGCCCTGTATCGTCGGCGAGATTTCACCGATTTCATCGAGAAACAGGGTGCCACCATCGGCGAGTTCGAATAATCCCTTCTTCTGCTTCTGCGCGTCGGTAAAAGCACCGGCTTCATGACCGAACAACTCGGATTCGAACAGCGTCTCGTTCAGGCCGCAGGAGTCAAGCGTAATGAACGGGCTCCCGCACCGTGGTGAACGGTTATGAATATAGGCCGCAAATCGTTCCTTGCCGACACCGCTTTCGCCGCTTAAAAGTACCGGCAGGTCGGAATTAGCAAGTAGGCTGGCTTCCCGTACGGCGTCCAGGAAAACCTCCGCGCTGCCAACCAGGTCATTATCTCGCAGCATCTCCTCGGTTTCGATGGGTCGCAGTTGTTCGCCCATGTAAAGGATCTCGCCATCTTCACCGCGTATCGGGTGGGCCTTGATTTCCACACAGTCCTTGCTCCCGTCAGGGCGGGTGTGAATATGCAGGGCTTCCTCTACCTGACCACTCATGAACATGCGGCGGTGAGGGCAGTCTTCGCCAACCTCGGCGCAGGGTCGTTCCGAGTTGTGCGATACCTGGTGGCATTTACGCCCCACGATATCTTCTGGCATCTGATCGTACTGGGCCGCATAGGCCTTGTTGGACGCAACAATGGTGAAATCCTTGTCAACCAGCACGAAAGGCTGCTGGTAGATATCCAGCAGTGATTTCACCGACTCCGGAATCTTTTCCCTGGCCATGTTTACCTCCTCCGCATTACTTTGGTGGTTGTTACCCGAGCCTTTATTGTTAGCGGTTTCACAATTCCTGTAGCTTTGCGTTATTTCTGCTTCAGCCTGTTAATCTCCTTAACTCTCCAGCTCCCGGCCTGGTAATTAATTCGCAGGGAATAAGTGTGCAGCACCTAACGGACATGGCATTGATCCTGCCAGCGGGAGTGTAAATAAAACAGTTCCAGAGTCAGACTTTGACAACAGGATCTGTCATAAGCTGCCTGCTTCTTTATGTGGAGCAAGTTACATGCCAGCAACGGGTTTTAACCTGTTTATCGCACTTATCTTTCTGATGCTACTGGCAAATCACTTACGTAACTATTTCAAAAATGGCAAAGCGGTGGTTGGAGCATGGCATAAGTATAGGACACATCAGCATCATATGTGTCAGAAGTGGCAGAAGCGCAGAACTGTCTTACCGTTGTATACCGCAATGGCGGACGTTGGCGAGCCTGCAGGCCGAAGGTGGGCTTATAAACTTTCCAATAGATGGGCATGTAAAAACAAATCGGTTACACCTAAACCAGTCCCGCGGGATGCTGGTCCGTCAGCCAGTAGAAACGATACGGCGGCACCACCAGCTGGTTCTTGAACAATGCCGGTGATTCGCCGCTGGCCAGGTCCTGCGGTGGACCAAAGCGGAAACCGCCGCGGTTACCGAGGTTTTCCAGGTCGAGGTGTTGTGATCGCGCATCGAAATTCGCCACCACCAGTACCGTGTCGTTGGGCCGTTCCGGATGACTGCGCAGGAATACGAACAGGTGATCGTTGTCCACGGACAGCAGTTCCCGGTTGTTGAAATCCGCGAAGGCCGCGATGGACTTGCGCACGGCGATCAGCTTCTTGATGCCATCGAAGATGCGCTGCTCCACCGAGCCATGCTGGTGGCGAAGTTCCGCCTTTTCCCAGTCGATCTTCGGTCGATGCATCCAGCGATTATCGTGTGCCTTTTCCTCGTCTTCGAGAAAACTGCAGTCATTCAGGGTGCCGATCTCGTCACCGTAGTAAAGCAGCGGGATACCGCCGAAAGACAGGATCATGCCGTGCAGCAGCAGTATCCGCTGGATGGCGCAATCGATGGCGGTGTCATCCCCCGCCTCCAGCGCCACCTCCAGGCCGACCAGGGACGCCAGCGAGCCGGAGATGCGCGCGTCACCCGTCTTCGCGTTACGCCCGAAGGGCTGACCGCGCGCGTCGGAGTCCTTGTAGGCGCCGGTGAAGTAATCCACCAGGAAACGCCGGTGGGCCACAGGCTCGTAACCGACGCGAACGATGTCGGCGTCGTCGAAACCCAGGCCGATGTCGTCGTGGCAGCGTATATAGTTCAGCCAGGTTGCCCGGTCCAGCTTGGTCGGCAGGCTGAGGATACCCTGGTTCAGGAGCAGTGCATTGCGGGTGGCCACGGCATCCCACAACAGGGCCATCAGGGTGGCGTTGTAGGCGATCTCGCATTCCTTGGCGATGACCGCATCCTCGCCAAAGTAGCGGATGATCTCCAGCGGCGCGACGATGGCCTCGGCGATGAACAGCACCCCGGGCGCCGTGACCTGGCAGCAGTCCTTCATGAGCTGAAGAATAAGGTGGGCCTCCCGTTCATTCTGACAGGCCGTGCCTACCTTCTTCCAGAGAAAGGCCACGGCGTCCAGGCGCACGATATCCGCCCCCTGGTTCGCCCAGAACAGGATCACGTCCACCATCTCGATAAAGACATCGGGATTACTGTAGTTCAGGTCCCACTGGTAATCGTGAAAGATGGTCATTACCCACTGCTGCAGGGTCTCGTCCCAGGTAAAGTTTCCGGGCGAGGTCTCGGGAAAAATCTCGGGCATGGTCTCTTCGAACATGTCAGGCACGTCCCTGTCCCTGAAGATGTAGAAGTAGTCCTGGTACTTCTTCTCCCCTGCCCGTGCCCGCCTCGCCCACTCGTGCTCGTTCGAGGTGTGGTTCACCACCACGTCCAGGGTCAGCAACATTTCGCGCTTGCGCATGTTCGCGGCCAGCGCATTCAGCTTGCCCAGATCGCCAACCCGGGGATCGATGTTCTTGAAGTCGCTCACCGCGTAACCGCCGTCGCTGGCGCCGTGCGGGCCGACCATCATGGGCATGATATGCACCATGTTCACGCCCAGCTCCTGCAGGTAGGAGAGCCGCTTTTTCATGCCCTTGAGATTCTTTGCGAAACCGTCCGCGTACAGGGCCATCCCGACCCACTCCTGGCTCAGAAACCAGTTGTGGTCCTGCTCGCGCGCAACATCGAGTTGCTCGAGCTCGGCGGTGCGTTCGATGTAGCGGCTGGCCATCACCTCAACCAGGCGGATCATCTTCTCCTTGACGTCGTCACGCTGGCCGTAGAGATGATGAAACAGGGAATGGATGGCATAGAAGTTGGCCCCGAGCCGTGTATAGAAATGACGCAGATCGCTGCGCCGGATCTCGGGCTTGAGCTCGTCCAGAATCTCGTTTAACAGTGAATGGGATACCTGTTCGTACATCGCACGTACTCTTGATAACGGTTAAATGTCGGGTTGCCACGCTTCGAGCAGAGCATGATAGGCCGCAGGGTCCTGCATTGTCGCCCCCCGCTGGCCCACGACAAGCGCGGCAAACTGCTGAGCCCTTTCCATGATGCGGGCAAGGGACCAGTTGTGCAGCAGCCCGAGGATACACACCGAGGCGAAGGCATCACCGGCCCCGACCGTATCTACAACGGGTACCTTGGCCACCGGCCTGCTCTCGGTTATCGCACCCTTGTCATCGAGGGCAAAGGCACCGTCTGCACCGAGGGTGACGATAACCTGTCCCAGTTTATGACGCTCCATCAGGGTCCTCGCGCCGGCCTGCAAATCAGTAATTCCTTCCACCAGCGTCAGTAGTTCCTGGTCGTTGATCTTCACCCAGTGAGCGTGGTCCAGCTGCCGCCTCACCAATGCCTTGTCCCACCAGGGCGATCTCAGGTTCACGTCCAGGAATACCGGGGCGGGATGCCGCGCAAGCAGGGCCGCAAAGGCGGCCGCGGATTCAGCGCCCCGAAGTCCCAGCGTCCCCTGGTAGATCAGGGACGGCGACAGCGGCGGTAACGTATCGGCATCGATATAGTCGTATGCACGATCAGGCAGTATCTCGAAATCGGGCTGGCCGTCGCGCAGGCTGACCCGCACCTCGCCGGTGGGGTGTGACGGGTCCTCCTGCAACCCGGCCGTACTCATCCCCCATTGCTGCATGAGGTCGCGTATCCGTCCGCCGGGAACATCGTCACCCACGCGGCTGACAAACAGCGGGCCACAACCGAAGGCCTGCAGGTGCCAGGCCACGTTGAACGGCGCACCACCGAGCACCCGGCTGCCGTCATCGAAACAGTCGTACAGGACCTCGCCGAAAACAACCGGGATATTTTTCATTGCAACCTGACTATAAGCATTCAGGAAGCATACCCCACGAATTTCTCCGGAATCCACCTGTGTCTGACATGGATAGCGCCCCCTTCGAAGGCATTGGATGATCGGCGCAGAGAGAAGCCACTCCCGTACGGTCGCTCCCGGCGATTTTACGGGCATAGCCCGGGCCAGCCTCTCGACCCGGGCTACGCCCGTAGTAACACTCTCACCTTCTCCTGCCTCCCGCGACACTTGTACATCCCTGTACATCGTCCCTGTGCTCCGCGGCTTGACCTACAAGGCCGCTTCGCAGCATTGCCCTGTGCATCGGGATGCTCACCGCCTGACTGTATCGAGGGTTCGAATCCACCTGTGTCAAATAACTATAAAGGCCCCTCGAAAGGGGCCTTTATAGTGATTGGCGGAGAGAGAGGGATTGACTCGGCTCCATCCATGGACCCTTGCCCTACGGGCGCCGGCAAGCCGCGTCCAAAACGGCTGTCCTGCCGTTTCGTCGAACCCGACCGATCTATATCGAGGGTTCGAATCCATCTGTGTCAAATAACTATAAAGGCCCCTCGAAAGGGGCCTTTATAGTGATTGGCGGAGAGAGAGGGATTCGAACCCTCGATACGCTATTAACGTATACACACTTTCCAGGCGTGCTCCTTCAACCACTCGGACACCTCTCCTGACAGAGCGCGGAAGGTTAAACCAGTTACCGGGATGGTTCAAATTTATAAGTCATCGACAAGCGGAAAGGCCCGAATTCCTGCGCGGCAGACCGCCGGGGTCTCAGGCGCATTCAGAGTTCAACGTATTGTTTTATATGGCAGCAGGACCAGGTGCCATGCAGGCGGCCGATGGCATTCCAGTCAAGACCGGCCTGCAGCAGACCACAGTTCAGGGGACTTGCAGGCCTTCAACGGACTCCAGGTAGGCGGTGAATACACCGCCCTTCTCTTCATGCTGGATCTTTACCGGCAGAAAATGCAGATCGTAGGCAAACCACATGGTGGTCGTTCGACTGGTCTTGCGCTGCAAAACGACAGTATTCAATTCGCCCAACGCCGTCTCCAGACGCTCATCGCCGATGTGCCTGATATCGTAAATACGTATTTTATTTTTGTAGGCCACCGGGTAACTGAACTCACGATTACCTTTCGCCAGTTCGATCATCAGGCTGACCTGGTAAGCACTTTGATCGATCGTGCCGGGTGGCAGCTGATATTCGTAGACCGTCTCATCGACTCGACTGGTGACACTGCCCTGTTGCCAGTCAAACTGCTGCGAGATGACCTGGTTTCTCTTGCCGCTTCGCCGGTACTGGTATTCCTGCGGCACCAGCCGGGTACCGTCATGCTGCAACCGCGTTGTTTCCGTGATGTGGTCGGAATACAGTAATTCGGCCAGGCCGGTCGTATCAGAACCGGAGTGAAACACCAGTTCTCCGTCGGCACCAGGCTGCCATTCACGGGATGCGTTACCCAGCGCAAACGGTCCCTTCTTCACCACGTAGTGCGCCTTGAATGCGGGGGGCAGTTCACCCGCCTGTACATTCAGTACCAGCAGGGCTGCGAATATCAATAGTGAATAGCGGAGCATTTTTTCGTTTCCCATCATCAATACAAACGCTGGCGCGCGGACAAGGTTACCAGACCGGGACACCTCCGCACCGCACTGGCGAACAATCCCTCGAAACCGGCAATCATGCGCGGACCTGCTAGCCGTCATGGCGCATAACTTGACATAATAGTCAAAATTTGCCCTAATATTGGAATATTTGATTATTTTATCAATTACTCATATTTGCGTTATATGTCATTTACGCTATGATCAGCACATAGATTTGATTTTTTCATCAAAATTGCAGGGCAAGCCATGATGACGAACACACACGGAGCAGAGCTCATCAACACCATTATCAAGACGGCAAGGCAGCACGCGATCAGCCAGGGCGAGCTGGCCGCCCGCGCCGGTATTCGACAGGAAACACTGTCACGCGCCAAGAAAAACCCCGCGATCAGCCTGAAGACATTCCAGGCCCTGGCCAGGGTTGCCGGCCTGCGCATACAACTGGTCCCCGATAACCCGGTGGCCGAACAGGTCGCCGAAGGTACCGTGTTTCCGTCATGAGCACTGACCGGGAAGCGGTTATCTGGACCCGTCTCGACAATACACCCCGCCGTATGGGGCGGTTGTACGTGACTGACAGGGAATGCCGCTTTACCTACGACGACCAGTACCTCGAGACCGGCTTGCCCGGACTCGGCATCGTATACGCACCCGATTTCTTCGGCAAGACGACCATCTCGATGCAGCGCAATGACCGGTTCGATTTACTCCCCCCGCTGCAGTCGCTGGTACCGCCCCGGCAAACCGAGAACTTCCAGCGCAATCTCGCACTGAAGTATCTTGCCTCCAGGAACAAGACCGGTCTCAGCGGTTTTGATGCGGATTGGGAAATACTGAAAGTTTCCGGCCACGGGGGTATCGGGCACCTTGACCTGTTCGTGGATGACGCCAGGGCCCGGGCCTGGTACGAAGGTGCACCCGTGCATGAACTCAGCGCCATTTCCGACGAGCTTGGTTTTTCGCTGAAGGAATTCATGACCTGGTTTGAAGATGACATCGACGTGCTGATACAGACCGTTGGACCTACGCCAAGCGTCGGCGGCGCCATCCCCAAGCTGTTACTGTCGATCCCCTCATCCGGCTGGGACAACCGGATCGGTTTGCCGACCCGCAGGAAGACACCCGGGGTTACCGACATCGTCCTTAAATTCGAGCAGACCAATCGCTACCCGGGCATCATGGAACTCGAGGCGCTGGCCATGGACCTGCATCGGGAGGCCGGTTTCAAGGTGCCGCGCTACTGGACATGCAGCTTCAAGGATATGCCGGCCCTGGCAATCGAAAGATTCGATCGCGACGCGGATAATGCGCCGATCTTCACCGAGACGCTGTTTTCGATCATCGCATCGGGCACACAGGTTACCAACAACCACAGTTACCGCTACGACCTCATCGCGCAGGCCATCGACACCCCGACGGTGACGATCGCCACCGACCCGAAAGCTGCCAAACGGCACCTGTTCAGGCGCTTCATCATGTCGGTGCTGACCGGTAATGGCGACCTGCACCTGGAAAATCTGTCGATTATGCAGGTCGGCACGGAACGCCGCTTCACGCCCGTTTACGATCCTGCTCCCATGCGCGCGTATTCACAGCACGACATGCTGTCCGTGATGCCGTTCGGCGAATACGGGGAAGTACCGAACGGCAAAACCCGGCCGGCCGGGTTTAATGAAGCAATTAACCGCTTCGCAAGCAGTTGCGGCCTGGGGAAGAATCAGCAACAAGACATTGTTAACGAGTTAATGGAAGTGACCCGCAGTTATGAAACCCGCGTGAACCAGCTGCAGTCCGTGCCTGATATAAACAAGGAACGCTTGATCGGCCGCGTGCGGGATGTCAGGGACAAGCTGTCCTGATACAGGATGCATTACCCGTGCAATAGCCCCAGGTCAAGAACGCCCTGCACCAGGACAAACGTTGCAGAGGAAATGCAGCCGCACACCGGTACCCAGTAATACGCGCAGAACACGCCAGGTGGCTGCGCGGCGTTCTGTTTCAGGCGCCACAGCGACAGGTTGACGAGGGTGAAAACAATCAACAGAAAATAACTGGTTGCCTTGGCGAGCGTCTCGATCGGCAACCACAAGGCCATCACCAGCAACAGGCAACAGACAATCGCGGTAGCCAGCACCGGTGTCCGTGTTTTCGCGTGTACCCGGCCGAATACCTCCGGCAACCAGCCCTTGCGCGCCATGCCGTAGCCGACGCGTGCGGCCATGATTATCTGGATCAGTGCGCCATTGATGACGGCCAGCAGGCTGATGATGGTTATAGTGACCGGTTCGCGACCGGTGATGTGCTGGTACAGCCAGGCAAGCGGCGCATCCGACGCGGCCAGCTGTTCAACGGGGGCACTGGCCACGGCCGCCAGCGCCACCAGGAAATACAGCATGGTCGACACGATCAGCGCCAGCAGGATGGCACGCGGCAGGTTGCGCACCGGGTCCCGCACCTCTTCCGCGACATTGACCATGTCCTCGAACCCGATGAAGGCGTAAAAGGCCAGGAAGCCGCCGATGAAGATCCCGGTCCAGTGAATATCGGCCTGCAGCATTGTAAACCCGGACCAGTCCGGACTGGCAGAGAGCATGGCAGGCGCCGCCACCCACAGGATGATGAGCAGGCCGATGACTTCCACTACCGTTACGCACGCGGCAACCCATACCGATTCGCTGATACCCCAGGCTGCCAACCCGCCAAGCAGGACCGTCATCACCAGGATCACGAGATATTCCGGTGCTGGCAGAAACACCTGCAGGTAACCGGCAAATCCTCGCATTATGGTCGCGGCCGATACCACACCGGCCATGATGATCAACAGGCCCACCACGACCGCGACAGTCCGCAGCCCGGTGCCTTCCTGCACATACACCGCCTCACCGGCACTAAGCGGGAAACGCGCCGCCAGTTCCGCGTAGCTGAATGCCGTCAGGCCGGCCAGTAACGAGGCCAGCAAAAAGGAGACCGGCGCGAACATTCCGGCATGCCCCGCTACCTTGCCGATCAGTACATAGATGCCGGCGCCGAGTATATTGCCCAGACCGTACAGGGCAGTCAGCGGCAGGGACAGGGTGCGCAGGAGTGCGGGTTGATGCTTTGCAGCGCTGCCGGTGTTCTTTCCCATACCTGCATTATGTCATGACTACCGAACTGCCGGAACGGGCGCGCAGCGGGCGGCCCGTAAAAAATTCCAGGCAACCGTACAATGGAAATATGCTGATTCACTTGACGGGTATCAATACAGAAAGACGTGTTCCGGATCTAGATTTGATCCGCAAAAGAGTATCACTGGATACCCCGGGAGGATGACAAGATGAGCAAAAAAGACAAAAACGAAAAGGGTGAAAAAAACCTGCAAAGCCAGAGCGCGCCAGCCATGATGAATCCATGGAATGAGATGGAGCGGTGGTTCAACGAGTTCGGCACGCACGGTTGGCTGCATCCCTTTCCGCGTGAGTGGCCAAAGAGCATGGAGTCACTGGCGCCCTTCGAAGGCAGGACGCCGAGGGTCGATATGATCGACAGGGACAAGGAGATCGTCATTCGGGCCGAATTGCCCGGTGTAAAAAAGGATGACGTGGATGATCACGCTGTCGGAACATAGCGTGACGATCGCGGCCCACACGACAAGCGAAGAAAAGGAGGAAAAAGGTAGATTACTACCGGCGGGAGATGAGCCGTGGTGATTTCCGAGCGGACGCTGTCCTTGCCTGGCGGCGTGGATGATTCAAAGACAAAAGCAAATTTTGCAGACGGCGTGCTGGAGTTGACGCTGCCGAAGATGGAAAAGGCCGAGCGCAAGAAAGTAAAGATCGATTAATGACAGGGCGTCACGGACGCCCGGCCAGGGCCGTGTGTATTCTTCAGTGAATGAAGTAGTGCGTGACCGGACAGAATTTCGATGGTGGAGTCTATGACTTTGTAAACCAGCCATTCACGGTATAGCGGGGAACACGGGTGTAATTCGCGACCTGTGATACAAAGTGGTTCCTGGGGACCTTGAAAATGGTCAGGCAATTGAACTGCGGGATATGTACGTTCCAGCTGCCATCATCATTCATGATGTGCAGCAGGCCGCCGAAGTCCGGGCGCCAGATCCTGGTGAATCCCATCACGTAAGCGACCTTACGGTCCTCGAGATCGGTCTTGTCGTTGTGTTCGTTCAGAAACGTCAGACTCCGGTAGCAGGATGCCTGTCCGCCGGCCCTGGTAATCTCGTACTCTTCGGTAACATATTTTATAAAACCCAGGAATTTCGGACTCGATACATAGTTGACCAGTTCGCTCAACAGCGGAATTTTCGTAGTGTTCAGGTCATGTTTCAGGTAAAAATAAGCGAATCCCTTTGCCGCCCTCGCCTGTATGTAACTCATTAACTCCCCTTTTTGCGCGGGCGACATTGCCTTCAGTTCGGCAGACGTATAGATCTCGCGCCCGTTCTTGCCCAGTAAACTGGTTTCCCATTCCACTTCATTGTCCAGGGTGCGGAAAATTTCCTCTGCCTTGCCCGGCTCGAGAATGTCCCTGATCAGGACGAAATTGTCAGTGGCATAGCTGTTACGAATTTCATCCCAGTCTATTGCTGGATTCAGCATGACGATTCCTCATGTTATAAATATCCCGATTTCGTGATTGCATATCTGCCGGTCTGCCGGCCACGGGTTCGTCCCGCCGCTCCGATCGGCTATCCTGCCGGTTGATCGAATGCGGGCTGATTCCGCCGCCTGCATCCCGCTAAACCAAAAGGCCACTTCGGAGGTCTTTTGTAGTAGATGGCGGAGAGGGTGGGGTTCGAACCCACGTGGGGCTAACGCCCCCAACCGATTTCGAGTCGGTGCCGTTATGACCACTTCGGTACCTCTCCTGATGAGTGTAGATTGCCGGGAAACTTGAATATTCAGGCAGTCATTAAGCTATAATTCCCACACATAAACTCTGGTAATATATGCATCTCATGGTGACCGTAACTGCCCCGGGAAAGTCCGCCTGCCACGATGCGCTGCCGTCGTTGGCTGCTGTCGGCTGCCTATTCTATAGCAAGCACGGCCTGTGCCGCCATGGGACAACGCGCCCTGCCCGTGCTGCTGGCCGGCCTGCTGGCTGGCTGCGGAGACCGGCCGTCCACCCTGGACCGCATCATGGCCGACAACGAGCTGATCGTTATTACACGCAACGGCTCGACGACCTACTTCGAAGGACCGGACGGCCCCACCGGATTTGAATATGAACTGGCCAAACGGTTTGCGGACTACCTGGGTGTTGAACTGAAAATAGTTGTCCCGCCCAACCTCAATGACATCCTGAAATTAACCGCGCTCGGCGATGCCCATCTGGCGGCTGCCGGGCTGACCGTCACGGAAAAACGCAAGGAAATAGTTCGTTTTGGTCCGGTCTACCAGACGATTACCCCGCAGCTGGTCTATCGCAGCGGCTCCAGGCGCCCGGCATCGCCCGCCGACCTGGACGGGGTACTGGAAGTCGTCGCCGGCAGCAGTCATGAAGAACGGCTGGAAGAACTTCGCGACACACACCCGGATCTCATCTGGCGGTCGGACGAGGAACAGGGCAGCGAGGAATTGATGGTACTCGTCTGGCAGCAGTTGATCGACTACACCATCGCGGACTCCAATGAATTGTCGATCAACAGGAACTACTATCCCGAACTCAAACCGGCCTTTGATATCAGCAAGCCGGAAGCGCTTGCCTGGGCATTTCCCAAATCCGGGGACGACAGCCTTTACCTGGCCGCCATCACGTTTTTCAACAAGATCAGGGACAGCGGCACCCTGGAGCAGCTGATCGAGCGTTATTACGGTCACATTCAGACATTCGATTATGTCGGTACCCGTAAATACCTTGCCCATATCGAGCAGCGTCTGCCGCAATACCGGGACTCGTTCATGACAGCCGCCGACAACGTCGGTATCGACTGGCGCCTGCTTGCCGCAATCGGTTACCAGGAATCGCACTGGGACCCGGACGCAGTCTCGCCCACCGGTGTGCGCGGCCTGATGATGCTGACCCATGCGGCGGCCAGTGACGTGGGCATCGAGAACCGGCGCGATCCGGAACAAAGCATTGCCGGTGGCGCCGAATACCTGTCCAGCATCATCGAGCGCATACCTGAACAGGTAGCTGAACCGGACCGGACCTGGCTGGCGCTGGCCGCCTACAATGTAGGCCTGGGCCATCTCGAGGACGCGCGCATCCTGACCCAGAAAAACAAGGGTGACGCGGACCACTGGGTGGATATAAAAAAGAACCTGCCGCTGCTTAGCAAGAAGAAATGGTTCAGTCAGACGCGTTACGGTTACGCGCGGGGCTGGGAGCCGGTGCGCTACGTGGAGAACATACGCACTTATTACGACGTGCTGGTCTGGATGACCGAGCAGCAATCAGCCAGTACAGCCGCGCCGAACACGCCCGTCCAGTTTGATTCACCCGCCCTGTAATTCCTGCTGTTACGCGGGATGCCCGCAGCCTTATTTCGTTCCTTTCAATGGCTTCACATCGGCGCTTTCCTGTATGCCACCGAGCAGTTCCGCTTCCATCGACAGGTATACCTGGTAGGCATTGCGACGATTTGCCTCGGCGAAGGCAGGCAGTGACTCGAATTCACCCCAGTCGATGGCCGCGTATGCATCGTCGAATGGTTCGAAATCATCCACTGCGGCCGCCATTTGTTCGCGCAGGAATGACAGGTAACGCCTGGTCAGGCCTATGGCATCATTGGGGTCCTGCGCGACACCGCCGTGCCCGGGTACAAGCGCGGCCAGCTTTTCGCGCTCCATGCGTTCCAGCACCTTGACCCAGCGTGTAGTGTTTGCGTCGCCCAGGAACGGCACCCTGCCTTCGAAAATGATGTCGCCGGAGAACAGCACCTTGTCGGGCATGACGAACAGCGTCAGGTCTCCGTCCGAGTGCGCGTTGCCGACGACGGTTACGACGAACTCGACGTCACCCAGCCTGAACTGTGCGCCCTCGGCCAGCAACCTGTCCGGGTACACCAGCCGCGTGTCGTCATTCACCCAGGGATCGAGCGTGAACCGGCGCTCCTCCAGGCGCTCCTGTGCCTGTTCCGAATCGAGGTACCGGTCGGCACCGACAGGGGCAAGAATTTCCGCATCCAGGTCTTCGAACACCTGCAACCCGTAAATATGGTCGGCGTGGTAATGACTGACGATGACCCTGACAACAGGCTGACTGGTAACGGAACGTATCTTTTCCAGCAGCAGGTTCGCCAGCGAGGGCGAGCCGAGCGCATCGAATACCACGACCCCGGCACCGGTCACGATAAAACCGGCATTGGATATGAATCCCTCGTTATCGGTTGCGATTCCCGATGCCCCCTGCACGAACCACACATGCTCGGACACCCGTTGCAACTTCATATCGACGGTAGCCGGCGCGTAGGAAACGGTTTTGCCGTCGTCGCCGGACACGGCAGGCAACTGCAACAGCAGCAATACAACAGTGAATATTCGGGTTATCTGACGCATTTGCAGGATCTTCCTTTAGGCCAGTGTACAACGCACCGCCGGCAAATCAAGCCGCCCGGGTTATCGACGCTGACGGAAGAACTTCCTGAGCATGTCACCACAATCGCCCGCCAGCGCCCCGCTGCGTACCAGGACCCTGTGATTCAGACCGGGCAACTCGAAGCCGCGGCAGACGCTGTCGACCGCGCCACTCTTGGGGTCGGCGGCGCCGTAGACCAGGTGTGCTACCCGTGCATGGACGATCGCGCCCACACACATAAGGCAGGGTTCGAGCGTGACGTAGAGGGTTGTGTCCGCGAGTCGATAATTACTCGCCGCCGCGCCCGCTTCCCGCAAACACACGATCTCGGCATGGGCCGTCGGGTCATGCTCGCCAATCGGCCGGTTCCAGCCCGTGGCGAGCAAGGTATCGCCCTGTACCAGCACGGCTCCCACCGGCACCTCCCCCGCCGCCTCGGCCTGTCCCGCCAGCCCCAGCGCCTGCCGCATCCAGTGCTCATCCGTGGTTGATAGCGCGGACGATGTCATTTTTGAAGGCAAGTGCAGGTAACGATTATTCCCACTCGATTGTAAATAAGCCTTGAATCTAATTCAATTGACAATAGTTAGTTTTGCAGGCACAGGGCAGATACCATGAAAAATACCATGTTCAAAATTTTCTTAAGAAATAATTCTGTGATATTTTACTACATGACCAAACAAGCAAGATAGGAATCCAGTTTAACCGAGTAAAACGTGAATCAACCACGTGAAGGTTTATCGATAAAGATCTGTGGCATCGACCGGCGCTGTGAGCGCTCGATCTTCTCTTGCTCACGTACGGCATCCGGGGAAACATCGATCTCTTCGTAACTGAGATCTGTATGCCTTGGCCGTGGTGCAGCAGGGATACCAGTCCTTAGGAATAGATTTCAATTTTGGCCGTGGTGACATCTTCCAATTGTTGATGGTTACTCTTGCTCCGGTGTGGGATAGATGATGCGCGGCGGTAATCGGTGATACAGCCGCGCGATCATGACAAGCATCAAACTTCCAACCGCAACGGGTACTCCGATATACCCCCGTCCCGGATTGTCAAACAGCACCACCAGGGGATTCGCGCCCACTGGCGATGCGTCATCCGCAGAGCTGCCACTGTCGCAATGACCATGCCAACCGCGCACAGCCCATGCTCCACGGGCAATACCGTACAGGTTATCCGATCGCCTGCGCACCTGCCCAAAAAGGATTGCCAGATCCATCGAGCGCTTTTCCATTGCGCCCGGCGGATGTAAATCATTGAGTTTGGGTAGCTCGTCTTTGACTTCCTTGTCACTCACGAATGTGTGTATACCGGAGTTCCACGACCGCCTTGCCGGATCGGTTAACCCATGACTGTCGTATCATCTATACCGGTAATGAAAGCCACCTCTTCAGACACTCTACTCCTCAGCAACAGGAGAACAGAAAAACTAGAAAAAGAATAATGAAATCAGGCCATAATCTGACCAGACAGGCGGGTCAATTCAGATGCAATACCCAAGGCAATTTTATATGAACATCTATATCAGACACACCAGGCCACCGAAATGAAATCTTTCAGCTTTGTCGTACTGCTGTTTCTTTTCTGGATCTTTTTATCGGGACATCTGGAACCCCTGCTGCTGGGGTTGGGGATGGCATCTGTCGCGCTCACGGTATTCTTGTCACGGCGGATGAATATTATCGACCATGAAAGCTATCCGCTGCATCTCTCGTCGAAATTCCCCGGCTTTTTTCTTTATCTATTCAGAGAGATCGTCAAAGCAAATATCGATGTTGCCAAACGGGTCCTGCGCTGGAGGGGGGCATCGGCCAGCCCGCAGATGATCGTAATACCACAGTCGCAAGAAACCGATCTGGGGGCGGTGATTTACGCCAATTCCATTACCTTGACCCCTGGCACCGTCACGATCAGTTTGTCGAAAGACAGTCTCACCGTTCATGCGCTCAGCAAGGAGGCGGCCGAGGAGCTCGCCACAGGCGCCATGTCGAAAGAGATCTCGAACCGGGTTTTCAACCAATAATGTTTGTTGCAGCTTTACTGGCGATCCTTGTCACGATGGGATTGGCCCTCGCCCGCGCCCTTGCCGGGCCCACGACTTATGATCGTATTGCAGCGGTCAATATGTTTGGCACCAAGACGGTGCTACTGATTGCCGTTTTGGCGTTTTTCTCCGGCAGAAGTGATCTGCTCGATATTGCGCTGGTCTATGCGTTGATCAACTTCATAGGTGTCGTCGCAGCACTCAAGCTGGTCACTCAGGGTAATTTTCACTCCGCCGACGGCGACGAGAACGAAGCTAAACAGGGAGAACCGGAGTGATTATCGATATTGCCAGCTGGATTCTCCTGTTGGCTGGCGGTGCACTGGGTATCGTTGGCGGTATCGGCATTCACGGCTTCCCCGATTTTTACAGCCGCCTGCACGCAGCCGGAATAACCGACACCCTTTGCGCCATGTTGATCCTGCTGGGCCTTGGGCTGCAGGCCGGCTGGAGTATCGCCGCCTTTAAACTGGCGTTGATTTTCGTGTTCCTCTTTTTTACGAGCCCAACCGCTTCCCATGCGTTGGCAAACGCGGCGCTGCACAGCGGTCTGAAGCCCAGGCTGGATAGCGATGAGCGTGAGGCTGGCTCATGATTGATATTGTTATCAATATCACCTTGCTGGCCTTTCTGGCGATCACCTCGGTCGCTATCGTACGCATGACAAACCTGTTTGCCATCATCATGCTGTTCGGGATTTTCAGTCTGCTGTCGGCCGGTCTGTTTGTGGTTATGGATGCTCCCGATGTGGCCTTTACCGAGGCGGCGGTGGGTGCTGGAATCTCTACAGTTTTGATGTTGGCCACCCTGGCATTGGTCAAAAGACGGCAAAAACCCTACTACGACGAGGCGCCCCGGACCCACAGCACGTGGTTACCGCTGGTCGTCGTGGCCATCACCGGTTCGGCACTGATCTACGGCACCTGGGACATCCCGGGGTTTGGTGCTCCCGGTGCGCCAGCTCAGACACATGTTGCGCGCTACTACATCGAAAATGCGATGCCGGATACCGGCGTGCCGAATATCGTCACCGCGGTGCTGGCGAGTTATCGCGGGTTCGATACCCTGGGCGAGGTCACGGTTATCTTTACCGCGGCTGTAGCCGTACTGCTGTTGATCGGCGGGAAACGCCCAAAACCACCCGTCAAGACAAAGGATGAGGGGAAACAAGATGAGGCCTAATCTTATCCTGCATGTTATTGCAAAGTTCCTTATTCCACTGATTATCCTGTTTGCACTCTATGTCCAGTTTCACGGTGATTTTGGGCCCGGGGGCGGCTTTCAGGCCGGGGTGATCTTCAGCGTCGCCTTCATTCTTTATGCCCTGGTGTTCGGGCTCGATACCGCAGAAAAGATTATCCCTCCACACTGGTTGCGCATACTGGCTGCGCTGGGCGTGGTGATTTATGCCGGGGTTGGAATGGAGTCCTTGCTGCTAGGAGGTAACTATCTCGATTACACGCTTTTGGGCAGCAATCAGATTGCCGGCCAGCATCTGGGTATCCTGCTGGTTGAGCTGGGCGTAGGTATTACGGTGGCTGCGGCCATGTTGATTCTATTTTTTGCCTTTGCAGGCAGGGGTAGAGACTGATGGATTTCTTTATTGGCCACTATAACTACTGGATTGTGATCGTCTTAATGATGGTCGGGCTCTATACGGTGATAAGCCGTGGCAACCTGATAAAAAAAATTATCGGCCTGAATATATTCCAGGTCTCGGTGTTTTTTCTCTATATCAGTCTGGGCACTGTGAAGGGTGGAGCAGCGCCTATTATCACTGAAGGCGTCAAGGTCTATTCAAATCCATTACCCCATGTATTGATCCTCACCGCCATCGTGGTGGGCGTGGCAACGACGGCGCTTGCGCTGGCTTTGGTGGTGCGCATCAAGGAGTCCTACGGCAGCATTGAAGAGGATGAAATTCATAATCTGGATCATTCGCTGTAATGGTAAGCCATATTAGCCTGCTGCTGGTCGTTGTACCGCTGATTGCCGCGCCCGTCGTCGCCATACTGCCCCGCGGCCGATTGCCCTGGGCGGTTGCGTTCATTGTCGCTGCCTCGTGTGCTGTGCTGGCCGGGATGCAGCTGTGGGCGGTTCTTTATGAGGGGGCAATCAGTTACGAACTGGGCGGCTGGGCGCCGCCCTGGGGGATTGAATACCGTATCGATGCGGTCAATGCCTTTGTCGCCCTGATCGTTGCCACAATCGCCGCAATCACACTGCCCTATGCGCTGCTCTCCGCCGAGCGGGAGATCCCTGAAGACAAGATACCGCTCTTCTATAGCGCCATACTGCTCTGCCTGACCGGTCTGCTGGGAATCACCCAGACCGGTGACATCTTTAATGTCTTCGTCTTTCTGGAGATATCATCACTCGCCTCCTATGCACTGATCAGCCTTGGAAGACAGCGGCAGGCATTCACCGCCGCCTATCAATACCTGATCATGGGCACGATCGGCGCCACCTTCTATTTGATCGGCGTGGGCCTGGTCTATTCACAAACCGGCAGCCTGAATATGCAGGATCTGGCAACCATTCTGCCCGGCGTTCTGCATCTTAATACCGTGGAAACCGGCTTTGCCTTCATCATGGTCGGCATTGCGCTGAAGCTGGCAATGTTTCCTCTGCATCTCTGGCTGCCCAATGCCTATACCTACGCACCCTCGGTGGTCACCGTTTTTCTTGCGGCAACGGCCACCAAGGTCGCCGTTTATGTGATGCTGCGCATACTGTTTACGGTTTTTCCACAGGGCTTCGCCGTGACAACACCGGCCGACGAACTATTCATCGTGGCGGGTATCGCCGGCATTATCACTGCCTCCGTCTACGCCATCTACCAGGAAAACATTAAAAGGTTGCTGGCCTACTCCAGTGTCGCGCAAGTCGGTTATATGGTATTGGGAATCGGACTTGCATCCACAACCGGTTTGACAGCCGCGCTGGTTCATCTGTTCAACCATGCCCTGATGAAAGGCGCGCTGTTCATGGCTGTTGGTGCCATTGTCTACCGTATCGGCGCGTGCCGTATGGAACAGATTCATGGCCTGGGCAGATCGATGCCCTGGACCTTTGGCGCTATCGTTATCGGCGGATTGAGTCTTATCGGCGTACCGGGTACCGCCGGATTTATCAGCAAATGGTACCTGGTAGTGGCGGCCCTGGAACAGCAGGCGTGGATCTCGGTTGCCGTGATTCTGTCTGGTTCTCTGCTGGCCGTGGTTTATGTCGGAAAGTTGATAGAGGCACTCTATTTCAAACCGGTTTCAGATGCGGGAAAAGCGGTGAGTGAGGCGCCGTTATTATTACTGGTGCCGACCTGGGCTTTGGTGCTCGCCAATGTCTATTTTGGCCTGGACACCGACTTGACGGTGGGCGTCGCTGAAAAAGCCGCGGCCATCCTCGGGGGGATGCAGCCATGAGTGCCGAGACACTGCTGCTGACGATCCTCCTTCTGCCGCTGGCAGGTGCGGCCGGCATTATCATTGCCCGTAACCATCCTGATGTCAGAGAGGCGGTGACGCTGCTGAGCTCGGCGCTGATTGCCATTC
>CAVYIJ010000008.1:0-35481 GCA_963768575.1 uncultured Halobacteria archaeon
GAAACTTTCAACCATACAGATGGGTATAGGAACGAAATCGAGTAGCGTGGCGGGGCTCAAGGAGCTGGTATATCCGGACGATTTCGGATTCTTTATCGCTTTTCTTGCAACCATACCGACGCTGATCGTCCTCGTCGCGTTTGCGAAGAAGAAGCCGGGTAGTTCGGATTTAATTCGAAAAATATGGCAAAACGGGGCGAGGCTGCTGATTATAACGGCGGTATTGAATGTAATCATTGTGTTTGTGCCCCTGCTCACGGGCGTGAGTCAGCGTATAAATTTTTTAGGTTGGCTGCAGCTGGTGATCGCAGTCCTGATTACCGGTTACCTGGTTTTTTCACAGCGGGTGAAAGACACCTTCGCGGATTACCCTGAAGAGGGAGACGCAAAAGAAAAGAAAAAAAAACCGGCACCGCCAGGATAGCGGAAGCCTGTGTAACCTCGCCGGGTAAGGGTGTTTAGTGTTTTTTCCTGCGGCGTGCAATACCACCCAGACCGACCAGGCCGGGGCCGAACAGCCAGGCCGCCGAGACGCGATTCCAGCGGCGTTATGGCTGCATTCGTGTGCGCTGGAACCAGGACTGACAGGAATGCGCATAGCGTGCCGAGTGGTGAGAACATATTCATACTTGGCTCTCTGGATCTTTTTTTATCGATTATCAGGGCGGCTTTCTTTTTTTACCGTTAAGGCCGAGGCTATACCAGAAACGGATACTTTTCCAAACCGGAATATGACCGGGCCCCGTATTGTGCATACGACCCGCTGCTTCCATATAAATTACAGCAGCTTGCGCGGTTCATACCCGGGTGCGGCCCATTCCGTTTTTTTCGGGCCATGTATGCCGGAGCGTGCAGGGGGGCGGTAATTTCTAAATGACATCCGCTGTCGATACTCGGTGCAGCGGCCTGCCGCGAAAACCAGGTAGATGACTATTGCACTTATCGTGTAATTCTCATGGAGTTATGGCATCAGTTCATTGCAAAACCGGTTGCCAGTATCCAGGCGGCAAAAAACACCTTCAGGCGTATGGGTCCAAGGCGTTCTGCAAGCAGCCGGGCTACCGATCCGCCGGCAATGGCGCCGGGCGCTGCAAATAAAAGTATTGCCCAGGAAATGCTGTCAGTGACGAACAGGTGATAGAACACGCCGGCAAGGACCGTCAATGACGAGACGCAGACTGCGACACAGACGGATATCATTGTCGGGTAGCCCAGGAAGAACAACAGCAGTGCGATCCATTCACCGGCCCCTACCGATATCCAGCTGGTGATGGTTCCCCCGGCAAAGCAGGTGAAAATGATCAGCGGAATATCGATTTGACGCATATGATAGCGGGTATGCCTGTGCGGGTTTTTTCTCAAGGTTACCAGTAACAAAACAAGACCGAACAGGATCGAAAAATACTTGAACAGGGTTGTTATCGGGTAAGCGGGTTCCGGGAACAGATACTGGCCGCACAGCATTCCGGCGACGGCCGACAGCCCCGAGACGAACAGCAGGTGTCGCGTCAGGCTTACTACCTGACTGCCGCCATGCTCGTGTCGATGGACCGAACGAATCCAGGAAATGCTGCCGGCCGTCATGCCAAAGCACTGAATGGCGATGCTGGTGCCCAGCGCTTCCTGCCCGCTGACGCCCAGGGACGTGAACGCGGGTATAAAGACAATCCCGCCGCCCGCACCGGTTGAGTTGGCGGCAACGGCGCCGCCTATGCCGAGGAAGAAGAAATGCCAGTATTCTGTTATCAGTTGCAATGACGCAGGGGCAAGCAACACTACAATCAACCAGGGGAGAAAGAGTCCCATGCTGTATAGCAGGATTCTCGGGTGTTGGATTATTCTGCGCATTCCTGACGAGGCAGTCCTTGTAATTTTTCAGTGAGTGCCGGGTTTTAAATTACATGCCGACCTTTTGCCCGGGTAACTCCACGATTAGCGGGATACACCAACCATATCATGCGGCCTGTTCGGCGAATACAACATTGGCATAGCCGGTAGAACATCGTTCTGCGGTCAGCCACCGGCCATCGTTGCATATGAGTACCACGGCCGCATCATCCAGGGCGGAGAAGCCGCTGCAGCATTGCGATGTATCCTGAAAAACAACTACAAAGCGTTCAAAAGCTTGTGTATTATGTGCCGACTAAAGAGTACGCAACAATAATCCTGGATAATAACAGTGCGTGCCGCAGGGGCAATCTGCAACGGCTGTATTTCCAGTCAGGCTTATTGCTTTCAATATGACCATTTACAGGTACAGGTACAGGGATTTCAATTGCACTGTAATGGTAACCGTTTGCAAGACAGACACGTTGAAAAATTCGAGTACGAAATGAATGCCAGGTATGCTGTCAGAAAGCATGCCGGCACTCAGCCACGATAGATAAAATGGATACACGGCCAGTTATTAGTACCGTGATTCTTAACTGGAATCGCGCAGACCTGCTGGAGTTAACCTGCAAGAGTTATCTCGAGACGGTATCGGTCCCCTGTGAAATCATTATCGTCGATAACGGATCAACGGATGGCTCGCGGGAAGTGGCGGAGCGGATGAGTGCTGCCGAAGAGAATATCTCCACTATATTGCTGGACGAGAACCGCGGGGGAGCGGCCATCAACCTGGGGCTGGAGCGGGCCACCGGCACTCTGCTCCATATCAGTGAAAACGATCTCGAGTATCTGCCGGGCTGGTCGGAGAAGGTTGTCGACCTGTTCGATACTTTCGAGTCACTTGGTCAGCTATCCCTGTACGGTCCTGTTCCGGATGATGAGGAGGTCTGGTCACTTAAGCTATCTGATCTCATGCATCGGAAGGGGCGAATCATTTACCAGGCCCTTAACAATGTCGGAACCAGTTGTATTTTACGGCGCGAATTATGGGACCGGGGTCTGCGGGTAACGAATCTTCCGGAGGTCAGTGGCGTCCTGTTTCCGAATGACCAGAAATTGTCTGACGATATAAAGGCCATGGGCATGATGGTTGCGTGGTGCGATCATTACCTGGTCCGGAACCATGGTCATACCGTATCGGAGTTTGAAAGTCGCGAGGACTATTATCGTGCGAACTATCGCGCCAAGCCCTGGGTCGGTGAGTCCGGCTGGGAGGAAAGAGTGCGTGAATCCATCCTGCAGCAAAAGCCGGTGCGCGCCTCATTTTTGCTGGATGGCGAGCGGATCTCGCCGGAGCGAACACCGCAAAGCGAGCTCGTTCCACGCCCCCGGCTGTGGTCGATGCTGGATGGCAAGACGCCGGAGATCGAGGCGCTGGAGTTCCTCTATGCATTGACGCGCATGATCAAGCCCGATTACGTGGTTGAAACTTCGGCCTGGCTGGGCCACTCGGCGGCAGCAATAGGCCGGGCGCTGGCACAAAACAATAACGGTCGGCTGGTCGCGCTGGAGCCGGACGAGGAATGTTTCGAGGTTGCCGCCGGCAGAATACATGACAGGTCTCTGGACGGCTTCGTTGAAGTCGTTGCCGAGCCGGGCTGGAAGTATGCGCCCGGGGCAGGCATTGACTTTCTGTTGCTGGATTCAGAATATTTATTTCATGTTCGAGAGTTCCGTCATCTGTGTCCGCGCCTCAAACCCGGCTGTATCGTTGCCATATGCGATGCCGGCTCGAGGCGCGGGAAATCCTTCCAGAGTTATTCTGAACTGGCAAAGGAGTTTCCTTTGCCGGGGTTCTTTTTGCCGAGCCCGAGAGGCATGGCGCTTTGCCGGTATACCGGTGCGCCGGGCAAAACCTGAGTACGGATCGGGCGCAATTACCGCTCTGATGCCGCAGGTTATTCGCCCATCTGCCGGTTCCAGGGTAGAGACCCGGTGATTTCCCCGGGCTGCTAGCGTGACAGCGAGGTCGACGCGGCATCCAGCCTGCCGAAAAAACAGGCCTGCCTTTCTTTTTTGGCGTTCCCTCGTAGCGGTTTTTATTGCCTGCGGTGGATGGCGGCTATCTGTCGGCTATTGCACACATCATGCGCTTTACTCCGGTTAAGTTGATGGAACTGGACTATTTCCGTAAACAATGCATAATGGCGGGCAGTTGCGTGATTCAGGGGCAAAAAAGACGTGATCTTCTCACTAATTGCACTGATATACCGTCTAATATCCCTGATTGTGTCAGATAACCGATTATGCCAAAATCCTGGTACTTAACGGCCCCAATCTGAACCTGCTGGGGACCCGCGAACCGGCGCATTACGGGGCTGCCACGCTGGATGAAATCCTCGACACCCTGCGCCGGCAGGCAGCGACACTCAGTGTTCAACTAATTGATTTCCAAAGTAATGCAGAGCACGAGCTGGTCGAGCAAGTACAGACGGCGCCGTCCCGGGACATTGACTTCATCATTATCAACCCGGCGGCCCTGACCCATACCAGTGTCGGACTGCGGGACGCGTTTTCCGCGGTGGGGATCCCGTTTATCGAAGTCCATCTCTCCAACATCCATGCGCGCGAGGAGTTTCGCAAGGCGTCGTTTTTTTCGGATATCGCCGTGGGTGTCATATCCGGCCTGGGGCCGGTGGGTTACGAGCTGGCAATGACGGCGGCGGTCAAATTGCTGGAGGAAAGCGACTCATGAATCGCCACAGCGCGCGAACGCGTGCCCCGTATGTGTCGCCGGGTTCATTGCGATGCTGCATTAACCGGTACGCACTGAACGGGCAGTGATGAAGGAAAAAAGAATGTGTATGACGTACCCAACCTCAAACGGGTCTTTTTATGGACATACGTAAAGTCAAGAAACTGATCGAGCTGCTGGAAGAGTCGCAGGTCGCCGAGATAGAAATACACGAGGGCGAGGAATCGGTGCGCATCAGCCGCCAGTCGGCGGGTGTCGTGGCCGCGCCGGCTGTTTACCAGGCAGCGCCCGCCATGCCGCCACCGGTAGCAGCACCTGTTGCAGAAGCGACGGCGCCCGCGCCGGAAGCGTCGGTGCCGTCCGGCCATAGCGTGACATCGCCGATGGTTGGCACGTTCTACGAGGCGCCATCACCGGGCGTAAAGCCGTTCGTCGAGGTGGGGCAGCAGGTCAATGTCGGTGATACGCTGTGCATCATAGAAGCAATGAAAATGTTGAACCAGATCGAGGCGGACAAGGCGGGCAATGATCAAGGCCAGGCTTGTCGAAAACGGGCAGCCGGTCGAGTTCGGCCAGGCATTGTTTGTGATCGACTGATGCTGGACAAGGTAGTTATCGCCAATCGGGGCGAGATCGCCCTGCGTATCCTGCGCTCCTGCCACGAACTCGGCATCAGCACGGTTGCCGTGCATTCCGAGGCGGACCGGGACCTCAAGCACGTGTTGCTCGCCGACGAAAGCGTCTGTATCGGGCCCGCGTCTTCCGCGGACAGTTATCTGAACATCCCGGCCATCATCAGTGCGGCCGAGGTTACGGATGCCAGCGCCATCCACCCGGGTTACGGCTTCCTGTCGGAAAACGACGATTTTGCCGAGCAGGTTGAACGCAGCGGCTTTATCTTCATCGGCCCGCGCCCGGAGACCATCCGCACCATGGGTGACAAGGTGGCCGCTATCCGCGCCATGCAGGCGACCGGTGTGCCCTGCGTTCCGGGCTCGGACGGACCATTGGGCGATGATGATGACGTCAATCTCAAGCTGGCACGTGACATCGGCTACCCGATCATTATCAAGGCTGCCGGCGGCGGTGGCGGCCGCGGTATGCGCGTGGTGCATGCCGAGGCGGCCCTGCCGGGTGCGATATCGCTGACCCGGACAGAGGCGCAGAATGCCTTTAACAATGACGTGGTGTACATGGAGAAATTTCTCGAAACTCCGCGGCATATCGAGTTCCAGGTGCTGGGTGACGGAGAAGGCAATGCCATCCACCTGGGCGAGCGCGACTGTTCCATGCAGCGGCGGCATCAGAAGGTGGTCGAAGAGGCGCCGGCGCCGGGGCTCAGCAAGCAGAAACGTAATGAAATCGGGCAGCGTTGTGCCGATGCCTGTGCAAAATTGAAATACCGGGGCGCCGGGACTTTTGAATTTCTCTACGAGAATGATGAATTCTATTTCATCGAAATGAATACGCGCGTGCAGGTTGAACATCCGGTCACCGAGATGGTGACCGGCGTTGATATCGTCAAGGAGCAAATCTATATTGCCGCCGGCAATGGCCTGTCCTACAGGCAAGAGGATATCAAGCTGCGTGGCCACGCCATCGAGTGCCGCATCAATGCGGAAGACCCGGTAACTTTCATGCCGTCACCCGGCGTGATACAGAGCTACCATGCGCCCGGCGGCCCGGGGATTCGCATGGAGACGCATATCTATAACGGCTACATGGTGCCGCCTTATTATGATTCCATGATCGGCAAGCTGGTCGCCTGGGGTGAGACGCGGACCTCGGCGCTGGCGCGCATGCGCGTCGCCCTGAATGAAATCGTTATCGAAGGCATCAAGTCGAATGTTCCGCTGCAGCGCGACATCGTAACCGACGCGGCCTTTATGAAGGGTGGTACGGATATTCACTACCTGGAGAAAAAGCTCGGTCTCTAGTCGGTATATTCCGCGGGCCGTACATGTGACCTCCCGGCGGGAAAGGGCATGGGTATATCGAATACACGATTTCCGCGGGTCACGGGGCAGACGGCTTTGATATGCGGGTTTTATCTCGTGCCATGACATCGTGGCCCAGGTATCAGTGATTGCCCTCGGTTATTTACATACCTCGCAGCGCGTCAAGGATACCTTCGCGGATTTCCCGGCAGAGGAAAAGAAGTCCGCAAGTACCTGACTGTGCCTGCAAGCCGTATGCAATACTGAATTCATGGCCTGGCTGCAGCTGTCTGTTAACGTGGATGGAGCTGATGCCGGGCGTGTCAGCGAATTCTTCGAGACGGCCGGCGCCCTGTCCGTGACTGCCATGGATGCCGGTAATGAGCCATTGCTCGAACCCGCGCCGGGTGAAACGCCTTGTGGAAAAAGGTGCGTGTAGTGGCACTGTTCGAGCCGGCGTGGACACGGCGTTGCGGTGACCTGAAACGGCAATTTCACAGGCTGGCACTGAACCTGACTGTTGAAAAACTCGATGACCGTGACTGGTCCAGTACCTGGCGTGACAGTTTCACCTCGATGCGGTTCGGTGACCGACTGTGGGTCTGCCCGAGCGGGGAGGATATCCCCGCTGATCCCGCGGTGGTCATCCGCCTGGACCCCGGGACTCGCGTTCGGCACCGGCACGCATGCGACGACGGCCATGTGTCTCGAGTGGCTCGATGGCCATGCGCCGACCGGCCGGACTGTCATCGACTATGGCTGCGGTTCGGGCATCCTTGCCATTGCCGCATGCAAGCTGGGCGCCGCCCGTGTGTACGCGGTTGACATCGATCCGCAGGCGCTGCAATCAACCCGCGACAATGCCGCGCGCAATGGTATTACAGCCGGTCTGACGGTAGAGTTGCCGAATGATTTTGCGCCCGGCAGCGTCGACCTGGTGATTGCGAACATCCTGGCCAATCCACTGGTCGAGCTTGCCGGGAAGCTTACGGGCTATCTTGTCCCGGGGGGCTGCATCGCCATGACCGGCATCCTGGCCGAACAGGCGGAGGGCGTGATGTCGGCCTACCGTGCTGCGATCGACTTTGCGCCACCGGTTGTGCGGGAAGAGTGGGTGCTGTTAAGCGGCAGAAAACGGTAAACTCCACGCATGTATACCTATTGCCCGAATTGTTCGACTGTCTTTCAGGTGTCCGCGAGCCTGCTGTCATGTGCAGCGGGCAAGGTTCGTTGCGGCGAATGCCGCCATGTCTATGTGGCCACCGAGTACCTGTTTGATGATGCCGCGCTGGCGCGCGCCGCCCTCGAGGCCACAAAGGCTACTGTCGGCGATGAGGATACCGAGGCACCGGTCGATTATGTGCGCATGCCGGACGTGGAGCAGCTGCAGGAAGAAGAGGAAGCCACGCCGGTGCGACCGGGGCCGGCCGATTGGGACCGGCATTCGTTTTCTGTACGCGATCTGGGCAGCGTGCTGGGAATCGTCGCCCTGTTGCTGCTGCTCGGAATACAGTGGGTGTATTTCAATCGCGCCGCCCTGGCCGCTGACCTTTCATGGCGACCGGCCGTCGAGCGTTTATGTACGGTCATGCACTGTACCTTGCCGTTACGCGCGGATCTTGAGCAACTGGTAATTACCAATCGTGATGTGCGGCAGCACCCGACTGTCGACCAGGCGCTGCTTATCAATGCATCCTTCGAAAACCGCGCGGACTTCATCCAGCCCTACCCGATGTTTGAAATCAGTTTTACCGACAAGACCGGCGACCCGGTTGCGCTCCGTCGATTCCTGCCATTCGAATACCTCGGCGATGCGGCGCTGGCGGCACAGGGTTTGCCGGCAGACACGCCGGTCCAGGTTGTCCTCGAGGTAATGGACCCGGGCGACGAGGCCGTGTCATTCCAGCTCGGCTTTCTCTAGCCGGTTGAGTGTCCCGACAGGGTGGGATCATTTATAAAAAGTTGTGGAAGTCCCGTATACGCAATATCTGCTAATTTACTGTTTCGTGACAGCAGGTTTGTTTCGCTTTATCCCCGGGACGGATGCGAGTATTATCTCCCGTCCTTCACCTCCAGTGAACTGATCAAGACACAATAAAGACACAATACAAGCTGGTGCAAATAGGACCTTACAAACTAACGAGCAAGCTGGTACTGGCCCCGATGGCCGGTGTCACCGACCGCCCGTTCCGGCAACTGTGTCGGGAACAGGGTGCCGGACTGGTCGTTTCCGAAATGGTATCGTCAAATGCACTTTTGTGGGGTAGCGAGAAAACGCGTCGACGTATCGATCATGCCGGCGAAAGCGAGCCGGTTGCCGTACAGATCGCCGGCGCCGATCCGCGCCTGATGGCGGATGCAGCGCGCTTCAACGTGGACCAGGGTGCGCAGATAATAGACATCAATATGGGGTGCCCGGCAAAAAAAGTCTGCAATGTCATGGCCGGTTCCGCCCTGTTGCAGGATGAGTCACTGGTCGGCCGTATCCTGGAGGCCGTGGTCGCCGCTGTCGATGTCCCGGTCACGCTGAAGATACGCACCGGCTGGGACCCGGCGCACCGCAACGGCACGGTGGTTGCCGGAATTGCCGAACAATCCGGCATCCAGGCGCTGGCCGTGCACGGGCGCACCCGCGACTGCCGTTTCCGGGGCAAGGCCGAGCACGACACGGTGCGAAGCATCAAGTCCCGGAGTTCGATTCCGGTCATCGCCAACGGTGATATTTCCACGCCGGAACAGGCCGTCGAAGTGCTGGAATATACCGGCGCCGATGCAGTCATGATCGGCCGTGCCGCGCAGGGACGGCCATGGATTTTCCGCGAGATCGCGCATTTTATGGCCACCGGCGGGCATTTGCCGGCACCTGCGCCTGCCGAGGTGTCACGCATCCTTTGCCGACACCTGGAGAATCTCTACACGTTCTATGGCGAATACACCGGCGTACGCGTCGCGCGCAAGCATATTGCCTGGTACAGCAAGGGGCAGCGCGGCGGCAATGCGTTCCGCCAGCAGGTCAACGGTATCGACTCGGCTGCCGCGCAACTGGCGTTCGTCAGGAATTATTTTTCCCTGCTGGAATCGCGCGGGGAGATGGCGGCATGAAAATCACGACAAGACGCGAACGCCGCAAGCAGCCAATACGCCGCAGCGTCACATCGGCAATCGAGTTGTACCTGGACGACCTTAGCGGTCACAAGGTAAATGACCTGTATCACGTTGTACTGAGCGAGGTGGAACCGGCGATCCTGGGTGTGGTCATGGAGTTCGTCGAAGGCAACCAGACGCAGGCGGCGGAGATGCTCGGTATCAGCCGCGGCACCCTGCGCAAGAAACTCAGGCAATACAGCCTGGGAACATGATGAAAGGACAGGGTGCGCCGTGCGCACCGATACGCTGTCAATAAATTTCCGGTGCGCATGGCGCACCCTGCATGCTGGAAAAGAGCTGAAAACGGTATGAATAAAATCGCACGTGCACTCATCAGCGTGTCGGACAAGACCGGCATTGTCGAATTTGCACGGGCGCTGCAGGCACGGAATATTGAAATACTCTCGACCGGCGGCACTGCCGGCCTGCTCGCGGAAAACGGCATTCCGGTCATAGAGGTGTCTGATTACACCGGTTTTCCGGAAATGATGGCGGGCCGGGTCAAGACCCTGCACCCGATGATTCATGGCGGCATATTGGCCCGCCGGGGTATCGATGAAGACGTGATGGCGGCAAATGGTATCGGTCCGATCGACCTCGTGGTGGTCAACCTGTACCCGTTCGAACAGACCGTTGCCCGTGACGATTGCACGTTGTCGATGGCAATCGAAAACATCGATATCGGCGGACCCGCATTGCTGCGTGCGGCAGCCAAGAACCACGCGTCTGTTACGGTCGTGGTGGACAGTGCGGACTACGCTGCGGTCCTTGGCGAGATGCAGGAAAATAACGGCGGGGTTTCGGCTGCGACCCGTTATTCGCTTGCAGTGAAGACGTTCGAGCACACCGCGCGCTATGACGGCGCAATTGCGAATTATCTCGGCGCCATCGATGCAGACGGCACATCCCGCGACTTCCCCGCAACCCTGAACCTGCAGTACCGCCATGTGCAGTCGATGCGCTATGGAGAGAATCCGCACCAGCGGGCCGCGTTCTTCGTCGAGCATTCGCCGGCCGAGGCCTCGGTTGCAACCGCGCACCAGGTACAGGGCAAGGAGCTGTCCTTTAACAATGTGGCAGACACGGATGCGGCGCTGGAATGTGTGAAAACGTTTACCGAGGGTCCTGCCTGCGTCATTGTGAAACATGCGAATCCCTGTGGAGTGGCGCTCGATAAGGATATATTGACGGCCTATGACCGTGCCTTCAAAACCGATCCAACCTCGGCCTTCGGCGGTATCATCGCCTTCAATCGCCCGCTTGATGAGGCCACGGCGCGCGCAATTATCGATCGCCAGTTTGTCGAGGTGATAATCGCGCCGCACATCGAGGCTGCCGCATTGCCGGTGCTGGCTGAAAAGAAAAACGTGCGCGTGCTCGAGTGTGGCGAGTGGCCCGCCGTGCCCGCACAGATGCTGGATTTCAAGCGGGTCAACGGCGGCCTGCTGGTGCAGGACCGCGACCTGGGGTGTATTACCGGGGACGATCTGAAGTTGGTGACAAATCGCAAGCCCACGGACAGCGAGACCAGCGACCTGCTGTTCGCCTGGCGTGTTGCAAAATTCGTCAAGTCCAATGCAATCGTTTATTGCAAGGACCATATGACCATCGGTGTCGGCGCCGGCCAGATGAGTCGTGTCTACAGCGCAAAGGTGGCTGCACTCAAGGCGGCGGACGAGGGGCTTGAAGTCAGCGGATCAGTGATGGCGTCGGATGCCTTCTTCCCGTTTCGTGACGGCATCGACCAGGCCGCCGAGGCCGGTATAGCGGCTGTCATACAACCGGGCGGTTCCATGCGCGATGATGAGGTCATCGCCGCCGCAAACGAGCATAATATCGCCATGGTGTTTACCGGCATGCGGCATTTCCGGCACTGAAATCTGCCACGGATCAAACGCGAAAAAAACCATCTCGCGCAAAGACGCAAAGTCGCCAGGAAATCCAAATCAAATTGTTGCAGCAGGGTCGTGTATCGGCTGGAAAAACTGAAGATAATTACTGATCATGTCACCAGGGAATGCCGCCTGTAGGGGATAGTATTATTTTATATTTCTTGGCGCCTTTGCGTCTTTGCGCGAGCATTATTTTTTAGAAACTATTATGAATATTCTCATTGTAGGCGGCGGCGGGCGAGAACACGCGCTGGCCTGGAAGGCGGCACAGTCCCCGCAGGCCGATACAGTTTTCGTTGCGCCCGGGAATGCCGGCACCGCACTCGAACCGGGTGTCGAGAATATCGATATAGCCGCCGATGATATCGATGCACTGCTGGTATTCGCGCGTAAGCGGGCAATCGGACTGACTATCGTTGGCCCGGAAGTGCCGCTGGTAGCCGGGATTGTCGATCGCTTTGTTGCAGCCGGGCTGCCGTGCTTTGGCCCGACACGGGCGGCCGCGCAACTGGAAGGCTCCAAGGCATACAGCAAGGACTTCCTCGCCCGCCATGCCATACCGACCGCCGCCTATGCCACGTTTACCGAAATTGCGCCGGCCTGTGATTACATCCGCGCGCAGGGTGCGCCTGTCGTCGTCAAGGCCGACGGGCTGGCGGCCGGCAAGGGCGTCATCCTGGCGCAGACTGTCGATCAGGCGGTCGCCGCGGTCGAAGAAATGCTCGCCGGGAATGCCTTCGGTGAAGCGGGTCACCGGGTGGTAATCGAGGAATTCCTGCAGGGTGAAGAGGCGAGCTTTATCGTCATGGCCGACGGCAAACACTGTCTGCCGCTGGCGACCTCACAGGACCACAAGGCGCGTGACAATGGCGACAGCGGCCCCAATACCGGTGGCATGGGCGCGTACTCGCCGGCCCCGGTAGTGACTGCGGGCATCCATCGGCGCGTGCTCGATGAGGTCATCATGCCGACGATCGAGGGTATGGCGGCGGAAGGCCATGCTTTCACCGGTTTCCTCTATGCGGGCCTGATGATTGCACCGGACGGTACGCCCAGGGTGCTGGAATTCAACGTTCGCTTCGGTGACCCGGAAACGCAGCCAATCATGATGCGTCTCAAGTCCGACCTGGTGGAATTGTGCCTTGCCGCCCTGGACGGTCGGCTGGACCGCGCCGCAGCGGACTGGGATGAGCGCATAGCACTCGGTGTTGTCATGGCGGCCGGCGGTTATCCGGACGCCTACCGTTCGGGAGATGTCATTCGCGGATTGCCGGACTCCACGGGTTGCAAGGTATTTCATGCGGGGACGACGGCCGACGGTGATGCGGTCCTGACCAGCGGTGGCCGGGTACTGTGCGTGTGCGCCCTGGGCGAAGACGTTGCCGAGGCGCAGCGCAAGGCCTACGGGTGCGTGAGCAAAATTGACTGGCCGGATGTTTATTACCGGACTGATATCGGCTATCGTGCCCTGTCAGGGCGTTGAGCTGGTTCATGAGGTGCATACGGAGTTGATGACCGGCCGGGATTGCGCGGCCGTGGAGCAGCAAACAGTATCTTAACTCCGTATTTCCGCCGTAATATAGTGTCCTGAACCCGTCTCAATTGCCGCTATTGGCTGATAAGATGATTTGCAAACCTGAGGAGCATGCGTATGGAGATCTTTGGCTGGGTGATCGTCGCAATCATTGTGGGCATTCCGCTGTGGGGCATTGCGCTTTACAACAAGCTGGTGAGCCTGAGGAACCAGGTAAAGAACGCCTGGCGCCAGATCGACGTCCAGCTGAAGCGACGCCATGACCTGATTCCCAACCTGGTCGAAGTCGTCAAGGACTACATGTCCTACGAGCAGGAAACGTTGCAGAATGTAATCAAGGCGCGTAACCAGGCGGTGGGTGCCGCGAACACCGAGGAAGCTATAGTTGCCGAGGGAATACTCAGCGGCGCGATGGGAAAATTGTTTGCACTGATGGAAAACTATCCCGATCTCAAGGCCAATGAAAATACCTCGCGACTGATGGAAGAATTGAGCGCCACCGAGAACAAGATCTCGTTCTCGCGCCAGTTCTACAACGACAGCGCCATGGCCCTGAATAATGGCGTTGAATCGTTCCCGTCGAATATCATTGCCGGGATGTTCGGCTTCGAGGCGGCAACGTACTTCGAGGTGCAGGAGGCCGAAGCGGCGACCCCGAAGGTGGATTTGCGCTGACGTTAACAGAAAGCTGACGGGAAAAGGGGCCGAAAAGGGGTCGGATACATTTTCCCTGGACCCCTTTTCCCTGATGAAAAGGTGGCCGAAAATGTATCCGACCCCTTTTCCCTGAAAATATATCCGGCTTCTTTTCCCGGTTGCAAGGCAAGGTTTACAGCAGACTCATCAGTTTATGCCGCCTTCACGCGAGATCCATTGTCAGGAATGCAGTGCGGCCAACCGGCCGCATGCATCCGTCTGTACCCAGTGCGGTGCGCCGTTAAAACCCGACTGGCAGGACCACCGGCGAATGCGCAACAAGGTGCTGCGCCGCACCGATTTCATGGCAGCCGCGGCCGCAAACAAGCGAGCAACGCGACGCTTGATCATTTCCCTGCTGGCTATACTCGCGGTGCTTGGCTACCTGCTGGGCTGGAGTTTGCAACTGGGCATGGGCTATTACCCGGAGGGTGTGGAGTCAGCCTGGTTTGCCAGTCACTGGGGAATCAAAGCCGCGCTGGCATTGTTTGCGATCGGCAGTCTCTGGACGTGGATTGCATTCCGCAGCGGCGACCGGATCGTGTTGCGACTGACCGGCGCCACCGAGGTGTCTCCGGACGATGAACCCGTATTGCATAACGTGGTGGCGGAAATGGCGATTGCGGCGGGCGTCGTAAAGCCGCGCGTATTCCTGCTCGAAACGCCGGCGCTCAACGCATTCGCTACCGGCATGACTCCGGCGCGTTCCGCAATCGGAGTGACGCGTGGCCTGCTGGACACGCTCAGCCGCGAAGAGCTGCAGGGAGTGATCGGTCACGAGATGGGCCACATCGTGAACTGGGACATCCGTTACGCGACAGTGGTCGGCGTCATCGTCGGGCTGATTGCGCTGGTCAGCGATGGCGCCCTGCGGTCACTGTATTTCTCGGACCGGTCGCGAGGTTCGGGCAAGGGCGGCGCCAATGCAGCCATCGTGATGATCGTGCTGGTCGCATTTGCGGCGCTTGCCCCGGTGTTCGCGCTGCTGGTGCAGATGGCTGTATCCCGCCAGCGTGAATTCCTTGCCGATGCCACCAGCGTGCGCCTGACGCGTCACCCCGAGGGGCTGATCTCCGCGCTGGAAAAACTGGCTGCCAGTGCGCAGCCGTTCAGGGGCGCGAACCGGGCAACGCAACACATGTTCATCGTCAACCCGTTCAGGAATTTCCGCGAACGAAGCAACCGCCTCTACGCCACGCACCCGCCGCTGGAGCTACGCATTCTGCGCCTGCGTAATCTGGGTAACGACTGACGATAGCAGGAATACCTGATGGTATTTCTATTGGGGCAGGAGCGGGCTTGCCCGCGAAAAATCAACCTCGTAGCAAGTTCGCGCCTGCAAGGCGCTCCTACCCCTATCGACACACCTGTAGGAGCGCCTTGCAGGCGCGATTTGCCCCGGAGATTAACAATACCTGGTAGGAGCGGACGTTGTCCGCGAATAAATCCCCCGCTTTGTTCGCGCATTCCTGCGCTCCTACCCCAATAGACACACCTGTAGGAGCGCAGGAATGCGCGAATGACGGAGCCAGACCTGTTCGCGGACAACGTCCGCTCCTGCGGGAGTTTCTATTGTTTCAGGAGCGCCTTTGCCTGCATGGATGGTCGCCCCAGGCGTCATGTCCTCTCGCGGACTGAACTACAAGGCCGCGTTGAACTACAAGGCCGCTTCCTGAACTACAAGGCCGCTTCTCCTGAACTACAAGGCCGCTTCTGAACTACAAGGCCGCTTCCTGAACTACAAGGCCGCTTCCTGAACTACAAGGCCGCTCGCAGCCTTGCCCTGTTCATCGCAGGTACATCGCGTAGCGCAGGGAGAAGGCGAGGCCGGGACGGCCGAGAGGCTGGGCCGGGCTATGCCCGTAATAATGGTCTTAGGTTTTCCTGCCGCCCTGTACATCGCGCAGGGACGCATATTATTTTTTACTCTGCGCCTTTGCGTCTTTGCGTGAGAATGTTTTTATTGTTTTCTGCTGAATGTATGGCTGTCAGCGCTTCATCGATTCGAAGAACTGCGCGTTGCTCTTGGTCGCCTTGAGCTTGTCGAGCAGGAACTCCATCGCAGCCAGCTCGTCCATCGGGTGCAGCAGCTTGCGCAGTATCCACATTTTCTGCAGTTCTTTCGGGTCGGTGAGCAGTTCCTCGCGGCGGGTGCCGGAGCGGTTGAGGTTGATGGCCGGGTAGACGCGCTTCTCCGCGATGCGGCGGTCCAGGTGAATCTCGTGATTGCCGGTGCCCTTGAATTCCTCGTAGATCACATCGTCCATGCGCGAGCCGGTATCCACCAGCGCGGTGGCGAGGATGGTCAGGCTGCCGCCTTCCTCGATGTTGCGCGCGGCGCCGAAGAAACGCTTCGGACGTTGCAGGGCGTTTGCGTCGACACCGCCGGTCAGTACCTTGCCGGACGACGGCACCACGGTGTTGTAGGCGCGTCCCAGGCGTGTAATGGAGTCCAGCAGGATGACGACGTCGCGCTTGTGTTCGACCAGGCGCTTGGCTTTCTCGATGACCATCTCGGCGACCTGCACATGACGGCTGGCCGGTTCGTCAAAGGTACTGGAAACGACCTCGCCCTGCACCGAACGGGACATTTCGGTGACTTCTTCCGGCCGCTCGTCGATCAGCAGCACGATCATGTAGCACTCGGGGTGATTCGAGACGATGGACTGCGCAACATTCTGCAGCAGCATGGTCTTGCCGGCCTTTGGCGGAGACACGATCAGGCCGCGTTGACCCTTGCCCAGCGGTGCGACCAGGTCGATGATGCGCGCGGTAATGTCCTCGGTACTGCCATTGCCACGCTCCAGGATCAGTCGTTCGTTCGGGTGCAGCGGGGTGAGGTTCTCGAAGGCAACCTTGTTTTTTGCCTGTTCCGGTTTTTCGAAATTGATCTCGTTGACTTTCAGCAGTGCAAAATAGCGTTCGCTGTCCTTGGGCGGGCGGATCTTGCCGTCCACCGTGTCTCCGGTTCGCAGGCTGAAACGCCGGATCTGGCTGGGCGACACGTAAATATCATCCGGTCCGGCGAGGTAGGAGCTGTCCGCCGAGCGCAGAAACCCGAAGCCGTCCTGCAGGATCTCGAGTACGCCGTTGCCGAAAATGTCTTCGCCTTTCTTGGCGTGCGACTTGAGGATGGAAAAGATGATGTCCTGCTTGCGGGAGCGCGCAGTCCCTTCAGCCCCCATTTTCTGGGCGATTTCGATTAATTCTGCGGCGGGTTTCAGCTTGAGTTCGGACAGATTCATGTTGGGCCTATGGAATGTTTTTTCGAATATTTATCGGGCGGCCGGTCGGGCCGGGGATGAGATGTTAGTCGGATGTTGTCAAACGCTATTGATCCTGATGCCGGTCATACACAACACTGATATGTGATGCGCAGACCGTATACTCCCGTTGTTGATTTGCGTTGCTGTTTTAAATGTTACTGTCGATGAAAGCCGTAAGTTGGGATTTGGATAGTGCGCCTACCTTGGTGGCTTCCACGTTGCCGTCCTTGAACAGCATCAGGGTCGGTATGCCGCGAATGCCGTATTTTGGCGGAGTCTGCGGGTTGTCATCAATATTAAGTTTTGCAATCGTAATCTTGTCGCCATATTCACTGGCAATTTCTTCGAGGATCGGTGCGATCATCTTGCAGGGTCCACACCATTCAGCCCAGTAGTCGACCAGTACAGGTCCGGATGACTTTATGACGTCATCTTCAAAAGTAGCATCGGTCAGTTGCAAGATCTGGTCACTCACTGTTTGAAATCTCCTGTCAAGAATGTTGCTGTGCGATAGATGTTGTTATGTAAAACAAGCGCAGGGCAGGACATACCCGCAAGATTATTAAAATTAGGAATTCCGTCTTGATAGTCAGGACACGGGGAGCGCCGTCCTGGCCTGGCTACGTGATGTGTTCATGCAAACAGGCGTTCCACATGTTTGCCTGGTGCTATTTCAGCCTAAAACAACCCAATTTACAAGTCCGGGGTTCACATTTATTACAACCGTATTCAATCAACCTTTCCTGCACGCCGCATGCGCAGGCAGGCCGCTGGAAACTGTCGCACGCACGCACGCGCCTGCCTCGCGCGGGAATGCCGCCGGCTGTTATGCAGGGCCACCATGAAACAATCGATAGCATAATAACAACCGTTTGAAATATAATATGAAATTCTATTGTCCCAGCCAGCGGCATACAGCCCAGAAAATAACAGGATATGTCAGATACTCACTTAACAGATATTGCCTTCAGCAGTTTTTCGTTGCCCGTGGAATTGATGCAAGGCATTGATGAAGCAGGTTTTTCATTGTGCACGCCGATACAGGCCGAGACCTTGCCAGTGGCGCTGGCCGGTCAGGATGTCGCGGGCCAGGCGCAGACCGGCACCGGCAAGACGGCAGCATTCCTGGTGGCTGTTTACAATCACCTGCTGAAAAACCCGGCCGATGGGCAGCGCAAACAAAACCAGCCACGGGCACTGATACTGGCGCCGACACGGGAGCTGGCAATCCAGATTCGTGACGATGCCGAGGTGATTGGTAAATACACCGGCCTGCGCCTCGCCCTGGCCTACGGCGGGACCGGTTATGAGGAGCAACGCGACGCCATTGCGGCAGGCGTGGACGTCCTGGTCGGTACGCCGGGCCGCCTGATCGATTATTTCAAGCAGCATGTCTACAACCTGAAGATGATACAGGCGGTGGTGCTGGATGAGGCGGACCGTATGTTTGACCTCGGATTTATCAAGGATATCAGGTTCTTGCTGCGTCGTTGCCCGCCGCCGGAACAGCGTATGGGGCTGCTGTTTTCCGCTACGCTCTCGCACCGGGTACAGGAACTGGCCTACGAGCACATGAACCAGCCGGTCCACGTGGACGTGGTGCCGGAGAAGATAACCGCCGAGCGGGTCCGGCAGCTGCTGTATCACACGGCGAATGAAGAGAAGATTCCGCTGCTGGTCGGCTTGCTCAGTCATACCGACCCGCACCGCAGCATCGTTTTCGTGAATACCAAGCGCAATGCCGACCGCGTGTGGTCCTACCTGGAGGGCAACGGCTTTAAATGCGCCGTCCTGTCCGGCGACGTCCCGCAAACAAAGCGGCAAAAGCTCCTGAAGGAGTTCCAGGCGGGCGAGCTGCCGGTGTTGATTGCAACCGACGTGGCGGCCCGTGGTCTGCATATACCGGATGTAAGCCATGTTTTTAATTATGATCTGCCGCAGGATGCCGAAGATTATGTACACCGGATAGGCCGCACGGCACGCGTCGGCAAGGACGGAGATGCCATCAGTTTCGCCTGTGAGAACTATGTCTACTCACTGCCGGAAATTGAGGCTTATATTGGTCACAAGATACCGGTAGAAGCTGTCCCGGATGGCTATATCGGGAAACTGAAGCCACCGGTGAAAATAAATCGCCCGCCGCCGCGTGGCGGGCGCGGTAAACCGGGGGGTCGCCGCCCCGACAGTGGCAGGCCGGGCGGGCGGCGCAAACGGCAGCACTCCTGATAGCGGGGCGCATCCTGTAGCAGGTATCGAGTCAGGATAAACATGAGCACATTCGCACTTCGACAAGCCGATCTCATCAGGGTCTTGCAGAGCAGGAATACGAAGTATGTAATTCTTGCTATCAACCTGCTGCTGGTGGTCTGGATCGCCAGCCAGTTGACATCATTGACCTGGGGGTTGCTGTCACCGCAGGAAACGGTATCGCCCGTCGTGGCGCAGCCGGCGAAGCTGCCGGAGAAAGCCGACCAGGACAGGCAACTGATCCAGCAGCTGCCTGGCTGGCACCTGATGGGAGTGGCGCAAAAGAATATCGTGCCGGTAAAAACCGAAATACCGGAGGATGCGCCTGATACCCGCCTGAAACTGACGCTGCGCGGTGCGCTGGCATCGGATGATCCGGTCAATGCGCGTGCCATCATCGCAGACCCCAGGGGCCAGGATGAAAAATACGCTATCGGCGATGCGCTGCCGGGGAATGCCGAATTGAGCGAAATTTATCCTGATCGCGTCATTCTGAAACGGAGTGGACGTTACGAAACCCTGCGACTGCCGGAGGACGCGAAGTCCCCGGGCCGCCAGCCGACGGCGCAAATCACGCCCAGGGCACGGCAGCGTCCCGGCATCAGTCCGCAGTCGCGGCTGGCGCAGGTCCGCCAGCAAGCGCAGCAGAACCCGAGGAGCATGGCCGGACTGATACGGACCCGGTCAGAAACGGGTGCTGACGGTCAAACTGATCGGCTATGCCTTATCACCGGGCAAGGACCCCGATATGTTTGCCGAACTCGGGACTGGTTGACGGGGATGTGGTCATCCAGGTCAATGACATGGACCTCAGCGAGCCCGAAAACGGCGTCAAGGCATTAAATGGCCCTGAAGAGCGGGAATCCCGTCTCCGTGGTGGTCCTGCGCGACGGCCAGGAGCAGACCGTGGAGCTGGACGGGCAATAACTGGCAGGAAAATGTCATTAAAATCAGGCAAGATAAGTGTTCCCTGGTCGATAATTTTGTGGGCCAGCGTATACAATAAACGTGGGTGTTGAGGAATAAGTAATGAATTTTCCACGATATACGGTTTCTGCCGTTCTAATGTGGCTGGCCATCGCGTTGCCTGCCAGCGCAGAGACGGTGACGCTGAACCTGAAAGATGCCGACATCAGTGCGCTGATCAGTACGGTCGCCGAGGTTGCCGATAAAAATTTCATTGTCGACCCGCGCGTCAAGGGCAAGGTGACCGTGATTTCGTCACGGCCGATGAACAGCGACGAAGTCTACCAGGTGTTCCTGTCCATTCTTAAAGTACACGGTTACGCGGCGGTGCCGAGTGGCGAAGTCATCAAGATCGTTCCGGACGTCAATGCCAAGCAGGATGGTATTCCGACTACCACGGACAGTAATCCGGGGCGCGGCGACCAGATGGTGACGCGGGTGGTGCAGGTCGATAATGTTGCGGCTGCACAACTGGTGCCGATACTGCGACCGCTGGTGCCGCAGCAGGGACACCTCGCGGCTTACCCGGCGACCAATGTACTGATCATTTCCGACCGTGCGATCAATGTCGAAAGGCTCGTCAGTATCATTCGCCGCATCGACCAGGTCAGTGACAGCGAGATCGAGGTGATTTCGCTGGAACATGCCTCGGCGGTCGAGGTCGTGCGGGTGCTCAGCAGCCTGAACCGTGCCGCGCCGGCGGCTGCCGCCAAGGGGCCGGGGGTTGCCGGCGGCGGACAGGTGCTGGTTGCCGATGAGCGCACCAACAGTGTATTGCTCGGCGGTGACCGCGCCTCGCGCCTGCGCATGCGCGCACTCATTTCGCATCTCGATACTCCGCTGGAGACCGGCGGAAATACCGATGTCGTTTACCTGCGCTATGCCGATGCGACCAAGCTGGTCGACGTGTTGACCGGTGTGGGCAAGATCGAGGAACAGGGGGCGGTCCAGGCCAAGGGCGGCCAGGCATCCAGTGCGCGGGGCTCGTTCGACATACAGGCGGACGAGTCCACCAACGCGCTGGTGATCACGGCCCCGCCGGACATTATGAAATCGATGAAGCGCGTCATCAGCCAGCTCGATATCCGTCGCGCGCAGGTGCTGATCGAAGCCGTGATTGCAGAAGTGTCCGGTGATATTGCACGCGAACTGGGCGTGCAGTGGCTGTTCTCCGGAGACCGTAATGGCGAGACCCCGGTCGGTATTATTAACTTTACCAACTCGGGTCCTACGATCACGTCGGTGGCCAACTCCGTGGCCGACCTCATCGATGGCGGTACCCTGCCGGATGTTGGCGGCAGCTCTCTGCTGGGATTCGGCGATATTAACTCGTCCAATAACTTCAACTATGCCGCGATAGTCAACGCGCTGGCCTCGGACGCGAACAGCAACATGCTGTCCACGCCGACGCTGGTCACGCTGGACAACGAGGAAGCGGAAATCGTCATCGGCAGCAACGTGCCGTTCGTGACCGGCTCGTTCAGCAATACCGGCGCCAGCGAGGGGGCGACCAACCCGTTCCAGACCATTCAGCGCGAGGACGTCGGCCTGACGCTGCGGATCAAGCCGCAAATCAACGAGGGCGATGCCATGCGCCTGGAAATCGAACAGGAAGTCTCCAGCATTGCCGACAGCGTGGCGGGCGCCTCGGATATCGTTACCAACAAGCGTTCCATCAAGACCAACGTCATGGTGGACGACGGCCAGATGGTGGTCCTCGGCGGGCTCATCGAGGAGCAGATCGGCGAGAGCGTGCAGAAGGTACCGCTGCTGGGGGATATCCCGCTGCTCGGTTACCTGTTCAGATCAACAACTGCCGATGTCACGAAGACCAACCTGATGGTGTTCATCCATCCCGTTATCCTGCGCGACAGCGCCGTGGCCGGTCAATACACCAACAGCAAGTACAACTACATCCGCTCGCTACAGATGGGCGAGGACGAGGACGGCGTAAACCTGATGTACAACAAGTCGCACCCGGTGCTGCCTCCCATCGAGGAATTCACGGCGGAGACACAGGTCACCGCACCCGTTGCTGAGCCGGTAGACGAGCCGGTAGACGAACCGCTAATCGACCTGTTTCTGGATGAGTAAGCTGCCACTGAAGGAAATTGATGGAACACTGACCGGGGACGATACTGCCTGCGTCGTCCCCCGTTCATGTTCGCCAAGCGTAACCGGCTGCTGGTCAGTGGCGAACAGGATGGCAAGGCATTGGTGATGCATACCGGTGCCGTTGACCCGACTGCGCTGGTCGAGTTGCGCAGGTTCATGGGCAAGCCGCTCAAGCTGCAGGCCATGGACGCGGAGCAGTTCGAGGCCATGCTGGCCAACAGTTACGAACAGGGTTCCAGCGAGGCCATGCAAATGATGGGTGACCTGGGTGAGGGCATGGACCTGATGCATGCCGCACAGGCGCTCTCGGAACCCGAGGACCTGCTGGAAAGCGAGGATGACGCGCCCATTATCCGGCTGATCAACGCCTTGCTCACCGAGGCCGTCAAGGAAAATGCCTCGGATATCCATATCGAACCGTTCGAGAACCGCCTGGTGGTGCGTTTTCGCTGTGATGGCGTGTTGCGCGAGGTGCTGGAGCCGCAACGGGTCCTCGCGCCGCTGCTGGTTTCCCGCATCAAGGTGATGGCGCGCCTCGATATTGCCGAAAAGCGCCTGCCGCAGGATGGCCGGATTTCATTGCGCGTGGCCGGCCGCGCTGTCGATGTGCGCGTTTCCACGCTGCCTTCCGGCAACGGCGAGCGCGTGGTACTGCGTTTGCTCGACAAGCAGGCCGGCCGCCTGGACCTCGAGCAGCTGGGTATGGCCGAGCAGTCACGCGATACCATCGATATGCTGATCAACAAGCCGCACGGTATTATCCTGGTGACCGGGCCGACCGGTTCCGGCAAGACCACCACGCTGTATGCGGCGCTCGGGAGATTGAATAACAAGCGACGCAATATCATGACCGTCGAGGACCCGATCGAGTACTACCTCGACGGTATCGGACAGACACAGGTGAATACCAAGGTCGACATGAGTTTTGCGCGCGGCCTGCGTGCAATCCTTCGCCAGGACCCCGACGTGGTGATGGTGGGCGAGATACGCGACCTGGAGACTGCCGAAATCAGCGTGCAGGCGAGTCTTGACCGGACACCTGGTGTTTTCCACCCTGCATACCAATACCGCCGTGGGCGCGGTCACCCGCCTGCGTGACATGGGAGTGGAACCGTTCCTGTTGTCTTCAAGCCTGATCGGCGTGCTGGCGCAGCGGCTGGTCCGCGTATTGTGCATTGAATGCAAGGAATCGTATGTTGCCGGGCCGGCCGATTGCAAAGTGATGGGAATTCCTGCTGACAGGCCGCCGACGCTCTATCACCACAAAGGTTGTGATGCATGTAATCAGCTCGGCTACCACGGGCGGACCGGTATCTACGAACTGGTGACCATCGACGATATTATGCGCAGCATGATTCATGACGGTGCCGGTGAAATGGAACTCGAGCGCGAGGCACGCAAGAGTTCGCCCGGTATTCGGCAGGATGGCTGGCGCAAGGTACTGAGCAGGCGAGACGACGGTCCAGGAAGTGCTGCGTGTTACCCAGGGCGACTAGCCCGTAATGAATCCATTTGCGGAATTGCCGACTTGGCTTCCTGACGAATCCGGGCTGATATTAAATGGGTGCTTTTGAATATACGGTACTGGATGCGTCCGGGCGCGAGAAGAAAGGTGTCATGGAGGGCGATGCGCCGCGCCAGGTGCGGCAGCAGCTGCGCGAGAAGGGCCTGGTGCCGCTCGCGGTACAGGAAGTGTGCCCAGCGCGAGACCCGGGAACGCAAGCAGGTTTCGTTCTTCAGACGCAGTATCAGCGCCACCGACCTTGCATTGATTACGCGCCAGCTTGCCACGCTGGTTCGCGCCGCCCTGCCACTCGAGGAATGCCTGCGCGCCACATCACAGCAGACCGACCGCCCGCGCCTGAAAAGCATGTTGCTTGCCGTTCGTTCGCGGGTGATGGAGGGGCATACACTGGCCGACGGCCTGGGGGACTTCAAGCATGTTTTCCCGGAGCTGTACCGCACTACCGTCGAGGCCGGCGAGCAATCCGGCCACCTGGACCGTGTGCTTGAGCGACTGGCCGAGTATACCGAGAGCCGGCAGCAGATGCGGCAGAAGATACAGCTTGCCGTGTTTTACCCGGCGATGCTGACCATTGTTGCTATCCTGGTGGTGGGTGGCCTGATGACGTACGTGGTGCCGCAGGTGGTGCAGGTGTTCGACAATATTGGCCAGAATCTGCCGCCGTTGACACGCGGTCTTATCGCGGTCAGCGATTTCATGCGTGTATACGGCGTGATGGATTCTATTGTCACTGGTTTTGGCCGGATTTTTGTTTTCCTGGATGTTGAAGAATGAAGATAACCGCCGGCGCTTTCACCGTATGCAGTTGTCGCTGCCGCTGCTCGGACGCCTGGTGCGCGGCATGAATGCCGGGCGATTTGCACGCACCTTCAGTATTCTTACCGCCAGTGGTGTATCAATACTGGAGGCGCTGCGGTTATCTGGCCAGGTCGTTTCGAACATTCCCATGCGTGATGCGGTCGATGAGGCGACCGCGCGCGTTCGCGAGGGTGCGAGCATTGCCGCCGCCCTGGAGAAAAGCGGTTATTTCCCGCCCATGACTGTACACCTGATAGCAAGTGGCGAGGCGTCCGGGAAGCTGGAAGAGATGCTTGAACGTGCGGCGATCAACCAGGAGCGTGAAATCGAGACGCTTATCGCAGCCATTCTCGGCATGTTCGAGCCCATGCTGATCCTGCTTATGGGCGGCGTGGTGTTGATCATCGTGCTGGCAATACTGTTGCCGATTTTCGATCTCAACCAGCTGGTTCAGTAACCCCTGGCGTTCAGGTCGATGGTGCCCGGAATTTCAGCCAGGCGTTCAACCCCGGTCTCGATGCTGCCGTCCGGCTGTAACAGCAGCCAGCGATAACCCGGCGCCGTCATATCGAGAGCGAAATCACTGCTGTTCGGCTTGAACTGGATGCACGTGGATGGCGTGGATATCAGCTGCACGCCATTTCGCGTGCCGGTAAATTCCTGGTGTACATGTCCCCAAATCATGCCGCGTACCTGCGGGTATCGGTCGACTACGGCAAAGAATTCGTCAGCGTTATCGAGCGCCATGGTATCCAGCCAGCGACTTCCCATCAGTACCGGTTGATGGTGCAGGCATATCAGGGTATGCGTGTCAGTCGAGGACTGCAGCTGGTCTTCAAGAGTTTGCAGGCTCTCCTTCGTCAGGTGTGCGCCCTCGCTGCCGGGGATCGTGGAGTCAAGAAAGATAAAATTCCATCCGTCGAGACGTGCCTGTGATTGATACCTGAACAGCCCGCCACCGACAGCTGATTGCAGCAATTGACCTTCATCGTGGTTGCCGGGCAGGCAGTAGACCGGCAGGCCCAGTTTGCCGAGATGTGAAAAGATACGTTCGTAGGCCGCCTCGGTCGGCTGATGCGCCAGGTCACCGGTTGCCAGTACCAGGTCGGCTGGCAGGTGTTTGCTGGCCGCATCTGCGATGACGGCCTGCAGTGACTGTTCCGTATTCAGGCCGAGCAGGCAGCCGTCGGATTCACCGAACAAGTGAGTATCCGTGATTTGCAGCACCTTGATTGCCCGTGTGGCCGTATTTTTCGTATTGATTGTTGTTTTCCCCCGGCCGTTGGCATGTTGCCGCCGTTTTCGGCTTCCGGTTTATCGCTGTGTGCGGTCAAGGTGCGCACGCTGTTCGGTATCCAGACTGGAGTGCCCGTCTATTGCGCATGGTGACAAATCATTGCGCGTTTGTCATGTCCGTCAGACCGATGCGCCGTTTTTCCCCGTATCCAGTTGTTTGTAATAGATCCTGGAATTGCGTTGATAGTTGTACAGTGACTTTTTCCGGGCGGGCAGGTCTGAATTGTCACCCGGCAGGAAGCCGCGTTCACGAAACCAGTGCGCGGTCCGGGTCGTCAGCACGACCAGTTTACGGATACCGGCCTTTCCCGCCCGCTTTTCCACGAATTTCAACAATGCATCGCCGCGGCCGGAATTCTGATAATCCGGGTGTACGGCAAGGCAGGCAAGTTCTGCAAGCGCCTGTTTCCCCGAAGGGTAAAGGGCTGCACACGCAATAATGGTGCCGTCACGCTCGACCACCATGAAATGATCGATTTCCATTTCGAGCCGTTCACGTGACCGCCGTACCAGTACGCCTTTTTCTTCCAGCGGCTTGATTAATTCGAGGATTCCACCAACGTCCTCGATAGTCGCATCGCGCAGGCCCTCGTAATTGTCCGCGGTCACCAGGGTGCCGAGACCGTCACGGGTAAACAATTCCAGCAGCAGTGCCCCATTGGCGCCGCGGTCGAGGATATGCACACGCCGGACGTTCCGCAGGCAGGCATGGACGGCGTACTCCAGCAGCTGGCGGGTTGTTTCACCCAGGTTCCGGCTGGAGCCCAGCAGAGTGTTTACCTCGTTGATGTCCATTTTCGAGATCAGGCGTCGCCGGCCGTTCCTGGGGCCATTGCCTTCCGTCATGAATATCAGCTTGTCGGCCTCGAGGGCGGCCGCTACCTGCATCGCAATTTCATTGGCGCCGAGATTGAATATTTCGCCAGTCGGTGAATAGCCGATTGGCGAGAGCAGCACTATGCGCCGGTCCGCAAGATGTTCGCGTATACCTTTACTGTCTACACGGCGAACTTCACCGGTATGGAGATAGTCCACGCCGTCGCGCACGCCAAGCGGGCGCGCGGTGACGAAATTGCCGGATGAGACGCCGATGCGTGCACCCGACATCGGCGTATTCGCCAGTCCCATGGACAACAGTGCCTCGATCTCGACGCGCACACTGCCGGCGGCCTCCTTGACGCACACCAGTGCCTCGTCATTGGTAATTCGCAGACCGTTCGCATACTCGAGTTGCGCACCGGCTGATTCCAGTTTGCGTTCGATTTGCACCCGGGCACCGTGCACCAGGACCAGCTGGATACCCAGGCTATGCAGCAGGGCTATATCGTGGACCAGGTCCGGGAACGATTCATCCGCTACGGCCTCGCCTTCGAACACAAGCACGAAGGTGTTGCCCCGGTGCGCGTGTATGTACGGGGCGGCATGCCGGAAGTTATCGATGAACTGTTTTTGCGTTGCTGTGTATTTCATTTTGCGGGCTCGTGACACCTTTTATAGCAGGGAGGCTGGCTTGATACAAACAGAATTTATCAGTTGTTTCAGTATTTTAACCGTTGGCTGCAGGCGGTCCAGCGCAATGTACTCGTCCGGCTGATGTGCCTGGTCGATATTGCCCGGGCCAAGCACCACTGTTTCCATCCCGAGTTGCGACAGGTAGGGCGCCTCGGTACTGAATGCCGCGGCAACCGGCGTGTGCCCCGTCAACCGTTCGGCGAGCCTGACAATAGCGGCGTCTGCCGGTGTATCCAGTGCCTGCACGCCCTCGAACAGGGCAGCAAAGGTGATCCCGATACCGCTGTCCTGCAGTGTGCGCGTGATTCTTTGGTGTAATTCTTCACGTAGCTCGCCGATGTTCATGCCGGGTAGCGGACGCAGGTCGATGTGCAGTTCACATTCCGGACAAATCCGGTTCGGATTGTCGCCACCGTGAATATGCCCGAGATTGAGCGTTGGCACGGGTACGGCAAAACAGTTGTTCCGGTTTGTCGCCTGCAATTCACGGCGCCACTCGAGCAGCGCGCCGATTACACGGTGCATGGCTTCCAGCGCATTGTTGCCGAGTGCGGGGTCGCTGGAGTGCCCGGATTCTCCAAGCAGCCGGATAGACTCCATCATGATGCCTTTGTGCATATGCACCGGGCGCAGCCCGGTCGGTTCGCCGATCACCGCGAAACGTGCATGCAGCCGGTTTTGCCTGACCAGCGCCCTGGCACCGGACATGGAGGTTTCCTCATCAGCAGTCGCCAGGATTGTCAGCGGCTCCCGCAGATCACTGCTGTGTAAATCACGGCAGGCATCGATTGCGAGTGCGATAAATGATTTCATATCCGCAGTGCCGAGGCCGTATAAACGCTGGTTGTCCTCGGTGGCGCGAAACGGGTTGTATTGCCACCGGCCTTCATCGAAAGGAACAGTGTCTGTATGACCTGACAGTACCAGGCCGCCGGGGCCGGCGCCGAGGGTCGCTACCATGTTGGCCCTTGCCGGGCTGCCGGGAAGGGTCATGATTTCCACCTCGAAGCCGGTATCTTCCAGCCAGCCGGCAAGCAGGTCGATGACCGCACGGTTGCCCTGGTTCAGTTCAGGGTTTGCACTGCTGATCGAGGGCGTGCTGACGAGCCCGTCAATCATATTCAGCAGCGATGGTATTCCAGCCATCTGGTGTCTCCACGGTTAACCGGGCAAGCGCAGTCATTACTGCCATGCTGAATATATCGTAATGCCCGGGTTCGTGCGGCGATAATTGCGCCGTATTCCGGGTTAGCCGGAGACGACGACGAGACGAGGCTTGTTTGTGAAGGCGAAGCTGTGCAGCGGCAGTGGCTTGGCGTAAGCGTATCCCTGCACGTAATCGATGCCGATATTGCGGAGTTCTTCGGCGATATCCATGGATTCCACTGACTCCGCAATGGTCTCCTTGCCGAGCAGCTGCCCAAGTTCGTTGATGGACCTGACCATGGCATAGTCTACCGGGTCGGACAGAATGTCGCGGATGAATGCGCCATCTATTTTCAGGAAGTCAACCGGCAGTTTCTTCAGGTAGGTGAATGAGGACATGCCGCTGCCGAAGTCATCCAGTGCGAATCTGAAACCGCAGCCCTTCAAGGTAAGCATAAACCTGGTTGCAGACATGATATTTGCGCTAGCGGATGTTTCCGTGATTTCGAAGACGATCCTGTCCGGCGAGACGCCTGTTTCGTCGATCTTGTCGATAATGAATTGAAGCATGGCGGGGCAGCCGATAGTCTGGCCCGAGATATTGATCGATACGACCAGCGGCCAGTTCTCATCACCTGAATTATTTGCTATCCACTTCATGGTGTTTTCAATGACCCAGCGGTCGATGTTCGTGGCCAGGTTGTATTTATTGGCTGCCGGCATGAATGCGGCAGGGGCAATGATGCTGCCGTCATCGTCGACCATACGCAGCAGAATTTCTATGTACCTGGCGTTGCTGCTGCCGTTTTCGCAGGGGATGATGGGCTGGTAAAAAAGTTCGAACTGGTTGTTTTCAACGGCACGGGTCAGCCTGGATACCCATTGCATTTCACCATGCCTTTCCTGCAGCTTGCGGTCGCCAAGATGAGCGATTTGTACGCGGTTACGTCCGGACTCCTTGGCGATATAACAGGCGGAGTCCGCTGCACTCATGGCTGCAGAAATATCTGTCGTACCGCGATCAATCGGCACAACGCCGATGCTCATGCCAAGGGTAAACGTATTCGTATCCCAGCTGAACTGAAACCCGTCCATAATCTTCAGCAGGTTGTTGGCGACGGACACGGCCTTGTCGAGGGGGCAGTTCTCCAGCAGCATGCCGAATTCATCACCGCCAAGGCGGCTCAGGGTGTCCCGGTGGCGCACCGCGCTCAGCAGCAGGCGTGACAGCTGCTGCAGGAGTTCGTCGCCGGCGGCATGACCGCAAGTGTCATTGACTATCTTGAACTGGTCGAGGTCCAGGTAGAGCAGGGCATGTGTCCCCGACTGCGCATGTGCGATCCGGATTGTGCGTTCGACGCGTACCTCGAACTCGCGCCTGTTGATGAGACCGGTCAGGGCGTCATGCGATGCCTGGTATGTCAGCTGGCGGTTCTTCGCGGACACATGCCGGATGACGGTTCGTGCGACGATTATCGAGAGCAGCAGTGCCAGGACGGTCAGTGCAATCAATAACTGCCGCGTACCTGAATAGTGCGCGCGGTTCGCGGCCAGTGCTTTCTCGGTGTTCAGTTGTTCAAGTTTGACCAGGTCTTCCAGTTTGTCGAGCATCTTGCTGCGCAGGGCGCCTGCGTTTTTGATGACTGACTCCATTTGTTCCGCCGGGGCATTCCCCATCAGCAACTCCGATAGCCGGTCATTGTATGGTTGCGCGGCCTTGGTCAGGAGTATCAACTCATCGTGAATTCCGCTTTCTTCGTCATCCATGCCGAGGTTGACCAGTCGTTCCCTCGCTTCGCGGTATTTCCGCCCATAGCCGATGAATCGCTGATGTTCCTCGTCGCGGTCGAAAATGTCCTCGGTAAGCTGCATGGTCTTGAGACTGCTGCCGCGTAACCGGATGGCGTCGCGCATGTTATTGGCGGTAGCTGTTTTCCTGTTCGTAATCTTGACGAGGTTTTCCATGCTTTCATTGATGGTCTGCAGCTGGACCAGTGAGACCGATACCAGTGAAAACATCAGGACCAGTACAGCCATGAAGCCAATGGTAATAAACAGATGAGTGTTGTCTTTCATGTACTGGCGTAGCTCCCTTACTTCGCCCGCAGATAAGATGTCCGTTCGGGCCTGGTCCACTTTTTACAATCGGCATCCATACCCCTTAACTGAAGATCGCAGGGAGCGGTATAACCTCTGAATTTACGGGAGAATATCCGGTGCAGGCATGTTCAGGCGGAGAACAAACCCATCAGCGTGGCCTTGATGCCGGCCAGGATACAAACACGCTGAACAGCTCATCAGCGAAAGCCGGTAGCGGACTTTTTTCATGGCGGGTTGCGGCACTACATTGTTGCCGGGGCAAGGCATGGCCCCTGTACTGTTTATCCGGTACCGGGTATATATCGACAGCCGTGAGCGGTGCTTTAGATCTGACAGTGGCATGGCAGGGTGGGTTATTGCCCGGGTTAACCGTGTTTACAGCATTCCGCAATGAAGATTGGATGGCAATGCATCGTACAGGCGTTCCGGGGGAGCGAGCCTGGTGCTATTCATCATGGTAATGAATTCATCCCGCTTGACATGTTCGCCAACGTACGGGTTGGACGATTTTTCCTTGCCAATTGTTGAGCAGGTGTTCCCCAGGTAATCGTGACCCGGGTAGACAAGGGTGTCATCCGGGAATGCATAAAGCCTGTTATTAATCGATTCATACTGTGCGCCAGGATCACCGGTATGGCCGTCGGTGCGTCCGCAGCTGCCGATCATCAGCGAATCACCGGTGAATAACGCGCCCGGTATGGAGAAGCAGATGTGGTTATTGGTATGGCCGGGTGTATAGATGATATTGATCCGGTTACGCCCAAGCGGTACGAAGTCGCCGTCCTTTACCAGCACATCCGCGTACTTGGTGCGGCTGTTCTCGTGCATGATGATGATTGAATTCAGCGCCATTCTCAGGCGTCCCGAAGCGGTAACATGGTCGGAATGCACGTGGGTTTCGAGCGTGTATTTCAGGGTCAGGCCCAGTTCCCTGACCAGCGTGGCATAGCGACCGGCCTTTTCCAGCACCGGGTCTATCAGCGCAGCTTCACTGCTGTCGGCGTCCCACACCAGGTAACTGTAAGTGGATGTAGCGGGGTCTAATAGCTGTTGTACACGCATATTCGGTATCTCGCTTTATTCGGCCGGTGAACTGCTGGTTCAATTCCACACACCGGCGGTTATCGGGGCGACGCCACTCAACGCCTCTATAATTAGTAAATACGAAAATAACAGTACGCTAATATACTAACATGGTGTTGCCAGAACGCAAACATTTTCCGCACGGTAACGGAACGGTAATTGTTTGTATTTACTTAAATTTATTAAAAATATTCGCTAATGCCCTGACATTTCTTCAGTTTCTCTCAGACGGTATTTTCCGGCTGCCCTGCTGGCGGGCAATCCCCGGGCCAGCCCCTCGTCCGGTTCCCAAAAGCGCCTCGCCGACTGTCACGCGACCGGATATGTGCAGGCCTGGCGTGTCCCTCTGTACAATAACGAGCCCGCAGCAGGGGGCGGCCCGGCGGAAAAACTGGAATGGAGAGAACAATGAGTGACAAGCTGAACCGGTACAGTGCACGTATAACCCAGCCAAAATCGCAGGGTGCATCACAGGCAATGCTGCACGGTACCGGGCTGACATCCGCGGATATGGACAAGGCGCAGGTCGGTATCTCGAGTGTGTGGTACGAGGGAAATACCTGCAATATGCACCTGAATGACCTGGCCGCGAAAGTCAGGGAGGGCGTTGTTGATGCCGGCCTCGTCGGTATGCGTTTCAATACCATCGGTGTCAGCGATGGTATCTCCATGGGCACCGAGGGCATGAGTTTTTCGCTGCAGTCACGTGACCTGATTGCGGATTCCATTGAAACGGTGATGAACGCACAGTGGTATGACGCGAATATTTCGCTGCCCGGTTGCGACAAGAACATGCCGGGTTGCCTGATTGCCATGGGACGTCTGAATCGCCCGTCCCTGATGATCTACGGCGGTACCATCAAGCCCGGTCACTACAAAAACCAGACGCTGGACATCGTGTCCGCCTTTCAGAGTTATGGTGAGTTTATCGCCGACAAGATCGATGAACAGACCCGTCAGAATATAGTCAATCATGCCTGTCCGGGTGCCGGTGCCTGCGGGGGCATGTATACCGCGAATACCATGGCATCGGCCATCGAGGCGATGGGTATGTCCCTGCCCTACAGTTCATCGACACCTGCAACCGATCCGGGCAAGCTGGCCGAGTGCTACAGTGCCGGCACGGCGATACGCCATCTGCTGGAGCAGGACATCAAGCCGCGTGACATCATGACGCGTGCAGCATTTGAAAATGCCATGGTGATCGTCATGGCGCTGGGTGGCTCGACCAACGCAGTCCTGCACCTGATCGCCATGGCGCGTGCCGTCGACGTGGAGCTGGGTATCGATGACTTCCAGTCCGTCAGTGACCGTATTCCGTTTCTTGCCGACCTGAAACCGAGCGGCAAATACGTCATGGAAGACCTGCACAACGTGGGTGGAACGCCGGCGGTTATGAAGTACCTGCTGGCGGAGGGAATGATCGATGGCGATTGCCTGACCGTGACCGGCAGGACGATCGCGGAAAACCTCGAGGCACTGCCGGGCCTGCAACAGGGGCAGGATGTTTTCCATGCACTGTCCGATCCGATCAAGGAGAGCGGACACATCCAGATCCTCAAGGGCAACCTGGCGCCGGGTGGTTCGGTAGCCAAGATCACCGGCAAGGAAGGTCTGCACTTCAGCGGGCCGGCCAGGGTCTATGACGCCGAGGAGGACATGCTGACGGCGCTGGAGGAGGGCAGGATCGGCAAGGGTGATGTCGTGGTGATTCGTTACGAGGGCCCGAAGGGCGGCCCCGGCATGCCGGAGATGCTGACACCGACCTCGGCCATCATGGGCGCCGGTCTCGGACAGGATGTTGCATTGCTCACCGACGGGCGTTTCTCGGGCGGCTCGCACGGGTTCATTATCGGACACATCGTGCCCGAGGCGCAGGAAGGCGGCCCGCTTGCGCTGGTCCGTGACGGCGATGTCATCACGATCGATGCCGAGCGGAAATTACTGTCAGTCGATATCAGCGATGCTGACATGCAAGCGCGTCGTGACGCGTGGAAGATGCCGCCCTACAAGGCCAGTCGCGGGACGCTGGGTAAGTACATCAGGCTGGTGAAGAATGCATCGGAGGGGTGTGTGACGGACGAGTCATGATTTCTTCAAGGAAAAAAATAATTTCACGCAAAGGCGCAAAGGCGCAGAGAAAACCAATTAATGCAATTACAGGCGGGAAGAAAGCGGCCAAATATCAGGTGTTGCTAAATGTCTGGAATCGACAACCCATAGAGGAAGTTCAGCGTTTCAGATTGAATGTCTTGAACGGCTGCAGAAGCAGACACTGGATTACAGCCAACGAACTGATCCTATTGCCCATAATGACACCTGGATCATAGTTGGGCATGCCGTGTTAATGCCATATTGAGTCAACCATATCGTACGATATGCCGACGCGGCTTATCACTCAATAGTAACGACGCAGCCCAGTACACTGTTGGGCGGATAATGGGGTGCAGGGAAATTTCGTTAGAGAATGCGAATGAACATATTTAGTCGATTTAGGAAACTTACGATTTGGAATAAAATCGGCCTAGTAGGGGCGTTAGCTTCAATAGCTGGATTATTTGTTGCTTTCGTCATGTCTAATAACACAAAACTAGAAGGTAATATTTCGACAACAGGTAGCAATAGCCCGGTAATTACAAGCGAGGGAGATGTCTCATATTCTGTAAATATTACAAACAAGAACAAAACCAATCCGGACTTAAATAAGCCTAAATTTAAAGGTCTATGGGATGGTCAAAAGGCATTTTCATTGGCTTGGCCAGCTCCCAGAAAGGCGGAATACGAAGACGGTCACGAAGATAAATTAGAGAAGGACTTTTTTATATCTATTAACGGAATTGATAAGAGAATTGTTCTCACCACTTACTATGCTTCTGATTGTCAAGCGTGTCAGCAACTGTTAAGCATTTTTGTTTTTAAAAAGGTTGGTGAATATTGGGTGATGGAAGATGAATCGAAAGATTTTATGAAGGTAGGAAGAGAGGGGTTCAACGAAATTGGAGACAGTATCGAAGTTTGGCACATTGGACCAAACCGATTTGGAATCGTGTTCTCAATAGTTGGATGGCACCAAGGGGATACGTTCGTTACAAAACAAATTTATTCGTTCATTTCCGGTGAGATTATAAAGGTTATGGATGCTTTGGTGCATGTTTATTTCTCAGGCCTGGAAAAAGAAGAGGCAATTAAGGAAGGCTATTGGTTTGAAAATAGTATCAATTTGGTTGTTGATCGCTCCAAGTCATCTTTCGGTTTTTTTACCATCGATGCAACATACCTATCCTCAAACTCTCCTAAGCAAATAACAGTGCAATCCATGTTTAATGGCGATGCTTATCCTATTGATGACATAAACACAGCACAGCAGTGCCGAGGAAGTATTGAAAGATATATAGAAAGAGGCAAGTGCTGATGTATTTGAATGTTACATCAGCGCCCAACAAGGCCATAAACTCGGACCGAAAAAGCGCCGCTGCGCTCTGCTTTTTGCGCCCGGTTATGGCTGGCGTTAGAAATTCAAAAACTCATTATTAATTGATTGGTATTATCTATCAATTTTATAGAAATAAACTGTTATATCTATTATCGATCTCAAGCTATGATAAGCCTTCTGAATACTACTAACCTTAAAGGCAA
>CAVYIJ010000009.1:0-187346 GCA_963768575.1 uncultured Halobacteria archaeon
GGTATTCCCCGTTCAGGTACACGTATTATCGGGGTTTCCCGTGCCCTGGCAACGGCAACTCTTTCCGGTTCCCGGTCATTCACGCAAGCGGGCGTGGCTCCGGATAATCTGACAATATCTGTCAGATCGAATAGCGACTATTACATATTATCAGGCCCGTGCCAGCGTTCGGCGATCATGCCCGCTGTCGGTGTCGCCGTCTGCCTGGTAGATGTCCTGTTGCGGCCCTTCGCCGCGCAGGATGCGCAGCGTTTCGCGCGTATGCCGGCTGCACAGCTCGACTAACTGGTGGTTCCTGCGGTTCTGGTCGCGACACTTCCTTGCCAGGGTCAGTAACTGTTCCCATCGGGATATAATATCTTTCCCGGGATCGCACCACTGCATGAAAACCAGGATGTCATCCGGCCCGGCTTTGTATCCGGCTGACTCGACCAGGGCGATTCTTTCCCGTTCCAGCAGCTCGAGTTGCTCGACTGTCAGTGCCTTGTCTTTGATCGTCTGTTCGAGCGCAGTGAAATCCTTTCCTGTAATGGCTGCATATTCGGTATCGAGCAGAATGGACAGCTGGCTTGTCAGGTCAGTTTCCTGTTCCAGCAGCATATTCATGCTGAAATGGCATGCTTCCGGTGTCATGGTCATATCAAGTCTCCCGCTACATCCTTATATTGAACTGGTAGAATTTGTCTGCAATACGTGCCGGGTCGATGTTGTATATGCCCGTTGCAATTTCCTGTTTTATTTCCGCGACCCGTGCGGCGTCGTACACATCCTGTCCCGCGGTGTATTCTATCGAGGCGTGCACGCGAAGGGCATCGGCGGATATACTGACGCTGTCACTGGCGACGCGCCCGCTACGGTCTTCATCGGCAGCGGCCCGGTTTCCGCCGTCCGGCGTATATTTTCCCGTAACGTCCTGCATTTGCTCCAGCAATGCATTGCGGATCGCCGGGGTAAATCTCGTATCTATGGACATGTCCCTGTCCCCCTGCTAGTTAAACAATTCCTTATCCGGTTTACATGGCAACCTGGATGGTCGTTGCGGACTTGACGATCCCGTCAACGACCCGCTTCGAACTCAGGTTACGAACCTTGATGCGTTCACCGGCCGTGCCATCCGACATGGCCTCTCCTGTCATGCGTACTTCAATGCCGCCGGCCCCGGCAGTCAGGTTGACGCGCTGCCCGCGCTTGACGGCGAGTGGTTCCTTGACCAGCAGGGATGAAATGGCGGTGTCCATGGCTATGTTCCTGCCGGTCTGCAAGCCGACCACCTGCTCGATATGGCTGTAGTAACCGCTGTGCAGCCGGGCAAGGTCCCGCCTGGCCAGCTTCAGGTCCTGTTTTGCAAGCAGGCTTGCCCGTGGCAGCGGCCGGGCAGCAACCACGACATCCCCGAACAGGCTGGTACTGACCGGAACGTACAATGTCCAGGTGATGTTCCCGGTGCAGCGCACACCGACCGTGGTATTGCCCAGTGCCCGGCTGCCGGCCGGCTGAAAGGCTTCCAGCGGACTGTCGCATTGTTTGAGTCGCAGGCGCGAATCAAGCGAGCCGGCCTTGACGACCGGCTCGGCCCCGTGACTGGACAGAATGACGTCCGCAATGAACGACTCGGCGGTCGCCTGTATCGCGCGGTGGTCCTGTATGGTCTCGCTCGCTGCCGGACCGGTGGTGATCAGCATGACAGCGGCCAGTACGCATGTGATGTACCTGAAGCTCATGGGTAACTCCCGTTTCCTGAATGCTTGCTGTGCGTTAGCTGATATAACATCAGCAATTACCATGCCATAGTCACCGGCACGCCGCCTTGATGGCCGTCACGGCCCGTGATTGCCGTGTTTTCCGCTTTCACGATGCGTCCACCGGAAGTATTGTGCAGTAAACATGGCGGCAATGACCGGCAAATTGTTGCCGTTTTCGGGCAGGGGCTTGCCGCCTGGCGGGGCCGCGAAGCCGGGACCCGCGCCGTGCGCGGCAGTGCCCGGCATATATAAGTTGGCGAGAGTGCCTTTTCAGTACAGTTGAACCGTTTTGCGCCGGCAAGGGAGTGTTGGCATGCCGCTTGCTAGTTTGTCAGCGGAGAGAAACTTTGTGAGGGACCACATGCCATCCAACATCGATCGCGTTTTCGGAGTACACGCAGAAGCGCTGCAGTTGCGCTCACAACGTGGCGAAATGCTGGCTTCCAACCTGGCCAACGCGGACACGCCCGACTACAAGGCGCGTGACCTCGATTTCCGCGCAGCGCTGGAAAGCGCGCAAGCGGCAAAGTCCTTGAAGACAACCAGTGCCGGGCACATCAGCCACGCCAGTGCGGGCGGCGGTGTACATACACTGTACCGCGTGCCGGGCCAGCCATCGCTGGACGGCAACACGGTCGACACGCAGGTGGAGCAGTCGCAGTTTGCGGAGAATTCCGTGCGCTACCAGGCCACGCTGCGAATCCTCGGTGGAAAGATCAGCGGCCTCATGAAGGCGATCAAGGGTGAATAATCATGGGATTGTTTAATATTTTCGATGTAGCCGGGTCCGGGATGAGTGCGCAAACCGTCCGGCTGAATACCGTTGCCAGCAACATGGCCAACGCCGAGGTAGTCAGTGGCACGGAAGCCGGTGCCTATCACGCCAGGCAGCCGGTTTTTTCAGCGGTTATGCAGGCGATGGGTAATAACGCCGCGGTCCCGGTGGAGGTTACCGGCGTGGTGGAAAGCCAGGCGCCGGTCAACAAGCAGTACAGCCCGGCACACCCGCAGGCAGACAAGGACGGTTATATCTACATGTCAAATGTAAACATGGTCGAGGAAATGGCCAACATGATTTCCGCATCCCGTTCCTACCAGGGCAACGTGGAAGCGGCGAACACCTCCAAGCAGCTGTTGATCGAAACATTGCGACTGGGCCAGTAACCCGGTCTGACGACGGAGTAACAGGATATGAACACCATACAGGACTATGCATTGTACGAAGACCTGGGCCTGACAGGCACAGGACTGGACAGTAGCAGGTCAACCGAGCTGGGGCAGGAGGATTTCCTCATGCTGATGACGACGCAGCTGAAAAACCAGGACCCGTTCGAACCAATGGAGAACGGCGATTTCATTGGCCAGCTGGCGCAGTTCGGCACCGTCAGCGGTATCGATGAAGTCAGGGCGGAACTGCAGAATCTCGCCAGTTCACTGGTATCGAACCAGGCGCTGCAGGCCGCCGGTATGCTCGGACGGGCCGTACTGGTGCCGGCCGGACAGGCGGAACTGGTCAGCGGCGGAACGATTGACGGGGCTGTTGAACTGACGAATGCAGTCAGCAATATGAATATCGGGATCTACGACCAGAGCGGTGCGCTGGTAAGGAATGTGAGTTTGGGAAGTCAGTTGCCAGGGATGGCGACTTTTAGCTGGGACGGCCTTGCCACGGATGGCTCGGTCGTCCCCCCTGGTCGTTACGCTGTCCGTGCCGAGGCGATCAGTGGCGGCATCAACGAGGCTTACGATGTACTGATCGCTGACCAGGTGCGGAGTGTTTCACTGCCGTCGCAAGGTCAACCGCTCACCCTGGAACTGGCCGGACTCGGTACAGTGGATTTTTCACAGGTCAAACAGATTAGTTAACGGGTACCAAGGAGAAGTCACATGTCATTTCGAATCGCATTAAGTGGTCTGGCAGCTTCACAGGCATCGCTGGATGTCACGGCCAATAATATTGCCAATGCAAACACCAACGGCTTCAAGCAGTCACGCGCCGAGTTTACCGATGTCTATGCAACCGCATTCGGCAGTATCGGCTCCATCTCTACCGGTGCCGGTGTGCGCCTTGCGTCCGTTTCGGAACTGTTTACGCAGGGCAACATCGATTTCACAGGTAACGCGCTCGACCTGGCGGTCAACGGCGAGGGGTTCTTCACGTTGAGCGACCAGGGCTCGAATGTCTACAGCCGTGCAGGTGGATTCAGGGTGGACCGTGACGGCTACGTGGTCAATGTCAACGATCAGCGCCTGCAGGCCTATCCGCCACTGAATGCGCAGGGCACTACCTTCAGCACGGCGTCACTGGGTGACCTGCAGCTGATTGCATCCACCACGCCGCCGAGTCCTTCGTCGCTGGCGGAAATATCACTGAACATGGAAGCCGATGCGACCCAGCTGGGTCCGGGCGTGATCGATCCGGCTGACCCGACGACCTATAACTATTCGACATCGGTGGTGACCTTTGACAGTCTGGGCCAGAGCCATACCTCGTCACTGTTTTTCAGGAAAGTCGACACGGCTACCCGTACCTGGGACGCGCGCCTGGTTACCGATGGCGATGATTTGCAGACGACCACCGTGCAGACCATGAGTTTCGACAACCTCGGCCAGTTAACGTCGCCACAACCGGTCAATTTCGGTACCTATGATCCCGGTAACGGCGCAGCCGTCATGAATGTCGATTTCGACTTTACCGGTACCACGCAATATGGCAGCAGTTTCGCCGTGAACAACCTGTTCCAGGACGGTTTTTCGACCGGTCGCCTGAGCGGTCTCGATATCGACGACACGGGTGTCGTGCTGGCGCGCTTCAGTAACGGGCAGTCGTCCGCACTGGGCAAGATCGCGCTTTCCAATTTCGCCAACCCGCAGGGCCTGACACCGCTGGGCGACAGTACCTGGGGCGACAGCTTCGAGGCCGGAGATCGCGTGCTCGGTGAACCCGGCGCCGGTAATTTCGGTTTCCTGCAATCGGGCGCGCTGGAAAATTCCAACGTCGAGATTACCGAGGAACTGGTCAGCCTGATTACCGCGCAGCGCAGTTTCCAGGCGAATGCACAGGTCATTTCGGCGGCCGACACGCTCACCCAGACGGTAATCAACATCGGCCGTTAATAGCCGAGTGATATTCGCAGGAAGCGACTATGGATAAATTGTTGTATATCGCCATGAACGGCGCCCGCGAGACCATGCAGGCGCAGGCAGTCAATGCACAGAACCTGGCGAATGCCAGTACCACCGGGTTTCGTGCTGACCTCGAGTCCTTTAACAGCGTCCCGGTATACGGTCCCGGCCATGCAAGTCGCGTGTACGGCGTGGCAGCCGGCAAGGGGGTCGATTTTACGCCTGGCGCCACCGTCGGCACCGGCCGCAGTCTTGATATTGCCATCAACGGTGACGGCTGGATTGCGGTCCAGGGACCGGATGGTAACGAAGCCTATACCCGTGCGGGCGATCTGCAGGTCGACAGTCTCGGCCTGTTGCGCACCGGCGCCGGTCACCCGGTCATGGGCAGCGGCAGCCCGATTGCGATACCGCCCGCCGAGCAAGTCGAGATCGCCGCGGACGGCACGATTTCCATCCGGCCGCTTGGGCAGTCGGCTAATACATTGTCCGTGGTGGACCGTATCAAGCTGGTCAATCCCCCTGCGGATGAAATGACGAAGGGGGCCGACAGCCTGATGCACATGAAGAACTTTCAGCCGGCCATTGCGGACAGTACGGTGACGCTGCAGGCCGGCACGCTTGAATCGAGCAACGTGAACACGGTAGAGGCGATGGTCAGCCTCATCCAGCTTGCGCGGCAGTTCGAAATGCAGGTGAAGATCATGGCCAACGCAGAGGAAAATGACAAGGCAAGCGCGCAGTTGATGCGCCTTGGATAAACGCGAACGTTTGATTTATACAAACATAACCTGTAGGAGCGGACGTTGTTCGCGAACAGAACAACCACCGTTATTCGCGCATACCTGCGCTCCTACAGATAATTGAAAACAGGAGAACAGCATGGATCAGGCACTCTGGATAGCAAAGACGGGACTGGAGGCACAACAGACCCGTATGGCGGTGACGGCCAACAACCTGGCGAACGTCAATACGACCGGGTTCAAGCGCGGCCGTGCCGTGTTCGAGGACCTGCTGTACCAGAACAATGGACAGGCCGGCGCGCAGTCATCGGAAGACACGCAGCTTAATTCCGGCCTCATGACCGGCACCGGCGTGCGCGTGGTCGCAACGGAAAAACTGTTCAACCAGGGCAATCTCGTGCAGACCGGCAACAACCTGGACATGGCCATCGAGGGCCGGGGTTTTTTCCAGATCCTGTTACCGGACGGCGGACTGGGATACACCCGTGACGGTACTTTCCAGGTCAATGCCAATGGCGAGCTTGTCACGGCAAAGGGTTTTGCGCTGCAGCCCGGCATCACGATACCCGAGGACGCGCTGAGCATCACGATCGGGTCCGACGGGACTGTTTCCGTGACCCAGCCCGGTGTGTCAACACCGGTGCAGACCGGCACCATTCAACTTGCCGATTTCATAAATCCCGCCGGTTTGCAGCCGATCGGGCAGAACCTGTTCCTCGAGTCCGGATCGAGTGGCACGCCGCAAACCGGTACGGCCGGACTTAATGGCCTGGGCAGTATTACGCAGGGTTCGCTGGAAACTTCCAACGTGAATACCGTCGAGGAGCTGGTCAACATGATCGAGACCCAGCGCGCCTATGAAATGAATTCCAAGGCCATATCGACAGCCGAGCGAATGCTCGAATACGCGAATAACAATCTCTGAGAACCGGCACGCTGATTGATGTTTGAAACACCTGAAATCATGTGCCATCTGTTCACGGGCGTGTCCGCTCCCGCGATGACAGGCAGGCAAGGAAGCAAATGACATGTTGCGAAATATGGAAAACACGCCACTGATGTTTATTGCAAGTTTGTTCATCCTGCTCATGGCGGGTTGCAGCAACACATCGGTGATTACCCGCCAGGGGGAGGCGGAGTATGCACCGGCCACGCCGATGGTAAAGCCGCCGCCCGTCAATACTACCGGTTCGATCTACATGTCCGGTTACTCGCGCCCGTGGTTCGAGGATATCAAGGCGCGTAATGTCGGTGACCTGCTGACAGTGGTGCTCGACGAGCAGACCGATGCCAGCAAGACCGCAAGTACCGGGATCAAGAAGAGTAATTCCACGGATATTGCTGCAGCGAAACTGCTTGGCAAGGATGTCACTATCGGCGGTGATCCGCTCAGCGCCGGTCTCGAGTCATCAAATGATTTCAGTGGCGAATCGGACAGTTCACAGAGCAATAATCTGCAAGGCAGCATCACTGTCACGGTATCGCAGGTGTTGCCCAACGGCAACCTGGTGATACAGGGCGAGAAGTGGATCGCAATCAACCAGGGCGATGAATACGTGCGGTTGCGCGGCATTGTCAGGCCGGTCGATATCGGTCCGACGAATACCGTGCTGTCCACCCAGGTCGCCGATGCCCGGATTACCTACAAGGGCAAGGGCGCAACTGCGGATGCAAATTCCATGGGCTGGCTGGCGCGTTTCTTCAATTCACCGCTATGGCCTTACTGAGCGGGACAAGGACAATGACCATGAAACCGAAAACAGGAATTCAACTGCTCGTGGCGACAGCCCTGCTGCTGCTGTCATACAACACGGCGGCGGAACGCATCAAGGACCTGGCGTCGGTGGCCGGCGTGCGATCCAACCAGCTGATCGGTTATGGCCTGGTGGTGGGCCTCGATGGCACCGGCGACTCGTCAAGCCAGCCATTTACCGTACAGAGTCTGACCAACATGCTGGCGCAGCTGGGCGTGGTGATACCGCCGAACGTCAAGCCGCAGCTTAAAAATGCGGCAGCGGTAATTATCAACGGTGATCTGCCGCCGTTCGCCAAGCCGGGCCAGACTATCGATGTCACCGTTTCATCACTGGGTAATTCCAAGAGCCTGCGTGGCGGGACACTGCTGATGTCGCCGCTAAAGGGTGCGGACGGACAGGTGTATGCAATTGCACAGGGCAACCTCGTGGTCGGTGGTTTCGGCGCCGATGGCGCTGATGGTTCGCGACTGGTCGTCAACGTACCGAGCGTCGGGCGGGTGCCTGGCGGTGCAACCGTGGAGCGCAGCATACCCAATCCGTTCGATTCGTCGGACTCGCTGACGCTGAATCTGAATACGCCGGATTTCACGACTGTCACAAACGTTGTCGAGAGTATTAACAGGACCATGGGCAGGGATACCGCGATGGCCCTGGACGGAGGCTCCGTCAAGGTGCGCGCGCCGCTGGATGCCGACAAGAAAGTCATGTTTGTTTCGATGCTGGAAAACCTGTCGGTCGTGCCGGGTGAGGCGCCGGCGCGTGTCATTATCAATTCACGCACGGGCACCGTGGTCATCGGTAACCATGTCCGGGTCATGCCGGCGGCGGTTTCGCATGGCACCCTGACGGTCACGATCAGCGAGGCGTACGGTGTCAGTCAGCCGCAACCGTTCTCCGATGGCGAAACGGTGGTCGTGCCCAGCAGTGGCATCGAGGTAACCGAGGAGGGCAGTCCCATGTTCCTGTTCGAGCCGGGCACTACGCTCAATGACGTGGTTCGCGCAGTTAACCAGGTCGGTGCTGCACCGGGTGACCTCGTTGCAATCCTGGAGGCGCTGAAGGTTGCCGGCGCGCTGCGTGCTGAATTGCTCGTTATCTAATACGGGAAAATAACCGATGTTTTCGAGTGTATGTATTAAAAGCAATTCTCAAAACAGGGAGTTCCATCTGTCTCCGGCAGAAGGTCGGAATCAGCGGGTACTGACCATGTTCCTGTCCTTGTTTTATCGCCTTTGCCTGACCTTCTCCCGGAGAGACGGGGGTGAGTTGCAACGCAAGCCCCCGGTCCTGGTATGACCTCCGGCCTGGCAAGCGCTGCAAATTATACCGACTTCCAGGGGCTCGCTGAACTGCGTGCCGCCGCCGGGAAGCAAACACCGGGAGCCTTGCGCGAAACAGCCCGGCAGTTCGAAGCGTTGTTTGTGCAAAGCATGTTGAAAGCAATGCGCGATGCCAGTCCGGGCGGTGGCCTGTTCGACAGTGACCAGTCTGACTTTTATCGCGACATCCATGACCAGCAGCTGGCACTGGAAATGGTGAAAGGCCGGGGCCTGGGCATTGCGGACATGCTGGTCAAGAGCATGGGCGGTACGCAACCGGCGGCGGCGGGACCGCCCCGGCAGGATACACAACCGACCGCCACACCGCTCTATCCGCCACCGGTCGCAAAACACAAACCATTACCGCTTGTCGATCTTGCCATGCACGCGCCGGCCATGATCGAGTTGCAGGCTAACAGCGGTCAACCACTGTTCGAGCAGTTGCCGGAATCGGCGGGTCTGCCCGCACCGGCTGCCGTGCAACAGGACGATTGGCACCCTGCCGATGCGGAAGCATTTATCCGCGATTTAATGCCGGTCGCGCGCACCAGTGCGGCGCGGCTCGGCGTGCAACCCGGTGTGCTGGTGGCGCAGGCGGCACTGGAGACCGGCTGGGGCAGGAAGATGATCCGCCACCCCGACGGGCGTAACAGCTTCAACCTGTTCGGCATCAAGGCGGACTCCGGTTGGCCGGGTGACCGGGCGACGGTCACCACGCTCGAATACGAGTCGGGTGTTGCAAGAAAACAACAGGCCGCCTTCCGTGCATACGACTCGCTGGCGGCGGGTATGGCCGATTACGTGGATTTTCTGCAGTCCAACCCGCGTTATCAGCCGGCACTGGCGCAGGCCGCGGACCCCGACGCCTTTTTGCGCGGGCTAAAGGATGCGGGCTATGCGACCGATCCATACTATGTGGAGAAAATCCGGTCGATTATGGACGGCGAGTCCTTCGGCCAGGGTATGGACCAGCTGGCGTCTTCCGGACTCGGACCGGATGGCGCGACAGCGGGTTTCTGGTAGCAGGGAAGAGGACTAACGCATGGGAAGCGGATTATTGGGCATTGGCAGTTCGGCGCTGTTGAGTTACCAGCGCGCACTGGACACGGTCGGCCACAACGTTGCAAATGTAAATACCCCCGGCTACACCCGTCAGCAAGCCGACCTGGTTTCCCGGCCGGGGCAGGGGCACGGTTTCGGTTTTCTGGGTTCCGGGGTTGATGTCGCCACGATACAGCGTAGTTACAACCAGTTCCTGACCAGCGACCTGCGCACCAGCAGCACGGATTTCCACGACGTGGACGTGATGGCCGAGTTGTCGGGCGGGCTTGATAACCTGCTGGCCGACGAATCTGCCGGACTCAGCCCGGCACTGGGTGCATGGTTTGATGCCATCCAGGGTGTTGCGAATGATCCGACTTCCACGGCCTCGCGCCAGGTCATGCTGAGCGAGGCCAATACACTGGCAAGCCGCTTTCACGTGCTGAATGACAGGATGAATGATGCACGGCAAAGCCTTGGCGCGCGCATGGGCACCAAGGTCGATGAACTGAATTTTTATGCGAAGGAAATTGCGTCGGTCAATCAGCAGATTATCGAGGCCAGCGGCAGGACCAACGGGCAACCGCCCAACGACCTGCTCGACCAGCGGGACCAGCTGGTGCTCGAGCTTGCAGAGAGAGTATCCATCTCGACGACCACGCAGGCCAATGGTTCGATGAATGTATTTATCGGCAGTGGCCAGTCGCTGGTGCTGGGTGTCGAGCACAGCACGGTCGGGCTGCTGCCAAAACCCGGCGATCCGGGCCAGTTTGATATTGCGATCGGCGCAGCCGGCACGCCACCCGTTGTCATTACCGATCTCGTCAAGGGCGGTGAACTGGGCGGTATGTTGCGCTTTCGCGAACAGGTGCTCGATCCGGCGGTGAATGAAATGGGCCGCCTTGCCATCGAGCTGGGCACCTTCATGAATGAACAGCACCGCGCGGGCGTCACCCCGGGCGGCATGCCGGGACAGGATATTTTTTCCGTTGCCAGTCCACAGGTGCTGTCGGACCCGGCTAACGGCGGCACTGTCAGTGTGACATTTGACGACGTATCGCAGCTGACCGCTCAGGATTATCGCCTGGAATATGATGGTAGTAACTGGGCCCTGAGTATTGCCGGTAGCGGGCAGGTTGTACCTATGACCGGTAGCGGGACGTCGGCGGACCCGTTTATTGCACAGGGGCTGAGTATCAGCATCGGGCCGGGTGCTGTTGCCGGTGACAATTACTCGTTACGGCCCACGCGAACGGGTGCCGCGCGCATCAGCGTTCAATTAACGGACCCGCGTGACCTGGCGATGGCGTCGCCGGTACTGACTTCCGCCGCGTTGACGAATACCGGGACCGGCCAGATCGATGCCGGAACCGTGACGGACATAAACAACCCGGCTTTCCAGTCGCCACCGGGACAGTTGACGCCGCCCGTACTGGTGCGGTTCACAAGTCCGACGAGTTACGAGGTTATCGACCAGACCACCTCGGGAGTTATCGATACCGGCGTGTATGACCCGGCGACCGGCGCGGACATTTTTCCTACTGCCAACCTGGGTGTGGACTATGGTTACCAGGTGCGTATCACCGGCAATCCGGCCGCCGGCGATGAATTCAATGTCGCCTATAACAGTACTGGTACGGGCGATAACCGCAATGCATTGCTCATGGCCGGCATGCAGGCACAGCAGTTGATGAATAACGGTACGACAAGCTTTAACGATGCCTACGGCGAGCTGGTTGCCGATGTGGGTTCGCTGACGCGGCAGGCGCAGCTCGGTCGTGACGTGCAGGCCACGGTGCTCGGGCAGAGCGAAGCCGCCTGGTCCGGCGCCGCCGGCGTCAATCTCGATGAGGAGGCCGCTGACCTGTTGCGCTTCCAGCAGGCCTACCAGGCAGCGGCCCAGATTATTTCCGTTGCCGACCAGATTTTCCAGACGCTGATCGGTGCGGTAAGGAGTTAATGTGAGAATCTCGACGACACAAATCTTCCAGCAACGCGTGGACGCCATGCTTGCGCAACAGGCGAAGCTGTCCAGGACCGAGCTGCAGCTGGCTACGGGCAAGCGGCTGGTATCGCCATCCGATGATCCTGCGGCCAGTCTGCGTAACCTGCAGCTGGGCGAGCGCAAGACACAAAATGTCCAGTTCCTCGAAAACCTGGACCTGGCGCAGGGCAGGCTGGAGTTGGCTGAAGGCGCGCTGGCCTCGTCCGTAAATATTCTGCAACGCGTTCGTGAGCTGGCGATCAGCGCATCGAATGCAACGATGAGCCCGAATGACCTGCAGGCAGTGGAGGTCGAGGTCCGCTCGCTCCTTGACGGACTGGTGGCTGCAGGCAACACGCGCAATGCCAATGGTGAATATATGTTTGCAGGTTACCAGACCGATACAGTGCCGTTTGTTGACAATGGTAGCGGTAACGTTGGCTACAACGGCGACCAGGGCGCCTTGCATTTGCAGGTCAGCGCATCGCGCCAGTTGGCGGTGGCGGATAACGGCATTGATGTATTTTTCGGGGTGCCGGCGTCGGCCGGCGGCACGATCAGTGTGTTCGACGTGGTGAATGAGTTTGCCAACGCGCTGTCCAGCGGATCACCCTTGCCGACTACGCTGACCGATATTGATGCTGCACTGGACAAGATGCTGTCGGCGCGGGCGGGAGTAGGCTCGCGTATGCGTGTGGTCGATGATCAACGCGATATCAATCAGTCTTTTAACCTGGTGATCGACCAGGAGCTGTCGAATATCGTAGACCTGGACTATACCGAGGCCGTATCACGCTTCAGTCGTGAATTGCTGGCGCTGCAGGCGTCCGAGCAGGTGTTTTCCAAGGTGCAGAACCTGTCATTGTTCAATTTTCTCGGTTAAATAACCGTCAACCGCTCGTGCGCGATTGGTTGTCCGGCCGCACCTGCGAGGTGCTCCTGCTCGAACAGGTGCCGTTCTGCAGAGGCTTGCCCGTATAGCCGCGTGAAAAAAGAAAAGCCCCGTCCATGGGGCTTTATTGCAGCTGGCAAAGTAAATACCCGTCCCTGGCTTTCCCCCTTGAGGGTCCATACCGGTGGAGACAATCTGGCCACCGGTAAAAAATATTTGGCCCCGTCCCTGGGGCCGTGCTCCCTGCACTACTGTTTGTCCTTCCGTGGACGCTATCTCCCGGGTTGATACCGGGAGTCCGGAAAGCAGAAATCCTTTTCTGCATCCCGGCAGACAGTACGTTGCAGGTCGTGTGCCAATACAGAAAAGTTCCTTATAAAAACTTATAAAGAATAATTAAAACAACTAGATATGTGGTTGCATGCGGGATACTGATCGAGTGTAGCCTGAAGACTAAAGTTGCGGTGATATTTCGCGTTAAAAGATAAATAATTCATATTTGTCAATTATATAAATAATAATTGCTCGAATGCCTCTGCCTGCGTCAAAGGTTGCTATAGCGACTAAAGTAGCAGGCCGATAGGCGGGACGGGTTGTTGCCGCCGTCTGCGCGATTCAGTGGGATGTTTGTTGCTTGCGGCGCCGGACCAGTCGTTTGTTCAGGGCCTGCCGGGTAATGCCCAGCAGCGACGCGGCAGTACCCTGGTTGCCGTCAGCGCGTTGCATGGCTGCCTTGATCAGCAGGTTCTCGGCCTCTTTGAGGGTCGGCAGTTTGCCGGGAAAAAAGCCATCGACGGTCATTGCACCAGTATGATTATTGGCCGGTGCGGTTATTTCGTGGCCGTGACCTGTGATCAGGTCGCGAAAACTATCCAGCGGCAGCATGCCTTTATCGTTGCGCGCAACCGCATCGAATACGACCGCCTTTAATTCGCGTATATTGCCAGGCCACTGGTAATTCCTGAGTAAAGTATTCAGTTCGCCGGGTACTGTCGGTACCGGTTTGTTCAGGGAGGTTGCCGCTTCTTGCAGGAAGTTCCCGGTCAGCAGGGGGATATCATCCAGGCGTTCCCGCAACGGCGGCAGGTCGACCCGGTGGGCGCGCAATCTGTAGTAGAGGTCCTTGCGGAAGGCGCCTTCTTCAACCAGTTGCTCGACATCCCGGTGAGTGGCTACGATAAAGCGTGCATCGCTTTGCAGGGATTTGTCAGAGCCGACCGGGTAATAGGTGTTTTCCTGGAACAGGCGCAACAACTTGATTTGCGAAGAAGCATTCAGGTCGCCGATCTCGTCGAGAAATAATGTGCCACCGGTCGCGCGTGCCACCAGGCCTTCACGGTCCTGAATGGCATTCGTATAGGCGCCTTTTCTATGGCCGAACAGGCTGTCGGAAAACAGGGTGTCATCCAGACCGGCCGAATCTATCACGACGAATTCACCGCTGCGCCCCGACAGTTGATGGATGGCGCGCGCAATCAGTTCTTTCCCTGTACCGGTTTCTCCAGTGATCAATGTCGGTTGCGTGGATACGGAAATAGCGACCAGGTAGCGGAATATTGCCAGCATGGCCGCATCACAGGTGACAATATCGGCAAAGGCTTCCTTGTTACGCACATCCCGTTCGAAAATACTTTCGCGCAACGTCATGACTTCATTACGCAATGCACTCATCTCCATGGCGCGCCTGACCGAGGATAACAACTGGTCTTCGTCTACGGGCTTTACCAGGTAATCAAAGGCGCCCGTGCGTACGCACTTCACGGCGGTATCGAGATCGTTGGTGGCGGTGATGATGATGACCGGGATATCGGGGTATTCACTGGTAATGCTTGCCAGCAGTTCCTCGCCCGATATATATGGCATGGTGAGGTCGAGGAGGATGGCGGAAACCGTGCGCCTGGCCAGCAGGGGCAAAACCTTGCGGCTGTCATCCAGCATCAGGACCGGGTCTATTCCGGATGACCGCAGCAGCATTTCCATACTGCGCAGTACCTTGGGCTCATCATCGACAAGCAGAACCGGTAGTGTCGTCGAAGCAGGTTCAACCATCATATTGAGACTTCTATATCCTGAGATTATTGTTTACAGCAAGGTCCGGGTGCGACAATTGTATAAGAAAACGCCGGCCGATTTGCAAGACAATGTGTTACGTTACCGGCTTTTCCGTATTCGGGCACGTAATTGTCCATTCAGCCGTACAGATAACGACCGCTTCCGCCCGTTCCCGAAAGCGGTCGTTTAATGCTTGTCAGGCAGCCAGGCGCCCTGCAATCGAATACGCTGCTCCGGTTGCAGAAGCCACGGCCCTGTTTGGACGGCACGTCTTCAGTATTTTATGGCCACGAGTTCGCCGCTGCCGTATTTACGCCTGTTCCTGAAGAAAAAATAAAATATTTTTACAGTTCGCTGGAATATGTACCAGGATGAAGAACTCCTGAGATCGGACGGTGGAGAAAACATGTTTCTGAAGAAATTGGAGAATAAATAGACAGGCGAGTAATCCCTGAACAATTTGGACATGTTCATCAGTTCAAAGCTGTTTTCAGAGGAGTCGACCGACTTGAATCCTGCATGCTGTATCTTGTCTCTAAGCTGGCTTATCTTGTACATTTCCATATTGCAGCCACACATGGAGTAAGTGGACTGTCGAAAACTTTCGTCAGGCATGGTCGCATCGTCCCTGAACATGAAAGGCGCATCGATGAATATTCCCCGGTCGTCAAGTGCGTTGTATATTTTCTCGTAGAACCCCTCGACATCGTTAATGAACATGCTAACAGACACGCACATGACACCTATTATTCTGGTGTGCGGATTCAACTGCATGAATGTATCCAGGTCCCCGTGGAGAAACTCCAGATTGGGGACCGGTGCGTGCTGCATGATGCCGGTTTCAATGGCAGACTTGTTGATGTCAAGCCCGATGACCTGAATTGATGGAATCAGCCTTGCCAGATCCGCAGTGCCTGCGCCGCTTCCGCAGCCTATATCCAGGACAACGCCATTCGAGTGTGAGATGTTTTGTTCGACGTGCTGCGCCAACCGGTTTCTTAGTTTGTTGATTGACTCAATACAGTGAGGGTGCAGTCCTTTCATGCCCATGACATGTTCGAGTATTTCGTAGGTATTCAGAAGTTCGCATTTTGTTTCGGCAGTACTGTATTTTGTTTCGACGATAGCATCGATCATGACTTATCTCCTCCATGAGACTTAACATGTTCATCCGTGAACAGAGCCGGCTTTATTGCCCTGGTACATGCATATAAAGCCTTGTAGAAGGTGCTTTGCAAGTCCTCTACGGCCGCATAGCGTATACTGGTGGAAGTCTGTTGCCAAGTGCCTTTGCGCGCGCTAGTCTGGAATCGGTGTAAATAACGAATAAAAACCGGAGCACGCTTGGAATGTTTCCAATGCCCGGAGTTTTTTAGTATCTGATGATTAACTGATGGAGCTTTCCAAGTGCGTGTCATTAACGCGACGCGTTGTTCGGGCAGGGCAATCAGGACAAGGACATGCCAAATTGTATGGCAAGGGTTAAAAATTCCGCCGGGGGGTATATGGATAGCGGTCGTCCACTGGGGAAGACCCGCATCAGTTTAATTGCATTTCGCGTATGCGTTTTAATGCTGCTGTTTTCACAGGCGCTTGCCGACCAGCCGCAGTCAGATGCAAGCGCACGCCAGCCGCTGCTGGTTGACACTCAATGGTTAACCAGGCACCTGGGTGATCCTGATACAACCATTATTGATGCACGTTCACCCGCTGAATATCGGACGGGGCACATCCCGGGGGCGGTCAACCTGCCCAAGAGCCGCACTTACCACAATACCATGTCCAGGCGGTTGATTTCGCAGACGGGTTTCGAGCGCCTGATGGGCGGGCTGGGCATTTCGAGTGACAGCAGCCTGGTAATTTACGGGGGTGGAAAATACCTGGAGTCCACCCGGCTTTTCTGGGTGCTGGAATTATACGGCCACACGCGCGTTTCGTTTCTGGACGGTGGTTATCCCGCCTGGTACGCCGCCGGGCTGCCGGTGGATACCGTTGCGGGGAAAATGAAGCCGGCGGTCTACCTCGCGTCTATTCGGCCAGACTTGCTGGTGACCCGGCTGGAGATGCGGCTGGGGATCGATAATCCCGCAATCGCCATCATTGATGCGCGGACGGCGAAGGAATTCCAGGGGATGGGATCGATCGCGTCCAGGGCGGGACATATCCCGACCGCCCTGAATTATCCCAGTGCCCTGAACCTGATGAAACGCCGGGGCATTGTGTACTTCAAGCCGGTAGTGGAGCTGGACAGGCTTTACCGGGACCTGGGCGAGTACTCGAGGATATATGTCTACTGTGACGGTGGGCGCAAATGCGAGTCATCGGTGAATTACCTGGCGCTGCGGTTACTGAACAAACCGGTCGCCATCTACGACGGCGGTTGGTATGAGTGGGGCAATGACCCCGATCTGCCAGTCGTATCGCCGGCATTATGAGCGATGCGGCTGCGGAAAGAGCAGTAGCCGTGCGAAATTACAGCGGCTGGAAAATGTTCAGCGGGATCCGCACACGCCTGGTCCTGGCGATTGTGCTGGTGACGCTCACGATTTCATTGATTGGTTTGTTTCTGAACATAAATCACGACCTCTCGCATATTCGCCAGCTTGCCGTTGAGAGAAATTTCGCGCGGCTGAACGCATTGAGGATTGATTTTGTAAAGGTAATAACCGGTTACTACTCTGAATACGAGGTCAATCTCGTCGAGCGCCTCGATAGTTTCCCCGATGTGCAGAACCTGGTTCTTTATAATAATGAACAGGAAATGAAATTTCGTTATGACAGGTTCCTGTCAAATCCCCTCGTGCTGCCCGATTATGTCGATATACAGAATTCATCAGCCATTGTATTCGATGATAAATCAATCCTGATCCGTCGCGCGGTTTACTACCAGGGGGTGCGCTACGGCTGGTCGACTGTCCGGGTCGATAATGCCGACCTGTCGATTATGTATCGGGATTACTACGTAACGGCGATCTTGCTGCTGGTTGGTGCCGCATTTATAGCTTTGGTGCTGGCGGTCATGGCCGGCAATTACATTACCAGCCCCATCCGGCACCTTGCGCAAGCCACCAGGCAATTCACCCGCACCGGTAAATTCGAGATGCTGGCCCACAAGAACGAGACCGGCGAGATTGGCGACCTGTATGACGGGATGAACGCCATGCTGGCTGAAATACAAAGATCCGCCAGGGAGATCGAGCGGCTCAACGATACCCGGATATTCAATATCATTAACTCGTCGCTGGATGGCATCATTTCCGTCGACGCCGGGGGAAGAATTACTTTCTGGGGGCAACAGAGCGAAAAAATATTCGGTTGGACGGAAAAGGACGTATTAGGCAGCGTGTTTGTCGATGTAATTGTCCCGGTACGATTTCGTGAGCATTACCTGGAAGCCATGCTGCAATCGCTTGATACCGAAAAGCAGCAACTGGCTGTTCGAAGTATCGAACTGACCGGCCTGCACCGGGATGGCCATGAAATGCCCGTAGAGGTCTCGGTTTCGGCAATACACGAGAAGACGGGCTGGGGAATAAATGCATTCGTACGCGATCTTAGCGCCACGAAAAGAACCGAACAGGAGTTGCTGATAGTCCAGAAACAACTGCTGCGAAACGAACGGCTGGCAGCGGTCGGTCAGCTCACCGCCACGGTGGCCCACGAGCTGCGTAATCCAATGGGTACAATCCGCAATACCATGTATCTGCTGGAGCAGTGCCTGGACCGGAAGGACGTAAATATCAGCAGCCTGACCGAGCGAATCGATCGCAACATCCAGCGTTGTGACTCGATCGTGATGGATCTGCTTGATTTTACACGCGATCGGAAAATCAACATGAAGCATGTTCCAGTTTGCAGCATGCTGAACAGGATGTTGGCTCTCTATGAATGCCCCGCTGGTCTCAGGCTGGTATGCACGCTGGATTCGAATGATGTCGCGTTGCTCGATGAGGCCTATTTCGAGTCCGCATTCATCAATGTTCTCGATAATGCCGTACAGGCGGCTGCCGAACAGCACCCGGGTGGCGGGCGGGTGGAGATCGGCATTGCAAACAGAGACGACCGTATCGGTGTGGTGATCAGCGACAATGGTCCGGGGATACCGGCGGAGGATGCAGAGCAGGTATTCGAGCCGCTATATTCCACCAAGGTTTATGGGGTAGGGCTGGGCTTGCCGACGGTGAAGAAGATTATGGACAAGCTGGGTGGTGACTTGAGTCTTTCGCCAATACCCGAAGGCGGGACGCAGGCGATCCTTTGGTTGCGCACTGTTACAGTGCAGTCTGAAAAGCATGTTATGGAAACCATTTGAGTGAATCCATTGCAGCAACATTACTGCATTTACGAAGGTCCGGGTGGAGGGAACTCCGGGTGTAATGGCGCAGTGTATATCCGTGTTTCGATGACCGCTCGTGACCTCTTTTTGACGGATTGTAAATTTAACCAATTTATGGGAAAAAAACCTGTAAAGTACGAGAAATTTTTAACTGCCGGCAGGCTCATAGGGAACTGAGAACAGTGGAAAAGGCCAGTAAGTTATCCACAGTCAGGCTGGACCAGAAAGTACTGGTGGTTGATGATGATCACGACTTTGCCCAGAGTGTGGGTGAGTTGATCGGTTCATATGGTTGCCAGGTCGAGGTTGTCGCCACTCCCGCGGCGGCGCGCGAGATGCTGGCGACATTTTGTCCGGCCGTGGCACTGATCGATGTCCGCCTCGGTAAATATAGTGGTATCGACCTGCTTGAAGAGTTCGTCAATCTTCCTGCTGCGCCGACCTGTATCATGATAACCGGTTACGCAAGCACCGGTTCTGCCGTAGAGACACTGACGGCGGGCGCCTATGACTACCTGACGAAGCCGGTCGCGCCCAGTGCACTGTTCGCAACCCTCGATCGTTGTTTTGACCGGATCAGGCTGGAGAATGAACGCGCGGAGGCCTTGTATCAACTGGAGGCCCGTAACCGGGAACTTGAACATGTCAATCAGCGACTGCAGCAGGTCGTCGATTGCATGGGGGATATCAGCAGTTGCACTTCCGTGGTCAATCTCTGCAACCTCCTGCTCGAAGAGGTTGCCAGCAACATGGGTGCTGACGGCGGTTCCGTATATTTACGGGAAGGCGACCGCCTGGTCCTGGCCCATTCACTGGACCCCGGTCACGCGCCACCCGTCATACCGATGCCCCTGAATCCCGGCACAGTGCTGGGGAGGGTCATGGAAGGTGCTGAATCGGTGCTGGTTTCCAATGCGGCGAGCAGTGAAGGGCTGATGCTGAGCGGCTGGTCCGGTTATCGCGACGAGTCACTGCTGGCGTTGCCGCTAATGGGCCAGGACGGAGAAACCCTCGGCGTGTTGTCGCTGCATACCAAGCAGCAACCGCCATTTACGCCCCAGGACCGCGATATTGGCCGTATTCTACTGAGCGCCAGTTGCGAAACCCTGCGCGCCGTCCAGGCGCTTGAAGAGTTGCAGGCCAGCGATGAACACATACGGCTGCTGCTGGATTCCACCCACGAAGGTATCTACGGCGTGGACCCGAATGGCAACTGTACCTTTGCCAATGCCAGTTGCCTGCAAATGCTGGGTTACAGCGAAGCAGACATGCTGGGTTTGAATGCGGCCAAGCAGGTACACCACATCCAGCCACCATCACCGGATACCGGGACGGGCGATTGCAGGATCTGCCTGGCCCTGACAGGTGCCAGGGATGCAAGCCTTACGGAGGCGGAGATGTGGCGCGCCGATGGCACCGGCTTTCCGGCGGAATTCAGGGCAGTGCCGATATTAAAAGGCGAGAAGATCATCGGCTGCGTCATTACCTTCAGGGATATTACGGAGCGTGTGACGACCGAGGAAAAACTGCAAGAATCCACAAACATGCTGCAACTGATCGTCGACTCGGAGCCCGAGTGCGTCAAGGTCCTGGACAAGAACCTTAATCTGCTGCAAATGAACCCGGCCGGACTCAGCATGATCGAGGCAGATTCAATGGAGGAGGTGGCCGGATGCTGCGTTGAAGGAATCATCGAGCCCGAATACCGTGAAGCCTTCATAAAAATGACGGATGAGGTGTTCAAGGGCAACAGCGGCTTGCTTGAGTTCAAGATCACGGGTTTAAAAGGTACCAGACGCTGGCTCGAAATCCATGCTGTCCCGCTGCGAAAAACTGACCAGGAGATTATCGGGCTGGTGGGTGTTACGCGGGACATCACTGAAAGCAAAATAGTACAGATGGACCTGCAGGAATCGCAGGACATGCTGCAGCTGATTATTGATTCGGTACCCGTCTGCGTGAAAATCCTCGACAGGAACGGCAATATATTGCGAATGAACAATACCGGCCTGAGAATGCTGGATGCAGGTTCGTTTGATGAAGTCAAGGGTATGAATTTTTACCCGATGACCGATCCCGCATATCGGGAAGAACTGAGAAAGATGAACGAGCGGGTTTTGAACGATGGCGCACCGGGTAAAATGGAATTTGAACTGACCGGGTTACGCGGTCGCAAGATCTGGCTTCATACTCATGTCGTTCCGCTGCCAGGCGAATGCCAGGATATTATCGGGGTGCTGGCTGTGACGCGGGATATTACAGAAACGAGGAGTCTGGTTGAGAAAACCCATCAGCAGAAAATGCAGCTCATACAGGCCAACAAGATGGCGGCACTTGGCACGCTGGTGGCGGGCGTTGCACATGAAATCAACAATCCCAACCAGACGATCCAGATCAATTCCGGGCTGGTGAGCAGGGTGTGGGAAGATGCTGTCAAGGTGCTCGACGAGTATGCCATGGTAAATGGCGAGTTCAACCTGGCTGGCTTGCCCTACGGTGAGGTTAAAAACGGGTATACCGAAATTATTCATGACATCAATGATGCTGCCAGGCAGATAAAGATTGTAGTCGACCAGCTGCGTGATGTTGCACGTCCCTATGACGGGACGGCAACGCAAAAACCGGTAACGCCGGTTAATTTGAATGATGTGGTGGAGACGGCTATTGCACTGCTCAAGCACTGCATCAGTAAACGTACCAGTGAATTTCATTATGAGCTGGGCGAGGACCTGCCGTCGATCATGGGTATGCGTCAGCACCTGCAACAGATCGTCATCAACCTGGTGCTGAATTCGCTGGAGGCGCTGCCGGACAAGACCAGTGGTATCTGGATCGAGACATGCTTTAACGAGGACCAGTCCAGCGTCGAATTACGGGTGAGGGATGAGGGAGTCGGTATTCAGCCGGCGGCGATGGAACAGATAATGGAACCATTTTTTACCACCAAGCGGGACACGGGAGGCACCGGGCTGGGCCTGTCGATCACGCATAGCCTGACCCAGGCGCAGGGCGGGACATTGCATTTCGAATCGGAACCCGGCAAGGGCACACTTGCAATCGTCCGGTTTCCGGTCACTCAACACTAGCAATTCGGGGCGGCGCGTGTGCCGGCCAGGCCACGATAACCAGCTGAAATAACGATTTACTACTGCTGCAGCCGGCTGCCGGCCCGGTCCCTGCCGGCTGTGCTGCTTTCGTGTAAACTATAAACAGCTTGCTCGTTAGCACCAATCGCCTTGATTACACCCCAGTTCTTTCTCAGGTAATGGTTGCAATCCGGATGCAGCCTGTTCGAGCATGCACCGGCTGTGTTGCCCGTTAACCTTGCCTTTCCTGGAGATGGATATGAATAATTTGAGTGAACAGGACCGTCTTGAGTTGGGGCGTCTGGTGATCAATACGCTGGACGAGTGGCAAATAGCATCTTCAGACCAGGTCGTTATACTCGCCTTGCCGGGCAAGGTTTCCGGCCGGAGCCTGCGACGCTACCAGGACGACAAACCGTTACCGGATGATCCGGATGTCCTGAAACGGGTCGAGCATTTACTCGGTATTGCCGATGCATTGCGCACGACCTTTCCGCGCAACAACAAGATTGGTTTGATCTGGCTGAAGCAGCCCTGCAAGCGGCTGCGCAAGCGTCGTCCGGTTGATATCATGTTGCAGGACGGCCTGAGCGGACTGATAACCGTCCGCACTCACCTGGATTGCTCATTCGCCTGGCGCGAAAGTGAAAGGACCGATTGATTGCGGACGAACCCGCTCCTGCAAGATAATTATTGGTGCAGGAGCGGCTTTGTCTGCATGGATGCAGGTGCATCGCATAGTATAGGGATGCGTATTAGCGATGGAGCCGTGAATGTGCTCCAGGATTGATATGTTCGCCACAGGTGAATTATAAATTGTAGGAGCGGATCGCATCCGCGAACAGATTTACCTCGTAATATATTCACACGATGTACATGGATGTGCGAGTGCCGCGGGAGGCATGGACGCCGGGAGAGACCCTGCGATGCAGTCCAGCAAGGTGTGATTGTCATCTGATGCATATCGCGAGGCCCCGCCTACAACGTCAGGGTCTCCGTCCGCAGTGCGCTGCCCACGGCCAGCAGGCAGTCCGCGGCAACCGAATCCTCCGGGTTGAAATCCGAGTCTACAAGGTCACTCATGGAGACGCCGCGGGTTTCCAGCCCAAGCGACTGTTGCAGTGCCTCGGTCAGGCCGTACAGCATGACCGGCACCGGGTATATGGCGATGTTCCTGACGGCTGCCTGGTGATAATTATGTTCGTAGTAATCCATGGAACGCTGTATTTCCAGCGCCAGCCGATTACACAGTGCCTGCGGACTCGCCGCCGAATCCTGTAACTGCTGGTAGCCGATGTCGATACTGCGCGTGAGGTACAGGATCGCGTTGTGCGTGATCGTAATCAGGCATACGTCCTTGCTGAAATACAGGCTGACCAGTCCGGCTTCATCCTCCGGCAGACATGCTGCAATGTTGCGCATGGCCAGTTCCGGGATATCGATCACGTCCAGGTTGACGCCCGCGTCTTCCAGCTCGTCAATGCGCGCTCTCACTGTATCTGCACGCGCCACGACGACATACAGCTGCTTGCTGTTGGCCGGACCTGACGGCGGTGCATCGAATACGTCGAGCACCGCGTCGTCGATGTGAAAGTCGATCATGTCCTTGATGCGCCAGCGGATGGCGGCCCGCATTTCCTCGGCCGGGACCTCGGGTGCGTCAACGACCAGCAGCTGGTAATCGCCGATTGCCAGTAACGTTGAACAGGGTCGCCTGTCAAAGTCATATTCCTGCAAGGCATTCTCCGCTTCCGGGTCGCCGGCTGCTGCAACATCACAAGAGTGCAGGCGCGGCTGTTTCTTGCCGTGCTGCTCGATACGGGCGATGACCGTACCGTGATGGCCGGGAACAATACCCGTCAGGGTGGCTGCCTTTTTGAATTTAAACATCGGATCTCTCCTTGATCGGTTAACAGTTCATAAATCAGTGCATGCGTAATTTCCGTTTACTGGATGATCTCGGTCCACTGCACCAGCTGGACACTGCCGCCTGTGCCGCCGGGCACGGTAACAATTGCATTCAGGTCCTTGTTCGGCAAAGAAGGGGCGGACACGGCCGACCAGCTGCTGCCGTCCCAGTGGATTATGTTGGCTGAACTGCCGTCCTTTTCACCCGTCGCCCAGCAGTCGTTGGCGGCCATGCAATGCACGCTGAAGAGATTCCTGTTCGGGATGCCGCCGTAGGGTCCGACCCGGCTCCAGCTGCTGCCGTCCCAGTGGATGATGAGTTCACCGCCTGAATCCTCGCCGACCGCCCAGCAGTCATTGCCGGCCGACGCAGTGCACGCTGTAGAGCTTCTTGTTCGGGATGCCGCCGTAGGGTCCGACCCGGCTCCAGCTGCTGCCGTTCCAGTGGATAATGAGTTCACCGCCTGAATCCTCGCCGACCGCCCAGCAGTCGTTGGCGGCCACGCAATGCACGCTGTAGAGTTTCTTGTTCGGGATGCCGCCGTAGGGCCCGACGCGGCTCCAGCTGCTGCCGTTCCAGTGGATAATGAGTTCACCGCCTGAGTCCTCGCCGACCGCCCAGCAGTCATTGGCGGCCACGCAGTGCACGCTGTTGAGTTTCTTGTTCGGGATGCCGCCGTAGGGTCCGACCCGGCTCCAGCTGCTGCCGTTCCAGTGGATGATGGTTTCCCCGCCTTCGTCCTTGCCCACCGCCCAGCAGTCATCACTGGCCACGCAGTGCACGCTGTTGAGTTCCTTGTTCGGGATGCCGCCGTAGGGGCCGACCCGGCTCCAGCTGCTGCCGTCCCAGTGGATGATGGTTTCGCCGCCGCTGTCTTCACCCACTGCCCAGCAGTCACTTGCGGTGATACATGCAATGCCGAACAGGTCCTTGTTGGGCGACTGCGGGCGCGGATACCGGGTTCCAGTTGCTGCCGTCCCAGCGGTCGATGTTGGCGGAACCCCCCTGTTTTTCGCCCACTGCCCAGGCACCGCCGGGGGTGCTGCCCGGCGTGAAATCACCTTCGATGGTACGGCGCACGGTGTTGGCCGCGATGGTCGTCACGACGCTGCCGGCAACGCGCACCCGGCACAGGGTGCCGACCAGCGCGGACGACAGCACCTGGAAGCTGCCCCGGCCGACGGTATCCGTTTCACCGGCCAGGCGCAGCGCAGGTACTGCCCGTGGAGAAACGCCAGGCGGCCCGTTCCAGTCCGCTCTCGGCAATGAACAGGGCCTCGATGGCATCGTTTTGCAGCGCCGTATCGGTAATTCCGGAGGCCGCCATGCGCTGTACGGAAGCGAGCAGTACGATAATCACGATGATCAGGAACAGCGCGCCCAGCAGGGTCACGGCGCCGCGTTGCCGCCCGGTTGATGGCGGCTTCATTGCAGGTTCCTCAGTGCAACCCGGGTACGCTGCGGGTACAGGTTGCCGTTATGTGTCAGTACCAGCTCGAATTCTATAAAAGCGACATCACCGACACCGGTCGCTGCGCTGGAGCCGTCGGCCTGCAGGTAGTTATAGGCCAGGCTGCTGACCTCGTCGGTCAGGGTCGGTGTGCCGGCCGGTGCCGAGTAGGCGAGGGTGACCAGCGGCGGTGCGCCGGTGAGTGTGACCGTGGTGCCGTCGGACCTGGTAAAGGCCAGGCTGGTGGCCGTCATGGTGCCGATATCATAGTTGGCAGGCGTCACCGGGTTACGCCGGATTTCGCGAATTTCGCGTGCCATGCGTTCGCTGGAATAACGGAGTTTGCCGAGTGTCTGCACGGCATCGGCCGTGCCGGTGAACGCCAGCGTACCGCCCACCAGGCCGTAGCCGGCGGCCGCGCCCAGCAGGCCCAGCACCACCAGCGTGATGATCATTTCCAGCAGCGTGAAGCCCTGTTGTCGATTGCAGGTCGTCATCAGTAACTCACCAGGAGAAAGGTGACCTCGGCGCGTGTCCTGCCGCTGTGATCGACGCTTACAACAACTTCCTTGCAGGTCGCGCCACTCGCGCAGCCGCTGCCGGTCGGCGGTGATGTGACCGTCACGCTGCGGCTGTAACTGCCGTAGGCCCCGGCGAGCACATCGTTGACCGTGCCGGTCGCGATTGCGGCGTAGCCGGCAGTGCGCCGGTCGGCCAGCAGGCCTTCCGCCCGTTCCTGTGCAAGCTGGGCGGCGGTCTGGATAATTTCATCCGTCAGCAGCATGCCGGATGCCTGGCTGAACTGGCCGAGTATCGGAATCGACGCCAGCGCGGTGAGCATGATGACCATCACCAGTTCGATCAGCGTGAAACCCCGTTGTGTTCGTTGCATCATGGCGTTACCGAGACAAAGCCGGTGACCGCGCTGACCGTTACCGTGGCCGTCGTGGTGCTGCCGTTGACGGTAAAGACGCGTGCCGTCGACAACAGGCTGCCGCCGGCTACCGGCCGGCCAAGGCTGTCGAAGCCGGTATCGATGCCGCTTAGCGTGACGTTGTTGTCCATGCGTGACCTGGAAGGCCTGCTGTGTGGCGGGGTCAGTGACCGTGGTAAAGCTGCCGTCGGCAACGCGATAGGTCGTGGATGACTGGATATCAAGCGTCAGGGAGCGTCCCTGGTGCATGGCCATGGCTTGCGCGTGCCGCAGGTCGCGTGCGAGACGGTCGGCCTGCGCGCCGACCGTAGTATCTGCCGGGGCCCAGCGCGGCAGGGCAATGGCCGCCATGCTGCCGATGATGGCGAGCACGATGACCAGTTCCATGAGCGTAAAGCCCCTGTTGGAAGGTGATGGCATGTGTTGGTCGACAGTCCCGTGTGAATGAAAAGGGCGGGCCATGCCCGCCCTTTCAGGTCGCCAGGTTCAATGTGCCGACACCGCTAGGGTATGGTCCCCACACACTGAACCGAGTCACCGACACCGGTCGTTATGTCTGCGGCCGCACAGCTGGATGTGGTATAGGTCGGGACCACGTAGCTAGTGCCGTCGATGTCGACCTGGATACCGCCCGCAACGGCAACGATGCCTTCACCATTGACGTAGGTGCCCAGCTGGGTGACCGTCGGAAAGTCCTTCAGGTCCGCAATCGCGATGGCGTGGGAGCTTTTGACGGCACCACTCATACCCTTCTTGGCGGCATCTTCCGCATCCGTCGACAAATCAATAAATTTCGGGATGGCAATCGCTGACAGGATGCCGAGGATGGCAATCACGATCACCAGTTCGATTAAGGTAAATCCCTTTACTCTGCTCATATTCCTACTCCTTTAGGTTATGGCACTTGAACCTGTGCAAACAGTACAACGGCATATCGCCGTATATCTTTAGAAAAAAAAGTTCATAAAATAGACTTATATCTCATATAGTTACCTCAATGCAGCGCCGCGGACGCCAGGTCCCACATGGGCAGGAATACACCCATGGCCATCACCAGCACCAGCCCGCCGATGATGATTGTCAGAATGGGTTCAATGGACGCGCTCAGTCGTTCGGTAGCGAATTCAACCTCGCGGTCGTAATAGCCGGCGATCTCCTCCAGCAGTTCCGTGATGGTGCCCGACTCCTCGCCGACGGCCAGCATCTGCATGACCAGCGGATCGAAGATACCGCTGCTGGCGGCCACCATGCTGAGTGCCTTGCCCTGCTCGATGCCATTGCGCATACCGAGGATCCGGCTCTCGAGATAGCTGTTGTTCAGGGCGCGTGCGACCACTGTCAGCGCCGTAATCAGCGGGACACTGGATTGCAGCGACATGGCGAACAGGTGGCTGAAACGCGCCAGCAATGCCTTGTACACTACCGGGCCGGTTAACGGTATGTTCAGCTTGAACCTGTCCCAGCGGTAACGGCCGTCTTCCGTGTTGATGTAGGTACGCAGCCCGACCAGTAAAACAACGATGCCAATCAGCAACAACGGCCAGTTCGCCACCATGAAATCCGAGATGCCCATCAGGATCAGGGTTGGCAGTGGCAGTTCCGCACCGAAGCTTTCAAACATGTCAGCGAACGCGGGAATGACGAACAGGCTGATGATGCCGATAGCTACCGCAATGGCGGTCAGCACAAACATCGGATAGCGCAGGGCGGACTTGATTTTCTTGCGGGTCTGTTTTTCCCGGTCCAGGTAAAACGCCAGCTGCTGGAAGATAGCCTCCAGGTGGCCGCTGGCTTCCCCGACCCTGACCATGCTGATGTAGAACATTGAAAAAATGTCCGGGTGCTGACCCAGCGATTCGGACAGGGCGCGACCGGATTCAAGGCTGTCCCCCACGCGCTGCAGTGTCTGTTGCAGGGTCAGGTTGGCCGTGGTGGTTTCAAGCGCGCTGATGGCGCGGAATATCGGTACACCCGCGCGCAGCATGCTGTGCATCTGGCGGCTGAACTGGATCAGGTCATTGGCCTCGACTTTCTTTTTGAATAACTCGTTGAAGCTGCTCTGCAGGTTGCTTTTCTCGACGTACAGCCGGATATCAACCGGTGTCATGCCGCTATCCATCAGGCGCGCGGCGGCGGCATCCGTACTGCCGGCGTCTATCGTGCCCTCGATGGCATCACCGTGGTCACCGCGTGCCTTGTACCTGAATACCGGCATCAGTCATTCCAGCCGCACAGGCGCATGACTTCTTCAATGGTGGTAATTCCTTCACGCGCGTAATCGAGTGCATTCTGTACCAGTGGCCGGTAGCCGGCCTGCGCACGCGCGGCCCGCTGGAAGGCGTTCTGGTCTTCACAGCGCAATGCCTCGGCCAGTTCGTTGTCCATTACCAGCAACTCGTAGATACCGATGCGGCCCTTGTATCCGGTCTGGTTGCACTGGCCGCAGCCGGCGCCCTGTTTGAAATCATGGTTGTCCAGCGTGATGCCCGCCTGGTCATGTAACCAGGCCCGCTCGTTTGCATCCAGTTCGTGGCTGGTTGCGCAGTTCTGGCACAGGCGCCGTGTCAGGCGCTGGGCGAGAATGGCCTGCACGGCAGAGGCGACCAGGTAACCTTCGAGGCCCATGTCCATCAGCCGGATGGCGCTGCTGATGGCATCATTCGTGTGCAGCGTCGACAGCACCATGTGGCCGGTCAGCGATGCCCGCAAGCCGATCTCGCCGGTTTCCTGGTCACGGATCTCGCCGAGCAGCAGGATATCCGGGTCCAGCCGCAACGCGGTACGCAATACCCGTGCGAAGTCCAGGCCCACCTTGCTGTTGACCTGCACCTGGCTGATGCGCGGCAGCCGGTATTCAACCGGGTCCTCGATGGTGATGATCTTGCGCTGCGCCGTATTGAGTTCGGACAGTGCACTGTACAGCGTGGTGGTCTTGCCGCTGCCGGTCGGACCGGTAACCAGGATCAGGCCGTGCGGTTTGTGAATGAGTCGCCTGAAGGTGGCGAGCATTTCCGCCGGGACACCCAGCTTGTCCAGGTTTTTTATGGAATTGGTCTGGTCCAGCAGGCGCATGACGACGCTCTCGCCGTTGGTCGTCGGAATGGTGGACAGGCGCACATCGATTTGCCGGTCTGCGAGGTTGACCGAGAACCGGCCATCCTGGGGCAGGCGTTTTTCGGAAATGTCCGCGTTGGCCATCAGTTTCAGGCGCGACACCATGGCGCCGGTGATATGCCGGTCTTCGACAATCTGCTCGTGCAGTATGCCGTCGATGCGGCGTCGAATGCGCAGTACCTCGTCGCCGGGCTCGATGTGAATATCCGAGGCATTGGCCTTGGCCGCCCCCTCGAACACGGTTTGTATGAGCCGTACAACCGGCGCATCGCTCTGACTGCTGGTGGCCATCAGCTTGTCGAGGTCAAAGGTGTCTTCCGACAGGTCCTTGCCGACCTCGTTAGCCAGTGAATTGATCTGGTCCGTATCGTGATAAATGCGGTCCATTGCAGCGAGCAGGCCTTGCTCGCTGGCGATGGCCAGCTCGACCGGGCGCTGCAGTATTTTTACCAGGCTGTCGTAACCGAAGATATCCATGGGGTCGCCCATGGCGACCATCAGGCCGTCCGGGGTTTCCTTGAGCACCAGTGCGCGATGGCGCCGCGCATCGGTTTCCGGCAATAGTTGTACCAGCGCGGGATTCAGTTCGAACGTCGACAGGTCAACATAGGGGATGCGAAGCTGGTCGGACAAAACCTGCAGCATGGCATCTTCTTCGACAAAGCCGTTTTCGATCAGCACCCGTCCAAGCCGGCGGCCGCTTTTTTTCTGTTCGTCGAGCGCAGTCTTCAGCTGGGCGTTTGAAATCAGCTTGTGTTCTATCAGCAGGTCACCCAGTCGTATGCGGGCGCGTCGCATGTTGGCAGACATCGTTCAATCCTTCCCTGGTAGTTGTCGGTTTGTTTCATTGAGTGACACATCATCAGTCAGTCGTTGCAGCCGGTCGTTAATGTAGTCCTGCAATGTGTTGGCGAGCGGGAACCGCATTGCCTGCCGGTATGCCGCGCGCGCGTCTCCGCTGTGTCCGGCCTGCTCCTGTGCGATGCCCAGGCCCATCCACCATTCCCCGCGACCCGGTGAAATATCAAGCGCGGTGCTGTAATACCCGGCGGCCGCCGCCGGTTCACCATTCCGCTGGTAGAGGCCGGCCAGTAATGCGTGGTATTCAGCATCCCGCGTGGCGCCGGGCAGTGCAGACTGCAGCCATTCGATGGCCTCGTTATTGCGTCCTTCCGCTACCAGCATGCGTGCCAGCAGGTGTGCATACGGTGTATGCAAAGGATGCTGTGCAAGACCGCTGACCAGTATTGATTCGGCATTTGCATTGCGCTGCTGGCGTATCAGCAGGTTGGCGAGCAATAACCTTGCCGCGTGGTGGTTGCTGTCGCTTGCCAGGATATGTTCCAGTTTATCAATGGCATTCCGGTGATCCCCCGCGGCTGCAGCGGTCGCGGCATTGCGGTAGGCGCGTGCGAGTTGCGGCGCGGATGTCGGTGCAAGCAGCGTAATCCCGATGTGCGACTGTTCACTGTCGTCACCCTTGCTGTGCAAGGCTGCCGTTTCTATTGTCTCCGCCGTCTCTGCTGTCTTTGCTGTATCCGCCGTTTTTATCGTCTTTGCCGTGTCTGCGGTTACTGCCGTGTCTATCGTTTCAATCGTCTCCGCCGTGTTCGCATCGCCCGGGGGGCGTGAATCGCTGTTGCGGCCCGTTTCCCCCGCTGTCGATACCGCCACGACTTCAGGGCCCGCAATGCTGCCGGTGTCGCGCAAGTGTTTGTTCTCATCGACCGGGATAACTTTTACAGCCAGGGCGGCAGGTGCGACTGACCCGGCTGCATCGATGGCTGCCAGGTAGTCGGCGAACAGGGGTACACTGATCGCCATGGCGGACAGCAGGCAGATTCCGGCCGCCGTCCACGCAATGTCCCGGCGTGTGATACCGGCTTCGATGCACCGCAGGCCCGCACCCGGCAGGGCGGTCATGTTGCCTCCAACCGGTTGCGAACGGCGGGCATCGAGGTCTCTCAGCATGTCGTTGATCAGGCTCATGGACAATGTTCGTTCAGTGCCACGCGGCAAACAGTCCCGCACTGGTAGCGGTAAGCAGGCCAAACAGACCGGTTGCAATTGCCAGCCGTTGTCCGCGTGGCTGAGCGTCCTCGGTATCTGCAGCTGCGTTGCGAATATGTTGTACCTTGATCACGTGGTCGCCACGGCCGTACGCGGACATCAATGCCTTGTGACTCAGCACGTTGATCAGGCGCGGGATGCCACGGCTCTTGCGATGCAGCAGTTTCAGTGCGCGCGTCGTGAACAGGGGGCTGCCGCGGTAGCCTGCAACCAGTAACCGGTGATTGACATAGATACCGAGCGTGTTGCGGTCCAGCGCATTCAGGGTATAGCTGAACAGGATGCGCTGCCGCAGTTGTCGCAGGTCGTGTTGCCGCAGCCGGTGGTCCAGTTCCGGCTGGCCAAACAGCACCACTTTCAGCAGCTTGTCTCTTTCGGTCTCGAGGTTAGTCAGCAGGCGCAACGCCTCCATGCTGTCATCCGGCATCGACTGTGCCTCGTCCAGCAGCAGTATTACCTGCTTGCCGCCTGCATTGAGTTCCACCAGCCGCCGCGTTATCCGCGTCATAAGCCGGTGTTGCCCGATATTGTGTGCAAACCCGATACCCAGTTCCCCGGCCAGCGCCTTGTGTAAGGCTGGCGGGTCGAGGCACGGATTGGGGATGTAGGCGGTGACGAAATTATCATCCAGTGTGTTGATCAGTTTCCGGCACAGCAACGTCTTGCCGGTACCGACTTCACCGGTGACCTTGATGAAACCCTCGCCGGACTGCAGTGCCAGTTGCAGGACATTCATCGCCTGCCGGTGGTTGCCATGGTCAAGAAAGAACCCGGTATCGGGTGTGATGGTGAACGGGGCCTGTTCGAGTCCGAAATGTTCAAGGTACATGGTTGTCTCCGCCGGTCAGGGTGTCTGTGCCTGTTCGCGCCTGCTGTTCCTCGGATGCGAGGTCCGCGAAACCTGTCTGCCGTTGAGCGCAGCTGTCCGTTCCACTGCTGGTTGCTGTTGATTACGGTCGGGCGTAACAGGATCACCAGTTCGCTCTTCGAGGCAACCGAGCGGTTGTGCCGGAACATGTCGCCAACGACGGGTACGTCACCCAGGAACGGCGTGCGGGCTTCTTCGTCGCGAACCGACGTTCTTCATCAGGCCGCCCAGCACCACGATCTGGCCGCTGGCGGCACGGATAACGGTATCGGTCTCCCGGATCGTGCTGAGCGCGAGCGGGATCGACAGCTGCTCTGTAGATGGAGGTGCTGATGGCCTTGATCTTTTCCGTCACTTCGCTGATAGCCGGATGAATATGCAGGATGACCGTAGTTGTCCTCGCTGATTTGCGGGATGACATCCAGTGCCACGCCGGAGAAGAACGGCGTCAGCGTGACATCCACGCTGGTGTTGGATACGGTCCGAGCTGACGGTGTCGGTCTCCGTTTCCACGTCGGTGACGAAGAACTCGTCCTGCCCCACCTTGATGACGGCTTTCTGGTTGTTGACCGTGGAGATGCGCGGGCTGGACAGCACCTGCACATCGCCCTGTGTCTTGATCAGCTCGATCAGGGAATTGAAATCTTTCAGGTTGGCATCGATCGTGAACACGCCGCCGAGCGCCGTTGTGTCGAAGCCGGTCACCTGGGTGCCCCTGACCAGCGGCACCACGGTGCCTGCGAGTGCCGAGGCGCCGGTGTCGAACACGCTGCCGCCACCGGAGTGGCCGAATAGAATCGATTTGTCGGGACCGCCGAATTCAATCAATGCATTCCAGTTGATGCCGGACTGGAAGTTGTCATTCAGCATGACCTCGATGACCTTGGCCTCCAGAATGACCAGCCGGTGTGCCGCATTCTCGATGGTCTTGAGAAATTCATCTACGTTGCGCAATTCTTCCGGCAGGGCATGCACGACAATGACGCCGGACTGTGGGTGCACCATCACCTTGCGTCCGCCTTCATCGCCGATGATCATCTGCAGGGACTCTTGCAGGTCTTTCCAGAAGTCCGACCTGGACTCGGTGCTGACCACGCTGCCGGAAGAGACGGATGTGCCGCTATTGTCGCTGCCGGCGGTACCGCCGCGGTCTGCTGCCATTTGACTGCCGCCGCCGAACCGCTGACCTGGCCGGAACTGACGTTGTGCGCGAGCTGCCCTTGCGCACCGCGTGCAGGTAGTCGACGGTAAAGATCTGTGTGCGGATGCGGGCCGGGTAGACCTGGTAGGTGTTGCCGTTACGACGGTAACGGTAACCGTATACGTCACGCGTGGTTGAAGGCACCTCCTCGATGGTGACATCCTGCAGCGTGATGGAAATGGTGCCGGTCACATCCGGGATGAACCACCATGTTCAGCGTGGTGCCCTTGACCAGGCCCATGAAAAATGCCCGCGCACTGCTGTTGTTGACCGAGATATCGAAGCGCGGCTCGAAGTCCGGCACGATTTCCGGGAGCTGTCATGCGCAGGGTCGGCAGCAGTGCGGCCGCGACTTCGGGCGGCGGCTGCACGGGTGCTGTTTCCGGCGTGCCGCTTACGCTTTCTTCCAGCGCGGACGTTATTTCCGGCATGTTTCCGGTCGGTCGTCTCGGCATGAGCTGGCAGCCGGTACCGTGACTGTCGCAAGTAGCAATGTCGACAGGATGAGCAGGCAGTATTTGATGGTGTTCATGATTGTGTGTCCACGGTTCATGGTTGTTTTTTAACGATGTCCGGTAGCAGCTTCAGCGTGATCTGTCTGTTTGGCGACTGCAGTAGTACACCCGTGTTTGCGTATTTCTGAGCACCGTCGCATTACCGACGGTTTCTCCCTCGGTCACAGTGGTGGCCGTTGATGACAGCCACCCGGCGTGCGGCGATACCAGCGTGGAGTTCAGTACATAGCTGCCGGCAGTTTGCGGTTGTCGTGTTTCGTACCGGCCCGTGTCGTATGGGCGGGTAGGGTCGGTCAGTGGCGTTGCGCCGACCTCCAGGGCATTGGCAAGCGCCATGAGACCGAGTGCCATGCAGCAGTGTTTGTAATCAGCGCCATCAGGGTTTGTCTCCCGGCAGGCCGAGTGTGTAGAGATCCAGCGTGATCCGTGCGTCGGGTGGCTGGTTACCTGGTAGTCAACGCTTTCCCAGAAAAACTTCCAGGGCAGGTTTTCCAGTGCCTGCAGGTAGCGGAGGGTTGCAAGGTAACTCCCCTCCAGCTGTAATTGCAGCTGGTAACGACCGATGCCCGCCGCGGGCAGGTTTTCTTCGCCCGGCAGTTCAACGCCGGTCAGTGGCTGGCTGCCGGCATCGACTTCCAGCAGGTTCAGGCCCTGCTCCTGTTCCAGCACCTGCTCCAGTACCTTGACCGCATGTGCGGGTGCGAGCAGTCCACCTATCCTGCTCCTGTATCTGTTTATCGAGCATCGCCAGTTGTGCGAGCATTTCATCATGCAATGAGGTGGTCCCGCCTCCGGAGGGGCCGGACAACAGGCCGCTACGCTCGCGCAACAGCTCGAGTTTCAGTTCCAGGTCGGTGATCGCCTGATGGCTTGCCTTCTGTTGCTTCATCACCGGCTGGATCGCAAGCGTATCAGCCACGAAAAACAGCAAGGCAAGGCAGGCAACAAGCAACATGACCCGCTGGCGCAGTTCCATGGCATCAACCCTGTTGGCGAGCTGCTGTATATGCTCATGCATAATTACAGCGCCTCCGGAGTACTTTTCAGTACGAAATTGACGTGTGGATTGGAGGGGTCGTCACGCGAGAGATGCACCGATCCCTGGTGCAGCGCAATAAACCGGGGTTCCTCGGGCATGTCCTGCAGGTAGCGGGGCACCAGTGTGGGGTCCAGCGTCGAGCCCCTGATCTCGGTCTCGCCCTCCTCGGTGAGCACGATGCCGGTCAGCCAGAGGCCGGGTATTGATCGCCTCGCAAGTGTCTCGAAGAACTCAGCGAAGCCGTTACTGTCTCTGATCGTCAGCCGCGAAAAGCGCTCGAGCAATGTCCGGCGTTCATCTATTGTTGACTGTAACCGCTCAGCCTCGCTCTTCACGCTGGCCCTGGCAAGGTCGCCGGTGTTTTCCAGAATGCCAAGCCGTGCCTCCAGCTGCTGGTACTGGTTGGACAAGGACACGGCTGTCGAGTCCAGGCCGCCCAGCGTCCATCTCGCCTGCAGGAAAAAGACCAGCAGCAGCACGGCCGCAACAACAAGGACCTGCAGCAGCGTTAGCGCAGACAGCACCTTGCGTTGCCGACGGAAGACGGGCTGGTACAAATTGATTTGCTGGTACATAGCGTCCCTGTTGTGTTTACCCTTCCCTGGTAATCGACGCGCTCGCCGCAGCTGCGCACAAACACGTCTGTTCCACCCGGTGCCGTTACCTGGCAGCACCCGTTGACATGGATGTTGGAAAATGAGTGCAAATTCCCTGCCAATTGTTTAACTAACTGATATGCAATATAATAAATTCCATTGCCCAGGCGGGTGTTGACGGTTTATTGTCGTTTCGCGGAATTATGCGCCATTATTCCGGCGCACGTGACGGGTCAGCGGTCGCAGCTGTGCGCGGCGGTCGTGTGAGACAGGATTACGGGTAGCGGGCGTGCGGCGGATCAGCGCCGGCGCCGGCGAGACAGCTGGTAGCGGGTGATATCTCCGACCAGTTGTGCGCAGGGAATAGCTTCGATACCGGCAAAACGGGTTTTCGCGGCTTCGACCAGTGATGCGATGTCAGCGACCGTGCCGTCCGGATTATCGTTAAGCATGCGCTGCAGACCGAGCAGGCCGCCAAACTGGATTTTCGCCAGTACCCCGTGCGGGACCTGCAGCAGGTCATCCTCGACACCAAATTCGGGTAATGCAACGGCTTTCATCCGCTCGAACAGGCGGACACAGTTGGCATGTGTCGTGGCGGACCGGCAGGCGAATTCCGCGCCGCCACGACGAATAATCTGTTCTGCATGCGGGCAGGCAAAGTCATTTTTGGCCAGCGTGGCGCTGAAGGGACAGATCAGATCACTCATAAATCGGCATTTCCCGAACAATTCACCCGGTTACTGGAATTCAGGCATACAATAATTTGCAAGTGCAGGATTGTACCCCGGGGTTGATTGATTAAAAATTGAACGGGGGAAATACCCGCAAGGTGGTGTCTATATGATTGATAAACCGGCAATAGCAACAGCAATACCCAGGCGGCGTTACCGCCTGGGTGAATTTACCGTCACCGTGCTGGGTGATGTCGAGAGCAAGGACGGCAGGAACTACCGGCATATTGCGGCTATTATCAAAGGGCAGGACCCGGAGCCGGGCATGTACATCACCGCGGAGCAGGGTGGTGCCGGACGGGACGATGCCCTCGAAATGCGTATCATCATGCAAGACGGTGCGGAGGTGCTCGATAGCTCGGAACGCTGGCGTGATGTCGATGTCTTCGCGGAAGAAGTCATCCGTATCGTCTCGTTGATGCTGAAACTCACGGACGAGACACCTTACCGGCTGTTGTAGGAGTCGAACAATGAAAATCACAAGAATCTTTCTGTTGTTGTCGCTGGCAGGCTGCCTGTCGGTTGCGGGTTATGCACAGGCATTCTGTTTTTCGAAAGGCAACAACCAGGGCCGAACGTATAATTACTATTATTATCCGCTGCCTGCAGTCGGTTTTGTGCAGCAGAACTACTATGCATATCCGTATGATCCTGTGCAAATGGACAGGCGGTACGGGTACGAAGAGGCGGTTACTCCATCCAGTCTGCCGGATATCGATCGCCACCGGGACGTATGGAGTTTGAAGTAGCGGGAGGGGTGGCCGGATTTTCCTGAATATTTCCGGTATTGCAGGTACGTGCGCGATGATGTCAGGACAGTGCCTGCCTATGGCTTTACCAGGTTGATGGTCCCGGGTGTTTCCTGGTTCTGCAGCATTTTGAGAATCTCGTCCGCGGATACAGGTTTGCTGAACAGGTAACCCTGGACGACGTGGCATCCATGTTGCCTGAAGAAGTTCAGCTGCTTGACGTTTTCGACGCCTTCCACTACCAGTGAAAGGTTCAGGCTGTGCGCCATTGCTATGATGGTCTGGGCTATCAGCGTCCCTTCCTTGCTGTCCGGTATTTCGCTGACGAATGAGCGGTCGATTTTAACAGTGTCGATAGGCAGCTTGCGCAGGTACCCGAGCGATGAATAACCGGTGCCGAAATCGTCCATGGCAATACTCATCCCCATTTTCTTGAGTTTTTCCAGGGTGATGATTGCCGAATCGATATTACGCATGGCGACATTCTCGGTAACTTCCAGCTCGGCCCTGTCCGCGCCTATCCCGGCTTCAGCCAGTGCATTTTCCACGATTTTTTCGAAACCCGGCCTGGAGAGTTGTGAAGACGACAGGTTGACGGCCATGGTTAGATCATCGAAGCCGGCATTGTGCCACTCACGCAGTTGTCTGAAAGCCGTGCGCAGTACCCATTCGCCGATCGGGATGATAAGTCCGCTCTCTTCGGCGATGGGAATAAACTCGAGCGGGCTGACATGCCCCATGGCCGGATGCTTCCAGCGCAGCAATGCCTCCACGCCTATGATGACATTTCGCGTTATGTCTATTTTAGGCTGGTAGACCAGGTACAGCTGCTCCTTTTCGAGCGCTGTTCTCAGGTTCGTCTCCAGTGCCAGTTTTTTGCGCGATCCGGCATTCATTTCGGCGGTGTAGAAGACCATCTTGTTGCGCCCGATCTCTTTTGCGCGATACATGCTGATATCCGCATGCTTGACGAGTGTATCCGCGTCAGAACCGTCGAATGGATATATGCTTATGCCAACACTGGTGGTGATATGCAGTTCGTGACCATGACAGGAAATGGGCCCCGTCAGGGACTTGATGATCTTGGCGCCGATCTTGCCGGCATCCGAGGCACTGTTGATGTTCGGCAGAAGGACCATGAATTCGTCGCCGCCAAAGCGTGCAACAGTGTCGCCTTCACGTACGCAATTTGTCAGTCGACGCGAGATCACCCTCAGTAACTGGTCGCCGATGCCATGGCCAAGCGAGTCGTTAATGATCTTGAAGCGATCGAGATCGAGAAACAACAATGCCAGCATGCTTTCCTGGCGACAGGCCTGTGCAAGTCCGGACTTGATGCGATCATTCAGCAGGCTCCGGTTTGGCAGCCCGGTTAGAGCGTCATGGTGCGCATGGTACTCCATGCGCTTTGCCACGGCTTCCGCCTGTTCTTTCGACGATTCGAGCTGTGAATTGGCAACCTCCAGTTCGCGGGTGCGCATGGTGACCCTGTTTTCCAGCTCTGCCTGGTATGTTTTCAGCTGGCTGTCGCGTGTCTGGATCTCGTCCAGCATGGTGTTGAAGTCAACGATCAGGTTGCCGAGTTCATCCTGGCCGCGCCCTGCAACGCGCAGGGCGAAGTTCTTTTCGGTGCTGATGCGGCGGGCGATTGCTGACAGCCCGAGTAACGGATCGGTAATAATGCGCTGCAGTTGCGCACTGAGTATGAATGCGACCAGCAGCGAGGCGGCCAGTACAATTGCAACAATGCCGAGAAACCATGCCAGTCGGTCATGGATCGCATTTATGTCTGATCGCAGGTAGACCAGGCCGATGAGGTCGTCTTCGTAAATGATCGGACTGAAGGCCTCTGCATACTTGTCGGTGAATTTCAATTCCTGCTTGTGTGGTCCCGGTCGAGGTAGCTCACCGTAGAATCCTTCCCGCCGGTAGGTGGCGAACACGCTGCCGTCCTTGTGATACAGGACTCCGGCCTTCACATATTTTTGCGACTTCAGGAATCCAAGTGTCTCCAGGGCGGCTTCGGGGTCGCCGAACAGCATGGCGGCGGTGCTGTTGGCGGCAATCATGGACGCCAGGGTTGTGAGGTTGTCACCGACGGTTTTCTGCGCGTACAACCTGTCCGATGTTATGAAGGCAACACTGGCGAGCAGCAGCGATGCCATGGTTATGGTCATGCTGATAAGCATGAGTTTGTGGCGTACTGAAATATTCTTTAACGGCTTCATTGCCCGCCTATTGTTTTGATTTTACGATGTTGGCGAGGGACAACAGCTTCGAGCTGATGGTGATACCGGCATAACCGGCCGCCTCGGTGTTGATATCGAACCGGACCTTGTTGTCGATCAACTTGAACCCGATAATGCCCCCATGTTGTGTAAATCCGGATATCTCACTGACAGTCAGTATGGGCAGGTCACGCAATTGATATAAAATATCGTCAAGCCTCGCTTCAAACGACTTGTCGATATAGGCGAGGTTGCATTGTTTTATGAATACCAGGCTGTCGTAGAACTCCGCAACCTCTATGTCATAGTGTTCTACAACCAGCACATTGTTGTGGACTGTCCGCCCGATAAGAGAGTCAATCAGGCTGCCAAACGGATTTTTGCCGATGATGCACAGCTTGAAGTTATCCTCGATCGGTGCCGGCCAGCTTGAAAATCGGGAAAAGTTGTACAGGAAAGCGGTTTTTACACGGTATTCAGTCGACGAATTATCTGCAGCCGGCACGCTGGCGGGTGCCAGCCATAGCATGATCAGCGCCAGTCCAAGAACCGGGCGCCTCACAGACTGCACCAGTCGTTGAAGCGGCCTGAGCATTACTGAAAGGACCAGCTCACCTTGCCATATATGCTGCGCTCGATCTCGGTCGGGTAGGACACGATGAAGTCCGGATTGAACTCGCGGTGTGTGCTGTCGAACAGGTTCTGGCCGATCAGCGACAGGTCAAGACCGGGCTTCGGCGTCCAGCCCAGTCGCGCGTCAAACGCCACGTAGTCTTCGATCTTCGTGGGAGACACGGGATTGGTATCGGTCAGGCTGCCAACGTAGCGCACACCGGCATCCATCTCGAGGTTGTTGCCCAGGTCTGCCGACACCCACAGGTTGGCTGTGTGCTCCGGTGAGGCATTCTCTGCAAGCTGTGAAAAGGGATCCGCGCTGGCGTTGATGAGCTTCAGGTCCATATCCAGGAAAGTGTAATTGGCATTGACAGCCAGCCATGGTCTGGCGGTCCAGCGCACATCGATCTCGATGCCTTGTGTGGTGCCTTCCATGTTGTTCGCAAACAGGCCCGTTGGACCCGCAAGCTCAACGGTTCTCAGGTCCTCGTAGTCGTTGTAATAAGCGGCCACGTCAACCGTAACCGAACCCGCGATTGCGCGGCGGAAGCCGAGTTCATAGGCAATGAGGTCCTCGGACTCATACGCGTCACTACCCAGGACGGTGGCGCCACCAAATGCCGGCAATACCAGGCTGACATCGTGCTCGCCACGGGCCGGAGTGCGCACGGCGCGTGAAATGCTGCCCCAGACCGTATTGCCCACCTCCGTCACCCAGGCCGCGCGGATATTGGGCTGGAACTCGAAGCCAGTGAAATCATTCTCTTCGAACTTGCTGCCCACCGTTACCTTCAGACGGTCGCTCACGCTAATCTCGTCCTGGATGAAGCCAGAGAACAGGTCGACACTGCGGGACAGGGGTGTCAGGGTGAAAATCGGAGTGGGAACGGTGTCATCATCGATGTTGCGGTAATTCAGCCCCCAGATGATGTCGTTTTTCGCGTTCAGGGCAATGTTATGCTGGAAATCGAGATCGATCGTCTGCCGGTCCTCGTACAACGCAAGACTTTCGCGGCTCACATGATCGAAATACCCCTGCAGCGTGAAACTCGAGTCCGGGCTGAGAGTGCGTGTCCAGCGGTACAGCAGGTTGCCGCCTTTGTTATCGGCGGTGTCAACCGTCGGTGGTCCCGCAACGGCAATTTGTACGTTCTGGCCGCTGTTGCCCTCGTAGTAGTCACCCTGCAGGGTGTGCAAGTCCTTGCCCTTGTCCCAATCCGTGCGAAAGCCCGCCTGGGCCATATCTGCATCGTCATGCGCGGTGCTCACACCAGGGAAGGGGATGGGCTCGCCGGTATCCTTTTCATTGCCCATGGCATAGACGCGATAATTGACGCCGGACTTGCTGACGCCGCCATGGCGGAGGTTGAGCATTCCTTCCAGTTCATTACCTGCGGCAGCGGTCACCAGCGTGCCCTGGGTGTCGGCGGAGGACTTGGTAATGATATTGATGACACCGTTGACGGCATTCGCGCCCCACAGTGTGCCGCCCGGTCCGCGAATAACCTCGATGCGCTCGACGTCTTCCAGCATGACCGTATTGGCATCCCAATAGACACCGGCAAACAGCGGGGTATAGACGGAACGACCGTCAATCAGCACCAGCAGCTTGTTGGCGAAGCGGCTGTTGAAACCACGCGAGGTGATGGCCCACTTGTTGGCATCGATGTGCGCGACCTGCAGGCCGGGGACCCGGCGCAGGGCATCGGGGATATTGGTTACACCCCAACGACGCAGATCTTCGTTCGTGATGACGAACACCGCGGCAGCGGCCTCTGACTTTTTCGTCTTCTTTTTTGATACCGAGGTAATCTCGACATCCATCAGGGCTTCGAGGCTCATGCCCATGAAGTCGTCGGAAACCTGTGCCGCGGGCACCATGACCGGCATGCAGGCCAGTGCGCACAAAAGCGCTGACAGCCAGCGCGTGGCGTGCTGCCCGGATTGCGTGTTGCGCTTCCCCCAAAATGGCAGGATGCGTGCGGGTTTCCCCTCCCGGTTCGGACCCCTGCAAGGGCTTGAGTGTGTCCCGTGATGCATTGGATATACTCCTGGTAGCCTATATAACTAACTGATAGAAATGAATTAGTTGCCAATTATCCCCGTGAGTTCCGCGCATACCCGTGCGGCAGAGATCCCCCTTTCAGGGAAGGCTATCGGCGTGGCTGGATCCATACTTAAGCACCTGAATGGTGCGAATTACCGGTCGCCGGGCAGGGTCCGGTCGACGGTCAAGAGCCCGCGGGCGGGGCCGGACGGGTGGTTAGTCTTTGTCCTTGTCGCGCTTGCCGGGCAGTTTGAGCGAGACTACGACGGAGGACTGCGGTTCATCGACAAAGCGCGGGCGTGCATCCATCGAGCGGCCGGCGGCCTTGTTGAGTTCGGTCTCTCGCGCAGTGATCAGTGACAGGCACTTGCGAATGCCATCGACGGTTTGATCGGACAATGGATGACGGTAGCCGGGCTTGGTATAGGTGTCCTTGGCAACATCGGTCAGGACTCGCTTCATCACCCGCAGGATCCTTTCTTCCTTGCTGAATTCGGTTTTCTTGCTCATCATCCGGCCTGTCCGTCAACGTGACAGGCCTATTGTGACACAGATGAATAGCAGGGGCAGGCAGCTCACTCCTTTATATATACATATTGCCAGTGTCCGCCTGTCAGCGTCTGCAAGGCCTGCAGCAGGGCCGGGCCGGGTATGGCCTCGGACGGGTATATGCCACTGATTTCAACGAAGACTTGACCGAAGCCGGCGTTCTTGTGCAGGCTCCAGTCGGGCAGTTCACCGTGATAGCCGCAGGATGTGCATGACCACTGCAACGCTGCGGGATTCTCCCGCCATTGCCGTAGATGTGTCTCCCAGTCCGCGACCGGCTCGCTGCATTGCGGACAGCGCGGCGCACGGGCTTGCGGGTCGCCGCGGAAGTGCAGGATATCCGTGCACAACAGCCTGACGAAACAAAAACTGCCGTTTGCAAGCGCGGCGGCCAGTGTGGCGTTATCGGCGGGCGGTTCCAGTTCGATATTGGGCGCGCAGCCCAGGAAGCTGACCAGTTGCAGGAAGTCGTCGCCGGTCGGGTAAAATTCATTGCCATCGCACGCGCCCGGCGCACCGATCAGGCCGATTGCCTGCAGACCGGCAGCCAGCTTGCCGCAATCGTCGAGCGTGGCATGTGGATCTGCCGGCAGCAGGATGAGTTTATGGGCGGGCACGGCTGTTCCTTGCGTGGATTCGTGGGGGTGGATCAACGATAATAGCGGTTACGTCGATTGCCACAGGATACGTGATCATGCCGGAAAATGTCCCGTTCTCGATACACGCGCTGGAACTCGGTCCGATGGAAAATTTCATCTACCTGGTGCACGACCATGCCAGTAATCGCGCGGCCGTGGTCGATCCGGCCTGGGAGGTCCCGACCGTGCTGGCGCTTGCCGAGCGTCATGGCATGCGGATCACGGATATCCTGTTAACGCACAGCCACCATGACCATATCAACGGTATCGGCGCGGTGCTGGACCACACCGATGCGCAACTGCACCTGATGAAAGCGGAAGCGCAGTTCTGGGGGCAGGGACTCGATCTGCCGACGCTGCACCACGGTGGCGACGTCATTCGGCTGGGAGAAACGGAGATCAGTGCCCTGCACACGCCGGGACATACCCCCGGTTCGGCCTGTTACCACGTCGGTAATGAACTGATAACCGGCGATACGCTGTTCGTGTTCGGTTGCGGACGGTGTGACCTGGCGGGCGGTGACCCGGAACAAATGCATGCCACCCTGAAAGACATGGCGACGCATTTTCCGGCCGCTACCGTGATTCGTCCGGGACATAATTACGCGGAAAAAGGTACGTCGACCCTGCAGGAGCAGGTCGAAGGTAACCCGTTCATGCATTTCGACGACAGCGATCGTTTCATCCGTTATCGCATGCATTATCACGATCAGCACCGTCACTCGCCCTACCGGCCGGTGCGCAGGGGCGAGGAGATGCCGGACTGAACTGCCGGCTGTACAAACTGCTGCCGGCCGCCGCTTTGCTGGCCGCGTGCGCGACCACGCCCGACGTTACCGGTTTCGCGCGTGTCACGCTGGAGAGTATCGAGCCGGCCGGCGATACGGGGCAGGTGCTGCTGCAACTCAAGCTCGTGAATATGACCGATACCGTTATGCCTGTGCTCGGGATGCAATACCGCGTCGCATTCGATGGCGATGAATTTGCCTATGGCGTCAGTCGCCAGGCGATCGACGTGCCGGCACGGGGCGAGGCGGTTTTCGACATCATCGCCCCCGGCACGCTGCCGCCCGCCCGGCCGGGCGTGGGCGGGCGCCTGCAGCTGGGTTATCAACTGGGCGGGACCATCCATCTTGCCGGTGACAGAGAAGCGCTGCCGTTTGCCGGTGAGGGAACGTTGAGCTGGCAGGCAGCGGCCGGTCAATGAATGCCTTTCGCGCATTCCGCGTGCACGCGGACACGGGTGGCGCGCTCGAGCAGCTTACGCTCGCGGACATCACGCCGGGCGAGGTGGTGATTGCGGCGGACTATTCGAGCGTCAACTACAAGGACGCGCTGGCGGGTACCGGCCGCGGCAAAATACTGCGACGGTTTCCGCTGGTTGCCGGCGTGGATGTTGCCGGCACCGTGATCGAGTCCGCCGACTGCGCACATCCAGACGGGTGACAAGGTGCTGGTGACCGGCTGCGGACTGGGGGAAAGCCAGGATGGCGGCTTTGCGGAAATCGTGCGCGTGCCGGGCGACTGGGTGGTGCCGCTGCCGAATGGTCTGTCCCCGTTCGATGCCATGGCGCTGGGCACCGCCGGCTTTACCGCGGCACTGGCGATCGACCGGCTGGAACAGAACGGCCTGCAACCGGGGCAGGGCCCGGTCATCGTCACCGGCGCAACCGGCGGGGTCGGCAGTATCGCGATCGACCTGCTGGCCGGTGCCGGCTACGAAGTTGCGGCAATGAGCCGCAAACCGGATGCACATGATTACCTCAGGGAGCTCGGTGCGCGTGACATACTCGATGCAAACGACAATGCGACCGGCAACAAGCCACTGGAAAAGGCGCGCTGGGCCGCCGCCATCGACAGCGTCGGTGGTGAGGTGCTTGCCGGGCTGACCCGCACTGTAAAACCCTGGGGCAGTATCGCCAGCATCGGACTCGCCGGCGGTCATGAACTGCACACCACCGTCATGCCGTTCATCCTGCGCGGCGTGAGCATACTCGGCATTACCTCGGCCAACTGCCCGATGGAACGCCGCCTGAAAGTCTGGAAACGGCTGGTGACGGACCTGAAACCGCGACACCTGGACAGCATCGTGGCCGGGACCGTGAGCCTGGATGATTTGCCGGGCGTGTTCGAGCAAGTGTTGTCCGGCCAACACCGGGGAAGGTACGTGGTCAGGTTGCGTTGATTTCAGTGTTTGTTAGCCGGGCCCGACCGGTTATTCAGCGCTGATGACATACTTCAGTATGTCAACGACTTGCCCGGGTGTCCGTGCCCATGCCATGGCGGCGGCGTCCACCTCCTTCAGCGGATGGATTATGTCCTCGCCGTGCAAGGTGATGTAGGGCTTGCCAAGCGCCGCGCATAAGCCTGCATCGAACGCCGCGTTCCATTGCTTGTACTTGTCACCGAAGCGCACGACCGCAATATCGCATTTCCCGATTAGCGTCCTGGTGCGAATACTGTTTACCTTCGATGATTTGTGGTCGCGCCAGAAGCTGTCGCTCTCCGCGCCCAGGACATCGCCTGCCGCATCGCTGGCTTCGTGATCGGTAACAGCGGAGGTGAATTCAACCGGCAGCCCGTGTGATTTAACGCCTTTGATGATTTGTTCGCGCCAGTCGGTGTGAATTTCTCCGGACATGTAGACTACCCAGTTCATCGGTAACTCCTGTCGTGTATCAGCATAAGAAGTGTCAGGCCCGCATTGTCCGCTAGAAGCCGGTCACCTGGCCCAGTGCCTTGCGGGCGATCAGTTGCAGATCGGCCGTATCGATCCGCCCGTCCGGGGTGCCGGGTGGCGCCACGTCGCCGCGCAACAACTGCGTGGCGTCCGGTGTCATTTCGTCCAGGGCGCTGCGCTGCGCCAGGAGGACATCCGCGGCATTGACCACACCGTCCTGGTTGATGTCGCCATCGGCCGGGATAATATTGTACACAACTTGCAGTTCCGCCACGGGGCTCAGCGTGGCATAGACATCCCACCAGGATACGGCGGTCACAAAGCCGACATTTTGAGTGGCGCCGACAGCCGACGCCACGTAATTGGTCACATCGATGACATGGGTCCTGTTGTAGTAACCCGAGCCGCCGCTGAGTGGAGCACTGCCTGCATAGTCAGCCGTGTTGTCAAAGTCGCCCAGGTCAATCACGCCGTCAGCCGCATAGCCATAGGCGAGTATCGAGTCGCCAATCCAGAAAAAGGTATAGGAACTGTGCAGGACCAGCGATGCAGAACTGATGCTGACGCCGGCCGAAGACAGGAGTGAAGGCAACGCGTATTCATACGCGCCGCGAAATTCCGCGTATTGGGTAAAGTCCATGCTCCGGTACTTGCGAATAAACACATCGCTGGCTGTGCCGAGGGTATCGAAAATACCGTCAATCACCCAGTTGCCGGCAGTGCCGCCATCGACGGCATAGCCGGCAACGGTCGGCGTCAGGGTGACGGTGTCTGCATTGGCCGGGGATGAAATCAGCAGGCAGATGATCGCGGCAGATATAAACTGTTTGAGTGATTGTAAATTAATCATTGAAAACCCGACTACCGGTTTATTAGCCTGTTATATACTGCTCTCATCGTATACGTCACGAAAAACCAGCATCTCCGCGAGCCGCTCCTCGTTTCGGCCCGGGAACCCGCATTCGGGCATAAATTCAGTGGTATCCCTGTAGGTGCCGAAGATACGGTCCCAGATCGGGACATCGCTGAAATTGTATTTATGAACATCGAGTTGATGGTGTATGGAATGCAGTTCCGGCGTCTGGATAAAATAGCGGAGCCATTTGGGTGATTTGTAATTACCGTGGTAGAAAAATTCTCCGGTCGCTGCAAAGAAATTGTACCAGAACGTACCCAGCAAAGAGCAGCCCAGCAACGGGAAGAGGATTGCCGCCGTCAGGAATGAGTTAAAGGCGATTTCGACCGGGTGTTTGTAAAATGAGGTAAGGATTTCAATCCGCGAGGGCGAATGATGAACCTGGTGGAAAACCTGCCAGAAACCCCTGCAGTGCCTGAGACGGTGCCACCAGTAGAAAACAAATGTACCGATGAACCAGCCCACGGCCCCCTCCAGGAGTGGAAGGTTCCAGTTCGAAAAATGGAACAGGCTCTCTGTCCCATAGATGTCATACCAAAGTCTGCCAAGGCCAAGCGTAATTGCCAACTGGGCCAGGTTTATCGAAATTGCCCTGCAATACCAGCCCCTGGACTTCGGCAGCGGCCGCCCTGGCCATAGCCGCTCGATCGAGAAAAAAGCCACTGTCGACAAGGCGGTCATAAACGTCGGCAGGGTAATGGACGACAATTCCATGGTCTATTTATAGCGTATAAGCCCGGCGCCACGGCTCTGCCGCGTCAGGTGGCGGTAAATTGCCGGGCGGTATGCGAAATACGAGACATGCCTTCGGAGCACCTCCCGCCTCATGACTTTCATGGCGCCCCGGGTCTGGCTACGTAATCACGGGCTTGCAGTGCAGTGAGGCCTGCAACGCCGGCAATAAAACCTGCGAATGCCCCGATGCAAGTTGCAAAACCGGTCGCCGTTGATCCCCACAGGGCAGTAGCAATTGGCATGGCGGCTGCAGCAATCCCTGTCAGCAGGCAAAGACGTGCCACCAGGCGCGCCAAACCGTCCTTGTCGGTAACATAAGGCGCTGACTTTTCGTTATACCCGGCAATCAACCCCAGCTTCTTTTTGATGCCAATGAGGTATGCAAACCAGAACATTAACAACGCAATGCCTTCCATTACCAGTACTTCGACGAGTTTAGCGGTCATTTTCCCTGGCCAGGTGCTCGCCGGGTATGCCGATTCAGCGACACGCACAGACGCTTCATTTCAGGTGCATTATCCATTTCCGTGTTCGCTGCATTTATTGCCAGGGTTCTGCAGCGAGTAAGGGACGACAGGAGTATGTAATTCATTCTACGACGACCGCGGTCCCGCCGGCGGACACCATGAGCATGCCATTGGCTTGCCCAAGCACTTCGTAGTCGAGGTCGACGCCAACGACTGCGTTCGCGCCCAGTTCCTGCGCGCGTTGTTCGAGTTCCTGCAGTGCAACATCCCGCGCGCGCTGCAATTCGCGCTCGTACGTTGCCGACCGGCCCCCGACCAGGTCTCGAATACCGGCAAACATATCCTTGAAGAGGTTCGCGCCCAGTACCGCCTCGCCTGTAACCACGCCGCAATAGCGCGTGATCTTTTTGCCTTCAATATTTGGCGTCGTAGTCACGATCATATTGGTTCTCCAGTATCCCTGTGGCTGAAAAAAAGTGCGGCATATGGATTGTGATCAAGCCGCTCGTCACTTATGTCTGACCTTGCTGCCCGGGCGCCGGGGTTCACGACGCCTGGAGCGGATTATTAGCTGTTGAGTAGATTTTTCAGCCATGCAAGAGCTTCTTTCTTTTCAGAGAAATGCTGAACTACAAATTCATTCTTGAAAGTGAACAAACTCAGCAGGTTTGAATCATCATTAATAAGGTGAGGTTGGCACCAAAAAGCCATATATATTTTATCAAGTCCCTGATCGGTCATGTGGTGACTTAATTTCAGAATTTCGTATGGGGGGACTTCCCGTTTTTCAGCAGACCTTTCATCGAGCAGGACACTTTGGTAATTCAACCTTGAGCATTCAGTGGCGATTCGAGTCAGTATTTCCTGTGCCCGTTGGGTGGTAATAACGGTGTCTGGAATGGTTGCCAGCAAATAATCACCATTTTTTTCGAATTCGATGCTTTCACTCATGACATATACTCTTCAGGCCATGAACGACGCCTGAGTTCAGCGGCATTTAAGGCGACGCCTTTTTTTGCGACAGCAAAAATGGGCAGCAGGTCAAATGTCCGTTGCAACGGCTTGTCAGGCGTCAATTGCACCAGTGTTTACTCAATGTTCGGGGGTTTCTCAACGGGCATCAGGATTTCATTCCGCCTCAAAAACCACGGCACGAATGGAGCGTTATATCGGGCCCATACAGGGTCTCCGGCCACGCTGAGGTTTTGTTTCTCAATCCAGGCGTTCAGCTTATCGAGATTACGACGGTAACCTTTTTCACTCCAGAAGCCAGAGTACCGGACGGCCGCAATGTATCGCGCAGGAACTTGACGCAGGATTACGTTCGGATCTTTGGGTTCCGGGAGTGTCTCCAGCGAATAGGATGAGGGCATCATAAAGCTCACGGCCCACCTGCCATTCCTGCGCTGTTGGCCGACGGGTGAAGTCATGTCAATTTTCTCGCTCACAGGCCCCTGGGTAACGGGTGCAGTCATTTCGACTTTCCGCTGGGACTTGTTGTTGCCGGAAATGTATTTGAACAGCCGGCCAAAGGCTTTGCTTCCCGCGTCTTCAAGATCTCCGTCCACTATGGTTTCGGCAAGAACATGCGGCTCATACCGGCGCACCTCGAAGTCCTGCTCCTTGAGGGCGACTGTGTATTCGGCTTCCTCTATCGCCATAGCATTTCCCGCTCCAAGAACCGCAACAAGAACAGCCCAGCCAACCCGTTTTATCCCGGCCATGAAGCTCCGCCTTCGAGTCCCCGACACGCATGCGTACCGACACACCCCGGACTCTCCGCCATTCCGAGGGCCGCTGTCCTGGCAAAACGTTTCGCTTTTGATGTCCAACGTCCCGATTCAGTCGCGCGGCGTAGCCGCGTCGCAATGGAGGCGTTTGCTAGGCATTCTTTTCGATAATGCGGGTTGGCTTGCCATCAATACTCTCCTGGTTTTTTTCCTTCCAATACTCCTTTATTCCTTTTTCTCCTTTTTTATTCGCCCACTCTTTTAATTGCTCCCTTTCTCCCACGTAATCATAAAATGGCACTCCCATCCCACAGGATGTTTGGACAAGATCAACTGCCAGGTCAAATATTTGCCTCGCTCCGGGTAACGGCCTAAAGAGGGTAATTATATTTTTCCATTCAGGATCATTCTTGTGAATCACACTCGCATTCCCATAGATTCGCAGGATCATCGGGTTACCTTCCAATGCAGCGAACATTATTGTCATTCGAGGATTTTCCTGTACATGGGCAGAGGTTTCGTTACCACTTCCAGTAACATTTAGCCATACCAGCCGATTCGCATCTAAAACCCGTAATGAGTCCATTCCTTTCGGTGATATGTTGATTCTACCGTCAGCGGCCGCTGTCCCCACGAAGAATACCTTTTGATCTTCGATAAACTGCTTCAGCTTGTCAGGAATCTCGGAATATCGTTTTCCCATTTCTCAAGTTCTCTTTTTAATACCTAACGCTTGAGTCGAGCCGCGCGGTCTAGATACTCTCCGCGAAGCGCCACAAAACTACCACGCGTCGGCTCGGACGATTTGTTAGCGGTCAATTCTCTCCTGCCAATAACCAGGGCGTCGACGATGGTGGGCAACCGCAATTACCCATATCCGCTCTGACTCTATGCTATAGATTAAGGAATACGGGAATCTGGCTAGGATTATTCGGCGCAATTCCTCTCCGACACTCTGGCCGATGTGCGGTTGGTCGCACAACACTTCAACGATCCGCTCTACCTCAGCAATGAATCGACCGCCAAGACCTAGCACTTCACCCTCATAATACGCAGTGGTTTCAACGATTTCTTCAGATGCTGCCGAATGGAATCCTGCCTTCATCTCTTGAGTCGGGCCCTAGCCTGTGCAAATACCTCTTCAGCTGGGATCAATTCAGCTGCTCCATCTTTCAACTCCTTATACCTTCGCTCAGCCTCTTCTATCCATGCTTTTTCGACATCTTCATCCATAGACCCATCTAGATCTGCTATCAAATCTCGGAGAAGATGCATTCGATCATCGGCACTCAATGAGCGTATTTCATTCTCAATATCTTCTATCGTCTTCGCCATAATCCTTCTCCATACTGTTACTGATTAAATTTTACTCTTATGCGTCCATGACCGCTAACTACTATTAGAACTCAACACTATGCGGCTAGACTCAGTAGTGGATAGAACAATACTGAGAACTTCCACCATCCAAATGCTGTTACAAAAAACAAAGCAAATCCCCCAAATAACGAAATTCGTGACGCCATATTGCGCCAGAAGATACCAACAATCATCAATGCAGCTACAACGATACTCATTACCGCAGTCATGAAGAATGAACGCGCCACCCCGTATTGCTCCGACTCTGGATATAGGGGGTCATTTATTAGCCCAAGATCCGGCTGCAACAGATAACCAACATTAAAAAATAAGCTGGCCATAATTATTGCCAGTAACGTTAATCCAATGTTTGTAATTCGTTCCATATGTTTCTTTGAGTTCTAACTACTATTGGGCGAACGAATGCTCGTTTTGTAAAGGATATGCATTGACCATAACTATAATCCAGGATCCATCAATTCAACAGCTTAAAGCGATTAATGTGTCTTATGGAGATCTAAACTACACGGAAAAGGCGACGCCTCAGTGCTGACATAGGCGGCGTGCCGTCGTCCGGGCGCATGGAGAGGGTGAGACGCGGACGGTCGAGAGGCTGACCCGGGCTATACGCGGGGTAGAGCATTGCCTGGAGCGTCTACAGGGAAACGCGTTGTTGATATTCCCACTCCCTGAAGGGGTAGGGAATGTAGAATTGGCTAATGCCAGCACTCAAAACGCTGCCCGATTATCTTCGTCCCGGTCTCGACATCGTGTCCATCGGTCTCAACCCGTCATTGCCCTCGGTGCGCGACGGATTTTATTTCGCCAATCCGCGCAACCGCTTCTGGCGGGCGCTGAATGCCAGTGGCCTGGTAGCGGAAGAACTTGTGCCGGGTATGGCCGCCATGGAGACGCTGTTTGAAAAATACGGCATCGGCTTTACCGATGTGGTGAAACGGCCAACCGCCGGCGGTCATGCGCTGCGCGCGGCTGACTACCGCGAGTGGGTGCCGGTGTTGCAGGACAAGCTGTTAATGTTATCGCCGCGTATCGCCTGGTTCCATGGCAAGCAGGCTTATGCCAATTACCTGAAATATGGTGAGGGAATACGGCCGGCGATCGACTGGGGGGAACAACCGGCAGCCAGCCTGGAATGTCGTGTGTTTGTCACACCGAACCCCAGCCCCGCAAATGCGGTGTATTCACTCGATGAATTGACGGACTGGTTTCGCCGGCTCGCAGCCTGTCGAAATAACCTCTCCGTATAGCAGCTTTCCCGCCTTCACCTATACTTGTTTTGAAGATACCGACGGAGGGTTCAATCGTGGCGATAGCAATGACAATAGCGGAATACCTTGCCGATCATGATGTGGCCTACGACGTCCTGACCCATCCGCACACCGGGTCAAGCGGCGAAAGCGCGCAGGCCTCGCATGTGTCCGGGTCGCGGCTGGCCAAGTCAGTGGTCCTGGAAGACGAGCATGGTTACCTGATGGTGGTGCTGCCGGCAAACCGCCAGGTCGACCTCGGCGAGTTGCGTCGTTTGATGAACCGCAGCCTGGGACTGGCCACCGAGGGTGAGCTGGGCGCCCTGTTCTCGGACTGCGAAATCGGTGCGTTGCCGGCCATCGGCCCGGCCTACGGCATTGAAACGCTGGTGGATGACGCGATTGCCGAACAGCCGGATATCTATTTCGAGGCCGGTGATCATGAGCAACTGATCCATGTCACCGCCGAAGGCTTCAGTGTCCTGCTGGGAGACGGCACCCGCCACGGCCATTTCAGTCACTAGCCGCCGTCCGGGCGGGTTGTGTGAGACGCTATAACCTATTGTAAAATATAAACTTACAGGCCATAGGCCTGGGTGCCCCAGCTGACACCGCCAACTGCCGCTTCGGGATGGCGCCGGTGGATATCCGTTTCGACTTCGGCGACCCGGGATTCGGGGACATCAACCAGCAAGAGTATTTCGCCGTGGGCCAGTGCATCGCGGAATTTGCCCAGGTGGGTGTTGGGAATATTGGTGAAATGCAGGCCGACCATGAAATTTATCACCATGACCGCGACAGGTAGCAGCAGCCATCCGTTAAAGCCATTGAGTGCCGGCATGATGATCAGGGTGACCAGCGCGGCAGCAAAGCAGGCGAGGTTGGCCAGCCAGAAAATCTTGTTGACCCGCCGCCTGCCGCCATTCCATTGTCGTAATTCGGCATCCGGCAGCCCGTCGAGGCGGGTGCGCTGGTCGCCGATGGCGTGCATGTGCGCGGTATCGATGCCGTGCCCGACGAGTTCGTCAACCACCTCAAGGGCGTGCTGGCGGTCCGGTATTAACAAGTAGAGCCTGCGGTCCATAGTCTATCCCCCGATAGCCTATTGATATTTATAATTAATCTATGCCTGTCGAAACAGGTCGTGTACCTCGGTTCCGCGCCCCGGGACACTTTGTTGTTGGCGCCTATTCTGGAACAGACCCGCAGGGAAGACAATAGTGAATAACAGATTTCGCTGTCGGATAACTTTGCGACGATGCCAGTTACTTTCTCCAATCAACCGCTATTTCTGTTGACACCCTGAGGGTCCTGCAAGACAATAGCGGGCTTGCATTTTTGGAGGGGTTCCCGAGTGGTCAAAGGGATCAGACTGTAAATCTGACGGCTCAGCCTTCGGAGGTTCAAATCCTCCCCCCTCCACCAGATGGTGGAAGCACATGATTAGAAAGTAAATTTACAGGGGCGATAAGCCTGGCGGGTGTAGTTCAACGGTAGAACCTCAGCCTTCCAAGCTGATGATGTGGGTTCGATTCCCATCACCCGCTCCAAATTTAAATGGGGTCAGACTCTGAAATCGGGGCCTGACCCCATTTAAATTTGCCCATATAGCTCAGTCGGTAGAGCACTTCCTTGGTAAGGAAGAGGTCACCGGTTCAAATCCGGTTATGGGCTCCAGGTCAGAACGGATTTATCTATTTATATACGTAAGCACTAACCGTTACGGGAGTCAGGCGAAATGTCCAAGGAAAAATTTGAGCGTACCAAACCGCATGTGAACGTAGGCACCATTGGTCACGTTGATCATGGCAAGACGACGTTGACGGCGGCGATCACGAAGGTGATGGCGGAGCTGCAGGGTGGCGAGTTCAAGGCGTATGACCAGATTGACAATGCGCCGGAGGAACGCGAGCGCGGCATCACGATTGCGACGGCGCACGTGGAGTACGAGTCGCCGGCGCGTCATTACGCGCACGTGGACTGCCCGGGACACGCGGACTACGTCAAGAACATGATCACGGGTGCGGCGCAGATGGACGGAGCGATTCTGGTGGTGAGTGCAGCGGACGGACCGATGCCGCAGACGCGCGAGCACATTTTGCTGAGTCGTCAGGTGGGTGTGCCTTACATACTGGTATACATGAACAAGGCGGACCAGGTTGATGACGCCGAGCTGCTGGAGCTGGTGGAGATGGAGATTCGCGAGCTGCTGGACTCTTATGATTTCCCGGGTGATGACACGCCGATCGTGACGGGTTCGGCGCTGAAGGCGCTGGAAGGCGACACCAGTGATATCGGTGTGCCGTCGATTGTGAAGCTGGTTGATGAGATGGACAAGTACATACCGGAGCCGGAGCGAGCGATCGACGGTGATTTTCTGATGCCGGTTGAGGACGTATTTTCGATTTCGGGTCGTGGCACGGTGGTGACGGGGCGCGTGGAGCGCGGCGTCGTCAAGGTTGGCGAGGAGCTGGAGATTGTCGGCATCAAGGACACGCTGAAGACGACGTGCACGGGTGTTGAGATGTTCAGGAAGTTGCTGGACCAGGGTCAGGCGGGAGACAACGTGGGTGTATTGTTGCGTGGCACCAAGCGTGAAGAGGTGGAGCGTGGCCAGGTGCTGTGCAAGCCGGGGAGCATCAAGCCGCACACGAAGTTTGAGTGTGAGGTATACATTCTGAGCAAGGACGAGGGTGGTCGTCACACGCCGTTTTTCAGTAATTACCGTCCGCAGTTTTATTTTCGCACGACGGACGTAACGGGTGCGTGTGATTTGCCGGAAGGCGTGGAGATGGTGATGCCGGGCGACAACATCAAGATGACGGTGTCGCTGATAGCGCCGATTGCAATGGAAGACGGACTGCGTTTCGCGATTCGCGAGGGTGGCCGTACCGTGGGCGCCGGCGTGGTGTCGAAGATCCTTGAATAACGGGTTGGGGGCGGCGTTGCCGTTCCCGCATGTTTTAGGAGCGGACTGCGTCCGCGAATTGCGCCCGAAGGGCGCGCCTATTGAAGAGTTAGGCCAGTAGCTCAATTGGCAGAGCGGCGGTCTCCAAAACCGCAGGTTGGGGGTTCGATTCCCTCCTGGCCTGCCAATATGAGCTGGACAGGCAAGTGTGCTGTCCCTGGGGAAACATGAACGCAAAAGCTGAAACAGGAGGTGGTGCGCTGGATAGAATCAAATTATGGGCGGGTGTTTTGATCCTGGCCAGTGCGATTTTTGCCTTTTACCATTTCGAGGACCAGATCCTGGTGGTGCGGGTGCTGGGATTGCTGGCGGCAACCGGTGTGGCGATTTTTATCGCGGCCCAGTCCAGTACGGGTAAAAGCATCATGGGATTTATCAGTGGTGCGCACAGTGAAGTGCGGCATGTTGTCTGGCCGACGCGCGCCGAGACCACGCAGACTACGCTGGCTGTGCTGTTCATAGTTTTATTGGTAGGTATCGCGCTTTGGTTGCTGGACATGCTCCTGCTGTCGGCGATCCAGACACTGACCGGACAAGGTGGCTGACGATGTCTTTGCAATGGTATGTGGTACACGCTTACTCGGGCTTCGAGAACCAGGTCAAGCGCGCCCTCGAGGAGCGTATTGCACGCGAGCACATGAACGACTCCTTCGGCGATATCCTGGTGCCGACGGAAGAGGTGGTCGAGATGCGCGAGGGCTCGAAGCGGCGCAGCGAGCGCAAGTTCTTTCCGGGTTACGTGCTGGTGCAGATGGACATGAACGAGGACACCTGGCACCTGGTCAAGGATGCGCCCAAGGTGCTTGGATTTATCGGTGGCACGACTGACAAGCCGGCGCCGATCACGCAGCGCGAGGCCGATGCAATCCTGCAGCGCGTGCAGGAAGGTGTCGACAAGCCGCGTCCGAAGGTGCTGTTCGAGGTCGGGGAAGTGGTGCGCGTGACCGATGGTCCGTTCAACGATTTCAACGGCGTTGTCGAGGAAGTGAACTATGAAAAGAGTCGGCTGCGGGTCTCGGTACTGATCTTTGGTCGCTCGACACCGGTCGAACTCGAATTCGGCCAGGTGGAAAAGGCGTAAATCAAACGGGGTCTGACCCCATTTGATTTTTTAATTTACAGGGGAGCCGCAAGGCGTTCGCACCCACAGGAGTTACACGAAATGGCCAAGAAAATCGAGGCATACATCAAGCTGCAGGTTCCGGCGGGTGATGCCAATCCGAGTCCGCCTGTCGGTCCTGCACTGGGCCAGCATGGCGTAAATATCATGGAGTTCTGCAAGGCCTTCAACGGCCAGACGCAGAAGGTCGAGAAGGGTCTCCCGATCCCGGTCGTGATCACGGTTTATAACGACCGCAGCTTCACCTTCATTACCAAGACGCCGCCGGCTTCGGTGCTGCTGAAGAAGGCGGCCGGTATCCAGAAAGGCTCAGGTGTCCCGAATATGGACAAGGTGGGTACGGTCACACGTGCGCAGCTGGAGGAAATTGCAACCACCAAGATGGCTGACCTGAATGCCACCGATATGGATGCAGCCGTACGTATCATCGCCGGAAGTGCCCGCAGTATGGGCCTTGATGTAAAGGAGTAGGGACCATGGCCAAACTGAGCAAGCGGGCGAAAGCCATCCAGGAAAAAGTAGAGCACGGCAAGCAGTACCCGATTGACGAGGCGCTCGGACTTTTGCGGGAACTGTGCACCACGAAGTTCAAGGAGTCCGTCGACGTCAGCGTCAATCTCGGCGTTGATCCGCGCAAGTCCGACCAGAATGTGCGCGGCGCCACGGTGCTGCCGAACGGCACCGGCAAGACCGTACGGGTAGCGGTATTTACCCAGGGGGCGAATGCCGATGCGGCGAAGGAAGCCGGCGCGGATATCGTGGGCATGGATGACCTGGCGGAAGACGTGAAGAAAGGCATTATGGATTTTGACGTTGTGATTGCCTCACCGGATGCCATGCGTGTCGTCGGCAAGCTTGGCCAGATACTCGGTCCGCGCGGCCTGATGCCGAACCCGAAGGTCGGTACGGTAACCCCGGATGTGGCTACCGCCGTAAAAAACGCCAAGGCGGGCCAGGTGCGCTACCGCACCGACAAGGCGGGCATTATCCATTGCCCGATTGGCAGGGTTGATTTCGAGGTGAATGCGCTGAAGGAAAACCTGGACGCCTTGCTGGCTGACCTGAACAAGGCGAAGCCGACGTCGGCCAAGGGTATTTACCTGAAGAAGGTGTCGATATCGACCACCATGGGGCCTGGACTGCAGGTCGACCAGGCTACGCTGGATCTTTAAGGGCGGCGAGATACAGAATTACGTGATTAACCGGGGATCTCCCGGTACAGAATTTAGCGGAGAGGCCTGGCAGCCTTTCCGGAAAAGGTTTGGCGCTGTTTGGTGCGGGATGAAGTGTTTCCCGGATCGGTGGCCGTCAAAGACCGCAGGCAGCCGACAGGGTTATCCCGGAGTCGGGTTTAATTGTTCCGTAGTGACGGGGCGGCCTGCGCAGAGGGTGCGCAGAATGACAGTCTTCGATGTGCAGGGATGTACGTATGTCGTGGTGTCTGAAAGCCACCAAACAGAGTGCACCGGTGAAATTGACCGGTGAATTGTAACTGGACGGGAATGCGTGCATTGCGTGTGTTCCCGATGAGGTAAATGCAATGGCATTAACTTTTGAAGAGAAAAAGGCCGTTGTTGCTGAAGTGTCTGATGTTGCGAAGGGCGCTTTTTCAGCCGTTGCCGCCGAGTATTGCGGCCTGACGGTCGAAGAGCTGACCGACCTGCGAGTCAAGGCGCGCGAAGATAACGTTTATCTGCGTGTCGTGAAAAATACGCTGGCCCGTCGTGCCCTGGAAGATACCGACTTTGCATGCATGAGCGACAGGTTGACCGGACCATTGATCCTGGCATTTTCGCAGGAAGATCCGGGTGCGGCCGCGCGCGTGGCGAAGGACTTCGCCAAAACGCATGAAAAGTTCGAGGTCACCATGCTGTCCGTGGGTGGCGAGTTGCTGGAAGCGTCGGCTATCGACAAGCTTGCCAGCCTCCCGACCCGAGACCAGGCAATCAGTATGCTAATGGCGCTTATGTTGGCTCCGACGGAGAAATTCGTTCGTACGCTCAACGAGGTGCCGGGCAAACTGGTTCGCACGGTGGCGGCTATTCGCGATCAGAAACAACAAGCAGCCTGAACCATTCACACATATGATTATTGATTAGGAGTATTTGTTATGGCCGTTTCACAAGAAGAAATTCTGGAAACTATCTCGGCAATGTCGGTAATGGAGGTCGTCGACCTTATTTCCGCCATGGAAGAGAAATTCGGTGTATCCGCTGCCGCAGCTGTTGCAGTTGCACCGGCTGCGGGTGGTGGCGAGGCAGCTGCTGCTGAAGAACAGAGCGAGTTCGATGTGGTTATGTCCAGCTTCGGCGACAACAAGGTGTCGGTCATCAAGGCGGTTCGCGGTATCACCGGCCTGGGCCTGAAAGAGGCGAAAGAGATGGTGGAAGGCGTCCCTTCAACCGTGAAGGAAGCTGCATCAAAGGACGAAGCGGAAGCCGTCAAGAAGAAACTCGAGGAAGCCGGCGCTACCGCCGAGCTCAAGTAAGTAGGTCGCAATCAATCCATTTGTGATTATTGCAAACCTGGAATTACAGGACAGGCTGGTCGCAGATAATGCGTCCGGCCTGTGCCTGTCGTTTGAGAATACACGGGTGCCCTGCGCAAGAATGCAGGGCTCCTGCCTGTCCCGGTTGACTGAACGGCGGCGGCAAACAAATTCCTTCATCTTTATTGGAGAGGAAAACTGATGGCTTATAGCTACACCGAGAAGAAACGTATTCGCAAGGACTTTGGCGAGCGCCATAGCATACTGGATGTTCCATACCTGCTGGCGACGCAGATAGAGTCCTACCGTGGCTTCCTGCAGGCGGACCATGATCCGGAGTCCCGCGGGGACAAGGGCTTGCATGCGGCCTTCAGTTCGGTTTTCCCGATTGTCAGTTATTCAGGTAACGCGGCGCTCGACTACGTGAATTACCGTCTTGGTGAACCGACCTTCGATGTCAAGGAATGCCAGATGCGCGGCCTGACCTATGCGGCGCCGTTGCGCGCCCTGGTCCGCCTGATTATATATGACAAGGAATCCCCGGCGGATTCAAAGAAGATCAAGGATATCAAGGAGCAGGAAGTCTACATGGGCGAACTGCCGCTCATGACGGATAACGGCACCTTCGTCATCAACGGCACCGAGCGGGTCATCGTGTCCCAGTTGCACCGGTCGCCGGGTGTGTTTTTCGATCATGACAAGGGCAAGACCCATTCGTCCGGCAAGTTGCTGTTCTCGGCACGCGTGATTCCCTACCGCGGTTCCTGGCTGGACATGGAGTTCGATCCCAAGGACTGCGTGTTTGTCCGCATTGACCGCCGTCGCAAGCTGCCGGCCACCATCCTGTTGCGTGCGCTGGGTTACGACAATGAGCAGATCCTCGATTTGTTTTTCGAGACCAATAATTTTCATTTCACCAAAAATGAAATCAAGCTCGACCTGGTGGCGGAGCGCCTGCGCGGTGATGTTGCGAGCTTCGATATCAAGGCCAAGAGCAAGGTCATCGTGGAAGAAGGCCGACGCATTACCGCGCGTCATATCCGCGAGCTCGAGAAGGCCGGTATCAAGTCCCTGGCCGTTCCGGATGAATATGTGATCGGCCGGATTATTTCGACCAACATCATCGACAAGGAGACGGGCGAGATAATCGCCAATGCCAATGATGAAATAACCGCGGAATTGCTGGAAACACTGCGTGAGTCCGGCGTCAAGGAAGTCAAGACGCTGTATGTCAATGACCTGGATCGCGGCCCGTATATTTCCAGCACGCTGCGCATCGATTCGACCACGACTCCGCTGGAAGCCATGGTGGAGATTTACCGCATGATGCGCCCGGGTGAGCCGCCGACCAAGGATGCCGCGCAAAACCTGTTCAAGAACCTGTTCTTTACCAGTGATCGCTACGACCTGTCAGCCGTCGGTCGAATGAAATTCAATCGCCGCATTGGTCGGGACGAGGTCGCCGGGCCGGGCATATTGATCGATGACGTGTTTATCATCAGCGAGCTGCAAGGCAAGCTCAAGCCGAAAAACGATGCTCACGAAATTCAATTTGCGAATCTCGATGACAATTATGTGCAGATCATCCGTGCCGCCGGGGAAAAGGGCGATTCGACCACCTGGGGCCGGCTGAAGAAGGCACTCAACAGCTACAGTTCGGATATTCTGCATGTGCTGAAAACACTGGTGGATATTCGTAATGGCATCGGTTTTGTCGACGATATCGATCATCTCGGCAACCGTCGCATCCGCTGCGTGGGCGAGATGGCGGAGAACGTATTCCGCATCGGCCTGGTGCGTGTCGAGCGTGCCGTGAAGGAGCGCCTGAGCCTGGCGGAATCCGAAAGCCTGATGCCGCAGGAGCTGATCAATGCCAAGCCGGTTGCGGCAGCGGTCAAGGAATTCTTCGGTTCCAGCCAGTTGTCCCAGTTCATGGACCAGAACAACCCGCTGTCGGAAGTCACCCACAAGCGACGTGTTTCCGCGCTTGGTCCGGGCGGCCTGACACGTGAGCGTGCCGGCTTCGAGGTGCGTGATGTACATCCGACGCATTACGGTCGTGTATGTCCGATTGAAACACCGGAAGGGCCGAACATCGGCCTGATCAATTCGCTGGCGGTTTATTCACGTACCAATGAGTACGGATTCCTGGAAACACCCTACCGCAAGGTAATCAACGGGCGTGTAACCAGTGATATCGAATACCTGTCGGCCATCGAGGAGGGCCGCTACACCATCGCCCAGGCCAACGCAGACGTCGATGCAAAGGATAATCTCACGGACGATATGGTCACCTGCCGTCACAAGAACGAGTTCATGACCACGACGCCGGACAAGGTGGAATATATCGACGTGTCGCCGAAGCAGATCGTTTCGGTGGCGGCGGCGCTGATCCCGTTCCTCGAGCATGACGATGCCAACCGTGCATTGATGGGCTCCAACATGCAGCGCCAGGCCGTGCCGACGCTGATCTCCGAGAAGCCGCTGGTCGGGACCGGCATCGAGCGTACCGTGGCAATCGACTCGGGCGTGACGGTCGTCGCCAGGCGCGGCGGGGTGCTGGACTCCGTCGATGCCGGCCGTATTGTGGTGCGGGTCAACGACGACGAGACCGTCGCCGGCGAACCGGGCGTGGATATCTACAACCTGACCAAGTACACCCGTTCCAACCAGAATACCTGTATCAACCAGCGCCCGCTGGTCAGGCCGGGCGATGTGATTGCCCGCGGTGACGTGCTGGCGGACGGTCCGAGTACCGACCTTGGCGAACTGGCGCTGGGACAGAACCTGCTGGTCGCCTTCATGCCGTGGAATGGCTATAACTTCGAGGACTCGATCCTGATCTCGGAACGCGTGGTCGAGGAAGACCGGTTTACCACGATCCACATCGAGGAACTGACCTCGGTGGCACGTGATACCAAGCTCGGTTCCGAAGAGATCACCGGCGATATCCCGAATGTCGGTGAGGGCGCACTGTCCAAGCTGGACGAGTCGGGCATCGTGTATATCGGTGCAGAGGTGAAGCCGGGTGATATCCTGGTCGGCAAGGTTACGCCGAAGGGCGAGACCCAGTTGACGCCGGAAGAAAAACTGTTGCGCGCAATCTTTGGCGAAAAGGCATCCGATGTGAAGGATACCTCGCTGCGCGTGCCCAGCGGCATGGACGGGACCGTTATCGATGTGCAGGTATTCACCCGCGATGGCGTCGAGAAGGATGCACGTGCCCTGCAAATCCAGGAAGAGCAGATGGCGCAGGTCCGCAAGGACCTGAACGACCAGCTGCGTATCATGGAAGATGATATCTACACGCGTGTCGGTGTGTTGCTGCAGGGCAAGGTTGCCGAGGGAGGCCCCAGCAAACTGGCCGCCGGTGCCAAGGTGACCAAGGATTACCTTGCCGATATCGGCCGCGACAAGTGGTTCGAGATCCGGCTGCGTAACGAGGATGCCAATACCGACCTGGAGAAGACCGCCGAACAGCTCAAGCAGCTGCGCAAGGACTTCGAGCAACGGCTGGAGGACAAGCGTCAGAAGCTGACCGCCGGTGACGACCTGGCGCCGGGCGTGCTGAAGATGGTGAAGGTTTATCTTGCAGTGAAGCGCAGGATCCAGCCGGGCGACAAGATGGCCGGACGCCACGGTAACAAGGGTGTTATTTCCATGATACAGCCGGTCGAGGACATGCCTTTCACTGCGGACGGCACCTCGATCGATATCGTGCTGAACCCGCTCGGCGTGCCTTCACGCATGAACATTGGCCAGGTGCTGGAAACACACCTCGGCTGGGCTGCCAAGGGCCTGGGTATCAAGATCGGCAAGATGCTGGAAGCGCAGCAGAAGGTTGCAGAGATCCGCAAGTTCCTCGACCAGATCTACAACTCCAGCGGGCGCAAGGAAGATCTGAAGTCGTTTACCGACAACGAGATCATCGAGCTGGCGCGCAACCTGGTCAAGGGCGTGCCGATGGCGACGCCCGTGTTCGACGGTGCGCCGGAAGAACAGATCAAGTACATGCTGGACCTGGCGGACTTGCCGGTCAGTGGCCAGACCACGCTCTTCGACGGGCGTACCGGTGATGCCTTCGATCGCGAGGTGACCGTGGGCTACATGTACATGCTGAAGCTGAATCACCTGGTGGACGACAAGATGCATGCCCGTTCCACCGGCCCGTACAGCCTGGTTACACAGCAGCCGCTGGGCGGCAAGGCGCAGTTCGGCGGGCAGCGCTTCGGTGAAATGGAAGTGTGGGCGCTCGAGGCCTATGGCGCCGCTTACACCTTGCAGGAAATGCTCACAGTGAAATCCGATGACGTGAACGGCCGTACCAAGATGTACAAGAACATTGTTGACGGTAATCACCACATGGATGCCGGCATGCCGGAATCATTCAACGTGCTGGTGAAGGAAATCCGTTCCCTCGGACTGAACATTGAACTGGAACAGGATTAAAACAGTAGCCAGTAACCGGTAGCCAGGCAAGCCTCGCAACCGTAACCGGCAACTCGATACTCCATTTACAGGAGAGACGATGAAAGACTTACTTAATTTACTGAAACCGCAGGGTCATACCGATGAGTTCGATGCGATTCGCATCGGTTTAACATCGCCCGACATGATCCGCTCCTGGTCATACGGCGAGGTCAAAAAGCCCGAAACGATCAATTACCGCACCTTCAAGCCGGAGCGGGACGGGCTTTTCTGCGCCAAGATTTTCGGACCGGTGAAGGACTACGAGTGCCTGTGCGGCAAGTACAAGCGACTCAAGCATCGCGGCGTGGTCTGCGAGAAGTGCGGTGTCGAGGTCACGCTTGCCAAGGTGCGCCGTGAACGCATGGGCCACATCGAACTGGCCAGTCCGGCGGCACACATCTGGTTCCTGAAATCGCTGCCCTCGCGTATCGGCCTGCTGCTGGACATGACCCTGCGCGATATCGAGCGCGTCCTGTATTTCGAGGCATTCGTGGTTGTCGACCCTGGCATGACGACGCTGGAACGCGGGCAGCTGCTGTCCGACGAGGCCTACCTGGAGGCGATCCAGGAGAACGGCGATGAGTTCGATGCCCGCATGGGCGCCGAGGCCGTGTTTGAACTGCTGAAAGGTATCGATCTGCAGGTCGAGGCCGTCAAGCTGCGCGAGGAAAGCGGCGCCACCAAGTCCGAGACCAAGCTGAAACGATTTGCAAAGCGGCTCAAGCTGGTCGAGTCGTTCATTGAGTCCGGCAACAAGCCTGAATGGATGGTGATGAACGTACTGCCGGTGCTGCCACCGGAACTGCGCCCGCTGGTACCGCTCGATGGCGGCCGTTTTGCGACCTCCGACCTGAACGACCTGTACCGCCGGGTGATCAATCGTAACAATCGACTGAAACGGCTGCTGGAACTGAGTGCGCCCGATATTATCGTGCGTAACGAAAAACGCATGCTGCAGGAATCGGTCGATGCACTGCTGGATAACGGTCGCCGTGGCCGTGCCATTACCGGCACCAACAAGCGCCCGCTGAAATCCCTTGCCGACATGATCAAGGGCAAGCAGGGGCGTTTCCGCCAGAACCTGCTCGGCAAGCGCGTCGATTATTCCGGCCGTTCCGTGATCGTGGTGGGCCCGACCCTGAAACTGCACCAGTGCGGCCTGCCCAAGCGCATGGCGCTGGAACTGTTCAAGCCATTCATCTTCAGCAAGCTGCAACTGCGCGGTCTCGCTACGACTATCAAGGCAGCCAAGAAGCTGGTTGAGCGCGAAGGACCTGAAGTCTGGGATATCCTTGAAGAAGTCATCCGCGAGCACCCGGTCATGCTGAACCGTGCACCCACGCTGCACCGTCTCGGTATCCAGGCATTCGAGCCGGTACTGATCGAGGGCAAGGCGATTCAGCTGCACCCGCTGGTGTGTGCTGCATTCAATGCCGACTTCGACGGCGACCAGATGGCGGTGCATGTACCGTTGTCCATCGAGGCGCAGCTGGAAGCGCGTGCGCTGATGATGTCATCCAACAATATTCTTTCACCTGCCAACGGCGAGCCGATTATCGTGCCGTCACAGGACGTGGTGCTTGGCCTGTATTACCTGTCGCGTGAATCCATCAATGCCAAGGGCGAGGGTATGGTGTTCGCTGATGTTTCGGAAGTTCACCGTGCCTACCAGGGCGGCCACGTGTCAGTGCATGCAAAGGTCAAGGTCAGGATCCGTCGACTCGAGTTCGATGATGCGGGTAATGCAAAGGAAGTTTACGGGCGGGTAGATACCACCGTGGGACGCGCGCTGTTGTCCGAGATTCTTCCCGAGGGCCTGACATTCGACCTGGTCAACAGGGACATGACCAAGAAGGCCATCTCCAGCCTGATCAATGACTGTTATCGGCGGGTTGGCCTGAAGGAAACGGTTATTTTTGCTGACCAGCTGATGTACATGGGTTTTTCATACGCAACCCGCGCAGCAGTTTCATTCGGCATCAACGACATGACCATTCCCGATGTCAAGGCAAAGATCCTTGGCGAGGCGGAGGAAGAGGTTTTCGAAATCGAGAACCAGTACACCTCCGGCCTGGTGACCATGGGCGAGCGTTACAACAAGGTAGTGGACATCTGGTCGCGCACCAATGACCAGGTGGCCAAGGCCATGATGGACACCCTCGGTACCGAGGAAAAAATCGACGCCAAGGGTAACAAGGTCAGGCAGCCGTCATTCAATTCGGTCTACATGATGGCCGACTCCGGTGCGCGTGGTTCCGCCGCGCAGATTCGCCAGCTGGCCGGCATGCGCGGCCTGATGGCAAAGCCGGACGGCTCGATCATCGAGACGCCGATTACCGCCAATTTCCGTGAGGGACTCGACGTATTGCAGTACTTCATATCCACGCACGGTGCGCGCAAGGGCCTGGCCGATACCGCACTGAAAACGGCGAACTCGGGTTATCTGACCCGTCGCCTGGTGGATGTTGCACAGGACCTGGTCGTCATCGGCGAAGACTGTGGTACTGACGGGGGGCTTGAATTGACACCGCTGGTTGAAGGTGGCGATGTGGTTGAACCCTTGCGGGAGCGCGTTCTGGGCCGGCTGACGGCTGAAAATGTATGCCGCCCGGGGACTGACGACGTGATAGCGCCACACAATACCCTGCTGGATGAGGAATGGGTTGACCAGCTGGAAAGTGCCGGCGTGGACGTGATGAAAGTACGTTCGCCGATTACCTGCAATAATCGCTACGGCGTGTGTGCCGCCTGTTACGGTCGTGACCTGGCGCGCGGACATATGGTCAATATCGGCGAAGCAATCGGTGTGATTGCGGCGCAGTCCATTGGTGAACCCGGCACGCAGCTGACCATGCGTACTTTCCATATCGGCGGCGCGGCCAGCCGTGCGGCCACGGTCAACAGTGTGGAAGTCAAGGCGACCGGTGAGGTGCGCCTGCATAACATCAAGACGGTCACCAACAAGAATAAAAACCTGGTCGCCGTGTCGCGCTCCGGTGAAATCGGACTGGTGGATGAATTTGGTCGTGAACGTGAACGTTACAAAGTGCCTTATGGTTCCGTCATCAGCGTGGCCGACGGTGATTCGGTCAAGGGCGGCAGCGTTATTGCGAACTGGGACCCGCACACCCATCCGATCGTGACCGAGGTGGCGGGTGTCGCAAAATTCAGTGATTTCATCGACGGTGTCACGGTACAGGAATCTACCGACGAAATTACCGGCCTGACCAGCAAGGTGATTACCGATCCCAAGTCGCGTGGTTCGGCCGGCAAGGACCTGCGCCCCATGGTCAAGCTGGTCGATGCAAAGGGTGCTCCCCTGAAACTGGCTGGCACCGACCTGGACGCGCAGTACTTCCTGCCGGCCGGCGCCGTCGTGGCCCTGGAGGACGGTGTCGAGGTCAGCGTCGGTGACGTCATTGCGCGCATACCGCAGGAATCCTCCAAGACCCGTGATATCACCGGTGGTCTGCCGCGTGTTGCCGACCTGTTCGAGGCCCGCAAGCCGAAGGAGCCGGCTATCCTCGCCGATATCTCCGGTACCGTGGGCTTCGGCAAGGACACCAAGGGCAAACAGCGGGTGGTCATAACCGACAATGACGGTAACACCCACGAGGAATTGATCCCGAAATGGCGCCACGTCACCATTTTCGAGGGCGAGCATGTCGAAAAGGGTGAAACGCTGGTGGATGGCGAGCCCAGTGCCCATGACATCCTGCGCCTGCTGGGTACTTCCACCATGGCGGAATACCTGGTCAAGGAGATCCAGGATGTCTACCGCCTGCAGGGTGTAAAGATTAACGATAAGCACATCGAGGTTATTCTGCGGCAGATGTTGCGCAAGGCCGAGATTCTGGAGGGTAATGACAGTCGTTACCTCAAGGGTGAGCAAATCGAGCGGTCCCGCGTGCTGGAGGAGAGCGAGCAGCTGTTGCGCAAGGACAAGCAGCCGGCCTCATGGATGCCGCTGCTGCTGGGTATCACCAAGGCGTCGCTGGCAACCGAATCCTTCATTTCGGCGGCCTCGTTCCAGGAGACCACCCGTGTGCTGACCGAGGCATCGGTCCGTGGCAGCCGTGATCCCCTGCGTGGCCTGAAGGAGAACGTCATCGTGGGCCGGCTGATCCCTGCAGGTACCGGGCTGGCCTACCACGAGGAACGGCGTCGTCAGCGTGAAGTCACCCCGATCGATATCGCCGAGGAAATGGCGGCGGTCGACGCGACTGAAGACAGCCCGGCCGAGGAGGCCACGGTGGAGCCGACCACGGAAGATTAGCGCCCGGCGGAGCATCCCCCCGCGCCGCGATCGTGACGATTCCGGTTCACGGCGCGGCGCGGGGGCGTCGGGGCGTAACAAGGATTTGGGCCAAAAGAGACCGGTCCCCAAGGGGTTGCGCCCGGGATGCCGGCCTCCGGTGTTTTCTGCCTGCCGGTATCGAGTTCTGCGCCGGGGGCGCAATTTGCAGGCCCGCATCCCGGACAATAACGCGGCCCACGCAGTATGATGAGATTGTTTCTGATTCCAGCTTGACAGGGCGCTGCCCTGTTACTAGAATTCCGCTTCTCTCGACAGGCCGGCCTTGCCGGCCTGTCGTTTGTTTTCATGACTTTAGAATTAATTCCCATTTCAAACTTCAGGGTTTAGGTTTAATGGCAACAATCAATCAGTTAGTGCGCAAGCCGCGTTCCCGCAAGCGGGAAAAAAGTAATGTACCCGCACTGGAGGCCTGCCCCCAGAAGCGCGGTGTTTGTACGCGCGTGTACACCACGACCCCGAAAAAGCCGAACTCCGCGTTGCGCAAGGTCGCCCGCGTGCGGCTGACCAACGGTTTTGAAGTAACCACATATATTGGTGGTGAAGGCCATAACCTGCAGGAGCACTCGGTGGTGCTGATTCGCGGTGGCCGCGTGAAGGACTTGCCGGGTGTGCGTTATCACACCGTGCGCGGCAGTCTCGACACCTCCGGTGTCACCAGTCGTCGCCAGGGCCGATCCAAGTACGGCGCCAAGCGTCCGAAGTCCTGATACCCATTGAAACGAACGGATAGCGAGTAACAGTAATGTCCAGAAGAAGAGTCATCGGTTCACGTGAAGTCCTGCCTGATCCCAAGTACGGGAATCTCATGCTGGCCAAGTTCATCAACATGGTGATGCAGTCCGGCAAGAAATCGGTCGCCGAACGCATTATTTACGGTGCACTGGACCAGATTGCCGGCAAGGGTAACGAAGACCCGGTCGAAGTGCTGGACAAGGCGCTGGATAACGTGCGCCCGATGGTCGAGGTGAAATCCCGCCGTGTTGGCGGTGCCACCTACCAGGTGCCGGTTGAAGTGCGGCCGGTACGCCGTACCACGCTGGCCATGCGCTGGGTGCTGGATGCGGCGCGCAAGCGCAGCGAAAAGTCCATGCCGTTGCGACTGGCGGGTGAGTTGATGGACGCGGCAGAAAGCCGTGGTTCAGCCGTAAAGAAACGCGAAGATACGCACCGCATGGCAGAAGCCAACAAGGCCTTCTCGCATTACCGCTGGTAACACAGCAAACACCTTATTATATATACGATCCGGAACAGAACAGTGCCACGTACTACACCACTAGAGCGCTATCGTAATGTCGGCATCATGGCTCACATCGATGCCGGCAAGACGACCACGACAGAGCGCATCCTGTTCTACACGGGCGTATCGCACAAAATCGGCGAGGTGCATGATGGCGCCGCGGTTATGGACTGGATGGAGCAGGAGCAGGAGCGCGGCATCACCATTACCTCCGCGGCGACCACCTGTTTCTGGAAGGGTATGGACCAGCAGTTCCCGCAGCACCGCATCAATATTATCGACACTCCCGGCCACGTGGATTTCACCATCGAGGTGGAACGGTCGTTGCGCGTTCTCGACGGCGCCTGTGCCGTATTCTGTGCCGTCGGCGGCGTAGAGCCGCAGTCGGAAACGGTCTGGCGCCAGGCCAACAAGTATCACGTGCCGCGCATGGCCTTTATCAACAAGATGGACCGTGCCGGCGCCGACTTCCTGCGCGTCATCAGGCAGGTTAAGGAACGCCTCGGTGCCGATGCGGTACCAATGCAGTTACCTATCGGCGCAGAAGAAAAGTTCCAGGGCGTGGTCGACCTGGTCCGCATGAAGGCCATTTACTGGAATGAGGCGGACAGGGGCACCACCTACGAAGAGCGGGATATTCCTGCGGACATGCTGGACGACTGCAATACCTGGCGCGAACACATGGTGGAAGCTGCGGCCGAGGCTACGGAAGACCTGATGGAGAAATACCTCGACCAGGGTGACCTGTCCGAGGACGAAATTCGCAGTGGTATTCGCAGCCGCACCCTGTCCAACGAGATCGTACCGGCGTTGTGCGGTTCCGCATTCAAGAACAAGGGCGTGCAGGCCATGCTGGATGCCATGATTTATTTCATGCCGTCACCGCTGGACGTGCCCGCCATCAAGGGACACCTTGATGATGCAGATGAAACACTGGCCGAGCGCGAGGCAGCGGACAATGTGCCGTTTGCGGCGCTGGCATTCAAAATCGCGACCGACCCGTTTGTCGGCAACCTGACTTTCTTCCGTGTCTACTCCGGCGTGCTGAAGTCCGGTGACAGCGTGTACAACCCGGTCAAGGGCAAGAAGGAACGCATCGGGCGCATTCTGCAGATGCATGCCAACAGCCGTGAAGAGATCAAGGAAGTGCTGGCCGGCGATATCGCGGCAGCCGTCGGTCTGAAGGATGTAACCACCGGTGATACGCTGTGTAATCCGGAGCATATCATCACACTGGAGCGCATGGATTTCCCTGAACCGGTTATTTCGGTCGCCGTCGAGCCGAAGACCAAGGCGGACCAGGAAAAGATGGGTATCGCACTGCAGAAGCTGGCCAAGGAAGACCCGTCTTTCCGCGTACGGACCGATGAGGAGTCCGGTCAGACCATTATCTCCGGGATGGGCGAACTGCACCTGGATATTATCGTTGATCGTATGAAACGCGAGTTCAGCGTCGCTGCCAATGTCGGTGCGCCACAGGTTGCCTACCGCGAGACCATTCGCAAGTCGGTCGAGCAGGAAGGCAAGTTTGTACGCCAGTCCGGCGGGCGTGGACAGTATGGTCATGTCTGGCTGAGGCTGGAACCCAGGGCGGCTGGCGAAGCATACGAGTTCGAGAATGCCATCGTCGGCGGTGCTGTGCCGAGAGAATATATATCCTCGGTCGACAAGGGTGTGCGGGAGCAGATGGAGAACGGGGTGATCGGCGGATACCCGGTGGTGGACGTAAAGGTCACGCTGTTTGACGGTTCGTATCATGACGTTGACTCCAGCGAGATGGCGTTTAAAATCGCCGGCTCCATGGCTTTCAGGGACGGCGCACTCAAGGCTAACCCGGTACTGCTCGAACCGATTATGAAAGTTGAAGTGGTAACGCCGGAGGACTACCTCGGTGATGTGATGGGCGACCTGAACCGTCGTCGCGGGATCACTCATGGCATGGACGACAGTCCGGGCGGCAAAATTATTCGTGCAGAAGTGCCGCTGGCCGAGATGTTCGGCTACTCCACAGACCTGCGTTCGGCAACGCAGGGTCGTGCGACCTATTCAATGGAATTCGAGAAATACAATGAGGCACCTGCAACCATCGCGGATGCCGTGCTTAGAAAAGCTTCCTGATTATTGAACTGACGAATAAAGAGGAAAACAGTCGTGTCCAAGGAAAAATTTGAGCGTACCAAACCGCATGTGAACGTAGGCACCATTGGTCACGTTGATCATGGCAAGACGACGTTGACGGCGGCGATCACGAAGGTGATGGCGGAGCTGCAGGGTGGCGAGTTCAAGGCGTATGACCAGATTGACAATGCGCCGGAGGAACGCGAGCGCGGCATCACGATTGCGACGGCGCACGTGGAGTACGAGTCGCCGGCGCGTCATTACGCGCACGTGGACTGCCCGGGACACGCGGACTACGTGAAGAACATGATCACGGGTGCGGCGCAGATGGACGGAGCGATCCTGGTGGTGAGTGCGGCGGACGGTCCGATGCCGCAGACGCGCGAGCACATTTTGCTGAGTCGTCAGGTGGGTGTGCCTTACATACTGGTATACATGAACAAGGCGGACCAGGTTGATGACGCCGAGCTGCTGGAGCTGGTGGAGATGGAGATTCGCGAGCTGCTGGACTCCTATGATTTCCCGGGTGATGACACGCCGATCGTGACGGGTTCGGCGCTGAAGGCGCTGGAAGGCGACACCAGTGATATCGGTGTGCCGTCGATCGTGAAGCTGGTTGAGGAGATGGACAAGTACATACCGGAGCCGGAGCGGGCGATCGACGGTGATTTTCTGATGCCGGTTGAGGACGTATTTTCGATTTCGGGTCGTGGCACGGTGGTGACGGGGCGCGTGGAGCGCGGCGTCGTCAAGGTTGGCGAGGAGCTGGAGATTGTCGGCATCAAGGACACGCTGAAGACGACGTGCACGGGTGTTGAGATGTTCAGGAAGTTGCTGGACCAGGGTCAGGCGGGAGACAACGTGGGTGTGTTGTTGCGTGGCACCAAGCGTGAAGAGGTGGAGCGTGGCCAGGTGCTGTGCAAGCCGGGGAGCATCAAGCCGCACACGAAGTTTGAGTGTGAGGTATACATTCTGAGCAAGGACGAGGGTGGTCGTCACACGCCGTTTTTCAGTAATTACCGTCCGCAGTTTTATTTTCGCACGACGGACGTAACGGGTGCGTGTGATTTGCCGGAAGGCGTGGAGATGGTGATGCCGGGCGACAACATCAAGATGACGGTGTCGCTGATAGCGCCGATTGCAATGGAAGACGGACTGCGTTTCGCGATTCGCGAGGGTGGCCGTACCGTGGGCGCCGGCGTGGTGTCGAAGATCCTTGAATAAACCTAACAGGGGACAGGTTTAAGCCTGTTCCCGGACTGAAATGATATGAGCAACCAGAGAATCCGGATTCGCCTCAAGGCTTTCGATCACAGGCTGATCGACCAGTCGGCGGCTGAAATTGTCGAGACTGCCAGGCGCACCGGTGCGCAGGTACGCGGGCCAATCCCGCTGCCGACACGGAAAGAGCGTTTCACCGTGCTGATTTCACCGCATGTCAACAAGGATGCGCGTGACCAGTACGAAATCCGTACCCACAAGCGACTGATGGATATTGTGGACCCGACGGAAAAAACCGTGGATGCATTGATGAAGCTGGACCTGGCCGCGGGCGTGGATGTTCAAATCAAGCTGAACTAACCGGGATATAAACATGACTATCGGAATCGTTGGGCGCAAAGAGGGAATGACACGCATCATCAAGGATGACGGCGTCGCTGTGCCTGTTACAGTCATTTCGGTCGAGCCGAATCGCATTACGCAGATGAAGACCATCGAAAATGACGGCTACCGTGCACTGCAGGTGACTACCGGCGCGCGCCGCGCGTCACGCGTTACGCGCCCGATGGCCGGGCATTTTGCAAAGGCCGGCACCGAGGCGGGACGCAAGGTCTGGGAATTCCGCCTTACGGAAGGTGAGGGTGAAGATCTGCAGCCGGGCAATGAAATCAATGTCGAGATGTTCGAGGAAGGGCAGCACGTCGATGTGACCGGTACATCGATCGGCAAGGGATTTGCAGGTGTGATCAAGCGCTACAATTTCCGTATGCAGGACGCAACCCACGGCAACTCGATTTCGCATCGTGCGCCCGGTTCCATCGGCCAGTGCCAGACGCCCGGCCGTGTATTCAAGGGCAAGAAAATGTCCGGTCATATGGGAAATGTCCGCCGCAGCACCCAGAACCTCGAAGTGGTTCGAGTGGATGCCGAGCGCAAGCTGTTGCTCGTGAAAGGCGCGGTGCCCGGGTCAAAGGGTGGCGATGTCATTATTCGCCCGGCAGTGAAGGCACGTTAGGAGCGGCATGATGAAATTGCAGTTACAAGGTTCCGGTTCCGTCAGCGTCTCTGACGAAAACTTTGGACAGGCATTCAGGGAAGCGCTGGTTCACCAGGTCGTGACCGCCTGCATGGCGGCAAACCGTGCCGGCACGTCGCAGCAGAAGACGCGTTCACAGGTCAGTGGAGGCGGCGTCAAGCCGTGGCGGCAGAAAGGTACCGGCCGCGCCCGTGCCGGAACGATCCGCAGCCCGATCTGGCGTGGAGGCGGCGCGACGTTTGCGTCGACGCCGCGTGATTATGCGCAGAAGATCAACCGCAAGATGTACCGTGCTGCGATGCGTTCGATCCTGTCCGAACTGGTGCGCCAGGACAGGCTGGTGGCGATCGACAAGTTCGCTGTCGATGCGCCCAGGACAAAAGAGCTTGCCGGCAAACTTGCCGGTCTTGGCCTCGATAATGTCCTGATTATCAGCGACCAGCCGGATGACAACCTGTACCTGGCGGCCCGCAACCTGCCGCGCGTGGCTGTCTGTGACGTTGCAGGAGCAGACCCGGTCAGCCTGATCGGTTTCGAGAAAGTGCTGGTGACCGCAGAAGCCCTGAAACAACTGGAGGAGCGGCTCGCATGAACCAGGAAAGATTGATGAATATACTGCTGGCGCCGATCGTGTCGGAAAAGAGCAGCCGTATAGCAGATGAAAGCCGGCAGTACGTTTTCAGGGTAATGAAGGATGCCAGCAAGCCGGAAGTGAGAAAGGCTGTTGAGTTGATGTTTGACGTAAAGGTAGACAGCGTACAAATCAGCAATATGCGCGGCAAGGTAAAGGCGCATGGACGTTCCGTCGGCCGTCGTTCAGACTGGAAGAAGGCCTATGTCAAGTTGTCAGAAGGCCACGATATCGATTTTATGGGAGCAGAGTAACCGGCGGTTGACGCCTGGTACTTGCTGCAGGGAATACTGAGATGCCACTTGTTAAGTCAAAACCAACATCGCCGGGCCGCCGGTTTGTAGTCGGCGTTTCCACGCCCGGGCTGCATAAGGGCAAGCCGCATTCGGCGCTGGTCAGCGCCAAGTCGAAGACGGGCGGCCGCAATAATGGCGGGCGTATTACCACGCGTCATCGTGGTGGCGGCCATAAACAGCGTTACCGGCAGGTTGATTTCAAGCGTAACAAGACCGGTATTCCGGCGAAAGTGGAGCGCATCGAATACGATCCCAACCGATCGGCCCACCTGGCGCTGCTGTTATACGCGGATGGTGAGCGCCGCTACATCCTGGCGCCGAAAGGTGTGAAAGCGGGAGATGAAATTCGCAACGGCAGTGATGCACCGATCAAGGCCGGTAATGCTATGCCGATGCGCAATATCCCGGTTGGCACGCTGGTTCACAACATTGAAATGAAGCCGGGCAAGGGCGGCCAGATGGCCCGCAGTGCCGGTAACAGTGCCCAGCTCGTTGCGCGAACCGCCGAGCATGCGACGTTGCGGTTGCGCTCCGGGGAAATGCGTAAAATACTGGCTGATTGCATCGCCACAATTGGCGAGGTCGGCAACGTCGAACATGGCCTGCGGTCGCTCGGCAAGGCAGGGGCAGCGCGCTGGCGCGGTCGTCGCCCGACGGTGCGTGGCGTTGCCATGAATCCGGTTGACCACCCGCATGGTGGCGGCGAAGGCCGTACCTCCGGCGGCCGTCATCCCGTGAGTCCGTGGGGCACGCCGGCCAAGGGTTATCGCACGCGCAGTAACAAGCGCACCGATGGCATGATCGTTAGACGCCGTAACAAGAAATAGAGACTGAGGACTTAACCGTGGCACGTTCAATCAGAAAGGGACCGTTTATCGATACTCACCTGCAGAAAAAGGTGGAGAAGGCGGTTGCGGAAAACAACAAGCGTCCGATCAAGACCTGGTCGCGCCGTTCGATGGTGCTGCCCGAGATGGTTGGCCTGACGATCGCTGTACATAACGGCCGTCAGCACGTGCCGGTCCTGATCAATGAAAACATGGTCGGCCACAAGTTGGGCGAGTTTGCCCTGACGCGTACCTTCAAGGGTCACGTTGGCGACCGGAAAGCGAAGTAAGAGGATAGTCTGATGCAGGTCAGCGCAACATTGAAACAAGTACATATTTCGCCACAGAAATGCCGTCTGGTCGCTGACCAGGTGCGCGGCATGCCGGTTGAGAAGGCGCTCAACCTGCTGACCTACAGTCAGAAGAAATCGGCCGAACTGGTTCGCAAGGTGCTGGAGTCCGCAATTGCGAATGCCGAGCATAACGAGGGCGCCGATATCGATGAACTGAAAGTGGCGGCCATTTATGTGAACGAAGCACGCACCATGAAACGCTTTCGTGCACGTGCCAAGGGCCGTGGTACACGAATTCTGAAACGCAGCAGTCACATCACCGTAACCGTTGCTGATTAACAACCAGGCAGAGGCATAAAAGAGAATGGGTCAGAAAGTACATCCAACAGGAATCAGGCTGGGCATCGTCAAGGACTGGACGTCCACGTGGTATGCCGACTCGGATAATTTTGCCGATTACCTGAATATGGATCTCGAAATCCGTGCTTACATCAAGAAGCGCCTGTCGCAGGCCTCGGTGAGCCGCATTCAGATCGCGCGTCCTGCATCCAATGCAGTGATTACTATCAATACTGCGCGTCCGGGTATCGTTATCGGCAAGAAAGGCGAGGATATAGACCGGCTGAGAAAGGAAGTTTCCGAGCGCATGGGTGTCCCGGTAAGCATAAATATCGAGGAAATCCGCAAGCCGGAGCTGGATGCAACCCTGGTTGCGGAAAGCGTGGCGCAACAGCTGGAGCGCCGTATAATGTTCCGCCGCGCCATGAAGCGTGCCGTGAGCAATTCAATGCGTATAGGCGCACAGGGAATCAAGATCAAGGTTGGCGGGCGCCTGAACGGTGCGGAGATTGCCCGTAGCGAGTGGTACCGCGAAGGACGGGTGCCGCTGCACACTTTACGTGCCGACATCGATTACGGTACCGCGGAAGCCAGCACTACCTATGGAGTGATTGGCGTCAAGGTGTGGATATTCAAGGGTGAAATCATCGGCAAGGCCGAGGAGCCCGAGGCCGAAACACCACGCAAGACGGCAGCTTCCTGATTACAGGCAAGCGCGGAGAGCATTCATGTTACAGCCAAAGAGAACAAAATTTCGCAAGCAGCAGAAGGGCCGCAATCGTGGTCTTGCGCAGCGCGGCAGCAAGGTCAGCTTCGGCGAGTACGGCCTGAAGGCGACTGACCGTGGCCGCATGACTGCACGCCAGATCGAGGCTGCACGCCGTACCATTACGCGCCACGTCAAGCGCGGTGGAAAGATCTGGATTCGCGTATTCCCGGATGTGCCGATCACCAAGAAGCCGATCGAGGTTCGCCAGGGCAAGGGCAAGGGTAATGTCGAATACTGGATTGCCCAGATACAGCCGGGTCGCATGTTGTATGAAATCGAGGGCGTATCGGAAGAGGTTGCCCGTGAGGCATTCAAGCTGGCAGCTGCAAAACTGCCTTTCAGGACAAAATTCATAGCACGGACATTATTGTGATGAACGCCCAGGAACTTAGATCAAAGACGGTCAGCGAGCTCAGGATAGAGCTGCATAATCTGCTGCGCGAAAAATTCAGTCTCAGCATGCAACGTGGTACCGGACAGTTGTCCCGTCCAGACCAGGTCAAAAAGGTTCGCAAGGATATTGCACGCATTAATACCGTATTGACCGAAAAAGAAAAGGCGAGTGACGCATTATGAGTGAAACGACACAGGCAGCGCGTACGGTCACCGGCAGGGTGGTCAGCAACAAGATGGACAAGTCCGCCACCGTGCTGATCGAGCGCAAGGTAAAGCATCCGGTCTACGGCAAGTATATTCGCCGCTCCACAAAGCTGCATATCCATGATGCAGAGAATGTCTGCAATGAGGGCGACCTGGTGTCCATAGAACAGTGTCGTCCGCTTTCGAAAACCAAGTCATGGAAACTGGTTGAGGTTATCGGGCACAGCGAGTAGCGGTCCCGGTTGGCATAACGAGATAAATGGAATAACAGCATGATACAGATGCAGACAATGCTTGATGTGGCGGACAACAGCGGCGCGCGCCGACTGATGTGCATCAAGGTATTGGGTGGTTCGCACCGCCGCTATGCGCGTATAGGCGACATTATCAAGGTCAGCGTCAAGGAAGCGATTCCGCGCGGCAAGGTAAAAAAAGGCGAGGTTTATAACGCGGTTGTGGTGCGGACTCGCAAGGGCGTGCGTCGCCCGGACGGTTCCCTGATACGTTTTGATGGTAATGCAGCTGTTCTGCTCAATACGCAGCTGCAGCCGATCGGGACACGTATTTTCGGCCCGGTAACCCGTGAGTTGCGCAGCGAACGTTTCATGAAGATTATTTCGCTGGCACCTGAAGTTCTGTAGGAAGAGACCATGAACAGGATCAAGAAGGGCGATGACGTTATCGTGATCGCAGGTAAAGACAAGGGCAAGCGCGGCAGCGTGCTAAATGTGCTGGCGGATGGTCGCCTGGTAGTGGCGGATGTCAACATGGCAAAGCGCCACACCAAGCCAAACCCGAACCGTGGTGTGCCGGGCGGTATTATTGAAAAGGAAATGCCGATTGACCCGTCCAATATCATGTTGTTCAACCCGCAGACCGAGAAAGGCGACAGGATCGGGTTCAGGATACTGGAAGATGGTCGCAAGGTGCGTTATTACAAGTCCACAGACGAAGTTGTGGACGTCTGATCGAACGGTAAACAGATATGACCAGGTTAAAAAACTATTACACTGAATCAGTCGTTGGGCAGCTCAAGGAGCAGTTCGATTACAAGAATCCCATGGAGATCCCGAAGATCACCAAGATCACCCTGAACATGGGTGTCGGTGAGGCTGTTGCCGACCGCAAGGTCATGGAACATGCCGTCAGTGATATGACCAAGATTGCCGGCCGGAAACCGATTGTGATCAAGGCGCGCAAGTCGGTTGCCGGTTTCAAGCTGCGTGAAGGCTGGCCGGTTGGCTGCAAGGTAACCCTGCGCCGTGAGCAAATGTATGAATTCCTGGACCGCCTGATCAATATAGCCATACCGCGTATCCGGGATTTCCGCGGGATGAATCCGAAGGCCTTCGACGGACGCGGCAATTACAACATGGGCGTGAAGGAACAGATAATTTTCCCGGAAATCGATTACGACAAGATCGACGAGCTGCGCGGGATGGACATTACATTTACAACAACTGCCAAAACGGATGAAGAAGGGCGCGCGCTGCTGGCTGCGTTCAATTTCCCGTTCAGGCAATGAGGTAGGAGCATGGCCAAGAGTTCAATGATCGCCCGCGAGCACAAGCGTACCCGGGCCGTTAAAAGATATGCCGCCAGGCGTGCTGAACTGAAGGCGCTCATCAAGAGCCCTTCCAGTTCCTATGATGAGCGATATGCGGCGCAGTTGAAGCTGCAGGAGCAGCCGCGTGACGCCAGTCCTGTGCGCGGACGCAACCGCTGCCGCGTGACTGGCAGGCCGCATGGCTATTACCGTAAATTCGGACTTTCCAGAAACAAGCTGCGTGAGGCCGCCATGCGTGGCGACATCCCGGGGCTGATCAAGGCAAGCTGGTAAACTATCATGATGACTGATCCCATAGCAGATTTTCTGACCCGTATTCGCAACGGGCAGTCCGCCAGCAAGGTGGAAGTGTCGATGCCGTCTTCACAGCTGAAGTGTGCGATTGCCTCTGTGCTGAAAGACGAGGGTTATATAACCGATTTCTCCACGGCGGACATGGAAGGCAAGCTGGTACTGACCGTCATGCTGAAATACTACGATGGCAGGCCGGTGATTGAGAAAATCCAGCGTGCCAGCCGTCCTGGCCTGCGCCTGTACAAGGGCAAGGACGACATCCCCAGTATCCAGAATGGCCTCGGTGTTGCGATTGTCTCTACCTCCAAGGGTGTGATGAGCGACCGCCAGGCACGTGCTGCCGGCCAGGGCGGTGAAGTCCTGTGCATAGTGAGTTGATAGGCGGATAACGACATGTCCAGAATAGCGAACCAACCAATTCCCGTCCCGGCTTCGGTCGAGATTACAGAGAGCGGCCAGCACATCACCGTGAAGGGCCCGAAGGGCACGCTTGAGCATACGATTCACGGTCAGGTGGAAATGTCCCGTCAGGATGCCGAGTTGATGGTCAAGGCGCGCGATGGATCCAAGGCGGCCAATGCGCTGGCCGGGACCACGCGGGCGGTCCTGAATAACCTGGTGGTCGGTGTCAGCGATGGTTTCGAAAAGAAGCTGGAACTGGTCGGCGTGGGCTACCGCGCCCAGTCGAAGGGCAAGGTGCTCAACCTGACGCTGGGCTTTTCACACCCGGTTGATTACACATTACCCGACGGCGTGACTGCGGATACGCCCAGCCAGACTGAAATCGTCATCAAGGGCTGCGACAAGCAGAGGGTCGGGCAGGTTGCAGCCGAAATACGCGCATTCCGTCCGCCGGAGCCGTACAAGGGCAAGGGTGTTCGTTACGCGGATGAACAGGTCGTCCGCAAAGAAGCGAAGAAAAAATAGGTAGAGCTATGGACAAGAAAGAGACACGTTTGCGCCGCGCCCGTCGTACCCGCGCGCATATCAAGACACTGGGCGCCAACCGCCTGTGTATTCATCGTACGCCGCGGCATATTTATGCACAGGTTATTTCGCCTGACGGTAACAAGGTCATGGTCAGCGCATCCACGCTCGACAAGGAAGTTCGCAAGGATGTGAAAACGACCGGTGGTGCGGCGGCTGCAACAATGGTCGGCAAGGTTGTGGCAGAGCGTGCAAAGGCTGCCGGTATCACGCGGGTCGCATTTGATCGATCCGGATTTAAATTTCATGGCCGCGTCAAGGCGCTGGCCGATGCCGCGCGTGAAAGCGGCCTCGAATTCTGAGCAAGGGTTCTGTTATGGCAAGAGTAGATGCACAGGCGCAAGGTGATGGACTGCTGGAAAAGCTCGTTACCGTCAATCGTGTTGCAAAGGTTGTTAAGGGTGGCCGGCAGTTCGGCTTCACTGCGCTGACGGTCGTCGGTGATGGTGAGGGGCGGGTTGGTTATGGCTATGGCAAGGCGCGTGAAGTGCCGGTTGCAATCCAGAAAGCAATGGAAGCGGCCCGCAAGAACATGATCGCCATCAACCTGAACAACGGTACGCTGCAGTACGCGCTGATCGGGCGCCACGGCGCGGCCAAGGTGTTCATGAAGCCGGCCTCCGAGGGTACCGGTATTATTGCCGGCGGCGCCATGCGCGCCGTGTTCGAGGTGGTCGGTGTTCACAATGTGCTCGCTAAATGTATAGGCTCGAATAACCCGAATAACGTGCTGCGCGCCACCATCCGCGGCCTGGCGGAGATGAGTTCACCGGAAGACGTGGCAAGCAAGCGTGGCAAGTCAGTCAAGGAAATTCTGGAGTAGGACATGGGCGCAAAGAAAATTACGGTTACACAGACGAAGAGCTCCAGTGGCCGCCTTGCAAGTCACAAGGCAACGGTACAGGGCCTGGGATTGCGCCGTATCCGTCATTCAGTCGAGCTGGACGATACGCCCGAAATTCGCGGCATGATTCACAAGGTTGCTTACATGGTCAGGGTTGAGGATTAGATGATGCGTCTGAATACATTAAAGCCTGCCTCCGGCAGCAGACAAACAGGCAAGCGAGTGGGCCGTGGTATCGGCTCCGGGCTGGGCAAGACCGGTGGGCGCGGCCACAAGGGCCAGAAATCGCGGTCAGGCGGTTTTCACAAGATCGGGTTTGAGGGCGGCCAGATGCCGCTGCAGCGTCGTTTGCCCAAGGTTGGCTTCGTTGCCCGCAAGACACGATTTGTCGGCGAATTGCGGTTGCACGAACTCGCGGCCGTGGACGCAGCAGTGATCGATCTTAAGGCGCTGCAGGATGCAAACATGGTGTCACGCTGCACCCGCAGTGTGAAAGTCTTCCTGTCAGGCAAGCTCGACAAGGCCGTGACGCTCAAGGGCATCAAGGTTACGAAGGGTGCTCGCGCAGCCATCGAAGCTGCCGGGGGCAAAATAGAAGACTGAAATGGCTATCGGGTCCTCAGTAAAAGATGCTGCCGCAGGGGTAGGGCAGTTGAGAGAGCTGCGTCAGCGGCTCTTTTTTGTCATTGGCGCCATTATCGTTTTTCGTATCGGCACCTTTATTCCGTTGCCGGGAATCGATCCGGTGGTGTTGTCGGCACTGGTCGAGCAGCAGCGCGGCACTATCCTGGAAATGTTCAACATGTTTTCCGGGGGCGCACTCGAGCGTCTGTCGCTGTTTGCGCTTGGAATCATGCCCTATATATCGGCTTCCATTATCATGAACCTGCTGACGGTGACGGTTCCGTCGCTCGAGCAGTTGAAGAAAGAAGGCGGTGAGGCCGGACGGCGCAAGATTACCCAGTATACCCGTTACGGTGCTGTCGCCCTTGCCACCATGCAGGCCTTCGGTATTTCAACGGCCCTTCAGGGCCAGCAGATTGCGGGTGGCAACCTGGTGATCAATCCGGGTCCGGCTTTTATACTGACCGCGGTCGTTACCCTGGTCACCGGTACAATTTTCCTGATGTGGCTGGGTGAACAGGTCACCGAGCGCGGCGTGGGTAACGGTATCTCCATAATCATCTTCGCGGGTATTGTCGCCGGGCTGCCTTCCGCTATTGGCGGCACCCTGGAGCTGGCACGCACCGGGCAAATGAACGTGCTGACCATACTGGTGTTGTTCGCGCTGGCTATTGCGGTGACGGGCTTCGTTGTTTTTGTGGAGCGCGGACAGCGGCGAATAACCGTCAACTATGCCAAGCGCCAGCAGGGCCGCAAGGTATATGCCGCGCAGAGTACCCACCTGCCGCTGAAGCTGAATATGGCAGGCGTTATACCGCCGATTTTCGCATCCAGCATTATCCTGTTCCCGGCTACCATGGGCAGTTGGGTCGGACAAAACGAGGGTATGGGCTGGCTTCGGGATATTTCGGCCGCCTTGTCGCCGGGGCAGCCGTTGTACGTGCTGTTCTATGCGCTGGCCATCGTGTTTTTCTGCTTTTTTTATACTGCTTTGGTATTCAATGCCAAGGACACGGCGGACAACCTGAAAAAGTCCGGCGCATTCATACCCGGAATCAGGCCCGGCGAACAAACGGCCAGGTATATCGATGACGTCATGACGCGGCTGACCACTGCCGGTGCCGTGTACATCACGCTGGTTTGCCTGATGCCGGAATTTCTGATTCTGTACTGGAATGTACCGTTTTATTTCGGCGGTACATCGCTGTTGATTATTGTCGTGGTGACCATGGACTTCATGGCGCAGGTTCAGACCCACCTGGTTTCGCACCAGTACAAGGGGTTGATGGAGAAGGCGAACCTGAAAGGCTACGGCGGGAAAGGCATGCTGCGTTAGCAGCCGGCCAACAAGAGGTAAAACGAGATGAAAGTGCGAGCATCGGTCAAGCGTATTTGCCGTAACTGCAAGGTCATCCGGCGTAATGGAGTGGTGCGGGTCATCTGTAAAGACGGCCGCCACAAACAGCGCCAGGGCTAGGCAGCCGAGCATTTATGCAAGCCATTGATTTATTTATATATATGATAAGTGAACGTGAGGCGGCCGCCTGCCGGCGGGTGTCTATTTGTGTTTGATTTATTGGCGGCCCGAAGCTATCCTTACCTGCTTTTCGCGCCGCGCTCTTGAAGCGTGTGCTGGAGACGATTTAAATGGCCCGTATAGCCGGAATTAACATTGCAGATCACAAACATGCGGAGATCGCCCTGACGGGTATCTACGGCATCGGCCGTGTTACTGCGCGCAAAATTTGTGGCGATTCCGGTATCAAGCCGGAAATCAAGATCAAGGACCTGACCGAGGCCGAACTTGATTCACTGCGTAACGAAGTGACCAAGTACAACATCGAGGGTGATTTGCGACGCACCATCTCCATGAACATCAAGCGCCTGATGGACCTGGGTAGTTACCGGGGTATCCGGCATCGCCGTGGCCTGCCGTTACGCGGGCAGCGGACACGAACCAACGCACGTACCCGCAAGGGTCCGCGTCGTCCAATCCGCAAGTAAGTTAAACAGAAATCCGGAACCGGGAAACAAGTATGGCAAAGGCACCAGTACGCAAGAAAGTGAAAAAGAATGTCGCTGACGGCATTGCTCACATTCATGCTTCGTTCAACAACACGATCATCATGATTACTGACCGGCAGGGTAATTCCCTCGCCTGGGCAACGGCGGGAGGTTCCGGTTTTCGCGGGTCCCGTAAAAGTACGCCATTCGCGGCACAGGTTGCTGCCGAGCGTGCCGGTGAGAAGGTGAAAGAGTACGGCATGAAGAATCTCGAAGTCGAGGTCAAGGGCCCGGGCCCGGGCCGTGAATCGGCGGTGCGTGCCCTGAATAACTGCGGTTTCCAGATAACCAATATTACTGACGTGACGCCGATACCGCACAATGGCTGTCGTCCGCCGAAGAAGCGTCGGGTCTAGTCGGGGAAAGGAAAAGATTATGGCAAAGTATATCGGCTCCAAGTGCCGCCAGTGCCGGCGCGAAGGTGGCAAACTTTATCTGAAAGGCGAAAAGTGTTTCACATCCAAGTGCGCGGTGGAGAGCCGGCCATTTCCGCCTGGCCAGCATGGCCAGCGCCGGACACGCCTGTCGGACTACGCCAACCAGTTACGCGAGAAGCAGAAAGTGCGGCGTATTTACGGTGTACTCGAGCGGCAATTCCGCAACTACTACAAGAAGGCAGCTTCCACCAAGGGTTCTACCGGCGATAACCTGCTGCAGTTGCTGGAAGGCCGCCTCGATAATATCGTATACCGCATGGGTTTTTCGGCATCCCGCAGCGAGTCACGGCAGCTGGTGCGCCACAACGGGATCAGCGTAAACGGTTCGCGGGTGAATGTCCCGTCCTACCAGGTGCAACCCAATGATGTTGTCAGCATAAACGAGAAGTGCCGCAAGCAATTGCGCATACAGTCAGCCATGGATCTTGCACAGCAGCGCGGCATCTCTGACTGGATCGATGTGGACATCAAGAAAATGGAGGGTGTGTACAAGACACGCCCGGAGCGCAGTGAACTGCCGGCCGACATCAATGAACACCTGATTGTCGAATTGTATTCCAAGTAATCGGTGAGGGTCTAAATTCATGCTCGGTAATATCAACGAATTTCTCAAGCCGCGCATCGTCGATGTGCAGGCAATCAGCGAGAGTCACGCCAGGGTTACACTGGAGCCGCTGGAACGCGGTTTTGGCCATACGCTCGGCAATGCACTGCGCCGCATACTGCTGTCGTCAATGCCCGGATCGGCCATTATCAATGCCGAGATCAACGGTGTACTGCATGAGTACTCCACGCTCGAAGGTGTGCAGGAAGATGTCATCGATATCCTGCTGAACCTGAAAAAAGTGGCGCTGCGCATGCACAATCGTGACGAGGCAAAACTGGTCCTGAACAAAAAGGGTCCGGGTCCCGTCACCGCCGGAGATATTACGCTCGACCATGATATCGAGGTCATCAATCCTGACTTCGTGATCGCCAACCTGACCAAGGCAGGCGAGCTTTCCATGACGCTGAATGTTGCCAAGGGCCGTGGTTACCAGCCGGCAACGCGCCGCGATACCGAGGAAAGCGAGGGTCGTGCCATCGGCAGTCTGCAGCTGGATGCTTCATTCAGCCCGGTTAGCCGTATCTCCTATAACGTCGACCGTGCCCGCGTCGAACAGCGCACCGACCTCGACAAGCTGATTATCGATATCGAGACGAATGGTACGGTAGATCCGGAAGAGGCGATTCGGCATGCCGCTACCATCCTGCAGGACCAGCTGTCTGCGTTCGTCGACCTGCAGGCAAGCGCCGAGGAAAGCACCATTGCTCCAGAGGCCGATATCGATCCCATCCTGCTGCGGCCGGTGGATGATCTCGAATTGACCGTGCGTTCGGCAAACTGCCTGAAGGCGGAGAGTATCTACTTCATCGGTGACCTCATCCAGCGTACCGAGGTCGAGTTACTGAAGACCCCGAACCTGGGCAAGAAGTCACTGACCGAAATCAAGGATGTCCTTGCCACCAAGGGCCTGTCGCTCGGTATGCGACTGGAAAACTGGCCACCCGCCAGCCTGGGTGCGCGTGACACCGAAGCAGCGACCGGCTGATCACAGCTGATCACCTAAACAGGGAACAGGAAAATGCGTCATCGTAAGTCAGGACGGCAATTAAACCGCAACAGCTCTCATCGCAGCGCCATGTTCAGGAACATGACTGTTTCACTGCTGCGCCACGAGGCCATCAAGACCACCTTGCCAAAGGCCAAGGAGCTGCGCCGCGTGGCCGAGCCGCTGATAACCATGGCCGGCAACGATACCGTGCACAAGCGCCGCGTCGCCTTCAGCCGGTTGCGTGACCGCGATGTCGTCGGCAAGCTGTTCAACGAACTGGGCCCGCGTTACAAGGACCGCCCCGGCGGTTACCTGCGTATCCTCAAGATGGGTTTCCGTACCGGTGACAAGGCCCCGATGGCGTATGTCGAACTGGTCGATCGCCCGGCAGCCGATGAAGAGGCGACTGCCGAGTAATTGCACGGGATAACAACAACAAAAAAGCCGGGCATTGCCCGGCTTTTTTGTTGTCAATCGCGCCTGCGGCGCGCCCCTGCAATGGATATTTCAGCTGCAGGAGCGGACCGCATCCGCGAACAAAAATTCACCTCGGAGCAGGTTCGCGCCTGGCCGCTCCCGGCATCCTGCCTCCCGCGGCACTTGTACATCCATGTACATCGCAAGGCGCGAATCACTGCGTATCCAGCAACACCGCCTGTTCGGGCATATCCCGAATAATTTCGCGGTCCCGGAAACTGAAACCGTCTTCCAGGCCGCTGATGATCGGCAGGTCCCGTTCGTAGATATCGCGATTGAACATGACCTCGCCATCCTCGTTTACGGTGACCGTCCAGTAGAGCATGACAATGGTGACCGGCTCCGCCAGGTTGACGGTCTTCGTCCGGAAGGAATCCACTGTTACCTGTAACCGTTCCCGGTCCCAGCCGGTATTGCCTGCGAGCAGCAGCTCGGCAAGATCGTAGGGCTTCTCGATACGTATGCACCCCGAGCTGAACGCGCGATCGGCTTTTTCGAACAGTGATTTGCTCGGTGTGTCGTGCAGGTACACGGAGTGCCGGTTCGGAAACATGAACTTGATTCTGCCCAGGGCGTTCTTCGGCCCGGGCTGTTGGCGAATCAGGTAAGGGAAATTCTTTCCCGTGTACCGGGTCCAGTCGATGCTGTCCGGATCGACCGGATTGCGATCGTAATCGATGATCTCCATGCCCTTGACATCCAGGTAGCCCGGATTGGCACGCACTTCAGGCAATACATCCTCGTCGAGGATGGTCGGCGGCACTGTCCAGGTGGGATTGATATCCATGTAGGTGAGCATTGAGCGGAATACCGGCGATTCGCGCACCGGCCGTCCGACCTGGGCGCGTGACTCCCAGATGACTTTATTGTCGCGGAAGAAGCGCGCCTTGAAACCGGCGATATCGACCATGATGTAGGTGTTCGGCAGGTCATGCAGCACCCAGCGCGCACGTTCCAGGTTGGCGCGAATCTGGTCGATGCGCGTGTCGACCGGTACGTTCATCTCGGCAAGCGTCTTGCGACCGACGCGACCATCATCATGCAGTCCGTGACGGCGCTGGAAGTGTTTGACGCCTTCGGCAACGGCATCGTCGAAGACCGGGAAAAACATGTCCTGGGTCGACAGGTCGCCGGTTGCGATCAGCCGTGCGCGTAATGCGAGGACCCGCTCGCCCGTGCTGCCCGGCTTCAGGGTCGGGCCGGGCGGTACCGGGCGCCAGCCACCCAGTAAATCGAAAAGACGGTATTTCTTCAGCGCCATCCGCAGTTGTTCATAGCTATCCGACTGTGGCCGCAGCAAATGGACCAGCTGGTCGACATTGCCGTGATCGATGGAGTCGCCAAGCAGCAGCAGTTTGTCCAGGTCATCGAAGTAACGGGACATGTTCCAGTTCGAGTCGAGGGCCTCGGGGTCCACCTTGCCGAATTGCAGGTGGTAACCCAGGCGTACCAGGCTGTCGGTGAGCAGCAGGTCAAAATCCGCTGTCAGCTGCGGGTCGAATGACGTCGTGGCTTCGAGGCGCTGCCGGTAATCTTTCAATACGTCGAGGTTGTAGTCCGAGGGTTTCAGCCCGTCATTGTCGATGGCCTCGATCGCATCGAGCAGCTGCGAGGCGGACTCGGGATTGACCCAGGCCGGGGCATAGTTGCGCTGCTGGTAAAATGCGGGCAGGAGAATGCGCGAAGCGATCCTGGTGGCGCCGATCATGACGGAAAGGCCGGCATTGATGTCTTCAACCCGCGACTGGATTGACTCGCGCAGGGTGATTTCAGCCGGTGCGCCGGTGGATACCAGCACCAGCGTAATCACCAGCAGACAGTTGACTGGAAAGCCGCGCTTTCCTGTTGGCAGTTTTTTCATTGTTATTCTGGCTGACCCACTGCAAGTCCTTGTAATGTATCAATTATAGGACAAATATGGCGGGCGCGTATACCTTGTTTATTATCCGTTATGGCCCCTTTTTGGCTGGAATTACCCGTGCTTACAGGCTTTCCGGGGTGTTGTTTGCATTATATTCGGCGCTCATGCACCGCCATTCGGCAGGCTTCGGGCCTGTAGAGATATCATGCCATAGCCGTGGTGGCAGGGAATTGTCCTTAAGTCCTAGTCGGGCGAGCCCGCCAGGGACGCCTGTATCAGAGGCGCTTGCCGGCCAGGGTCGGCGTCTTGTCGGTGCGGGTTTCCAGCTTCAGGTAGCTGACCAGGCGGACGCTGCCACGTGCATGCATGGCCTCGTGTACCCGGCCAACGGCGGTGAGGATGTCCGCCAGTTCGCCCTCGATATTGGTGCCGGCGGCGTGGGTCTCGAGGATAAAGTCAGAGTCCTGCAGCAACTCGACGATTTGTTTGACCTCCGCCCGTACCGAGACGCCGCTGCCCACCGGGATGACCTGTAATTCTGCGGTTGCTTTCATGGTATTGAACTCACTATGGCGGCACCAGTCTATAGTGTAGCTGTAAACCGGCATGACAGGAATCACTCGATGAAATTTGCATGGTCCCCGTTGCTTGCGTTACTGGCCTGTACGGTCAACGCCGATACACTGTCAATGAACAGCGGCGAACGCCAGGTAACCCTGCTGGAGTTGTATACATCCCAGGGTTGCAGCAGTTGTCCGCCGGCCGAGCGCTGGCTGAATGATTACGTCGACGATGACAATTTATGGGGCAAGATCGTCCCGGTTGCCTTCCATGTTGATTACTGGGACTACATCGGCTGGAAGGACGGCTTTGCAACACCTGGCAACGGTGAACGGCAGCGGGACTATGCCCGTGCCGGGAAGGCGCGCACCGTCTATACGCCGGGATTCTTCGCCAATGGCCGCGAGTGGCGCGGCTGGACCTTCGGCATGGGACCGCGCGCGAGTAACAGTCGTCCGGGCAGTCTTGAGGCGACCCTTGACGGGCAGCGGTTGACCGCACGTTATGCGGACAACAAGCAGCCGCTCGAACTCAATATAGCGATCCTCGGTTTCGGCATCGATACCCGTGTGGAGCGCGGGGAGAACCGCAACAGTACCCTGCGCCAGGAGTTCGTGTCGCTGGCGCACGTGACCCACCCCTCAAGCAACGGGCAATGGCGAGGTTTCCCTGCCTGGATATTCACGCAACGGTGCTGCCCGGCTTGGCATCGCCGTCTGGGTCAGCGAGCCGGACCACCCGGCACCCTTGCAGGCGACGGGTGGCTGGCTTGAATGAGGCCGTGATCGGTCCATAATCAGGGCATCACGAATCCGTTTCAGGACTTGCCAGCAGAATGGTTGAATATCCCGGTACACGTTTGCCCGCTGCCCTGCGCGACTGGGGGACGAATGATTTTGAACGGACATTGCAAGCCGAAATCATGGCCCTCGATGCCGGCATCCTTCCGCTGCAGGGTGTCACCGGCCGGGGCGGCCGGGTTGATAGCCGTGTGGACGTCACGTTAATCAGCAGTCACGATGGCGGACAGGTGATACAGGCGAAGGTCGGGGTATTCTTTGGCGAGATCATCGGTGGATGCAGCTGTGGCGACGATCCGTTTACACAACCGGCGTACTGCATGCTGCTCGTCACAATAGAAAAGCAAACGGCCAGCGCCGGCTTTGAAGTGATCGAAGAGCCGGAACGGGATGGTATATAAATGTATGGAGGTGCGAAATGACTGACAAACCCGGGAAGGGCGGGTGCCTGTGTGGTGCGGTGCGTTTCAGTGCGGTGGCGTGCAGCAGTCACGTCGGTGCCTGTCATTGCGGCATGTGCAGGAAATGGGGCGGTGGCCCGTTGCTGGCGGTGGATTGCGGCAATGATGTCACCTTTACCGGCGAAGATTCCATTGGCGTGTATTCGTCCTCGGACTGGGCCGAGCGCGGCTTCTGCAAGCATTGCGGCAGTCACCTGTTTTACCGCCTCAAGGGCAACAACCAGCACATCATGCCGATCGGCCTGTTCGATGACATCGATACGCCGGTATTCGATCACCAGGTCTTTATCGATGCGAAGCCGGACTGGTACGAGTTCGCCAACCAGACGAAGAACATGACGGGGGAAGAGGTGTTTGCCCTGTATGCACCAAAAGACTAGCGCGCCTGATGCCACGCGTCATTGCGCGCACGATGTCTATGGAAATACGCGTGTCGCTCTCGCACATCCCTGTGCTCCGTGACACTCGGGCTTTCCTGTCCGTCGCCGCCGTGAGGCGGGAAGCCGTGAGTGGTCAGCGCAGCAATCCCGAACAAAGCGGGCCATGTCCTGAAAATCATTCCGTCACTTCGCTCTTCGCAATGACGCGACATCTGATGTAAAAAAAATGTTGATACAGCGTAAATCATGATCGTTTTGTTCACCGACTTCGGCCTGGAAGGTCCCTGGATCGGCCAGGTCGAGGCCGTGCTGCACCAGCAGGCTCCGGGTGTACCGGTGGTGAACCTGTTTGCCGATCTGCCGCCTTTCGATATCCGCTCGGCCGCCTGCCTGTTGCCGGCCTACAGCTCGCGCTTCCCGTCCGGCACGGTATTCCTGTGCGTGGTCGATCCCGGTGTCGGCGGAGAACGGCCGGGGGTCATCGTGCAGGCCGGCGACCACTGGTTTGTCGGGCCGAATGAAGGCCTGTTTGCATTGCTTGCGCGACGTGCGGCACAAGTGAAATGCTGGGAATTGCCGGCAGCTGGAGCGGCATCTGCCAGTTTCCACGCGCGCGACGTGTTTGCGCCGGCCGCCGCACGGCTGGCACGGGACAACAAGGTTACGGGAGAGCCGGTGGCAGCCGTGACGCTGGAACAGCCCGGACTGGCCGGATGACTTGCCGCAGGTTGTCTACATTGACCGTTTCGGCAATGCCATTACCGGTCTCCGGGCGGCGTGATTGCCGCGGACACGGTACTGACGGTGGCCGGACAGCGCGTGCAGCGGGGACGCACCTTTTCATCCGTCGCGGTCGGTGAAATCTTCTGGTATGAAAATTCCAACGGGCTCGTCGAGATTGCCGTGAACAGGGGGAGGGCAGACGCAATGGCGGGCTTGTCAGTTGGTACCGTGATTGATTGTAGGAGCGGGCTTGCGTACCGGAATAAGGCCGCTATGCAGCCTTGTAGTCAAACCGCGGAAGGCATGGAGAAGGAGACCGGGAACCCCGGTCGAGAGGCTGGCCGGGCCATGCCGTTAGCTGCCAGCCGTGATACATGTCTCGCGCCAGGCCGCAAATTTGTTCTTACGCGAATGTCTGCAGGAAATACAGCCGGGTCGCGGAAATAAAACCAGCTTCAGGCAGTCAGGTCTTGCAGCTGTTCATATTCGAATTCGATGAACCCGTCGCGGTTGTTTTCCAGCCAGTAGAGCAGTTCGGCCCAGGTTACACGGTCTTTCTGCGCGTCCCGGTCATTCAATTCATGGATGCCGAGCCCCTGTCCGGCGGCACTGACGTAGTGCTGGGTATCGCGAATGCGTGCAATGACGGGAATTTCCAGTTTTTTGAGAAAGCGTTCCAGTTTCTCAACCGCCCGAGTGCGGATGCGCGTGCGGTTTGTGACGATGGCGAGGCCGGTGTTGTGGGTGCGTGCCTTGCCGATCAGTAACACGTCCCTGATGAAGTCGGCGGTCGAATTGATATCGATCGTGGAGGGTAACACCGGAATGAGTATAAAGTCGGCATCAGCGACACGGTCCTCGATATCCACCAGTCCGCACCCGGCCGGCGTGTCGGTAATAATATAACGGGTATCTTGCGGGACCTTCATCTGCCAGGCGCGCGTGGTGCCCACGCGTGGCGGTTCATATGCGGCAACCCCGTGAATCGATGGCTGGCCGGGCGGGCGCTCTTTCAGCCAGCGCATGCTGGAAGACTGCTTGTCATAGTCGAACAGGGCTGTACCGTAACCGAGGGACGCGCAATAGCTGGCCAGGTTGGTGGCAACCGTAGTTTTACCGCAGCCACCCTTGGTGTTCATGACGCAAATTTTCAGCACGTTGGTGTGAGCCTTCTTGCCTTGAGGAAGTTTTTTGGTATTGGGGACTGGAATTTTAGCAGGATTGCCGGCTACGTCCAGCGGCCTGGCTGGCACGCATCCTGCTTTGGCAGGGAAAGGGTGTAAGTGGTCCAATTTGTGCGTAAATACTGCACCAAAGTGGTGAATCCAGGGCGTTCGCATGCTATAGCGAGGTGCAGAACTGAATGAATTCAAGGCGCCAATATTTTTACGTTGAATAAACGGGGCAGGATCACCTCGGTCCCTTAACTGCTTATAGAATTATCTGCAAGACCATGGAAGGATAAATGGGGTCGGATATATATTTTTGGGATAAACAGGGCCGGATACGTTTTACGGGGTAGCGGGTGATTGCTGCGAATATTTATCAGTCATTGTGTCCGGCTCCTTTTTACTCCCTGTACTCCGCTATACCGGTTTGCTGCTGCGCAGGGCGGCCCAGGACAGCAAGAAGTTCCCATGCAGCAGCAGTGCGAAATTCCACTCGATAATATTCTGGATGTTGCCCTTGTTGGGGGCGAAATGAGTGATGGGGATGCTGGCAAGCCCCATGACCAGCAACAACAGGCACAGGACCAGCTGGAGCCGGGATATGCGCAGCAAGGTATCGTTGCCACCCGGTAACGCGAGTCGGTACAGGCGGCCGGCCAGCAGCAACTGGGCCAGGTAAGTGAAGCCGAAGTAGACGGTCACGCCATAGCGACGCATTAACCGGTAAAAGGTCCCCTCCGAACCCAGGTAGAATACATAGACACACAATGCGATGGCGCCAACGATCCCCACTACCACCAGCTGCCGCCTGGACCAGGCCGACTGCTCTCCCAGGTCAGTCAACCATGGGTTCGAACGGAACCAGAACAGGACCATCAGCGCGGCGGACAGAAACAATGCCGGCTTGAATACATAGCTGGATGGCGGTTTCCGGCCCGCACTACTGATGGAGGTGCAGCCGTCGAGATAGGGTATGCATTCCGGCACGGTATCGCTGGCGACGGCTATGATGTAAGCCAGGTTGATTGCCAGGATGGGCAGCAAGCCGATTATCAAGGCGATCACTCCGGTGGAGTGGATGTGTTCTCGCGTCATTCCTGAATGATTTTAGTTCTCTGTGTTCTCTGTGTTCTCTGTGTTCTCTGTGGCCGGTGGTAATTTTTACTTGCAGCTGTTACCCCGCCTTTTTCCGTTTAGTGGTTTGTCGACGGTACTGCGCCAGCGTCTGCTTGAGGTACTGCCCGGTATAGGAGGTCTTGTGTTTCGCGACGGTAGCCGGTGAGCCGGCAACCACCACTTCGCCGCCGCCGTAGCCGCCTTCCGGTCCCATGTCGATGATCCAGTCCGCGGTCTTGATGACGTCGAGGTTGTGCTCGATAACGATGATGGTGTTGCCATGATCGCGCAGGCGGTGCAGCACCACCAGCAGTTGCGCGATGTCGTGAAAGTGCAGGCCGGTGGTGGGTTCGTCGAGTATGTACAGCGTCTTGCCGGTGTCGCGCTTGGAGAGTTCTCGCGCCAGCTTGATGCGTTGTGCCTCGCCGCCTGACAGGGTGGTGGCATTCTGGCCGAGTTTGAGATAGGTCAGCCCGACATCGATGAGTGTCTGCAGCTTGCGTGCAACCACGGGAATGGCGCTGAAGAACGGCAGGGCATCTTCCACCGTCATCTCCAGCACTTCGTGAATGTTCCTGCCCTTGAAACGCACGTCGAGGGTTTCACGGTTGTAGCGCTTGCCCTTGCACACATCGCAGGGCACGTAGATATCGGGCAGGAAGTGCATCTCGACCTTGATTACGCCGTCACCCTGGCAGGCCTCGCAACGGCCGCCTTTCACGTTGAAACTGAAGCGCCCGGGTTTGTAGCCGCGCGAACGCGCTTCCTGGGTAGCGGCGAACAGTTCACGAATCGGCGTGAACAGTCCGGTGTAGGTGGCCGGGTTGGAGCGCGGCGTGCGGCCGATCGGGCTCTGGTCGATGTCGACGATCTTGTCGAAGTGCTCCAGTCCCTCGATTGCCTCGCACGCTGCCGGACTGGTGGTTGCCCGGTTGAGCGCTTGCGCGGCATGACGGTAGAGGGTGTCATTGACCAGGGTCGATTTGCCGGAGCCGGACACGCCGGTCACGCAGGTCATCAGGCCGACCGGGAATTCCACGGTGACCGATTGCAGGTTGTTGCCGGTCGCGCCGCGCACCACCAGCTGGCGGTCCGGGTCGTTAGTGGAGTGATGTTCCGGTATCGGGATTGTCTTCCGACCGGACAGGTATTGACCGGTCAAAGAATTCGGGTCATTGATAATGTGTTCAGGCGTGCCCTGCGAAACGATGCGGCCGCCGTGCACGCCGGCGCCCGGTCCGACGTCGACCACGTGATCGGCGGACCGAATGGCCTCTTCATCGTGCTCGATGACGATCACGGTATTACCCAGGTCGCGCAGGCGGACCAGCGTGTTCAGCAAGCGCTGGTTATCGCGCTGGTGCAGGCCGATGGAAGGTTCGTCGAGGATATACATGACGCCGACCAGTCCTGCGCCGATCTGGCTGGCCAGCCGGATGCGTTGCGCTTCACCGCCGGACAGGGTTTCCGCGCTGCGCTCCAGCGACAGGTAATCGAGGCCGACATTGACCAGGAATTCCAGTCGCTGGTTGATCTCCTTGAGTATCTTGCCGGCAATCTCGCCGCGCCGTCCCGGTAGCTGCAGGTTGTTGAACATTTCCCGGCAGGCGCCGACCGGCAGGGCGGTTATCTCCGGCAGTGACTTGCCGGTTACCGTGACATGGCGTGCGGCCTCGTTGAGTCGTGCGCCGTTGCAGGATGGGCAGGCCTGGTTGCTGAGGTAACGCGCCAGTTCCTCGCGTACCGTCGACGACTCTGTCTCGTGGTAGCGCCGCTGCATGTTGGAAATGATGCCTTCGAACGGGTGCTTGCGTTCCACGTTCCCGCGGCGCTCGTTGAGATAACGGAAACATATCACTTCGTCCTTGCTGCCATACAGGATGATGTCGCGGATGTCTTCCGGCAATTCCTCGAAGGGCGTCTCTATATCGAACGCGTAGTGTTCCGCCAGCGAGGTGATGAGCTGGAAATAATAGGCATTGCGGCGGTCCCAGCCGCGCACGGCGCCACCGGCGAGGCTCAGCTCCGGATGCGCGACGACCCGGTCTGCATCGAAGAACTGGCGTACACCGAGACCATCGCATTCGGGGCAGGCGCCGGCCGGGTTGTTGAAAGAGAACAGCCGGGGTTCCAGCTCCGCAACGGAATAACCGCATTGCGGGCAGGCAAACCTGGCCGAGAACAGCAATTCTTCCTGGCCGGTTTTATCCATCCAGGCGACGCGTGCCAGGCCGTCCGACAGTCGCAGCGCGGTTTCGAATGACTCGGCCAGCCGTTGCTGGATATCCGCGCGCACCTTGAAGCGATCGACCACGGCCTCGATCCTGTGCTTGCGGCGCAGGTCGAGTTTCGGCGGCTGGTCGAGTTCGACAATCTCGCCGTCGATACGCGCACGAATAAATCCCTGCGCGCGTAAATCTTCAAGCACCTGTACGTGTTCGCCCTTGCGCGACTCGACTACCGGCGCCAGCAGGTACATGCGGCTGCCTTCCGGCAGGTCGAGCACGTGGTCGACCATCTGGCTGACCGTCTGCGCCTCCAGCACCGTGTCGTGTTGCGGGCAGTGCGGCGTACCGACGCGGGCATACAGCAGGCGCAGGTAATCGTAGATCTCGGTGATGGTACCGACCGTCGAGCGCGGATTGTGCGACGTGGATTTCTGTTCGATCGAGATCGCCGGTGACAGCCCCTCGATATGATCGACGTCCGGCTTTTCCATCATGGACAGGAACTGCCGGGCGTAGGCCGACAGGGATTCGACGTAACGGCGTTGCCCCTCGGCGTAAATGGTATCGAAGGCGAGCGAGGATTTACCGGAACCGGACAGGCCGGTCACCACGATGAGCCGGTCCCGTGGCAGGTCCAGGTCGATATTCTGCAGGTTGTGGGTGCGCGCACCGCGTATATGAATCGTGTCCATCGTGTCTCTATGTCAGGCCGGGCAACCTGTTAATATACGGCGTTTTCACGGTCACAGGTAAAAGGACGGCAGAAGAGTGAGTCAGGCAGGTCGCCCGAGTCCCGGTATGAGTCGCGCTGAAATACGGGCAGCCCTTTCTCTTTCAAGCATTTACGCCCTGCGTATGCTCGGCCTGTTCATGATCCTGCCGGTATTTGCGCTGTATGCGGCCGACCTTGATGGCGTGACCCCGGCCCTGACCGGGCTGGCCATCGGCATCTACGGCCTGACCCAGGCAATATTGCAGATCCCCGCCGGCCTGCTGTCGGACCGTATCGGCCGCAAGCCGGTGATTATCGGCGGTTTGCTGGTGTTCGCGCTGGGCAGCGTCATCGCGGCACAGGCGGACTCTATATATATGATCATCTTCGGCCGCGCCCTGCAGGGGGCGGGGGCGATTGCCGCGGCCATCATGGCGCTGGTCGCGGACCTGACGCGCGAGCAGCACCGCATCAAGGCCATGGCCCTGATCGGCATGAGCATCGGCCTGTCGTTTGCAGCCGCATTGATCCTCGGGCCGGTCCTGAACAACCTGGTGGGTGTGCCCGGTATTTTTGCCGTGACGGCCGTACTCGCACTGGGCGGCATCCTGGTCGTCGTGTTCGTGGTGCCGCGGCCGTCCGCGTTGAGTATTCATCGCGAGGCCGAAGCGGTGCCCGCGCAGTTCAAACGTATTTTGACGCACGGCCAGTTGCTGCGGCTCGATGCCGGCATCTTTCTCCTGCATGCCATTCTGACCGGCAGCTTCGTGGTGCTGCCGCTGGTATTGCGCGACGAGGCCGCCATCCTGGCGGCCGATCACTGGAAGGTCTATCTGCCGGTGCTGGTGTGTTCGGTGCTGGCCATGATTCCGCTGATCATCCTGGCAGAGCGCAAGGGGCACACGCATGCCGTGTTCCTGGCCGCCATCCTGTTGTTGCTGGTGTCACTGGCCGGCCTGTATGCCCTGCCGGTGACGGTGGTCAGCGTGGTGGCCATGCTGCTGGTGTTTTTTACCGCCTTCAACCTGCTGGAGGCGATGCTGCCGTCGCTGGTGTCGCGGGTGGCGCCGGTCGACGCGCGCGGTACCGCCATGGGCTTTTATTCCAGCGCGCAGTTTCTCGGTGCCTTTGCCGGCAGCCTGATGGCCGGCTGGCTGCACGGCCGTTTCGGCCTGCACGGCTTCTTCCTGCTGGCGGCCGGGGCGGCCGTTGTCTGGTTCCTGCTGGCGCTGACCATGGTGCCGCCGGCGAAACTCAGCAACTATGTCTACCGTCTGCGTGAAAGCGTGTCCGGGGACGGCGAAACACTGACGCGGCAGCTGAGCGCGCTGGCCGGGGTGGCCGAGGCCGTGGTGGTCGCGGAGGAGGGCGTCGCCTACCTGCGGATCGACCGGCGGGTGTTTGACGAATCGAGCCTGCCGTAATGGCCTACAAGCCCGTAGTGTGAATCCCTACATATCATCAGGTTTTGCAGGGCATAGCGTCCCGGAAGGCCATCACATAGAATAGAGGCCAGTCAGACTTGCTGGTAAAGAAACGATAATTAATGTCTTTGCATGTAACCGAAGACACTTGTAGGAGCGGCCTTGGCCGCGAACATATTGTTGCGTATATCCAGCACATTCGCGGGCAAGCCCGCTCCTACTTGTCATTCACCATTAATGCAAAGCATCCATAATATAGATAACAGGAGAGCATCATGGCGCGAGGAGTGAACAAGGTGATTCTGGTCGGTAACCTCGGCAAGGACCCGGAAGTCCGTTACATGCCCAACGGTAACGCGGTGGCGAACATTACACTGGCCACGTCCGAATCATGGAAAGACAAGACGACCGGCGAACAGCAGGAGAAGACCGAGTGGCACCGTATCGTTATGTTCCGCCGCCTCGGCGAGATCGCCGGTGAATACCTGAAGAAGGGTTCGCAGGTTTATATCGAAGGCAAGTTGCAGACCCGCAAGTGGCAGGACAACTCCGGCAACGACCGTTACACCACGGAAATCGTCGCCAACGAAATGCAGATGCTGGGTGGCCGCGGTAGCGGCGTGGGTAACCAGGGTGGCGGCAGTGCACCGTCCAAGGTAGCCGAGCCGGTACCGGCCACGGCCGCCGCCGGTGACTTCGACGACGATATTCCGTTCTGAAATTATTTGTTTTACGATCGGAAAAGGCCTGCAATTGCAGGCCTTTTTTTATTATCAAAGAACTTCTGATTGATTCGTTATTACCGCGTGACTTCGTTTCTCGGTAACTGCTCCATGCGTTACTCTACCTCTTGCATGGCCCAGGCCAGCCTCTCGACCGTCCCGGTCTCACCTCCTCCATGTAGTCGTCGCGATGACGTGAATTCGCCGGCACAAGATATGTATAAAGTCGATTTCTGATATTTTCAGAAAAGTGTCGGAAAACGACCCGACCCGGTCGTTTGGTAAATGCAGGGTGCGCCGTGCGCACCATGACCTGCTGATGAAATACTGTAGTTGCTGTTTAGGAGACTCTTACATAAGCAATTACTTAACGGCGGCTTCCAATCCAGGGCTGCCATTCATCAACAGAAAAGGTATTGAATATTCTGCAAATAATGTGCTGACCTCGTAGATGCGGTATATTCTATTGAAGAGCAAGGAATCGACGGGGATGTGCGGTCGGTTGGAGAGAAGAAACAATAACTTACCGGGACGGGGAGAATAACAATGAAAACTCTTGTGTCAGGTGCAGTCAGTGCCTGTTTACTGTCATTATCGATGTTTGCCGGAGTGCAGGCAGCTCCGGTGAGTGGTCAGGGCACCTGGGAGAGTACCTTGCAGGGCCGTGATCTGGACGGCAACCCGAACACCATTGAGGCCTACTACGACACCGTGCTGGACATCACGTGGCTGGCCCATGCAAATGCCCTGGCGGGTACGAACTTCGATGAGGGGAGCCAGTACGGGAACCAGTTGAGAGATGGCCTCACATCCTGGTCCAGCGCCAATGCGTGGGCAACGAGTCTGGACGTCCATGGTATCACCGGCTGGCGTTTACCGAGAGTGGCGCCGGTCAATGGCGTCAGCTTCGATACTTCGTGGACATATAATGGGACTACGGATAAAGGCGCTGCGACAACCACTACAGATGGGTCGGATGGCGGCTGGCGGGACGGTTCGGGTAACCCGGTTTCCGAGATGGGTCACATGTACTACGTCACCCTGGGTAATCACGGGAGATGCGACCCCGCGCTACCCCAGTGTACATCTCAGTCAGGTAGCCTCCTGACCAACAGCGGACCCTTTACCAGGATAAGATTAAATGCGGTACTGGACTGCTACAAAGCAAACTTTCGGTTCTGTCTGGGATTTTAGTTTCCGTAATGGCATCCAGAGTATCTCCGTCACGTATGGCCCCCACTCCGCGTGGGCGGTACATGATGGTGATGTTGCAGCACTCACAACACCTGTTGCCGTCCCTGATGTCCGGTTCGATAATTTAATTAACTGGAAGCCTTTAATACAAGACTCTGTGGAAGGTAGCCCCGGCCTTGAAGAAATCATTCCACGGGTGACCCTCAAGGATTCGAACACGGACGGGATCGTGGACCAGGCCTTTCTGTCATTCGATGTCTGGACAGTCGGTACGAGGAACCTGCTGTTCAGGACAAGGCAAAGGGGAGTAAACCTGCCTGTAATGCCATGCAACAGTCCGGTAGATTTCGATACGGATCTTGCGGTTAAATTTACAAACGAGACGGGTGGCAGGAGTAATGTGGTAGTTTTATTCAGAATGTCGTGTGTCGAGTCGGGTGCGATTGAAGAAAAGGATGGCCTACAAGACGGTCGTCTATTCTGCCGATGTAACCCGGTCGCCGGCAGCAGGCGGTGATTCCTGGAAACAGGTATGGAATGCAGATGCTGTCTCATTCGACAGTCTCGATTTGAATAACGATACAGCCAAGGAAATCATGCTTAACCTGGCATTCGATCAGGCTAACAGTGCCAACATCAGAACGATTATTCTCAGGCAGTCGGATGGATCGGTAGTGGCTGACACGAGCTATCAAATGATTGATGTGCAGTAACGCTGCTTTCGGGATATCACTGTTGGCACTGGCATGCTGGAAATGGCTGAATTAGCGAAACGTAGACATGCAGATCAAGCGCTTCCAGAGACGACTCCATCGGGGGGTGGCGTTTTAGTTTAATGTAAAGGTCTGCTATTGGCAGGCCTGGTTTTACCAGCCGGCAACAAAGTATACCCGGCTGGAATAACTGGAATTTACGGAGAGATCATCATGAAAATAATAATAATGGTGTTCAGCTGCTTTCTTCTACTCTTCTCGCAAACTGCAGGTGCGGTCCTGATTGATAAGGGGACCTACTTTGCCGATACGGCGGCCGGTCTTGACTGGCTGAAACTTACCGAAACGCTCTCTAGAAGTTTTAACGATGTGAAGGCGAACCTGGGGCCGGGCGGTGACTATGAAGGCTGGCAGTTTGCTACTTCGGCGCAGTTTGACAATTTGATGATTGGCCAGGGCGCCGATCCCATGACTGGTTGCTATGGTGGAGTCAGTTTCTGCGGTCTGCCGAATAACAATGCCGGCGTGAATGACCGGGTTGTCGAATTGTTTGGTGATATCGGAGAACTGTATACGCGTGGAGTGCAGACTCCAGGCTTTCATGGGTATAACTTCGGTTATATTGCGGATGTCTATACGTTGGGGGGTAACGCCCGGTTTATCGCCCTGGTTTCGAGCATCAATGACGAGATTCGAACCTATCACGACTGGGACGATCCGAATGTGGCGGGCAATCAAGTCAGGGGAAGCTTCCTCGTCCGCGCTACCACTGTTACCGTTCCTGATGTCCAGTTCGATAAATTCATCAACTGGAAACCTTTAATAAAAGACTCTGTAGCAGGCAGCCCTGGCCTTGAAGAAATCGTCCTGCGGGTGACGCTCAAGGATTCGAACGCGAATGGGGTCGCTGACCAGGCCTTTATCTCATTCGATGTCTGGACAGCTGGTACGAAAAACCTGCTGTTCACGACAAGACAAAAGGGTGTAAACCTGCCTGTATTACCCTGCACAAAACCTGTAGATTTCGATACGGATATTTCTGTTAAATTTACTAACGAGACGGACGGCATGAGTAATGCGGTAGTGTTATTCAAAATGTCGTGCGTCAATTCGAGCGCTATTAAAGAAAAGGAGGCCTACAAGACGGTTGTCTATTCTGCCGATGTAACCAGGTCACCGGCAGCAGGCGGGGATTCCTGGAAACAGGCATGGAATGGAAACGTCGTTTCATTCGACAATCTCGATTGGGATAACGACACAGTCGAGGAGATCATACTTAACCTGGCATCCGGCCAGGCTAACGGCACCGGCATCAGAACGATTATTCTCAGGCAGTCGGATGGAACGGTGGAAGCTGACACGAGCTATGAAATGATTGATGTGCAGTAACACTGCTCCCTGGATATCACTGTTAGCGCTTACCAGGTAAGGAGGGGGCGGAGGGATTAAAACCTGATCCCTCTGTCCCTTTTTTATTGCAGTGCCTCAATAAAAGGGGGTCAGTACCCTTTTTTCCTGTGCCTGATCCGTTGCCTGGGCGAAAGTCAGTCGGGATGAATCCAGGCGCCCCTGTAAATAGCTTGCCGGTCTGACCGTGGTTCCGGGGAGACCTGTGTGATCGCACCCTGTAATGCGCGGTGATGCTCATCCCTTTGTGAATTTCCCCGGTTAGAAACACATCATATTGGGTTTGAAACCGGCGTATAATTCCCACGGCGGGCCAGAAATCGAGTAATTCAGGCCCTGAAATTGCAAAATATCGGCCCAAGTTGCCAATCTACGCAAGAAAGATCAGCCAAGCTTTTGATTTCGTTTTAGTATGTCGCCGAGCCTGCGTCATAAAATTGTAATCTGGCCTAAGTTACTGTCCACAAGGCTATTTTTTACAATTTGTGCTTGACGGAAAGGTCCTCGCTCCCTATAGTGTCGCAAAGTGGGACTCAGTGGTAATTAATGGGTCTTTAGGGAGAATAAGGGGGCAGTCTTGTTTATTGGTGGGAGCGCCGTCAATCTTGATGCGAAGGGCCGCCTGGCCTTTCCGACCCGTTTCCGGGGCGAACTGATGGACCGCTGCGACGGTCACGTGGTGCTGACCGTCGATGAAAACCGCTGCCTGAATCTCTACCCGCGTCCCGACTGGGACGAACTGCAACGCAGTCTCGTGCGCATGCCGAACCAGGATGTTCGTGTGCGCACCCTGCAGCGCATGTTGCTGGGTCATGCAACCGAACAGGAGCTGGACAAGAACGGGCGCGTGCTGATCCCGCCGCGCCTGCGCGAGTTCGCCAGTCTCGACAAGCGCGTGGTGCTGACCGCGCTGGGGAACAAGTTTGAAATCTGGAATGAAGAAGCCTGGGAGAAACTGTGTACTGACTGGGTCGCCGAGGGTGCAGGCAGTGGCGATTTGCCCGGTTCGTTCAGTGAGCTAAAGCGCTGACAGGTGGAGCAACACTATAAACATCAGCCGGTCCTGCTCAGGGAGGTACTGGCTGTCCTGGCAATACAACCGGATGGAATTTACGTAGATGGAACTTTTGGTCGCGGGGGGCATGCCGCCGCAATTCTGGATGAGCTCGGACCAAAGGGACGGCTGCTTGCCATGGACAAGGACCCCGAGGCCGTGCAGTCAGCAGAGGAACAGTTTGGGAATGATCCTCGTTTCGAAATACGACAGGGTACATTTACAATGCTGAGCCGGGTGGTAGAAGAGCGACAATTGCAGGGCCGCGTAAACGGCCTGTTGCTCGACCTCGGCGTCTCATCGCCGCAGCTCGATGACGCGGCACGCGGTTTCAGTTTTTCCATGGATGGCCCGCTCGACATGCGCATGGACCCGGCGACCGGCGTCAGCGCGGCCGAGTGGCTGCAAACCGCCAGTGAAAAATCCATCATTCATGTCCTGAAGACCCTTGGCGAGGAACGTTTCGCGAAACGCATTGCCAGGGCCATCGTCGACACGCGCGCGCAGGCGCCGCTGCGGACCACCGGGCAGCTGGCTGACCTGATTGCCGCCGCGGTGCCGGTACACGAGCAGCACAAGCATCCGGCGACCCGCAGTTTCCAGGCGATCCGCATCCACGTTAACCACGAGCTGGATGACGTCAGGGAGGTGCTGGCACAGGTGCCCGACGTGCTGGCGCCGGGTGGCCGCCTGGCCGTGATCAGTTTTCATTCGCTCGAGGACCGGATCGTCAAGCGCTTCATCCGCGACGAGTACCGCGGCGAACCGCCGCCGGCCGGAATTTCCGCTGGCCGGCATGGACTACCAGCCGCGCCTCAAGCCGGTGGGGAAGGCGGTCCGTGCCGGTGACGCGGAAGTAAAACTCAACCCGCGCGCGCGCAGTGCCGTGCTCAGGGTGGCGGAGCGGCTGCAATGAACGCGCGTCCCGGTACGGTCGTTATCCTGCTGGCCCTGGTGATCGTCTCGTCGATCGGTGTCGTGTACACGAAGCACCAGGGGCGCAAGCTGTTTGTCGAGTTGCAGGCGCTGGGCGAGGCGCGCGACGGCATGGATATCGAGTGGGGCCAGTTGCAGCTGGAGCAAAGCACCCTGACCACCCAGGGGCAGGTCGAGCAGGCGGCGCGCGAGCGCCTCGGCATGGTCAATGTCACGGCTGACAGGAGGGTGCTTGTCAAACCATGAAACATAACCGCGACCGCAGGCAATACTCCGGGCGCAAGATCACCCTCGTGCTGTGCATGTCGCTGGCGGCCATTACGCTCGTCAGTCGTGCCGTGACCCTGCAGGTGCTCGACAAGCAGTTCCTGCTTGACGAGGGGCAGGCGCGGCATCTGCGCGTGGTCGGCCTGTCCGCGCACCGCGGCATGATCCGGGACCGCAACGGCGAACCGCTGGCGATCAGCACGCCGGTCGAGTCTGTCTGGGTCAACCCGCAGGTGCTCGGCAACGAGCAGCAGCGCATACCGGACCTGGCGCAGTTGCTGTCGCTCGAGCATGCGAGTGTGAAGCGCACGCTGGCCAGTCGCGCAGACCGTGAATTCATTTACCTCAAGCGCCATATCAGCCCGGATCTTGCCGAGCAGGCGATGGCGCTGAATATTCCGGGCGTTTACCTGCAGCGTGAATACCGGCGTTATTACCCGGACGGGGAGGTGGCCGCGCATATTATCGGTTTCACCAATATCGATGATGTCGGGCAGGAAGGCCTGGAACTGGCTTACCAGGAATGGCTGGAAGGGGAGCCCGGCGCAAAACGCGTGATCATGGACCGGCAGCGCCATATCGTCGAGAACGTGGAGAGCATCAGCCGGCCGCGTCTCGGCAAGGACCTCGAACTGAGCATCGACCGGCGTATCCAGTACCTCGCCTACCGCGAACTGAAGGCGGCCATGAAGACGCACAAGGCGCGCGCGGCGTCGGCGGTGGTGCTTGACGTCACCAGCGGCGAGGTCATCGCCATGGTCAACCAGCCGTCGTTCAATCCCAACAACCGGCAGCAGCAACGCAGCAGCAGTATGCGGAACCGCGCCGTGACCGACGTGTTCGAGCCCGGCTCGACCATGAAGCCGTTTATCGTTGCGGCCGCACTCGAGAGCGGCCGTTATCGACCGGATACACCGGTCAGTACCTCGCCGGGCTGGTACCGCGTGGGCGTCAACACGGTGCGCGATGTGCATGACTACGGCCAGCTGGATGTCAGCGGCGTTATCCGCAAGTCGAGCAATGTCGGCATCAGCAAAATCGCGTTGTCGCTGGCGGCGGCGGATATCTGGGAGCTGTTGTCGGACCTCGGTTTCGGCGTGCAGACGTTCAGCGGGTTTCCGGGCGAGGCGTCCGGGTTGCTGCCGCATCATGCGGGCTGGAACAAGATCGAAACGGCCACGCTGTCGTTCGGTTACGGCATATCGTCGACGCCGCTGCAGCTGGCGCAGGCCTACGCGGTGCTGGCAACCGGCGGCATCAAGCGATCGATTACCTTCCTGCATGACGGACAGGTCGCCGAAGAGCGCCGCATCATGCCGGCGCGCGTGGTGAAGCAGGTACGCGACATGCTGGAGCAGGTCACCGGCCCCGATGGTACCGCGCCGCAAGCGCGCATTACCGGTTACCGGGTGGCGGGCAAGACCGGCACGGTACGCAAGTCCGAGGCAGGCGGTTACTCGGACGATAAATACGTGGCGGTGTTCGCCGGCATGGTGCCCGCCAGCGATCCGCGCTTTGTCATGGTGGTGATGGTGGATGAACCGTCCGCCGGCGAGTACTACGGCGGCCAGGTGGCGGCGCCGGTTTTTTCCCGGGTGATGGCCGGCGCGCTGCGCCTGATGGCGGTGCCGCCGGATGATGTGCCGCTGCTGCAGACACGCAGTCACGGCACGGGAGAACCTGCATGATGGCGGCGGAGCAGATGTCGGCCAGTCACACCCTGTCCGGGCTGCTGCGTGATTTTTGCGACGCCCGGTTGCGCCAGGACATCAACGTGTCGGGGCTGGCGCTGGACAGTCGCAAGGTGCAGGCAGGGGACCTGTTTCTCGCCGTTGCCGGGACCCGGACGCACGGCCTGCAACATGCCCGCCAGGCCCTCGCGCTGGGCGCGGTTGCCGTTGCATGGGAGCCGGTGGAAGGCAACAGTGCTTTGGCCGAGACCGCCGCATTATTACCGACAACCGTCGTTGCCGTGCCCGGACTCGGACAGCTGACGGGACTGATTGCCGATCGCTTCTACGGACACCCGTCGCGCGGCATGTTCATGATCGGCGTGACCGGCACCGATGGCAAGACGTCCTGCAGCCACTTTATCGCCCAGGCCATGAACAGTCCCGACCGGCGCTGCGGCGTCATCGGTACGCTGGGTCACGGCCTGTACGGTGAGCTGGAAATGTCCGGCAATACCACGCCCGATGCGCTGACGGTGCAGCAGGGTTTGCATACGATGCAGCGGCAAGGCGCGCGCTGCGTGGTTGCAGAAGTTTCCTCACACGCCATGGACCAGGGACGTGTCCGTGGCGTGCATTTCGATATCGCGGTCCTGACCAACCTGTCGCGTGACCATCTTGACTATCACGGCAACGTCGAGGCCTATGCCGAAGCGAAGCGCAAGCTGTTTCATGCCGACGGCCTGCGCTACGCGGTGATCAATGCCGACGATGCCTTCGGCGCCGCCTTGCTCGATGCAATACCGCCCGGGGTTGCGCCGGTTGCCTACCGGCTCGACAACGAGCCGTTCCGGACCCGCTACCCGGCGCAATGGGTGATCGGCAGCAAGCTGCGCACGGATGTCAGCGGCATGCAGCTCGATGTCGCAACGCCGTGGGGCAGCGGCAGCCTGCAATGCGGGCTGCTGGGGCGCTTCAATGCCAGCAACCTGCTGGCGGCGCTGGCCAGCCTGTGCGTGGCCGGCCTGCCGTTTGCGGAAGCTTTGAAGCGGCTCGCGGCGACCCGCACCGTGCCCGGACGCATGGAGCGATTCGATACCGGCGCGGGCCATCCGCTGGTGGTGGTCGATTATGCGCACACGGCCGGTGCACTCGAGGCCGTGCTGGTATCCCTGCGTGCGCATTGCAAAGGCAGGTTATGGTGCGTATTCGGCGCCGGTGGCGACCGTGACAGCGGCAAGCGGCCGCAGATGGGTGCCATGGCCGAACGCCACGCGGACCGCGTGGTGCTGACGGATGACAATCCGCGCCGGGAAGACCCGCAGAAAATTATCGACGACATCTGTTCCGGTATTCGGCAGCCGGCCCGGTTGCATATCGAGCATGACCGTGGACAGGCCATCGGCTGGGCGATGCGCGAGGCCGCTGCAGACGACATCGTGCTGGTTGCCGGCAAGGGCCACGAGACCGTGCAGCTGGTCGGTGACCGCGCATTGCCATTCAGTGATCGTGAGCGCGTGATGGCGCTGGCGCGGGAATGGTCGCAATGATGGCAATGCAATTATCGGAAGCCGCGAATGTGCTGGACGGTCAACTCACCGGTGCCGATGTCGCCTTCAACGGTGTCAGTACCGACAGCCGCACCTTGTCTGCCGGTTCGCTGTTTTTTGCATTGCACGGGCCGAACTTCAATGGCCACGCCTGGGTCGAGGCCGCGCGGCAGGGAGGTGCCGCAGCCGCGGCGGTCAGCGAGCCCTGCGAAACATCGTTGCCGCGCATTACCGTCGACGATACGCGGCTGGCGCTGGGCCGCCTGTCGGCGGACTGGCGCTCGCGCTTCGATTTGCCGGTCATCGGCATCACCGGCAGCAACGGCAAGACCACGGTGCGCGCCATGCTGTCAGCCATCCTGGCGAAGTGCGGCCGTGCACTGGCGACACAGGGCAACCTGAACAACGATATCGGCCTGCCGCTGACACTGGCGCGGCTGGGCGCTGAAGACCGTTTTGCAATCCTTGAAATGGGCGCGAACCATCCCGGCGAGATCGATTATCTCGCCGGCCTGGCGCGTCCCACGATCGCCGTGGTAACCAATGCCGGTCCCGCGCACCTTGAAGGCTTTGGTGATGTCGCCGGGGTGGCGCGTGCCAAGGGTGAATTGTTCGCACGGCTGGCTGTTGACGGCGTGGCGATTATCAATGCCGATGATGTCTACGCGCCGTTGTGGCGGGAGCTGGCGGCACACTGCAACATCGTCGAGTTCGGCCTGGATGCCGACTGTGCGGTGACCGCACGCTGGAGCGCTGATGCAAGCGGCAGCGATATCGAACTGCATACACCAAAGGGAAACACGCAATTCCGGCTGCCGTTGCCGGGCCGGCACAATGTCATGAACGCACTGGCGGCCAGTGCCGCGGCACAGGCGGCAGGTGCCGGACTGGACGCCATCGGTGCCGGGCTGGCCGGGCTGCAACCGGTAGCGGGCCGCTTCAACATTCATCACCTGCGCGATGAGGTGACGGTCATCGATGACACCTACAACGCAAACCCCGGATCACTGCAGGCGGCGCTGGACATGCTGGCACTGTCCGGTGGTGAACGCTGGCTGGTGCTGGGTGACATGGGCGAACTCGGCGATACGGGGGAGGCCTTGCACGCGGCGGCCGGTCGCAGTGCGCGGGCAGCCGGTGTCAACCGCCTGTTCGGCCTGGGCGAACTCGCGCGTGTCGCGGTCAGCAGTTTCGGCAAGCAGGGCGCCGCCTTCGATTCGCTGGATGAATTACTGGCCGCGTTGCAGGCGGACCTGCACGGCCCGCTGCATATCCTGGTGAAGGGTTCACGCCGCATGCGCCTGGAGCGCGTGATCGAAGCGCTGCTGTCGCGGGAGGGTGACTGACATGCTGCTATACCTGACTGAATACCTGGCCCAGTATCACAGTGGCTTTAACGTGTTCCAGTACCTGACCCTGCGTGCCATTCTCGGCGTGCTGACGGCGCTCGCCATCGCTTTCCTGGTCGGCCCGGAAATGATTCGCCGTCTCGGTCGTTACCAGATCGGGCAACCGGTGCGTGACGACGGTCCGCAATCGCACCTGGTCAAGGCCGGCACGCCAACGATGGGCGGTGCACTGATCCTGGTTGCCGTTGCCGTATCCACCCTGTTATGGGCCGACCTGACCAACCGTTACATCTGGGTGGTGCTGTTGGTGACCCTGTCGTTCGGCGCCATTGGCTGGGTCGACGATTACCGCAAGCTGGTGCTGAAAAATTCAGACGGACTGTCCGCGCGCAGCAAACTGTTCTGGCAGTCTGTCATTGCCCTCAGCGTAACCATCTTTCTCTACCTGTCCTCGACTACGCCTGCAGAGACAGTACTCATCGTGCCGTTCTTCAAGGATATCGCCATCAACCTGGGCTGGTTCTACGTGGTGATCGCCTGGTTCGTCATCGTCGGTTCGAGCAACGCCGTCAACCTGACCGATGGTCTGGACGGGCTGGCGATTTTGCCGACAGTGCTGATCGCCGGGGCGCTCATGGTGTTTGCCTACACGACCGGTAACGTGAAGTTCGCGGTCTATCTCGGTATTCCCTATATTCGGGACGCCGCGGAAATCGTTGTATTTTGCGGCGCCCTGGTCGGCGCCGGACTGGGTTTTCTCTGGTTCAATGCCTACCCCGCGATGGTATTCATGGGCGATGTCGGTGCGCTGGCGCTGGGCGCGGCGCTGGGTATCGTTGCGGTACTGGTTCGCCAGGAACTGGTCTTCATGGTCATGGCCGGCGTGTTCGTAATGGAGACGGTCTCGGTCATCCTGCAGGTTGCCTCGTACAAGCTGACCGGCCGGCGCATCTTCCACATGGCGCCGCTGCACCATCATTTTGAATTGAAGGGCTGGCCGGAGCCGCGCGTAATCGTGCGTTTCTGGATTATCACCGTGATCCTGGTGCTGGTCGGCCTGGCAACACTGAAGATTCGCTGATGCGGATTGGAAATACAAACCCGGTAACGAGTAGTTATTAATGGCGGTCGCGGCGGAAAAAATGACAGAGGTGTTGGACAAGGCACGCAGGACGCTTATCGTCGGTCTCGGCGAAACCGGCTTGTCGGTGGCGCGCTACCTGTCACGCCTGGGTGCACAGGTTGCAATCGTCGACAGTCGCGAGCAGCCGCCCGGACTCGAGCGTCTGCGCGCAGAACTGCCGGACGACGTGGCGTTGTTTCTCGGTGGCTTTCATGCGGAGGCGTTTGCCCGGGCCGAACAGATCGTGATCAGCCCCGGCGTGTCGCATGATGAACCCGAGATACTGCGTGCCAGGGAACGCGACGTACCGGTAATCGGTGATATCGAATTGTTTGCCCGGGTCGCCCGCGCGCCGGTCATTGCCGTCACCGGCTCCAATGGCAAGAGCACCGTGGTGACACTGGTCAGCGCAATGGCGCGGCGTGCCGGGCGGGACGTGCGCACCGGTGGCAACATCGGTACGCCGGCGCTGGACCTGGTTACGGCCACGGAGCCGGAACTGTATGTGCTGGAGCTGTCCAGTTTCCAGCTTGAAACCGTGCAGTCGCTGCATCCGGCGGCTGCCGTGGTGCTGAATATCAGCGCCGACCACATGGACCGCTACGCCGACCTGCACGCGTATGCCGAAGCCAAGCAGGCGATTTACCGTCATGCGGACGTGCAGGTGGTGAACCGCGACGATGACGTGGCCGCGGCACTGGCCGATGCCTCCGGAACGGTGGTCGGCTATACCCTGCAGTCACCCGCGGGCGATGATTTCGGTATTCTCGAAACCGCCAGCGGACGCTGGCTTGCGCGTGGCGACGAACCGCTGCTGGCGGTCGTCGAGATGTGCATGATCGGGCGGCACAACCAGTCCAATGCGCTGGCTGCGCTGGCGCTGGGCACGGCCGTCGGCCTGCCGCTGCCGCCGATGCTGGAGACGCTGCGCGAATTCCGCGGGCTGCCGCATCGCATGCAATTCGTCGCCAGCCATAACGGCGTGTCGTGGTACAACGATTCGAAGGGCACCAACGTCGGCGCGACGCTGGCTGCCATCGAGGGGACGGACGGATCACTGGTATTGATCGCCGGCGGTGACGGCAAGGGTGCGGACTTCAGCCAGCTTGCCAGCGCCCTCGCCGGCAGGGCGCGCGCCGTGGTGGTGCTCGGCCGGGATGCGCCGTTGCTGACCCGGGTCCTGCAGCCTGTCACTCAAGTGCTGCAGGCAAGTGACATGCCGCAGGCCGTACAACTGGCCGCCGGTGTCGCGCAGTCCGGCGATACGGTGTTGCTGTCGCCTGCCTGTGCGAGCACTGACATGTTCCGTGATTATAACGAGCGCGGCGAAGTGTTTATGGCGGCGGTCGAGAGGCTGGTGCACTGATGGCCGGTGCGGCGCGACAGGCACGCAAGGTTGCAGCGGGCGATATGCGCCTGCCGCGAATCGACTACTGGCTGTTCGGCAGCGCGGTCGCGCTGACGGTACTGGGGCTGGTCATGGTCGCCTCCGCCTCTATTACGCTGGCCGACCGTGAACTCGGTTTTCCCTTTTATTACGCCATTCGTCAGGCTGTTTACATCGGCTGCGGGGTGTCGCTGGGTTACCTGCTGTTCCGCGTTAACCTGAAAATGCTGGAACGCATGGGCATGAGCCTGTTACTGCTTGCCTTCGTCATGTTGTTGCTGGTGCTGGTTCCGGGCATCGGTATCGAGGTCAACGGCGCGGTGCGCTGGGTCAATGCCGGCCTGTTCCGCCTGCAGGTCTCGGAGCCGGCGAAGCTGTTTTTCATTATCTACCTCGCCAGCTACCTGGCGCGTCACAGTGAAGAGGTGCGCAGCCGCGTGTCCGGGTTCATCAAGCCGATCGGACTGCTGGCAATTGCATCGGTGTTGCTGCTGCTGGAGCCGGATTTCGGCGCCACGGTCGTGCTTGCCGCAACCGTGATGGGGATGATCTTCATGGCCGGGGTCAAGCTGATGCAATTCAGCGGCGTGCTGGGCCTGGGTGCACTGTCACTGGCCGGCATGGCGGTCTCCTCGCCCTACCGGATGGAACGCCTCACGACATTCCTGAACCCGTGGGCCGATCCGTTCGACAGTGGTTTCCAGTTGACCCAGTCGCTGATTGCCATTGGCCGCGGCGAATGGTTTGGCGTCGGGCTCGGGTCGAGCATCCAGAAACTGTTTTACCTGCCGGAAGCCCACACGGACTTCGTGTTCGCGGTGCTGGCGGAAGAGCTCGGTCTGTTCGGTGTGTGTGCCGTGATTGCCCTGTATGCCCTGCTGGTCGGGCGTGCATTCGTCATTGCCATGCAGGCGATCCATGCGGACAACATGTTTGCCGCCTACCTGTCGTACGGCATCGGTATCTGGTTCGGGCTGCAAAGCTTTATCAACATCGGCGTCAACATGGGGCTGTTGCCCACCAAGGGACTGACCCTGCCGCTGATGAGTTACGGCGGGTCCAGCATGGTCGTGATGTGCGCCGCCATTGCGCTGTTGTTGCGGGTCGATCACGAAACCCGCTGTACCGCGGCGGGACTGCCGGCCAGCGGTATTGCGGCCGCCAGGCGCGGCGGGGGTACGCGATGATGACGGCGCGCAATAACCGGCGTCCGGTCCTGATCATGGCGGGCGGCACCGGCGGGCACGTGTTCCCGGCATTGGCCGTGGCGGAAGAATTACAGGCGCGTGGCGTGGCGGTGTCATGGCTGGGCACGCAGCGCGGACTGGAGGCACGGGTCGTGCCGGCGGCCGGTTACCCGCTGGAGACGATGCGCGTACACGGCCTGCGCGGCAAGGGCCTGCTGAGCTGGTTGCTTGCGCCGTTCATGCTGACCGGCGCGCTGTTCGAGGCGTTGCGAATCGAGCTGCGCCTGCGTCCGCGGGCCGTGCTCGGCATGGGCGGGTTTGCAGCCGGGCCGGGCGGATTGATTGCATGGCTGTTACGCATCCCGTTGCTGGTGCATGAACAGAACTCGATTGCCGGCCTCACCAACCGCTGGCTGGTGCCGTTGGCGCGCACCGTGATGGAAGCGTTTCCGGGCAGTCTGCCGGCGGCGCGCCACCCGGTGCACACCGGCAACCCGGTACGGGCGGACATTGCCCGGCTGGCGCCGCCACAGGAGCGCCTGGCCGGGCGCAGTGGTGCGTTGCGCCTGCTGGTCGTGGGGGGCAGCCTCGGTGCCAGTATATTGAATGACACGGTGCCGGCCGCGCTCGCGCAATTGCCGGCGACTGCCGCGGTGCAGGTTTATCACCAGACCGGCAGGCATGATCACGACAGCGTCACCGCGGCGTACCGTGCCGCGGGGATCGATGCGCGGGTGGTGGCCTTTATCGATGACATGGCGGAGGCCTATGCCTGGGCGGACCTGGTGGTCTGCCGGTCCGGTGCACTGACGGTCGCGGAACTCTCGGTGGTGGGTGTTGCCGCGATCCTCGTGCCGTTCCCGCATGCAACCGATGACCACCAGACGGGTAACGCACGGTTTCTCGCCGATGCCGGTGCGGCGATCCTGTTGCCGCAAGCAGACCTGAATGCGGCTGGCCTGGCCGGCATGCTGGCCGATTTCAGCGCCCAGCGTGATGTGCTGCTGGAGATGGCCAGCCGCGCGCGCGAACAGGCGATGCCCGATGCAGCACGGCGGGTGGCGGAGTTGTGTCTCAAGGTCGCCCGGCCGGAGGCTGCGTCGTGAACGCGGCCATGCACCCCACCGCTATGTCACAACCACAGGGTATGGGGCGGGTGCGCCGGGTGCATTTCGTGGGAATTGGCGGGGCCGGCATGAGCGGCATCGCCGAGGTATTGCATAACCTGGGTTATGAAGTCAGCGGCTCCGATATGCGCGAGACTGCCGTGACGCAGCGCCTGTCCGCGATGGGGATTACGGTTTTCAACGGCCACGATGCCGCGCACGTGTCGGCATGTGACGCGGTGGTGATGTCGACCGCGATTCCCGCGGACAATCCGGAGCTGGCGGCGGCACGCCGGCAACGTATTCCGGTCGTGCCGCGCGCCGAGATGCTGGCCGAACTGATGCGCTTCCGTTACGGCATCGGGGTTGCCGGCACGCATGGCAAGACCACGACCACCAGCCTGATTGCCAGCCTGCTGGCCGAGGGCGGTCTCGACCCGACATTCGTCATCGGCGGGCAGCTGAACAGTGCCGCCAGTCATGCGCAACTGGGCGCCGGTCACTACCTGGTCGCCGAGGCCGACGAGAGCGATGCCTCGTTCCTGTACCTGCAGCCTTCCATGGCGGTGGTGACCAATATCGATGCGGACCACTTGCCGACCTACGAGGGCGATTTCGAGCGCCTGCGCCAGACCTTTATCGATTACCTGCATCACCTGCCGTTTTACGGCCTGGCCGTGTTGTGCCTGGATGATCCGCAGATTCAAACCATCCTCGAAGACGTGACGCGGCCGGTCGTGACCTATGGCATCGATGCGGCGGCCGACGTGACCGCCGGCGCCATTCGCCAGGACGGGGGGCAAACGCACTTCGAGGTGCGGCGTGCCGGACACAGTGCAACATTGTCGGTCACGCTGAACCTGCCGGGTCGGCATAACGTGCTGAACGCCCTGGCGGCCATTGCCGTGGCCACCGAGCTGGGCGTGCCGGACGCGGCGATTCAGGCTGCCCTGACCGGTTTCCAGGGCATCGGGCGACGTTTCCAGATAAGTGGTGAAATCAATACGGTGGCGGGCCAGGTGTTGCTGATCGATGACTATGCCCACCACCCGCGCGAGATCGAGCCGACGCTGGCCGCGGTGCGCGCCGGCTGGCCCGGTCGACGCCTCGTGGTGGTGTTCCAGCCGCACCGCTATACACGCACGCATGACCTGTTCGATGATTTTATACATGTCCTGTCCGGTGTGGACGTGTTGCTGCTGGGCGAAGTGTATGCCGCCGGCGAAGAACCCATCGCCGGTGCCGATGGCCGTTCACTGGCGCGCGGTATTCGTGCGCGCGGACATGTCGACCCGGTGTTCGTCGAGCAGCTGGCGACATTGCCGGAGGTGCTGGGGGATGTGCTCGCTGACGGTGACGTGCTGCTCACGCTGGGCGCCGGTGACATCGGCGCCGTCTCCGCCGGGCTGGCCGCGAAACTCGCGGTGAATAAAGGATGATGACGGGATGATGGCGGCGAAACAAACACAGCGCTGGGCGGGAGAGCTGCGACAGGATGAGCCCATGTCGCGGCACAACTCATGGCGGTCCGGCGGCAATGCACGGCACTTCTACATACCGGTGGACCTGGCTGACCTGTGTGTATTCCTGCAACAGCTCGATCCGGAGGAACCGTTGTTGTGGCTGGGGCTCGGCAGCAACCTGCTGGTCCGTGATGGCGGATTCGCCGGCACCGTGATCAGCATGCACGGCGCAATTGCGGACCTTGAGTGGTTGAACGAGACCACGCTGCGCGCCGGCGCGGGGGTGACCTGCGCAAAAGTTGCGCGCGTGACCAGCAAGGCGGGACTGACCGGTGTTGAATTTCTCGCCGGCATTCCGGGAACCATGGGTGGTGCGCTGGCGATGAACGCCGGCGCCTTCGGTGGCGAGACGTGGGCGCATGTCGCTGCGGTCGAAACGATCGACCGCAGCGGCCGCCTGTTCACGCGCAAACCGGCCGACTTCCGCATCGCTTACCGCTCGGTACAGGGCCCCGCTGATGAATGGTTCGTGGCGGCGCATCTTGCCTTGCAACGCGGCGATGCCGGGCAGGCGCAGGCGCGTATTCGCGAATTGCTGGCGCAGCGCGGTGCTTCGCAGCCGGTACAGCAATACAGTTGCGGTTCGGTTTTCCGTAATCCGCCCGGTGATTATGCGGCGCGGCTGATCGAGGCGTCAGGACTCAAGGGCAGGCAGGTCGGTGGTGCGCAGGTTTCCGGGAAGCATGCAAACTTCATCATCAATACCGGTGATGCCACTGCAGCGGATATCGAGACACTGTTGAACCAGGTGCAGGACTGCGTTGAACAGCAACAGGGTGTACGGCTGGAAGCGGAAGTCCGCATCGTCGGCGAACACGCGGTCGGGAAATGAGCGGATGCGCACGAATGCAACAGGTGAACAACGAAACTATGGCAAGGTGGCTGTTTTGATGGGTGGACGGTCGGCGGAACGCGAGATCTCGCTGCGGAGCGGCGCGGCCGTATTGAAAGCGCTGCAGTCTGCGGGCGTGGATGCACATGGCGTGGACAGTGCTGCCCCTGACCTGCACAAGCAGCTGCTCGATAGCGGTTTCGCGTGTGCATTTATCGCGTTGCACGGCCGAGGCGGTGAAGACGGTGTCATGCAGGGCCTGCTGGAGACCGCGGGACTGCCCTATACCGGCAGCGGCGTGCTCGGCTCGGCGCTCGGCATGGACAAGCTGCGCACCAAGCAGGTCTGGCAGAGTGCCGGCATCCCCACGCCCGCCTTCAGACACCTGGGCACGGCGGCAGAAGTCATGCAAGCACGGGACACGTTGCAGTACCCGGTGATCGTGAAACCGGTACTCGAAGGTTCCAGTATCGGTATCAGCAAGGTCGATGCCGCCGACGAGCTGCTGACGGCCTGGGAACTGGCGGCCTCGTACGACAGCAATGTACTGGTCGAGCAATGGGTCAACGGCAGCGAATACACGGCCGGCATTCTCGGCGACGAGGCATTGCCGCTGATAAAGCTGGAGACGCCGAATGTCTTTTACGACTTCGCGGCCAAGTACCAGGCGGACACCACGCGCTACCTGGTGCCCTGCGGCCTGGATGCTGCGCGCGAAGCCGAACTGCAGGCATTGTCGATGGCGGCATTCCGTGCCGTCGGCGCCAGTGGCTGGGGGCGGGTGGATTTCATGCTGGATGAGTCCGGGCAGCCCTGGTTTATCGAGGTCAATACCGTGCCGGGCCTGACCGATCACAGCCTGGTGCCGATGGCGGCGAAGGCCCGTGGGGTGGATTTCGAACAACTGGTCCTGCGCATCCTGGATACGGCCGGTGCGCACCCGGGCAGGGAGGTTGCTGATGCCTGACGCAGGCAACCGGGCGCTGTTGCAACAGGTGTTCGGCTGGGCCGGCGTGCATCGCCGTTCGCTGTCCGGCCTGCTGCTGCTGGGACTGCTGGCAGTGATCGCCTGGTGGGGTATGCGCTGGCTGTCAGACCCGTACCGCTATCCGCTCGACGTGGTCGAGGTCAAGGGTGAATTCAGGTACCTGCAGAAACAACGCCTGCAGACCATGATCGCACCGCATGCGACGGGTGGTTTCTTTACCGTGGACGTCGACAGCGTGCGTACGGCCGCCGAGGCGCTGCCGTGGGCAGCCAGTGCCAGGGTGCGTCGTATCTGGCCGGCAACGCTGCGCGTACAGATTACCGAACAACAGGCGGTGGCCGGCTGGAATGACGGCGGTTTCCTGAATGCGGCCGGTGAGGCGTTCTTTCCGCAGGCCGGCATGGCGGCCCCGGCCGGTCTGCCGCAACTCGCCGGACCGGAAGGGCAGGAGCAGAGGGTACTGCAGCAGTTTCGCGAGATCGAAAAGACGTTGCAGCCGCTGGGTATGCGGGCTGCCAGGGTGTCGATGGACAGGCGGCGCGCCTGGACGCTGCAGCTGGACAATGGTGTGTGGCTGAAGCTCGGGCGTGCCCGTCCATGGAAACGCCTGCAGCGTTTCGTGCGCGCCTGGCCGGACGTTTTCGCCGGCCGGATGACGAGCCTGCAAAGTGTGGACATGCGCTACAGCAACGGTTTTTCGGTGGAATGGCAGCATCAGGATACAAGCGATGTTGTTGCTAAACGGGATACGTAAGGGATGAATAAAAAGTCTGAAAAGAACCTGATCGTCGGACTGGATATCGGCACTTCGAAGGTGGTCGCGATCGTCGGTGAGGTAATGCAGGACGGTGAACTGGAAGTGGTGGGTATCGGTTCGCACCCGTCGCGTGGTTTGAAAAAAGGCGTCGTGGTCAATATCGAGTCCACGGTGCATTCGATTCAGCGCGCCGTCGAAGAGGCCGAGTTGATGGCCGGTTGCCAGATTCATTCCGTCTACGCCGGTATCGCCGGCAGCCATATCCGCAGCCTGAACTCGCATGGCATCGTGGCAATTCGTGACAAGGAAGTCAGTGCGTCCGATGTCGAAAGGGTGATCGATGCGGCACGCGCGGTTGCCATTCCGGCCGACCAGAAGATCCTGCATATCCTGCCGCAGGATTTCGTGATCGACAACCAGGAAGGAATTCGCGAGCCGGTGGGTATGTCCGGTGTGCGCCTGGAAGCCAAGGTGCACATGGTGACCGGTGCCGTCAGCGCAGCGCAGAACATTATCAAGTGCGTGCGTCGCTGCGGACTCGATGTGGACGACATCATTCTTGAGCAGTTGGCCTCCAGTTATTCCGTGCTGATGGAAGACGAAAAAGAGCTTGGTGTATGCATCGTCGATATCGGTGGCGGTACCACGGATATCGCGGTGTTTACCGAAGGCGCAATACGCCATACGGCCGTCATTCCCATCGCCGGTGACCAGGTGACCAACGACATTGCCGTCGCGTTGCGTACGCCGATGCAATATGCCGAGGAAATCAAGATCAAGTACGCCTGTGCGCTGACACAGATGGCCAGTGCCGAGGAAAGTATCGAGGTGCCGAGCGTTGGCGACCGGCCGCCGCGCCAGCTGGCGCGGCACACGCTGGCCGAGGTCGTGGAACCGCGTTACGAGGAACTGTTGACGCTCATCCAGGCGGAGTTGCGCCGCAGCGGTTTCGAGGACCTGGTCGCTTCCGGCATCGTGCTGACCGGCGGCAGCGCAAAGATCGAGGGGCTGGTGGACCTCGCGGAGGAAATTTTTCATATGCCGGTGCGGCTGGGATCGCCCCAGTACGTGACCGGCCTGGTTGATGTGGTACGCAATCCGATTTACGCGACCGGGGTCGGATTGTTGTTGTTCGGTCATCACAATCGTGACCAGCGGTCGATGGATATCGGTCTGGGCAAGGGTTTACACGGAGTATGGGACAGGATGAAGGGTTGGTTTCAGGGTAATTTCTAGTTGGAAAACGTGCTGTCGCGATCCGAGAGATTGGTGCGGCAGCGAGCAAAATTAACGGGCTGTATTTGTTGTTTCTGTTAAGGAGGAGACATCATGTTTGAATTATTGGACTCATGCGGGCAAAGCGCTGTAATCAAGGTAATCGGCGTTGGTGGTGGTGGCGGCAATGCCGTCCAGCACATGGTTGAAGCAAATATCGACGGCGTGGATTTCATCTGCGCCAATACCGACGCGCAGGCACTGGAGGCCATGTCGTCGCGCACGACCTTGCAGATCGGCAGTGCTATCACGAAGGGTCTTGGCGCCGGCGCCAACCCGGATGTCGGCCGCCAGGCCGCGCAGGATGACCGTGATCGTATCGCCGAGGTGATTGAAGGTTCCGACATGCTGTTCATCACGGCCGGCATGGGCGGCGGTACCGGTACCGGCGCGGCACCGGTGGTTGCGCATGTCGCCAAGGAGCTGGGTATCCTGACGGTGGCTGTAGTAACCAAGCCGTTTACCTTCGAGGGCAGCAGGCGTTTGCATGTCGCACACAACGGCATCAAGGAACTGAGTCAGTATGTCGATTCGCTGATCACCATTCCCAATGAAAAACTGCAGGCCGTTCTCGGCAAGCAGATCAGTCTGCTGGATGCGTTCAAGTCGGCCAACGATGTGTTGCTGGGTGCGGTGCAGGGTATCGCCGAACTGATTACCCGTCCCGGCCTGATCAACGTGGACTTCGCCGATGTCCGTACCGTGATGTCGGAAATGGGTATGGCGATGATGGGTTCCGGCACGGCCAAGGGTGAGGACCGTGCACGCGAGGCCGCCGAGGCCGCCGTTGCCAGCCCGTTGCTGGAAGACATCGACCTGATGGGTGCCAACGGCATCCTGGTGAACGTGACCGCCGGCCTGGACCTGGGCATTGGTGAATTCGAGGAGGTCGGCCATACCGTCAAGGAATTTGCGTCGGAAAATGCAACCGTCGTGGTCGGTACGGTGATTGACCCGGATATGCGCGATGAACTGCGCGTCACCGTGGTGGCCACCGGCCTGGGCGCGCAGGCCCGTCAGGCTGGCGATAAGCCGTCACTGGTCCATGTAAACCGGACCACCGGCGGGGCGGAGAATTACGACCAGCCGACGGTAATTCGCAAGAAAAACAAGGCTGCACAGCGGGCGCAGGCGGCCGCGGGTAATTCTGCCGAGGACATGGATTACCTCGACATTCCTGCATTTCTGCGCCGTCAGGCGGACTGAGCCGGGAGGGGTCGGCCGGGCTGTTCAGGGCCCGGCAACGCCCCGGACCGCGGTGATCTTCCCTGGCTTAATGGGGGGAGTCAGTCTGGCTGATAACAGGGCCGTCACTGGATGGGTGTACAAATGTGTGATGTGTGTTCTGTGCAGCTTTAATGAGCATGTGCTAATATGCCCGCGGCTTTTCCGGTACTTGTCTGAGAAATCGGCTAATTAGAGGGAACCCCGAGCCATGATTCGACAACGTACTTTAAAGAATGTAATCCGCGCCACCGGTGTGGGCCTGCACACTGGCGAGAAAATTTACCTCACACTGAGACCGGCACCGGTAGATACCGGTATCGTGTTTTGTCGCGTGGACCTGGATGTCCCGGTGCAGATACCGGCGCGCCCGGAAAACGTGGGGGATACCCGCCTGTCGACCACCCTGGTCCGCGGCGATGTTCGAATATCCACGGTGGAACACCTGCTGTCCGCCATGGCCGGCCTGGGCATCGATAACGCTTATATCGATCTGAGCGCGGGAGAAGTCCCGATCATGGATGGCAGCGCCGGACCGTTCGTGTTCCTGATCCAGTCAGCGGGGATCGAGGAGCAGGATGCGGCCAAGCGGTTTATCCGCATCAAGCACCCGGTGCAAGTGGAAGACGGCGACAAGATAGCGCGTTTCGAACCGTTTGACGGCTTCAAGGTCGGTTTTACGATCGAATTCGATCACCCGGTGTTCAAGGCCAACACCCAGCATTCCGAGATAGACTTTTCCACCACCTCCTTCGTCAAGGAAGTGAGTCGTGCGCGTACCTTCGGGTTCATGCACGAAATCGAGCAATTGCGCGAACGCAAGCTGGCGCTGGGCGGCAGTCTCGATAATGCCGTGGTGCTGGACAATTTCCGGGTATTGAATGAAGACGGTCTGCGTTACGGCGACGAATTCGTCAAGCATAAAATCCTCGATGCAATCGGCGACCTTTACCTGCTCGGCCATAGCCTGATCGGTGCGTTCAATGGCATCAAGTCGGGACATGCGCTGAATAACAAGTTGTTGCGTGCGCTGCTTGCGGATACGACGGCGTGGGAAGAAGTGACGTTCGAGGATGTCAGTGATGCGCCAATTTCATTCCTCCAGCCGGTCCCGGCCAGTTGACCTGAGCTGATCTTTCGGTAAGCCCGGTACTTTCACGGTCCGGGTGCCGCCTCCCCCCTGTATGTTCTAACGACGGGCTATCGCCCGGCCAGTCTCAGCAGTGCAGATTTCAGCCGCGGGTCCGATACATTCTGTGCAGCCTGTTGTAATGCGGCGGCGCGGAGAGGACCCTGTTTTCGGCCCGATCGACGTTTGATTGCCGAAGTCGTTGTTTTCTCTGGAGGTCTCACTCGAATACGAACTGTGCGCAGCGTCACAGTTTGCAGACCGGATAGCTGCTTTACTAGCTTAGGCGCGTGAAATCTGAGACGGGCTGCCCAAACCGGTGAATCGACGGCCAGGACCAGGACCTGGTCGTGCAGCGACATGACGCGGCAGTGCGGCTGTAAGGGTAGCGGTAGCAGGGCCTGCACCTGTTCATCCAGGGTGGCGAGGGCGCGTGCCCTGGCAAGCAACGGCGATAATGGGCCGTATGCTAATAACTTATTTATTAATAATGGTTTTTTCATGATTTATTGAGCGGGTGTCGATGAACATAATACTCTTTACCAGGCGGCGTGGACAGGTTTGGAACTTCGAGGTGCAACCGGGCAAGCTCGCACTGGTGCTGTTCGCCGGCCTGGCGATGGTCGTTGGAGCAGTGCTGTATACCGGTTTCCGGATCGGTGCGGATGAGCTGACCTACGTGGCGAAATGGCAGCAGGATGTAGAGCAGAAAAAGGCCGAAATCGCAGCGATCCGCCACACTGCGCAAGCGGACCTTGATGCCCTGGCGTTGCGTATCGGCCAGTTGCAGGGGCAGATGCTGCGTCTCAACGCCCTGGGTGAACGCCTGGTGACACAGGGCGATCTCGGTAAGGACGAGTTCGATTTCGATTCAGCGCCGGCCATGGGCGGGCCGCAGGCCGTCGTGGCGGAGAAATACGTACCGTTCAACGATGTCGTATCCATGCTCGACGAGCTGGACCGGGAAATGGCCGATCGCGAGCAGAAACTGTCCGTGCTGGAGTCGGTGCTGATGAACCGCAGCCTGCGCGAGCGGCTGATGCCGTCCGGCCGGCCGATTGCCGAGGGCTGGCTGTCATCCCGCTTCGGCAAGCGCAATGACCCGTTTACCGGCAAGCGGGTTTTCCACCAGGGACTGGATTTCGCCGGCAAGAAAGGCTCGAATGTGGTCGCGGTCGGTGACGGCGTGGTTAGCTGGTCCGGTAAGCGTTCCGGTTACGGCAACCTGGTCGAAATCACCCATGGCAATGGCTACACAACGCGTTACGGCCACAATCAGAAGAACCTTGCCAAAGTGGGCGAGAAGGTCAAGAAAGGCGAGTTGATCGCCCTGATGGGCTCAACCGGTCGATCCACCGGTCCCCATGTCCATTTCGAAGTCCTGCGCAACGGCAAAGCAGTCAACCCGTCCCGCTACCTCGGTAAATAGATCTGTCGCCGGCCGCGCCCGGATCGACTGGAATCCCGTTTTTACCTTCCACAACGCTGCTAATTCGAGGCACTTGCGGTATTATGCCTGCCTCTACAATCACAGCATTTCTTTTGGATTTTCATGGCGCTTAATATATTCCGCAAGGTGTTTGGCAGTCGAAACGACCGCCAGCTGAAACGCATGTCACGGGTGGTAGCCCGTATCAATGACCTGGAACCCGGCCTCGAGGCACTCTCCGATGAGGCGTTGCGGGCCAGGACCGATGAATTCCGCCAGCGGCTGGCCGGCGGAGAATCCCTCGACGACCTGTTGCCCGAGGCCTTCGCGACGGTGCGCGAGGCATCGCGGCGCGTACTTGAGATGCGTCACTTCGATGTCCAGTTGATCGGCGGAATGGTATTGCACGACGGCAAGATTGCCGAGATGCGCACCGGCGAGGGCAAGACGCTGGTAGCCACATTGCCTGCCTACCTGAATGCGCTGACCGGCGAGGGCGTGCACATCGTCACCGTGAATGACTACCTGGCGCGGCGCGATGCCGGCTGGATGGGCAAGATCTACGAATTCCTGGGCATGAGCACCGGTGTGACCGTCGGCGGGCAGGGCTATGAAGAAAAGAAAGCCGCCTACCAGTCGGACATTACCTACGGCACCAATAACGAGTTCGGTTTCGATTATCTGCGCGACAATATGGCGTTTACCGCGGAGGAACGTGTGCAGAACGCGCGTACTTTTGCGATTGTCGACGAGGTTGACTCCATCCTCATCGACGAGGCGCGCACGCCGCTGGTTATCTCGGGGGCGGTTGACGAACATTCCGACCTCTACGTAAAAATGAATGCACTGGTGCCGGAACTGTCCCCGCAGGAAGAGGAGGATGGCCCCGGCGACTACACGCTGGAAGAAAAGAACAAGCAAATTTACCTGACCGAGGCCGGCCACGAACACGTCGAGGAATTATTGACCAGTCACGGCCTGCTCGGGGAAGGCGAGAGTCTTTATGACGCCGCCAACCTGAATATCATGCACCACCTGAACGCCGCCTTGCGTGCACACCTGCTGTTCCAGAAGGATGTCGACTATATCGTCAATGACGGGCAAGTGGTTATCGTGGATGAATTCACGGGCCGGACCATGCCGGGCCGTCGCTGGTCGGAGGGATTGCACCAGGCCATGGAAGCCAAGGAAGGTGTGAATATCCAGAATGAAAACCAGACGGTTGCGTCGATAACCTTCCAGAATTATTTCCGCACCTATAAAAAGCTGGCAGGTATGACCGGAACGGCGGATACCGAGGCGTTCGAGTTGCAACAGATTTACGGTCTGGAAGTTGTGGTTATCCCGACGCACAATCCGATGATTCGTGATGACATGGGAGACCTCGTCTACCTGAGCATGGAAGAGAAGTTCGCGGCCATCATGGAGGATGTGAGTGACTGTCAGCAGCGCGGGCAGCCGGTACTGGTCGGCACCGCGTCAGTTGAGACTTCCGAATACCTGTCGAAGTTGCTGAAGAAGGCGAACATCAAGCACTCGGTGCTGAATGCGAAGCAGCATGCCAGGGAAGCACAGATCGTCGCCGACGCCGGTCGACCCGGCACCATTACGATTGCCACCAACATGGCCGGCCGCGGAACCGATATCGTACTCGGCGGCAATATCAAGGTTGAACTGGAAGCCCTGGGGGATGCGGACGAGTCCACGATTAAAAAACACATGGCGGACTGGCAGCAGCTCCACGACCGGGTAATCGAGGCCGGCGGTCTGCATATCATCGGCACCGAGCGCCATGAATCACGCCGTGTCGACAACCAGTTGCGCGGCCGTTCCGGGCGCCAGGGCGATCCCGGTTCCAGCCGTTTCTACCTGTCGCTCAAGGACAACCTGATGCGTATCTTTGCATCTGAACGTGTTGCCGGCCTGATGCAGAAGCTGGGTATGCAGGAAGGCGAAGCGATCGAGCATCCCTGGGTGTCGAAGGCGATCGAGAATGCCCAGCGCAAGGTGGAACAGCACAATTACAATATTCGCAAGACGCTGCTGCAATTCGATGATGTCGCCAACGACCAGCGTACCGTTGTTTATGAACAGCGTAACCAGCTCATGGAGACAGAAGATATCTCCGATATGGTGGGCGCCGTTCGAGAGGATGTCGTCAACGGTTTCATCAGCCAGTTCATTCCGCCCGGTTCCATGGACGAGCAATGGGATATTCCGGGCCTGGAGGAGTCCTTCCAGCAGGAGTTCTCCCTGGAGCTGCCGATCGGGCAGTGGCTGGAAGAGGACCACGAATTGCACGAGGAAACGCTGCGCGAGCGCATTCTGGATGCCATGGTTTCCGCCTACCGGCAGAAAGAGGAGCAGGCAGGTCCCGATGTCGTCAGGCATTTTGAGAAGGCGGTTATGCTGCAGATCCTGGATGCCGCGTGGAAGGAACATCTGGCGGCGATGGATTACCTGCGCCAGGGTATCGGCCTGCGGGGGTATGCGCAGAAGGACCCCAAGCAGGAATACAAGAAAGAGGCGTTCCAGATGTTTACCGATATGCTGGAGCGCATCAAGCACGAAGTGATCGTGGTATTGACCAGGGTGCAGGTGCGAGCCGAGTCCGATGTGCGAAGCAGTGGAAGAGCAGCGTCGCGCGCAATCGCAAATGAAGTTCAAGCATGAAGAGGCCGGTGCGCTGGATGATGCAGATGGAGAGGCGGAGGAGCAGCGGCCGTTTACCCGTCAGGGCCGCAAGGTCGGACGCAACGAGCCCTGTCCCTGCGGGTCAGGCAAGAAGTACAAGCAGTGTCATGGCAAGCTGAGCTGATCGCAGCCCGGCAATGACAGTTAATATTCGCGCCAAGACGCAAACACGGCCGGAATAATACAACCCCGAAAGCCACGCCCGGTGATGTCCCGAGTGCAAGAGTAACAAGAAACAAGAGGTCAGTATCCTTGAAGATATCTGCGTGATTATTCCGATTCTTTAAGGGTGCTGACTACCCTTTGGTTCAAGATGAAGCTGGATGATGCCCGCATAGATGGATAACGATCCTTTAAACAAACTGCTGCCGGTAGACGGAATTCGCCTGGGGACCGTTAGTGCCGGCATCAAAAAAAACGGGCAGCCCGACCTGGTCGTGATGGCGCTGCCTGAAAACAGTACCTGTGCCGCCGTATTCACCCAGAATACCTTCTGCGCCGCGCCGGTAGTGGTTGCCCGGGAGCACCTCGCGGTTATGTCGCCGGCATACCTGATAATCAATTCCGGCAATGCCAACGCCGGGACCGGCATGCCCGGTATGGCCGCTGCACGGCAATGCTGTGCGGCGCTTGCGGCGAGCACCGCCAGTCCCCCGGCCGCTGTATTGCCGTTCTCCACCGGTGTGATAGGGGAGCGCCTGCCGGTAAACGCTATCGTCTCGGCCCTGCCGCGGGCATTGGCGAAGTTGTCCGAGTCCGGCTGGAGCGAGGCCGCGACGGGCATCATGACAACTGACACGGTGCCGAAAGGCGCTTCACGTCAAATCGAAATCGATGGTCATCGCGTGACTGTAACGGGAATTGCCAAGGGGTCCGGCATGATACGGCCCGACATGGCGACCATGCTGGCGTATATCGCGACCGATGCCGCCATCGAGACGGACTTGCTGCAACGGTGTCTTGATCGTGCGGTGGGCCGTTCCTTCAACCGCATCACGGTGGATGGTGATACATCGACCAATGACGCCTGCGTGCTGATTGCCACGGGTGGCAGCGAATTACCGGCCCTGTCTGCGGAAGATGCACGCTTCGACGCTGTGTGCGGCGCCATCGAGGCGGTCTGCGTGGAACTGGCCAAAGCCATTGTGCATGACGGTGAGGGGGCTACAAAATTCGTCACCATTGCCATTGAACAGGGTGCCGATACTCAGGAATGCCTGCAGCTTGCCTATGCGATTGCGCACTCGCCGCTGGTGAAGACGGCATTGTTTGCCAGTGATCCAAACTGGGGCCGGATACTCGCAGTCGTCGGTCGTGCCGGCCTTGCCGACCTTGAGATCGATGGCGTGGAAATCTGGCTGGACGAGGTATGTATCGTGCGCAATGGCGCGCGCGCGGCGGATTATACCGAGGTCGCCGGTCAGCAGGTCATGCGTCGTGACGAGCTGACCATCCGCGTTGTCCTGGGCCGTGGAGATGCAGGTGAACAGGTCTGGACCTGCGACCTGTCCTGTGATTATGTGAAAATCAATGCCGAGTACCGGACCTGATAGAAGCAGGGCCTGCCTGCGCTCCGGCGAAACGGTCTATGGTTCGAGCTTGTTGACAGAGCCAGGTTCTTCAGACAGGCCGTCTTCTGCGGGTATGCGATTGGATTCATCCAGCCAGCCGCCGAGGTCAATCAGCTTGCAGCGTTCGGAGCAAAACGGCCGCCAGTGTTCGGCCGGCGTCCATTTGATGCTGGCGGAACAGGTAGGGCAGTTGACGGTCCTGGGCCCTGGCGAGCGTGTTTGCTTCATGGCATTCACTAGATGACGCAGCAGGCCAGGTCGAATTCGACATCCTGCTCGGTCTGCCTGGCACGATCGTCCGCGGCCGAGAATTCCATAAACCGTGCCGTGAAGCGGTGGCGTCCGCCACTCAATTCGGCAAAGCAGCCCAGCGTCGCCGGGAGTTCGATGCGGACCAGCTGACAAGGCAGGTTCGGGTCCAGGGTTTGTTGGTATACGCCGCGCTCTGCAAACGCGGGTTTCAGCCGGGTGCTGTCACGTGTAATCGACAGGATCAGCTGGATGGCCTGCCCGATGGCGTCGAAGTTGCCAAGCCAGTGCGACAGGTCCCTGGTCCTGTTATGCGGTGACTGTTGCAGCCAGTAGTGCAGCGCCGGCATGTCAAAATCACAGGTACCCCCCGGAATCGCGCTGCGTTGGCGGATACTGATGAGAAACTCGCTGGTCTTCAGTTCGCCGGCAATCTGGCCGTTGATCTGGTGCATACCGTCGATTTGGCTAGTGATTGATTTCATTAGCGAAACCAGCTGTTCCGGGTCGACATCGGGATTTTGTTCCAGCCGCTTCAGGTTGCTGGCATGCCGTTCCAGTTCCTTCAATACTTCGGACTTGAGGTTGGTGTTGCCGAAGATATCGATAATTTCGAGGATACAGTTGAGTGTCGCGCGGCTGTCCCAGACGGATTTGCCCTCAAGATGATGCGCAGCCTGCTTGAACAGGTATTCAAGGCGCATGAAGGTGCGGGTACGCTCGTTGAGCGGGTGCTCATAGAGAACATTTGTCTGGCCAGGGCGTGCCTGATGTAGGGGTGCGGTACTCACGTTGCTGGTATTGTGGCCTACGTTGGCAGTGTTCGCAAATGACATGTTTGCGCGAGCTGCAAATTCCCGTCGCGTTGTTTACGCCCGCCCCTGTACCATTTCCATATAGTGTTCGTGCAGCGCGGTTACCCTTGCCCGAAGCGCCTCCAGGTCATGGTCGTTGCTGATAATTTCATCGGCGGCGGCCAGGCGCGTGGCCCGGTCTGCCTGTGATGCCATGATGTCACTGATTGCAGTGTCTGACAGGTTATCACGCTCGGCTACCCGCGCGCGCCGCAGCTCGTCCGCCGCGTCAACGACCAGGATGCGATCGACCAGGTCGGATTGCCCGGATTCCAGCAGCAGGGGGATGACCGCAATGCAGTATGGCCCGGGCGCCGCCGCGAGCAATGTCTGCATGCGTTGCCGGATCCTGGGGTGAAGAATCGCCTCAAGTTCCTGTTTGGCAACGGGGTCCGTGTAAATCCTGTGGCGCAGGAAGGAACGGTCGAGGGACCCGTCAGCCGCTACGGCGCGGGCGCCGAAGCGTGCGGCTATTTCAGTGAACGCCGGCTGGTCGGGGGTGACCAGTTCACGTGCCAGCAGGTCTGCATCGATCACCGTGATGCCGAGATCGGCGAAATACCGGGCAATGGTGGATTTACCGCTGCCAATACCGCCAGTCAGGCCGATGACCAGTGAACGCTGTTCACCGCGGGCGCCGTCTTGGGGCTGTTTGTGGGTCACAAATGGTTCAGCGCAGGTAAAACCCGATGATGTCGTTTCCCCATAACAGAGTCAACCAGCCGGCCGATGCCAGGAACGGGCCGAAGGGCATCGGCTGGCTGTGATCGCGACCGCGAAACAGGATGAGTGCAATACCGAGCACTGCACCGACCAGCGATGAGAACAGCACGACAACAGGCAATGCCTGCCAGCCCACCCACGCACCGATGGCGCCGAGCAACTTGAAGTCGCCATAACCCATGCCTTCTTTCCCGGTGAGAATTTTGAACAGGTGATAGATGCCCCACAGCGACATGTAACCTGCGGACGCACCGATAATACTCGCCGTAGTGTCTACAAATACACCGGACAGACTGAGTAACAGGCCGCCCCACAGCAACGGCAGGGTTATCGAGTCCGGCAGGATCTGGTGGTCGAAATCGATCATGAACAGCGGGACAAGGGCCCAGGTGAAGGCCAGTGCGGCGAGTGTCTGGATGCTGAAACCGAAACGCATTGCCACGACCACGGACAGCAGGGCGGTCGTTAATTCCACCAGCGGGTAGCGCACGGGTATCCTGGCACCGCATTCGCTGCAACGGCCGCGCAGGAACAGGTAGCTTAAGACGGGAATATTTTCCGCGGCCGAGATGCGATGGCCGCATTGCGGGCAGCGGGACGCCGGTGTTACGAGGTTATAGGCGGCTTCCTCGCTGCTGTCGGTAGTATCTTCGCCCAGGTGTTCCCGGAGCTCGCGTGACCAGGCGCGCTCCATGATCAGGGGCAGGCGGTGTATGACCACGTTCAGGAAACTGCCGACCACCAGGCCGAGCATGCCGGTAGAGAACATGAGAAACGCCGGGGAGCTCTCTAGCAGCCGGAAAACTTCCATGTGCGCTCAGGTGCCGGCTTGTTTTACTGGAGTTTGCTGCTGTTCACGATCAGATCGCGGCGCCCATCTTGAAGATCGGCAGGTACATGGCAACGACCAGGCCACCGATGAGGATACCCAGAATCGACATGATCAGCGGTTCCAGCAGGCTGCTGAGTGCATCGACGGCATCGTCCACTTCGGCCTCGTAAAAGTCCGCAACCTTGGCGAGCATCGAGTCGAGTGCGCCTGATTCCTCACCGATAGCGACCATTTGCTCCACCATGTTGGGGAACAGGCCGGTCTGACTCATGGCAAACTGCAATTGCTGGCCGGTGGCCACGCTGTCGCGAATCAGTAATGTAGCATCGGAGAACACCACGTTGCCGGTTGCGCCGGCCACCGATTCAAGCGCCTCGACCAGCGGTACGCCGGCGGAGAACATGGTGGACAGGGTCCGTGCAAAGCGGGCCACGGCGGCCTTGTGCATGATCGGGCCGACAATCGGAAGTTTGAGTACGAGTCGGTCGAGCATGCGGTTGAATGGCATCGAACGTTTTTTCAACTGACTGAGGCCGACACCGGTGCCCGCTATGACTCCGAATACTACCCACCAGTACTCCTGCATGAACTCGGACATATTTACCACGACGCGGGTAAATGCCGGCAGGTCGGCGCCGAAGTTGTTGAACAGTTCTTCGAACTGGGGCACCACGAAGATCAGCAGAATGGCCGTCACGATGACGGCAACGATGATGACCGCCGTCGGGTAGAACATGGCCTTCTTGATCTTGGCCTTGAGCGCCTCGGTCTTTTCCTTGTAGGTGGCGATGTTGTCGAGCAGTGTTTCCAGCACACCGGCCTGTTCGCCCGCACCGACCAGGCTGATGACGAGCGCGTCGAAGTGCAACGGGTGTTTTGCCAGAGAATCGGACAGCGTGGAACCTGATTCGACTTCCGCCTTGATGTTCAGGATAAGCTCACGCATGCCTGCATTTTCATGACCACGGCCGATAATTTCGAATGATTGCACCAGCGGTACACCGGCAGACATCATGGTGGCCAGCTGACGGAAAAAGATGGCGATATCCTTCTGGATGATCCTTTTCTTTTCGGCCTTCTTGAACAGCGTACTCTGTTTGCGCACCTTCAGAGGCTTGATGCCCTGTTTGCGCAGGTCCGCCTTGATCAGCGATGGATTCGATCCACGTGTTTGTCCCTTAACCTTGACGCCGCGCTTGTCGGTGCCGGTCCAGAGAAACAGATCGGGTTGTTTTAGTGCTTTTTCCGCCATGGTTTAATCCTTTGTTACGCGGTCAATCTCGTTCAGGCTGGTGATGCCGGAAGCTACTTTTCTCAGGCCGGACATTCTCAGGTCGGCAACCCCTTCCGTCTTGGCCTGGTTTTCCAGTTCCAGCGAGGTGCCGCCCTCCATAATAATGCGTCCCATTTCCTCGGATACCGGCATGACCTGGTAAATGCCGACGCGGCCCTTGTAGCCGCCGGTACAATTATCGCAACCGACCGGCCCGTAGACCGTGAGGCCATCCTTTATTTGCTGTTCGGTGAAGCCGGCCTTCAATTTTGCCTCTTCCGGGATATCGACTTCCTTCTTGCAATTGTTACACAAACGGCGCGCCAGTCGTTGCGCCATGATCAGGTGAACCGCGGAGGCGATATTGTAGGGCGGCACGCCCATGTTGGCCAGGCGGGTCAGGGTCTGCGGTGCGTCGTTGGTATGCAGCGTGGACATCACCAGGTGACCGGTTTGCGCGGCCTTTACCGCGATTTCAGCGGTTTCAAGGTCACGAATCTCACCAACCATTATGATGTCCGGATCCTGGCGCAGGAAGGCGCGCAGTGCGACCCCGAAGTCCAGCCCTGCCTTGCGGTTCACGTTGACCTGGTTGATACCCATAACGTTGATTTCCACCGGGTCCTCGCAGGTGGATATGTTGCGGTCCGGCGAGTTGAGCATGTTGAGGCCGGTATAGAGCGAGACCGTTTTACCGCTACCGGTCGGGCCGGTTACCAGCACCATGCCGTACGGTTTGTTGATCGCCTCGATAAACATTTCCTGCTGTTCAGGCTCGAAACCGAGGGCATCGATACCCATTTGTGCCGCGCTGCCGTCGAGGATACGCAGCACCACTTTCTCCCCGTACAGGGTCGGCAGGGTATTGACGCGAAAATCGATCGACCGGTTGCGCGACAGGTTCATCTTGATGCGGCCGTCCTGGGGGACGCGCCGCTCGGCGATATTCATGCGGCTCATGACCTTCAGGCGCGCGATAATACGCATGGACAGTGAGCGAGGTGGAGAGGTGATTTCATGCAGCACGCCGTCATTGCGGAAGCGGACACGAAATTCCTTTTCATACGGTTCGAGGTGGATATCGGATGCGCCGGTGTTGATGGCATCCAGCAGTACCTTGTTGACGAAGCGGACAACCGGTGTGTCATCGATGTTGTCGGAGTCGCCGGCATCGTTGTCCTTGCCGTCGTCATCAGCGGAAACAATATCCAGGTTGTCGAGGTCGGCATCCATGAGATCCGACATGGTGTTGTCGAGGGCCTCGAGGGCTGTCTCGATCGCCTTGCGCAACTGCAACTCTTCAACCAGCACGCCCTCGGTGTTGACGCCGGTATGGAACTTGAATTCGTCGATGGCGCCGAGGTTGGTCGGATCGGAGACCGCGATGTACATGCGGTTAGCGCGCATGAACAGCGGCAGGGCATTGTGCTGCTGGATCAGTTTATCGCTGACCATCCTGATGGGCGCGACTTCCATATCCATGGCTTGCAGGTCGAACAGCGGAACGCCGAATTCCTGTGCGCCGGACCAGGCGATCTCGTGGCTGCCAAGGATCTTGTTTTCAACCAGGTAACTGACGAAATGCGAGCGTTTCTTGAGCGCCGCCTCGTGTGCCGAGGTGGCTTCTTCCTCGGACAACAGGCCATCCATGACGAGCCGGCGGGCGAGACCGCTTAGGTTGACTGTCGGATTCGTTGTGGCCATATAAACCTAATATCCAGTAAATACGTTAACTTCGATGTGATCTATGTCCGGTTTTCCAGGCCCTGTATCGTACAGAGCAGACATAAAAAATACAGTAATTACATGATTTATATATAATTTAATCACTGGCTCCTGTTCCCGGGAGGCTTTAATTGCAATAACTGGCCCGTTTCCACGTCAGCCTATCGTACACCATGATTTCGTCCTTTCAGAGTAAAACTTTAGCTTGTTTGTCAAAGGCTTCTGGTGAGCGCCGCCTCCCGTTCGGACCTGTCCCCGTTAGCGATATTGTATGCAAATATGAAGGTGTTGTCTGTCAGAAAACGATTACCGCTTCACCGCATGGATATTCTCGTACCGGACAGCCTGAGCGTCATCAAGGCATGACCAGTCTGCCCGGCAAGGTTACGTTTTATCTAACAGTGTAGTCGTACTTATGCTGGAGGAGAGAGGTTTAGTATCGACTGATAGCGCCGATTGACTAGTCAGGACTTATAAGGCCGAAGCGTATGCATTATTATGCCGGTTTGCGATCGAAACGGACTGTCACTTACAAGGTGAAATCTGAATGAAAGCGGTTATTCTGGCGGGTGGGCAAGGTACGCGAATCAGCGAAGAAACCTCCGTACGACCCAAGCCGATGATTGAGATCGGCGGTAAGCCGATTTTGTGGCACATCATGAAGATCTATTCGGCACACGGTATCAATGACTTCATAATTTGTCTTGGCTACAAGGGATATCTCATCAAGGAGTATTTCGCCAATTACTTTCTCCATATGTCGGATGTCACTTTCGATATGAGCAACAACAACATGGAGGTTCACCAGAACAAGGTTGAACCCTGGCGAGTGACCCTGGTGGACACAGGTGAAGACACCATGACGGGCGGGCGCCTTAAACGTGTTCGCCCTTACGTGGAAGATGAAGAATTCTGCTTTACATACGGCGATGGCATTGCCGATGTAAATATTAGTGAGCTGATTAAATATCACCAGCGTATGGAAGCGATCGCAACTTTGACTGCTATTCAGCCACCCGGTCGATTTGGTGCGCTGGACCTGGACCAGCAGAAAATAATCGGTTTTGAGGAAAAGCCGCGCGGTGACGGTGATCGAATCAATGGCGGGTTTTTCGTTCTGTCACCCGGAGTATTCGATTATATCGAGGGTGATGCTACAGTCTGGGAGCGGGAGCCACTCGAGAACCTGGCGAAAGAAGGTAAATTATCCGCATTCCTGCACAATGGATTCTGGCATCCGATGGATACCCTGCGTGACAAGAACATGCTGGAATCACTGTGGGACTCCGGGTCGCCTCCCTGGAAGGTCTGGTGATGAAGCCGGATTTCTGGTATGGCAAAAAAGTTCTGCTAACAGGTCATACGGGTTTCAAGGGTAGCTGGCTAAGTCTCTGGTTGCAGTCAATGGGTGCCGAGGTAACCGGCTTTTCACTGGACTATCCGTCCAATCCCTGCTTGTTTGAATTGGCGAATGCTTCCCAGGGTATAAATGATATCCGTGGCGATGTGCGTGATGTCGCACACTTGCAGGAGTGCATGGTCGGGCACGCCAGCGAGATTGTCATTCACATGGCCGCACAGTCGCTGGTGCGGCGTTCCTATCGTGAGCCCCTGGAAACCTATGCAACCAATGTTATGGGAACGGCCAATGTACTGGAGGCGGCGCGTACGGCCGATAATGTCAGGGTGATCATTGTCGTAACCAGTGATAAGTGCTACGAAAACCGTGAACAGTCTGAGGGATATACAGAATCCGACCCGATGGGGGGCTTTGACCCCTATTCCAGCAGTAAGGGTTGCGCCGAATTGATTACAGCGGCCTGGCGGAACTCCTTTTATAATCCTGATTCATACTCGTCCCACGGTGTGGCACTGGCTTCCGCCAGGGCCGGTAACGTAATCGGCGGGGGCGATTGGGCCGAGGACCGTATCATTCCGGACATTATCAGTGCATTCAACGCCGGTCGGCCGGCGCAGCTGAGAAATCCCGATGCCATCAGGCCATGGCAGTTTGTCCTGGAACCATTAAACGGCTATCTCACCCTTGCCGAACACATGTGGGATGACGGTGTCAGTTATTCAGGCGCGTGGAATTTCGGTCCATTCGACGCAGACATGAAAAGCGTGTCCTGGCTGGCTGGCTCGCTTGCCGAACGCTGGGGTAACGATGCAAGCTGGGAGAGTGATCAGGAAGATCACCCGCATGAGACAACCCTGCTTAAGCTGGACTGCAGTCGAGCCTGTAATACTCTGCATTGGCGACCAATGCAGAGTATCGAAAAAACGCTCGACTGGATCGTGGAGTGGTACCGGGCTTACTACAGCGGTTCGGATATCAGGACGGCAACCCTCGGTCAGATACAGCGTTTCCAGGGAAGTGCTGCAAATGAGTGATGCAAAGTGCCGTTTCTGTATGGCGCCACTCGTACACAGCTTCTGCGATCTGGGTATGTCGCCGTTGTCCAACGCCTATCTGGATGCTTCCCGGTTGCAGCAGATGGAGCCATTTTACCCGTTGCATGCCTATGTTTGTGAGAGGTGTTTCCTCGTGCAGCTGCAGGAGTTCGAGAGTCCCGATAATATCTTCAGCGACTATGCCTACTTTTCATCCTATTCGGACAGCTGGCTGCAACATGCACAGAACTATGTCGAGCTGATGTCCGGGCGGTTCGGGTTGGGCAGTCACAGCCATGTTGTCGAGTTGGCGAGTAATGACGGTTACCTGTTGCGCTACTTCGTTGAGCGGGGGGTCAGGGTCACCGGAGTTGAACCGGCCGCCAATGTTGCCGCGGTGGCACAAAAAGAGGGAATTGACACGCTGGTGAAGTTTTTCGGTGTAGAGACTGCCCGTGCAATGGTAGCCAATGGTATTCGCGCCGACCTGTTGCTCGGTAACAATGTGCTGGCACATGTTCCTGACATCAACGACTTTGTCGCGGGGATGCAGATCCTGCTGCAACCGGATGGTGTTATAACCATGGAGTTTCCCGGTCTGATGGACCTCATGCGGGGTAACCAGTTCGATACCATTTATCACGAGCACTTTTCATACATTTCCTTTTCGGTGGCGGAACGTATTTTCGGTCACCACGGGATTACCCTGTTTGATGTCGACGAACTGCCGACCCACGGCGGCTCGTTGCGTATCTATGGCCGGCATGCCGACAACACGGCCCTGCCGGTTACCCCTGCTGTTGCTGAATTGAGGGCGCGAGAGGCTGATGCCGGCCTGTCTTCGCTGGATACCTACCTGGCTTTCTCGAAACAGGTGCACGAGACCAAGCGCGGGTTGCTGGAGTTTTTGATAGAGGCTAAACGCGAGGGTAAAATCATTGCCGGCTATGGTGCGCCGGCCAAGGGTAATACCCTGCTGAATTACTGCGGCATTCGCAGTGATTTCATCGACTACACAGTCGACCGCAGCCCGCACAAGCAGGGCAGTTACCTGCCTGGTACACATATCCCGGTGTTTGCGCCGGAGAGGCTTGCGGAAACGAAACCGGACTACGTGGTTATACTGCCATGGAACCTGCGCGACGAGATTGTCAGTAGCATGTCACATATCCGTGACTGGGGTGGCCGCTTTGTGGTGTTTATTCCCGAGGTCGAGGTGATTGAATGAAGTTCACCGCCCTCGCAGTGGCTGGCAGCTATCTGGTGGAGCCGGAGGCGATGACTGACGAACGCGGTTTCTTTTCGCGCACCTTTTGCCGTGACGAGTTTGCCGAACACGGACTGAATCCCGGGCTGGTGCAGTGTAGCGTGTCATTTAACCGGCACAGTGGAACGCTGCGTGGCATGCATTACCAGAAACCACCGCATGAGGAGGCCAAGTTGGTGCGTTGTACCTCGGGTAAGATCTTTGATGTGGTGCTTGACCTGCGGCCGCAGTCAGCCAGCTTCCTGAACTGGGAAGGAGTCGAACTCAGTGCGGACAATTACAAGGCGATTTATATTCCTGAAGGGTGTGCGCACGGTTTTCTGACTCTGGCAGACGGCAGTGAAGTACTTTACCAGATGTCTGAACCGTATCATCCCGAATCGGCAGCGGGTGTACGTTGGGATGACCCTGCCTTTGATATCGAGTGGCCAACCAGGAATGTGATCATCTCGGACCGAGAGGCCGTATCCAGCATGGCAATCTGCAAGTTGACTGTGGTAGACACAAGGATATGAAATACCTGACCGAAGAATGGCTGGCAGAATACATCGAGAACGGGGTCCATGTCGTAAAGAGCTTGTATGGTTTCGCAGCTGGAATTTTTCCGGTTCAGCAGGAAATCCATGATGTTATTGGCCTGTTGTGAATGTAGTTATATCGCAACCGATGTTCTTCCCCTGGGTGGGTATGTTTGAGCAGATCCGACTGGCTGATGTTTATGTACATTACTCGGATGTGCAATTTTCCAAGGGCAGTTTCGTCAATCGTGTCCAGATCAAGACTGCAGAAGGTACCAAATGGCTGACTGTGCCCCTGGCAGGGCAGTCACTTGGACAGGCAATCAGTGAGGTGCGTATCAACAACAGGAAGGACTGGCGCGGCAGTCACCTCAGTCTGCTGCGGCAGGCATATAACAAGGCGCCATGCAGTAATGAAATGCTGGAGCTGGTGGAATCTGTGTATGACAATGCATGCGATACGATCGGCGAACTTAGCAAGCTGTCACTCGATGCGGTATGCCGCTATTACAGCATTGACCGTGGACGCCGATTTGTTGATGTTGAACAGCTGGCTATTCCCGGTCACGGCAGTCAGCGGGTGCTGGATATCGTCCGGCATTTTCAGGGAGATACCTATATAACCGGGTTAGGCGCAAGCAAGTACCTGGATCACGCGATATTTGAGGATGCATGTATACGTGTTGAATATATGAATTACCTGAAGAAACCCTACGTGCAGCTGCACGGCGAGTTTACGCCCTATGTTTCGGTGCTGGATCTTGTTGCGAATACCGGCCGCATCGGGGCTGATTACATATGTTCAGGTACCGTACCCTGGAAGGAGTATTTGGCCAATGAGTGACAGCGAAAAAATTGTTGAAGAAGTGCGAAAAAATATCGAGGGCCTGTTCGATAACCATAACGTCCCGGCATTGTCCAGGATCTGGTCGCGGGAATTTACCCGTTCCAGGATAGCTGCCTGTATTGCATCGGGACCAAGCTGCAGGGTTGGATAGTGTGGACAGAATACCGGTTTTCGTACCGCATATCGGTGACGATACGATATCGCACGTTAGTGAGGCGTTTGATGTCGGATGGTTGGGCATGGGCGCGTCGACAAGGGAATTCGAGGAGCGAATCGCAGCCTATCTCGGATTGCAGACCGGCATGTTGTTGCTACCAATACCGGCACATCGGCACTTCATATCGCGCTGCTGGCGGCTGGCGTCGGCCCCGGTGACGAGGTGATTACTCCTTCTTTCAATTATGTGGCAGACCACCAGGCCGTGCGCATGACAGGCGCAGATGTGGTGATGTGCGACATTCGCGATGATAACCTCGGTCTCGATATTGCCAAGGCTGAAGCACTGGTCAACGAGCGGACAAAGGCAATCATTCCGCTACATTTTGCCGGTATTCCCTGTGACATGGAGGGGGTTTATCGGCTTGCGCAACAATACCGGCTGCGGGTTGTGGAAGATGCAATGCATGCCTTTGGTACCCGCGTGGACAAGGGTCTGATCGGTAGTTTCGGTGATATAACCTGCTTCAGTTTTGATCCGGTGAAAATCATTACCTCAATCGACGGTGGTTGCGTCATAGTCAACAGTGAACAGGAGTTGCAACGCCTGCAGCACATGAGACTGCTGGGCGTCGACAGGGACACCACGGAACGCTATAAAAACAAACGCGCGTGGGAATATGACGTGGTTTCGGAGGGCTTTCGTTATCACCTGACCAATATCATGGCGAGTGTTGGCATTTCACAGATCAAGCGTGTAGACGAGTTTATTACAACGCGTTGCGAGGTGTGTCGGTCCTATAGCAAAGCCTTTGCAGGGATAGACAGCGTCATTGTTCCGGCAAGCGATTTTTCAGCTGTTTCACCATTTATATACACTCTGCGTGTGCTGGGCGGCAGGCGCGAGGCGCTGATCGCGCATCTCGACCGGAAACAGATCGATACCGGTATTCATTTTGTTCCGGTTCACAGGCACAGTTATTTTACCGATGCCCGCTGTGGTGATTTGTCTGTTACCGAGAGGGTGGTCGACGAGGTATTGACCTTGCCCTTGCATTCGAACATGAAACCGGGCCATGTTGAGCGTGTTATTGATGCTGTAATAGAATTTTTCAGTTAGCGTAATGCAGAACAGTAATGAAAATGATGCTTTGCCACTCGTATCAATTGGTGTGTTCCTGTACAACGAGGGCCGTTTTGTCAGGGAATCTCTGAGCGCGCTGTTGCAGCAGGATTATCCGAACCTGGAAATCATTATATCCGACAACTGCTCGACAGATGAGACCGCTGACATCTGCAGGGAACTGACTACCGGTGACGAACGGGTGCGCTTCATCCGCCAGGAATCCAATATCGGTGCGGCAGCCAATTCAATCGGGGTTCTCGAACAGGCCAGCGGCCATTACTTCATGTGGGCGTCCGGTCATGACTTGTGGTCTGCTAATCTGGTAACGGAGTGTGTAAAGGTACTGGAAGCGCGGCCCACAGCAGCTATTGCTTATGCTGAGTCCTGCTGGATCGGGGCTGGTGGTGAGTCGCTGGACAAATTGTCTGCAAGCTATGACACCGGAGGTATGAACGATATAACCCGGTTCTTCCTGGCATTCTGGGGCAACATGCATCCGATTTTGGGTCTGATCCGGATGGAATATTTGAGGAAAATACCGAAGATCAATGAATGCGCAGGAACCGACCAGATTGTGTTGGCAGAATTGGCCTTCATGGGTGAATTTTTGCTTGTTTCGTCAGCACGCTGGTCGCGTCGCCAGCCAAGGAACGAAGAGTCGCATAAACAGAAGTTACGGCGTTATACCGGCAAGGAATTCAGGCTGGCTGGCTCATGGCTAGACAGGTCATTTCCCTTGTTACGTCTGCCGCTGGAACTGACTCGCGTTGTATTGAGGAGTCCGTTGTCACTGGTAGAGCGCACTGCGATTCTGCTTGCGCTTCCTACTGTTTCCTGGTGCGATACCTGGCAGGTATAAAGCAGTGAGATTGCCTGTAATGGAGTGGCCGGTGTGGGGGTGCGCAGGCAGGATGACGCGGCGCATTATGGCCTGGATAAAGCGTTTGTTTGCCTTGCTGGCCATAAGTTGTCTGTTGTATTTCGGCTGGCACACGCGCGACCTGTTTGGATATTATTTCCAGTGCCTCCCTGGCATTGCTGGTAGCAGCTGTTGGCATGTGGTTGCTCATGCATTTATGTCACCGCTGTTTGCCGCCGTCGTCTTCAGGGGCAGCGGCTCTAATATGTCGTACCAGTGCGCGCTACGAATTCACCTGGCAAATCTTCCTGCGCGCTATATACCCGGTGGTATCTGGCATACGGTGGGCAGGATTGTTGCCTTTCGTGAGCTGGGTTTCGACGCAAACAGGATCAGTCTGTTTGTGTTACTTGAAAATCTGCTTGCTGCAGCCGTTGCCTTCTTGCTGGGAGGCGGTCTATTGTCTCTGTACCGCGGATTGGATGACTGGGGCAGCCTGGCTGTACTGTGTGCGGCAGCTGGCGCTCTGGTCCTTTTGGCGTTGCCGATCCTGCTGCGCTTCTGGCTTGCCGGGACGTAGTGTCGAAATGCCGGCCAGGTATTATATCGGCAGCATCTTAGTGGTGATGCTGACCTGGTGTGTGGCCTCTGCAGCCTTTGTACTGTTTGTCTCTTCCTTTTCGGCTTTGTCGCTGGAGATGCCAATACTCGAAATCGCTGCCGCGTATCTATTCTCATGGGGAGTCGGATTTGTCGCGGTATTTGCACCGCAGGGAATCGGTGTGTTTGAGGTAATGGCAGGCGAGTTGTTGCGAGGTTCACTTGCACTCAGTGGTGTTGCGGTCCTGCTGGCAGGTTTTCGTGCAGTGATATTTACTGCTGATCTGCTTGCCTGGTTGCTTGGCCGGTTGTTGTTGCCGGGCGAAGCTGGCTGAGTCCGATCAGTCAGGGTTTTCATCCCTTATGGTACGTCTGCGCGTTTCCTGTATGTTTTTGTAGTGCAATGCGGATATTTGTTCCGACACCACGCCGATCAGGAAAGTTATTAGTGCAGACAGGAAAAGGATTGCACTCATGTTGGTCAGGCGTCCCCAGGTGATGATATGTGTAGCCATAATAGCAAATACCCGCAATTAACAGTGACGCACTGATTGGTAGGAAGAAGCGCATAGGAGAAAACAGCGCGCCAACCTTGATGATGATGACGATAAACCTGAAACCGTCATGAAACACACGGATATGGCTTTTGCGCTCGCCGGTACGGTTTGCGGCACTTATTGGAACATAACCTACCGGAAGCCCCGAGCGGAAAAATGCCATGGTGCTGGTGGTCGGGTAGGAGAACTTGTTCGGTAGCAGGTACAGGAACTTGTTGAAATGTCGTGCTCGAGCAGCACGGAATCCCGATGTCAGGTCCTCGATGGGATAACCGGTCATCCAGCTCGCCAGCCTGTTGAAAATCGCATTTGCCAGACGTCTGCCGAGTGAGGCGTGGGTTGTAGCCTTGCGTGCACCCACTACCATGTCAAAGCCTTCGTGAATCTTTTCCAGCAGGCGCGGGATATCGTCAGGATTATGCTGTCCATCCGCATCCATGAATACCAGTATGTCACCGCTCGCGTTTCTCGCCCCGGTCTTGATGGCGGCGCCGTTACCCATTGAATAAACGTGAGAAATTACCTTGACGTTATTACTCTTGCAGATATCCACCGTGTTGTCGGTTGAGCCATCATCAATGACGATGATTTCCCCGTCCAGGTAGCGCTCCCGGAGTACGGGGAGCAGTTTCTCAAGGCCTTCGGCCTCATTCTTTGCAGGCAGGATTATACTGGTTGTCTGGCTCATTGATCTGTATGTGTTGATGTGTGTAATCCGTTGCCGGCAGTTGTAGCTGCACGCATATTATCGATCTCGGATTGTAATTCAACTATCTCTTTAACGACACTGCCGTGGGTGTCCGATACTCTGAATTTTTCCAGTGTCTGCTCGGCCTCGTCGAAGCGTCCCATGGCAATTTGCAGTTTTACCAGGTTAATCCACCGCTGTGGTTCCCGGGGGTGTATATCGATTGCCCGTTTGAACAGCACCAGCCCTTTTTCGAAATTGTTGGCCTTGTTAATGGAAAAGTAGCCGTAGACATTCAACAATTCGGCATGCAATACCGGCAGATGTTCGAGGCTGTCAACCGACAGCGCACTGACGAAAATTCTATCCATGGTTTCGAGTGGTATGTCGCAGGGATCGCCGATACAGTTCCATGAGCTGGATCAGGCTGGATATGCGCACGGGTCTGAACGGATCCTTGCTTAGCTTTTGCATGGACTTTCTCGAGCCATTCCTCTGGCACCGGTTTGCCAAGTATAGAGTTCAGACTTATTCGCACCACATCGGGCATGATGTCGGTCTCGTCAAGTGTACTGGCGCGATCAAGGAACATATAGGCATTTTCCTCCGCGCCGGGCTGCTGCATCACTGCCAGGCGGGCGTAGATTCGCGCTGCGGCGTACACTGCACGGAATGACTCGGGGTGGTGGCGTGCCTCGTAAATAGCATGGTTGATATTATCCGACCACTGGTCGGCGCGTAGCCACGTAGTATGCGAAAACAGTATCAGAAAGCATACCGGTACGACAGTCCGGGCGATATGTGCGAGACGCGTGACTTTTTGCACGGCGGCCAGACTGCACAGCGCCAGGATAATGCCCATGTCGGCAAGATAATTTCTGTGTTCGTAGGCAATGTCGAGCTGGAAGATGGTTGATTCCAGCGCATGACCGGCAAAGAACCACAGGATGCCGAGGCTGGCCAGGGGGCGGGCCTTCAGCAATGCGATTGCGGCAGACAGCAGCGCTGCAAGACCGAGGATGGAATAAAGTGTGGTCGGTGGATCCAGCAGGCCGCGTGAGAGGGTATATCATCATGATACAGGCCCAGCTCGGTAATCGTCGGCATGATAATCAGTTTCAGATAAAACACCAGGACCCTGGCTTCGGTCAGAACGCGTTCGAGCAGGGTAAAATCACGGCTATGGTAATTCAGCAGTGATTCCGGGTTGGTCAGCATCACCAGCAGAAACAGGCACAGCGGTGTCAGTATTATAATGCCAAAATAACCGGTGATGGTTCTACTTACCCGTCCATTATGATCACGAAAGCGAAACAGGCTGATTTCGATGACCAGCATGTACAACGGGAGTAATACACCGGTCTCCTTGCTGAGGGTAGCCAGGCCGCCGAAAACCACCAGTCCGGTGATAATGAAGCCGGTTCCATGATTGCCTGCCAGCATGCGCAGGCGGCCCAGCGTATACAGGCACAGGCCGCAGACGGTGAATAATGCCGCCAGGCTGGTCATGCGCTGTACGATGTACAGCACTGGTGTCAGGTTGAGGGGGTGGACCAGCCATAGAGCACTGACCACGACGGGCAACCAGTAAGCCGCCCTGTCCGACATGTCCGTGTTGTGTTGCGGTCCGGTAGCTGCTCACCAGCAACCGGCAGAGCAGGAAAATGACGTAACCGGTCAGGATGTGTATGGCCAGGTTGACTACTTTGTAGGACCAGGGGTCGACGTCGAAAGAAGTAACGGTTAATTGCGAATGTTGCCATGCTCACAGGCCGCCGGAACAGTCCGGCACCGGATGAATAGGCGGCGCTCATCAGTGAGTCCAGGTCGAGCGATTCAACATGCAGACGGTTGTTTGACAGCAGGTTCGGTATGTCGTCGAACATGTAGTCACCGGACAGCCCGGGCATGTAGACAAGGATTGTCAGCAGACACAGGCCTGCGAGCATCAATGGGGTGCGAATATGTCTCACGCTATTCGGAAACATGCGGTGGTTTTCCCCCGTTCCTAACGATCATCAGAAGTAGATACCGGGTCACGATTGAGGGGTATAGGCAAGTTGACTTGCATTGGTTGTACTGAATTCCATGAGTCCCACCCTGCTCGATTATGGCCTGTAGTAATAATAATATCGACATAGTGCAAATCACTTCATAAAATATCGTTAGCTGTCAATTGTCACCAACGCGCATTGGTGATCGAAACTGTTTATGAATTGCTTAATGAATAAACTTGTAAAGGAATGCGTTTTTCTCTGAATCGGCACACTGCAGGCTCAGATACTCAGGGTGAGTCTTGTGCAAACTAAAAGGTTGATTTCTCCAGTTAGATAGAAAGTAATGCTCAAGCTCATACCGATCAAGAGGATAATCCATTAGAAAAAGCCACTCTACCCCTGTTTTTTCTGCATACATGGCAATCCGCTCCAAACTGTCATTCGGCAATACCCTGTAATTCCCGCCAAGCAAATAGGCATAGTATTGATGTAAAGCAAATACTGAGTCATTATTATCAATAAATTTCCCGCACTTCTTCAAAGGTAAGGCATCTTCATTTGGAAGGTCACCAAAAGTGAGCGAGGTAAAATATTTAGGGGTAGAAAGAAAAATTAAAACAGATAACAGAATGGTCATTATCTCGGGTCGAATATATTTAATTCCTTTATCAGCCAAAAAACTGAAAGTAAAATAAGCTTCCATAAGAACTGATAAATATACAAAAGGGAATAACACATGAAGGTATCTGCCAACAGAGCCTGATAACAATGTTACTGAAATCCCGTAGAGCAGGATGAATCCAGGCAAGATAAGCCTGACCTTCACAGGCACACCTTTAATACTTACCCGCCATATTGACAAAGGTATTAACATAAAAAACAGAAGCAACGGGAGTCCTGTAGCTTCTTTAAGATAATTAAAATTATTTATCGCATTTTGCAGTCAGTCTTTCCGGATTAGTCGCACCTGAGAGTATTGAGTCCAGAACACCATCCCTTTGCTCTGATATCAGAAAGGAATACATTTCAGAGGCGTCAGGAATCAATTGTCGTTCTATGCGCCTTTTAACCCAGGTTTGATAATATACGTTCTGATTCTCGAGGCCCTCCAATACAACCTTCTGTGCAGGCGCTGAATTTTCAGGAACTGAATACTCCATCAAGCGAAACCCCTGGGTGAAAGGGTGTTGTCCCGACTGCCCATAAAGCGCAACCGAGTAGGGTATCATAACGACGAGAAAGCCAGCCATAATGACAAACAAGTCCCTGATGGCTTTTCCTTTTCCGCCCCCTTTGGCAAGCAAGGGGAAGCAGAAATAACAAACAGGAAAGCAGCAGGAAAACACCGCCAATTTGTCTTGTCAGAAAAACAAGGCAGGCAAAAGTCCCTAGAAAAAATAACCACCTGCTGTTTCCTTCACTCAATGCTTTACTCAAGAGCCAAAACCCCGTTGAAAGCATAAATATGAAAGTGGCTTCGGTAAGAGCAGCAAACCCGTATAAAGAATAAAAATAATTTAACTGAATACCTAAAACAGAGAAAAATGCAATTCTTCGTGACGTATAGCTCGATAAAAGAAAAAACAAAGGAAAAATTGATAACAGGATCAACGAAAGGCTGACTACCTGGGCATTCGACAGGCTGTCGGCCGACAAAAAATTTCCCAGACTGATTAAGACAGGATATACCGGAGGTAAAATCAGGCCCGAATCCACGTGCCCCCAATGCTCTACAAACAATTTCCCTTCCTGGAAAATCGTATCCGCCAGAACAAGGTAACCTATCGTATCAGGAAATGCTCCGCTGATTCTCGAGCTAAAAAACCATATGACTGGATTTAACAGGAATAGTAAACACAGATAAATAGTATTTGATGACCAGGATGTATTCTTCATTTGGTTGGCATCCATCGCCAGGTCAATGTTTTTTTACTGCCGTGGATGACATGCAGGCAGTGTACCGCTCAGTGCAGACAGTGAAAACAAAAAAATGCCCCGCATGTGGCGGGGCATTTTTGCACAACAGGTACTGTAATTAACGGCAGTTAGCCGGGCGATACTTCGCAGGCAGGGTGCCAACAGCGGTAGCAAGAGCGCAGTCCCATTGTACGGAACCGGCATTCGTTGTTGCCACGAGGTTTATAGTAGTGCCGTTGGCAGTGCCACCCAGATTTTGATTGTAGGTGATGGTGACTGTGCCATTAGTTGCAGCGACGCTGGATACATAGTTGCCCGATATACTTGCCGCGCTCGGCAGTCCGTATGACACGTTTGTTGCGACGAAGGCACCGAGACTGTCATAGGTCTCGGACACGGCCAGCTTGGCGGCGCCGGCCAGGTTCAGACCTTCAGAGACTTTCGAGCGGATAGTGTAGTCCTGATAGGCCGGGATCGCGATGGCGGCCAGGATGCCGATAATGGCGATCACGATCATCAGTTCGATCAGTGTAAAACCTTTTTGCTGTTTCATGATTCATCCTCTTTGTTCAAATGGTGTTGATGGTTGTGGTCGCCCGACAGTGGGTTACCTGACAGCCTTGTATCGGACGGTGGTCCGTAATCTTTGGCTGTAATTGTACATTCACTTTACGTGCCAACTTTTTGTCGCATTGTGGTCCGGCTGGCTGGTTTTGCCAGTGTGTGCTACAAGCGCATAATAAACAACAGAAAAATTGTTAACAATTATAAGTCCAGGGCACCGGGAGGTGTAGTCCTGCGCCGACAGGGGCAGGTTTCCGCGCCGGTTTTCTGAGAACTGGCGCACATTCCGGGTCACAAAGTGACGCATTGCGTCACATTGCGGGCCGATCTGACCCAATTCGGCACTCGCCGTCACTCCAGGCCCAGTTTCTTCAGGCGGTAGCGCAGGGCGCGGAAAGTGATGCCGAGCTGTTTGGCGGCGGCCGTCTTGTTGTAGCGGGTCTGCTCCAGCGCCTTGATCAAGACATCCTTTTCGATGTTATCCATATAAGTGTCCAGCGGGACCTCGGCGGGCTTCATGGTGGCGGTGCCGATCGATTTGCCGTCAGCCGGCAGGTGCAGGTCATCCAGGGTGATCGAGTGTCCCTCGCACAGGGTCGTGGCGCGTTCGAGGATATTCTCCAGTTCGCGCACGTTGCCCGGAAAATCATATTCGGTCAATGCCTGGCTGGCCGTGTCGGACAACGCCAGTTCGGGCTGGTTGTTCTGCTGTGAGATCAGCTGCAGACAGTGATTGGCCAGCAGGGGAATATCCTCGCGGCGTTCGCGCAGCGGCGGTACTCGCAGTTGAATGACATTCAGCCGGTAATACAGGTCCTGGCGGAATTCACCGGTTGCGACCAGTTCACCCAGTTCCTTGTGGGTGGCCGACAGGATGCGGACGTCGGTCGGTATCTCCTGCTGCGCGCCGACCGGCCGTATGGCCTTTTCCTGTATGGCGCGCAATAGCTTGACCTGCATGTGCAGCGGCAGCTCGGCCACCTCGTCGAGGAACAGGGTGCCACCCGACGCGACCTGGAACAGGCCGTCCTTGTCATCGACGGCGCCGGTGAAGCTGCCTTTTTTGTGGCCGAAGAATTCGCTCTCCATCAACTCCGTCGGGATGGCGCCGCAGTTGACCGCGACGAACGGGTTGTCCACGCGTGGTCCCTTGGTATGGATCAGCCGGGCAACCAGTTCCTTGCCGGTGCCGGACTCGCCCCATATATAAATGGGTGCCTGGCTGCGCGACAGTTTTTCGATAGTCGAGCGTATTTCACACATCGCGGCCGAGTCGCCCAGCAGCGTTTCACGGCTGCGCCGGTCACGCTGGCGATAGTCGTCAGTGAGCTTCAGTACGCTGTTGACCAGGTTGCGTAATACGTTCAGGTTGACCGGTTTCGATACAAAATCGAAGGCACCGGCCTTCAGCGCCTCCACCGCCGTATCCATGCTGCCGTAGGCGGTGATGACGGCGACCGGCATATTCGGCATGTGCTTCTGGATATGGCGCACCAGGTCGAGGCCGTCGCCATCCGGCAGCCGCATATCGGTCAGGCACAGGTCGAAATCATCTTCCTGCAGCAGCATGCGCGCGGTGGCCAGGTCGGCCGCGCTGCGCGTGTCGATATTCATGCGGCCGAGGGTCATTTCCAGCAGCTCGCGGATATCGGGTTCGTCATCCACTATGAGTGCACGGTGCGTGGCCATATTTTCCTCAGGCAAACGCGGTCACCGGCAGCTGCCGGGATTCCGGGAAGGTGATGCGAAAACAACTGCCGCCCTGTGACTGTGGCAGATACTCGAGATGGGCCCGGTTGCTTTCACAGATCTCGCGCGCGATATACAGCCCGAGGCCGGTGCCACTGGACCGGGTGGTGAAGAACGGTTCGAAAATCTTGTCTGTCATTTCATGTGCGATGCTGGTGCCGTTGTCCATGATATCAAGATGCGGTGCGCCGGAGGGTTGCAACCGGCCGGCGACCAGCCTGAGCTGAACGGCATCGGTCTGACCGGCATGTTGCATGGCATTCTGGCACAGGTTCCAGACCACCTGGTGCAGCAGGCTGGGATCGATCTGTATCTCCAGGTCTGCCGGCTCGATGTCGAAACTGATTTGCTCCGGGGCGCAGTTGCCGCTCTGGGTAAATTCATCGACAAATTTTTCGAGCCACTGGGCCAGCGGGATCGTCTGCGGCACCGACTTGACCGGCCGCGACAGTTGCAGGATGTTCTCAACGATCGCGTTGACCCGCCCGGTATTGTCGTCGATGATCGACATCAGCCTGGAATCTTCGCCTGTCAGCGTGTCCGCCTCGTTCAATAACTGTGCGGCATGGCTGATGGCGCCCAGCGGGTTCCTGATCTCGTGCGCGATGCTGGCGGTCAACCGTCCCAGCGATGCCAGTTTTATTTGCTGTGTCTGGTGGATAATCGCCGCGGTATCTTCCAGGAAGATCAGTGCGCCCAGTCCCGCATCGGTGCCAAGCTGGGTAAAATGCGGCAATACGCTGCCCTTGTCGGCGCCCTGCAGCAGCAGGGTCGGTTCGCTGCCGGGGGTTTTCCTCCATTCCAGCAACTTTTCAAACAAGGCGGGTGACAGCGATTTCAGCGACTGTTCATCGTGACTGTCAGTTACATGCAGCAAGTTGCGGGCCGTGTCGTTGATCAGGCGGATATTGTCCTGATCATCCGTCACGATGATACCTGCCTGCAGGCGCTGGACGATATGTGCATTCAGTTTCGCCAGGTTGGCAATATCGATGCCCCGGCTGCGCGCCAGCGCTTCACTCTCGTGAATGCGCCGGACCAGCAGGGAGGTGAGTACCGCCGTGGCGAAAAAGGTCAGGCCCAGCAGGCCGACCTGTGTATAGCCGCTGCTGCGTGCCCCGTCGCTCAGCCAGTCACTGTAGAAAAATTCCCCCATGATGGCGATGGTGGCGAAGGCCGCAAACAGCAGGGCCATACGGCCGGCAAGCAGGATACTGCCGGTGGCCACCGAGATAATCAGCAGGATGCCGAGGCCGCTGGCCGGGCCGCCGCTGGCGAACATCAGCAGCGTAATGGCGCCGATGTCGGCCAGCACCTGGGAGCTTGCCTGTATTTCAAAACCGGGTTTGCGCAGCCGTGCGCTGAACCCGGCGAGCAGGCTGAACAACAGGTAGGCGATGCTGATGATGCCGTAAACGCCGGGATGCACCAGTCCGAATGAGGCTTCGTCGCGCAGCCCGAAGAACAGGATCGCCAGCAGGCTGGCCAGGATGACGCGGTAGAATGACAGCAGCCGCAGCGGTTTCCAGGTCTGTGCGTAGCTGGCTTCCCGAGCGGCCGCGTTTTCGTCAGTAACTGCCTGCATAACCGATGGCCCTGTCAATCCTGTTGCCGGTCCGCTTCCAGGTGTTGCTGCGAGCAGTACCACTGGTCTTCCCGCCGCAAGGCCTCCTGCTCCGGTATGTACATGCCGCATTGTTTGCACTGCACCATCTGCCCGGACAGGCGCCTGCGCTGCTGCGTATCTTTCCGTGGTTGCAGCCACAAGCGCTTGACGACCGCGACGATGATCGCCAGTGCTATGAAGATGAGCAGCATGCGCATTGGGTGGGACTCCTGGAAACCGGTGTTGTCGATGATACGTTTAATCATGTCGGCAGGAAATGTATTGAATGAATAGCTTGCTTTGGGGGCTTGATCTTTGACACACTTCGGCCATGCACCTCCACGAATACCAGGCCAAGCAGCTGTTCGCCGAATTCGGTATCCCGGTGCCGGCCGGTCAGCTGGTAGATGATAGCGCCGCGGCGGCCGCTGCAGCGGCCGCCATCGGCGGTGATGCCTGGGTGGTGAAGGCGCAGGTGCACGCCGGCGGTCGCGGCAAGGGCGGCGGCGTACGGGTGGTGCAGGACAGTGCGGCGCTGGCCGCTGCCGTTGACGACCTGCTCGGTTCACGCTTGGTCACAAAGCAGACGGATGCCGAGGGCCTGCCGGTCAACAGCGTACTGGTGGAACAGACCGTACCGATCGCACGTGAAATCTACCTGGGCATGCTGGTCGACCGCACGCAGGAACGCGTTACGCTGATGGTATCGAAGTCCGGCGGTATGAATATCGAGGAAGTCGCGGCCAGTGACCCGAATGCCATTATCGTTGAAAGCGTGCACCCGGCCGTGGGCCTGCAGGGCTACCAGTGCCGCAACCTGGCGTTCGCACTCGATCTCGAGGGCAAACAGGTGGGCGCGCTGGCGAAATTACTCAACGGCGCCTACCGGCTGCTGCTCGAATGCGATGCCAGCCTGCTGGAGATCAACCCGCTGGTCGTGACGCAGGCCGGCGAACTGCTGGCGCTCGATGCCAAGGTCGACCTCGATGACAATGCATTGTTCCGGCATACGCAACTTGCAGAGCTGCGCGATGCCAGCCAGGAAGACGAGCGCGAACACATCGCGCAGCAACATGGACTGAATTACATCCGCCTGCACGGCAATATCGCCTGCATGGTCAACGGCGCCGGGCTGGCGATGGCCACCATGGACCTGATCCAGTTGCACGGCGGTAGCCCGGCCAACTTTCTCGATGTCGGCGGCGGGGCGACCGCCGACCGGGTGGCGGAGGCGTTCAAGCTCATTCTTTCGGACCCGCAGGTCGAGGCCATACTGGTCAATATCTTCGGCGGTATCGTGCGTTGCGACCTGATTGCACAGGGCATCCTGCAGGCGATCGAGGAGGTTGCGATCGAGGTGCCGGTGGTCGTCCGGCTCGAGGGCACCAATGCCGCGGAGGGCCTGGAACTGATTGCGCAGTCCGGCCTGTCGGTTGAAACGGCCAGCGATCTCACCGCGGCGGCCGAGAAGGTCGTTGCCGCCGCCGGGGCGAGTGCGTCGTGAGCGTCCTGATCGACAGCCAGACACGCGTCATCTGCCAGGGCTTCACCGGCTCGCAGGGCACCTTCCATTCGCAGCAGGCGCTCGATTACGGCACGCAACTGGTCGGCGGCGTAACGCCCGGCAAGGGCGGGCAGACCCACCTCGGGTTGCCGGTGTTCAACACGGTACGCGATGCCGTGGCCGCGACCGGCGCGGATGCCACCATGATCTACGTGCCGCCGCCGTTTGCCGCCGATGCCATCCTGGAAGCGGTCGCTGCGGGTATCGCGTTGATCGTGTGCATTACCGAGGGTATCCCGGTGCTGGACATGTTGCGCGTAAAGGCCGTGTTGCGCGAAACGGAGAGCGTCCTGATCGGGCCGAATTGCCCGGGCATTATCACGCCCGGTGCCTGCAAGATCGGCATCATGCCCGGCGCGATGCACACGCCGGGCAGTATCGGCATCGTGTCCCGTTCCGGCACCCTGACCTACGAGGCCGTCTTCCAGACCAGCCGGCAGGGATTCGGGCAGAGCACCTGCATCGGCATCGGCGGCGATCCGATCCGCGGCATGGGCTTTATCGATTGTCTGAAACTGTTCCAGGCCGACGAGGCGACCGCGGGAATCGTGATGATCGGCGAGATCGGCGGCAGCGACGAGGAGCAGGCGGCCGACTATATTCGTCAACATGTCAGCAAGCCGGTGGTGTCCTATATCGCCGGCGTCACGGCGCCCGCGGGTAAACGCATGGGACATGCCGGCGCCATTATCAGTGGCAGCCAGGGTACGGCCGAGGCCAAGATCGCCGCACTGGAGGCGGCCGGCGTCACGGTGGTGCGCTCACCGGCGGAGATGGGCGTCGCCATGAAGGCGGCAATGTCCGGCCAGTAAATGTCTCGCGCAACACCGCCAGGGCGTATGGAAAAAAATAACACGCCACAGAGATCACAGAGGAAAATGCCTGACTTGAAAACATCCATTGTCATTCCCGCAAATGCGGGAATCCAGCCTTAAAACAGACAAAAAATCCCAAGTCGAAAATTTACCATGTCATTCCCGCCAGGCGGGAATGACAACAGGATGTCTTTGCCCCTTGTAATAATTTTTCTCTGTGTCCTCTGTGATCTCTGTGGCTGATTTTATATTTTCTTCGCGCCTTTGCGTCTTTGCGCGAGACAAATGTTTTAATCGTTGCCCATAAGCGGCATCATTCACCCATGACAGCAAAAAGCGGTAGCAGAGATCTCCGCATCGTCATGGCGCAGCTGGATTTCCTGGTTGGCGCCATCGATGCCAATGCCGATCGCATCCTCGCGGCCTGCATCGAGGCGCGGGATGCGCTGTCAGCGGACCTGGTGGTGTTTCCGGAACTGGCGCTGACCGGCTACCCGCCTGAGGACCTGTTATTCCGCCCGCATTTTATCGAGCAGGTCAACGCCGCCTTCGAGCGCATCAAGAGGGAGCTGGCCGGGATCACGGCGGTGATCGGTTTTCCGCTGCAGGAAAACACGCGCCTGTATAACGCCGCTGCAGTACTGCAGGACGGCGAAATCATCGGCCTGTACAAAAAACAGCATTTACCCAACTACGGCGTGTTTGACGAGAAACGCTACTTTCGGGAGGGTGATGCGCCCTGTCTCGTGAACGTCAGGAATATCGCGCTGGGAATCACCATCTGCGAGGATATCTGGGTGCCGGAACCGGCCCGCCAGGCAGCGGCGGCGGGTGCCGCCATACTCGTCAATATCAATGCCTCGCCCTTTCATACCGGCAAGCGCGATGAACGCGAACAGGCCCTTGCCACGCGCGCGCGCGACAACGGGCTGCCCGTCGTTTATGTCAACCTGGTCGGCGGGCAGGATGAACTGGTGTTTGACGGCGGGTCATTCGTCGTTGACCGTTACGGCAGCGTCACCCAGCATGCACCGGCCTGCGTCGAGGGCCTGTACCCGGTGGATTTCCGCGACAGCGCGCGTCCCGTGCCGGTCCCGGCGGCGTGCGCCCCGGTGCTGTCGCTGGAAGCGGCCGTGTACGATGCGCTGGTGCTCGGTGTGCGCGACTACATCAACAAGAACGGGTTCAGGGGTGCCGTGCTCGGACTGTCCGGCGGGATCGATTCCGCCCTGACACTGGCTATCGCCGTCGATGCGATCGGTGCGGAACGCGTGGAGGTCGTAATGATGCCGTCGCGTTATACCGCGGACATGAGCAATGAGGACGCGCGTGCCGAGGCGGAACTGCTGGGCGTCGACAGTCACGTGATACCTATCGAGGCGCCGTTCAGCAGCTTTCTCGATGTGCTGGCCGAAACCTTCCGCGGTACGGAACCGGATACAACCGAGGAAAATATCCAGGCGCGCTGCCGCGGCATCATTCTCATGGCGCTGTCCAACAAGCAGGGCAGGATCCTGCTGACCACGGGTAACAAGAGCGAGATGTCAGTCGGTTATGCCACCCTGTACGGTGACATGGCCGGCGGGTATGCGCCGATCAAGGATGTGCCGAAGCTGCTGGTGTACCGGCTGGCCAAATACCGTAACAGCAAGGGCAGGGTGATACCGCAGCGTGTCATCGAACGACCGCCATCCGCGGAACTGGCGCCGGACCAGGTCGATGCCGACAGCCTGCCGCCTTACGAGGTCCTCGACCCGATACTCGAGCGCTACATCGAACAGGACATGGGCGTGGAGCAGATCATTGCAGCGGGTTTCGATGCCGCCGCCGTGCAGCGGGTGACCGGGCTGGTCGACCGGAACGAGTACAAGCGCCGCCAGGCCCCCCCGGGTGTGCGGATCACGCAGCGCGCATTTGGCAGGGACCGGCGTTACCCGATTACCAGCGGTTACCAGAACTCCCAGAAAGACGGCGACTGATTCAGGTCCGCGTAGTCGGTATTTTTCTCGAGCTGAACGGTCAGGGGATTATCGGGAAAATTCAGTTTGAGGACGCGCAGGGCGTCGGCGGCGAGGTCATCCGCGTCGAGCTTCCGATAGGCGCTGACCATTACCCCCAGCGCCCCCGGCACCGAAGGCGTCCGCTGGAAATTCTCGATGACATACTTGCCGCGGTTGGCGGCAGCGATCCATGCCTTCCTGCGCATGTAATAGTCGGCGACGTACAGTTCGTGCTCGGCCATGTTGTTGCGCAGGTGAATCATGCGTTGCGCCGAATCCTGAGCATAAATACTGTCCGGGTAGCGTTGAATCAGCTGTTCAAAGTTTTCGTAGGCCGCCTGCATGTTGTAGGTGTCACGTTCTGCCGGCTCTTGCGGCAGGTAACGCGATACGATGGTCTGGCCGCGGTTGTAATTCGTCAGGCCCTTCAGGTACCAGGCGTAGTCGACGTTCGGGTGGCGCGGGTATATCTTTATAAAGCGATCGGCTGCGGCGATGGCCAGGTCGGGTTCTTCGTATTTGTAATAGGCATAGGCAATTTCGAGCTGGGCCTGCTGTGCGTAGCGACCGAACGGGTAGCGGGCCTCCAGGATTTCGAAATACTTGATGGCCTTTTCGTAGTTGCCCTGTTTGAGTTCCGTCTTGGCTTCGGTGTACAGCTTGTTGGCGGACCAGTCTTTCGTGACATCGGACTGTTCCGGCAGCAGCGAACAGCCGGACAGGACCAGCAGGGCAATGAACAGAAATATACTCGGCAAGCGCATGGGTCTAATATATCAACGATTGGTAAAGACCCGAAATTATACATTAAGCAATTCCCGTTTAACCGGATTATTCGCGTCGCTGCAGGCCTGGCGCGGCAATCTCCTGATATATTAGCAGTCAGTCAGGGATTGCTTCGTCACCGCGTTGCTCGCAATGACGTCACTTCAGAGGTGCGTGGTTTCACGCCTGTCATGCCGGATATCGTACAAATCGAGCTTGAAATACCCGACCGTCTGCGCGGCCGCCGCCTCGACCAGGCGCTGGCCGAGCTGGTGCAGGAGTATTCGCGCAGCCGTCTGCAGCAGTGGATTCGGGCGGGGCAGGTGACGGTGGACGCGCGTCCCGCCCGCGTCAGGGAAACGGTGCATGGCGGTGAGCAGGTACGCATTGATGCGGAAATAACGGTACAGACCAGCAGTGAACCGGAGCCGATCGCGCTGGATATCGTCCACGCGGATGCCGACCTGCTGGTCATCAACAAACCGGCCGGGCTGGTGGTGCACCCGGCGGCCGGCAATCCGTCAGGCACCCTGCTCAATGCGCTGCTGCACTACGATGCAAGCCTGGCAGCCCTGCCGCGGGCCGGCATCGTGCACCGGCTCGACAAGAACACCACCGGCCTGATGGTGGTGGCACGCACACTGACCGCGCACAAACGCCTGGTCGATGCGCTGCAGGCCCGCGCGGTCAGGCGTGAATACCTTGCCGTGGTCAACGGCGTGCTGACCGCGGGCGGTATGATCGATGCACCGATCGGGCGACACCCGGTTGACCGCAAGCGCATGGCGGTGGTCGATGGCGGCAAGGAGGCGGTCACTCACTACCGCGTGGAGGCGCGTTTCGGGCGCATACACTGGTGCGCGTTTCGCTGGAGACCGGCCGTACCCACCAGATACGCGTGCACATGGCGCACCGGCATATGCCGATCCTGGGTGACCCGGTATACGGCGGTCGCCTGCGCCTGCCGGCCGGCGCCAGTGACCGGGTGAAGGAGCTGCTGTCCACGTTCCGGCGGCAGGCGCTGCATGCCGCCCGGCTCGAGTTGCTGCACCCGGGCAGTGGTGAAACGGTGAGCTGGGAAGCGGCACTGCCCGCTGACATGGCCGAACTGATCGCGGCACTGCAGGAAAATACAGACACCGGCACATGACGGCAAACGACTGGATCTTTCCCGACTGGCCGGTGCCGTCAATCGTGCGCGCGGTGACGACGACCCGCGCCGGCGGTGTCAGTCGCGGACCTTATCGCAGCATGAACCCGGCGACGCACGTGGAGGATGAACCCGCCGCCGTCCTCGCCAACCGTGAGCGCCTGGGCGCCGCCCTGGACTTGCCGGCGGCGCCGGCCTGGTTGCGGCAGGTGCATGGCACGCGGGTCGTCGCTGCGGGCGCTGTGGATGAAACAACGGAGGCGGATGCCAGCTGGACGGACCGGCCGGGCGTGGTGTGCGCCGTATTGACGGCGGACTGTCTGCCGCTCCTGCTCAGTGACCGCGCGGGCCGCTGTGTCGCGGCCGCACATGCCGGCTGGCGCGGGCTGGCGGCCGGTGTCATCGAGGCGACCGTCGAGGCCTTGCCGGTTGCCGGCCCGGAGTTGCTGGCCTGGCTGGGCCCGGCCATCAGTGCAGAGGCATTTACCGTCGGCGAGGATGTCCGGGATGCCTTCCTGTCATTCGATCCGCAAGCCGCCGGGGCGTTTACCGCCGGGCCGGACGGCAAGCTGCAGGCCGACCTCTACCTGCTCGCACGCCAGCGGCTGGCCGGCCTCGGCGTTGCCGGGGTCTATGGCGGACACTGGTGTACCTGCAATGATCCCGAACATTTTTTCTCCTACCGCCGTGACGGTGTGACGGGCCGAATGGCGACACTCGATCTGGCTGGCGGTGAATAAGTCATTGCGTATCATGACCATCGTTTCTGCTTGATCGGGTATTACTTTAAGAATTCTGGTGCAGGAGCGGCTTGCCGCGCGAACCCGCACTTTAATGATTCTGGCGTAGAAGCGGGCTTGCCCGTGAACCCGCACATCGTAAAGGGAGAGCATTAATCAATTGCAAGGCTGCTCCTGCCTGTATCCATTGTTTTAAAGTCTACGATAGATGAAATACCGATGTCCCTGATTACCTGGATTGTGCTGTTTTGCCTGCTGGGCGGTCTGCTGAGCGTGCTGGCGGCGGCCGTGTTCCTGGTAATGAGCGAGTTGCGGCGCAATACACTGTTGCCGCACCTGGTCAGTTTCGCGACCGGCACGTTGCTGGGCGCGGCCTTTCTCGGCCTGTTGCCGCACGCGCTGGATTCGGCCGGCGACAGCGATGTGCACACCATTCCGCTGGCGGTGTTGCTCGGCCTGCTGGGATTCTTCCTGCTGGAAAAGCTGGTGATCTGGCGACACTGTCACGAGGACCATTGCGAGGTGCACGGCAGCGAGACGGTCAATCGCGAACATTCCACCGGCACCATGATCCTGATCGGCGACAGCCTGCACAACTTTCTCGACGGCATCCTGATCGCGGGCGCCTTTCTCACCGACATACACCTGGGCATCGTCACCAGCGTGGCGGTGGCGGCCCACGAGATTCCGCAGGAGGTCGGCGACTTTGCCGTGTTGCTGCACAGCGGCTACACGCGCGGCAAGGCCTTTTTCTACAACATCCTTTCCAGCCTCGCCACGGTGATCGGCGGCCTGCTGGCTTATTACGCATTGCAGGAAATGCAAGCCGTCCTTCCATATGTGCTGGCGGTGGCCGCCTCCAGTTTTATCTACGTGGCGGTGGCCGACCTGATTCCGACCCTGCACCAGCGCATAGAAGGCCGGGCCACTATTCAGCAGATCATATTGATTACGGTCGGTGTGTTGCTGATTTATTTCGCCCATTCCACCCTGCATTAGCAGGCTGACGGGTATGTTCCGATTCACCCTCTCTCTCCGGGAGAGGGGATCGACTAATCGAAGTGACTTACTGATTTAATTCGTCCACTTCACCCTGCACTGGCAGCTGTTGAGGATGTTCCGATTCACCCTCTCCCGAGGGGAGAGGGTAGGGAGAGGAGATCGATTAATCGAAGTGGCCCGGGATATCTCCTCATCCTGACCTTCTTCGTAGGGGAAGGGATGCACTGTAATTACATCAGCGGGCGGTCGAGGCGCATAATCCGCCCTTGAAATACCCGCAGGACTCCCCTATTTAACAGGAATAGTTAACGAATTCCCGGAGCGTTTCGAGATGCGAATGGACAAATTGACCAGCAAGTTCCAGCAGGCCCTGGCCGAGGCGCAGAGCCTGGCGGTCGGCCGCGATCACCAGTTTATCGAGCCCGTGCACCTGATGACGGCCCTGCTCGACCAGGAGGGCGGCTCGGTGCGGCACCTGCTGGCGCAAGCGGATGTGAACGTCAACCTGTTGCGCTCCCAGCTCGGCGAGTTGCTGGAGCAGCAGCCGCAGGTGCAGGGGGCAGAGGGTGATGTACACATCTCCAACGATCTCGGGCGCTTGCTGAATGTTACTGACAAACTGGCGCAGGACCGCAAGGACAGTTTCATCTCCAGTGAACTGTTCGTGCTGGCGGTCCTCGCCGACAAGGGACAGGTGGGTGAATTGCTGCGCAAGGCGGGCGCCAGCAAGCAGCTGGTCGAGCGGGCCATCGAGGAGATGCGCGGCGGCCAGCAGGTCAATGACCCGAACGCCGAGGACCAGCGCCAGGCGCTGGAGAAATACACCATCGACGTCACCGAGCGTGCCGAGCAGGGCAAGCTGGACCCGGTGATCGGCCGTGACGACGAGATTCGCCGTACCATCCAGGTGCTGCAGCGTCGCACCAAGAACAACCCGGTGCTGATCGGTGAACCGGGCGTGGGCAAGACCGCTATCGTGGAAGGCCTGGCGCAACGCATTATCAATGGAGAAGTTCCGGAAGGTTTAAAGGGCAAGCGCCTGTTATCGCTGGATATGGGTGCGCTGATCGCGGGCGCGAAATACCGCGGCGAATTCGAGGAACGCCTCAAGGGCGTACTGAATGACCTGGCCAAGCAGGAAGGCCAGGTGATTCTGTTCATCGATGAGATGCATACCATGGTGGGGGCCGGCAAGGCCGAAGGCGCCATGGATGCCGGCAACATGCTGAAGCCGGCACTGGCGCGCGGCGAGCTGCACTGCGTGGGTGCAACCACGCTGGATGAATACCGCCAGTACGTGGAGAAGGACGCGGCGCTCGAGCGGCGTTTCCAGAAAGTGCTGGTCGACGAACCGAGCGTGGAAGACACCATCGCCATCCTGCGCGGCCTGAAGGAGCGCTACGAGGTGCATCACGGTGTCGACATCACCGACCCGGCCATCGTCGCCGCCGCGATGCTGTCGCATCGCTATATCTCCGATCGCCAGTTACCGGACAAGGCCATCGACCTGGTCGATGAGGCCGCCAGCCGCATTCGCATGGAGATCGATTCCAAGCCCGAGGCGATGGACCGTCTCGAGCGGCGCCTGATCCAGCTGAAGATCGAGCGCGAGGCAATGAAGAAGGAAACCGACGAGGCATCGAAGAAACGTCTCGACGCACTTGAAGAGGAAATCCAGTCACTTGAGCGTGAATTCTCGGATCTCGACGAGGTGTGGAAGGCCGAGAAGGCCGCGGTGCAGGGCGCCAGCCACGTCAAGGAAGAGCTGGAACGCGCACGCACCGAGCTGGAAACGGCGCACCGTGCCGGTGATCTCACGCGGGCCTCGGAATTGCAGTACGGGCGCATACCGGAACTGGAAAAGAAGCTGGTCGCGGCCGATACGGCCGAGACGCAGGAAATGGTGTTGCTGCGCAACAAGGTCACCGAAGAAGAGATCGCCGAGGTGGTGTCGAAGTGGACCGGGATCCCGGTGTCCAAGATGCTGGAGGGCGAGCGTGACAAGCTGCTGCGCATGGAAGAGGCCGTCAGTCAGCGTGTCGTCGGTCAGGAAGAAGCCGTTAAGGTGGTCTCCGATGCCATTCGGCGCTCACGCGCCGGGCTGTCCGATCCGAACCGGCCGAACGGTTCCTTCCTGTTCCTGGGACCGACCGGCGTCGGCAAGACCGAGCTGACCAAGGCGCTGGCGGCCTTCCTGTTCGATACCGAAGAGGCCATGGTACGCATCGACATGTCCGAGTTCATGGAGAAGCATTCCGTGGCGCGGCTTATCGGCGCGCCTCCGGGTTACGTCGGTTACGAGGAGGGCGGTTACCTGACCGAGGCCGTGCGGCGCAAGCCCTATTCGGTGATCCTGCTGGACGAGGTCGAGAAGGCGCACCCGGACGTGTTCAACGTGTTGTTGCAGGTGCTCGATGACGGGCGTCTGACGGACGGGCAGGGGCGCACGGTGGATTTCCGCAATACCGTGATCGTGATGACGTCCAACCTCGGCAGCGAAATGATCCAGGAGCTGGCGGGCGAGGAAAATTACGAAATGATGAAGTCCTCGGTGATGACGGTGGTGGCCGGTCATTTCCGTCCCGAGTTCATCAATCGTATCGACGATGTGGTGGTGTTCCACCCGCTTGGCCGTGAACAGATCCGCGCGATTGCCGACCTGCAGATCGATATCCTGCGCAAACGCCTGCAGGAGCGCGAAATCGACCTGCGGATGTCCGATGCGGCGCTGGACCTCATCGGCGAGGCCGGCTTCGATCCGGTCTACGGTGCACGCCCGCTGAAACGCGCTATCCAGACACAGCTGGAGAACCCGCTGGCACAGCAGATACTCGCCGGAGAATTCATGCCGGGCGAGACCGTGCAGGTGGATGTGCGTGACGGGCAGTTGCAGTTCAGCTCCGGTGACAGCAGCGCCGCCACGGCGGCCTGAGCGGTTCGCGGGCAAGCCCGCTCCTGCAGGTGTTTCGATTGCGGTAGGAGCGCAGGAATGCGCGAGCAAAGCGGGTTATTTATTCGCGGCGTCGCTCCCGGCATCCTGCCTCCCGCGACACTTGTACATCCATGTACATCGCACAGTCCGCTCCTGCAGGGCATTGTTCACCGTCGAGGCAAATCGCGCCTGCAAGGCGCTCCTGCCCCCTATAGAACCTGTAGGAGCGCCTTGCAGGGCCGTTCCCGTACGGTCGCTCCCGGCTACTGCCTCTCGCGACACTCGTACGCCCTTGTACATCGTCCACGACTCCACGGCACTTGGACATGGCCCAGGCCAGTCTCTTGACCGTCCCGGTCTCACCTTCTCCTGTCCATCGCGCGAACCTCCGGGGTTGATTTATTCGCGGACAAGCCCGCTCCTGCCGGCGTGTCTATTGATGTAGGAGCGGCTTTAGCCGCGAACCTGCTCCGGGTTGAATCTGTTCGCGGGCTGTCCAGTTCCTGCCGATATGCCTGGCGATGCACGCCTGCACCGCGCGGATTTGCGGGTGACTCTGTTATAGTTCGGTACTTTCATGCGCGGGACAACGCACTGCAATCATGAATGACAGGACGGCCACCTCGTACTACACCTGGACGGGCTTGCTGGTTTTGCTCGTCATTACCGCGCTGGTTTATCTGCCCGGCCTCGATGGCCCGCCGTTACTCGACGACAAATCCGTCATTCTGCCCCTGATGGAACTTGATCAGGAAACCTGGCGGGACTGGCTGGCAGACGAGTTATTGAGTGACCGGGGGCACCTGGGCAGGCCAATTCCCATGGCCACCTTCCTGGCAAACGTGATATTTCATGGCCAGGATATGTGGTACTGGAATGCCACAAACGTGTTCCTGCATCTTTGCACGGGCATGCTGGTTTTTCTGCTGGCGTGTCGTCTTATCGGTCATTCCCGCAGCGACGGCAACACGGCTGTCTGCGGCTGGGCGGCACTGCTGGTTGCCGGGATCTGGTTATTACACCCCTTGCAGGTCAGTACCGTGCTGTATACGGTCCAGCGCATGGCGCAGATACCGGCCCTGTTTGTATTTGCCGGTCTGCTTGCCTATGTCGCAGGGAGACAGCGCCAGATTGCACAATCAACAGGCGGCTGGCTGCTGATAGGTGCGGCGTTTCTGCTGCTGTTTCCGCTGGCACTGTTTAGCAAGGAAAACGGCATCCTGTTTCCGGCATTTGCCCTGCTGATCGAAGTATTCGTGTTGCGCTTCGAGGGCGGCGTAAAGATACGCCGTTCCCTGGCAGCTATCTATGTCCTGGTATTGCTGTTACCCGCCATCACGGGTATCGCATACCTCGCTATTAACTATGAGACGCTCGTATTACCGGGATACGAGAGTCGCGAGTTTTCTCTTTCGGAACGCCTGATCACCCAGTTCCGGGTGCTTGTCTATTATCTGTATCAGTTGATTCTTCCCCTGCAGCGGAACATGGGTTTTTTCCACGATGATTTTCCGATTTCACACGGTTTCCTCGATCCGCCAGGCACGATATTCGCGGTATTGACAGTTGGCGGCATGCTTGTCGGCGCCATAATGGCAAGAAAAAAGGCTGCCCTGGTCGCCTTTGGCGTGCTGTTCTTTTTTGCGGGTCATGCGCTGGAAGCTTCTGTGTTCTCTCTGGAACTGTTTTTTGAGCACAGAAATTACCTGCCGGCTTTTGGCATTATCCTGGGTTTCGTGGTGCTGCTGCATGCCGTGCTCAAGGACAGGCGGATGTTCGTGACCGCGGGCGCCGTTATCCTTGTTGCGCTGACAGCACTGACGGCGATGCGTGCAGACACCTGGGGCTCATTCGATAAATTCTATAATCATGCGTATTCGTCACATCCGGAATCGAAGCGCGTAAATACGATATTCGCCAATCTTTTTGCCGATGCCGGTGATTACGACAGGGCCTTGCAGATAATGCAAAAGTTCGATGATGTCGGTTTCACATTGAACAGACTCTTCGTGCTGTGCCGGCGGGACGGTCAATTGTCTGCGCAAGATTTTACGACTGCGCGTGCCGGTTTGCAGGGTGTGGTTGGCAACCATGCACTTAACAGCCTTATTCGCGTTGCCAATGCCGGCCTGGATGGACAATGCACATTCACCACGCAATCGTTCATCGGGCTTGTCGATGCGGTGCTGGAGCGGCCGGTCTCTTCCAGGAACATGAGCGTGATTTTGATGTACAAGGCGCATTTTCTGCATCGCGAGCAGGAACTGGAGGCGGCATTGGCCGTGTTGCGAGAAGCTTACCGGCATGAATCCCGCACGCCTGTAACGCTCTTGCTGGGCACCGAGTGGCTGCTCGAATCCGGCGATTATGTCCGTGCCCGCTCATGGTATGCCGAGGCGCTCGAAATTATCGCGACAAGCAAACATGACTTCTCGGAATATACCCGGGACATCGAAGCGCGGCTTGGCAATTTCCGACCCTGACCTGATGTATGTCAGTATGCGCTGGCTCCTGCGATGCGCCTCAGGAACGTTCCTGCAGGTGTATCTATCAGGGCAGGAGCGCGGGAACTTCGGAGGTTGAACTGTTCGCGGACAACGTCCGCTCCTGTAAGAGTATCTCAAGCCGGCGTGGCGGAGTGTCAGTTGTTCAGGAGAGCTTCACGGGCGCGAGCATTATTGAATTAAATCCCGCGCTGCAGGATCTGGCTACGGTTCTCTTCCGGGCCTGACGGGGATCAGCCCCTTGATATTGCTACATGTACCCTGTGGTCTCTACGGCGTATGTTATTGTTGCGCTTTGCGCCTTTGCGCCTTTGCGCGAGATTATTATCGCGCCTCAGGCCTGACTAACCGCCGGCCCGCGCCAGTATCCGGTCGAGCCAGCGTCCGGGCAGCACACGTTTGAGTCCGGCGAACAGGTATGTCGGGAAGGTCACGAAATACCGGTCTTTTGGCCGCCCGCTTTCAAGCGCATGAATAACGCATTTCAGCACGGACTCCGGTGGCAGGGTGAAGGGTACCGCCGGACCTTCTTTTTCCAGGCGGGCTATCATTCGCTGGTAGGCTTCGCGGTGAACGCTGTTTTCGGTATCGATGTTCGTCTTGAAGGCAGTGTAGGAATTCTTCCGGAAGCGGCTGATGATAGGGCCTGGCTCCACCAGCACGACATGGATGTTCGTATCGTGCAACTCCAGGCGCAGCGTGTCGACCAGTCCCTCGATCGCGTACTTGCTCGCAATGTAGGCGCCGCGAAAGCGCATGGCGACGAAACCGAGCACCGAGCTGTTATAAATAATCCGGCCATGCCCCTGGCCGCGCATGACGGGCAGCACCCGCCGGGTCAATTCATGCCAGCCAAACAAATTGGTCTCGAACTGTTTGCGCAACACCTCGCGCGTCAGGTCTTCAACGGCACCCGTCTGGCCGTACGCGCCGTTGTGAAACACGGCATCGAGCCGTCCGCCGGTACGGGCGAGTATGTCATCCACGGCCGACTGGATGGACGCCGACTCGTCAAGGTCCAGTAGCAGGCTCTCCAGCCCTGCCGCGTTCAGGCGGTCGACATCGGCCTGCTTGCGCGCCGTGGCAAACACCCGGTAACCGCGAGTCTGCAGACCGCGGGCAACACAGTGGCCGATGCCCGAGGAGCAGCCGGTGATAAGTATCGAGCGTTTTTTCATCTGTGGACGGTTTCCGAATCTCGTTCAATAAGCTGATTATCAATGATAATTACGGCTGCCGGATTTCCCGCCCCGATACCGCAAAGCGGGCGTTCCCGGCATAAAACCGGCTGAAAATACTTGTCTAGCGCACTGCCATTACATAGTATGTCGAGCTTCATAAAAGAAACACCCGCCAGAACAGGTGGTCATGCACAATCAGGAGGAGAGGAATGAAAAATAAACAATTGATCGCCGTTACGGCGGGCGCCTGCCTGGCAATGTTCGGCCAGCTGGCGATTGCCAAGGGCCCGAACTACACCTATGCCGAGGTCGGTTACACCAATATCGATGGCGATTTTGTCGAGGGTGACGGCGCATCGGTCAATATTTCCTATGGCGCGACCGATCTTATCTTTGTAAAACTGGGCTTCTCCACGCTGTTCGCTGGAAGACCCGACCTCAACAGCCGAGGCGGATGCCGATCGTTTCCAGGTCGGGCTCGGCGCCCACTTTGCACTGACCGATAATATCGATGCCCTGGCGGCCGTCAGCTATGTCGATGTTGAATTTACCAATACCGGCGGGATGGGGAGTTCCGGTGACGATGGCTACCTTGCCGAGGCCGGTGTGCGTGCGATGGTCACCAAAAAGGTCGAACTGAATGCCACTGTTTCGAGTCTGCATATCGGTGGCGACGATGACACCGGCTTCGGTGCCGGTGGTGTCTACAACTTGTACAAGCGCTGGTCGGCGACCGGCAGTTACCGGTATTTCGAGGATGACGATGAAGGTGAATTCTTCGTCGGTATTAGATACCGGCTCTAGTCCTGGTACATTCCAGCAAAAAGCCCGCTACACAGCGGGCTTTTTTTATTGCCTGACGTTTATTCCTGCGCGAGTTCTTGCTGCCGGTCCTCCTGCTGTTGCAGTGCCCAGAGTTTTGCGTAGGTGCCCTGTTGCTCTAGCAGTTGCTGGTGTTTGCCGGACTCGACGATGCGCCCTGCCTCCATTACCAGGATCCGGTCGGCATCCACGATGGTCGACAGGCGATGCGCGATGACCAGGCTGGTGTGATGGGCCGCGGCTTCGCGCAGCGCATCCAGGATCAATTGTTCCGAATGTGAGTCCAGGCTGGACGTGGCCTCGTCGAATACCAGGATGCGCGGGTCTTTCAGGATGGCGCGCGCAATGGCCACGCGCTGCTTTTCGCCGCCCGAGAGTTTCAGTCCACGTTCACCGACCACCGTGTCGTAGCCCTGGGGCAGGGTGGTAATGAAGCTGTGGATATTGGCATGTTTCGCGGCCTGCTCGATTTCCGCCTGCGATGCGTCGGGCCGGGCATAGGCGATGTTATACAACAGGGATGCGTTGAACAGCACGGTATCCTGCGGCACGATGCCGATGCAGCGGCGCAGACTGTCCTGCGTGACCTGGCTGATGTCCTGACCGTTGATCAGGATGCGGCCGTTGTTGACATCGTAGAAACGGAACAGCAACCGCGCGAGCGTGGACTTGCCGGCGCCGCTGGGGCCGACCACGGCCACTTTCTCGCCGGGGCGGATGGTGAAATCGACGTCGTGCAGGATCGGGCGGTCCGCTTCATAGGCGAACGATACGTGCTCGAAACGGATTTCACCGCCACCGGCAGCAAGTTCCGCCGCGCCGGGCCGGTCGGTGATTTCCGGGTCGCGCTGGAGTACATCGAACATCAGGCGCATGTCCTCGATCGAGTGCTTGAGCTGGCTGTACACGACGCCGAGGAAGTTGAGCGGGATGAACATCTGCAGCAGGAAGGCATTGACCAGCACCAGGTCACCCAGCGTCATGGTGCCGGCGACCACGCCGCGGGCGGCCAGGATCATGATCAGCGTCACGCCGATGGCGATGATCGTGGCCTGGCCGATATTCAGTACCGACAGTGAAGTCTGGCTTTTCACCGCCGCCGATTCCCAGCTGTGCAGGCTGTCGTCGTATCGGCCCAGTTCGTAATTCTCGTTGCCGAAATACTTCACGGTTTCGTAGTTCAGCAGGCTGTCGATCGCCTGCGTGTTCGCCTTGGAGTCGAAGGCGTTCATCGTGACACGGTATTTCATGCGCCATTCCGTGACGACCATGGTAAATGCGATATAGACGACAACGGACACGAAGGTAACCACGGCGAACCACACTTCATAACGGACCACCAGGATCCCGGCGATCATCACGATCTCCACCAGTGTCGGCAGGATGCTGAACACCAGGTAGTTCATCAGCGAGCTGACGCTGCGTGTGCCGCGGTCGATGTCACGCGACAGGCCGCCGGTCTTGCGCTCCAGGTGAAAGCGCAGCGACAGCCGGTGCAGGTGTTCGAGTACCTTCAGCGAGACCTTGCGCATGGCGCCGTGGCGGACCCGCGCAAACACGGAGTCCCGCAATTCGGTGAACAGCGAACTGGCAAGCCGGAGGCAGCCGTACATGAGCAGCAGCGACAGGGGCAACACCAGCAGGCTGGATTCGTTGATATCCAGCTGGTCAATGATGTTTTTCAGCACCAGCGGGATGCCGACATTGGCGACCTTGGCCAGCACCAGGAAGGACATGGCCAGCAGCACGCGCCCCCGGTAATCCCACAAAAACGGTGACAATGCCCGCAATGTCCGGATGTCATTGCCGGCCGCGGCGGGCATGTGGGTGGGGCGTGAATGCATGGGCAGGCTATTGTCACAGAATATCCGGGCCACAGGAACCGCTCCCGGCTATTATCATGGCGCGCCGGAACTGTATAATGCAGGCCCTTTAACAGATCGCTCGGGACTGACAATGCCGATTTACGAATATCAGTGCGGGTCATGCGGGTATGTTTTCGATACCCTGCAGCGCATCAGCGATGAACCGCTGACCGAGTGTCCGTCTTGTGGAGAACCGGCCCTGAAAAAGCTGATGTCCGCTTCCGCCTTTCGCCTCAAGGGCAAGGGCTGGTACGAGACCGACTTCAAGACCGGCAACAAGAAAAACGTTGCACAGGGTGACAAGAAGCCCGGCGCCTCGTCGAAGCCGTCGGACAGCACCGCCTCCGGGAAGGCGGGCAGCACCGCGTCGAAGAAGCCGGGCGGGTCCGGTTGATAATCCCGGTTTGCCAGCATCCCTGTTAATTAATGCGATATCCTGTAGAGGCAATTATTAAAGAAAATATACATCGTCATCGGGAGCGCGATGTGCATGGACAAGGCTGCATAGCGGCCTTGTAGTTCATGTCGCGGGAGGCAGGAGAAGGTGAGACAGGGACGGTCGAGAGGCTGGCCCGGGCTACGCCCGTACTAAAGCCGGGAGCGGCCAGCTCGGCAATCTCCTGTTCAGAGGGTGAATACCGGAGATCGCTTCGTCGCCTTGTTCCTCGCAATGACGGTTTGACAAGAATCCCCCGAACAATTACCGGAACCTGAATTATGCGCAGTAGCTATTGCGGCGAAGTGACCGCTGACAATCTTGACCAGGACGTTACGCTGTGTGGCTGGGTGCATCGACGCCGCGACCATGGCGGCGTGATTTTCATTGACCTGCGGGACCACAAGGGCCTGCTGCAGGTCGTTATCGATCCCGATACCGAGGAAACCTTCGCCATTGCGGAACGCGTGCGCAACGAGTACGTGTTGCAGGTCAGGGGGCGCGTGCGCCGCCGCCCGCCCGGCACCGAGAACCCGGACATGCCGACCGGCGAGGTCGAGGTGCTGGGGCTCGAACTGGTGGTGCTGAACGCGGCGGAGACGCCGCCGTTCCAGCTGGAGGACACGGATATCGGCGAGGAGACGCGCCTGCGCTATCGATATATAGACCTGCGCCGCCCGGAAATGCAGGAAAAGATCCGCCTGCGCGCGCGTATCACCCACGCGATGCGTACCTTCCTGGACGAACGCGGTTTCATCGATGTCGAGACGCCGATACTGACGCGTTCAACGCCGGAAGGCGCGCGCGACTACCTGGTGCCGAGTCGCACGCACCCGGGTGAATTCTTTGCCTTGCCGCAATCGCCGCAGTTGTTCAAGCAACTGTTGATGATGAGCGGCATGGACCGCTACTACCAGATCGCCCGCTGCTTCCGCGACGAAGACCTGCGTGCGGACCGTCAGCCGGAATTCACCCAGCTCGATATCGAGATGTCTTTCATATCCGAAGACGAAATCATGTCGATCACCGAGGCGATGGTGCGTGAACTGTTTCGTGACGTGCTCAACGTCAGCTTGCCGGACCCGTTCCCGCGCATGAGTTATGCCGAGTCCGTGCAGCGTTTCGGCACCGACCGGCCGGACCTGCGTATCCCGCTGGAGCTGGTGGACCTGGGTGACGTCATGCAGGGCGTGGAATTCAAGGTATTTTCCGGGCCGGCGAAAGACCCGGACGGGCGCGTCGCCGCGCTGCGCGTACCCGGCGGTGGCGGGATGAGCCGCAAGGAAATCGACGACTATACAAAGTATGTCGGCAAGTACGGTGCAAAGGGACTGGCCTATATCAAGGTCAATGACGTGGCCGCCGGCCGTGACGGCCTGCAATCACCCATCCTTAAATTCCTGCCGGATGACGTCATTGCCGCCATGACGGAACGCACCGGCATTAAGGATGGCGACCTGGTGTTTTTCGGTGCCGACCGGATGCGTGTCGTCAATGAATCGCTGGGTGCGCTGCGCGTGAAGATCGGGCATGACCGTGACCTGGCCGAGGGTGAGTGGAAGCCGGTGTGGGTGGTCGACTTCCCGATGTTCGAGCGTGACGAGAAGACCAACCGCTGGATGGCGCTGCACCACCCGTTTACCGCGCCCAATGTCGACGACCCGGCCGCGCTGGAAGACAATCCGGGTGCGTCGCTGTCACGCGCCTATGACATGGTGCTGAACGGCACCGAACTGGGCGGCGGCTCCATCCGTATCCACAACACCGGGATGCAACAGGCCGTGCTGAAGTTGCTGGGCATCGGCGACGAGGAGGCGCGCGACAAGTTCGGTTTCCTGCTGGATGCCCTCAAGTACGGTTGTCCGCCGCACGGCGGCATCGCGTTCGGACTCGACCGGCTGGTGATGCTGATGACCGGCGCCCACTCGATCCGCGAAGTGATGGCGTTCCCGAAGACCCAGACCGCGTCCTGCCCGCTCACCTCGGCCCCGTCGGCCGTTGCCACCGGGCAGTTGATCGAGCTGGGTATTCACCTGCGCAAGCCGCCGGTGGTTGAGAGCTGATACAAACACCCCGCTTCTGCCTCGTTTGCAGCGGCGGCCCGCCCGCGAAAAAACTGTCTCGCGCAAAGGCGCAAAGGCGCAAAGAAGACATAATAAATAAAGCGCCACAGAGGACACAGAGAACACAGAGGAAGTATCTGTCGTTACTGCGCAAGAGAACACATCTGTCGTTTCACGCGCAGGCGGGAACCCGGCCCGTATACGTGCACGGCAGGATCAGGTTTCGCGGCGCGTCATACGGATAATTTTCAGGTTAGAGGCGTCAGCAGGACGCGGAAGTTTTGCCCGCGAACAAATAACTGTCTCGCGCCAAGGCGCATAGAAAACATATATTAAAGCACTACAGAGACTGCAGGGCAGGAGCGCCTTGCAGGCGCGAACCTGTTCCGAGGTTGAATTTGTTCGCGGACGCGGTCCGCTCCTGCAGCTGAAATATCATTTGTAGGAGCGCATCGCATGCGCGAACATGCTCCGGGATTGAATTGTTCGCGGGCAAGCCCGTTCCCACCGGTGTGTCTATTTGATGCAGGAGCGGGCTTGCCCGCGAACCAGTTTTACGTATTTTCGTGTATGACGCACAGCACCTGATATGAAAGAAACCGTCATTCTTGTCCATGGCCTGTGGATGACCAGCCTGGTGATGCGGCCGCTCGCGCACAGTCTTGAGCGCTGTGGTTTCCATGCGGGCCTGTTCAATTACCATTCCCTGCGCAAGACCGTCAACAGCAACGCGCGCGCGCTGATACAAACCGTTCGCCGGCAGGGGAGTGGTCGAGTGCACCTGGTCGGCCACAGTCTCGGCGGCCTGGTGATCCTGCAGGCCCTGCAGGATGAACCCGGCCTCATCGATGGCCGCATCGTGTTGCTCGGCTGCCCGGTCAACGGCAGCGTGGTGGCAAGACGCCTGTACCGGCGTCAACTGTCACGCTGGCTGATCGGCCGGGGCGCGGAGGGGCGCCTGGCATCGGGTGGCGGCGGCTGGCAGGGGTCGCAGCAGCTCGGCGTCATCGCCGGCACGCGCCCGCTCGGTGTCGGACGTGCGCTGGGCGGGCTGGACGGTCCCAGCGACGGCACGGTCACGGTGGCCGAGACGCGGCTCGAGGGCTGTACCGATTCACTGCTGGTCAATACCACGCACACCGGACTGGTCTACCGGGGTGAAGTGACACGGGCGGTGTGCCGTTTTTTACAGGCCGGGCGCTTCAGCACCGGCGCTTGAGGGCCGCCCGCGCGGCTATAACTCTGCTTCCCGGCAGTGTTAAACTGCTGTCATTGCATATTAACGAGGACATCCGGTTATGGCAGGACACAGTAAATGGGCCAACATACAACACCGCAAAGGGGCCCAGGATGCCAAGCGTGGCAAGCTGTTTACCAAGTTGATACGTGAAATTACCGTGGCCGCCCGCATGGGCGACCCCGATCCCGCCGCCAACCCGCGCCTGCGCATGGCCGTGGACAAGGCGCTCAGTGGCAACATGACCAAGGACACCATCGAGCGCGCCATCAAGCGCGGCTCGGGTGTGCAGGACGGCGATAATTTCGAGGAGGTCCGTTACGAAGGTTATGGGCCGGGCGGGGTGGCCGTGATGGTCGATTGCATGACGGACAACCGCAACCGCACCGTGGCCGAGGTGCGGCATGCCTTTACCAAGGCCGGCGGCAATCTCGGCACCGACGGCTCGGTGGCGTACCAGTTCAACAAGGCCGGTATTCTCGGTTACCCGGTCGGCAGCGATGAAGACCAGCTGATGGAAGCGGCGCTGGAGGCCGGTGCGGATGACGTGGTCGGCAACGACGACGGTTCGTTCGATGTGCTCACCCAGCCGGACCAGTTTATCGACATCCGCGACGCGATGAGAAAGGCCGGGCTGGAGCCCGAGCAGGCCGAAGTCACCATGCGCGCCGATAACACCACGCCGCTGGAACTGGCCGACGCGGAAAAAATGGTGCGCCTGCTGGAGGTCCTGGAAGACCTCGACGATGTGCAGGCCGTCTATTCCAACGCGGATATATCCGATGAAATCATCGAGCAGCTGGGTTAGGGCACGCCGTGCGCTCCGAAATAAGAGTAGGGTGCGCCATGCGCACCGAAAAGAAATATCGGCGTGTGATTCATGGTGCGCACAGCGCACCCTATATTCGATGGTGGCATATGACATGACCGGCAACATACGCACTGTTATGATCCGTATCCTTGGCATCGACCCGGGCTCGCGCGTAACCGGCTACGGGGTCATCGAGCAGAGATATCGGCATTTGATTCTTGGTGCGCACGGCGCACCCTACGTTACTGCGAAACGGTGGCATATGACATGACCGGCAACATACGCACTTCGTTATGATCCGCATCCTTGGCATCGACCCGGGCTCGCGCGTAACCGGCTATGGGGTCATCGACCAGGACGGCCAGCACCATCTTTACATCGCCAGCGGCTGTGTGCGTGCGCAGGGCGCGTCACTGGCAGAACGCCTCGGCATCATCTTCGACGGCATCAGTCACATCATTCGCGAATACCGGCCCCAGGAAATCGCCATCGAGCAGGTCTTCATGAACAAGAATGCGGATTCGGCACTGAAGCTGGGGCAGGCGCGCGGTGCGGCGATCTGCGCGGGCGTGCAGGCCGGCGTACCGGTCGAGGAATATGCCGCGCGGCAGATCAAGCAGGCCGTGGTGGGGCGCGGCGGCGCGACCAAGGAACAGGTGCAGCACATGATGTGTGTACTGCTTTCGCTGCAAAAAACACCGCCCAGTGACGCGGCCGATGCGCTCGGCGTGGCCGTCTGCCACGGTCACTACCGGCAGACGCGCCAGCGCATACAGCAACGCACGCACACCGGCGGGGAGGTGGCGCAATGATCGGTTTGTTGCGCGGGCGTCTCCTGATGAAGCAGCCGCCGCAGCTGCTGCTGGATGTGCAGGGCGTCGGTTACGAGATCGATGCGCCGATGACGACGTTTTACCAGCTGCCCGACGTCGGCGCGGAAGTCACGCTCCATATCCACATGGCGGTGCGCGAGGATGCGCATACCCTGTACGGTTTCATGCAGGCGACCGACCGCGACCTGTTCCGCAGCCTGCTGAAGGTCAACGGCGTCGGCGCGCGACTGGCGCTGACCATCCTGTCCGGCATGGAGCCGGCGCGTTTTGTCCAGTGTGTGCAGCAGGAGGATACCGACGCACTGGTGCGCCTGCCCGGCATCGGCAAGAAGACCGCCGAGCGGCTGATTATCGAGTTGCGCGACCGGCTGGCGAAATCACCGGCATTGCACGATGCGCCGTCCGTGGGCCCGGCCACGGCGCTGCCGATCAACCCGGTCGAGGATGCCGTCAGCGCCCTGGTCGGGCTCGGCTACAAGCCGCAGGAGGCCAGCCGCATGGTGCGTAGCATCAATGCGGACGATTTGTCGTCCGAGGAGATCATTCGCCAGGCCCTGCAGGCCGTGGTGCAGTAGCCAGGATCCTCAGGTGTATCTTATTGGGGTAGGAGCGCCTTGCAGGCGCGAACCTGCTCCGAGGTTGAATTTATTCGCGGGCAAGCCCGCTCCTGCAGGCGTATCTATGGGTAGGAGCGCACGACTGCATGGAGAAGGTGAGACCGGGACGGTCGAGAGGCTGGCCTGGGTCATGCAGGAGGTAGAGCAACGCAGGAGCAGTTGCCGAGGAATGCGCGAACAAGAAGAGTTATATTATTCGCGGACGCGTCCGCTCCTACAGGGCATGTTTACGGCCAAGGCAAATCGCGCCTGCAAGGCGCTCCTACAGGCGCGAACCAGTTTCGAGGTTGAATTTTTTCGCGGACGCAGTTCGCCCCTACAGCTGAAATATCAATTGTAGGAGCGCATCGCATGCGCGAACCTGCTCCAGGGTGAATTTGTTCGCGGGCGAGCCCGCTCCGGCAATGCTGACGCGGCAACGAATAAATCACGAGTTCCCTTGATTCAAAGCGCCCCAGCGTTGACACTACCAGTCCATGATTGAAGCCGACCGACTGGTGACACCAAGAGGTTCAAAAGAGGACGAGGTCCTCGACCGAAGTGTACGCCCGCAATCGCCTGCAGGACTACGTGGGTCAGCCGCAAGTCTCTGAACAAATGGAGATTTTTATCAGTGCGGCGCGCGCGCGCGCGGATGCGCTCGATCACACCCTGATCTTCGGTCCGCCGGGCCTCGGCAAGACCACGCTGGCCCACATCATCGCCAACGAAATGGGCGCGAACCTGCGCCATACCTCCGGCCCGGTGCTGGAAAAACCCGGCGACCTCGCCGCCCTGCTGACCAACCTCGAGCCGAACGACGTGCTGTTCGTCGACGAGATCCACCGCCTCAGCCCGGTGGTCGAGGAAATCCTCTATCCCGCCCTGGAGGACTTCCAGCTGGATATCATGATCGGCGAAGGCCCGGCGGCGCGCTCCATCAAGCTCGATCTGCCGCCGTTCACACTGGTCGGCGCCACCACCCGTGCCGGCCTGCTGACCTCGCCGTTGCGTGACCGCTTCGGCATCGTGCAGCGGCTGGAGTTCTACAATGCGGCAGATCTCGCCACCATCCTGCAGCGGGCGGCCCGTATCCTGTCGATTGAACTCAACCCCGACGGCGCCATCGAACTGGCCCGCCGCTCGCGCGGGACGCCGCGCATCGCCAACCGCCTGCTGCGCCGAGTGCGCGATTATGCCGAGGTCAAGGCGGACGGGCATATCACACAGGCCGTGGCGAATGCGGCGATGACCATGCTGAATGTCGATGACCTGGGTTTCGATAGCCAGGACCGCCGGCTGTTGCTGACGATTATCGAGAAGTTTGCCGGTGGCCCGGTGGGCGTGGACAACCTGGCCGCCGCCATCGGTGAAGAGCGCGGCACGATCGAAGACGTGCTCGAACCGTACCTGATCCAGCAGGGGTTTATCATGCGCACGCCGCGCGGGCGGATCGCCACGCGCAATGCCTGGCTGCATTGCGGCCTGAAACCGCCGGTATCTTCGATGCCGGAGGCAATGGAGTTGTTCGACGACGATGGCGGTGAAGGTGTATCACACTGAAGCCTGTTTTGTCGTCGATCAGCTACACCCCCCTGCTTTATTTTCCGGTAATATCAGCGCAACTTTTGATTTATCCGTCATTGCGAGCACCAACCCCGTCATTGCGGGTAAGGGGTTGCCGACATTGCGAGCACAACCCGCCGTCATTGCGGGTTTAGGGGTCACCGTCATTGCGAGCGTCATACCCCGTCATTGCGAGGAACGATAGTGACGAAGCAATCTCATAACAGGAGCACCGGTTTCAAGAGATTGTTTCGCTACGCTCGCAATGACGAAGTATGTGCTTGCCGTGACGGGTTAAACATTTGTAGGGTGCGCCATGCGCACCATGCATTACGGTGCGCACCATGCATTCCGGTGCGCACGGCGCACCCTGCTGCCCGCAATGATGGAGATTGCCGGTTTTTACCTGCATTCGGGAATTATTGATGGCGGATGCAGTCAACAAGGGGCATTGAGTGTTGCAGTTCAAGTGGCAAGTGCGAGTCTATTACGAGGATACCGACAATGGCGGCGTGGTCTATTATGCGAACTACCTGCGTTTCATGGAGCGCGCACGCACGGAATGGTTGCGTAGCCTCGGCATCGAGCAGGACCGTTTGATCAGGGAGCACGACATTCTGTTTGCGGTACGCCATGTCAGTATCGATTACCTTGCGCCCGCGCGTTTCAACGATCAGTTGAATGTCAGTGTGGACGTCATGAGCCGGACCCGCGCCAGCCTGACCTTTGGTCAGGTCGTGACACCACTCAAGGAATCCGGCAATGCGCTGTGCAGCGCGCAGGTGAAGGTCGTCAGCCTGGTTGCCTCGACCTTCAAGGCCTGTCCGTTACCCGATTTCATACTCAAGGAGATACCGGATGTCGTCTGACATGTCATTTGCCCACCTGATCCTCGGCGCGAGCTTCGTCGTGCAGTTGGTCATGCTGTTGCTGCTGGTGGTGTCGATGGTCTCGTGGACCATGATTTTCCGGCGGCGCAGTGCCCTGCAGTCGGCGCAGGCAGCGGCGGATAATTTCGAAGACCGTTTCTGGTCGGGTGGCGATCTCGCGACCCTGTACCGGGAAGTTTCGGGCAACACGCGGGACACGATTGGCATGGCCGGTATCTTCCAGGCCGGCTTCAGCGAATTTGCCCGCTTGCGCAAGCAGACCGGTGCGGACGCACGCACGGTGGTGGAGGGCGCGCAGCGCGTCATGCGCGTGGTCCTGTCGCGCGAGACCGATGACCTGGAGACGCACCTGTCATTCCTCGCCACCGTCGGTTCCACCAGTCCCTATGTCGGACTGTTCGGCACGGTGTGGGGCATCATGAATTCATTCCGCAGCCTGGGCAATGCGCAGCAGGCGACGCTGTCGATGGTCGCGCCCGGCATCGCCGAGGCGCTGATCGCGACGGCGATGGGCCTGTTCGCGGCGATCCCGGCGGTCATCGCCTATAACCGTTATTCGCATGACGTGGAGCGGCTGATTACCCGCTACGATAATTTCCTGGAAGAATTCTCCACCATCCTGCAGCGGCAGTCGCATGGCGGGGCGAACAGACGGGCCGACGATAGCTGACATGGCACGCCAGCGCATACGCAAGAAACCGATGGCCGAGATCAACGTCGTGCCCTACATCGACGTGATGCTGGTGATGCTGGTGATCTTCATGGTGACCGCGCCGCTGCTGACGCAGGGCGTGAAGGTCGACCTGCCGCAGGCGGACGCCAGACCGGTGGAAGACAAGGACCAGGAGCCGCTGGTGGTCACCGTGGACGCGGCTGGCAAGCTGTACCTGAATATCGGCGATGATCCGCAACAGCCGTTGGACGATGAAACGCTGCTCCAGCGCATCGGCGCGGTACAGCGCCGCCAGCCGGGCAAGCAGGTGCTGGTGCGCGGCGATCACAGCGTCGACTACGGCACGGTGATTCGGGCGCTGGTGCTGTTGCAGCAGGCGGACATACCGAAGGTCGGGCTGGTCACCGACCCACCCGAAAGCTGAGTGGCAGTATGTGGAAGGCGATACGCGAAAATCCACGCGCGGTGACCTACGCGGTACTGATGCACCTGGTGTTGCTGGCGCTGCTGATGGTGGGGCTGGACTGGACGCCGAAGGCCATCAAGCCGGGCGTCAAGGTGCCGATCGATGCCGAGCTGGTCAGCAGCGATGAACTGAAAGTTATCGAGCAGCGCAAACAGGAAGAGCAGCGCAAGCGCGAACAGGCGAAGCGCGACAAGGTCGCCGAGGAAGTCGCGAAGCAGAAGGCCGCGGTCGAGGAAAAACTGAAAGCGGAACAGGCGGCGGCGGAAAAGAAGCAGGCCGAAGCCGAGAAGAAAAAGCAGGCGGAAGCAGCGGTGCAGAAAAAGGCCGAGGCAGAAAAGAAAAAGCTGGCGGAGGCCGAGAAGAAAAAGCAGGCGGAAGCTGCCGCGCAGAAAAAAGCGGCGGCCGAGAAAAAACGCAAGGCCGAGGAAGCGACAAGGAAAAAGGCCGAGGCCGAGAAGAAACGCAAGGCGGAAGAGGCGGCGCGCCAGCAGGCGGCCGAACAGGCGTTGCAGGCGCAGCTGGCGGAAGAGGCGGAAGTGCGCCGCGCGGAGAGTGCACTGGAGGAATTCATTCCTTATATACAGCAGAAGGTCAATCGCAACTGGTTACGACCGCCCGGCAGCCCGGCCGGCCTGATCTGCACGGTCAAGGTCAGGTTGATTCCGGGGGGTGATGTAGTGGGCGCCACGGTGATACAGAGCAGCGGTGACCCGGTGTTCGACCGCTCGGTGGAAACCGCGGTGCTGAAGGCATCGCCGTTGCCGTTACCGGACGATGCATCCCTGTTCGAACATTTCAGGGAAATCAATTTCAGGTTTAACCCGGGACGATAGGTTCAACCCGGAATGTTGGAGAGAAAAACGAAGTCCCCCCTCTCCCTTCGGGAGAGGGTTGGGGAGAGGGGATAAAATCAAGGATCTACCGGTTGTTTGCAGTATTATTCGGTGCGCATGGCGCACCCTGAAAATCAACGATTACAGGATGGCAGTAAATATTTATGAACAGAATTTATCAAACATTATTGATACTCCTGTTGCTGACATGTACATCCGTGCAGGCCGCGCTCACCATTGAAATCACCCAGGGCGTGGAGGGATCGACGCCGATTGCCGTGGTACCGTTCGGCTGGGCCGACAAGACCACCGCGGCACCGGAAAACATTTCCGCGATTATCTCCGCCGACCTGAACCGCAGCGGCCGTTTTGCATCGCTGCCTGACCGCGACCTGGTGGCGTTCCCGACGGAAGGCACCCAGGTGCAGTTCAAGAACTGGCGCATGGTGAACGTCGACTACCTCGTTATCGGGCAGCTCAATCCCCTTGCCGGTGATCAGTTCGATGTCCGCTTCCAGTTGTTCGATATCTTCCGCGGCAAGCAGGTGGCCGGATTCAGCTTCCCGACGGCACGCGCGGACCTGCGCCGGGTGGCCCACCATATCAGCGATCTTATCTACGAGGAGATCACCGGCGAGCGCGGCGCCTTCAATACCCAGATCGCCTATGTCACGACTTCCGGCAGCACGAAGAACAGGACCTATACCCTGCTGGTCGCCGATTCCGACGGCTTTAACCCGCAGACGATACTCACCTCGGACCAGCCGTTGATGTCACCGTCCTGGTCGAAGGACGCGCAGCAGGTGGCGTATGTATCGTTCGAGCAGAAAACCGCGGAGATCTACCTGCAGGACGTGGCGACCGGCAAGCGCCGCAAGCTGGCGTCGTTCAAGGGGATCAACGGCGCACCGGCCTGGTCGCCGGACGGGCGGCGGCTGGCATTGACGCTGTCGCGCGACGGCAATCCGGAAATCTATACCATGGACGTGAAAAGCGGCGCGTTGAACCGCCTGACCCGCAATGGCGCGATCGACACCGAGCCGGTATGGACGCCCGATGGCCGCAATATCGTCTTTACCTCGGACCGCGGCGGCACGGCGCAGATCTACGAGGTGGCCGCAACCGGTGGTTCGGCACGACGGCTGACCTTCGAGGGGAAATACAATGCCGGGGCTGACATTTCCCCGGATGGACGTAAAATTGCCATGGTCCACGGCGAGCGTGGTACGTTACCGGATCGCGGTACTCGACCGGGACACCGGGCGCATGCGGGTACTGACGGATGGTTCGCAGGATGAATCACCCAGCTTTTCGCCGAATGGCAGCATGATTATCTATGCCACCGCTGCGGGTAACCGCGAGGTGCTGGCGGCCGTGTCGGTCGACGGCCGATTCCGGCAGCGTTTTTCGTTGCAGGCGGGGAATGTGCGTGAGCCGGTCTGGTCACCATTTGGCGAGTAAAACGGTTTTTTTGTTTAGTTGATATACACACGGGAGCATGATTATGAAAACCAGATTTAACGCACTGTTGATCGTAGTATTTATCGCCGTACTGGCCGGCTGCAGTTCCAAGGGCGGCAGCAAGGATCCCAGTGATGTAAGCGTAGAAGACCGCAGCATGGATAGCGGCGTCGTTAGCGGCGGTGCAACCGGTGCCAGCAGATTTTCCAGCGAGGCACTCAATGATCCGAACAGCCCGCTGTCGCGGCGCGTCATCTATTTCGAACTCGACAGCGCGGAAATCGCCATGGCCGACCAGGACACCGTGACGATGCACGCGGGCTTCCTCGCCGCCAACCCGGGCCAGCGCATCACGCTGGAAGGTCATACCGATGAGCGCGGTTCGCGCGAATACAATATCGCCCTCGGCGACCGGCGCGCACTGTCCGTGCAGCGCGTGATGGAACTGAACGGTGTTGGCCCGGGCCAGGTCACGGTGGTCAGTTACGGCGAGGAAAAGCCGGCCGCGGACGGAAATAGCGAAGCCGCCTGGCGCCTTAACCGCCGCGTCGAGATCCTGTATCAGTGACAGCTGCGCACATGAAAAACCGGTTGTGCGCTCTGCTGGCCGTGGTTGTCCTTGCAGTGGCCGTCACGCCGGCAGCGGCGCTTGACCGCGAGACCAAGGAGCGTCTCAACAACATCGAGCGCAAGCTGGATTCGCGCGGACTGGTGGACATGCTCAACCGGCTTGAACAGTTGCAGCAGGACGTGCAGCAATTGCGCGGTGAAATCGAGGTGCAAACTCACCGGCTCGAGGATATGCAGCGGCGGCAGCGTGAACAATACATGGATATCGACCGCCGCCTGCAGTCCATCGAGACCGGCGCCGCCGGTTCGGTGATGCCGGTGCCGGGCATGGGTGGCGGCAATGGAACTGTCATGACGCCACCACGGATGCCGGGGGGCGGCACAGGCGGTGGTACTGTCATGACGCCACCACGGATGCCGGGGGGAGGCACCGGAAATGGTACCGCCATGACGCCACCACCGGTGACGACCGCCACGGCGGCGGCCGAACAGACCGAGTACGACACGGCGCTGGCGATACTGCGTGAAGGCCGCTATGCCGACGCGGCACAGGCCTTCAAGCAGTTCCTGGCGCGTTATCCAAACAGCGCCTTCGTCAGCAATGCCAGCTACTGGCTCGGCGAGACCTATTACGTCACGCGTGATTTCGACCAGTCACTGACCACCTTTACCGGGCTGGTTACCAATCACCCGCAGAGCCCGAAGGTCTCCGACAGTTACCTGAAGATCGGCTACATCCACTACGAGAAGAAGGACTGGAAGGCCGCACGGCAAGCGCTCGAAACGGTCGTCAACAGTTACGCCGGGACCACCGCGGCACGCCTCGCCGCCGACCGGCTGGCTCGCATGAAGAAGGAAGGGCGTTAATAAAAAACTGTCTCGCGCAAAGACGCAAAGGCGCCAAGAAAGGCAAATAAAAACATTTGCCACAGAGAACACAGAGGATAATAAAAACATTAATTCCCCACTCCCCAACCCTCCCCCTGTGGGGGGGCATGGATGCAGGAGGTAGCACAATGCAGGGACAGTTACCGAGGGAACACAGGGGATAAAAAAACATAATTCCCTCTCCCTCCGGGAGAGGGTTAGGGAGAGGGGATAAAATTAACCCTGTATTTCGCCCCCTCTCCCCAACCCTCCCCCTGTGGGGGAGGGGGTAACGTGGAAAGTTTATATATACTGGTCCCCTTCGCGTTCTTCGCGACTTTGCGGTGAAATGAATGTGATTTCCCTGTGTTCTCTGTGCCCTCAATAACCATGCCCGAATCCCCACGCCTGCGCATTACGGAAATATTCCACTCCATCCAGGGTGAATCCGCCACTGCGGGTTACCCGACGGTGTTCGTGCGCCTGACCGGCTGTCCGTTGCGCTGCGGTTACTGCGATACGGACTATGCCTTTACGGGCGGGGAATGGATGTCGCTGGACGCGATCGTCGAACAGGTGGGCGCCTGGGACACGCCCTGGGTCACGGTCACCGGCGGCGAGCCGCTGGCGCAACCGAATTGCCTGCCGCTGCTGCACGCAGTTGTGTGACCGCGATTACCGGGTGTCGCTGGAGACCAGCGGCGCGCTCGATATCGCGGACGTCGACCCGCGCGTGACCAGGATCATGGACCTGAAGACGCCCGGTTCCGGCGAGGTGGAGCGCAACCGCTACGAAAACATCGAACACCTGCAACCACACGACCAGGTGAAATTCGTCATCTGCGACCGCAATGATTATGACTGGTCGGTCGAAATGCTCGGCAAGCACGATCTTCCCGCGCGCTGCGAGATATTGTTTTCACCGAGCTTCGGGCAACAGGATGCCGCCGAGCTGGCGGGCTGGGTGCTGGAGGACCGCCTCCCGGTACGCCTGCAGCTACAACTGCACAAACTGCTGTGGGGCAACGAACCGGGCCGGTAGGTGATTGTGTATATATTGCAGGCGCGATAAAAAAACCGTCTCGCGCAAAGACGCAAAGGCGCAGATACTCACGCAGAGGCGCAAAGGCGCAGAGACAAACAATAATAATAAATTCCATAGGGAGACTACAGAAGGAAATATATTCACTTACTCACCGCCGAGGAAAATCAACGTTATCTCCTTCACCTGTCGTGGAGGGGGGCGATAATTTCAAAATGAAAAATTCCCCCATTCCGGGGTTGCAGTTAATATTTGTGTTTCCTCTGCGCCTTTGCGTCTTTGCGTGAGACGATTTTCTACAAGCTTGTCAGGTGCACCTGCAATAATAATTCCGCATATGCGTCTGTGATTAATTTTGTCTGCTAACATTCACCCCATGAAAAAAGCCGTTATCCTCCTCTCCGGCGGGCTCGACTCCGTCACCACGCTCGCGCTTGCGCAGGAGCAGGGCTATGACTGCTATGCGTTAAGCCTCGATTACGGTCAGCGCCACGACGCCGAACTGCTGGCGGCAAAGCGCCTCGCAGCAACTGCCGGCGTGAGCGAACACAAGATCATCCCGCTGGCGCTGGATGCCATCGGCGGCTCGGCACTGACCGACGACGCCATCGATGTGCCCGATCACCTGGAGGAGGGCATCCCGGTCACCTACGTGCCGGCGCGCAACACCATCTTCCTCGCGCTCGCCCTCGGCTGGGCCGAGGTGCTGGGCGCGTGGGACATCTTCATCGGCGTGAACGCCGTGGACTACTCGGGTTACCCGGATTGCCGGCCGGAATTCATCGAGGCCTTCACGCGACTCGCCCGGCTGGCGACGAAAGGCGGCGTGGAGGGCGGTGATTTCAAAATCCACGCACCGCTGATCGAGATGAGCAAGGCCGACATCATTCGTGAAGGCATGCGCCTCGGCGTCGACTATGCCGCCACCGTCTCCTGTTATGCGGCCGACGAGCAGGGGCGTGCCTGCGGCGTGTGTGATGCCTGCCGCCTGCGCGCCGCCGGTTTCAACGACGCCGGGATCAGTGATCCCACCCGCTACGCCCGTTGACTGGCAGCGAGGCGGCCCGCCCGTTAAACTCCTTCTAATGTGGAAAACGCTAACCCGTCATCCCCCTCAACCACCGGGGCACGACAGTTGCACGCGACACCCCTCAACCTCCGGGGCAGGACAGTTGCAGACACTCCCTCTCCCTCCGGGAGAGGGCTGGGGAGAGGGAATAAATTCAGGCCTTAACCAGTCATAATAAGGATAGCGACACTTACCCCGTCCGCAGGAGCAAACATGACATTCGAAAGTTTCATCGCAGCACAATCATTCTTCCTCTGGTCCACCTTCGGTATCGCGCTGGTCATGGGTGCGCTGGTGAACAAGACCAACTTCTGCACCATGGGCGCCGTGTCCGACATGGTCAACATGGGCGACTACGGCCGCTTCCGCGCCTGGATGCTGGCCATCGCCGTGGCCATCATCGGCGTGATCATCCTGGAACACTTCGGCAAGGTTGCACCGAGCGACGCCTTCCCGCCGTACCGCGGCGGCAACCTGCTGCTGGCGGAAAACCTGGTCGGCGGACTGCTGTTCGGCATCGGCATGACGCTGGCGAGTGGCTGCGGCAACAAGTGCCTGATCCGCATCGGCGGCGGCAACCTCAAGTCCATCCTGGTGATGCTGGTCATCGGCGTGATCGCCTACTTCATGATCAACCCCTTTCCGGGCAGCGACCAGACCCTGTTCACCGTGCTGTTCTACGACTGGATACGGCCGCTGTCGATCGACCTCGGTGTCAGCCAGGACCTCGGTACGCTGTTCGGCGGCGACGCGGTCGATACCGCGCGCCTCGTCATCGGCGGCGTGATCGGCGCGGCCCTGCTGGTGTTCGTGTTCAAGTCCGCCGACTTTCGCGGCAGCTGCGACAACATCCTCGGCGGCCTGGCCGTGGGTCTCGCCGTGCTTGCCGCCTGGTATGTCACCAGCAACGTGCAGATCAACGCCGATGACGAACTGTATTCACTCGGCGGTTACTACGGCGAATGGGAAATGCTGGCGGATTCTGACAAGGGCAAGCCCGCGCAGGGGCGGGCGTTGAGCCCGCAGTCGTTCACCTTCATCAACCCGATGGGACAGAGCGTCGAATACGCCGCGCGCGGTTTTGACCGGGCCCTGCTGACCTTCGGCGTGATGGCGTTCCTCGGCGTGATCGCCGGCTCGTTCCTGTGGTCGGTGGTCAGCCGCGGCTTTCGCATCGAGTGGTTCAGCTCGGTCCGCGATTTCGTCACCCACCTGGTCGGCGCCGTGCTGATGGGATTCGGCGGCGTGCTCGCCATGGGCTGCACCATCGGCCAGGGCATCACCGGCACCTCGACGCTGGCGCTCGGCGCCTTCATCGCCCTCGGCGCCATCATCCTCGGCAGCGCCCTGACCATGAAGGTGCAGTACTACAAAATGGTGTACGAGGAGGAGGCCAGCTTCATCAAGGCGCTGGTGGCCGGCCTCGCCGACCTGCACCTGCTGCCGAACGCCCTGCGTAGTCTCGACAAGGTTTAGCCGCGATTCAATAGCTTACCGGCCCCGGGGCTTGCCATTTCGGGCGTAGCGGGTATCATGCCTACCGTCCTGTCCAGGACAGTCATTCGACGTATACGGGTCGTTAGCTCAGTTGGTAGAGCACCGGACTTTTAATCCGATGGTCGAAGGTTCGAATCCTTCACGACCCACCATTAAATCAATGGTGTAGACCGCAGACATGGTTTACATTTTATACCGGAGACATAGTTAACACTTTTCCGGTACAAAAGGATTGGTGGCCGGTTCAACCCGGCCTACCTCCTCATCAAAGAATCCTAGATCATATTCCATAAAGCTGACAAGCCAGATCTTGTCAGCGACTTCTCTGATGCCGACAGACTGGCCTGCAAACACCGTACTCAGGTTGATTTTGCGGTGGCCAATGCAGATCCTGCCGCACTGGGTGACCCGGATCGTTCGATCGTGAAACGGGTATTCCGGCTCTTGCGGTGGCTCGTATATCCGTGCTGAAGGTGTATACACTTCGCCCGGATAATTGCCATTGAGCGCCTGGTGCGGCCGCTGATTATTGTAAACCTCGAGGAAGTCATCGAACCGGTCCTGCTGCTGCAGGAAGTTGAAGGAAGCGGGTTTGGTGGCTTCCTTCTTCAAGGTCAGGTGCATGCGTTCGTGGCGCCCGTTCTGTTCGGGGTGGCCTGGCTGGATGCGCTCGATCTGGATGCCCAGGCGCAGCCACCACACCGAGAGCCTGCTCAGGCCGAACAGGGCATTGGGGCTTGAGAACGGCACGCCGTTGTCGGTACGGATGGCCTTGGGCAGGCCATAGTCCTTAAATACCCGCTCAAAGACGCTAAAGGCAAAGGTCGACCGGGTTGACTCCAGACCCTCACAGGCCAGCAGGTAACGGGAGCGGTAATCGGTGATGGTGAGCGGATAACAGTACTGCTTGTTGCCCAGCAAGAACTCGCCCTTGTAGTCGGCGCACCACAGTCCGTTGGGTGCATGAGCGTCACTGAGCGGCGTACCTTCAGCCTTGTAACGGCGTCGCTTGCGCCGTTTGACCAGGCCGTGTCGATCCAGCACGGCGTGCACCGTACTCTTGGCCGGTGGCTTGATCATGGGGTATTCCTTGATCAGCTTGTCACGGATTTTGGGTGCGCCCCAGGAGGGGTGTTTACGCTTGAGTTGCAGAATCGTCCGTTCGATCTGGAACGGCAGCTGGTTGGCATGTCGATAGGGCCGGCGGCTTCGATCCTGCAGGCCATCCAGACCACAGTCCTTGTAGCGGTTGAAGATCTTGTAGCCGGTCACCCGGGAGATGCCAAACTCCCGGCACAGCGGAGCCATCTTCTCGCCATCGAGCAGGCGGGCTACAAACTTAAGGCGTTCATCCATCGGTTTACACTCTTTCCATGGCATCCGGGATCCTCCCCAAATGCTCCTATGTGTAAACCATGTCTCCGGTATAGTCTGTACACTATCTCTCAGGTACTACAAATAGCACTCCTGGAGCGGGATGCGGAGAATGGCTATCTGGCCATGGATGCGGTGAACGCAGATCCGATGAATACCCTGCTGGGGCACTCCATCACCTACCGCATCGTCGTGGGGCCACATCAAGGGCGCAAGGTATTTACGTTGCAAACGCTGCAGTGCAGCGATGAGCCCTTCGGCGATCAGGTGGGCAATGTGGCCGGGTTTTCGCTGCATGCCGGGGTGGCGGCGAGGGACCTACCATTAAATCAATCGGTTACGTTGTATCTTTTTTGCCACCCAAATCGAATTTGGGAATTTAGTGGGCCAGCTTACGATAAGCCGCCGCAATACCACCAATTCTGGCCAGCCTGCACCTCGACCATCCCAGGCGACACGACCTAAAGTTATTACCCGCCATTTCGATAACCGTAAAAATATTTCTGTAAAAGAGGTAGTGCGGTATATATATGAAGGATATTCATGTCTGAAGTTGAGGTGAATTGAAATGAAAAACGCATCGAAAGGTAAAGCGTCACGCTGGTACGGCTATCTCAATGCCGGTACACGTAGTAGCCCGGTACTGCGGGATGCGCGACTGGACACGGGCAACCCGAAGACGCTTTACCTGTTCAATCTTGTGCGCGGCGAGATCCTCGAATACGCGCGCGAAATCGTTGAAAAGAAGTTGCGTGAACTCAAGCCGGCCGAGTCCGGGTTCATTGCGGAACTCGATGCCGGATACAAGAAAGCACGCCGCAATTTCAAAGGCCGTGGTGCCAGTATCGGTAATATAACGAAGCGCACCGTTACTGTGCCCGAGGAAAAAATAGAGCAATATGAAGACAGCGAAATAATCATAGACGACACCGACTTATTCATGGATGCCGGAGAGGCATAGTGAATTTGTGCTCGATGGGGTCAGAGCCGGACTCAGCTGATTCGACGATGGTTTGACGTATCAAGGGCCAATGGCCGCATCGATCGAGAAACAAATGTACCCTGACACCCGTTTATCCGGTACTCTGTGAGTCACCAGCAGGATCATACCCATGCCCGGACGAGCGGGTACTGCGGTCATTGACCTGATCATCACCCATCAGCACCAGGAGCGGAAACCATGTCTAAAGAACAAAAGAGCAACAAAGAGGCTAAAAAGCAACCGGCCATGACGCCGAAAGAAAAGAAGGCGGCGAAGAAGGCCAAAAAAGAATCGAAGGGATTCCTGGGCAATTGAAATAATTTTTAATTTTAGCAGGGTGCCGCTTCCCCTTGTGGCAGTCCTGTCCACCTGGAATGTGCTCTGATACCTTTATTCGTTCAGGGATAGGGTAAACTCGGATTTGACCGGGATTATCAGGGTTAAATCGACCGCCGATGAAATCATTTCCGCTGCTATCGGGATGCCTGTCGCTGTTATTACTGCTTGGTAGCCACACCAGCCTGGCCGATTATCCGATCGAGGTGATCGAGCTGAAGGCGCGTCCACTGGAAGATATCCTGCCTGTCATTCAACCGCTGGTAGCGCCGGACGGTACCGTGACCGGCATGGGTAACAATCTTGTCATCAAGGCGGCGCCGGCAAAGGTGCGCGAAGTCAAACAACTGCTGCGCGAGATCGATCGTCCGCCACGGCGCCTGATGATCACGGTCAATACACAGGGTGAAAGCGCGCGCAGCGCCTCCGGCTATGACGCCAATGCCGACATTCGAGTCGATAACGGGCAGATCAGTATTAATTCACCGGGGTATCCCGTTGATGAGACGCGTGGCCGTGTGCGTCTGCGCGACACGCAGCAGCAGCGCAGTCGCCGGGGAGGCCAACAGGTGCAGGCGCTTGAAGGACGCCCGGCTTTTATTGCCAGTGGTACGCAGGTCCCGGTGCAGGAGGTCGACCGCTATTCATCGGGTGGACGCATATACGAACGCCGGGTTACGACATTGCAGGATGCAAGCAGCGGGTTTTACGTGGTGCCGCGAGTGCAGGGGGAACGAGTGACCCTGGAAATCCGGCAACGCGATGACCGGCCGGACCGGCGCCGCGGTGTCATCCATACGCAAAGCAGTGATACTGTCGTCAGTGGGCGACTCGGCGAGTGGATCAGTCTGGGCGGGATAAATACCAGCGACAACAGCAGGACTCACGGCCTCGGTCACTCCAGTGCCACGCAGGAAAGCGCCGTGCGGCAGATTGAAGTTCTGGTGGAATGCCTGGACTGTGCGGACAGGATCGAGCCGTATCGTCAGTTCCTGCCGAAGATGGATGGGTTTGGCAGGATACCGCAGCAGTAGAGCAATATAATATAAAGGGATGGAGGGATTGGATTTTATTCACTCCATTCCTTTTTACTCGGTATTGGTCACTCTGGTGCCTCGTGGTGATTGCAGCCAACCTGCAACCCGTCGATCATGTTATTGACTGCCTTCGGGCTGTATTGTCCCGGGTTGTATGATCTGATTGTGGGCCCCCTCGGAAGGGTCGGCGAGATCACGTGCCGTAACAATTTGCAGGTCATCCATCGTCCAACCATTT
>CAVYIJ010000010.1:0-122210 GCA_963768575.1 uncultured Halobacteria archaeon
GCGGAGCTGCCGAGCTTTCGGAGCGGACGGATCGACCACGTCGAGAGGGAGATGCGCTGGCGCCTCGAGAGTGGTCTCCGCCGGATGCTCTATCTGACCGTGCCGACGTTCCTCGGCTACCTGGTGTTCGGATTCCTCATCGTCGGCGGCCTCTACCGGCGTGGCAGTTTTCGCCTTGATGACAACTGGCTGGTCTACCTCGTTCTGTGCGGCTACACCCTGGGCCTCTTGGCGTCGAACAGCTCGCGGGTCGTCAACAACGTGTTCTTCGCCCTCGGCAAGACGGGTATCCCGGCCAGGATCGCCGTCGAGCGGGTGGCGCTGTCGGCGGTTCTCGGTGTAGCAGGCATGCTCTGGCTCGACCGCTACTCGGTGACGGCGGCCCTGGGTTTGGCTTTCGGCCAGCGCGAGCTGCGACTCGGCGCCCTGGGATTGGCCCTGGCGGCGGGAATCACGAGTTGGTACGAGCTCGCTCGTCTGGTGCGGGCCCTGCGGCGCGAGATACCAGGGTTCGAGCCCCCGGTGGGCTATGTTGTCCGGGCTCTGGCCGGTGCGCTGCGGCGGCCGTGCCGGGCCTGGCGGTCTGGCGCTACCTACCAGACCTGCCGCAGTCGCTGGCGGCCTGTATCGTTCTGGGCGTCTATGCGCTCAGCTACTTCGCCATCACCCGGCGTTTGGGTCTGAACGAGCTGGACTCCTGGTTGGGGGCTCTGCGGAGACGTGGAAGAAAGAACCGAGAAAGGGGAGACGAATGAGAATCGCGGTGGCTTCGGATCATGCGGGGTACGTGTACAAGGAAGCCATAAAGACCCATCTGGAAGAGCTGGGCCACGAAGTCAGCGACTTCGGCACCGGTTCGACGGAGTCGGTGGACTACCCGGATTTCATCCGGCCTGCCGCCCAGGCCGTGGCGGGTGGAGACTGCGAGCGCGCCGTCGTCCTCGGGGGCTCTGGAAACGGCGAGGCGATGGTGGCCAATCGCGTCAGAGGCGTACGGTGCGCTCTCTGTTGGAGCGAGGAGAGCGCACGTCTGGCGAGGCAGCACAACGATGCCAACGCGATCTCCCTGGGCGAGCGGATGGTCTCTCTGGAACTGGCGTTGAGGATGATCGATATCTGGCTCGAAACGCCCTTCGAAGGCGGGCGCCACGTCCGTAGGATCAGGGCGATCGATGCCTGATGATCGGGTAGAGTAGACCTGTGACGACAGGTCCGGAGATGATGCAGTCCATTCTCAGCGTGTGCCTGGGATTGGGACTGAGCGCCGCCTGCGGTTTCCGTATATTCGTACCCCTGCTGGTGATGAACCTGGCGGCCAGGGCGGGCTACCTGGGCCTTACGGAGAGCTTCGAGTGGATCGGCACGACACCGGCGCTGATCGCGTTCGGAGTGGCGACGGTCCTCGAGATCGGTGCCTACTACATTCCCTGGCTGGACAACCTGCTCGACACCATCGCGAGCCCCGCCGCGGTGGTGGCCGGAGTCCTGGTGAGCGCTTCGGTGATCACCGGGCTCGATCCCCTGCTCAAGTGGACGCTGGCGGTGATCGCCGGCGGCGGCATCGCCGGCGCGATCCAGGCCCTGACCGTGGGGACGCGGCACGCATCCGCCCTGACCACCGGCGGCCTCGGGAAGCCCGTAGTCTCGACGCTCGAGATGGGGGGATCGCTGGCCCTGTCGCTGATCTCGTTGGTGCTGCCATGGCTCGCCGCCGGAGTCGTCCTCCTGATTCTCGTCGTCGCCCTTCGCCGGCTCGGCAGACGACGCTCGCCGGGCTGAGGTAGCGGCCGTGAAATCCCTGACTCGCCGGCTGGAGCTCCAGATCGACCGCAGGATGGACTTCGTGAACATCACCCCCGAGGTGGAGCAGGCCGTTCGCGCGAGCGGGGTCGCGGAGGGGCTCTGTCTGGTCAACGCGATGCACATCACGGCCAGCGTCTTCATCAACGACGACGAGCCGGGTCTGCACCGGGACTACAAGAAGTGGCTCGAGGAGCTGGCGCCCTTCGACGCCGAGTCCGGCGCGATACCGCCACAATCGCACCGGCGAGGACAACGCCGACGCGCACCACAAGCGGCAGATCATGGGTCGCGAGGTGTCGTGGCGATCACGGCCGGGCGACTCGACTTCGGTCCCTGGGAGCAGATCTTCTACGGCGAGTTCGACGGCCGGCGCCCCAAGCGGGTGCTGGTCAAGATCATCGGCGAATGACCTGAGCGTCGCGCGCGGCGGGGAGGCGGTCCCGGACGGCGGATCCCGAGAAACCGTCGGGAGCCACGTCTCCAGTCCGCTGTGGCGCGTGTGGGTGGATAGCAGGGGGGACCTTCACCGACTGCCTCGCCATCGATCCGTCGGGTGAGCTGCACCGGGCGAAAGTGATGAGTCACAGTGCCCTCCGCGGCAGGGTTGCCGAGGTCATGGCCGATGGCGGGTTCCGGGCCGAAACGAGCTGGGATCTGCCGGACGACTTCTTCGCCGGCGCCGAGGTGCGTCTGCTGGAGGGCGGTGATTCCGTCTCGCTCTCCGGGTACCGGGCCGCCACCGGCCTGCTCGAACCATCCTCGCCATTGCCTGGGCTCGCCACCGGTGCGGGTTTCGAGATCTCGATCGCCGCGGAGGCGCCGATTCTCGCGGCGAGACTCGTGACCAGAACGCCCCTGGATCGGCCTCTGCCGCCGATGGCCTTGAGACTCGCGACGACCCGAGGCACCAACGCGCTGCTCGAACGCCGGGGCGCGCCGACGGTTCTCTTCGTCACGGCCGGGCTGCGCGATCTGCTGGAAATCGGCACCCAGCAACGACCGGATCTCTTCGCGCTGCGGGTGAAGAAGGCACCACCGCTGGCCGCCGAGATGGCTGGCCGTCGGTATCGACTGTGGCGAGGCTCATGGCATTGGGCTCGGCGATTCCGGAGTCGATCGCCTGCGTATACCAGCATTCGAACTGCTTGACGGGTCGGGATCGAGTTCGTCACGGGTGAGACCGTGTGTCATCCATTGGTCGCGGAGTGTTTCGGCATGTGTCGGCATGGGTGGAACAATATAGGGAACGGGCCACGGAATAAAGAGCAGGAATGCGCAAGCGGCTGCTTCGATGGCCTGTTTACGGCACGGTTTCGCCCTACAGAGCGATTGCCGGCCGCCGAAAACCTGTATATCCCCGGTCGTTATTCGGGGCGGGAGTGACAGATGAATACAACCGGCACCCTGGGCCTGACCCGGCAATTGTACAACGACCGTTCCGTTACGGCCCTGCTGCTGTCCAATATCATGACCATTGTGCTGGCCGTCTTCCAGCAGTGGGATGTCCATGTCCTGATGTGGATCTACTGGGGGCAGAGCGTGGTGATCGGGTATTTCAACGTGCACCGCATCCTGGACCTGAGGGAGTTTTCCACGGAGAATTTCCGCATGAATGACAAGGCCGTGGACCCCACGCCGGAGACACAGCGCAAGGTCGCGGGATTCTTCGCACTGCATTACGGTTTTTTTCATGTTGCCTACATGATTTTTCTCGCCACGGAAACCGACACGACGGGTGTCTTTCCATTGTTCAGCGTCATCCTGTGTATCCTGATGTTCTACATCAATCACCGGTTTTCATACCACTACAACCAGTCAATGGAACAGGACCGGGTGCCGAATATCGGCAGTATCATGTTTTTTCCCTATGTCAGGATTCTCCCGATGCACCTGATGATTGTCGCGGGCGGCTCGTATTCAGGTGGCAGCCAGGGTGCGTTGATCGCCTTCCTGTTACTGAAGACAGCCGCGGACGTCGCCATGCACGTGATCGAGCATGCCATGTCGCGGGGCGCCGTGAAGCGCGCGGGGGAACGTTTGCCGTAATCGCTGAACAAGGATGCAATGCGTTCCTGCAGGGCGGGTCCATCGGGGTAGGAGCGGCTTTAGCCGCGAACAGGCTTCCGAGTAATATCATTCGCGGGCAAGCCCGCTCCTGCTCGGATGTAATATCCCTGTCCGCAGGTGGTTCTAGTGAGCCAGGAGCGCCTGGTCAGGTTGGTGCTAGTTATTCAGATATTTCGCGGGGTTTACCTGCTTGCCGTCACGCAGGACTTCGATGTGCACATGCGGGCCGGTGGAGCGGCCGGTGGAACCCATCAGTGCGACCGGCTGTCCCTTCCTGACGGTCTCGCCCAGGCTGACCAGCTGGTCCCTGTTATGTGCGTAACGGGTGGTATAGCCATTGCCATGGTCCAGTTCCACCAGGTTGCCGTAGCCCTTGCGATTGCCCGCGAACGTGACGACGCCGTCACCTACGGCAAGGATTTCACTGCCGGCCTTGCCGGCAACGTCGATACCCTTGTGTGATTCACGCTTGCCGGTAAACGGGTCTATGCGCGAGCCGAATTTCGAGGACAGCAGGCCGTGTTCGACGGCGCTGCCGGACGGCGTGACACGCTCACTGACGCTGCGGTACATCAATACCTGTTCCAGCATGGTCAGCTTGTGCTCACGGTCGACAAGGGTCGTCTCCAGTTCATCCAGCATGCCGAGGAAATCCGGTACCGTGTAGGTGGAGAGCGATGCCGCGTTCTCGGGGCCGCCGACCGGCGGTGCGATGTCGAAATCGAATTCACTGGCAGAAAGATCGGCCACATCAACCAGTCGTCCACCGAGTGCATCGAGGCGCAGTATCTGCGCCTGCATGCGACCGAGCCGCAGGGTCAGGGCATCGAGGTTGTCCTGCGAGGCGGTGCGAATATTTTCGATCTCGACATGTTGCATGATCGACAGCGCCTGCAGGTCCTTGACCTCGTGCAACTGGCTGCGCGCTTCCAGGCCCACGCCAAGACGAAAGCCGCCGTAGAGAATGGCGCCGCACAGGGTAATCACGGCCACCGCGATGATGACCAGGGTACGCTGCGGGTTGTATTCCAGGCTGCGTATGTGCCCGTCACGACGTGTCAGGATCAGGGTATTGGTATTGTTTTTCATGGTGAAACCATCATTCCTCCCGGTAGACGCCGGTGACGGGGCCAATCCGGGTAAAAGTGTTGCTGTACTCACAGCCTAGCGGGTGCAATCGCCCGCGACTATTGGTCTGAAGTACAGGCAATGCCCAGCCAAATAAATTAAAAACAGTAGCTTATGATAACTATCTAAACTCCGTATTAAGTGCCGCAGTTGGCAACTGCCGAATCGTGGCGATGCGTGGGCGGGGGGGGTGAATTCTACAAAGACCGGGTGGGTGGCGTCGAGCGGAAATTCGCCCAAATGACCGATCTGGCGGTTATTTGGCATCTTGACGGGGGTATTGGGCGCGCGCAGGCGTCCTTGCAGGGCGGTTTGCGGCCGCGGTTCGCGCCTACAGTGCCGCCAGCAGCTGCTTCCACGCGGTCCGGAACTGTTTCGGAATATCGCGCTGCCGGGGACGCTCCGGCAACGTCTTGAGGTCACTCGGCAACAGTACGCTGTCCGGCTTGTCCTTGGGGAATTTCGCGTTGCTGAACAGGTGCCGGCCACTGACCGGGACGCCGGGAACCAGCTGGCGGATGGCATTGACCTGGCGTTGCAGGTAGTGGTTCGGGTTGTCGAACTTGAAACTGCGGCGTCCAAGCACCTGTGTCCACTGGTCGGTGAGCCGCCCGCCGAAGATCAGGCCGTCGAAACGCATAACACCGACGATGATGATTCCGTCGCGGGCCAGCAGCAGGTGTTCGATGGTGACTTCACCACCGGTACCATCCGGCAACTGGATATTTTCGATGGCGCTTGCGCCCAGGCGCTTGATGATTTTCCTTGTGTTGCGTTCGTGCCACCAGTGACGCAGGCGAAGTCGCAGCATGTACAGCAGTCCCGCCAGCGCGACCACGGCAACCAGCAGGGTGGCCTGCAATTCACTGTTATGGGCAAGTTCCTGCAGAAATTCAGGTAATGAGTGTGGCATAGACAGCGCTGTTTCATCGGGCGGGCAGCCGCCGATGGACCGGTCTTATTGAAAGGCACGCAGGATATCAGGAAATGCAGCCGGGTTCACAGCCCCTTGCTCTGGATCAGGGTCCATTGCATCAATTGCGTCACCAGGACATTCGCCGCGCTTTCCTGTCCGTGCTCGCGCAGCCATTCCACTACCCAGCGGTGGCCCCAGGCGCTGGCATTGCTGTTGCTCGGGTTTTGCACCAGCTGGTGCGTATGCGAGAGGAACAGGAACAGTGTGCGGGCCAGTGCATGCACGGTCGCGGCCATTCGGTCAGGATAGGTCCATTCGCACATGCCACGCGTAGTATAGCGGTCCGGGATACTGCGTCGGCGAATGGGTATCGGGGGGACGCGGCCCCAGTTGCACTCGCTGGCCGGGTAGTCAGTGCCCTGCCAGACATTCACCTTGATGCGGTACATGTGCTGCGGCTGCGGCTGTTCGCCGTTTGCCAGCGAGTCGCGCGGTGTCCAGCAGGTGCTGAGGGTGACGGGGGCCGATTCACCGTTCAGGTGCGGCTGGTGCTGCGTATCGGTCATCGGGTAGACCCGTACCCAGTCGAGCAGGCGGGTGTCGTAGCCGGACAGCTTGCCGAGAATAAACTCGATCGCATCACCGGCATCGGTCCGGTCACTGATATCAGGTATGTCGTGTTGCATGACAGGTCTCGCTGGTTGCATCCGGTTACCACCGGTTTCACCGGTACCGCCGATGGAACCTGTAAACGGTGTCGGCAGGTAGTAGGATTTATATTAGCGTAAAATCCTGTGCAGGCCAGGTTTGTCGATGCAGTCTGCTGCAACCGGATGATGTATATGCGTGACGAAGAGCGTGATCGAAAAATTCTCGAGTGGCAGAAAAAGGCGCGCAGCGCCGCAAAGCGCCGCAAGCCGCGTAACCTGTATGTGATCACGCTCGATCCAGAGGTGTTGTGGGTCCGGGAATTCCGGCAGGAGAACCCGAATTACGTCGAGGGCATGCCGTGTCTGTATGTCGGCATGACGGTCCACGAACCGGGTGACCGTTTTGAACAGCATATGCTCGGCTACCGCAGCAGCAAGTATCCGCGTGAATATGGCGCCGAGCTGGCGCTTGACCTGATGGAGGGTTTCGACGGTGCAAGGGGTTGCCTGACGAAGAGCGCGAGGCGGCACTGGCCGACTGGTTGCGCAAGCAGGGCTGTGCGGTGTGGCAGAACTGATGCTGCCTGTGCGTGTCATATATGCAGGCATATCCACAGGCACAAGAGCACAGGCGTGCGCGAATTCCGGAGGTCGACAGGTTCGCGGACAACGTCCGCTCCTGCGGGTGTGTTTATTGGTGTAGGAGCGGCTTTAGCCGCGAATTGGCTCCGCGGTGAATCTGTTCGCGGGCAAGTCCGCTCCTACGGGTCTTTCTATCGGCGCAGGAGCGCCTTGCAGGCGCGATTGTTCATGTACGCATAACCGAATTCCCGGTATCTGCTAATGGTTTCTGCTAATGTAAACGTAATTATGAAGCATCGATTACATAGCCAGACACGAATCATCAAGGCGCTGCTGCTGCTGGCGCTGCTGCTGGCGCCGGCCTGGTACCCGTGGGCCGACAGCCGCAGTGCGGTGGTGCTGACGGTCGATAGCGCCATCGGCCCCGCAACGGCCGATTATGTTCGTCGCGGCATCGAATCGGCGCATGCGCAGGGTGCTGTGCTGGTGATATTGAAAATGGACACGCCGGGCGGGCTGGACACCGCCATGCGCGACATCATCCAGGCTGTCCTGGTATCACCGGTTCCCGTTGCGACCTATGTATCGCCCGGTGGCGCCCGTGCCGCCAGTGCCGGCACCTATATCCTCTATGCCAGCCATATCGCGGCGATGGCGCCGGGTACCAATCTCGGTGCGGCGACGCCGGTGGAGATCGGCGGCATCCCGGATACGGACGACCTGTTGAAGAAAGGTTCGAAATCCGGAGAAGAGACGGATGCACAGGAGGCGGCCCCGGACCCGATGAAGCAAAAGCTGGTCAATGATGCGGTTGCCTATATTCGCGGTCTCGCGCAAATGCGCGGCCGTAATGTCGAGTGGGCCGAGCGCGCGGTGCGCGAGGCCGCCAGTCTGCCGGCAAACGAGGCGCTGGAGCAGGGTGTGATCGATATCGTTGCGGTGAATATGCAGGACCTGCTGGCGCAGGCGCATGGCCGGACCGTGTCGATTGCCGGTATGCCGCGGGTGCTGGATACCGGCGGGCTGCTGCTGGCGACCATCGAGCCGGACTGGCGCAACCGCCTGCTGGCGGTGATCACCGATCCGAACGTCGCCTACATCCTGATGCTGATCGGTATTTACGGCCTGTTCTTCGAGTTCGCCAACCCGGGATTCGTATTGCCGGGTGTCGCCGGCGCCATCAGTCTGCTGCTCGCGCTCTATGCATTCCAGATCCTGCCGGTCAATTACGCCGGCCTGGCACTGCTGTCGCTGGGCATTATCTTTATGCTCGCCGAGGCCTTCGTGCCGAGTTTCGGCGCACTGGGCATTGGCGGTGTTATCGCGTTCGTGGTCGGCTCGATTATTCTGTTCGACGTGGAAGGCACGGGTTATGCCGTGTCGTTGCCGTTGATCTTTGCGCTGTCCTTCGTAACCGCCGGTTTCTTTCTCTTTATCGTCGGTGCGGCCATCAAGGCGCGCCAGCGGCCCGTGGTCAGCGGCGAGGAAGAGATGTTGCATATGGCGGGCGAGGTCATCGAGGATTTCGACGGCAAGGGCCGCATCCGTATTCATGGTGAGGTGTGGCTGGCGGAAGCGGCCACGCCCTTGAGCCGCGGTGACAAGGTAAAGGTGGTTGCCGTCGATGGTCTCGTGCTGAAAGTTCAGCCGTTGGTTAAGGAGAATTGATATGGCTTTTTCAGGTGCATTTGTCGGAGTGGTGCTGTTTGTCGCGCTGTTGTTGTATACCTTTCGTGTCCTGCGTGAGTACGAGCGCGGCGTAATATTTACGCTGGGCCGTTTCTGGAAGGTCAAGGGGCCGGGACTCATTATCGTGATCCCGATCATCCAGCAGATCGTCAAGGTGGATTTGCGCACCGTGGTGATGGACGTGCCCAGCCAGGACGTGATCTCGCGCGACAACGTGTCGGTCAAGGTCAACGCGGTACTCTATTTCCGCGTGATCGATCCGCAGAAGGCCATTATCCAGGTCGAGGACTTCCTCGCAGCGACCAGCCAGCTGGCACAGACCACGCTGCGCTCGGTGCTGGGACAGCACGAGCTGGATGACATGCTGGCCGAGCGCGACAAGCTGAACAAGGATATCCAGGCACTGCTCGATCAGCAGACCGATGCCTGGGGCATCAAGGTGGCGAATGTTGAGATCAAGCATGTCGATATCGACGAGAGCATGGTGCGGGCCATCGCCCGCCAGGCGGAGGCCGAGCGCGAACGGCGTGCCAAGGTCATTCATGCCGAGGGCGAGATGCAGGCCGCCGTAAAACTGGTCGAGGCCGCGAAGATACTCAATGAGCAGCCGCAGTCGTTGCAGCTGCGCTATCTGCAAACGCTGACCGAAATCGCCGGGGACAAGAGTTCGACCATCGTGTTCCCGTTGCCGCTTGACAGCATCGGCAAAATGTTTGGCGGCAAGTCCGACTAGCGGGAAACAGGTGTGAATCTGCCCGTGCGGGAACTGAACGCTTTCCTGTACATGCGAAAACACCCCTGCAGAGGCAATTGCTGGCGCAGGAGCACCTTGCGGGCACGCTGAACCCGGTTGCCGCTGATGCATGATTAATCAAGGTGACGTACATTTCAGGAATAAACTCAGAAGTCCCTTTCAGGTTTCCGCATATTCAAAATCCAGGACCAGCGCCGTTACGCGCACCGAAAATCATACGGCAAAAATGCCGGTTAAAGAGGCGATCATCCGCAGGATAATCGTGGACTTTGCCGAACAGGGCTTTTATCCTTCCTGAAATCTGCGCACATAGTCATGCTTTATACGGGTATCGGTAACGGAGCCTGGACTTGAGAGGTTCAGGCCATTTATTCCCCGCCATTAAAAGATAATGGTAGCCTGTATCAAGGCTGCTTCTTGTATATGTAAAAAAACAGGACATGTTCAGGGTTATTGGTTGTGTCAGGCAGGTACAGGTCAAAAAATAATTATATTGCCGGCATCAGGCTTATGGTTGGTGTTGCAGTGAGTTATGTCGCATGAGAAAAACGCTGATATCAGTAATTATTCCGGTTTTTAATTGTGAAAGGTATTTGCCGGAGTGCCTTGATTCCGTTATCTCTCAAACACTACAGGACGTAGAGATCATTCTTATCAATGACTCCAGTACCGATAGCTCGCAGGAGATTATCGACAAATACGGTTTGTCCGACAGTCGCATCAGGCCTGTGGAACTGGAAGAAAATAGAGGGGTCGGGTACGCGAGAAATACCGGGATAGAGATGGCGGAAGGCGAGTTCATTATCTTTCTCGATGCTGATGATTACTGGGACGATGACAGGATGCTGGAGTCATTGTATGAAACGGCAATTAATGACAAGGCGGACCTGGTTAAATTCGGCTATTACAAGCTCGATAGTGCAGGGCAAAGGGTCATTCATCAGGTCGACAAGCCGAGAACGGTAAAGCTGCGGTCCGGCAAGGACTGGAGTTTCAGTTACTCGCCATGGTCTTTGCTGATAGCCAGGAAACTGGTCATTGAAAATGATATCCGTTTCGATCCACGACTTTTGATAGGCGAGGACTCGCTCTTCAATTGCACCCTCTATTGTCACGCATCGACATTGACCTATCTGGACAAGGTTTTTTATTGTTATCGATTCGAGAGAGACGGCTGTGCGAGCGTGGGCGACTGGACCAGTCACCGTATAAAATGTACTGTATTGTGGTTTCGGTCGGCCATCGAGGTAATCACCGGTAGCGGGTTAAACAGGACGCATCCGCACCTGTTACAATTAATGTTATGTGAAAGGCTGGCTAAATTAACGAACAGGTTCGCTAAAGTCGCTATCGAAGTTCTGAATGAGAACCAGCTGAAGGAATACATTCATGAGTGGTCAATATGCCTGGGATACCTGGACAAAAACTTCCTTGAGAAGGTCGGGTTTTCAAACAGGAAAGTATTTCCAGGTGTCACCACTGACAGATACAGAAATATACTGGCTGTTGTGTTAGCGGAAGATATTGATGGGCTCCATAAAATGTTTGATATTCCAGCGGCGCGCCAGGGCAATGGTAAAAACAGTTAATGCAGGGCCGGATTGCCAACCGCTGGATAAGTCATTAAAAGGGACATTTTGCGGGTGAACTTTCGAAGTGGTTTCCTCGAAAACGCATGTCAGGCCGGCGTCGGCTCCTGTTGTTTATGATGCACATCAAATACTTCAGGCAGGCTTCCTGTCCAGGTCCCGTTGATGGCTGAAGACAAAAGCCAGGATATTCTTCAATTGGCCAGGGACCTCTTTCGCAAGGGCGATCTTGCCGGAGCGGAGGTCGCGGCGGGCAATGTTGTCCGGCAGATGAAAACCATGGCGCCTGCGCCGGTCCCGGACATAATGATTCTGAAAGCCTTTTACCTGTGTCGTTTAAACCGGCCGCAGAAGGCGCGCGCGCTGTTCGGTAATGTCCTCGAGGTCTGTCCGGATGACGGTTATGCACAGGCCGGATATTTGCTTGCTTTGCAGGACGAACTTGCAGCTGAAGGCCGTAGTGATATCCAGCCAGCGGAAGAAAGCACGCTGCTGCTCGGGATAGGTACAGGGCGTTCAGGTTCCACCACGTTGACGAAACTCTGGCAGCAGCAGGAAAACTGCTATTGTTCGCATGAGCATCCGCCGAGACTTGGCTGGGATTTCAATATGCCGCGATTCGATTTTCATAATCGACGTATTGCCCTCCTTCAGCGTGGCTACAGGTTTGTCGGCGACGTTTCTCACTGGTGGCTGCCATACATCGACCAGGTGCTGGAAAATTACCGGAACGTGCGCGTTGTGGTTCTGAAAAGAGAAAAGGAGGCGACGGTCAACTCCTTTCTGAAAATAAAGGGAGGTGGCAGGAAGGGGACGATCAATCACTGGATCGATCATGATGGCAGCTACTGGGCCAGGAATGTCTGGGATGAATGCTATCCGGTTTATGATGTGACGGCGATGGGGGAGGCTATCGGCCGCTATTGGGACGACTATTATTCAACCGCGGAAATACTGGCGCAGCGTTTCCCGTCGTCGATACGGATATTCTCGACAGAACGGCTTGGTGAGCGTGCTACGCAGGACGAAATCCTGTCTTTCTGCGGCTTCGAAAGGCCAAGGACGATCGATGATTTGCATCTGAATAAAGGTAGTATAAGCGACGGTGTTCGTATGTACTGACGGGAGCTGGCAGTCAGCAGAAGTCATGCGCCGGCAAGGCCGGGCGTGACGCCGCAAACAACTGTCTACGTCAATTCTTCATACAGGGTCAGGACGTTAGTCATGCAGGATGTTTCCCAGTTGCTGCATTAACTCATCCGTCCTGTCTTCCAGTCCGGTCAACGATACGAATCTCGGGTTGTCGCGCATATATTCTTCCAGCAGGTCATATTGATAGAATTCGTGGATTTCATCCTCGTATAACACGCAGGAGTTGCCCAGCAGCACGGCAACGACGCTGAAAGTGCTTTTTCCCGGAACAAGGACCGGCGCCTTGATCAGGTGGTACAAGGTGTCGAAAGTGTTCTGGCGTAAATGGAACTGTATGTTGTCGATCAAGAGACCTGATTCAAGTTTCAAATATGCTTCCCGCTCGCCCGTGAATGTAAATCGTTCGAAAATATCCTGCTTGCCATCCGAAAATATGTGAAAACGTACAGGCCTCGGCGATGTTATGAAGAGGTTATGCAGCTTTCCAATCAGTGCTACATAAAAGTCCTCGCTAACCAGTTTGTTCGTGTACATTTCCACTTTTGACCCGGTCTGGCAGGCATCCCAGACATCCCCGCGGCGTATGTGTATTGCAACATTCAGGAACTGCTCACTGTAAAGATTCTCGCCCGGCCTGTAGCCGTTAGCTTCGAACTTCTTCTGGAGGTCCCGGATGAATGCCTGGTCGAGGAAAAGCCCGCACTCTCGTGGTTGCCGGCAGAGCCCAAGGTTAAATGTGTAAATCCCGCAATCATCACCGGCATGATTGCGAATCCTGTCAACCATGGCCGGGAGCCTGCCCCTGGTGGTATCCATCGGGTCCCCGAAATGACGATGCCTGGCAGACATGTGTTTGACCACCGCTGCTTCTCCCGTTGCATCCACTAAATCGGCAATATTGTATTCATCCTTGCCGAAGTTAAAAAAACTTTCCCACTCGATCGACCATTCTTCCGCAGACAACGTCCGGCCATCAGGATCGACATCCTGGTGCGCAAGCATCATGAACGGCATATGAATGTAAATGGCATTTGCCTGTCGCGCCAGGAACATCACGCAGATGCGAAGCATGGCCTGTATGCCAACCCCGTCTCTGCGCAAGCCCGGAACCAGGATGCAGCGCTCATCCAAAACCAGTGGCGCGTCCTTTCCTCCAGCACACTTTTTCAGAATGGAGCTCGCCATTCTCAATAGAATTGATAAATTTTTCACTGGGCGGATTGGCCGTGGAGGCCGGGTGCTGGCTTGCAGTTATTACTGTAGCGCGTATGAAGAAAAATCCTGCGTGCTGGAATTATTGGTAGGAACTGCATATTAACAGACAGGAAATTCACTCGCTTCAACCACGCCGAGACTACTCCATGAGTCAGATGCAGTCAATGCATCGCCAGGCGGATGCCCTGCATTACACGAGTTACAGGATTCATTTGTTTAAAATGACTGTCTTTACTCGATCGTTGGCAGGCCGGGAATCCATGCCGCTATTAATGTTCCGGATGACTGCATATACATTCAAATCAGCTGGTGATTATGAGCCATGTATCCCGTCTGCTGAAAGTATTAACCTTACCGTTATTCGAGTTGGATGCCATGCATTCATCCGCCCTGCGGTGAAACTGCGTGCATTCCATGTGGCCGTGTTCTGGATAATGCTTGTGGGCGAACATACACGACTTAATCGAGTAGTCGCAGGCTGGCCATTGAATCCGGATAACGCTCCATCTCGATGCGGTAACAGGCCGACAGCAGGTCGGTCTCCAGGCCGGCCTCCCGGCGTATTTCGCCGAGAGGCGTGTCGACAAACCGGCTGTAATCGATCCGGTTAAGCGGCCGGCAACCGGAGATGCCGCCGAGGCGGACCGCGTCATAGTAAATGCGCACGGCATCATCGTTGAAGCGGTAGGGTTGCGGGTAGACGCGACGCGCGAGCTGACCGAACAGCCATTCCTCGGTACGCCGCACTCGCTTGGTGCTGCCCATGGTGAAGCCGATGGTAAAGGCTTCATCCTCCATCAGCAGGCCGCGTCCGAGCAGGATATGTATGCAGTCGTGTACCTTGAGGTCGGCCGCACCGTGAAACAGGGTCACGCCCGGCAGCTTGTATTTCGGGTTCTCCAGCAGGCGCACGATCAGCGGAATCTGCTGCTGGCGTGCGCCGACCGTGGCAAGAGAATCGCGCGCTTCGCGCAGGGTCAGTTCAGCACGTGACAGCGGGATGTGCCAGTCCGTGTATTTCATGCTTCATCGTCGCCAACGTCGGGCGCGAAACCGCGGCGCAGCGTGTTTTCCGTGACGCATACCGCGTCCGTGAATTGCCGCAGGTAATCCGCGCCGCCGGCCTTGTGGCCGGTGCCGCTCAGGCGAAAGCCGCCGAACGGTTGCCGCGACACCAGCGCGCCGGTGATCTTGCGGTTCAGGTACAGGTTGCCGACCTGGAAGGCCTCGCGCGCACGGTCAAGGTGACCGGGCCGGCGTGAATAAACCCCGCCGGTCAATGCATAGCGCGTGTTGTTGGCGATTTCCAGCGCATGTGCAAAATCACGCGCACGCAATACGGCAAGCACCGGCCCGAAGATTTCTTCCTGCGCCAGCGGGTCGTCTGCCGGGACATCGGTAAAGATGGCCGGTGACAGGTAATAACCCTTTTCCGGCAGATCGTCGCGTTCGACCGAGACCAGGCGGGCCGTTTGCCTGCCACGCTCGATCGTTGCAAGGATACGTTGCCGTGCAACATGGTCGATCACGGGTCCGAGGGTGTTGCCGGGTTGTTGCGGGTCACCGATATCGAGGCTGGCGGTGGCCGCGCACAGGCGTTCGACTACGACATCATAAATGTCACCGACAACAATCAGCCGCGAGGCCGCGCTGCATTTCTGGCCCTGGTAACCGAAGGCGGATTCCACCACGCCGGGTACGGCATCATCGAGGTTGGCATCTTCATCGATGATGATGGCATTCTTGCCGCCCATCTCGGCGATGACCCGTTTGATATGCGCTTGCCCATCCGGCACTTGAGCGCCGAGTTGCAGCAGGCGGGTGCCGACATCGCGCGAGCCGGTGAAGGCTATGAGCTGGATGTCCGGGTGTGCCGCCAGGTACGCACCGACCTCGCTGCCGGGGCCGGGCAGGTAGTTGACCACGCCGGGCGGCAGTCCGGCCGCATGCATGAGCGCCACGAATCGCGCGGCGATCACCGGTGTCAATGAGGACGGCTTGAGGATGGCGGTATTGCCGGTCACGATGGTCGCCGACAGCATGCCGGTGAGAATGGCCAGCGGGAAATTCCACGGCGCGATTACCAGGCCAACGCCGCGGGGTCGGTATTGCAGCGCATTGTGTTCGCCGTTTACCTCGACCACGCAGGTTTCGGCCGATTGCCCGGACTGCCCGGCGCGCTCTGCGTAATAGCGCAGGAAGTCGACGGCCTCGCAGACATCGGCATCGGCCTCGCGCCACGACTTGCCGGCTTCCAGTACCTGCCAGGCGGCGAACTGGTTGCGCTCCCGCGTCAGGGCATCGGCAATCGTGCGCAACAGGCCGGCCCGCTCCTGCAGCGGTCGTGCCCGCCAGGCGGGCAGCGCGGCCTGTGCCGCGGCCAGGGCCAGGTCGGCCTGTGCCCGGTCGGCCGCTGCGACGGTACCGATGATTTCTCCGGGACGGGCCGGGTTGCTGGAAACGATACGGTTGTCGTTATTCACATTCTCGCCGTTGATGAACAGCGGGTAATAATCACCCGATTCATCGCGCACGGTGGCAATGGCGTCGCGAAACGCATGCCGTTCGGCTGCATCGGTAAAGCGGTAGACCGGCAGATTGCGGAAGCCGTTGCCTGCCGCTGAATCGTTTTCCGGTATATGCGGCATTGGCCGCTGCAGGCAGTCCACGTCCGGGTCGTCATACGCCATGCCGGTATCGAGGATGGTCTGGCCGCTGGTGTTCTCCAGCAAGCGCCGCACCAGGTAGGCCATGCCGGGCAGGGGTTTACCGTAGGGCACATACACTCGCACCGGCTGACCGGCCTCGACCAGCGCATGCTTGAGGTTGTCCGCCATGCCGTAGAGCAACTGGAATTCGAAGTCGTCCGCCGTGAGGTCGTGTTGCTCGGCCAGTGCCAGTGCATAGGCGACGCTGCGGATATTATGTGTCGCGACGGCGGGTTTTACGATGTGGTGTTCTGCAAACAGCAATTTCAGGCAGGTCTCGAATTCGGCGTCCGTCTGCGCCTTGTGTTCCCACACCGGCGATGCCCAGCCTTGCTGACGGGCGATGACGGTTTCATAGTCCCAGTAGGCGCCGCGCACCAGCCGCACCTGTACCGGTGTGCCGCGCAACGTCGCCCAGTCGACCAGCTGTCGCAGGTTGTCACCGGCGCCCCGAAGATAAGTTTGCATCGCGATACCGGCATGCGGCCAGTCGCGGAAGGCCGGCTCCATCAGGATGGACATGAAGCACTGCAAGACGATGTGGTGGAAATCGTATTGTTCCATGTCGATGGTGACGCTGGCGTCATAGTCGCGTGCGGCGGCAAGTATCGGTCGCAGGCGCTGACCGATCGCGGCAATACTGCCGTCGGGTTCCAGCGGATTGAATTGCGAATACAGCGAGGACAGCTTGAGCGATACATTCGGCCGGTCATCGGCAGTATCAGGCGACCAGGTCCGGTGCAGGTCGGCCAGCAGGTCGAGATACGCCTGTTGATAGTGATCAGCCTCGCGTTCGCTGATGACGGCCTCGCCCAGCAGGTCGAGGGTGCAGCGCATGCCCTGGCTGCGCAGCCGGGTAATGGTACCCAGCGCCTGCTGGATGTTGCTGCCGCCCATGAAACGTCGTGACAGGCCGCGCAGGGTACTGCGCACCAGCGGTGCGGCGATATGCACCGCCCAGGGTGAATCGCTGTGGCGCAGTCCCCAGTTGCTGACGCCCGGCCACGGCAGTTCGATGCCGTCGAAATATTCCTTCAGGTGCGCAACCAGTTCGGCATCATCGGTGAGCATCGGCATGACATCGACGAAGCGCAGGGTCTGCACGCGGAAATTTTCATCCTGGATGGCGCGGGTAACCAGGCCGTCCAGCCAGTTGGCCGGGTGCGTGTCGCCGCGGATGGTCTTCAGCAGGCGCGTACCGTGCTGCTGCACGCGGTCTTCTATGTAGGGCGAAAAGGACGCCGGTTCCATCGGGTCTCCTCAAGTCGTCGCGTATTGCCTGACAGTGTAACCGCTTTATATGCCGGGAACATTAGCGCCGTTCGGGCGCGAGAAACAGGCTTCTGCTCACCCTGGCGCATTACCAAGTATCGCAGCCGTTGGGTAATGTAAACAGGTGATTTGGTCGATTATCGAGACATCATGAGCCACCTGCTGAATTGTGGTAGCTTTGCAGGACCGCAATCCAGCACAGGAAATGATCATGTTCGAAGCCCCGCACAGTCCCTGGCTCGTGCCGTTTGACGGCAACTTCAAGCACACGGATACCGGTACCAGGCGCCCGGAAGATTCGCCCGACAAACAGGCTCGCAGGGCGCTGCTGGCGCAATATGTCGGGGAGATAGACCAGTTGCAGCGGATATTCCACGCGCATGACCGTCACGCGTTGCTGCTGGTTTTCCAGGGCATGGACGCCGCCGGCAAGGACAGCACCATTCGTGCCATTCTGCAGGGCGTCAACCCGGCGGGCTGCCAGGTGTCTTCGTTCAAGCAGCCCTCGGCCGAGGAACTGGACCACGACTTTCTCTGGCGGACCACCCGCCGCCTGCCGGAGCGTGGCCGCATCGGTGTCTTCAACCGCAGTTACTACGAAGAAGTGCTGGTGGTGCGCGTCCACCCGGAGTATCTCAACGGACAGCAATTACCCTCGCATGTCGATCTCGAGCGCGTATGGACAGACCGCTATCAATCTATCAGGACGCATGAGGAGCACCTGGCAAAGAACGGGACGGTGATCCTGAAATTCTGGCTGAATGTCTCGCGCGAGGAGCAGCGCCGGCGTTTCCTCGACCGCCTCAACGAGCCGCAGAAAAACTGGAAGTTTTCCACCGGCGATATGCGCGAGCGCGGTTTCTGGGACGATTACATGCTGGCCTTCGAGGCGGCCGTGCGCGAGACATCGCGGCCATGGGCGCCCTGGTATGCCATACCGGCTGACAGCAAGTCCTGGATGCGGATGACTGTGGCCGATATCGTCCTGCGCACACTGCGGTCACTGGATATGCATTATCCCGAGGTCGAGGAAAAGGAGCGGCAGCATTTCGATGTCTTGCGCAAACAATTACAGAACGAGCAGGAGGCATAGGCCCTGGCGGACCCCGCCCGGCATACCACGCCTGCAATGAACTGTATATAAGTATGAATCTGCCGATAGACTCTGCAATTGAACAGAAGGGGCGGGGCCTCAGTGGCGTGAACATTTCCTTTAAAAAGCACGAACCGGCCGGCAAGGCCGTCAGGAGAATCAATCTCGAATTGCGTGCGCGGATGATCGGCGTCCTGAACGATGAATCGCTCGACGCCGATACGACCGTCCATGAACTGCGCAAGTGCGTCAAGAAACTGCGCGGCATATTGCGGTTAACCGAACCGGCCATGGATAAGCCGGTGTTCAGGGGTTGTGACCGGGCGCTGCGGGATTTTGCACGCCGAATCAGTAGTACGCGCGACAGTGCAGTCATGGTGAAAACCTATGACCGCCTGATGGACCATTACCGGCCCTTCCTCAGCACTGACGAGATGCTGCCGGTCAGGCAGTCCCTGCAAAACCGGCATGTACTGGCGATGGCGGAGTTCCAGGAAAGCCTCGACAGGAAGGAGCTTGAGTCATCCTTCATTCAGCTCGAGCTGCAGCTGGAGCGCGCGGTCAATATAGAGCTGTCGTATTCATTGCTGAAGACCGCCATGCGTGACGTTTATCGTCGTGGCCGGAAACTGCAACAGGCGCTTGCCCGGGACCCGAGTTCCGAGAACAGTCATGGCCTGCGCCGCCAGGCCAAGTACCTGTGGTACCAGTTGCGCATGCTGGAAAAGCAGGTGCCGGAGGATGTGCAAGCGGTTATCGCGGAACTCGACGGGCTGGGCGAGATGCTCGGCGAGGACAACGATATGGCAGTGCTGACCGAAACGCTCAGGGCCAATCCCGAAATCTGCGGCAACAGCGTGAGGGCCGAATTGATCTATAGCCTGGCGGAGACGCGCCGTATTGCCCTGCTGTCAGCCGGCCTGCGTATTTCACAGCGGATATATGCCCGCAAACCGGGCCGCTTCACCGGGGACGTCTTCCCGGAGACCTGAATAAGGATATACCGGCGGCAGCCGTTAACCCGATGGACCGCAGGAAGCGGTCCATATCACAATTTGCGGGCAGCCCCGCTATTTGTCCGGAGAGCGTCATGGAACGACCTGTTCTCGATACACATCAGAAAGCCCGTTCGATCAACCTGGATACACGCAAGTACGGCACGCTCGCGGAGATCGGAGCAGGGCAGGAAACGGCGCGCTGGTTTTTCAGGGTCGGCGGTGCTGCCGGTACCATTGCCAAGGCCATCTCGGCCTATGACATGCAGGTCAGCGATACGCTCTATGGCCCGTGCCGGCGTTATGTCAGCCGCGATCGGCTGCAATCGATGCTGGAAATCGAATATACAAAGTTACAGTCGCATCTCGGCGCCAGCCGGGGTGACGAGAGCACCTTTTTTGCCTTTGCCAATACCGTGGCCACGTTCAGTTACACCACGCGGCAACCGGGCCATGGCTGGCTGGGTATCTGCTTCCAGACTTCGCCGCATGCAGCGATGTCGCAAATCGACCTGCACGTGGTCCTGAAGGGCAGCGACAACCTGCAGGACCAGGAAATTCTCGGCCAGCTGGGCGTGAATCTCGTCTATGGCGCGATGTACCTGCACACGGAAGCGGAAGTATTGCTTGCCTCCCTGCTTGACGGACTCAGCACCGATTTGCTGGAAATCGACATGATCGATTTTCAGGGGGCTGCCTTCAAAACGGTGGACAATCGGCTGATGGCGTTACGCCTGGTGCAACTCGGACTGTCGAGCGCCGCCATGTTTCGCGCCGATGGCAAGGTCGTGCAGCCGGCCGATGCCCTGTACCGAAAGGCAGTGCTGGTCGAGCGCAGCCGCTTCCGTCCGCCAACCCGACTGAACATGGACATGCTGGACTGCGCCACTCGCGAGTTCAGCAAGGAACCGGCGGTCTCGGCGGAGAACATGCTGGTACTGAGCGAGATGACCCTGCATAACCTGGGCGAGGGCGACGAAATCGACGTGGCGGATTTCCTTTGCCGCGTGGATATTCTTTGTGCGCTGGGCAAGGACGTGATCATCACCGACTATGGCGAGTTCTACCGGCTGGCACAGTACCTGTTCAGCCTGACGCATGAACCGGTCGGGGTGGCGCTGGGTGTCACGACCCTGGCTGAAATATTCAACGAGGAACACTACCGGCACCTGGAAGGCGGTATTCTCGAGTCCTTTGGCCGCATGTTCAAGCACCGGTTGCGGTTGTATGTCTGCCCGGCCTGCGAGGGAGAAACAGGCGCACTGTGCACGGTACACAACCTGGAAGTCCAGCCGCACCTGAAGCATCTTTACACCCACCTGCTGGAAAACGGCTGTATTCGGGAGCTGTCCGATATCAGGCGCGAATACCTGCAGATCCACTCCCACGCGGTGCTGGAAAGCATTCGCAGCGGCACGCCCGGTTGGGAGGCGATGGTGCCGGAGACCGTGGCGCGTTTGATCCGGGAGAAACAGCTGTTCAAGTGTGCCTGAGCGTCAGGTTGCCCGTCATCAACTGCGAGTGGCCGGCGACGACTATGAATGTCCGCTATCGGCAATAGTTGCCCCAAAAATATTGCAGGGTGCGCCGTGCGCACCATGATCTGCTGTTGAAATACCCGGTGCGCACGGCGCACCCTGCATTTACCAAACGACCGGTTGAGCCGTCAGCCGAAAGCAGACATTCAACAAGTCTGTGAGCGACCTGCCAATTATTCCATCGGTTTGGATATGCGCAGCCGGAACAGGCCTTCAAGGTGTGAGTCGCTGGTGAAATACAGAGACCCGTCCGGGCCGAAGGCCACGCCGACCGGCCGCGCCAGGCGTTCGCCGGTTGTGCGCTGAAACCCGCTGACGAAGTCAACCACCTCACCGGCCTTGCCGTCTGCAAACTGCACCATCATGAGTGCGGGCGGTCGGCGGCTGGCGCGGCTTCCGTACATGCCGCCCGAGGGGCGCGTTCCCCAGGAACCTTTCAGCGCCACGATGGCATTGCCGTTGAATTGTCCGTCCAGCGCACCTGGCGGGACAAAGGCAACACCCATGGGTGCATTGCGGGACGGGAAAGTCGCGACCGGCAGGCTCACCGCACTCACCGGTCGCGGCGGGTCCCGCTTGATGCACGTGTCACGTCGCAGCCGGTGGCCATCGTACTGGTACCAGGGCATGCCGTGAAACGAGCCGGGCAGCAGGCGGGTAAAATATTCCGGCGGCTGATCGTAACCCAGGTGGTCCGGACCATTGTTGCTGGCGTACAGCTCCGCGGTTGCGGGATGCCAGTCAAAGCCGACCGGGTTGCGCAGGCCGCTGGCGAACGGCTGCCAGGCAGGTTGTTTGCCGGATTCATCCATTACCAGCACGCCGCCACGCCGGTCTGCAAATACGTAACTGTCGTCGAGGTACTCGTCCGAACAGTTGCCGCTGATGCCCAGCGACAGGTAGATGCGCCGGTCCGGTCCGATGGCGACGCTGCGGCTGTTATGGCCACCGCCGCCCGGCAACTCCAGCAACAGTTCGATGCTGTCCCGGGCGATCGTTTCCTGCCCTGGCGTATAGGGTGCGCGGTACAGGCCGTCGGTCCGGGCGATCAGCAGTTCACCGTCACGCCAGGCGAGACTGTGCGGGTAGCCTGCCAGCTTTACCAGCACCCCGGGCCGCGTGTAGGGCGGCGCGAGGCGATAGACGTTACCGGAGCGGGAACCGACCAGCAGGTCGCCATTCGGTAAAAAGGTCATCAGGCGCGGGCTATCGAGCCGGTCCGTCAACAGTTCCAGCTGCATGCCGGCGGGAACTGTCAGGTGCCACGCTTCGCCGTCGATCTCCAGTACCGCCGGCTGCCGCGGCAGCGATCGTTCGGTCGCACCTGCCGGTGTGTCGCAGAGCAGCAGGAATAACATGATGGCGATGATGCGCATACCCCGAGCGTAGCCCGGATTGAACCTGTTTAACAGGGCAGGGGGTCTGCTTTCGTCACCGGCCTGCGTTATGATAGCGCGATGATCACGCCCGAATTTATATCAGAATTGCAAACGATCACGGTGACGGCCGCCCGGCATGAACTGTTACCGCGTTTTGCGCAGGTCGAGCGTCTGCGCAAGCGCGATGGCAGCATCCTGACGGAAGCCGACCTGGCCATGCAGTCGCGCATGGCGGAACAGCTGAAGCGGCTGTCACCGGATACGGAATTCCTGGGTGAGGAAATGGACACTGAAGAGCAGGCGCGGTTACTGGCAACGGACAAGCCGGTGTGGTGCCTGGATCCGCTCGACGGCACCAGTAATTTTGCCGCCGGTATCCCGTACTTCTGTGTATCGCTGGCATTGTTGCAGGCGGGACGGGTAGTACTCGGGCTGGTCTACGATCCGTTGCGGGATGAATGTTTCAGCGCACGGCGCGGTACGGGTGCGCAACTGGATGGCAAGCCACTGTCCGTTGTCGATTCCGGGCTGGCGCTGCAACAGGCTGTCGCGGTGATCGATTTCAAGCGGCTCGATCCGGCACTGGCAACGCGGCTGGTTACGGACATTCCGTATGCTTCGCAGCGCAGCTTCGGATCGGTGGCGCTGGACTGGTGCTGGCTGGCGGCCGGCCGCGGTCATATCTACCTGCACGGCCGCTCGAATATCTGGGACTATGCGGCCGGCAACCTGGTATTCGCCGAGGCCGGCGGTTTCTCGACCGGCCTGGACGGCAGGCCGGTCTTCACCCAGTCACTGGCACCGCGCGCATCGGTGGCCGCCGTGGATGCCGGGCTGTTTTCAGCGTGGACCCGCTGGCTGCGAATCGACTTGCAGTAATGTTCGCAAGTTACTGTTATATATAAAACCTAAGACTTTAGTCTGATAGACCCCTGTGCCGGGTTCCGGGACAATACCGGGAAAATCGTGGTGCGCTGCCAGGTCTGCCGCGAGTCGATATAATGGGCGCAACAGAGCCGCAAATAACAATACACGGTTAGAACAACAATGAACTGGCGCGACGCGATACAGACTGTCAGGGAAAAGGCCTTCCCGAGGACGCACGCACTCGAGTGTGAGCTGTCCGGGTTGCGGGACGAGCATGCGCGTGTCATTGCAGAGCTCGACGGTGTGCGGGATGAACGTGCACGTGTCGCAGCCGAGCTCGACGGCATGCGGGATGAGCTGGTGCAGACCCGTGCGCGTGATTCACAACAACTCGTCGATCTGCAACAACAGCTGACCGTAATCGAGTCCGACCGCAAGGCGATACAGTACCAGGCCCGCCTGCTGGAGAAATCGCTCGCCGAGGCCGGGGCGCGCCAGCAGGACTCGGAACAGCACATCAAGTCGCTCGAGACAAGACTGGAAGAAACACACAGGCAGCGTGAAGCCGGCATCGAGCAGATGCAGGATTCCCTGCTGCACCTGCAAACCGACCAGCAGAACGTGCTGAGCCTGCAGACCGACATGGCGAAGACTTTTCACGAAGTCGGCATGCAACTGCTCGAGTCCGTGCAGGCACCCGTGCCGCAGCCGCGTATGTCCCGCATACAGACCATCACGATGGCGGGCTTGTTGTTCATGTCCGGTGCACTGCTCAGCAGCGTGATTATGCGTGGCGAGACTGCACCCCCGGCCGACCTCGATCCGGTACTGACCGGTATTCTCGACCTGCAGCGCCTGATGAAGGTGCAATACGAAAAACATGACGCTCTGTTGAAGTTGCTGTCCGACAAACTGGGCAGTGAGACGGCCGGGCAGGATGCGACGTCCTCAAGCGATTTGCCCGAAGACAGCGGGAAGACCACGGCAAACTCCATCGATCCGCTCGCACGGCGACCCGCTGACAGGCAGCGTGCGGACCTGGCGGTACTTGGCATCGCCGCAGACGTTGACGTTGACCGGGCACTGGCCGAGTTCAGCGCGTTATACCTGCCGGCAAAAGCCGGGCAATCCGTGCCGGCGCCGGACGAGACCGACAAGGCGCTGTCCCGTTACGCCGACCTCGCGCGCAAGGACAGCGAAAAATATAAACGGGACAGCGAGGTGCTTGCCGCGATCCGGCTGGCCAGTGAGCGTACCGGCGTAGAGTTCTCTTACCTGATGGAGCTGGCGGCGGCCGAAAGCACGTTCAATCCGGAGGCCAGGGCGTCGACCTCCAGCGCGGCGGGCCTCTACCAGTTCAAGGCGGATACCTGGCTGGACGCGATCAGGGCGTTTGGCCACAAGTACGGTCTGGCTGACGTGAAACAGCACATCGAGTACGTTGTCGACAGCAAGGGTGTAATGCGTCCGTCGATCGATGACCCGGAGATGCGTGCCGCCGTGCTTGATTTACGCCTGCAGCCGAGAATGTCCGCATTGCTGGCGGCAGAGCAGGCCCGCAGAAACATGCGGCAGTTGTCATCTTCACTGGAACGAAAACCAGGCCGTACCGATCTTTATCTCACGCATTTTCTCGGTGCCAGCGGGGCAATCTCCTTCCTCAAGGCGCTGGCGGAAGATCCGGGGCAAATTGCCGGTGAGATCTTTCCCGGTCCGGCGAGGCGCAACCGGTACATCTTTCAGGACAAGGCGCGCAACCCGCGCACCGTCGCCGAGATATACAAGCTGTTCGACCGCAAGTTCAACACCGCCGGTTACGAGGGTAGCTGAATCGGTGACGACCGCGGGTACAGACCGGTATGCTCCCGGTGCACCTGCCTTCACGGTAACAATTTTAACCGGGGATCCGGCCGGTCACGTTCGTGTATTTCGAAGTCGCTGATATCACGGTTGCCATATGGCTGTTGCTGGCCTGGGGTGTGCTGGTCGGTTTCGTGTTTTCAACGGTCGGGGCGGCCGGCGGCATTCTTGCGTCCGTCGGCATGATCTCGGTGTTTGGCCTGCAGGACCCGAACCTGGTCAAGCCGATGGCGCAAGCCATGACGCTCGTCACGCCGCTGGTTGCGGTACCGCTGTACATGCGCCAGTGCAGGGTGGTTTACCGCCTGGCGCTGTTGCTGGGAGCGGGAGGCGTGCTGGGCGCGGTCGCGGGCAGCAGCCTGTCACACCGGCTGCTGGCGGACATGAGCCTGTTCAAGCCGGTGTTCGCCATCCTGGTATTTTTTATTGCTGCGCAACTGCTGTGGCAGATTGTCCGCGCCAATGCCTCCACCCTGGAATTATCGCGCGCCATGCGGGCGGCCGAGTCGTTCGAACGCCAGGTAAAGTCTGGCGGACGCCTGTGTGACAAGGGGGTGGAGTGTTTGCAGGCCGGCGTCCGGCGTTTTGAATTCTCGTTTGGTGACGAGCGGTTCGGTTTCAATCCCTTGCTGCCGTTTCTTACCGGCCTGGGGATTGCGCTGCTGTCTTCGGCGCTGGGGGTCGGGGGCGGTTTCCTGCTGGTGCCGTTCATGAGCATCATCATGCGCTTGCCGATGTACGTGATCGCGGGGACTTCAGCGCTGGCAATCGCGATCCATTCGACTGCCTCTATCGCCAATTATATCCGCCTGGGCGTTGAACTGGATTTCCCAATGCTGGCTATCCTGCTCGCCGGGGTGGTAGCGGGATCCACGCTCGGTCCGCTGATCAGCAAGCATGTCCCGGAGAACGGATTGCGTGGATTACTGGCTGTTATCCTGGTACTCATCGGCTTGCGTTACACCGGCCTGTTTTAAACCTGTTTCCCTGCCCGAATTCCGGCGTTATGCTAGCCCGCATGGCGAAAAACAGGAAAATGGCAGTACCGGTAATCGAGCATTTCGATATCAAGCCCGGGCGCGTACTCGCACGCAAGTACGAGGTTATCAAACGGCTGGGCCGTGGCTGGGAAGGCGAGGTGTTTCTCGTTCGCGAGCGGAACACGTCGATCGAACGTGCCGTCAAGCTGTTTTACCCGCAGCGCAATCTGCGTGACAAGGTCGCCAGTTGTTATGCGCGCAAACTGCACAAGCTGCGGCACTGCCCAATCGCCATTCAGTACCATTCCAGCGATACCATTACCTACCAGCGGGCGCCTGTCACGTTGCTGGTGTCAGATTTTGTCGAGGGTGAACTGCTGTCCGATTTTCTAAGGCGTCAGCCCGGGAAGCGGTTGACAGCGTACCCGGCTCTGCACCTGCTGCACGCACTTGCCTCCGGAATCGAGTGTATACACACGATGAAGGAATACCACGGTGACCTGCACGCCGAGAATATTATCGTGCAGCGTTACGGGTTGGGTTTCGACCTGCAACTGCTCGACTTCTTTCACTGGGGCGCGCCGCGGCCGGAAAACATCCGTGACGATGTCGTCGACCTGATAAAGATACTGTATGAAGCGATCGGCGGGCGTGCCTGGTACAGTCGTCAACCGCCGGAAATCAAGGCGATCTGCTGCGGATTGAAACGTGGCCTGATTCTGAAGAAATTCCGTACTGCCGGCCAGCTGCGTGAATATCTCGAAAACATGCAATGGACGACGCGGGTATGAATGCCAGCCTGTTCCTGGGCGTTGACATGGAGGCACCGCAGCTGGTCCCGGTTGCGGGCGGATCGGCCTGTGTCTTCACCGAGCGCCGTCCCGGCCGCGAAACAGCCAACCAGGACGCGGCAGCCGTCATACCCGGAGCGGACGGCTGTGGTGTGCTCGCGGTTGCCGACGGGCTGGGTGGATTGCCGGCCGGCGACACGGCCTCGGGCATGACGCTGCAGCACCTGGCCGACAGCGCGGCCGGCCAGGCCGGCGACTTGCAGCGCGAGGCGGTACTGTCCGGGCTGGAGCGGGCCAACGAAGCGGTACTGGATGACGGGCAGGGCAGTGGCACGACGATTGCGGTTGCGGCAATAGATAACGAAACAGTACGTACCACTATCGCGGGCGATTCAATGATCCTGGTGTGCGGTCAGCGCGGCAAGGTGAAATACCAGTCGGTGCCGCAATCGCCGGTCGGCTATGCCGAGGCATCCGGAATGCTGGACGAGGACGAGGCGATGTTTCATGCGGAACGACACCTGATTTCCAACATGGTGGGCATGACCGGCATGCATGTCGAGCTCGGTCCCCCGTTGCGGCTGGCGCCGCGCGATACGGTCGTCATCGGCAGCGATGGCCTGTTTGACAATCTCTATGTCGGGGAGGTTGTCGAACTGGTGCGGGCAGGGCCGTTGCAGGTAGCCGCGGCAAGGTTGCTGGATGCATGTCGTCAGCGTATGCAAAGTGAGTCAACCACTCATCCGCACAAGCCGGATGATCTTGCATTTATCCTTTATCGCCGCAACAGCCAGCGCCCGTCACGGTAACAGCGCCAGGGCCTGACGGATCAGCCCGGTGCGGTCACTGCCGGTGGAATAAACTGAAAATACCGGTCGCTCGATACGTGGAGCATCTTCTACCCGGTAGAGAGGCCGCTCACCCGGTGCACCCTCCAGCATTTGCTCCGGCAGGTAAGCTGCCCCGTCAACCTGCTGCAGGTAGCTGCGCGCGAGGGTGCCCTGGTTTATGTGCAAGGCGGCTGCAGGGATATCCGGAAAGAGCCGCGCATGATTGACGGCAAACGCGGTACCCCAGTCCACCATGATATAGCCCGAGGCAAGTGCCTGGCGGGTTGTGTAGCCCGGTTGCGTGGCGGCGAGTACCAGGCCGAAGGTGCCGAGTTCGCGGATTTCCAGTTCCGCGACCCGGGACGGCTCGAACAGTACGGCAAGGTCGATGACGCTGTCCTGTAATTTACGGATCAACATCTCCGTACTGCCGGACTCGATATGCAGGGCGGTATCCTGCATCCTGTCACGCAGCGCAGGCAGCCACCCATCCAGCAGGGTATACCAGAGGTCGGCTACAGCGCCGATAGCCAGACCGTTGCCGTACTCCGTTCCCAGTCCGGTCTCCTGGCGCGCGCGCGTCCAGACCTGGACGATAGTTTCGGCATGTTTACGCAGTTGCTGCCCCTCTGCGGTTAGCTGGATATTATTACGGTGACGGGTAAACAGTGGCTTGCCGAGGGTCTGTTCCAGCTGGCGTATGCGCGCGCTGACAGCCGACTGGGTGACGCTAAGTTCATCGGCCGCCTTGCCGAAATGGCGGGTGCGTACCACTTCGAGGAAAGTACGCAGCTGTTCGATATCCATGACTGTCCGCCGTCGATAAATAAAGTTGATCGTCAGCGCGATTATATTTCGTTTGCCGGATTTACCAAGCTTCTTTATAAGCTTTCAGGGTTGATATGTGCCGGCGGATGCCGGGCGACGTATCGGCTGAAAGCGAACCCGCTGTTTTAAAAATGAAGCAGCATGGCCTTTCAGCAATACCCGGCTGCGATTGCAGCCGACTTTTTGGATACCAGCCCCTGAGCGGGCAGTTATGGAGTATGTGATATGAGCATTGGCCTGAGAACTGTTTTCCTGTTACCCCTGCTGGTCAGCACGGGCCTGTTGACGTTTGCGTCACCCACATTATCCGATAGCGGCGCAGACTGCCGGGCGGAAGCGGAGCAATACGGAATATCTTCCGAGGAGATGGAGAGCTATGTAGAAGGCTGCATGCAGTCGCGTGGCGAGTCGGCGGATGTAATGGAGGGAGATCAGGCGGGAACTTCGCTGGCGGAGCCTGACGACTTGCCTGCAAGCGCGGCGGGAATAGATGAGCCGGAGATGGCAGGGGAGACGGGCATCGACGATGCTGTTGAAACCGGGGCGGGCAAGTTGAATGACGCGGAGTAGTAATAAAACTCCCCGGGGCGCCACGAATAACAGACGGATACCCAAACAGGGCCGCAAGATGCGGCCCGCCGGGCAGGGAAAAAGTGCTCACGGGAAGGATGACAGCCTGCTGCCGCTACAACCGGACTGGGACGAGGTAACGGATGAAGTGGATGTGCTTGCGGGCATCAGTAGCTTGACGAACATGCCGTCACAAGACCGCTGCCGTGATTTCGAAGTCCTGAGGCGGATAGAAATGCTGCGTGAAGAGCGCCTGTTACAGCAGGCACTGGGTGATATATATGATGCCTGATTGCCCGCAGGTCAAGGACGTGTAGTGCCGGTGATACATCCCGCAACCGACACCGTCTTGTCAGCGAGGCCATCGGTTACGGGGTGTTCGCCACACGGTCGATACCATGGATACGTTGCCCGCATGAACAGCGCTGGCTACTGTTGTCGTGCAGCTTTCAGTCAAGCACCGGCCCGAGTATAAAATCCACCGTTTCGAAGCCATGCTCTTCGAGTACGGCCTCTATATCGTCCCAGTCGTAGCCGGGATTGTCTTCCTCGACACTGGCGATCAGCCCGGTGACATGGCGGTAGGCTTCGTGCACTTCGAAGTCAGGCGGTACTTGCACCAGCCTGATAGATGAAGAATCTGTCGCCGGCAGGATCATGAGCGTTGGTTGCATGCAGGAGCTCCTTCCGGTTTCGTGAAAAATTCAGCCCCGGTCCTTGACGTTGATATAGGGTGATTGCGGATTTCCCGTATAAACCTGGCGTGGACGCGCGATACGCATGGCCGGGTCGCTATTCTGCTCGTGCCAGTGCGCGATCCAGCCCGGCAGGCGGCCGATGGCGAACAGGACGGTAAACATGTTGGTCGGTATGCCGATGGTGCGCAGGATGATGCCACTGTAAAAATCGACATTTGGATACAGCTTGCGCTCGAGGAAGTATTCGTCCTTGAGGGCAATTTCCTCCAGTCTTTTTGCGATATCAAGTAGCGGGTCGTCGATGCCCATCTTGCCGTGCAGTTTTTCGCTGACCTCGCGCAGCATCGTCGCGCGCGGGTCGAAGTTCTTGTAAATGCGATGACCGAAACCCATCAGCCGCACGCCGCTCGATTTGTCCTTGGCGAGCTTGATGAATTCTTCCGCCGTCTGGTGTCCGTTGTGAATGGCTTCCAGCATCTCGATGACTTTTACATTTGCGCCACCGTGCAACGGACCCCACAATGCCGAGACGCCGGCGGCGCAGGAGGCGAACAGGTTGGCGCGGCTGGAGCCGACCATGCGCACCGTCGAGGTGCTGCAATTCTGCTCGTGATCGGCATGCAGGATCAGTACCAGGTTGAGCGCATCGAGTACTTCCTGCTCGCAGATATACGGCTGGTAGGGTTGCGAAAACATCATGTGCAGAAAGTTGCTCACATACGGCAGCTTCGGGTCAGGGTATATATACGGCATGCCATGCGAGTGCCGGTATGTATAGGCAGCCAGGGTGCGTATCTTGCTGATGAGTCGTGCGGCAGCCGCTTCGAACTGGTCCGGGGTCTCCAGGTCCAGTAACTGCGGATGAAAACACGACAGGGTCGAGATCATGGCGGACAGGATCGCCATCGGGGGTGCCGCACGCGGAAAGCCCATGAAATGATGTTTCATGTCCTCGTCGAGATTGGCGTTGTTGGTCAGGCGGGTGCTGAAACGGCTGTATTCTTCACGTGTAGGTAACTTGCCGAAAATCAGCAGCCACGCTACTTCGACGAAGTTCGGATTTTCCGCGAAGGCCTGCAGCGGGATGCCGCGATAGCGCAGGATGCCGTGATCACCGTCAATGAAGGTAATTTTGCTGGTGCAACTGGCGATATTGCCGTAGGCGGGGTCCAGTGCCGTCAGGCCGGTCTGGCTGCGCAGCTGAGTAATGTCAATTGCCCGTTCGCCCTCGGTGCCTTCGATAATAGGCAAGGTATACGTTTTTCCATCGATGGTCAGTTCTGCATCACCAGCCATTGGTGCCTCCCTGTCGTAATCTTTGCAATATTGGAACAACAGTCCTTCGTTCAAGAATTTCCTGCCCGGGACTACGTTTGTAACACACTACCGGATGCATGTCTGTGATAACTGTTCTCAGGCAGCGCTGCCCAGCCAGAAGCTCATGTCCTTGTCCAGAAATTCGTGCCACGACATATAGTGCGAGCCGTCGCAGGAGAATGTCAGACTGATCATTCCATTGTATATGTTCAGCGAGGCCGAGCGCAGGTACAGCGTTTCGTCTGCAGTGCGCAATTGCCGCATGCCATCGAGAATGGATATAATTTTATCCTCCGGTATCAGCGCATCGGCCGGATATGCCTGGTGCGGGTACAGCATGCAGATATCCGGGTCACTCAATGCCTCGTGGTCGAGTAAGCGGTAGCGGAAAGGATCATCCCTGAACCATACCGTGGCACGGCTGCTGGAAAAATGGATGACAGCCTGAAACAGGCCGCGTTCGGTAACCAGGTCTTCCAGGATTGCAATGGCCGAATTCATATTGCGGTCCATCAGGCTGTCGACCCGGCACTGCTGAAATACCGAGCCGCGAATCGCCGGATCACCCTTGATCTGCCGCCAGGTATCAGATTCCTCGTAATGCGCGGCTGTGACAGGCAGGTCGCGCAGGTCGAAATCAGCGCCGATGTAGCCGACGGTATCTTCATGGTGCCGGACTACCTGCAGTGCCGTGATCGAGGGCCGGTTGGCGCGCAGGCTGAGGTAGGCGTCCGAGAGCAGGAAACCCCACACCGGCACCACCTCGCGCATGTACGGGCGCTGCGACCTGTCGCGCCCGTAGTGCTCTGGCAACAGGCCGCCGTGTCCGATGTTGTCACTGATCTGTATGCCGTTGGTATCCAGCGCATAAAGGAACATGCAGTAGGGTACCGTGTTGAATGCGTCCGTCAGGACGATGTCCATCTCATCCCGCTGCCCCCAGACTTCCGCACACTGGTTGGCCAGGTCGCCCAGTGGCAGGCGCAATTGTTCGGCCAGTGACGTGCGTTGCCGGTAGACGGCATCTTTCCAGGTATCTTTTATTATGTGCCCGGGGGAGGGTGATTGATTGGTTGTCATTTTATCCTGCACCAGGTTGGGTGGTATGTAATACTTTTTGCAGGCTGCGGCTCATCGACCGCAGCATTTCTTGAACTTTTTACCGCTGCCGCATGGACAAGGATCGTTTCTGCCTGTCTTCGGCGTGTCGCGTTTATATTGACCGGGCCCGACCATCTTGCCGTCGAAGAAGTACCAGTTATCCCCCGACTTGCGGAACTCGGCGATTTCATGATGCACCAGATGTTCGCCGTCGCGTCGGTATGTGGCCCTGAATTCGACCTTGCCGCTGTCGGCATCGGCCGCACCCGTCGCGACGTTCACGACCTCAAGTCCCTCCCACTCGGACTCACTTGCCCACTTTTTCGCGCCGCTCTCGTCATAGTCATGGCGCTGGCCGGGGTGCAGCGTTTCAAGCAGGTAGGGCATGTTCTGCATTGCGTAAGCAGTATAGCGTGAACGCATCAGCTCCTCCGGCCCCGGCGCGCGTTTCTTCCCGGTTATATAGGGCCCGCAACAGTCGGCGAAGGGCTTGCCGGAATTACAGGGGCAGGGGCTGGTTTCACTCATGCTCGGTTCTTCCACGGTTAAAATCGCAATATACCAAAAAACGGCCGGTCACACGCTGCACTTACCGGGGCGAGGTTTGCTGATAGTATTACGCATGGACAGACAACCGGCAATTCAGGCGGGTGCGGGAAATCATGAAGGTACAGCATCAGGAAGAGCGGCAGCGCTTTGTCATCATGAGCGGCGGGCATGAATCGGTACTGGAGTACCGGCTATTGCCCGGTGGCGCGATTGATTTCAGCCGCACGTTCGTGCCGGAAAACCTGCGTGGGCACGGTATTGCCGAGAAACTGGTGCGCACCGGGATTGCCTGGGCGCGGGAAAATGATTTCGAATTACAGGCCAGTTGCTGGTATGTTCGGCGTTTTATCGAGCGGGGCCGGCGGCAGGACTGATTGCCCCGGCACCGGCATGGTCGGTCCGGCCGTATAGCGCCTGTCCCGGCGGGCTAAAAGGCCTCGGCCTCGACCTTCAGGTAACTGAAGCTGATATGTTTGCCCAGCTGGTTGTCGTAGTCTTCCCAGTCGGCAAACGCCTGCAGCCTGGCACTGATTTCATCTTTCATTTCGAAATCACTGAGGCCATTCTCGTACAGTCTGGCGACATTGCTATAGACCGTCTCGTAATAGGTAAGCATGGCGTCGACCAGCGTGCGGTCTCCGCTTTTCCCGTGTCCGGGCACGTAGACCCTTGCGCCGGTCTTGATGATTTCATTGCATGTCCTGATATTGCCGCTGATATCGCCGTCATCCATACGCGGGACGCGCCCGTTAAGGACATTGTCGCCGAGGAACACAACGCCATGCTCGACGATTTCGACCATCACGTCGGATGTGGTGTGGGACTTGCCGTAATGGTGGATGCGAAAAGTGTATCCGCCGATCCTGAACTCGTCGCCATGATTGACCGGTTTGTCGGGGGCGACAACAGTGGTTCCCAGCGTCTTGCCTTCGGTTAACTGATCCATCAAATCCACCCAGCGTTTGCCTTCACCGTCGGCGATCAGGCTGATCATGTTCGGGTGCCCGTAAATAGTCGCATTCGGCCAGGCGGCTTTTACCGCCTGGTTGCCCAGCCAGTGGTCACCGTGAATATGTGAGTTGAATACAGCGATCACCGGCTTGTCGGTCAGTTTCCTGACGGCGCGTAGTACCATTTCGCCACTCTGCACCGAGGCGCCCGGGTCCAGCACCACCACTCCGTCTGTCGTTATCACGATACCCGGATTGTTCATGAATCCCTGGTTTTCGGGGTTGGGTGTCTGCAGCGGTCCGTGAATGACATAGACGTTTTCGGCGACCTGGTCGGCCGGGTAGTCAGGCAAGGCGGGGCCGCGGTCAGCCGCGTTGACGATGCCCGTAAACGCTAACAGGAAAATAATTCTTATCAGTATGTTCATTCCGGTTTCTCCGCTTCTTTTGCATACAGCATGGCAGATATTAAACGTGCAGTACAGAAAGTGAATTAACGCATATCACAACCTGTGTGAGGGCAATGCGCTGCATCCCTGCCGTTTGCAAGGTTTTCTATCTCCTCGATCGTTGCAACGATGCGGGTGTCCCCCGGTGCTGCCTGTCGCGCACAATAAACGGCCTTCAGGGCCTGTTGCGGACAACCGGATTGCAGCAGTGCATAGGCCAGGTTGTTCCAGCCGGACGGTTCGTCCGGTGCGATTTGCGTCGACTTGCGGAATGCAGCCAGCGCCGGGCCAGTTGCTCCCGCGGCATAATGGCTGTTACCCAGTGCCATCCACGCGTGGAAATTGTCCGGCCAGCGCCGGCTGCCTGACTCGTAGGCCCGGTGTGCCGGTCCGGACTTGCCGGTCTGCTCGAGATCGTACGCGGCCCGCAGATACGGCAGCGGTTGTGCCGTGTACGGTACTTCGCCCGCCGGCAGTATAACCAGTGCCCAGTAATTACCCCGTGACCAGGTGCGCTCGAACGTGGCCAGTGATGTACGCCGGCGACGGGTAGTGCCGGAACGAAGGACAACTTCATTCTTGCCGAGATCGTATCCGACCACCACGGCAAAATGCCATTTCGGCAACCAGCGCAGGCCCAGGTTCTGGAATACCAGCACCGGGTGCCTGTGTGCGACTTCGGCCAGCAAGTCCGCGAGTTTCGGCGCCAGCGGATATGCCAGCATGCCATGGTCACGTGCGGCGGCCGTTATTTCCGCTGGCAGGCTGCCCTGTAACTCCGGGGTGTAGACGTGGTTGACGAGTGCTGCCGGTGTGGCATCGATTCCATGTGTCATCAAAACCGTTGCCAGCGCGGCCGGCCCGCACTGATAACGTGTCTGGGGATAGAACGGCGCCTGCTCGATTTCACTGGTGACCGGCAGATCCGACGGCCACGCAGCGCGCAATGTGCCGGTGTGCGGCGGTGTGGCGCAGCCGGTTATCAGCAGGCCGCAAAACAGAACACCCGCCGGCAGGCGGGTGTTCTGTAACCGGCGCAGAAAGATATTACCTGACCGGATGAACGAAGGGGAAAATATCCGTGGCACCGATGGCGTCGGTAATTATGAAAATGATAAAGATAAGCAACAGCACGCCCAGCACACTGTCACCGCCGGCCTGCATCTGCTCGATACCCCGGTTGATGCGTGCCAGCTCGCTGCTGGACAGATTGCGCGCCCGTTCCAGCGCCCATTCCGGGCTGACGCCGAGCGCCTGTAATTGCTGACGGGCATCGCTTTGCCCGAGCAATTGCTGCAGGCTGTCGCGTGTTTGCTGCTCACTGGACTGTTCAAGCAGTGCACCGTTTCCGATCATGGCTGCCTGCGCACTCATGACCGGTGACAGGGCCAGCAGGATGCTGAGTAGCCAGGTAATAGCGTGTTTCATGATGTTCATCCAGAGTTACCTCCTGTTTACTTACAGTTCGTTATTGTTGCAGGCATTCAAAGTCATCATTACCGGATGTTACCATTCTTAGCCCGCCACCACATAGCCGGGTAATCACTCAGCGCTGTGCGTAGTAGGCCGGTGTCAGTTCCACGCGCCGGTTATACCGGCGGCCGGGTTCCGTCACGTTTTCAACCAGCGGCCGTGTTTCACCATAACCGCGATAGGTCAGGTATTCCGGGTTAACACCCCGCTGGACCAGGTAGGCACGTACCGTCTGTGCGCGGCGATTCGACAGTTCGAGATTGTACTGTTGACCGCCCTCGGAACTGGCGTGGCCACCGACTTCCAGGGGCTGTGTCGGCCTGCTACGCAGGGTCGCGGCAACACTGTCGAGGATTTCCAGGGAGCCGGGCGTCAGTTCGGTAGAGTCGTACTTGAAATTCACGCCGCGAAGGATCCAGGACGGGGACGCCGGCCGCAGGTGCGGGCGGTTGTCATAACCGTTATACCCGTAGTAGCGGTGAGCGCCATTGCCGCGAGCGCGCATCGAGGTATTGAAGTTGAATCCGCCGCTACCCCCGGAACTGAACGGACCGGCGCCGTAATAACCGTTGTAGCCATTGGCGGGACCACCGCCCCAGGCTAGCGAGGTTGCCGGTAACAGCGCTGCACAGGCTAACAGGGTGCAGCTGGCGAGAGTGCGTAGATTCATGATCGTGCCTCCAAATATATAAGTAAACAGTTAAATAATTATACACAAGCTACAGTGCGAGCGAATAAAATATATATGTTTAAAAACAGTGTATTATGCTAGTTTATAAATAACCGGTCGGTCGCCGTTTTGTCGCCTGTGACTATTGTAGATGTTATCGGCAATGTCGGCTCAGTCATTCAATCGCGCGACAAGGGCGCGGTGGCCGACAACGCGGAAAATGTTCAGTGCGGGGAAATTCGGGACCGGACTGCTGGTTTCACAAACCCGGAACTTCGTCTCCGTGCGGTAACGTCCGGCGCGTTTGCGCTTGAAGGTGTAACAGGGTCACGGAGTGGTTTACAGGGTGTTCGAGATCGATTCAGTCACTGATGATCCCCGCAGGCTGACCCAGGCCGTGTTGCAAATCACCCGAATGCTGGATTTGTACCAGGCGGAACTGGCCCGCATCCTGGGAATAAAATGCGATGATATCGGGCGGCTGGCGAATGCCAGGCAGTGCCTGCAACCGGACACGGATGCGTGGCAGCAAGCGCTGTTGTTCGTGCGTTTCTACCAGCTGCTTTTCAATCGACTGGACGGTGATGGTGTTGCCATGCGCCACTGGCTGCGCAGGAGTGACAGGCAACTGGATGGTGTGCCGCACCTGCTGATCGTTGACGAGGGCCGCCTGTGCGAGGTGGTCGCCCGTCTCGATCATGATACCGGCTGATGAATTTCCTTGTATGATGATTCATCGTACTGATCGGAATGAACATGCCCGGAGGTAATATGTTGGGAGTATCCAGGTGCCTGGTTCCATTATTGCTGACTGTCTGCCTCGCGGGATGTGCAGCTGTCCGCCCGCCTGCCGGGCCGGAAGTTCAGCCTGAGCATATCATCATCAGATACTCTGCCGGAGGGAGAAGGGTGGTGGTACACGCGCTTTTATATCGACCGCCCGGCGGACGAGGCGCCACGCTGGCATATCGGGACGTTGCTGGCAGGAGAGGTCATTGCACCGGTATTTGACCGCCGTTACGGTGATATCCTCATATGGCGGATTCACCGGCGTGCGGGTAATGACGAGAACGGGCACATGCTCAGTTTTGTCTTTTATGCGACGGCGCCCGGCGCCCGGCGTATCTACAGTGATATCGCGGACAATGCGTTGCTGTCGCAACTCAGGCGGGAGGGCCTGGTTACCCGGGTGGTTTTCGATGACGTCCAGCATATTCAGCGACCGGGCATCGATGACACCAGCGATGAGAGCTGGTTACCCGTTGTCCGGAAAACCTGGCCTGCATTGATCATGGGTGCGAGCAGAATGTGGCTGGATATGGTAACGGAGCTGGCTGCTACCCAGCCGCAGGACCTGGAACTGGAGCAGCGCTACCTCGCGGTCGACGAGGAGATCAATCGAATCTGGGCGGAGCAGGGGCAACACGCCATCCTTCATCACCTGAGTGCCATCTATGCGTATAAACCATTGCTCATCACGTACTGAGGTATGCACAGGAGCCGTTGGATGAAGTGGCTGGACAGTGTGCCGATGGCGCTGTTGTTACCGGCGGCCATACTCCTGGCGCTGGCGCCATTCTCCCCGGAACCTCACTTGTGGGAGAAACTGAAGCTGTTGTTCGCGGGGGAGCTGGTACGGCCGGTGGATATCTTCGACCTCTGCCTGCATGGCGCCCCGTTATTGCTGGTGCTGCTCAAGCTGTTTGCCGGCAGACGCCGGCCTGCCGGCTAGTCAGGGAAGACCCGGTACCGGTTTCTCCAGAGCAGCATATCGGCAGGTCGATAATTTCATCCGCTGTGCCGGGTCGGTAGCGGACGTCATCGGCAATATTTGCACAGGAACACGCGGATCGCTGTAGAACCCCGGATCATGCGTCATGCGACAGCCATGTGATTAATTTCTTGTGCGGCTCTGCAAAATTCGGTGCGGGTCTACGTTGATATTTTATACATGCACCCGAGAGAGCGGGCCAGGAAAAGCGGATGAATATAAATGCCCCCGGTAGCTATGGGTTGGATTGAATCAGGCCCATCAGCAACAACAGGTCACCGGTGTTAATCACACCATCCGCATTCAAATCTATATGCCCCAGCGCCTGCTGTGTGACAGGCAGGTTGCCGATTACGATCCGCGTAGCAACCAGGAAATCGCCCGCGTTCACGAGCGTATCCGGTGCGCCCAGCGGTGCGATGTTGCCGTCGGCAAAGTCTGCAACCGTTGGATCGTTGCCGAAGTCCAGTTCGCCATCGACAAAGCCGTCACCGTCCGTATCGACGGGCGTACCCGTTCCCCCGTTCAGTGAATAGTCGGCAATCGTAACCAGTCCGCCGGCACCATCGACCAGGCCGTCATCGTCAGTATCCACATCATTCGGGTCGGTGCCATTGGCGGTCTCGTCAGTATCCGTCGATGCCGTCGCCATCGCTATCACCGGTATTGAAGAACCAGTTAAAGCCCTCATCGAAGTAGATGTTTGCAGATGTGATGACTGCATGGTTGGTTGCTATTAATCCGCCAGTGACGTTGCATTGCGCGAAAGCGGTCTGGGCACTATTGAATGAAATGTTAATGTCGCAATTTGTGGTGCTGATGCCTCCGTACGTGACATTGATGGTGTAGTCATCGCCGGTGCCGGCACTCATGTCGTTTACCGCTTGCCGCCAGCAGCAGGGTCGCCACATCGTCGTGGTTGAGGGTGCGTTGCGCCTCGTCGTTAAAGGTGCCCTGTTGCATTACGGCCTCGGTATTGAATACACCCAGCGCGGCCCCGACCGCGCGGTCGGCATTGGCGGCAAAATTATCGCCGGGCGGCAACAGGACGGTATCTCTTGCGTACGTGCCGCCATCAACCGTCGCCGCGATGGTGAACGGGTTGTTGTTCGATTTGCGGAACCAGTGCAGGTTGACGTCATCGTCGCGGATGTCATCGTCCGAGCCGATGATGTTGTCGGTACCGTCATTCAGATTGAATATATTGTTTACGCCTTCGGTTGCCCGGGTATAGTTTTGCTGCGCCACGGCCAGTCCCGATTCCGAGGCCATGTTGGAGTGTGCCATACCCAGGCAGTGGCCGATTTCATGCAAGGCAACCGATTCGAAATCAAAAGCCGAGGGCGGGACGTTGTTCGCACCACCCGTGACCAGGTTGCCGGTAGTCGGCGTCAGGGCATTATAGGTGTTGATTGCATTCTGTATCGAAACCTCCATTGCGGCGGTGTTGGGTGTGCCGGGTACGATACAGACATTGACCGTAACTACGCCGCCACTACCGTTATAAGAAGTCGGGTGCGTGATAAGATCCGGGAGATTATTTTCTTTGGCGAAAATATAGGCGCCGGCGCTGCCGCTGCCGGGCAGCAGGATTGCAGACAATACAATCAGACACGTCGGCAGGCGGTAATGGGCGCGCCTTGGTACGGCCGGTACTGATTTTCCCGCACTGATTATCACGGCAGTTTTTGCAGGCCTGGGTGTGCACACAGTTCGTCCAGCATGGTCGCAGCAGTGGCGGCGCGTGAGATCGCCTGTGAGGCAGGGTAACGAATGGCATCCTGTTTCAGGTTGCGCCAGACGAACTGCCTGTTAAAACCGTTGATGAGCTGACTCGCAGGCGTACGCTGGTACTGGTCCAGGCGGACCTTGATGACCGTATCGGTGTCATCCGAAATATATGAAAATTCACCGGTGGCCGCGCGACGGGCGGATTCAAGCTGGTGTTTCTCCTGCATGACCGCGGCCTGGTCAAATTTCATAATGCCGTGGTCGTCGAGCTGGCGCAGCAGATCGTTGAGTTCAACCTGGTTCAGCAACAGCTCGTAATCGCCGCCCTGTTTCATATACGCCGGGATGTGTACGTGCACCCGGCCGTTACCATAGACGCGCAGCAGCGGGGCCGGGTCCGGTTGTTCGATCATACCGTGCACGAGGTTGTACTCGATAACCGGTTCATTGGCATTGGCCAGGAAGTGAAAGACCGGTTGCAGTCCGGGTGTTTGCAGCGGATTGTCAGCGGCCTGCAACGAGTATGCGGCGCATGCCGCAAGCAGCAGGAGGGTATTCAGGAAGAGGGCGGCCGCTGTTTTTTTATTCATGACGCGGATTAGTCAGGTTTGCTTTTAGGCACAGGCCCGATTGTAACCCGAGTTTACAATTGGTTCACCCTGTCGCCGGCGGGTCTCGGGAAATGTCCGGTATTTCAATGTTCATCAATGGCTTGCTGCAGGATGCACTGTGCGGGCATCCTCATGCGGCGAGCGATATGACTGTGAATATCCGTGCAAGTGATTACAATAGCCTCGTTTTATCCAACCACGACGAGGTTTTTTCATGCATAACATCATGGCTGTCATGATGAACGGCATAGCGCAACTGGAGTATGACCGCGACAAATTGTTGCCGGATCATCAGGCGGCCTATCTCGACAAGATGGACAGTAAAATGGATGACGGTATCCTGGTGGGTGACGAGACTGTGCACAATCCTGATCTCAATCAGCGCACACAGTTTGCCGCTGGCAACCTGCTGCACGCATTGAAGACGGGCGACGAGGCGATGGCGGCTGCCATGTGCAGTTATCTCGCAATCAGGTTGCCGGAACTGAAGCAGGTGTTGATCGAGGACCACCAGGAACAGGTTTCGATTGAATTCGTTTTTGACAAGGCCTACCGCAAGCAAGTGGCGGTGGAGTTTACCTCGATCCACTGATTCGACCGACCGGCCCGGCCGGCTGCTGCCAAGTGATTGAATTGTGGTACCGGTTCAGGGCGGCGTGGCTGGACGTGCGTGGACATGTTATTATCTCGATAATTAATCCGATCAGTTAGTTACAAGCTAAACCTCTTATGTGTTAACAGCTTTGATCAGCAACTGTGCTGATTAGTAATGACAGATTCGCTAAGATACGCAGCGCAGTAACTTTGTATTTCAATCGCCAGCGTGCGGTGACCATGGGGAGGAATGTATGGATTTTACCCACGTACTTGGCCTGGGCGGGACCGATGTCAGTCAGGATGAAGCACGCGAGAAAGTACAGCTCTACATCAACCTGAAACTGGCATCATCCGGTCAGCCGACCTGCATTCCGGAGAACGTCGAGCATTTTTTCGGTTTATCACGGGACTTGCTGAGAAGTTATCGCGAGAAGAACCGCCTGTTGTCGAATTACCAGTGTCCGATAGACCGCCGTATACAGGATTTTCTCGGACGATACCTGGACGATACCGGACAGGAAGAGATTCCGACCCTGCCCGGTCATACCTTTGTGCTGGACCGTCACGGTGTGGCGCGTGAATTATCCATTCCGTACGGCAAGGACGAGTTTCATTCCGATATCGTATCGAGTTACAGGGTTGCTCAGGGCGTTCTGCACAACCCGGCAAGTGACCGTCGTACCACCGAAGGCTCATTTCACATCGCCGAGGACGGCTTGCCGATTCCCGGTGACAAGAAGGCGGTGCCGAAGCGCACGTTTGCACGCATGCTGAAGCATGCCCTCAACCCGCCCGAGGATTTGTTGCGGATCCCGTTTACGGCGGACCTGCCGGAACCGGCGCGGATGTTCGTCTCCCTCATGCTGCGGCCGGTCGTTTGCCCGGAAATCCCGGGCAAGGATGCGGAAAAGACCATGGAGATACATTTCCTTGCGCCCGGCAACCTGGTCAGCAACCTCGATTTTGTCGAAAGCATATTCGGTAATGGTGGTAATCCCTACCTGGCGGAATTCGATTCCGCGCTGGACGTTGAACACTGGACCGGTACCACGGGTTGCGCGATTCTGGCGCCGCACCTGGTTGGCATTACCAAAAAAGATGCAGGCTTGCCGCATGCGAATGAAGCTTCCAATCGGCAGAAACGCGATGGCATGTATTGGGAACGCGAGGACGAACTGTATAACGAAGGCCAGGCCTTCAAACTGACGGCACGTGACGAAACCGGTGTAATCGTGACCCTGCTCGCTGACAATTACTTCGGTTATTGCAAAAAGGAGGTCAAGACGCAGATAGGATATTCCGCAAACCTGTTCGGCCTGGCCGAGGAAGAGCATTCGGGCGGTGCGCTTGCCTTCCCGCGCCGCAATCACGGTGAAGAGTACGGCGTCGACAGCCGCACCTACACCACGCCGGGTTATTCATTCGAGGATGTGGTAGAGCGCTGTGGCGAACTGATGGACCTGCAGCCGGAAGGTTACGGTATCGACAGAAAATACCCGCAGATTATTTACGTGCCCCAGAAGGTTCGCATGGACCTGAATGCCCAGACGATCATGTGGGAGAAGGATGGTGAGACGCAAACGATCCCGCTCAAGCCCGGGCAGATCTACCTTCAGCCCAACGGTTACAAGGTTGAAATGAAGAAGCACCCGGGAGCGCCGTCGTGGCGCCTTGTCGGCATGGACTCCGAGGGTACGTTCTGCCACAAGCCCAGCACGGTGTCCGGTGGCGGCAAGTCGGAGATCTCGAAGTCGCTTAATGATGCGGTTATTTACCGGCCTTTGTTCATCGATGATTTGCAGAAAGACCTTATGCAGGTCGAGGAGATTTTCAATCGGGACTACGCGACACGTTTCAAGACGGGGTTTGAACCGGAAGACCGGGACGCGACCCGCAAGCCGCTGAGTGCCGAGCGCAGCCTGGGTTCGGTAATCAAGTTGCTGACGCCGACTTCATCCTACACTGATGAATTCAATGACTGGCTTGCCTCGATCTCGCCGCGGATACTGGCGCTGGTGTTTCTTATCAAGCGTTTCTATCGTACGGAGTGGGGTGATGACTGGAAGAGCCACCTGTCGGTCGATGAAGTAGATGGCGCGCCGGCCCACGAACTTAAGCTCGATGGCAGGAATATCGTGGCCTCGTACCTGCGTGTCGGATTTGACCGTGACGGGAAGTGGCGCACTTTCAAGTTGAGGCAGGACTATATCGCCACCGAGAAGGTGCAGATGGAAGACGATATTTCAGCATCTGTCGTCGTGCCTGCCAGGTGCATTAGCGGTTGCGGGCCGGAAATGGCCGGTGACCGCAGTATCAAGCTGGTGAAGAATTGCGAGTACCGCCTGTTTCAGCGGCCGGATGACGCCATTCACCCCGGTTTCGACAGGCAGACCGAACTGGATATGTCGCAGCCCGGCAATTTTATAGCCAATTTCGAGCCGCTGGACCACGGGCAGCTGGCCAGCCTGGTCGAGAATGTGCACACTTTTTACCAGTTCTCGTCGCCGATGCAGGATTTACTGAAAAAGGCGTTTGACGAAAAGACTGCCTATGCGGTGTCTTCCGCACACCCGCGAATCGTCGATGGCGCGCCGTCGAAGAATCCGCGTTACCTGCAGGTGCGTCCCGATCTTGTCAGGCCGGAACGCAAGTACCTGGCCGAGGTAAGCAGCCGCCTGAGGCGCAAGCTGGCGCCCGACGCCCCGATTTGCCACCCGGTGGATGCGGTGCTTACCGGGCGGAGAAACAATCCCCCGGAGCAGGACATTCGCTCGCTGGCAGTCTACAATCCCATTCATTATCAGGAATTGCCGGAACTGTTCATGGACTTCGTGTGCAGTCTGACCGGCAAATCGCCCTCCACGACCGGTGCCGGCAGCGAAGGTGCGTTGACCAAGGGGCCGTTCAATGCGCTGCGCCCGACTGCTGACCTGAACAACGCCCTGGTTTCATATATTCTGACCGGTTATGCAGGTTTTTCCAGTTCGGCCGGATATGTCGGCCCGCACGTTCGCGTGGACCATGACATCAGTCTGCTGATTCCGGAGATCTGGGCGCGCTTGTCGCCCGAAGAGCGGGACCCCGCCAACCTGATCGGGTACGGTTACCTGGAACGGCTGGACGATTTCGAGTACAACGGGAAACCGGTGCTGGCCAGCCGCCTTGGATACCGCATCACCCAGCATTTCGTGCACGGATTTATGGGCAAGATTTTTGACAAGCCCGATGCGGTATTCACTGATGAAATCCTCAAGCCCGAGATTCAGGACATGGCTGCCTATGTGGATGGAATCAACAACATCACCGAGTCGCACCAGCGTGTTGCACTGCGCTACCTCGAGGACGGAAGCATCGAGGATGCCTGTCCACCGCTGCAGGCATTGCTGATTATTATGGCTACAGGTAAATATGCCGGTCTGGATGTTCATCATCCCGAGTTCCGTGCAATGTTTACCCGTGAAAACCTGCTTGCCTCGGACTGGTACAAGGAGCGGCTGGAAGTTAAACAATTACGGGATGCCCGCTTGTGGGAAAAACACATCGCCAGCCTGCAGTCGTTCATCGATAATGAGCAATATGCCGATGAGGCTGTACGACTCGGCATCGATGCCCGCCTTGAAATGGCCCGGGGCCGGCTCGAGAGTGTGAGCAGTCCTGACTACCTTGAAAGCCTTGTGGGCACGCTGGGCGCCGACCCGCTGCGGCCTGCACGGGCCATGGAAGAACATAAAATCGTCAACTGGGGCAGGGCGAAATTGTCGCCAAAACTGACGAATCCGGAAGAGACCGTGCATGATGTCATACAGGCGTACGATGTGCCGTCACTGTTGCAGCGGTTCAAAACCCGGATACTGGGTACGCGGACACACTAGAAACCGTGCAGTATTACTGGATGTATGGCAAATAATGCGCGATGGCCGAGATTCTCCGTTTTAAAAAGCCGACTGCTGCCGAGCGCGCGAAGGGAAAGACGCTGTGTCGCAGGGGATTCCACAAGTGGGCGGTCGATGGTGATTCGACTTTTGACAGCAAGCAGGGCCGTCTGGTAACTGCTTACCGCTGTACCCGTTGCGGAGCGCTCAGGACGCGTGCGCATTAGCCAAAAATGTTGATTATCTCAGGGCCAGTTCGTATTCCCGACAGTGAACTCGATATCAGTGCAGTGCGTTCACAGGGCGCCGGCGGCCAGAATGTAAACAAGGTCTCTTCCGCGATACATCTGCGTTTCGATATCCGCGGTTCTTCCCTGCCTGACGATTGCAAGCAGCGCTTGCTGGAACTGCCTGATCGTCGCATTAACCGGGACGGCGTTATCGTGATCAAGGCACAACGCTTTCGCGACCGTGAAAAAAACCGGCTTGATGCTCTGGAGCGTTTGCGTTCACTGGTGAAGAGCGTGTTATCGGTGCCGCGCAGGCGGATACCAACGCGTGCGACTGCCGGTGCCGGGAAACGCCGAATGGACCAGAAAACCCGTCGCGGCAGGGACAAGTTGCTGCGCGGAAAGGTCAGGGCCGACGAATGATCCACAAGGATCCATGGGTTCTTTTCTGTGCACCCGTGCATAAGAGGCGCAGCGAAGTTCAGTAACGTACTGCAACGATATAATAGCGGGCTATCCCGGCCGGTGTCTTCACAATGATTTCATCATCCGTCTGCTTGCCCAGCAGGGCTGCAGACATGGGTGAGTCAATACTGATCCAGCCACTGGCGGGATCGAGTTCGTCAGCGCCCACGATTCGATAGACCGTTTGCGCGCCGTCAATATCCTCGAGGGTGACCCAGGCGCCGAAAAAGACCTTGCACGGATCGGTGGGAGCGTCGTTTACCACTTTCAGGTCAGGCAGGCGCTTTTGCAGGTAGCGGATGCGCCGGTCAATTTCCCTTAATTCTTTCTTGCGATAGATATATTCGGCATTCTCCGAGCGGTCGCCTTCGGCGGCCGCGGCCGTCAGGGCCCTGGTGACGCCGACGCGCCGCTTCCACAGGTTCTGCAATTCATCCGTGAGTGCCCGGTAGCCGGCGCCGGTGATATAGGGGGAAGATTTCGGGGCGGGGGGGCGATATCGACCCATCAGTTCCGATGATACAGCTTGTCAACGCTGTTTATGCCAGTCATGATTTTTGCCTGGGAAAAAAAGGCCCCGCTATCGAGCGGGGCCTTTATGCGTTTAAGATTATTGTATTGTTATTGTCCGATGACGTTAATCGCCTGCAGTCCTTTAGGGCCCTGCTCAACATCGAAATTTACTGTTTGGCCTTCTGCCAGTGTTTTGAATCCATCTCCACTGATTGCAGAGAAGTGGACGAAAACATCTTCGCCGCCGTCAGCAGGAGCGATAAAACCAAAACCCTTGGACTCGTTGAACCATTTAACAGTACCTGTAGCCATGTAACACCTCTGATAAAATATTTACTGGATATACAATTGCAACTTAAACAAGGAACAACGCAGGAGTTGATATAGGTTCTACCGGGATGACCTGGGAAAAGTGCAATTTTCTTAACGATTATTAAAGTGGCATGTATTAAAACCTGCCCCCCTTCATTTCGTACTGCGACATAATACCTCAGATGAAAATAAAATGTCTGCAACATTCCATTGGTATTTTTCATTTATTTGTAAACAGCCGGGAACCCGTGTTGTGCACCGCTACGATGCGCCCGCACATGCAATTATGGCTATCTGTATGCAGATTAACCGCATGAAAAACAAAGCCTATTAGCTGGACTGTCGGAATTTTGACTGGCGTTGTGCAGGTGTATTGTGGCACCCGGCGGGTACGGCTGCAGCTGTCCTGCACGCCGTGCTGCAACGGTGGCCGCAAACGGATGCGGTGGGCCTGGCGCCGGGCACGCGCGAGCGGGAAAACAGTGTGTTGCATCGCTGTCGGACAGCGTGTGGTCATTTTTCGGCAGGTCCCCATGTTCACCATCCTGCAGCTAACCGCGCATTGCCGAGTCTGCGATGGCCTGCCTGCATGGCAGGATGGTCGTTGCCGGCGTCGTGCTGTATGCGCGGCGGGCAAGGGCTGGTCTTCACCGTCCGTATTCACCATAATGTGCGGCCTTTCAACGGGACAGGCAAAATTATGTGGTTTAAAAATTTACAGGTTTACCGGCTCTCCGGTCAGTTCACTACGACGCCGGAAAACCTCGAAGCGCGACTGCAGGAAGACGTATTCAGCGGCTGCAGGAAAATGGAGATGGCCGCTGCCGGCTGGGCGCCGCCACTCGGGCGTCATGGGCGGCAACTGGTACATGCGGCCAATGGCTATATCATGGTTTGCCTGCGCAAGGAGGAAAAGCTTATTCCCGCCGGTGTTGTCAGGCAATTACTCGATGACAAGGTGGCGGAGGTCGAGGCCGGTGAATCACGCGATGTTTACCGGCGTGAGAAAATGCGCATGAAGGAAGAGATCATGGTTGATCTGTTGCCACGTGCGCTGAGCCGCATCAGCGACCTGTTTGCATATATCGATACGCACAATTCACTGCTTATCGTTGACAGTGCCTCGGCCGGCAAGGCCGAGGTGCTGGTGTCGCAGCTGCGCAGCACGCTGGGCCGTCTGCCGGCCACGCCATTGCAGTCCGTTAATTCATTATCGGGGTGTATGACGCGCTGGCTCAATGGCGAGCAACTGCCGCCGGGATTTGAACTTGGCGACGACTGTGAACTGAAACATCCGGACCCTGACGGTGGCGTAATAACCTGCAAACACCAGGACCTGGGCGCGGCAGAGGTGCGTAATCACATCCGCGGCGGCAAGCGGGCTGTAAAACTGGCAATGCAGTGGCGGGAGCGTCTTTCATTTGTTCTGCACGAGGACCTGTCGATCAAGCGGTTGCGCTTCGAGGACGTCGTGAGGGAAGTGGAGCAGGGGACGGACGCCGATGACCCGGCCAGCCGCTTCGACCTGGATTTTTCCCTGCTGGCACTGGAACTGACCGAGTTTCTGCCGCAACTGTTGCAGGCTGTCGGCGGTGAGGCGAAACCGGGAGACGAGGCGGTGCAGGCTGATGAACAGCAGCCATTAGCAGCCGCACGTGAGCCCGAACCCGCCTGAGATGAAGATTCATCCGCAGTTACAGCAAGACTGCCTGGTCATCGGACGATTTCCACTGAGTTACCTGTTGTTGATGCAGGATGCCAATTACCCGTGGTTTATCCTGGTGCCTGATCGTGAAGACATTACAGAGGTGCACCAGTTGCAGGCGGATGATCAACAGCAGTTAATGGCTGAGTCGGTCAGGCTCTGCCTGGCACTGCAGGATGAATTTGCACCCGACAAGCTGAATATCGCCGCACTTGGCAATATCGTGCCCCAGTTACATATCCACCATATCGTGCGCTACGTTAACGACCCGGCCTGGCCCGCTCCGGTCTGGGGCAGGGTGCCGGCAAAAGCCTACACGAGTGAAAAGCTGCATTCTGTCCTTGGTGCAGTCAGACAGGCACTGGGTGACGATGTTGAGTGGCTACAGGCACTTGCATGATTTGCGCGCTTCGCTGATTTCCCGCCAGTATGAGTGTTTTACCGATTTATCTTCAGTAGTTGGTTGCCAATAGAAATAAAGGTAAAATGATCGGGCTGAAATAAAAAAAACAATAAAATGAGCGAGAACAACAGGAACGTTGAATAACCGAACGGTCTTGATAACCGTGTCGGTGCGGGCCAGGTCAATGTGTATAACAGTTACCACATTATTGCAGCCGGTGAGCAAAACAGTCTCGAGGATGATAATTCCGGTGCCGGTAGTATCGGTGTTTACGGTTTTGACTATGACCCGGCCATGGGCGGGGCGGGTGGCAGTAACAGTACTGCCTCGTATTATTTCTCAACCGGGGCAACTGCCGTCGTACTTAAGGCAACACTTGCCTGGAATCTGGACATCAACGGTGGAAGTGGGCCTTTTTTTGACGGGACGGCTATGCAGCATGACATCGACCTGTATTTGTATGATGTGACCGGTGCCCAGACACTGGTGGAGGCATCAACAAGTACGCTCGACAATTCAGAAACAGTCTGGATGTCGCTGGAACCGGCACGTGATTACCTGTTGCAGGTTGTATCCGGGAGCAGTTTTTCCTGGGATTACGCACTGGCCTGGCATATAGAGAGTGATAGCGATGCGGATGGCATCGTGGATGCCCATGACAACTGTCCTGTTTGCAGCAAACAGCAATCAGCTGGATACAGATGCAGACGGTGAGGGTGATGTTTGCGATGCAGATGATGACAATGATGGCGTGCCCGACAGCCAGGACGCATTCCCGCTGGACCCGACTGAAGATACCGATACCGACAATGACGGCATTGGAAATAATGCCGATACCGACGATGATAATGATGGCCTTTCTGACAGTACCGAGACAGGTCTGGGAACGAACCCGCTACTGGCTGACACAGATGGTGACGGATTTGATGACGGTATAGAAGTCAGTCTGGGAAATGATCCACTGGATCCGGTCGACAGCCCGGTTTGGGGAGACCTGAATAATGATGCAACTGTCGATGTTGTCGATGTGTTGCTGGCGGCACGTGCCGTTCAGGGGGCAATTGTCCTGACAGCTGAGCAAGAAGCGATCGGGAGGGTTGCGCCGCTGGTGAATGGACAGCCGCAGCCACCTGCCGGTGGTGTGTTTGGTGTAGCCGACTGGCTACTGATACAACGTAAGGCGGTCGGCGCAGTCAACTTCTGATTACCTTCATTTTTTGTAAAAAAATACCCGTATACAATGATACGGGTACAGGTTCTGCTACCGCCAAATCCATCCAGGCGGACTGTCATGTTATCTTTCCTTGAGTGTTTGGCCGCGTGGCCACCGTAAATGTGCAACAACCAAGACTTGTTGCCAGCTTGCGGGCTGGAGACTATCCGACGCGTTCAGCACACAGCTGTTGACCTGTCAGCTGTGCAAGTATTTCAAACGACGTGGTGCGTTCCTTATCATATGAAACCAGCATCAGGTGCGGGCGTCGCTCGGTAAAATGTGCCTTGATCACACCCCGCGCATCTGAAAGTGCCTTCTCGACGTTCCGGCGACTGCCTTCGCCGAGGTTATTATCAATGTGCATTACCATGTCTGTAACGTGCATGTTTTGTATCCTCCGTATATGGTCCCTAACAATCTTCCGGTAGCCGTGGCGGCTGGCTTCAATCGTGGCTTCCCTGCCAATAACCTCCGGAATGCTAAGGTATATAAATCCCATCTATATGTCAAGGAAATACGTTTATAACCTATTGTAATATAATAATTTTATGATATGTACCATATAATGTGAAGGGTTGTATTTATCCCCTACCACATATAGGGAAATACAGGACAGGAGGCGCTGATTACGACTGCGGGCGAGTAATCGAGTTACGCGGATTGCGTGCGGGAGGCGCGTTTGCGTTCGTGTTCCAGCAGGAATTTCTTGCGCAGGCGGATGTGATTGGGCGTGACCTCGACCAGTTCGTCATCGTCGATAAATTCCAGTGCCTGCTCGAGGCTCATGCGGATCGGCGGTGACAGCATGATGTTTTCGTCCGTGCCGGCGGCACGGATGTTGGTCAGTTGTTTGCCCTTCAGCGGATTGACCACCAGGTCATTGCCGCGCGAGTGTATCCCGATGACGCCGCCTTCGTAGACTTCTTCACCATGACCGATAAACAACCGGCCGCGCTCCTGCAGGTTGAACAGGGCATAACCGAGTGCCTTGCCCGTGCCGTTCGCGATCAGCACGCCGTTGATGCGTTGACCGTATTCGCCCGGTTTGACCGGTCCGTAATGCGAGAACACGCTGTAGATAAGGCCGGTGCCCTGGGTGCCGGTCAGGAACTCGGTGCGGAAACCGATCAGTCCGCGTGCCGGCATGATGTAGTCCAGCCGTACCCGGCCCTTGCCATCCGGTACCATGTCAGTCAGCTCGCCGCCACGCTCGCCCAGTTTTTCCATGATGGTGCCCTGGTGTGCGTCCTCGACATCGACGGTTACCTGTTCGTAGGGTTCCTGCATCTCGCCGTCAATTTCGCGCAGGATGACTTCCGGGCGCGAGACGCCCATCTCGAAACCCTCGCGGCGCATGGTCTCGATGAGGATGGCGAGATGCAGTTCGCCGCGACCGGAGACGCGGAACTTGTCCGGGTCGCCGGTTTCATCAACGCGCAGCGCAACGTTGTGGATCAGTTCCCGGTCCAGGCGTTCCTGTATGTTGCGCGACGTGACGTACTTGCCATCCTTGCCGGCAAACGGCGAATTGTTTACCTGGAAGGTCATGCTGACGGTCGGTTCGTCAACCGTCAGCGGCGGCAGTGCCTCCACGCTGTCCGGATGGCACAGGGTGTCCGAGATATTCAGCTTGTCTATGCCGGTAAAGGCGATGATGTCGCCGGCCCGGGCTTCGGGCACTTCGGTACGTTCAAGGCCGAGAAATCCCAGTACCTGGCCGATCCTCGCATTGCGGGTATTTCCATTCCGGTCGATGAGGGTGACCGGCATGTTGGTCCTGACCTTGCCCCGGCTGATGCGGCCAATGCCGATGACGCCCACATAGCTGCTGTAATCCAGGGTGATCACCTGCAGCTGGAACGGTCCGTCCGGGTCAACCTGCGGTGGCGCAACCTGTTCCACGATGGTCCTGAACAGCGGGGTCATGTCGGGCGCGAGATCGTCCGCTTCGTAGCCGGCATAACCCTGCAGGGCCGAGGCATAGATGACCGGAAAATCCAGCTGCTCGTCGGTTGCACCGAGGCGGTCGAACAGGTCAAAGGTCTGGTCGAGCACCCAGTCAGGCCGCGAACCGGGCCGGTCAATCTTGTTGATTACCACGATCGGTTTCAGGCCGAGGTCAAAGGCCTTCTGGGTGACGAAGCGGGTCTGCGGCATGGGCCCTTCGACAGCGTCGACCAGCAGCAGCACCGAGTCCACCATCGACAGTACGCGCTCCACCTCGCCGCCGAAATCGGCGTGCCCGGGGGTATCGACAATATTGATCCGGTAATCATTCCAGCGGATTGCGGTGTTTTTCGACAGGATGGTAATGCCGCGTTCTTTCTCCAGTTCATTGGAGTCCATAATGCGTTCAGGCACGGCGGCACGGTCGCCCAGGGTGCCGGATTGCGACAGCAGCTGGTCGACGAGCGTCGTCTTGCCATGGTCGACGTGTGCGATGATGGCGATGTTGCGCAGTTTGTTGATCATCAGGTTGGGGTCCGGTGGTGGACGGCTGGTTCGAGGGCAGCGATTATACGGGTTCCGGCAGCACTGACCAGTGGCAGGCGGTTAATTATTCGGGCGGCTGCCGGGGCGGGTCTTGCCAATATCTTGCAGGCGTGAATTTGTTGTATCCTGCTTCCAGTTCAGGAAATCCGGGTTTAACGAATATTCCCGTTCCTGAGGGTATCGCCATGATGAAAATCAGTCCCTCCATAATCCAACTTGATATTTAAGGTTAATATATGAAGAGTTTACTGGTTGTTGCACACGGTAGTCGCCGTGAGGAATCCAACGAGGAGATACGTACGTTGACGCGCGAACTGGCCGAACGTGCCGGTGAGGAATACGCGCGGATTGAATGCGCGTTCCTGGAACTTGCCGAACCGTCGATTCCAAATGGCTTGCGCGCCGCGATCACGGCAGGCGCCACGGAGATCATCGTGCTGCCCTATTTTCTCTCGGCCGGCCGGCACGTGGTCAAGGATATTCCCGCGGAAGTCGACGAGGTGCGAGCGGAACATCCCGTCATTACGATTACCATTGCGCCTTACCTGGGGTCCGCCCCGGCGCTCGGCGATGCGTTGCTCGCGCAGGCGCGTATGCACATCGCCTAGTCACGGGAGCGCCCGCTGACGGCAAAAACCGGGTCTGATAACGACAGCCGGTCTGCATACTTGTCATCCGCCGGGCGCGGGAACCCGCGCACGCTGGCGGTCGCCAGCTCGTGGAAGTTGCCAGCCATGTGAAAATATTCCAGCACCAGTGCCATGCGTTCGAACGGGTGTAATTCATTCCATATGCCGATGACCTTGGTCGGAAACCAGCGGTCCGAGAATGTAACGATGAACGGGCCGCCAGGTTTGAGAATGCGCGCTGTTTCCCGCATAACACTGACCGGGTCCGTCAGGTATTCAATCGAAACAGTGCAGACAACGGCATCGAAATGATTATCAGGGAACGGCAGCCGCGGATCGTCGTTGAGATCATGCCGGACGCCCTGCACGAGTTGCGGGTTCCTTGCCAGTTCATCCTCATTCATGCCAAGCCCGGTAACAGCCAGGTCGCGGTCGTCCGGCAGGTGTGAAACCCAGCTGCTCATCAGGTCGAGTACACGCATGCCGTTTGTGAGGAAGTCGCTGTAGATCCCTGTAATCTGGCTGATTGCCGTTGCGTCGATGTGTTGTACCAGGCGCGGTTGCGAATAAAACAGGCTGTCACCACGCTCGTCCAGCCGGGCAAACGGATGTTCCCCGGCAAGGTACACGAGGTCGTCCGGATCGAACGTCTCCAGGCCGGCACCCGTGTCGATCAGCGCCTGGGCCGCGTCAAGGCAGTGGCCGCCGTGCTCGCCGGTCATGTCAATCCGCCGGTCGATGCGTGCCGACACGGTGAGTGGCGCACGCGCCAGCGCATGATTCAGGTCGAGCGTGACCTTGTCGCCATCGATCGCAATCACCCGCAGCGGTTGCATGTTACCGGCGTGGATGTCAGCGAGGCCGGCTGCGATGTAACGCGGGTAATGGCGGCCGGCGTGCAGCTGCACCGGCGGACCGTTCTTGCGCTCCAGTTTCAGTGTGCTACGCCCGACTGTGTGGATATTACTCGCCGACCAGGGCGGTACCAGCTCGCCGGCGGGGAACTGCTCGCTCACCCACCCGCCGTTGCTCGCCGGCAGACTTGAAGACAGCCCGCCTGGAAATATGTCACGCCAGAAATTGATCTTTTCGAAATACTGCCGATTGCGGTGTGCGACCCCGTTTGCCTGCCAGTCGATCCGCAATTCGACCGCGGCCTGTTCGGACCCTTGCGTCATTCGTCCGCAGTTTCCTGGCTTAATTCGATATAGAAGGTCGACATGATCTTTTCGGACGGCTTGCGTTGCTGCACGGTTTTGCGCAAGCGCGCCTCGACGCGTGCGGCATCGATTACCGCACGGTCGATGATGTCGGGGTATAGCCGGTACTGGCGGGCAACCTTGAGGGGCTGCACCCGTGCATGCAGTTCGAGCTCGCCGCGTTCGGCCGCATCCATGCCCGGCAGCAACAACTGCCACGGCGCCTGCCAGCGAATAAAATCATCAACCAGCCGGGTGTGCAGTTCATCATGCCGGTCCCGGTCCAGCAGCTGCGGCGGAAACGCCGAATTTTCCAACTCGCGCTGTTCGAGACCGGCAGGCAGGTTGATGCCCCACAGGCCGGAACCGCTGCCGCCGGCATTCCGTCTGAATACCTGCGCGGCCGGTGTCGGGCCGGCAAGTGCATTGATATAGGCGGCCAGGTAGTCGGTCACGTCTCCCTGGCTGTAATGCGGATCGAGCAGTTGACCGGCAACGGACGAGGTGAATGTCCGGCGGCAGTCCAGTCCCGGCCGCCAGCCAGGCGCCTGGCCGGCATCGATGTCACCGGCGTCCAGTGCGCTGTCGAGTAATGCCAGCGGGCGTCCGGCCGTGTCGAGCAGCCAGAGTTCAACCACGTCGAGGAGTGGAAAGGGAACATCACGATACACGCCTGTGAGGTGCTCGTAGACACGGGTGCCCAGGGACTCCAGTTGCAGAAAATCATCGGACGGTAACAGCGGGCCGCGTTTCAGGCCCTGTTGTTCCGACCATGAACCGTAGCGTATGTCGCTGACCTGGGGTTTGTAGCCTTCAGGCATTTCGTCGAGCAATGCCTCGTTGCTGACGTAAATGTCCCAGTGTTTGCCGTCAGCGGTGACCGCATCGGCGGATTTGTAGCGCACGCAGCTCACGATGCCCCGAAACGGGTTCAGCATGCGTTGCGAGTAGCAGTCAAAGGTCATGATTTCGTTTCAAACGCAGACGGAATTATATAATCGCTCGGTTACATGGCGTTTACATAGTATCCTGTACCGCCCGGAAATCATTATGCCACTGATCAGACTCGACAAGGTATCCCTGGCATTCGGCCATCGCGCCCTGCTGGACAACGTGTCGCTCGAACTGGAGCGCGGCGAACGCGTGTGCCTGGTCGGTCGAAACGGCGAGGGCAAGTCGTCCCTGCTGCGGGTCATCAGCGGCGAAATCGCTGCCGATGACGGTGAGGTCTGGTTGCAGCCGGGCATGCGCATCGCCCACCTCGAGCAGGAAGTCATGCTGGATTGCAACGACAGCGTGTTCGACGTGGTCGCCAGCGGCATTCCGGAGCAGGGCCGCTTGATCGCCGAGTACCACCATGCGGCAGCCGGGCTGACGCAGCAACAGGACCCGGCCGCGTTGCAACGCCTGGCGGAGTTGCAACAGGCGCTGGAGACAGCGGGCGGCTGGCAGCTGGAGCAGCGGGTCGAGACCGTGCTGTCCCGACTGCAGCTGGACGGCGATGCCGGTTTCGATACCTTGTCCGGCGGCTGGCGGCGGCGGGTGCTGCTGGCGCGTGCGCTGGCGGGAGAGCCCGATGTCCTGTTGCTGGATGAGCCCACCAATCATCTCGATATCGAGGCAATCGGCTGGCTTGAAGAGTTCATCGGAAATTTCCCGGGGGCGTTGCTGTTCATCACGCATGACCGGGCGTTCGTGCGGCGGCTGGCGGGCCGCATCATCGAGCTGGACCGCGGTGTACTGAGCTCGTGGCCGGGCGGTTATGACGATTACCTGCGCCGCAAGGCGGCGCAGCTCGAGACCGAGACGCGCCACAATGCGCAGTTCGATAAAAAACTGTCGGAGGAGGAGGCATGGATACGGCAGGGCATCAAGGCACGGCGCACGCGCAACGAAGGCCGGGTCCGTGCGCTGAAACAGCTGCGGGAGGAACACCGGCTGCGGCGTGAGAGGACCGGCAGTGCGAAAATTCGGCTGGACCCGGGTGAAGAATCGGGGCGGCTGGTGTTCGAGGCGGAAAATATCGGCGTCAGTTATGACGGCCATTGCATCATTCGGGATTTTTCGACCACCATCCTGCGCGGGGACCGGGTCGGCATTATCGGCGCCAACGGTTCGGGCAAGACCACCCTGATCAAGGCGTTGCTGGGTAACATCGATATTGACAGCGGCCGGGTGCGTCGCGGCACCCGCCTGCAACTGGCCTGGTTCGATCAACAGCGCGAGCAGCTCGATCCGCAGAAGTCCGTCATGGACAACGTGGCGGATGGCAGTCAGCGTGTCCGGATCAACGGCCGTGACAAGCACGTCGCGGGTTACCTGCGTGATTTCCTGTTTCCGCCCGAACGCCTGCAGTCGCCCGTCAGTTCGTTGTCCGGCGGCGAGCGCAACCGCCTGTTGCTGGCGCGCCTGTTTGCGAAACCGGCCAACCTGCTGATCATGGACGAGCCGACCAATGACCTGGATGTCGAAACCCTGGAACTGCTCGAGGATCTGCTGATGGAATTCAGCGGCACACTGTTGCTGGTCAGTCATGACCGTGAATTCATCGACAACGTCGTCACCAGTACGCTGGTGTTCGAGGGCGACGGCGTCATCGGTGAATATGTCGGCGGCTATTCGGACTGGCAGCGGCAGAAACAGCAGGACGCCGGTAAACCCGGCAAGCCGTCCCGCACGGCGCCGGCCGCAAAGACAGCGGTTAGCGGCGGCAAACCGAAGAAACTCTCCTACAAGGACCAGCGTGAGCTGGATGTACTGCCGGGAAAGATCGAGACGCTGGAAGCGGAGCAGGGCGAGTTACAGGAGACGATCAGCCAGTCGGATTTTTACCAGCAGTCAGCGGATACGGTGAAGGAGACGCTGGCGCGGTTGGAAACGGTCAATGTCGAACTGGAAATCTGTTACAAGCGCTGGGAGTTGCTGGAAGCACAAACGGAATAAGTGGCTGACTGTTTGAGTGTTGAATCCGCAGACAATAGTAGCCCTGCATTATTTACCGATTGAACCCGCCATCGAAAGGAGACATTCGGGTGATGCGAGAGGTCACGCCCGCGACACGTATTCGCCGGTGCCGGTGTTGACCTTGATCTGTTCGCCGGTGGCCAGGTATTCCGGCACCTGTACCACCAGGCCGGTGCTGAGCGTGGCCGGCTTGGTGCGCGCGGAGGCCGAGGCGCCTTTCATGCCGGGCGCGGTGTCCGTGATCTCGAGCACCACGGTGGCGGGCAGCTCGATACCGAGAATATTGCCGTCCGCGATCATCGCCACGATGCCGTCCAGGTCCTCGGCAAGATAGCGCAGCTCGTCTTCCAGGTCGGCGGTGCTCAGCGTGTATTGCTCGTAGGTTTCCCTGTCCATGAAGGTACAGCCGTCGCTGTCCTGGTACAGGTACTGGACGGCGCGCCGGCCGAAGTCGACCGTGTCGATATTTTCATCACCCTTGAAGCGGTTCTCGTATTTCTGCTTGCTGACAATGTCAACGCCGCGGACCTTGTAGAGCGTGCTGCCGCTGCGCGAGGACGGGCTTTGCACATCCAGTTGCTTGACGATGATATTGCGGCCGTCGATATCGAGGACCAGGCCTTTTCTGAGCTCGCTTGCTTTCATGCGTGAGTGAGGCCGTCAGGCGTGATGATGACCTTCAGGTCCGTGTACGTGGCCGTGCTCGATTTCCTCGCTGGTGGCATCGCGAATTTCCGTGATCTTGACATCGAAATTCAGCTGCACGCCTGCCAGCGGGTGATTGCCGTCGACCGTGACCGTTTCACCTTCGACTTTCGTGACGATGACCATGATCGCGTGACCGTCGGGACTCTGTGCGTTGAACTGCATGCCGACCTCGATTTCCTGCTCGGGAGGAAACATTTCACGCGGCACATCCTGGATTCGCTCATCATCGCGTTCGCCGTAACCTTCCTCGGGTGAGACCGTCACGGAGAGTTCATCGCCGGCGGTCTTGCCGGAAAGCGCGTTTTCCAGGCCCGGGATGATGTTGCTGGCGCCATGCAGGTAACAGAAGCTGCCATCGTCCGACTGGTCAATGATATTATCGTCGTTGTCCTTGAGGATGTAGGTGAGATTCACCACACGGTTGTTCGCAATTTCCATCTATTCAGCTCCGTATTGGGGGTTGTCGGGGCGGCAATATCGGCCCACGTGGCGGCGAATATTAGCACAGCCCCACGGATATGTGCCAAACGCCTTAAAACAGGAGGTTTTCGTCGATGACGGGTGCATGCGACTGGCAGGTGTACATTATCCGCTGTACAGATAATACCTTGTATACCGGTATAACCCTCGATGTCGACAGGCGCATAAGCCAGCATGGCGGCACGCGCGGGGCGAAATATTTCCGCGGCAAGCGGCCGCTGGATGTGGTCTATATCGAAACGGGGCATTCGCGCAGCACGGCCAGCAAACGCGAGGCGGCGATCAAGAAACTGTCCCGGCTGGAAAAATTACAGCTGATTGAAACGCGGGGGCTGTGACTGATTAATCCCTGATCGTCGTGACGTCTTCTTTCGTCCCGCGAGGCTCGACCGGCAATAATACCGGTCGTGCAAGGCATGCAAGGCCGTCCCTCACCGGCACCTGGCCGCCGGCGTGCGGCTAACGATAACTAGCCAGGCGGCGCGTCCGGTGGCTGTTCGGTTTTCTTGCTGCGTGGGGCCTGCTTTCGGGGTGTTTTCTTCTTGGTGTCCAGGGTGAACCAGTCATCACTGCTGATCCCATGGAAATAATCCGCCTCGTCGATCAGTAGTCTAGAGGTGGTGGCAGGTACGGCCGCGATCTCCACGCGCACGCCTTCGGCCTTCAGGTGCCTGACCAGCTCGACGAAGTCCGAATCACCCGACATGATTATGATGGTGTCGACCTTGGTTGACAGCTGTGTTGCCTTGATTGACAGGGGTATATCGGCGCTCTTGTGACAGGGCCGGACCGAGCCGTGATAATTGCTGTGCAAACGCTCCTTGAGTTTCGAGGATATTTGTTTGCCTTCGCGGAAATAGACCAGCCGGTTGAGCCCGCGGTTGCCCAGCAGACGGGGAACCAGGGTGTCGAAATTCAGCATGGTATTCGGTTTGTTCGTTTCGGAATGGATGCTGCGCTCGATATTGTTGCCGTCGACAAGGATGGCGACCGACTGGCTGATGTGGACGGGTTCGGCTTCTGTTGCTGGCATTTAGCGTACCTGTTTAATTGCGGTAATAGCTGCGGGAGCATTGTACAATGCTCCCGGTTTTCGAAGCATACACTGATTTCTCGCGGGAGTGTTCAATGGGTATAGCACTGTTGTTGCATGTAATGGCTGTCGTCATCTGGGTGGGCGGGATGTTTTTCGCCTACATGGCGTTGCGCCCGGTGGCCGCCAGCCAGCTGGAGCCGCCGGCGCGGCTGAAGCTCTGGGTCGGCGTTTTCGGCCGGTTTTTCCCCTGGGTGTTCGCGTCCATTGCCATAATCCTCGCAACCGGCCTGTGGATGGTGCTGTCATTTTTCGGCGGATTCGATGATGTCGGCCTCTATGTGCACCTGATGTTCTGGCTCGGGCTGGTGATGATGCTGATTTTCTTTCACGTGTTTTTCGCGCCGTACAAGAAACTCAAAGGCGCGGTCGAGCGCCAGGACTGGCCGGCGGGCGGCAAACAACTGGGGCAGATCAGGGTGCTGGTGGGTGTCAACACGGCACTTGGACTGCTGGTCGTTGCCATTGCCTCGGCTGGACGTTTCCTGGTGAACTGAGGTAGCTGCCGCGCCGTGCTTGCAGGAGTGCCGGACGCCGTCTACATTATGCATATAGACCAGTTTTCGCTGGAAAAGGGTGAGATAACGCCAGGGAGCGAGATCATGACAGAGAAGAAATCAAATGGCGGCATGCCTGCCGGTTTTCCGAACGCACCGTATGGCTGGTCTCCGGATGAGGGCGTGAATGCGGCCACGGCCGACGGCCTTGCACCCACCGACAGTCACTGGGATGCGGTCAGGGCATTGCAGGAGTATTTTGCCCGCCACGAGGAAGATTCGGTTATCAATCGGCGTGAATTGCATGACGCGCTGGAAGAGAAATTTCACGCGCAGGGTGGCATGAAGTACCTGTTCAGTTTATTTCCGGGTGGTCCGATCAGGCAGGGTTGCCACATGGCGGGACTGAAGCCGCCGGCAGGCACGTCCGACACGGGCTTCGGTAGTGTGCAGTAGCTGCTGACACGCTGTTATTACATCTTTCCCGGTCTTTGATTTGATTGCCCGGCGGAGCAGACCGTGGAACGGACGGTGATTGTCGGTGGCAAGCCACTCAGGTTAAACATCTCAAAAGCCGCGCAGGCACAACTCGACCAGCGGGCCGGAATCCTGTTTCTCGAGATGGAGCTGTACTTCAGTTGCCTGGTGCGCAAGCGCGTGTATGTCCGGGAAACGATGGATGCCGCAACGGCACACGCCATCACCGACAGGCTGACCGTCAGTTTCAGGCCGGTCGTGACCGAGACCTGCGCCATGCGCGAAGTCGAGCGCGACAACCCGCCGGTGAAGGACATGCCCATCGTTCGTCCGGAACGCTATTTCCCCCACTGGTTGCTGCTCGATTACCGGCACGGAAAATGGCAGGCCGAGTTCGGCTATGGACATGCAAGCTGACAGATGAGCGTTGCCCCCGCGGAGATACTCGAGTTCTGGTTTGCGCCCGCTGCGCGTGAGCGCTGGTTCAACTCGACGCCGCAGTTTGATGACGAGATACAGTCACGTTTCGAAACAACCTGGCAACAGGCGCGCGACGGCCAGCTGGTCGATTGGGAATCGAGTCCCGCAGGCGCGCTGGCACTTACGATTGTGCTGGACCAGTTTCCGTTGAACATGTTTCGAGGTGATGCGCTGCGCCACAGCACCGAGGCACAGTCCCGTGCAGTGGCCGCACGCGCCATCGACAGGGGTTTTGACGCCGACTTGCCGCGTGACCGGGTTGCGTTCCTGTATTTGCCCTACATGCACAGTGAATCGCTGGCAGACCAGGACCGCTCGGTTGAATTGTTCAGCAAGGCCGGGCTGGAATCGAACCTGGAATTCGCCCGGGGTCACCGGGAAATCGTGCGCCGCTTCGGACGCTTTCCGCATCGCAACAAAACACTTGGCCGCGAGAGTACCGCCGAAGAACTCGAATGGCTGGCCTCGCCCGAGGCGTTTAATCCCTGATTCGGTCCGGTCAGGCGCTTGCCAGTTTCTTCAGTACGTGCGCGGCAGCCGCCAGCCCGAAACCGGCCGTCACCGGCATGACCGAACCGAGGCCGCCTACGTCGCCGCATTAAGCTGTCACTGCGTAACGAGGCTAAAAGCATGTAGGAATTTTCCTACACGCTATTCCTATTGTTATGCGAATGGTGTAGTTTCGTGTTGGGGAGGACGCTGCAAGACCTCAAAATAACAATACCAGATGAATATCTGCGACACACAGACTAAATGGTATCGTGGGAAATTCCGCGTTTTTCTGCGCTATCTGTCTCTCACAATAATTCTTTTCGGCATATCGACTACCGCAGCCGGGCCTGCAGGTGATGTTGCGCCTTACGGTGCGCCGAATGGCGTGCTCGATGTCGCTGATTTACTGATACTGGAAAAGTTTGTAAGGGGTAATTTAATCCCGACGGCACAGGAGTTACTGATCGCCGATGTGGCGCCACTCGGTGCACCGGATGGGCAGCTGAACGCCGGCGATGTTGTCGTCTTGCAGCGGGCAATCATGGGACTGGTGACATTACCGCCTGTTGTAACGGGTCCTGATGCGCCCGTCATCGATGCAGTAACGAGTCCGACGAATGCAAATCCATATGTTTTAACCGGTACGGCCTTGCCGAATCTGGAAGTCAGGATTTATATCAACGGGACTCAGCAACTTACTACAATGTCGTCGGCAGGTGGAAGCTTCAGCGCAGATGTTGCGCTCTTCGACGGGAACAATGATATCCATGCCACGGTGTGGGATGGGGCAGCAGAAAGCCTGCCGGGTAATACCGTCACGATTGATTACCAGAACAACATTAATCGTGATCTCACAAATACCACCATCACACAGAATACGGTCTGGACACCTGGCAGTACGCCGACATCCTATGTTGTGACGGGTACGCTAACGGTCGCTGCGGGCGCCGAACTGATCCTGCAGCCGGGCGTGGAGCTGCGATTTACATATGGTGCAAGTCTTGTCGTAAACGGAGGAATTTCTGTTCGTGGAGACGCGACAAACAGAGTGAAATTCACCTCTAATTTGTCGCCCTCACTTGGTCAATGGGCAGGGATCACTGTATCGAGTGGCGCATCCCCCGTAGACTTCGAGTATGCATTCATCGAAATGACCACCTTTGCCCTGGTTGTAAATGGTGCCGATTTCAGATTGGCCAATAGTGAAATAAAATCATTCTGGAATGTTGGCCTGCAGGTGAATGACGTATCAAATGGTGTAGTTGAGAATAACATCTTCCATATTGGTATGGGTTATCCTCCGTATTATTATCCAGCTGGGGTGGCTGTCTATCGTTCATATATTCATATGACCGGCAATCTGATCGAAAAGACATATGCCGGAATCTGGATTGGTGAGGCCGCGAATCCGCTCATCGATGCGGGAAATATCATTACCGATAATCAGAATGGGATCAGTATTTATGGGGCGATGGGGCAAACGCGAGTAATAATCCGGCTCCGATCATCACGGGTAATGAAATCAAATTTAATCAGGATTTCGATCTGTACGTAGATAACTTTGAGAGCAATCTACCCATTGAACTGGATGTGTCGGGTAACTGGTGGGGATCGGCAGACCCCAATGATATCCTGACAGGCATACGTGATTTCAGAGAAAATGGTTCGTATGACACGCCACTCGTCAAGGTGGCACCTTTCCTGGATGCGCCCGATGGGGTGCTGACGGGTAGTAACTACTGTATCTCGATTAATTACCCAGGATGAAACCATCGGACCCGGCCCGCCAACCCTTATTATGGGGGCGCTGGTCGTCATGCCGGGTATTACCTTGACGTTGCAGGCAGGGGCTGAATTACGATTTATTGATCGATCGAGATTGATTGTGTTTGGAACCATAAAATCCGAGGGCCAGCCGTCAACTCCTGTGCTGCTGACGTCGGACAATCCGCAACCCGTGCGTGGTTCATGGTGGGGCGTGGTAGTGGGTGATCCGAATAATGGCGGCAGCAGTCCTTCAGCGTCGATTATTCAGAATACGATTATTGAGTATGTCAACACAGCCATCTCTGTTTTTGGAGATGATGTTGCAATTGCTGACAACACTATAAGAGAAATGTCAGGCATAGGGATCTACTTGAACCAATCGGCCAATGGCGTGGTCTCCGGAAATCTCATTGAGAATGGTGATTTCAATGGAATAGGTGTCTACAGCTCATCACCCTCGCTGATCAATAACTCAATCCAGAACGTTGATACGGGTATTTCGATCGGTAACAGCACCTCGATCATTGAAGGTAATAACATACAGGGCACTACTATTTGCTGTAGCCATCGGCGCGGGAATAGTACGAAATGGCAACATTATTACGAATAACGATTATGGAATTTATGTTAATGCTTCCTCGCAAGCCAGCGCTAATAATTTACCGATAGTCAACGGCAACAGTATATTTTCGAACAATATCTACAACTACTACGCTTCAGGGTATGCATCACCCTCAAGTGTCATACTCGATGCCACCGGTAACTGGTGGGGCTCGGACCAGCCCGCCACCATTGTTGCGGGTATCTTTGATAACGCCAGGGCCAGCACGACTTCACCTATTGTGGACTTATTCACCTTTTCTGACAGCGCCAAACGGGGTGCTGCAGGAGAGTGACCTCTTCTATGGCTATCTGAATCAGGACTTCACCGTCCCTGCCGGACAATCACTGCAAATGGCCGGCGGAGTGATAGTGCCACCGGGATTCACGTTAACGCTGGAGGAAGGAACGACGATTGCTTTTCCGTCCGGGGCAGGCATTACGGTCCTTGGTAATCTTTATATCAATGGCACCAGTAATAACAAGGTGAGGCTGACTGCCATCGATAACTCACAAGGTGGTAATAGTTGGGATGGTCTCCTGTGGACTGGTACGGTGCACGCCATATCCATCATGCGATAATTGAATACGCCAGAAATGGCGTGAAGGTGATCAGTGGGGGCCTGAATATTTATGACAGCCTGCTTGAGAATAATAATTATGGAGTGGATTTTTCAACAACTGGAACATCGCTGCTGGCGACCAATAATGTGTTTAGCAATAATTATACAGGCGTGTCAGTGCATATGCCGGATCCGTATTCGCTGCTCTCATTCCCCACTGCAACGATAAATGGAAATGAGTTTATAAATAATACATGGGGCCTGGAACTCAGGAATACAGGCGCCGGTACGATTGTATCTGACAACCGTATCGAGAATAACGTGAGCTATGGCATACGGATAATCGGTGCCTGTTCAGCGGACATTTCCGGCAATCTGATTACGGGAAGTTATACCGGGATATACGCACAAAGCGGGGGCGTGGGCGGTTACTCATGGGATCCTGCCCCTGTCGTTAACGGCAACAATATACTCGGGAATATCACTTATAATTTTGAGGTCAGTTTTTTTAATAATTCCTCTGCAACGGTAAATGCGACCCAGAACTGGTGGGGAACCGATGTATTGGCGGATATAGAAACGACCATTCGCCACAAGGTCGACGTTCCCAGCTTCCCAACTGTCGATTTCTCACCCATCAGCCAGAATGTCATTCTCCTGCCCCCGGTGCTGACGTCGACGCTGTCATTGACCAAAAACCCCGTTTATACGCTCACCGGGCGGGCTGTAGCGGATACGCAAGTGGATGTGTATCTCGAGGGTGGTTTTCATATCAGTACGATGGCGGACCCGCAAGGCGATTTCACAGTGGACGTGAACCTGGCAGAAGGCCTGAATACGATCAGTGCAAAGAGTGTTGATGCAAGTTCAGAGAGTACCTTCTCGGTCAACTTCTTCGTTACGCTGGACACCGTTCCGCCGATTATCACCGTGACAGCGCCGCAGGATGGCGGGTTTACCAATCAGGACCAGCAACTCGTCACGGGCTCGCTGAATGAAGTAGCAAGTTTGCAGATCAACAGTTCAACGGTGGCGGTCGCGACGAATAATTCATTCACCCACGGGCCCTTGACCCTGGTTCAGGGCGCCAATGTCATTTCGCTGGATGCGACGGACCTCGCCGGCAACATCACCGCACAGCTCCTGACGGTCACCCTGGACACCGCGCCACCTGCCACCCCGGACCCAGCCAACCTGACCACGGTTGAATTGGCAGGTCCCGTGCTTGAAGTATCCGGCGGCGCCCTCAGTGCCGAGCCCGACGCCTTTATCAGGCTGGTGAATGCCAGGACGGGCGAGACGGCCACCGGCACCATCAATCCGGACGGCAGCTTCACCATTACCCTGGCAGGCCAGGCGGGCGACTATTTCTATGTCCTGGTGCAGGACCAGGCCGGTAATGCCTCGGCCTGGCTGGATTACACCCTGAGTGGTACGCCGCCGGCGCCGGCGGTGGCCATTTCCCAGCCGAGCAACGGGGCGAACATCGCCTCGGACTGGATTTCCGTGAGCGGTACCGTTCAGGCGGGTGCCCAGTCATCGGTGGTGGTGAATGGGTTGCCGGCGGTCGTCAATGGCAGCCAGTTCCAGGTCAGTGAGCTGCCGCTGGTACCGGGTGCACAGACGATCGATGTGGTGGTCACCACCCGGGATGGCACCTCGGTGACTGACAGCATCACGGTCACGAGTAGCGCTTCGTCACTCGTGACGCTCTCGGTCGATGAGCCGGTTGGTTCAGCCCCGCACGCCGTCAGCTTTACGCTGAGTATTGATCCATCGATCACCGTCCAGACTATCGAGCTGGATATTGATGATGATGGCACGGTGGATGTGACCGAAACCGATCCGGATGCCGCGCTGACCTATACCTACACGAACACAGGGCTCTACACCACCAGGGTTACAGTGACGGACAGCCTGAGCGCGACCTATACCAGTGAAGTCACCGTATTGGTGCGTGACCTGGTCGGTATGAGCGCGGTATTACGGGGCGTCTATGACGGCATGATGAATGCCCTGCGGGCCGGGGACGTGCCGGGGGCGATGCTGTTTGCCAGTGAGCATGTGAAAAACAAGTATGAAGGTGTACTGACGAGTCTGGGTGCGGGGTTGCCAGCCGTGGTGGACCAGCTCGGTCAGGTCCTGGGTGGGGCATTCGGCGGTGAAGTGGCTGAAATCCTCGTGGTCCGTGACGAAGCCGGCCAGCAGATGCTCTATACCGTCTATCTCGTGAAAGGTACTGATGGTGTCTGGCGGGTGGGCGAAATGTAAGGGATGGGAACGGGGTCGCACAGAGAAATGAACATTCCCGTATTTTTGGACCGAGTAACTTTATTTTATATGGATACCTTATGAAACGACGATTCTATAAGCAAATGACAACACTCATGCTTCTCGCAATGCTGGTCCCGAACCTGTCCAGTTGCGCGAGTCTGCGTTACTGGCCGGCGAACCAGGCAAGGATTCTGGATGCCGCTACCGAGCTGCCGATTGCAGGGGCGATTATTGTTGCGAAGTGGCGTGGTGATATCCCTGCCTGGGCGGACTTTCGTTCGACCTGCTACCACATAGAGAGTGCGGTTGCAGATACCGAAGGCCGCTTCAAGATTCCGGCCTATACCGAAGTGAAAGGACATATGATCACTGACAAGTGGGTGAACTGGAATGTCTATGTGAAAGGGTATCGCTACTCTTCGAGAAACAGCGGCGGGGACTACACCAAGTCCGGCGTGTACTGGATGGAGAAGGATGACCGGAAAGGGAGTGAACGGCTTGAGTATCTCATACAGCTGCGCAGAAAAAGCGCCTGCCCGGATGCCGGCGAGAGTGACAAGAACCGGCTGACATATCTAAAGGCTTTGCTTGACGAAGCCCTGGGACTGGAATTGAAGAGAAGTGATATGGCGCAGATTGAAAGTCTGCAATATGCGTATGAGGACCTGCTATATGGTAGCGATGAGGCACGCAATAGACTTCGAGAACGTAGAAAGAAATGATTAAAATCGTTTATCTAAAAATATTTGTATTTCTTTGCTGTATCTCCACGGCAAGCCAGTGTCTGGCTTATAAAGAGACAACCCATGCCTATCTGACTGACCAGGCCTACCTCAGGTCGGTCCTGAATCCTGCCGTGGATGACCGGTTTATCAGTGAGCTGGGCTTTGAAGCGCTGGATGTCAGCATACCATTTGGCGAGTACTACTATGACGTATCGTCATCGCAAGTGTTACAGGAAAAAAGTAAGAATGAGAAAGAATTTATGCCCGAGGTTAAGTACGATCTGGAAATCCGCGGTTGGCTGATGCGCGGCTCGATCCGGGAGGATGATCTGTGGCCGCTGCCGCCGCGTGTTATACATCATTTCTACGATCCGGTCAGAAAGATTCCATTGACGAATCCCTTTATCCCGTTTACGAAAGTACGCTCGCCGGACTGGGGCATGGGCAGTGCCGATGTCTTCGCACAACCCAATACGCCGGATGCCAATCGAGATAATCACTACAGCTTCTTCGATGCACGCGAGGCCATGTACCGGGCGCTTACCGGACAGGCCAGTGACGGTACGACCGATATCGGACCAAATAATACCCCGGCCTTAGAGGACGTGCGCAAGGCCTACTGGGCGACGACTTTCCGGGCGCTGGGTGATGTTCTGCACCTGGTACAGGATGTCGCCCAGCCACAGCATACCCGTAACGATGTGCATTTATCCAACGGTACCTTAGGTGCGAAAGCCTACGAGAAATATACGGATAACAGAGTGAAGCAAAAAGGTTATAAATGTTTCAGCGGCAGACAAGACCCGCCATTTCCAGTTGCCTATGGCGGTTATCCGGACCTTAACTTTTCCACGTTCGGTGAAATTTTCACGACCGAGGCCGGTGCCGGCGGTAACGTGGTCAACGGCAAGGGAATTGCAGACTACAGTAATCGGGGCTTTTTTTCTGCAGGCACCAACATCAATGACAGTGGAAGCTCGCCATATTCACTACCTGTACACACATCAGAGATGGACGCAGTGATAACCAATCCCTGCCTGCCCAGCGGCCAGTTCTTCCGCAAGAAACTTTTATTGGGCTCAGTGGTAGATAAGCTGCAGACTGATACGGCCTATCAGGCGAGCGGTGTGCGCTTGTCCAGCAGTGGAATCTGGCGCACGCCGGATGAAACAGAGCCAGGTGATGTATTTGAGAACTTCGGTTACGCCCTGACTCGTGAAAATTATCTCGATCAGGGTGACCTGTTACTGCCTCGCGCGGTTTCCTACTCGGCAGGGCTGATCAACTACTTCTTTCGGGGGCGTATAGCGCTGCTGCGCGATGTCGTGGACCCGAATACCTACTACATCAAGAACAACAGCCAGGAGACGGCCACCGGCGATTTCACGCTCTACTACGATGCCACGGACGGCCTGCGCTATGCCGTACCGGGAGCAACACTGGACTACTGCTCACTGGCCCCGAATACAAAAAGCGCAGTCGTTACTTTACTCGCCACCAACCACGCAAGGGAAGGTATACGACGAGCAAACAGGTGAACCGATAGCGGGTGCTTATGTGGCGGTGACATGGACAGGCGAAGCCGGCTTGTTTGTTGATTCGCAATCAGTATGTGTACACGCCGAGGTTGCAGTATCCGATGAGAGCGGCCACTTCCATGTCGGACGATGGGTGAATATCGACAGCGTCGGCGTGATGATGGATCCGCACGTGTCTGCTAGCGCTTATATGCGGGGTTATAAAATGGCAGATAGCTATTTCCCGAGTAAACTTGCAATGGTGTCAGATGCCAGGAGTAATTTGGAAAGACTTGAGTATCTAGCGAACAGGGTGATTGACTGTTCTGATAACTCAGATGGTATCAATGCATTCAACCGTCAGTTACTACAAGAAGCGCAGTCCATTGCGAAGACGAGCGAAGATAAAGAATATGTGGAGTCGATATTATACAGTGTGGAAATTAATGAGATGGGATTCGAATTAGCGACGAAGCGCTTAAAAAGTCGTCGTAAAAAGATTAATTAATATGACAACTACATACTATAAAACAATAATTTTTGCGTTTCTAATCATGCTTGCTGTGCCTGTTTATTGTTATGAGGTCGCTACGCATGCGCTTATGACAGATTCATCGTATGATATGTCAATTCTTACCGATGAACGTCTTTTGGATGACCTGGATATTTTAAGTTCTATCCAGGATGTTGGATCGCTATATTTCGACGTTTCAGGCAGCAATATTTTTGAGCGCCACACGTCTGAATATGGGGTAGGAATAATACCGGCGCCTGCAAAAAATGATCCAGATAGCCTAAAAGGCTGGTTAATCCGGGGTGCGATCAGAGAGGACGATTTGGGTACGTACTTTGGGTTAAGAATTGGCGGAGACTCTCCGCGCGAAGATCCATACGGCGATTTCTATCGTGTCTATCAGCATTTCTTTGACCCAACAAAACTAACACCTCAAGCGCAGGCATTAAATGGTACGCCTATGCCTGACGATAATCCTCAACCGATACATTCATCACCCAATTGGGCATTGGGTACAATAGATGCGTTTGCGGCGGGCCCGATATATGAGTTGGGTCGGCGAAATCACTTCACAATTCAGGATGCCCGAGAAGCAATGTATCGTGCACTAACTGGACGTGCAACGAATGGAAGTATTGGTACCGATATTATGCCGAACGGCAATGGCGGTGGTATCACTCCTGCTAATACAGCTGAAGCCGAACAAGCTCGCAACGCCTACTGGGCCACTGTGTTCCGCTCACTTGGAGATATCGTGCATCTCGTCCAAGATGCAGGTCAGCCACAGCATACGAGGAATGAGGCACATTCATTTATCAATGGTGCAGTACGTCAGATGTTTGAAAAACAGACAGATGAACGCGCAAAATCAAAGACATTCAAATGTTTTAATGGAAGAACCAGACCGGTTGATTCTATTGATTACGATACCTATCCTGCTCCAGACTTAGGCCAGATCAACACCTTTGCCGGGTTCTTTAGTTCCGGACCGGGAAATGTAACATCCGGTACAGGTCTGGCGGATTACAGCAATCGTGGATTCTTTACTGCTGGCAATAATTTAGGGGATACGCAATACAGTAATCCGCCTGATGATGAGAGCATCTACCTAAAGTTGAGGATAAATGATTCCAATCCATGCTTGCAGAGTGGAGGCCTTAAATATAAGGATGTATTTTACGGGACTGTATCTGATACTTTGAATCCACAATATGTTGATCCAGTTTATGCGCCACTTCCCAATGGTGATGTGCGCACAGTGCCTTTATCAACCAGAGGGTTTTGGCATATACCGACAGGTCCTAATACATATGCCGTTGCAAGTGCGAGAATGCTTGGGTCAGAAAACTACATCGCCATGGCCGATCACCTGATCCCGCGCGCCGTGGCCTATTCAGCAGGACTGATCAACTACTTCTTCCGCGGGCGAATTGCGCTGCTGCGCGATGTCGTGGACCCGAATACCTACTACATCAAGAACAACAGCCAGGAGACGGCGACCGGCGATTTCACGCTCTACTACGATGCCACGGACGGTCTGCGCTATCCCGTGCCGGGGGCAACCTGGACTACTACGTCACTGGCTCCGGATACAAAAAGCGCAGCCGTGACCTTCTACGCCACCGACCACACCGCCGCCTGCAACGCCCAACGAATACATGCTGGTGTTTCGCGGCGACCTGGGTAATGAGACCGATGACAATGGCGCGGTCGGTGCAGTCATCGGCCGGCGTGTCTGTTTCCCGGCAGCCGTGGGGCCGGTATCCGCCACCACACTTGCGATTGACTGTGACGGCACTGTGTGGGGCTGGGGGAGTAACTTTAACGGCTTGTTGCGGTATCCGCCAGGCGCGCAAGAGGAACTAATTGAAACCTCACCCATGGAATTCACCTTGCCGGTGACAAGTTTCCGTGCATTGCACGGAAGCGGTTCAACCGGCTCACATGTGCTCGCGATTGATACGTCAAACACTCTGTGGGCCTGGGGAGCGAATAGCTATGGCCAGATCGGCGACGGCAACCCGCAAACCTGGACAGGTCCAACGCTTGTATTAAATGACGTGATGGCCGTCGATGTTGGTAACAATCACTCGGTAGCGCTCAAGACAGATGGCTCGGCCTGGACCTGGGGTGCAAATGGCGTTTATCAGCTGGGTTACAGCACGTCGGAAACGACTGACATTAATGGTCAGCCGGTTCCGATTTCATCCACACCCGGACTCGTGCCTGAATTCAGTAGCGACGTCACTGCGGTGGCGGCCGCTGGCCAGGCCACGATTGCACTGATCAATGGCACAGTCTGGCAGGCGGGTATTCTTACTACATCATTCCAGACACCGGCGGTCGTACCCGGGTTGCCTGCCAATATTACGGATATTGCCTGTGGTGTTGCGCATTGTCTGGCGCTCGATGCCGGTAACAATGTATGGGCATGGGGCGATGATGGATTTGGTCAGCGGGGCAGTGCGCCCCACAGCCCGCTCGGGCCTTATGCGGCTGTGATGATACCTGACATTTCCGATGTGCATGCCATCGCAGCCGGCGGTTTATTCAGTGTAGCGCTGAAGACAGACGGGACGGTATGGACCTGGGGCGATGACAGGTCCGGGCAACTGGGCGATGGAACCCCGGCGCCGGATGACTGTTTTCCAAACAGTGCCTGTGGTCGTAATACAGCCGGCCAGGTAATGGGTCTGGGCCCCGTTCTTTCGATAGCAGCGGGTCACTCTCATGTGATTGCTGTCGCCGAGGACGGGGATATGTGGTCATGGGGGTTGAACTTCGCTGGGCAAATCGGTGCTGGTCTGGACCCATCTGTAATCGAAAAACAGGCAACCCCGGTTCAAGTAAAGAGTCTGCAATAGACCATCGTTAACAATATTCAGATGCATACCCTTTGTTCGATCGGGTTATACATACACGGTTATTTACAGGGGGCCGTTAATTTACCGAGCACATGGGCGGCAGCCGCCAGCCCGAAACCGGCCGTCACCGGCATGACCGAGCCAAGACCGCCGGCGCACGTCAGCCCGCCGCCGGGTATGTGTTCGGGTTTTGCGGGGCTGACGTCACCGTCCTGTGCCGGGAACAGTGGCTGTTCCAGGGAATATACGCAGGGGATACCGAAACGCCGCCTGGGGTTGCACGGGAAACCATACTCGTAGCGCAGCAGCTTGCGGGTCTTGGAGAACAGGGCGTCATGTTCGGTCCGGCTGAGGTCGGCCACACGAATGCGGGTCGGGTCACGCTGACCGCCGGCGCCGCCCACGGTGATCAGGCGCAGTTTGTTTCGTTTGCAATGTGCGATCAACCGCGCCTTGGTGCGAAAACCGTCGATGCAGTCGATGATGTAATCGAAGCCGCCCTCGAGCAGTGACGCCATGTTATCGATGGTGAGAAAATCCTCGACGGCATGCACTCCGCAGTCCGGGTTGATGGAGCGAATTCTATCGGCCATGACCTGTACCTTGGCCATGCCCAGCGTGTCCGTCAGTGCGTGCAGCTGGCGATTGATATTGGATTCGGCCACGTGATCGAGGTCGACCAGGGTGATTCGGCCGACTGCCGAGCGCGCCAGCGCCTCGGCCGCCCAGGAGCCGACGCCGCCGATGCCGAGCACGCAGACATGCGCCTGTTGCAGCCGTTGCAGGCCGCGTTCCCCGTACAACCGGCTGACGCCGCCGAATCGTCGTTCACTGTCTGTCGTCATGATGCGGCAACATACCAGAAATCGGCTGTGTTTGACGGCTGTAAATGCATACAATCGGTGTATGGAACTGATCGACAGCCATTGCCATATCGATCTGCCGGCCTTTGACGCCGACCGCGCAGCCGTCCTTGCGCGCTGCCGCAACAACGGCGTCAACGCGATCGTGGTGCCGGGTGTGCAGGCATCCACCTGGGCGGCGCTGCAGTCGCTGTGCGCGGAGACGGCGGGGTTGTACCCGGCCTTTGGCCTGCACCCTGTGTACCTGGAACAACATGCCGGGAGCGACATCGCCGCACTGGAAGCCGTGCTCGAGCGCAATCACCCGGTGGCGGTCGGCGAGATCGGGCTCGATTATCACGTCAAGGGCATCGACCGTGACCGCCAGCAGGCGCTGTTTGAAGCGCAGCTGGAAGTTGCGCGCAGTGCGGACCTGCCGGTGATACTGCATGTCGTCAAGGCGCATGACCCGGTACTGGCGACGCTGAAACGGATCCGTGTCAGGGGCGGCATCGTGCATGCCTTCAATGGCAGCCTGCAACAGGCGGAGCATTACCGGGCGCTGGGGTTCAGTTTCGGGTTCGGCGGCATGCTGACGTTCGAGCGGTCCAGCAAGTTGCGTGCGCTCGCCCGTGAACTGCCGCTGGAATCCATCGTGCTGGAGACCGATGCGCCCGACATGACCGTCGCGCAACACCGCGGCGAACGCAACAGCCCCGAGTACCTGCCGTTCTGTCTCGCCGCGCTGGCCGAGGTGCGCGACGCCAGCCCGGCGGAGGTGGCACGCGTAACCACGCGAAACGTACGCGCCTTGCTGGGCCTGCCGGCCGGTACGGCCGACAGGCTACAATGAAATCATGCGCCTGTTCTGTTACGGCACGCTGGTCTTTCCCGACATCCTGCGGCGGGTCTGCGGTGCGCGCGCCGCGGGCCGTCCCGCGGTCCTGCAAAACCACGCCTGCTACAGCGTGCAGGGGTGCGTGTATCCCGGCGTCGTTCCCGAGCCGGGCGCGCGCACGCACGGTGTTGTCTATGACAGTATCGACTATGCGCAACTGCGGCGGCTCGATCGTTATGAAGGGGATGAGTATGAGCGCCGGCGTGTCTTCGTTTCCCTGGCCGATGGCCGACTGTGCCGGGCCTGGACTTATCTCATGCGGGAAGACGCCGGGGACCGGCTGACGGAAGAGCACTGGGACCGCGCGCAGTTTGCACAACGACACCTGGCGTCGTACCTGCGCGCGCTTGCCGAATAGCGCATGACGATGGGGAAATTATTGATCATCGTCGGCCTGGTCGTGGTGCTCGTCGGACTGGTCGTGCAGTTCGCGCCCGGCCTGTTTGGCTGGTTCGGGCACCTGCCGGGTGATATTCGCCGCGAGGGCGAACACGGCACGGTCTTCATTCCGATCACCTCCATGATCATCATCAGTATTGTTGCGAGTATCATTATCAACCTGTTCTTCCGTCGCTAGATATTCGGCCCATGAGGGAAAATATTATGGAAATTACTGTTGAGCAGAACCCGTCCCGGTCGCAGCTTGAAGCGCTAGGCGTGTTTGACTGGCCAGTCTGGGAGAAAGAGGTCTCGCGCTTTGACTGGACCTATGATGCGCAGGAGACCTGTTACATTCTCTCCGGAGAGGTCACGGTGACTCCGGAGGGCGGCGAGCCCGTGCGCATCAGCGCCGGCGACTACGTGATCTTTCCGGCCGGCATGTCCTGTGTCTGGGATATCACCGACCCGATCTCCAAGCATTACCAGTTCGGTTGAATTAAGTAACATAAGTTGATGAAGGTGATACATATTAGTTCCTCCGTCTCTTACAGGTTCCCGCATCGTGTATTATTTATATCGATTCCGCCCTGTCCCTGTTCCTGCGGCCGGTACTGACACATGAAAGCCTGGAAGTTTTCCGTATTACTGTTCACCGTTGCCTGCCTGCCGGCATATGCGCAGGACATCGATCTTGACTGCGAGGCGCTCGCGGCACAAATGATCGAGCGCCTGTCCACCGAGGGGCTGCTCGCCGGGGATGCCGCAAACAGGCAGCGAGCCCGGGCGATCGGCGTGGAGTTGTGCGGCGGCGCCGAGGCATCCGCGCAGCAGCAGCACGAGGTTGGCAAGCAGGAGGCGCTGGACATGTGGTTTCTGGAGAAGCGGGCCGACAAGCCGGGTAACGTGCGGCTGCGAAACCTGAAGCGCTGACTCGCATCGACGGGGTCAGACACATTGATCCATAGACCATGATTCATACCCTGTTATTAACAATCAAACTCTTTCAAGGGGTCAGAGTACTTGAACGGTTCGCGTTCAAGTACTCTGACCCCTTGAACTGGAAAGACCTTGAAACACGGTTTACAGGGGTTTCGCGGTGCTAACCCAAAACAATATTGTGAACGCAATCCCTAAACTGGTACTGGCGGGTTGCCTGTTGTGTTATGCCGCCCTGGTTGCAGCCGCGCAAACGGGTGGCTGGCGGCTGGCGGACGAGTCCAGCCCGTACCTGCAACTGCATGCCGACAACCCGGTCGAGTGGTACCCGTGGGGCGAGGCGGCGCTGAATAAGGCGCGCCGGGAGAACAAGCCGCTGTTTATTTCCATTGGCTACTTTACCTGCCACTGGTGTCATGTCATGGCGCGCGAATCGTTCAGCAACCCGTCCATTGCGAAGTTGCTGAACGAGCACTTCGTCGCCATCAAGATCGACCGCGAGCAGCGCCCGGACCTGGATGCCGCGTACATGCTGTATGTCGAGATAACACTGGGCCGGGGCGGCTGGCCGATGTCGGTATGGGCGACGCCCGATGGCAAGCCGTTCCTCGGCGGGACCTATTACCCGCCGGAATCCGTCTCGGGCCGGACTGGATTCAGGGAGCTGCTGCAACGCCTGGCGGCGCTGTGGGTTGAGGACGAACCCGGCATTCGTGCGACCGCGCAAAATGCGGTTGAGCGGCTGGAGTTGCTGGGGCGTTCCGCGCGCCCGGCGAAACTTACCCAGTGCGCCGGTCGAGCAGGCGCGGCACGAGTACCGGGACAGCTACGACGAGTTGCAGGGCGGCTTTGGCATGGCGCCCAAGTTTCCGCAGCCTGCGCGCCTGCTGTTTTTACTCGAGGACACGGAGACGTCCAGTCACGACATGGCCGTGCACACGCTAGAGCGGATGATCGCCGGCGGGATTCATGACCGCCTCGGGGGTGGTTTTCACCGCTACTCAACGGACTTCGAATGGCGCCTGCCGCATTTCGAGAAGATGCTCTATGACCAGTCCCTGATCGCCCGGGCTTACCTGGTTGCGTGGCGCGACACACGGCGTGAGGACTTTGCCGGCACGGTGCGGGGCATACTGGATTTCAGTCTGCGCGAATTGCGGCATCCGCAGGGCGGGTTTTTCTCCGCGCTCAGTGCGGACAGCCCGGTCACACGTCAGCCGGACGCGCACATGGAGGAGGGTGCGTACTACACCTGGGACTGGTCACAGCTCACGGCAGCGCTGGGGGAGGGCGAACTGCTGGACTGGGTAATCGCTCGTTATGGCCTGGCGAAGCAAGGCAATGCCCTGCATGACGTGACGGGTGAAATGGATGGCAGGAACGTCCTTGTCCTGGTACTGGACGATAAACAGCTGGCAAGGAAATTCGGGGTTGGCCTGGATGTAGTCACACAGCGCAATGAAAAGGCTGACGATATATTGCGTGCAGCACGCGACAAGCGTCCGCCGGTACCGGTCGATGACAAGGTCGTCACGGCGTGGAACGGTTACATGATCACCACGCTGGCGCTTGCAGGCCGGTTGCTTGACGAACCGCGATACATCGAGGCGGCGGAACAGGCGGCAGCATTCGTAATGAACAACCTGCATGACGAAAAGAAAGGCGTTTTATACCGCGACTGGCGGGAAAATACCCGCGGGGTCGCCGGGTTCAGTGAAGACTATGCCGGTATGGCCGAGGGACTGCTGCAACTCTACCGGGTGAGCGGCAAGAAGCGCTGGCTCGAACAGGCGCGACGGCTTGTCGACCGGCAGATCGAATTATTCTGGGATGATACGCACGGCGGCTTTTACAATACCGCCAGTCACGGCGCGGCGTGGTTACGGGAAAAACAGGTGATTGATGGCGCCAGCCTGTCGGATAACAGTGTGTCGATCCACGTGCTGCTCGCGCTGGGCCGCCTCACCGGCAACCAGGAATACACCAAACGGGCGCGGCAAACCGCGGCCTGGGCGATGGCGCAACTGGCGGACGCGCCGGAAGCCATGCCCTATGCGCTGCGGGCCTGGCCGGAATTGCTGCTTGAAGCCGGGACTCAGGAAGGTCGCGTAACTGATTGATATCTAGTTGGGGTCAGCGCACAATTTTTCCTGATATGAGGAAAAATTGTGCGCTGACCCTACACCTACGGTTCCGGTATCAGCGTGACTTCCACCCGGTTGTTCGCGGCGGCAATGTTATTCCATTCACTGACTGTGACGCCGGGCTGCTGCGGGGGGTAGGCGAGTTTCGGCCGGCTGTTGCGGTAGTTCACCAGTTCCAGCTGGATGTCGCTGCCATTGATCAGCGGCGATGTGGCCAGGAAGTTGGCAAAACCGATGGACTGGCGTTCGCCCAGCGTCGGCAACTGGTACAACGGGTGACCGACAAGGCTGCACTCGGAAACATACATATCATCGTCGGTTGCAATGTAACCGTTGATTTCGTCGCCGGTCAGGCAGAAGTCACCGAGATGTGACTCCAGTTGTACCGTCCCCTTGAAACCCATTGCGGTCAGCCGCGTCAGCAGTTCCTGCACGATTGCCAGTCGCTGGTCGCTGAAGGCCTCCTCGTAAATGCCGTAAGGGCTGCTCAGGTTGACCGCCCAGGCGATACTGTCGAACAGGCGTTGTGATTGTAAGCGCGCGCTGGTCTCATGATTGTCCAGTTGCACGCGCAAATCGGCGCTTTCCGCCTCCCGGCTGGCTTGCAGTTGTTGCGAATTTACCAGCTCATCGATTTTCTTATCGGCGGTTACCAGTTCGTTGCTGGTGTCCAGGTGCGTATTGTATAACCAGAGTAACGGTATCAGCATCAGCACGAAGACCGCCGCCGCGAGTAACTTGCTGTTGACGCCGCCCGGTGCAGTGCGTGCGGCAGTCAGCTCGCTGAGCTCATAACGCAAGTCGCGGATCTGTTCGGTTATTTCATGATGGTAGTTTTCAAGCAGGCCGCCGAGCCGGCGGGTGACGGGTTCGTGTCCGCTGATTGCTTCCGCTGCCTCGTAGGCGATATCACGAATGTCTTCCTGTTCCGCGGACAGTGCGACTTCGGGTGCATCCTCCATCAGAACGACGGCGCTATCCCGGCTGCTTTTGACGCGGCGGTCTCTTGCCAGGCCGAGGCTGTTGAGAACCTCGAACAATTCCGCCGGCTCGACGTGCTTGGGCAGGATGCCGATGGCGCCAAGTGCGCGCGCCTGGCTGACATACAGGTCACCCTCCTTGGAGGTGTACATCATGATCGGTATGGTGGCGGTATCCGGGTTGCCCTTGATGGCTTCCACGGCCTCGAAACCGTCCATCCCCGGCATCATGTGGTCCATGAAGATCACGTCCGGGGTATGTTCGCCGAGGTAGTCCAGCGCTTCCTGCGCGGACTCCAGCGTGTCTACATCGAGGTTCTGCTGCTCCAGCATGCGTTTTAGCGTGACGCGTGCCGTCTTGGAGTCATCAACAACCAGTGCATGACGATTTGACATGGTCGGGCGTGTCCTGGGTCCCTGTAGAAGCCGGGCAGGCTAACTATAACCTAAAATTGTACATACCTGTGTGAACTGGTCGGCTGAAACCAGTTGATATTTAGGTGTTTCGGAATTTTCCGGTTCGCGCCTGCAAGGCGCTCCTGCAATGCCTGTTCAACTTCGCAGGAGCGCCTTGCAGGCGCGACTGTACCGGATCCGGACTAACCGGTGTTGCGCATGCCGCTGGCGATGGCATTGATCGACCGCAGCAGCGGGTGCAGCCAGCGTTCACGCTCGTCGTCGGAGAGTCCGGAATCGCGATAGCGCGACAGCAGGGTGACCTGGATATTGTTGAGCGGGTCGAGGTAGGGATTGCGCCGATAGAGTGATAACCCGAGCTGCGGGTTTTCCTCCAGCAGCTGGTGCGTACCGCTGATACCGAGGACCTGCGTGACTGTCAGCCGGTACTCGTCGAGGATTTTCGTGTAGATCCGCTCCGCCAGCGCCGGGTCCTTCGCCAGCCGGGTGTACATGCGGGCAATATTCATTTCGCCCTTGAACAGTGCCATCTGGATATTGCCCAGCAGGGAGCGGAAGAACGGCCACTCGCGGTACATTTCCTGCAGCCGTGCCAGCCGCGCGGGGTCTTCGTTGCGCCAGGCCTGCAGGGCGGAGCCGAGTCCGTACCAGGCCGGCAGCGTGTGGCGTGACTGTGCCCAGCCGAACACCCAGGGAATAGCGCGGATCGAGTTCTTGGACCGGTCCTGCTGCTTGCGGTGCGACGGGCGGGAACCGATGTTCAGCAGCCCGATCTCGGTGACCGGGGTTACTTCGTAGAAATAGTCGAACAGTCCGGGGGTATTGTCGATCAGGTCACGGTAGCAGGTCTCGCCGATGGCCGTGATTTCGTCCATGATACCCATGTAGTCACGGCGGTCGTGTGCGGCCGGCCTGACCAGTACCAGGCTGGCCTTGAGCAGGCCGGTGATGCCCATGGACAGTTCGTAGACGGCTGTCTCGATATTACTGTACTTGTAGCGCAGTACCTCGCCCTGTTCGGTGAACTTGATCTGTCCGTGCACGGTACCCGGCGGTTGCGACAGGATGGATTCGTGTGTCGGCCCGCCGCCGCGCCCGATGGTGCCGCCGCGCCCGTGGAACAGTCGCACCTGGATGTCATGGCGATCGGTGATCGCGATGATTTTTTTCTGTGCCTCGTAGAGCCCCCAGTTGGAGGCGAGAATGCCGCCGTCCTTGCAGGAGTCGGAATAGCCCAGCATGATTTCCTGGCATTTGCCCGACTTGTGCAACAAGGCGCGGTAGATCTCGTTCTCCAGAAGTTGCGACAGCACGTCTTCGGCATGGTCGAGGTCCTCGATGGTCTCGAAGAGCGGGCTGATGCTGATGCGGCAAAACCAGTCTTCTCCCTGTTTTCCGGCAAGGCCGGTCAGCCAGGCGAGGTACATGACCTCGAGAATATGGCTGGCCGTATGCGTCATCGAGATCACGTAATTACCGAATGCATGCAGGCTTATTTCATCCTGCATGTGGAGCATGACGTCGAGCACTTCAAGGGTCTCGCGCGTCTCTTCGGACAGCCGGCTGCGGTCGATAGCAGGCACGGGCCCGGCAAGGCTGGTGGACAACAACTGCTGACGCGCTGTTTCGTCCAGTCCGTCGTAGTCGATTGCACCCGGCAGCTGCCTGAGGATGTCAGCGACCGCGTCGGTGTGACGCGTGGACTCCTGCCGAATATCCAGGTGCATCAGGAAAAAGCCGAAAGTTTCCACCAGCCGGATCAGGTCCTGCAGTTTGTCGGCGGCGACGTTGTCATCGCCGTCCGCCAGCAGTGATTGGCGGATCAGCAGCAGATCGTTCAGGAAATCGTCTTCACAATCGTAACCGGTCATCGGTGTATGCCGGGGTCGCAATCCGGGTTTTCTATACGCTGGTCGACGGCGGACAGGTTAAGGCGAAGGCGAGCGGCCATGATGAATAACTTGCGACGGTAGAGTTCATGTTCGTAGGCCTTTGGAAAGTCGCTGCAGGCTTCGGCAAAGCGGCGTTCATCGTCCGCCAGGCTATTCAGGAATTCCTCGGAGAACGGGCACAGGCGGGATGAGTGCGTCAGCCGGCGGCCGAGACCAATTACCTTCTCCAGGTACATTGCCAGGACTTCGCGCATGTGCAGGCGCAAGGCGAGGGCGGTGGTTTCCGGTTTGACGAACGGGTTGCCGTCGCGGTCACCGCCGATCCACGAGCCGAAGCGCAGCAGGCCGCCGGGTACCGTGATCACCGGTCCGAAGTCGCGTGTGCCGTAAACACTGCGAATTGAATTTTCCAGGTAGCGGTAGGTCTTCGGTACCGCCTTGAACAGACTCTCGCGGAAAAAGTAGAGGCCGTTGCGTATTTCGTCCTCGACCGTGGGTTTGTGCGCGCGCACCTCGTCGGTTTTCCAGAGCACCTGTATCTGCTGTTTTATATCCGCCTTGATCTCGTTGCGTTCCTCCATGCCGAGACGCGTGTCATCGAGCTTCTCGCTGACCAGGAAAATCCGCCGCAATGCATACATGTGCGTGCGACGCTTGGCCTCGGTCGGGTGCGCGGTGAACACCGGCAGATACAATGTCTGGTCGAGCAATTGCTGCAGCTGTTGCGGCCCGATGCCCTCGTTGTGCAGCTCTTCCATCGTGCGCGTGAACGATCCGCGCCATAACCGGTCGTGCCTGCGCAGCTGCTTGCGGCGTTCGCTGTGCTGAAAAGCTTCTTCGGCCACGTTGACGAGACTGAAGTACAGGTTGAATGCACGGATGATGTCGGTCAGTTCATTCGGGCCCAGGTCCGTGGTAATGCGTGTCAGACGCGCGCGCAGCTTGTCGTCCTCCTGCTTGCGCAGGCGAATGTAACCCTTGCGCAAGGACTCGACGGCCCGCAGGATGTCTTCACCGGCGTGCTCGCGCAGCACCTCGCCCAGCAGGTTGCCGAACAGGCGTACGCGGCTGCGCAGTTCCTTGTCGCCGGTCCGTGTGAGTGCGGGTGAAATATTCTTTGTAATATCCATAAAAACAAAGCCACGCAGTGCGCGGCTGGCATGGCCGGTTTCGCCGGCCCGGGCCATCTCCTGCTTCGGGAGCGCGCGATTATACCGGTTAGCCGTCATTTCTCCACTCGACCGGTGGCGGGTCGAACCGCCAGGTTGCTGAAAATAATGGGTTAACCGTTTTGGCCCGGTAGAAGGCAATCCTTGCGTTTATGGAAAAACCGTATACGCTTCAGGGTAACACCTGCTTTGCCGGGTGGTTCAAAAGTACCCGTGGGGGCGGGTACCCGCCCATGGTTGGCAGGCGTCCAGTACATCGGGGGATGTATGGGCAAAGACACACCGACCGGGAGCACGGATGCCGGGCAAGTGCTGCGCGAGGATTTCTCTCAGGGGCTCAAGCATTTCCACGACAATGATTATGCGGGCGCCCTGCCGTATTTTCGTGCCGCGGATGAAGGCGCTGACCTTGGCGATATCTTGCAGGGCCGTTATACCTCTTTCCATGGCCTGTCGCGGGTATGCGAGGGTGACCGGAGCGGCGTGAAATTGTGCCGCAAGGCGGCCGCCGGCGAAGCGCAGGATGCGGACGTGTTATGCAACCTGGCAATGGCCGAGCACCGGCTCGGTAACCGCGAGAGTGCATGGACGGCGTTACGCTACGGATTGCGCATCGATTCCGATCATGCGGGCCTGAATCATCTGAAAGAGACTATGAAACTGCGCAAGCAGCGCGCGCTGTTGCCTGGCCTGTTGCGCAACAATCCAGTAAATCGGCTGGTTGGCCGAATGTTTCGCGGCATGCGCAAACCTTTTATGGACGATTGACCACACCCGCACGCGTTATTCACTTATACTTCCCGCTGGAGTCGGCCAGGCAGTCGCTCCGCGCAAGCGGGGAGGAAAGTCCGGGCTCCACAGGGCAGGGTGCCAGGTAATTCCTGGAGGGCGCGAGTCCATGGAAAGTGCCACAGAAAATATACCGCCCGTACTTCGGTACGAGTAAGGGTGAAATGGTGCGGTAAGAGCGCACCGCGCGGCTGGTAACAGGCGTGGCAGGGTAAACCCCACCCGGAGCAAGACCAAATAGGGGGACAATCGTGCGGCCCGCGCGGTCCCCGGGTAGGTTGCTTGAGGCATGCGGTGACGCAGTGCCCAGATGAATGGCTGTCCACGACAGAACCCGGCTTATCGGCCGACTCCTTTTTTCTTGCGTCGACAAAGACCTTGCTCGCGCAAAGGCGCAAAGGCGCAAAAAAATTTGCCACTCGGAACACAGAGCACGCAGAGAAATGCAATTTGCTTGCGTGACACCAGCAGGGAGCTGGTCAAACCATTAACAGGGGCGCAGCAATAGGGGCACAGCCCGGGTCGAGCGGCTGTCCCGGGCCAGGTCGGTCGAATGAATCCATGGAACCGGGAGCAGACTGGCCCTGGTCTGTCATCTTTTTGTTATTATTTCCCGATGCCTGCCCGGTCCCGTCGCCATTGAGCAGCCAGAAGGCGCCATGATGCGGTATCATAAAGGCTGATTCCAATTATCGTTACAGGCATGACAGGCAAGCTCTACATCAAGACCCACGGTTGCCAGATGAACGAGTACGATTCCGCGAAAATGGCGGACGTGCTGGCGGCCTCGCATCGGCTGGAAATAACGCATGAGCCGCAGCAGGCCGATGTGCTGCTGCTGAATACCTGTTCGATCCGCGAGAAGGCGCAGGAGAAGGTGTTCTCCGAACTCGGCCGCTGGAAGGAACTGAAGGACCGCCGGCCGGAGCTGGTGATCGGTGTCGGCGGCTGCGTGGCGAGCCAGGAGGGCGAGGCGATCCGCAGCCGCGCGCCTTACGTGGATATCGTGTTCGGGCCACAGACCCTGCACCGGCTGCCGGCCATGCTCGACGACGCCCGCCGTGCGCATCAGCCGGTCATCGATATCAGCTTCCCGGAGATCGAGAAATTCGATTGCATGCCGGCACCGCGTGCCGAGGGGGTGACGGCCTTCGTCTCGATCATGGAAGGCTGCAGCAAGTATTGCAGCTTTTGCGTGGTGCCCTACACGCGCGGCGAGGAGGTCAGCCGGCCGTTCGACGACCTGATCGCGGAAGTCGCAGCGCTGGCGGAACAGGGCGTGCGCGAAGTGACCCTGCTGGGCCAGAACGTGAATGCCTACCGCGGTGAAATGCACGATGGCGAGATCGCGGACCTGGCGTTGCTGATCAACTACATCGCGGCCATCGACGGTATCGACCGTATCCGCTACACCACCTCACACCCGCTGGAGATGAACGACAGCCTCATCCAGGCCTACGCCGAGGTGCCCGAACTGGTCGGTCACCTGCACCTGCCGGTGCAGTCCGGTTCGGACCGGGTGCTGGCACAAATGAAGCGCAACCATACCGTGCTGGAATACAGGTCGATTATCCGTCGCCTGCGCGCGGCACGCCCCGGTATCAGTATCTCGTCGGACTTTATTATCGGTTTCCCGGGCGAAACCGACGCGGACTTCGAGCAGACCATGGAACTGGTCGACAGCATCGGCTTCGATCATTCCTTCAGTTTTATCTACAGTCCGCGCCCCGGCACGCCGGCGGCGTCGCTGCCCGATGATGTGCCGCTCGCGGTGAAGAAACAGCGGCTGGCGCGGTTGCAGGCGCGCATCACGGAACAGGCCGCCGCGATCAGTGCCGCGATGGTCGGTAGCGTGCAGACGGTACTGGTCGAGAAACCTTCGCGTAAACGGGCAGACCAGTTGAGCGGCCGGACGGCGAACAACCGTGTGGTCAATTTCGATGCGTCACCGGAACAGGTCGGGCAGTTCGTGAATATCCGCATCACCGAGGCCTTGCCGAACTCGCTGCGCGGTGAACTCGTCGACATGGATCATGGCGCGCAGCTGAGGGCATCTTGAACAGCGCCATTCATTCCATCGACATTGCGCTGGAGCCTGCCGACAATGAGCGCCTGGCCGCGCTGTGCGGCCAGTTCGATGTGCACCTGCACCAGCTGGAGCAGCGTCTCGGTGTCGAAATCAACAGCCGTGGCAACCAGTTTCGCATCATCGGTGAGAGCCAGGCCGTGGCGCGTGCCGAACAGGTGCTTGAAGGGCTCTACCAGGAAACAGGCAATGGCGCGCTGACACCGGAAAAGGTCCACCTGTACCTGCAGGAGGCGGACAGTTCGCCGGTTGATGACATTGCCACCGGTAACCACAGCGTGATGATCAAGACGCCTGGTGCAACGATCACACCGCGTGGCGCCAACCAGAAACACTACCTGCAGAACATTCTCGCCAATGATCTCAGTTTTGGCATCGGCCCGGCCGGCACCGGCAAGACCTACCTGGCCGTCGCCTGTGCGGTACAGGCACTGGAGCAGGAAAAGGTCAGTCGGCTGGTACTGGTGCGCCCGGCGGTCGAGGCCGGTGAGCGGCTCGGGTTCCTGCCGGGTGACATGACGCAAAAGGTCGATCCCTACCTGCGGCCGTTATACGACGCGCTCTACGAAATGCTCGGTCTCGACCGGGTCGCGCGCCTGATCGAACGTAACGTGATCGAGGTTGCGCCGCTGGCCTTCATGCGTGGCCGCAGCCTGAACGATGCCTTCATCATTCTCGACGAGGGACAGAACACGACGGTCGAGCAGATGAAGATGTTCCTGACGCGTATCGGGTTCGGCTCGACCGCGGTGGTGACCGGTGACATCACGCAGATCGATCTGCCGCGGCAGACCGATTCGGGGCTGCGCCAGGTAATCGATATTCTGAAAGACAGCAAGGGCATCAGCTTCAGTTTCTTTTCCTCGCAGGACGTGGTGCGGCACCCGCTGGTGCAGCGCATCATCTCTGCCTATGAAAGCTTTGAAGGCGGCACATGACACAGGCAGGTATCAGCATCGATGTGCAGCGTGCGGTAAGCGCAGACGGTATACCGGACGATGATTCAATTCGGCAATGGGCCACCAGCGTGCTGCAGCAGCAGGCCGCGCCGGTGGAACTCGTCGTGCGGCTGGTCGACGAGGCCGAGATCACCGCGCTGAACCGCCGCTATCGCGGCAAGGACGGGCCAACCAACGTCCTGTCGTTTCCCAGCGAGGCGCCGGCGGACGTCAGTTCGGGACTGATCGGCGATATCGTGATCTGTGCGCCGGTTGTTGCCAGCGAGGCTGTCCTGCAGGACAAGTCACTGGAGGCGCACTGGGCGCACCTCGTCATTCACGGTGTCCTGCACCTGCTGGGTTTCGACCATCATTCGGATGACGAGGCGCAGCGCATGGAATCCCGCGAGATCAGCCTGCTGGCGGACCTGGGTTTCGACGATCCCTACCGCGAGATGGCCTGATGGCGGCATGCCGTGTGGTAGGCGGATGCTGGCAATCCGCCCGTCATTACCGATATAGTGGGGGCAACGCAGCAGTCGAGGCTTGCTGCAAAGTGATATTATTTTCAAAAATATCATGTAACTGACTAGAAATTAATGAATAAAGACCGACCTCCCAACGGCCCCGCGCGGTCGTCCTGGCTGGACAAGCTGGCCCGGAAATTCTCGCGGGAGCCGCACAGTAACGAGCAGCTGATCGAGCTGCTGCGTTCCGCCCACCACCGTAACCTGTTTGATGCCGATGCCCTGTCGATGCTCGAAAGCGTGCTGCAGGTGGACGACATGCAGGTCCGCGACATCATGATTCCGCGTTCCCAGGTCGTCGTGCTGGAGCGTGATGCAAACCCGGACGTCCTGCTGCGCACCGTCGTCGAATCCGGTCACTCGCGTTTTCCCGTCACGGGTGAGAACCGCAATGAAGTGGTCGGCATCCTGCTGGCCAAGGACCTGTTGCTGTATGCGTTCGAGCGGACCGATGGCCGCTTTAACGTAAAAGAGATCCTGCGTCCCGCGATCTTCGTGCCGGAGAGTAAACGCCTCAACGTGCTGCTGAAGGAATTCCGTTCCAGCCGCAATCACATGGCCATCGTGGTGGATGAATACGGCGGCGTAGCCGGCATGGTGACGATCGAGGATGTGCTGGAGCAGATCGTCGGTGAAATCGAGGACGAGCACGACGTCGAGGAAGAGGACACCATTCGCAGGCACAGCGAGGTGCATTACACCATCAAGGCGCTGACGCCGATCGAGGACTTCAACGAGTATTTCGACGCGGAACTGTCGGACGAGGAGTTCGACACCATCGGCGGGCTGGTGGTACATGAAATCGGTCACCTGCCGAAACGCGGTGAGCGCATCGTCATCGGCAACCTGCTGTTCAAGGTGTTGCGTGCGGACAATCGCCGCGTGCACATGCTGCAGTTGACCGTGTTGCCGCGGCCGGCCGAGGTCGAGCAGGTCGCCGAGCAGTGACTGACCGGCAGGCAGCGACAGCGATGTGGCTGCAGATACCGGTCCGGCTCCAGCCTTACCTGGTCACCGCCGCCGGCGTGCTTGCCGTCGGCGCCTTCGCGCCGTTCGGCGTTTACCCGCTGGCGGTCCTCTCGCTCGCTCTCCTGTTTAACCAGTGGCTGGCCGACAGTCCGCGGCGGGCCTTTCTGCACGGTGGCCTGTTCGGCCTCGGCTACTTCAGTTTCGGCGTGTCCTGGGTCTATGTGAGCGTGCACGATTACGGGCACGTGCCGGCCCCGGCAGCGGCGCTGGTCGCCGTCCTGTTCGTACTGGTACTCGCCGTCTTTCCCGCGCTGACGGGTTACCTGTGCCGGCGTTTTGCCGGCGCTGCCGGCTGGCGTGGCCTGCTGCTGGTATTCCCGGCCGGCTGGCTGCTGGCGGAGTGGGTGCGTGGCTGGATATTTACCGGTTTTCCCTGGCTGAATATCGGCGCCAGCCAGGTCGACAGTCCGCTGGCGGGTTTCATGCCCGTGCTGGGCGAGACCGGTACCGGCGGGTTGACGGCACTGGCCGCGTCACTGTTGCTGGCGGTCGTTGCCAATCGACGGCGTTTTGTGAGCCTGTTGCTGCTGTCGCTGTTGTTCATCGGCGGTCACCTGCTGGAGCGGGTGGAGTGGACCGCGCCGCGCGGTGCGGCGCTCGGTGTCAGCCTCATGCAGGGCAACATTCCGCAGGAAGACAAGTGGGCGCCGGAAAATCTGCAGCGCACGCTGGTGCAGTATGCGGACATGACATTCAACAGTGAACACAATGACGTTGTCGTCTGGCCGGAGACCGCCATTCCCGCCTTCTTTCACCAGGTCGAGGACAGCTACATCCCGTACCTGGAAGAGAGGCTGGCCGAAACCGGAACGAGCCTGCTCACCGGCATACCGGTCCTCGATCGCGAGTCATGGAATTACTACAACAGCATCATCAGCCTGAACGGGCGGCGCGGCTTTTACAACAAGCAGCACCTGGTCGCGTTCGGTGAATACCTGCCGTTGCGCTGGCTGATCGGCGACAGCCTGGATGCACTGGCCGTCCCGAATGCCGATTTCACGCCGGGTACCGGCGGCCAGCCGCTGCTGGAGGCGGCCGGCTACCCGGTCGGCACCTCCATCTGCTTCGAGGTCGCTTTTGCGCGCGTCATCAATGCCTCGTTGCCGGCTGCGGCGTTCCTGGTCAACGTCAGCAACGACGGCTGGTTCGGCGATTCACTGGCGCCGGCCCAGCACCTGGAAATCGCACGCGTGCGCGCGAAGGAAACCGGCCGCGCACTGCTGCGCGCAACCAATACCGGCATCTCCGCCATCATCGATCACGACGGCACGATCCAGGCGCGCAGCCCGCAGTTCAAGCAGGCCGTGGTGAAAGGCACGGTCGTGCCGCGGGCGGGCGCGACGCCGTATGTCCGGTTCGGCGACTGGCCGGTGCTGGTGATTGCGGTGGTGTGCCTGTTGCTGGCGCGGGTTTGGCGGGAATCCTGAAAAAACTGTCTCGCGCAGAGGCGCAGAGGCGCAGAGAAAATCAAAATAAACTTGCCACAGAGATCACAGAGATCACAGAGAATTGATTATCTCTCCAGCTTTAAAGATCACGTCATTCCCGCGCAGGCGGGAATCCAGCCGTAACGAAAACTCATGACGTATATGTAAACTTTAATAGTCGCTATTCGATCTGACAGATATTGTCAGATTATCCGGAGCCACGCCCGCTTGTATGAATGACCGGGAACTGGAAAGAGTTGCCGTTGCCAGGGCACGGGAAACCCCGATAATGCTTGAGCCTGAACGGGGATTACCGGCCAACTTCGGACCTTTAACACAATAAAAAAACGGCGCCCCGAAGGCCATCGCGAACCAGTAAGGCAGCGAGTTGGAAATCTACTGCTATACTTTCCAATAGGAGGGTGAAAAGAAGAGAGGGCAAGCCGCAGAGGTTTGCCAGAGCCATAAGGGCAACGATCTTCATCCCTCTAGACGCCTCGGCAAGCACGGTACTTGCAGGAGTAGTCGGGATAGCCTGACAGCTCTGAAGGTGAGCAGCGCCACCAGCAAGACCGCCTACTACCGGGGCGTTTCTATATGCTCATTTCCGGGGGGTGGATATGACCAAAGCCGACACTAGAACATGCGATGCCTGCGGTACGCGCTATGCATTCAATAATTACAATGACAGGTGTCCTATCTGCTGCCCTGGCCAGTCGCGTGAAAATAACGAGTTAGATAACTACGAAAATCCAGACTGGGGTTATAGCGGTAATGACTGACACCACAATCAGTCTTTTCCTACAGACACCCGCCCCAGGTTAATCAATACTGTCCCTCCACCCGAGGCGACCGAAGCTATCAGGCCGGGGACTGTCTGCGATCTGTCATTATGGGATAGGGTGCAACTCTTAATGTCTGCTTACGAGCAGAAACCTGCCATACACTGCACTGATTGAACTATGTGTTGCTGTCTCAGCTAATCGGCGACTATCGGCTGCGGATTCAACCTATCGACGCAACACACACATTAAATCGTTCTGCCGGCGTCTCATACTCCAGGGTCTTGCGAGGCCGTTCATTTAAACGACGTGCTACGGTGTTCAGCTTGGCCTGAGAGTGTACCGACAAGTCAGTGCCTTTTGGAAAATACTGCCTCAACAGACGATTGGTGTTTTCATTTGATCCACGCTGCCACGGACTGCTGGGGTCACAAAAGTACACCTTGATGTCAGTCGCCAGCGTAAATCGCTGATGATCGGCCATCTCCTTACCCCGGTCCCAGGTCAGTGATTTATACAGTTCCCTAGGTAACGAACGCGCTTGTTTGATCAGTGCATTGATCACGGTTTCGGTGTCCTTGCTGCTGACCTTGGCCAACAACACGTAGCGCGTATGACGCTCAACGAGCGTTGCGATCTGGCTGTTGTTTGTGCCGAAGATCAGGTCGCCTTCCCAGTGACCCGGCACTGCACGATCCTCTGCGGAGGCCGGTCGCTCACGGATGGATACCATATTCAGTATTTGTCCAAGCCCGTCCTGCTTCATACTGGCATGCTTCGACCGGCGTATGGCGCACTGTGTTCTAAGGTGCTGCTGTGTACTTGATACGTGTTCGATAAGCCATTGCTCACACTCCATCTTTTTGTGTAAAGATAAAGTGTTGCGCTCACCAGTTGAACCCGCCGTCGTTAGTCGCCGTCTAGCTGGCATCTCAGCTGCTCACGCCAGGAAGGTCGCATTTCGGTCACAAAGCGACATTCCCTCGATTTCGGTGAAGGTCTCAGATGCCGCAAAAGTCGCCGTTCATGTATCAGCCACCTACTACACGCCAACCTTGATCCCATTTTTTCAAAGTTATCTTTTCATTAGCAGAGCTAATACCAACTGAATTAACTCCAGTCTCAGCAGTACACAGACATTCTTGATTGTTTTTTCTTCATAACTATCCATACAAATTAAGGCTATGAATACTCAAAAGTAGGTCCTTATTTAGCTGATGCCTCAGGCAGCGCACATCTTTTCGGCCAGTTCACGACTATTGCGGATACAATCATTCATAGCGATGCCGCGATAGGCATTACAGTTCAGATGCAGGTTTGCATGGTGTGCGGCGTGTGAAAACAGCTCATCCATGGCCTTCACATGCCCCACCGAGTAGTTCGGAATACCGCGTTCCCAGCGTTGCACAAAACTGACATCCGGCTCGGTATCCATACCCATGGTACGTCGGATTCCCTCGCGGGCCGTGGCGATGAGACCGGCCTCATCCTGCTGCACTAGTTCCGGGTTGCGTTGACCACCGATCATCACGCGCAGGGATTTCGCCCCCTCTGGGGCCCGATCGGGGAAAATGCTGCTATCCCAGAGTACGCCCAGTATCGGCAGCCCGGCGGCGGATGTGGTCAGCAGACCGAAGCCGTCCATGGGGTGTTCGGGGTGTCGGTATCCGAAGCCGACCACGGCGATCGGGGAGTATTCGATGCCTGTCAATCGTGCAGCCAGCTCCGTGTCTAGGTCCCTCAGCATCTCTGCCGTCGCGGGTGCCGTCGCTGCCAGCACCACCTCATCCACCGACTCCTCGCCATTTGCTGTCACTATCCGGTAGCCACTGCCATCGGCCCGGATACCGGTGACCGCGCTGCCGAGACGCCAGTCGGCCTGCAGCACACCCTGCAGGTGAGCGATAAAGCTGCCCACTCCGCCCTTGAAACTCATCAGGGTGCCTCCGGGTCCCGCACTTCGCTTGCGACGCGCGATCATGCCACGGAACAGGCCACCATGTTCCTGTTCCAGCCTGACCACAAGCGGAAAGGCGGCGTTTACCGATACCCTGTCAGGAGTGGTGGCATAGATCCCGGCAGTCATGGCGTCGAGAAAGATATCCGTGAAGGCTTTCCCGACACGTCGATAGCCGAAACTTTGCAGGGTCTCATCACCCGCGTCATGTTTGGGCCGAATGAACACCTCGGCGGCGACTCGCAGTTTCTGCGGCAGACTCAATAGCTTCGAGGCAATGAATGCCGGCGGGGTTTCCGGCAGGCGATGCAGCCGGTCGGTAAAAATGTAGCGCTTGCGTGCAAGGTCCGAGCTGGGCAACAGCAGGTGTTCGGCCGAGGCATCCTTCACCAGCTGCATGCTGTCTGGCTTGTTTGTCAGAAAGCCATTGCCGCCGGCCTCGAAGCGGAAACCGTCACATTCCACTGTACGCATGGTTCCGCCAGGCACGGCATTGGCATCGTAGATCAGCAGCTTCCAGTCGGGGCGCGCGCGTTGCAGGTAGAATGCAGTGGCCAGACCGCTTATCCCGGCACCGACAATGGCGATACGCATGCAGCTTGTCACTTATAATCCTGCAGCGAACGAGTAGGTTGGCTGTGTATCATAGAATCGTGCAGCATGCCCAAACGGACCAGGCAGAGGATGCAGATTGCACCTGAGTCAGTATACCCTGCTTCATTACCACTAGAACCTTTACGAATTAACAAAAACGACGAGATATATTGTTCTTACCATACAATGGTTGTTTACATAAGCTGTGGCCAAATGACACAGAAAGGTAGATGGTCTCCGACCAGAGTCCAGTTTGGGAACGGCAACTTTCAGTACTTTTAAGACATACAGGGACTTACGCTGGATGGCCGTTTAGGGTCGTTCTTCCCCGTTCATTGATTGGTAATATAAGCGTTGACTAAAGGACTGAGTTGGGGTGGAATCCAGACTCAGAACCTCACACTGCCTGCCAGATCAAGTCTGGCCTACTACAACTGACTCAAATGTCGTCATTTGTTAGTAATATATTTTTATCCGGTCATTCCCGCCAGCGCGGGAATGACATAGTATTTTTTCTGTGTGCTCTGTGTTCTCTGTGGCCGTTTTTGATTTTCTTTGCGCCTTTGCGCCTTTGCGTCTTTGCGCCTTTGCGCCTCTGCGTGAGATATTTTTTCGCGTTTGTGAGAACGCACTACTGAAAATCAAACACCCGTATCCTGTCCACCAGTGGTTTCAGCGTTTCGTCCACCAGTTTCACGTGCAGCGGGTGCTCGAGGTAGGCGTCCATCGCGGCTTGATCGGTCAGGGTGACGATCAGCGCCACGTCGAAGCTGCTGTCGACAATCTCCCGTTCGCTGGCGATAACCGAACCGCTTTTCAAAGACAGCACGCCGGGGATCTTCCGCAATGTCTCGCTTTCAACGAGAATGATCCGCCGATGCGCTTCGTTGTCCGGTTCTTTCAGCCAGACGACGACAACGTGTTCCAGTGCGCCGGACGGTGAACCGGTCGTCGCGCAACCGGCCAGTGCGATGCACAGGCAGCCGCAGAATGCGGCCAGGATGAAGTGCACCTTGATCCGGGACATGGCGTGTGACCGGTTTCCCGGAATCCATTCTTGCAGTCCTTTGCATGGATTGGAGTGCCTGCCTGTCACTTTTGCGCTTCCTGCCGGCGCTGGCGGTGAAACACGGTATGCCCGCAATTGGGGCAGGCGGGGATTTCGCCGGTGGCGTGAAAACGCACCGTGGTCTGGCAGGTCTCGCACACCAGGGTGCCGGGGCCGGTGATCTCGCCGGTGTTCCAGGCCGGCCCTTCCTCGATGTCGTGCTGGAACTGCAGCATCTCCAGCTTCGTGTGGTCGGCCACCCGGTCAAGGATCTCCAGCAGGCGGTCTTCGACCAGGTCGACGTCGAAGCGCAGCCAGTCGCCCAGTTCGTGGCCGGTCTCGGCAAGGTGCTTGCCGGCGTCCTCGATGTCCCGCTGCAGGTACATCGATACTTTTTCGGCCTCGTCCTTGGTCAGTTCTTCCAGTTCGACCGCGCTGTCCCGGGCCTTGTCGATGAATTTGCGCAGCACCGGCAGGGTGCTTTCTTCCGCTTCCTCGAAGGCGGTCTTGACCCGCATCATCATATCGTCATAGGCGCGTTGCCATTTTTCACGGGTGGAGGGTTCGTCTGTCATCACAAAGTCCTGTATTTAAGTCCCGGTAGCTAGTGTGGCCCAAATTCTTCCGGAGGTGAAGGAAAACCGGGTTTCGTGTTGTGGGGCGTATTGCTGCTACGGTATTCTTCCCGCTCCGGAAATCAATGCAAGGTAATGATGGAAGCGACCTACCAGCCCGACGACGTCGAGGCGACGGCACAGCACTACTGGGACGAGCATGACTGTTTTCGCGCGGTCGAGGACCCCGATCGCGAGAAATACTACTGCCTCTCCATGTTCCCGTACCCCAGCGGGCGGCTGCACATGGGGCATGTGCGCAACTACACCATCGGCGATGTCATTAGCCGTTACCAGCGCATGCAGGGCAAGAATGTCCTGCAGCCGATGGGCTGGGATGCCTTCGGCCTGCCGGCCGAGAACGCCGCCATCCAGAACAAGGTGCCGCCGGCGAAGTGGACGTATGAAAACATCGACTACATGCGCAACCAGCTCAAACAGCTCGGCTTCGGCTATGACTGGGAACGCGAGCTTGCGACCTGTGACCCGGACTACTACCGCTGGGAACAGTGGTTCTTCACGCGCCTGTTCGACAAGGGGGTGGTCTATAAAAAGACCGCGGTGGTGAACTGGGACCCGGTCGACCAGACGGTGCTGGCCAACGAGCAGGTCATCGACGGCCGCGGCTGGCGTTCCGGTGCGCCGGTCGAGCGTCGCGAGATCCCGCAGTGGTTCATGAAGATCACCGACTACGCCGAGGAGCTGCTGGCCGACCTCGAACAGCTGGACGGCTGGCCGGAGCAGGTCGTCACCATGCAGCGCAACTGGATCGGCCGTTCCGAGGGCATCGAGATGCAATTCGGCATCGAGGGTCGTGACGAGACACTCTGCCATCTATACCACGCGACCGGACACGCTGATGGGCGTGACCTACGTGGCCGTTGCACCGGAACACCCGCTGGCCGCGGCGGCGGCAGCGGACAATCCCGGCACTGCAGGCCTTTATCGAAGAATGTCGCAACACGCGCGTCGCCGAGGCCGACATGGCGACCCTGGAAAAGAAGGGCGTGGATACCGGCCTCAAGGCGGTCCACCCGGTCACCGGCGAGACCGTGCCGGTGTGGGCGGCGAATTTCGTGCTGATGGAATACGGCTCCGGCGCCGTCATGGCGGTGCCGGCGCACGACCAGCGCGACTACGAGTTTGCGCAGCAGAACGGGCTGCCGATCAGGCAGGTCGTGCACCCGGCCGCCGACGCAGAGACCGGCGGACATGTCGCAGGCCGCATTTACCGACAGGGGCGTGTTGCAGGACTCGGGCGAGTTCAACGGGCTGACATCGGAACAGGCCTTCGATGCCATCGCCGACTGGCTGACCGCGCAGGGCCGCGGCAGCCGCCAGGTGAATTATCGCCTGCGCGACTGGGGCGTTTCGCGGCAACGTTACTGGGGCTGCCCCATCCCGATCATCAACTGCGCCAAGTGCGGCGCCCGGCCGGTGCCGGAGGCCGACCTGCCGGTGCTGCTGCCGACCGATGTGACGGTCGATGCCACCGGCTCGCCGTTGAAAAAAATGCGCGACTTTATCGACACCACCTGTCCGGACTGCGGTGGGCCGGCCGAGCGCGAGACGGACACCTTCGATACCTTTTTCGAATCGTCCTGGTATTTCGCGCGCTATGCCTGTGCCGACCAGAACGCCGGCATGCTGGACGAGCGCGCCGACTACTGGCTGCCGGTCGACCAGTACGTCGGTGGCATCGAACACGCCGTGTTGCACCTCTTGTATGCGCGTTTCTTCAACAAGCTGATGCGCGACGCGGGCCTGCTGAAGCCGAACGAGCCGTTTACCACGCTGCTGACGCAGGGCATGGTGCTGAAAGACGGCGTCAAGATGTCCAAGTCGAAGGGCAATACGGTCGATCCACAGGGGCTCATTGACCGCTATGGCGCCGATACCGTGCGCCTGTTCACCATGCAGGCCGCGCCGCCGGACCAGTCGCTGGAGTGGAATGATTCAGCGGTGGAAGGCTGTTACCGTTTCCTGAAACGGCTGTGGAACCGCGTGCATGAACACACAACGGACGGGGAAGTGGCGGCACTGGATGCCGGCGCGCTGAGCGGGCCGCAAAAGGCGCTGCGCTTTGCGCTGTACAGTACCCTGAAGAAGGTGAACGACGATATCGGCCGCCGTTTTACCTTCAATAACGTGGTGTCCGCCAACATGGAGTTGCTGAACGAGCTGAACCGCTTCGATGATGCTTCGCCGCAGGGGCGCGCCGTGCTGCACGAAGCGCTGGAGCGGGTGGTGCTGATGCTGTCGCCGATCGTGCCGCATATCAGCCATGCCCTGTGGCATGAGCTCGGCCACGCCGGTGCCGTGGTGGACTGCGCCTGGCCCGTGATGGACCCGTCCGCGCTGGTACAGGACTCGATCTCGCTGGTGGTGCAGGTCAACGGCAAGGTGCGCGGCAAGGTGGATGTGCCGGCCGATGCGGCGCGCGAGGCAATCGAGTCGGCCGTGCTGGCGGAAGACAACGTGCTGCGGCACATGGCTGGCAAGGCGGCGAAGAAAGTCATCGTGGTGCCGGGCAAGCTGGTGAACATCGTTGTCTAGACGTCTGCTTTTTCGTGCCTGCTCGTCATTGCTGGCGGCCTGCCTGCTGACAGTCGCCAGTGGTTGCGGCTACCAGCTGCGCGGCAGTGCCAGCCTGCCTGAGGTGATGGCGGTAACCTACATAAAGGGGCTTCGCCCCTACAGTGCGCTGGTGGATGATTTCGCGCATGCGCTCAGGACGCGCAACGTCTCCGTGACCACCGAACCTGTGGCCGCAACCGCGATCCTGCAGATTACGGAAAACAATACCGAGAAGCTGGTGCAGTCCGTGGATTCCACCGGTAACGTGCTGGAGTACGAGATACGCCAGACCATTCGTTTTTCAGTCAGTACGCCCGATCAGCAGGAACTGCTTGCCGAACAAACGATTTCGCTGAGCCGTGATTTCCTGTTCACCAGTACCGACGTACTGGCCAAGGCGCGCGAGGAAGATATCGTGCGCCGCACGGTGCAGAAAAACCTCGTCAACCTCGCCCTGCTGCGAATCGCTTCAATCGGGCGGTAGGTAAGGGCCCGCAGGAGCGTCTTGCAGGTGCGCAAATTATCTTGCGCAAAGACGCAGAGGCGAATTTCATCCAAAAACCGTCTCGCGCCAAGGCGCCAGGGGGCAAAGTAAGAATAATTAAACTTGCCACAGAGTACACAGAGAAACAATCAATACAGTCATTTACGCGAAGGCGTAAAACCAGTCTATAGGCAGCACTCCTCCAATGGTAAATCAGCGGACACTGGCGGTCACCAGTTCGTCGGAATTGCAGGAGCAGCCTTGCAGGCGCGATATTTCCCGGGATATTAAACTATCGCGCCTGCAAGGCGCTCCTACGGTTATAATCCTGGTCCAAGTAGTTAAACCAAACAAATCCAGCGGCTTTTGTGACAAACAATGCAACTCAAACCCGAACAGCTCGATACTCACCTGAAAAAGCAGCTCGCACCGGTGTACTTCATCAGTGGCGATGAACCGTTGCGCGTGATGGAGGCCGCCGATGCGGTGCGCGCCGCCGCGCGTGCGCAGGGTTATGACGAGCGCGAAGTGCTGACGGTGCAGCCGGGTTTTGACTGGTACAGCCTGCAGTCAGAGGCCGGCAACCTGTCACTGTTTTCCGAGCGACGCATTATCGACCTGCGCCTGCCGACCGGCAAACCGGGCAGGGAGGGCGCGCAGGCATTGCGCGATTTCACCGCACGGTTGCCCGAGGATACGTTGCTGCTGGTGACGGCCGGCAAGCTGGAACAGTCTGCGCGCAAGAGCAAGTGGGTGCAGGCGCTCGACAAGGCAGGCGTGGTCATGTTCGTGTGGCCACTGAATGACCGGGAATTCAATGCCTGGGTCGCCGCGCGCATGCGCCGCCGCGGACTGCTGCCGACGGACGAGGCAGTCGCCATGCTTGCTGCCCGGGTGGAAGGCAACCTGCTGGCCTGTGTGCAGGAAATCGACAAGCTCTACCTGTTGCAGGGCAAGGGCGCTGTTGATGCGGCAGCGATTACCCGGCTGGTCGCCGACAGCGCGCGCTACGATGTTTTTACGCTCGTCGATGCAGCCCTCGGCGGCAAGGCCGCGCGCAGTGTTCGTATCCTGCGGGGGCTGCAGGCCGAGGGCACTGCGCCACCCGTGGTGTTGTGGGCGCTGGCGCGTGAAATTCGCACACTGGCCGGCATGGCCGTGCTGGTGGCGGGCGGGCAGGCTGTCCCCGGGGTGCTTGCCCGTTACCGTGTGTGGGACAAGCGCAAGGCACTGGTGGGCGGCGCTCTGCAGCGCCTGAAGCCGGCGCATTGTAATGATATGTTGCGCCACTGCGCCGCGATCGACCGTATTTGCAAGGGGCGGGGTGCGGGCAACGCCTGGGATGAACTGTTACAATTGACGCTGAGGCTGGCAGGCAGGCAGGTACTGTCAGCCGCCTGATATTAATGACAGTATTTTTACGGACAACGGAATGAGTGTGAAAGCCGAATCCATTGAGTTCAAAATCCCTGAATACATGCAGGGCGTCGGTCGCCGTGCGCGGGCAGCCGCGCGCGAAATTGCGCGGGCCGATTCCGGCAGGAAGGATGCGGCACTGACGGCGATTGCCGCCGCGATCGAGGCGGCCGCTGACACGCTCCGGACCGAAAATACCAAAGACCTCGATGCGGGCAGGCAGCACGGCCTGGATGCCGCGCTGCTGGACCGGCTGGAACTCAACGACGCGCGTATTGCCGCCATGGCCGAGGGACTGCGCGAGATCGCATTACTGCCCGACCCGGTCGGCAGCATTTCGAATATGAACTACCGGCCATCGGGTATCCAGGTCGGACGCATGCGCGTGCCGCTGGGCGTGATCGGCATCATCTATGAGTCGCGACCGAACGTAACGGCGGATGCCGCCGGCCTGTGCCTGAAGTCCGGCAATGCGGCCATCCTGCGCGGTGGTTCGGAGGCCCTGCATTCCAACCAGGCGATTGCGAAATGCATTCACGAGGGACTGGCCGCGGCCGGCCTGCCGGCCGACACGGTGCAGGTGGTCGAGACCACGGACCGTGCGGCCGTCGGTGAACTCATCCGCATGAAAGAGTTTGTCGATGTCATCGTGCCGCGCGGCGGCAAGGGACTGATCGAACGCATCAGCGCGGAGGCGAAGGTGCCCGTGATCAAGCACCTGCATGGCGTGTGTCATACCTATATCGATGACCTGGCGGACCTGGACAAGGCCATCAGGGTTGCCTTCAATGCCAAGACGCAACGCTACGGCACCTGCAACACCATGGAGACACTGCTGGTCGCAGAGGGTATTGCCCGGCAGGTATTGCCGCCGCTGGCGGAGAAATACCGGGCCGAAGGTGTTGAGCTGCGCGGTTGCGAGGCCACGCGCGCCATACTGACGGACATCGAGGCGGCCACCGCGGCCGACTGGGACGAGGAATACCTGGCCCCCATCCTCTCGGTCCGGGTAGTGGATGACCTGGATGCAGCGATGGAACACATCGACCGCCACGGGTCGGACCATACCGACGTGATTGTTACCGAGTCACTGACACGCGCACAGCGTTTTCTGCGCGAAGTCGATTCCAGTTCGGTGATGGTGAATGCATCCAGCCGCTTTGCCGATGGTTTTGAATACGGCCTGGGTGCCGAGATCGGCATCAGTACCGACAAGCTGCATGCGCGCGGGCCGGTGGGACTGGAAGGGTTGACGACACTTAAATATATAGTCCTCGGTGACGGCCATATCCGTACATGATTACTGTCCGGATGAAAACCTTTGCCACAGAGTACACAGAGCACACAGAGATAAATAATTGCTGAAGTTAAATTACATCTCTGTGTCCCTGTGTCCTCTGTGTGCTCTGTGGCCGAATCAATAATCATTCTCTGCGCTTCATGATCGGCATACTCGGCGGTACCTTCGATCCCGTGCACTTCGGTCACCTGCGCCCGGCGCTCGACATTCGGCAGGCGCTTGGCCTGGATGAAATCCGTCTCATTCCCTGTCATATTCCGCCGCACCGGCCGCAGCCGCATGCCAGCGTAGAGCAGCGCACGGCCATGCTGCGAATCGCCATCGAAGGCAGCGCCGGGTTTGTGGTGGACGAGCGCGAGGTCGAGCGTGAAGGTCCGTCCTATTCGTTCGATACCCTGGCGTCGCTGCGCAAGGACCTGCCCGGGAAAACACTTTGTATGCTGGTGGGCATGGATGCGTTTCGCGGGTTGACCGCGTGGCATCGCTGGCGGGAGCTGTTGAACAACTGTCATATCGTGATCATGACGCGCCCGCAGGCGATATTCCCGCAAGAGGGCGAACTCGCAGATTTTATCCAGCGGCACCGTGCGCATGATGCCGGCATGTTACGGGCGCAATCCAGCGGACTGTTATGGTTCCAGGAAGTAACGCAGCTGGAGATATCCGGTACCCGGCTGCGCGCCATGCTGGCGGCCGGTGAACCCGCGGATTTTTTGTTACCGGACGGCGTGCTCGATTTTATCAATAAGGAAGGTTTATACAGGAACTAGATGCAAAACAAACAGACTCAAACCGACAAGGGCGAACCCGGCGACCAGACCGGTGAATTGCTGGCAGTCACGCTGGCGGCACTCGAGGACATGAAGGCAGTCGACGTACGCGTGATCGATGTGCGGGAGCTGACCTCGATTACCGATATCATGGTCATTGCCAGCGGCACTTCAACCCGCCATCTCAAGGCGATTGCGGACAACGTCGCGCTGGAGGCGAAAAACTTCGGTGTGCAGGCGCTGGGCGTGGAGGGTGACAAGGGCGCGGAATGGATACTGGTCGACCTCGGCGATGTCGTTGTACACGTGATGATGCCGGAGATCAGGGACTTCTATGCCCTGGAGAAGCTGTGGTCGGTCGGCAATGGTGGCCACGCTGTAACAGACAGCGAAACCTGATTCCGGCACGGACATGCGTATCCACCTGGTAGCCGTCGGGACGCGCATGCCATCCTGGGTGATTGCCGGTTACGAAGAGTATGCGAAACGCATGCCGCGCGAGTGTTCCCTGCAGCTGGTGGAAATACCGCCGGGCAATCGTAAAAAGTCACGCACCGCCGACCAGGCACGGGAGGAAGAGGGCGGCCGAATGCTTGCGGCCCTGCCACGCGACTGCCAGGTGGTTGCGCTGGAAGTTTCGGGCAAGGCATGGACGACAGAGACGCTGGCCGGGCAACTTGCCGACTGGCTGGGTTCGGGGCGTGATGTCGCATTGCTGGTCGGCGGGCCGGATGGCCTGTCCCGCGGCTGTCTCGATCGTGCTGACCGCTGCTGGTCATTATCCAGCCTGACCTTTCCGCATACGCTGGTGCGCGTGATCGTCGCCGAACAGCTTTACCGCGCCTGGACGCTGAACCAGGGTCATCCTTACCACCGTTCGTGATCCCTCATGTACTGCATCGATAAAACAGGGTCTATTCACTGATGGGTGCCGGCGCGGTTATCTACCTGGCATCGCAATCGCAGCGTCGGCGGGAATTATTGACGCAGATCGGTGTCAACTTTGAGGTCATCGATGTGGACGTGGATGAGCGCAGGCTGCCCAATGAGCCGGCGAATGCGCATGTCGCGCGGCTGGCCCTGGACAAGTCTCGCGCAGGCCGTGCGATGATGCCGCCAGGCCGGCATCTCCCGGTGCTGGCTGCCGACACCATCGTGGTCGCCGGGGGGGAAATTCTCGGCAAACCGCGCGACAGTGACGCGCATTACGCGATGCTGCAATTGTTGTCAGGACGAACGCACCGGGTGATGACGGCGGTCGCACTGGATGATGCGGTGAGGATCAGTTCAAGCACCGTGACATTTCGCACGCTAACCACTGATGAATGTGCGGCATACTGGGCTAGTGGCGAGCCAGCAGACAAGGCCGGCGGCTATGCCATACAGGGGCTGGCCGCTGTGTTTATCAGCCGGATCGAGGGTAGTTACTCGGGGGTCATGGGTTTGCCGCTGTTCGAAACAGCCGAACTGTTGCGGGGATCCGGAATTAACATTATGTGAAATGGCATCATTGTATTATCTGCATCTGTTGTGAATATATCGTCCCTTCACCCTTCGGGACGACTGCACGGAAAAGGTGAGGCCGGAGCGGTCGAGAGGCTGGGCCGGGCCATCCAGGCGGTTGAGTAACGCAGGAGCAGTTACCGAAGACGGCATGAAAACACGTGGTTCACAGAAATTAACCGTGATTACGGTTTTGGGACTGGATTCCCGCCTGCGCGGGAATGACAATAGTACAAGCGCAACGGGATCAGAGTAGATTGATCCCCTCTGCCCGGTCTTCTCCCGCCGTGAGAGGGGCGCTATATCTACTGGATGACGCGAAAAAATGAGCCAGGAAATCTTGATCAATGTGACGCCCAGGGAGACACGTGTCGCCCTGGTCGAAAACGGCGTTCTGCAGGAAATCTGGATTGAACGTGCGCGGCGCCGTGGCATCGTTGGCAATGTCTACAAGGGGAGGGTGTGCCGCGTGTTGCCGGGGATGCAGGCTGCATTCGTTGAAATCGGGCTGGAGAAGGCGGCATTTCTGCACGCATCGGATATCGAATCGCGCGGTACGGACCCCTCACAGAACGGCAACGGTACGCAGGCGGATATCGGCCAATTGTTGCACGAGGGACAGGAGCTGTCGGTACAGGTCATCAAGGACCCGCTCGGCACCAAGGGCGCACGCCTGACGACGCAAATCACCATCCCCTCGCGATTCCTGGTGTTTATTCCCGAAGTCGACAATGTCGGTATTTCGCAAAAGATCGAGGATGAACAGGAAAGAGTTCGCCTGCGTGACATTATCCAGCTGTTCATGAACGAGCAGGACGGTGCTGGTTATATTGCAAGGACTGCGGCCGAGGGTGCCAGTACCGAGGCATTGCGCGCCGACATGCTGTTCCTGCGCAAGCTGTGGCATTCCATTGCAGAAAAACGGCGCATGGCCGCGGCCGGGACATTGATTTACGGTGACCTGCCACTGACGATCCGCGTCATGCGCGACATGCTCGATGACAATATAGAACGTGTGCGGATTGACTCGCGCGAGACCTACCAGCGCGCGATCGAGTTCTGCGAGCAGTTCATGCCGGGCATGCAAACACAGATTGAATACTATCCGGGTGAGCGGCCTATTTTCGATATCTACGGCGTCGAGGACGAGATCCAGAAGGCGCTGGAACGCAAGGTACAGCTCAAGTCCGGCGGTTACGTTATTCTCGATCAGACCGAGGCGATGACCACCGCGGATGTGAATACCGGCGGTTATGTCGGACACCGCAACCAGGAAGAAACCATTTTCAAGACCAACCTGGAGGCGGCACAGGCGATTGCGCGCCAGCTGTGCCTGCGCAACCTGGGCGGCATCATCATTATCGATTTCATCGACATGTCCGACGAGGAACACAAGCGCCAGGTGCTGCGCGCGCTGGAAAAATGCCTGGAAAAGGACCATGCCAGGACACAGATCACCGAGGTTTCCTCGCTGGGACTGGTAGAGATGACGCGCAAGCGCACCAGCGAGAGCCTGGAACACGTCATGTGCGAAACCTGCCCGACCTGTAACGGGCGTGCATCCCTGAAAACCGCCGAGACTACCTGTTACGAAATCTTCCGCGAGATCCTGCGGGAATCACGCCAGTTCGATACGGAAAAATTGCTGGTGCTGGCCTCTCAGGAAGTCGTTGACCTGCTGCTCGACGAGGAGTCGGACAGCCTCGCGGAACTCGAGGCGTTCATCGGCAAGCCGATCAAGTTCCAGGTGGAATCCCTGTATACACAGGAGCAATATGATGTTGTGCCGCTGTAGCAGGATGGCTGCAACAGGCTCCACTGCATGCTGAAACATTTTATTCACGCTGTCTGGTTGTCGTCGATTGCAGCCCTTGCCCTGGTTGCCATTGCCCTGACGGCGGTGCGCGTGTGGGTCCCGGCGCTGGCCGATTATCGCCATGATGTGGAACAGGCGGCCAGCCTGGCGCTGGGGCGGCCGGTGACGGTCGCGCGCATGGAGGCCACCTGGCGGGGCCTTTCGCCGGTGCTGAAGCTGAAGGATGTGCGGGTTGCCGCGCCGGACGCCGCGCAACAGGACACATCGGTTAAAGAGATCTGGGTGCGACTGGACGTCGGTCATTTTCTGCGTAACCGGCAGGTGCAGGTAGCAGGCGTCGACATCATCGGCGCCGACCTGGTCCTGGTCAGGGACGAGTGCGGTGAATTTTACCTGGAGCAGTTTCGCGACGAGGGCGGTCGTCACGGCGATGGCGACGATGGCAGTGGCGGCATTGCCGGCCTGCTTGCCATGTCCCGCCTGTCCATACATGAATCCAGCTTAACCGTCAGGGATGAACTTACCGGCGCAATACCGCGCCGTTTCTCTTCGGTCACGTTGTCGCTGATCAACAGCGGTGATCAGCACCGGCTAAGCGGCCATGCCTATCTGCCCGCCGATGTCGGCTACCGGGTGGAGCTCGATGCCCTCTTCACCGGGCCCGGAGCGGATATCCGGACATGGCAGGGCCGTACTTACCTCAAGGGGCAGAGCCTGTCACTGTCATCCCTGTTGCAGTACTGGTTGCCGCAGCAGACTGCGCAGGGGATCGCCGAGCTGAGACTCTGGGTCGACGTGGATGCGGCGCGTGTCGCACGGGTGGCAGGTGAACTGGATGCGCGCGATGTGCTGATTGCGCGCACGGCTAACGACCACTCGCAGTCATTCAGCGCCGATTCACTTGGCGTGCAAGTTGGCTGGCACAAGGCGGGCGATGACTGGCAGGGCGCAGTGCGGCTGTTGTCGGCAAACCAGGCGACGCGATTATGGGAGCCGTTCGAACTGTCACTGGCAGGCGGGACGGGCGTGGATGTCGATAGCCTGCGCATCACTGCCCGGCAACTGGTGCTGGATGACCTGTGGCAATTTTTACCGGCAGTGCCCGGCCTGGAGCAGGCGCTGTTTGCCCGGCTCGCCACACTCAAACCAACCGGGCGGGTTGACGGACTCGATGCCACATTGCTGCGCACCGGTAACGAGTTCGACCTGCAGGGTTTCACTGCACGCTTTCAGGACCTCGGTATTGCGGAGTCGGGCGCCTACCGCCTGGTTACCGGACTGGACGGCACGATCACCGGTTCGAGTGATGCAGGGACCCTGGCGCTGGACAGCCGTGAGATCAACGCAACGGACACGCGTCTTTTCCGGAATGTAATGTTGATCGATCGGCTGCAGGGTGATATTGACTGGCAGCGTAGCGACGACACCTACCGGCTGACGACGCAGCGCCTGGCCCTGGTGAACCCGGACATGAAACTGGTAACGGACTTCGCGCTGACCCTGCCCGCCGCGGGTGGTGCAGGCGCACACCTGGACCTGGATATGGATGTCGAGTCGATGAACGTCGCCCGGGTCAGTCATTACCTGCCGGCCAAGGTCATGTCCCCGACCGGTGTCGGCTGGCTGGACCGCAGTCTGCTCGGTGGCGAGGTCAGGGCGGGGACCGTGCAGATGCATGGTCGTTTTGACCAGTTGCCGTTCGATAACGGCGAGGGAAAACTCGAAGTCCGCCTGCCGGTGTATGACGCCACGCTGGATTTCAATCCTGACTGGACGCCGATCACTAACCTCGATGCACAGGTCGATTTCACCGGCCGGCAAATGGATATCCACAGCAAGCGCGGCAACATCAGGACGGCCGGGCTGAAAAAAGTCCATGCGCGAATCGTCGACCTGGCGAATCCCTACCTGACGATCGACGGTGACGTGCAGGGCCAGCTGCCGGTCATGCTGGCGGAACTCGGCAGCAGCCCGCTGGGTGAAAAATTCGGCGGTTTCGTCGATCGCGCGATTACCACCGGTGCGTGCCGGTTGCTGCTGGATATCGAAATGCCGCTCAAGGGCAGTGAAACCATCGTGAAGACGTCCGGGCGCATCAGTCTCACGGACAATAGCCTGGAAATCAGGGAGTCCGGCATCAAACTGACGGATATTGGCGGTGAACTGACGTTTGATGAAGCCACCATCCAGGGTGACGGCCTGCAGGCGAGCCTGTTCGGCCGCCCGGCCAGCGCCCGGGTCTGGGGAGAGCCGGACTCGCCCGATACGCACATCAGCCTGTCGGGCAAGCTGGCGCTGTTCGATACCCTGCTCGGTGAACAGGACGCGTTGCGCAAGGCAGTGACAGGCGATAGTGACTGGCGAGTACTGTTGACGCTGCACGGCGCGCCGGCGCGTGGCAAGGCCGCCAATATCGGTTTGCGAGTGTCATCGACGCTGGCCGGCACGGCCATCGACCTGCCGCCGCCGCTGGGCAAACCGCTCGACAGCGAGCAACCGTTGTTGATCACGGTAGACAACGCGGGGCGCGCCGACAAACGGGTGAGGCTCAAGTACGGTGATGAACTGAACGGTCTGCTGAAACTGGCCGGTGATGGGCAAGGCACCCGGCTGGTACGTGGCATGGTTACCCTCGGCGGCGGGAAAGCCAGCCTGCCCGCGGCGCGGGTTATGCAGATCAACGGGCGGCTCGACACATTGCACCTGACCGCCTGGCAGCCGTGGTTGCAGCAGGGCCGGTCCGGGCGGCCGTCGACACCGGTCCGTCTTGACCTGGACATCGGTGAGCTGGAGGTCTTGGACTATTACCTCGATGACCTGCACCTGAGTGCCGCTGCCGCCGGACGGGCCTGGACTATTACGGCCAGTGGTGCGTCGACCCGTGGTGAGGTAGAACTGACGAAGTCCGGCGAGCGGCTGGAAAAAGTCGTTATGAACATGCAGCGGCTGACGGTGAAGAAACCGGCTGCAACGCTGGATGAGAGTGCCAGCCAGTCCACGCCGGCGGACATGCCCGAGATCCAGGTCACGGCCGGCGAGCTGGTTTACAACGGTATGAACTTCGGGCAACTGGACTTTAAGTCAGTCGTGCAGGGGGGCAACAGGATGATCGTCGAGCGCCTGTTGTTATCATCGGATTTGCTATCGTTGCGGCTCAACGGTGAATGGCGCATGACTGATACCGGTCACCTGAGCGAGGTCGAACTGGCAGTGACCGAAGGGCGCATGGGCGAACTGCTCGACGTGCTGGGTTATGAAAAGGTCATCAAGGGTGGCGAGCTCACCGGTTCGATGCAGGCGTCCTGGCCGGCCCGGCTGTGGGAATTCTCGCCGGAAATTATCGGCGGCAAGCTGGATGTAAAAATCAAGAACGGCCAGCTGCTCGATGTCGAGCCGGGTGCCACCGGCCGTGCGCTGGGGCTGCTTAGCCTGGGCATGATACCGAAACGTCTGTCGCTGGATTTTTCCGACCTGTTCGGTGACGGTTTTGGTTTTGAACGGATAACCGGCAATTTCGTGCTGGATGGCGGCAACGGCTATACCAATGACCTGATGATCGACGGGCCTGCCGCGAAGATCGAAATATCCGGCCGGGTCGGGCTGGCCGACAAGGACTATAACGAGCTGGTGACGGTGACGCCGTATCTCAGTTCGGGTCTGCCGCTGGCCGGCGCCATCGCCGGCGGCCCGGCGGTCGGCGCCGCTGTCATCGTCGCTGAGAAAATACTGGGCGACAAACTCGGATTTAATCAAATGGCGCGCAAGCAATATACGGTGACCGGACCCTGGGACGCGCCCGAGGTAACCCGCATCGACTCGACCATCGAAGCAGGCAAACCCAAAGAAGATTTTACAGACGAGCTGTACGAGTAAGTGCTGCCCGGTAACTATCAGATGACTGTGGTATTCTGGTCAGCCCGGACACAACGGACGATAATCCTTTTATGAGTGTGGTTGCATGTATCCAGATGGCCTCCGGGCCGAATATCGGCGCGAACCTGCTGGAGGCCGAGCGTCTGATACAGGAGGCGGTCAGCCAGAAGGCGCGGCTGGTGGTGTTGCCGGAGAATTTTGCCCTGATGGGCAACACCGAGACCGACAAGGTCGAGGCACGGGAAACGCCCGGCAGCGGCACTATCCAGACATTCCTCTCCGAGCAGTCCGCACGCCATGGCATCTGGCTGGTGGGCGGCACCATACCGCTGGTGGCGAATGATGACCGCAAGGTACGCGCCGCCTGCCTGGTGTTCGATGACAAGGGTGAGCAGGTCGCGCGCTATGACAAGATCCACCTGTTCGATGTCGAACTGGTCGACAGCGCCGAACAGTACACCGAATCGGATACCATCGAGTCCGGTGACCAGGTGGTGGTGGTCGATACGCCGTTCGGCCGCATGGGCGTCGCCGTTTGCTACGACCTGCGTTTCCCTGAACTGTTTCGCCAGCAACTCGAGGCCGGCATGGAACTGATGGTGTTGCCGTCCGCGTTTACTGCAATCACCGGGCGCGCGCACTGGGAGGTGCTGGTGCGCGCACGCGCGATCGAGAACCTGTGCTACGTGATTGCGCCGGACCAGGGCGGCTACCATCTTAACGGGCGCGAGACCTACGGTCACAGCATGATCGTGGACCCGTGGGGCACGGTCATGAACAGCCTGGCGCGCGGGCCCGGCGTCGTGTGCGCCGATATCGAGCTGGGCCGCCTGCAAAGTGCGCGGCGTAATTTTCCGAGCATCGAACACCGCCGCCTGAAGTGTCTTAACAATGGGTGAATCCAGTCTGGATATCGCACGCCGGCGGTTGCTGGCGCCGGCGGGCATCGACGAGAACGATCTCGATACCGTGTTCGGTAAACTGCTGTCGCACGCGGTCGACAGCGGCGACCTGTATTTCCAGTCCACGCGTTACGAGTCCTGGGTGCTGGAAGACGGTATCGTCAAGGAAGGCAGCCACAGCATCGAGCAGGGCGCCGGCGTGCGCGCCGTCAGTGGCGACAAGACCGGTTTCGCCTACTCGGATGAAATTATCATGCCGGCCTTGCTGGAAGCGTCCACCGCGGCACGCGCCATTGCGAAGCAGGGCAGCGAAGGACAGTTGCAGGCCTGGCACGCCGGTGGCGGCAATACACTCTATCCCGGCACCGATCCACTGGCGCTTATGTCGGCCGACGACAAGGTCAGCCTGCTGAACCGGCTCGACGCCGAGGCGCGGGCACAGGACCCGCGGGTGAAGCAAGTGGTGGTGAGTATCGCCGGGGTGCACGAGGTGGTGCTGGTCGCCGTCAGTGACGGCACGCTGGCCGCCGATGTACGTCCGCTGGTGCGATGCAACGTGACCGCTATCGTCGAACAGGATGGCCGGCGCGAACAGGGTACGGCCGGTGGCGGCGGCCGCACCGACTACAGTTTTTTCCTCGATGAAAATCGCGGCATCGGTTATGCGCGTGAAGCCGTGCGCCAGGCCCTGTTGGGCCTGGAGGCGGTCGATGCACCGGCCGGCGGCATGCCGGTGGTGCTGGGGCCCGGCTGGCCCGGCATCCTGTTACACGAAGCCATCGGTCACGGACTGGAAGGCGATTTCAACCGCAAGGGCACATCGGCCTTCGCCGGCCTGGTCGGCCAGCGGGTGGCGTCACCCCTGTGTACCGTGGTCGATGACGGCACGCTCAACGGTCGGCGCGGCTCGCTCAATATCGATGACGAGGGCACACCGACGCAAAACACCGTGCTGATCGAAAACGGCATCCTCAAGGGCTACATGCAGGACCGCATGAATGCCGGCCTGATGGGCGTCACGCCCGACCGGCAACGGCCGGCGCGAGTCCTACGCGCACCTGCCGATGCCGCGCATGACCAATACCTACATGCACGCCGGCGAGAGCGACCCGGAGGAAATCATCGCGCTCCGTCAAGAAAGGCCTGTACGCCGTCAACTTCGGCGGCGGCCAGGTCGACATCACCTCCGGCAAGTTCGTGTTCTCCGCGAGCGAGGCCTACCTGATCGAAGACGGCAAGGTCACAGCGCCGGTCAAGGGCGCCACGCTGATCGGCAACGGCCCCGACGTGCTGAAACGCGTGTCCATGATCGGCAACGACCTGGAACTCGATCCCGGCGTCGGCACCTGCGGCAAGGAAGGCCAGAGCGTGCCGGTCGGCGTCGGGCAGCCGACCATGCTGATCGATGAGTTGACGGTTGGCGGAACGAGCGCCGGCTAGGCAGGATACGTTACGTCTGCAGTACGGGGTCTGGTAATGTTGCGCTTATCCCGAATAAAAATTCCACGCTCTAGTTTATAGATATGCCTACTATGTTTATACATATAGAAATTAGATATATAGATCTACCAATTATTGGCAGATGTGCCAATGTCATCTAATTGTAGTTATGTGCTTAAAAGAATTGATGAAGCGTCTGAATCAAATTCGAAAAATGTGGAAAGAGTTGATAGAAATGGCCTTACCCGTAAGCTTCATTCCAGGTTGGCGGGTTAAAACGGTAACACCACCGCCGAATCGCGAGTGTATCGAGTCAAGATGTTCGAACAAGCCGGGGTGAGCCTGACATGATGAGAGTGTACTCCAAACGATTGCTGCAACCGTATGTCGGTGTCGTCCAGGTCGCCGAAATGGGCTGGGCGCGTGCCCTGAGCCTGGACGGGAAGAACTGGGCAATACGCTATGCGCAGGACGAAAGCCAGAAAACACTTAATGAACCCTTCAGCCACGATCCGAGAGTGAATCCTGCTTTTATAGTGACTATCGAAGGTGATCAGCACAAGACCCGCGTCATTCGATCCTCGCTGGAACCTGAACGGGTTCGCTCAGACAACCAACGGCTTTTCAAGGCGATCAGCACCGTCCGCGTGCCTTTCGAGGCGGCGGATCGTTACGAATACTGGCTGCTGGACGGCAGCGATGAAAGCCCCCTCGCACTGCTACATTCCTGTGTCTATGAGGATGATATGAAGCGGCCTGTGCCACCACCTGAGTGGCTTTCCATTCCGGCGGCGCAACTCGCGGTGCCGGATCCGGACTCAGAGGCGCAGGCTGCCAACCAGCTGCCGGTCAACTACCGCCTGCAGCAGTTAGTCGAAAACCGAGCAGGCAGCAAGCCGCGGGCTGCATGGTTCGAACGACTTAGGACGACAGCGGACGACTTTCCGCCCTGTCTTATCAGAGATGAGTGGGAGGACCCGGAATGGCAGCGGCTTTGCGATCTCTATCTGCAGCGGCTCGCACCACGGCTGTTGATGATGGATGGCCTGCCCCTCACGGTGAGGCAACGCCTGGAGCAGGCCGCATGCGATTACGTTTTCGATATAGAAAAATTTTATCCCCTGTATCCCGAAGTGGTCGACAACAGCCGGTTAAACAACGCCCGGATCGAGGCCCGTCTGCGCCGCGCCAACGAAGCGTAACCCGCCCTTTATTCAATGTGGTCAAAACGCAGAGTGTTATCCAGTCTAGTGTCCGGTATATCTCGAGGCACATATAATGGGTGACCCCGCTCTCGATTTAATCTTAGAGTATAGTGATCGAGAAGGGATTTATACTATTGTGGCGCAAGTAACAAACTTAGTGGCCGGCAAAAATGCGGATAACTCATATACAATCAGGTTCATCAAAGATGGGTTATAACAAGTCGTTCGTGTGGGACGCTCCAATTCACTGCGCAGCCCCACAACTCTAACGTTATGTTTCAATGAGCCAGCAATAGAAATGCATCATGAAGAAAGTTATTGCCATAGCATTAGTTTTCTTGGTGTATCAAAAGTGGGGAGTTATTGGGAATTATCTTAATCCGCCATCAGATTACGCAGCAGTTCATGATGGCAAGGTTATTTTGTACGCTACAAAATGGTGCGGATATTGTGCAAAAACAAGAAAATTATTGAGTGAGAATGGAATTGAATATTATGAATATGACATCGAAAAATCAGAGGAAGGTCATAATCAGTATAAATCACTGGGCGGAAACGGAGTCCCCGTATTGTTAATAAATAAAGAAGTAGTCAAAGGCTATAGGCCAGGTAAGATACTTGAACTACTAAATGAAACATAACAAATCAATCAACTGCGCTACGGCTCTGCGCGCCTTCGCCGGACGCGCAAACAGCGCGCGCCGGTTATTGAGGCGTTAGGCAATTAAAAGATATCTAAACCCATCATGTTTTGTAGAGACGAATTTTCAATTAGCGAGACTATGTATTACATATTATGACAAACATTCAAAACGGTAAATATCAATCCTGTCTCAAAAGAGCCTGGGCAATATATGCGCTAATCGTGATTGCCCTTATCGTTGTATTGGTTCTATTTGTCGCAGAGGACAATGAAGAGAGGTTTTTCTTCTCGATAATGCCTGCTGCAGCGGCGTATGTATTTCGTCCGACTGAAAGGTACCTGAGCAATCTCATTTTCAGGTTCACTGGCGTTTCCAAACCCGCAGAAAATGAATGAGCTATCGTTGCCAGACAAACCGACCGGTTGGACGGAGATTTCCTGCGGTTTGGTTGTCATCCTGAACTGGCACTACTTCAGTGGACAATGGATGACTGTTAGCTCAAAGGTTCTTTTTTGTCAGGGCCAGGTAAAAAACCAATACTAAACAGGGGAGGGAGGAGCATGGCTCAATACGTAATTGTCTATATAGGGGGTGATCAGCCTTCCAGCCCGGAAGAAGGTAAACAACATTTTGCAAAATACCGGGAATGGTTAACTTCATTAGGCGATTCGGCTGTTAGCCCGATGAATCCGTTGAAGAATACGCATACGATACATCCTGACGGCTCTGTAACAGAGGGAAACATAACGGCAATGTCCGGCTACACGATAGTCAAGGCCGATTCCATGGAGGCGGCACTCGGGATGGCTAAAGCCTGTCCGTTTCTTGATATTGCCGGTTCGCTTGAGGTGTCGGAGCTTGTGCAGATGCCCTCATGAAATCAACAGGGTCCGATTCATTGCTGTCCCGTTACTGCTTATAGAATTACCTGTAGAAACATGAATGATAATATTTACCCGGACTATTAATGCGAGCTGGACATGCATGCCAGTCAGCGGAAATCAAACAGGTTATCCCCTCTCACTGTGGGAGAGGGGATATGTGGGGCAGCATTTCATGGGAGTCCGGTCCCGTTGAGAATGAAACAGGTATGAACACGGCATGAAAATCGGTCTGGCACTGGGTAGTGGTTCCGCACGCGGCTGGTCGCATATCGGCATAATCAGCGAGTTGTCTGATATGGGTATCGAACCCGATATTATCTGCGGCACGTCGATCGGCGCCCTGGTCGGCGCATCCTGCCTGTCCGGTAATCTCGATCAACTGGAAGAGTGGGTGTCATCGCTGACCCGGCTGGACGTGGCAAGGTTACTCGGCATCAATGCCTCGCTGGAGGGCTTCGTTGCTACCGATAAACTGCACCGCTTCCTGAACGAGTATGTCGCCAAAGATGACGCAGACATAGAAGATTACGACAAACAATACGCCGCAGTGGCGGCGGACCTCGAAACCGGACGGGAGATATGGCTGTCGCAGGGGTCGCTGATCGAGGCCGTCTGGTCTTCCATTTCGTTGCCGGGCCTGTTTCCGCCGACTCGAAAAGACGGCAAATGGCTGGTGGATGGCGGGCTGGTCAATCCCGTGCCGGTGTCTGTCTGCCGTGCGCTGGGGGCCGAAATCGTTATCGCCGTCAACCTGAATGGCGACATAGTCGGCAAGCATTTTCGCAACAAAAAGAATACCGTCAAGCCGCAACCGGGCATCGCCGGCAAAATTACCAATGTCGTCAAGGATTATACTGCGTCTGTTTTTGGATCGAATAACGACAGGGAGCAGCCACCGAATGTTATCGATTCAATCGCCTGCTCGGTGAATATTACCCAGGACAGGATCACGCGCAGTCGCATGGCCGGTGACCCGCCGGACATCCTGGTTTCCCCGCGGCTGTCAAATATCGGCTTGCTGGAATTTTACCGCGCGCAGGAGGCGATCGAGGAAGGCAGGAAAAGTATCAGAAGGATCATGCCCGATATCGAGCGGGTTCTGGAAACGGACAATATAACCTAGGCCCTGGCGGCCATCGCTGTTTTCAGCGGCATTGAATGACTGCAGAGAAAAAATCTGCCTCCAGGACCCCTGTTTTTGTCTATCCTTTTCGTCGGGCATCAATAACAACCGGGGGGTTAAAGCCGTCATGAGTAGCCAGGCACTGCCGCGTAAAACACGGGAAATGCACAACCACCATTTCGATTCGACGATCTGGAACGATTTCGGGTTTCGTGATGACGACATCATCATCGCCACCTATGCCAAGTCCGGCACGACCTGGGTGCAGCAGATCGTCGCGCAACTGCTGTTCAACGGTGAAGACGGCCTGGACGTGGCGGACATGTCGCCGTGGATGGACCTGCGGGTGCCGCCAAAAGCGGTGAAGCTGCCGCTGGTCGAGGCGCAGGCGCATCGCCGCTTTCTCAAAACGCACCTGCCGGTCGACGCGCTGGTGTTTTCAGAGAAGGCAAAGTACATCTATATCGGCCGGGATGGCCGTGACGTTGTCTGGAGCATGTTCAATCACCACTCAACGGCAAACGACGCCTGGTACGAGGCGCTCAACGACACGCCCGGGCGGGTGGGTCCGCCCATCGACCGGCCGCCCGCTTCGATAAAGCAGTATTACCACGACTGGCTCGATCGTGACGGCCACCCCTGGTGGCCGTTCTGGGAGAATGTCCGTAGCTGGTGGGCGGTCCGGGAACTGCCGAATGTCCACATTGTTCACTTCGCCAATCTCAAGCGCGACATGCCGGGCGAGATCCGTAAAATTGCCGACTTTCTCGGCACGCCGGTCGACGAGGCAAAGTGGGAGTCCATCCTGCTGCACTGCAGTTTCGATTACATGAAGGCCAACGCGACGAAGAGCGTACCGCTTGGCGGCGCCTTCTGGGACGGCGGCGCCCGGACCTTTATCCATAAAGGCACCAACGGCCGCTGGCGCGAGGTGCTCGATGAGGACGCGGTGGCGAAGTATGAACGCCTGGCTGCAGAGGAGCTTGGACCGGCCTGTGCCTGCTGGCTTGCCACCGGTGAACTTGCAACATGACTGGCGGTTGATGCGGCGGGATCTGTTCCCGGGCAATAAGAGTGAGCGCGATTCATTAGCGGGCGGACTGTGCCAGCAGCGGATATGCCAGCGCCAGCGTCGCACACAGACTGATCATCCATGACGTCGTTTTCAGCACCGGCACATCGAACCAGTACAGCGGTGCATACGCCACCCTGGCCCAGAAATAAACGGCGCAGGCCAGCGCGGTCATGTCGTTGCCCAGTCCCGTGACATGCACGGCAATTGCCAGCGGCGCAAACAGGGCCAGTCCCTCGAAGGCATTCATGTGCGCGCGGTAGGCGCGGTGTGCCCACTCCGCGTCGAACGGCGTATCGCCGGGCAGCGGCGTCAGGAACACCTGCCACAATCCGCCGAGTTTGCGCATTCGGTAGATGGCGTAGGGGATGACCATCATCGCCGTCAGCACCACGTTCAGGGTCAGCCAGTAAATCTCGCTCGATAGTGGGTGTGGCATGGTCCTGCTCCTCTGGGTAATGGGCGTACAGCTATGCTAGGATATGCATAAATGCATGTATATATTGATACATGCAGAAATAAAATGCATATATGCAACCTGTAGACTGGGACAACATTCGCCACTTCCTGGCAGTGGTCGAGGCCGGCTCCGTGCGGCAGGCCGCGCTGCGCCTGGGCGTCAACCAGACCACGGTGTCACGCCGCATCTCGGCGCTGGAGGCGCGGCTCGGCCAGACCCTGTTCGACCGCGCCGCCAACAACTGGGCGATCACGCCGGTCGGCGAGCGGCTGCTCGCCTCGGCCGAACAGATGGCCGAGGAGGCCACGGCCATCGAACGTCATGCGATGGCGGAGAGCCGGGAATTGCGCGGCCGGCTGCGCCTGACGGTGGGCGATGTCTGCACCCAGCAACTGGTGATGCCCGTGGTGCAGGCTTTCATTCGGCAGTATCCCGACATCGACCTGGAAGTCATCGCCACGCGCGAGGACCTGGACCTCGCGGCGCTGGAGGCCGACGTGGCGCTGCGTGCAACGGATACGCCGCCGCAGAACCTGGTCGGCAAGCGCATCGCCCGCATGGGTTATGCCATTTACGGCAACCGGCAACTGCTGGAGCGCGTGCAGGAGAATCCGGATGATGCGTCGATTGCCTGCATTACCTGGCTGGGTGACAGTCACACGCGACCGCCGTGGATAGAAAAAAGTTTTCCCGCAACGCAGCGGGTCTACCGCACCAGTGAACTGGGCGTGATGCGGCAAATGGCCGGGCAGGGACTGGGCCTTGCGCAGTTGCCCTGCGCGCTGGGCGATCCGGACCCGGCGTTGCAGCGGGTGCCGGCACATTTTGTCGAGCCCGGCTGGGGTCTGTGGGTGCTGTCCCATGTTGATTTAAGGACAACGGCACGCGTGCGCATATTCAAGGATTTCCTGGTCGGGGAGCTGGAGAAAAAGAAAGACCTGATCGAGGGGCGTATAGTACAGGCCGCGCGCGATCATTTCTGAAAGCTGCGCAAATGTCACTTTGACCCCATGTATATAGTGAGGGTGAAGAATGTTTTACCTGATTTATGTGAGTACGCCCGTCACCCCGATGGAGGATGACGCGCTGTTGTCTCTCCTGGAAGAGTGTCGTGAAACTAACCACCGGCTCGGCATCACCGGAATGCTCTTGTACAAGAACGGGGATTTCATGCAAATGCTCGAGGGGGACAAGCAGGTTGTCATGGAATTGTACGATGCGATAAGAAAGGATGAACGTCACAAGGACGTCATCACCATCATGACCGGCGATATCAGGAAAAGAAATTTCGAGAGCTGGTCGATGGGCTTCTGCAACATGGACAAGTCCGCTGATGTTCCGGACTATGATGAATACATCAGGGGAAATCTTTTATTCAGGTCATTCCAGGACGACGCGCACCGGGCCTTTCGGTTCATGCTGCTGTTCAATGCAGGAGATCAATAGCCCGCCGGCGGGTTTGCCGGTGCCAGGTTACACGCCCGCAATAACGCTGCCGGATTACCGTGATGGCCAAAACCCGCGCATTTGACGAACACGCAAGGGCCTATGACGACTGGTTTGCCGGGCATGCCTCGTTCTACGAATCGGAACTGGCGGCAGTACGAAGCCTCCTGCCGACCACGGGGAAGGGCATCGAGATCGGGGTCGGTAGCGGGCGCTTTGCCGGGCCGCTGGGCATTACCACGGGTATTGAACCCTCACAGGCCATGCGCGCGATTGCCGTGGAACGGGGTATTGATGCCATCGATGGCGTTGCGGAGGAGCTGCCCGTCGATTCGAAAGCATTCGATTACGTGTTGTTCGTCACCACCCTGTGTTTCCTGGACTCGCTGGCGCAGGCGTTCGGCGAGGCATTCCGAATACTGAAGCCGGCAGGTGTCGTGGTGATCGGGTTTATAGAAAAAGACAGCCCGATGGGAAGAAACTACCAGCAACGCAAGGGCGAAAGCCGGTTTTACAGCGAAGCATCCTTTCATTCGGTCACGGAAGTCGTGCAGGCGCTCGAAGCGGCCGGGTTTGCCGACTTCTCGTTTGTTCAGACATTGTTTTCAGGGACAGACGGGACGGGCGGCGTGCAACCTGTGAAACACGGGCATGGCGAGGGTGCATTCGTCGTCGTTCGGGCGAAAAAACCGGCTGCCTGAAGTCCCGGAGTACATTCGTATTGATTTTGTATAGAATGTGCTCCGACACCCTGGTACACCTGATGGTTGAACGACGAGGTTATCGATGAAATTACCGATCAGCAGTACCCGTATGGCTGGCTGGCTCGCTATCGTGATGTTGTTGCAAGGGTGTGCGGCGGCGGCCGTCATCCGCAAGCAGCCCGACTTCGACGAGGAAAACGGACGCCGTTACCTCTCGCAGGTTTTTCAGGCCCGTGACGTGCGCGTCGCTTCCTTGCCGGCGGAAAATTCGCCCGTGTCGCGCTGACCGGCATGTTGACGGTTGTGTCGGATTTCTCCGGCGTCATGCCGCCGGTCAGGCGGCAGCGGCCCGGACGGCAATTCGCCGGCTTCACGTCATGTCTATCATTCGTGCGTACGCTCTGGTAGCGTGTTGTCGGACAGAAAAGGAGGGGTGTGATAATGAGGCTGATAAAAAATGACGATACCGGTAAATTGCTGCTGCGCCTGACGGTGGGTTTCCTGGCGCTGTTTCACGGTGTGGCGAAAGTCCTGCACCCGGAGTCACTGGAGTTCATCGGTGGCCGGCTGACCGGTATCGGGCTGCCGGAGGCGCTGGTCTACTCGGTGTATATCGGTGAGATCGTCGCGCCGCTGTTGCTGATTACCGGCGTACTGGCACGCTGGGGTGGCCTGCTGCTGTTCGTGAACATGCTGTTCGCGATCGGACTTGCGCACATGGGTGATTTGTTGAGCCTGACCGAGCACGGCGGCTATTCGCTCGAGCTGCAGTTTTTCTACCTGTTCGGCGGGCTTGCCGTGGTGTTCCTCGGCAGCGGGCGCTACGCACTGGTACCTGATTGATCTACCCGGCATAGGCCCGTATTCGAAGCAGGTTTGCAGTGGGCCGCGATGCATAGCGGGATGGCAGCCGACCTGCTGGTGCTGTTGCACTCGGCCTTCATCTGCTTTGTGGTATTCGGCGGCCTGCTGGTGTGGCGCTGGTGGCGAGTGGCGTTCCTGCATTTGCCGGCGGTTGCCTGGGGTGTGCTCGTGGAAATCAACGGCTGGCTATGTCCGCTTACACCGTGGGAACAGCAGTTGCGGCAGGTGGCCGGCGAGCACGGTTACCAGGGCGGTTTTATCGAGCATTACCTGTTACCGCTGATTTATCCGGCCGGACTGACGCGCGGACTGCAGGTGTGGCTGGCTGTCTGCGTCATTGCCATCAACCTGTTTGTCTACGGCTGGCTTCTGTGGCGTAAACGGCATATCCTGCTGTGAATACTGTTCGGGAATGATGCCATGGCGCAGTCGATCGGTCCGTTCTTGCGCAGGCAATGGCAGCGTTGTTCCGGCAAGCCGGCCGGTAAATGGCTGTTCAGTCGCGCACTGGCCACCTATGTTCCGTACAGCGGGACGCTCGGGGCCCGCGTGACGGTGCTCGCGCCCGGACACTGCGTCGTCGTACTGCGTGACCGGCGCGCGGTGCGCAACCACCTGCGTTCGGTGCATGCCATGGCGCTGGCCAACCTGGGCGAACTGGCGACGGGTCTCGCCTTGATGAACAGCCTGCCGGCGGATGCGCGCGGCATACTCACCGGCTTCAGTATCGATTACCTGAAAAAAGCGCGTGGCCGGCTGAGCGCGGAATGCCGCTGCGATATCCCGGCCAGCAACAGCGAGCGCGAGTATCACCTGACGGGCGAGATAATGAATACGGACAATGAAATCGTCGCCATTGCCCGCGCGCGCTGGCTGGTAGGACCCGAAAAACCTGCATGACTGACGGCACGGCATTGACCGAAACGCTCGGCATCGAGGTGCCGCTGATCTGCGGCGCCATGTATCCCTGCTCGAATCCGGAACTGGTGGCGGCGGCTTCCGAGGCCGGTGCCATCGGTATCGTGCAGCCTCTCAGCCTGACTTATGTGCACGGCCATGAATTCCGCTCCGGCCTGCGTTACATTCGCAGCCTGACGCAGAAACCCATCGGCGTGAACCTGATCATCGAACGCAGTTCAAAAAAATACCTGGCGAGTGCGCGGCAGTGGCTGGCGATTGCGCTGGAGGAGGGCGTCCCGTTCCTGGTCACGGCGCTTGGCAAGCCGGACTGGGTGGTCGAACAGGCGCACGCCGCAGGCGTGACGGTATACCACGATGTAACCAGTCGCCTGTATGCCGAGAAGGCGCTGGATGCCGGCGTCGATGGTTTCATATGCGTCAACAACCGTGCCGGGGGGCATGCCGGCGAGCTGTCCGCCGCGCAATTACTCGACGAGATCGGCCCGCTGGGCAAGCCGCTGGTCTGTGCCGGTGGTATCGGTTCACCGGATCATTTTGCCGCGGCCATGCAGGCCGGTTATGCCGGCGTGCAAATGGGTACCCGCTTTATCGCCACCACGGAGTGCAGCGCGCACGCGGATTACAAGCAGGCGATCATCGCGGCCGGGGTGGATGACATCGTGCTGTCGGAAAAGATTACCGGTGTGCCGGTGTCGATTATCCGCACACCCTTTATTCGGCGCATGGGTACCCGGGCCGGGCCGCTGGCGAAGTGGTTGTTGCGCGGCCGCCGGACCCGCCACTGGATGCGCACGTTTTATTCGTTACAGTCGATCTGGAAGCTGAAACGGTCCGCGCAGCGGGGTATGAGTTACCGTGATATCTACCAGGCCGGCAAGAGCGTCGACGGCATCCATGCTATCCAGCCGGTGGCTGCCGTGGTGCAGGCCTTCGCAGCGGCCCTGCAGCCGCGCAAATAATTCGGTTGCGTTCGAAATGCGGACTATAATCAGGGCGTAAACCGCAATCTGGCGGAGGGCCCGCGAGGATATTATGATTGCAACTGCAACACCGACCGATACAGGCTGCGTGGAATGCGAGGTTTGCCTCAAGGAAATACCTCAATCGGAAGCCGGTATTGTCGAGGCGAATGACTACGTGATGTATTTCTGTGGCCTGGACTGCTACCGTCAGTGGCGCGCGCTACAGGACAAGGATACAGGCACGCACACCTGAAACACGCTCAATAATCCGGTTCTTCCTGTAATTCCCTGAGATAACGAAACAGCAAGCGCGCGGCCCGGGGCGGCTGGCGGGTTTCGTGTTCGCGCCGCGCCTGTCTCACCAGCTTGCGCAGGTACTGCCGGTCAGAGCGTGGAAAATGCGACAGCACCTCGGGTACGGCGGCATCGCCTTCCAGCAGCAGTTTATCGCGCAGTGTTTCCAGCAGGTGAAATTCACGGGTCGAGGTCAGGTGCTGGTGTTCACGTGCCTCGACCGCCGCCTGCACAGGCCCTGCGTCGATTTCTTTCATCAATTTGCCGATATATTGCAGCTGACGCTTGCGGGCGCTGTTCGAGTTGATCTTTTTTGCCGTGCGCAAGGCCTCCAGCAGCTTGTCCGGCAGGCCGAGCTGGCGCAGACCGTCGTCGCTGAACTCGAGCAGCTTGATGCCGAGGTCCTTCAGCGCGTGCTGGTCGCGCTTGCGTTGCGACTTGCTGACCTCCGTTGAGTCATCGTTTTCCATGGGGGACAGGATAACGTGTCGAATCGCATTTGTCCGTATGCAGGTCACCCGGTAGAATCCGCCTTTCCCCTACAAGGAGCCGACATGGCCAACCTGCAAAGCAGTGACAATACCGCACCCTTGCCCGATCCCGCCCGGCTGGAGCAACTGGTGCAGGACGCCATCGGGCAGGCGCAGGCGCAGGGGGCGGACGAAGTGGAGGCGGGCGCCAGCCTCGACACCGGCCTGTCTGTCACGGTACGACTGGGCGAGACCGAGACGCTGGAATACAACCGTGACCGGGTGCTGGGTTTAACGGTCTACTTCGACCGGCGCAAGGGATCGGCCAGTACCGCGGACTTTTCCCCCGAGGGAATTGCCGAGACGGTCAGGGCGGCCTGTGACATTGCGCGCTATACCAGCCGTGACGAGTATGCCGGGCTGGCGGATGCGGAGCGCCTGGCCCGGGACATTCCTGACCTGGACCTTTACCATCCCTGGGATATCGATGCCGGGCGGGCGATCGAGCTGGCGCTTGAATGCGAAACGGCGGCGCGTGACGTGGACCCGCGTATCGAGAACTCGGAAGGCGGCACGCTGTCCAGCTATGTCGGCGTGCGCGTCAAGGGCAACAGCAATGGTTTCCTGGGAGGCTACCGCAGCAGTTACCACAGCATCAGTTGCGCGGTCGTCGGCAAACAGGGCGACGAGATGCAGCGCGATTACTGGTCGATGCCGGCGCGTGACCCGGCCGAGTTGCCGTCACCGGCAGCGGTCGGACGACGGGCCGGCGAGCGCACGCTTCGGCGGCTCGGTACACAGCGGCTGTCGACCCGCCAGGCACCGGTCATTATCGCGGCCGAGACCGCCGGCAGCCTGTTTCGCAATTTTATCCAGGCCATTACCGGCAGCGCACTGTATCGCCAGTCCAGTTTCCTGCTCGACCATCTCGGCAAACAGGTGTTCCCGGACTTTATGCACATTCATGAACAGCCGCACCTGCCGAAAGGGCTGGGCAGTGCACCCTATGACGCGGAAGGCGTGGCGATCGCGCCGCGCGATATTGTCAGTGACGGTGTCCTGCAGGGTTACGTACTGAACACTTACGCGGCGCGCAAACTGGGCATGGAAACCACCGGCAACGCCGGCGGCGTGCATAACCTGACCATCGAACCCGGTGACAAGGACCTCGACGCGCTGTGTCGCTCGATGGGCAGCGGGCTGCTGGTCACCGAGTTCATCGGTTTCGGCGTGAACATCATTACCGGCGATTATTCCCGCGGTGCGGCCGGATTCTGGGTGGAGAATGGCGAAATTAAATACCCGGTGGACGAGATCACCGTGGCCGGCAACCTGCGCGACATGTTCATGGGGATCGTCGAGGTGGGTAACGATGTCGATGTGCGCGGTAATATCCGCACCGGTT
>CAVYIJ010000011.1:0-99309 GCA_963768575.1 uncultured Halobacteria archaeon
ACGTTATGTGGCATAAATGAAATACGAAGATCCAGGGGAATATTCAAGAGATGAAGTGGAGGCGGCCATTTCAGCAGATCATGTAGAGAAATTGATTCAAATGGTTGTGGCTGTTTCGATGTTCGCTGAAGATGGTGGCTGGGCTGAATCTGTCTGCCTTCGTTTAGCGAATCACCCTAATTACAATGTTCGCGGAAATGCTATTTTGGGTTTCGGGCATATAGCTAGGGTGCACGGAAAGATTTAGAATCTGGGAGTAAAGGAATTGCTTAAAGAAGCGTTGCTTGATGAACAAGATTATGTGCGTGGTCAAGCGCATGCGGCGGCCGACGATTTAGAGCACTTTTTAGGTTGGCAATTAGTTGGTTCCGCGTAAATGCCACTTAACAAATCATTCGAGTGCGCCCCTTCGGGGCCGGACGCGCTGACGCGCGCCGCTCAATTCAAGCGTTATATGGCTAGAAGATCCCAATGTTGGAAGACTCGATAATTAGAAAAACTGGACAGATGTGGAAGTTGCCACTATCTGTGTTGCTGTTAGTGGGTGGTTGGGTCGGTATGGTTATCGCTCTGACATCCTTTGGCGGTAACGAGGATGGTTCAACTATTGCCATTGTGTGTCTGGTAGTTGGGGTATCTGGTTTATTGTTCGCGTTTGTGTCTGTAAAATGTCCTAAATGCAACTATCGCTGGGTATGGGTTGCGGCGAGTAAGAAAAATAAAAGCGAATGGCCGTATTGGTTTCTTAAACTAAATAATTGTCCCAGGTGTGGTTATGACGGTTCAGAAGCCACATAACAAGTCATTCGAGTTCGCCCTTTCGGGGCCGGACGCGCTAACGCGCGCCGCTTAATTCAGACGTTATGTGCCTATTTAGGTAAAAAGTCAGGAATATTGGTAAATGGAAGGTCCATCGTTACTTATTTGGGGAATCATGTTCGGAGCAATTGGCCTTGGTTTCTTTACATATGGGAGAAGGCAAAAGGCAGTAGTTCCATTAGTAACCGGCATCGCTCTATTTGTCTTTCCTTACTTTATGCCAAACGTATACATGCTTGTAATTACTGGTGCTGTTTTAGTGGCTCTACCGTATTTTGTGAGAATATGAGGCAGCTTACAGAAAGCGAGCACCTTTGAAGCATGAAACACTGGGTTACTTATGAGTATGCAAACAATATTTTATTCAGCACATAAAAAGTCAGTCGAGTCCGCCCGCCTTCCAGGCGGGCCCGAAGCCCGCTACGCGTGCGCGGCTCACTTCAAACATAAGGCCAATTATCATCAAACTAAAATAGGAATAACATGCTAAAAAGATACAGAATACAGTTTCCAAAACTCGAGTCTTCCAATCTTAATCAGGACGAATCCTATTTCTATCTTGAGGGATCGGGTGGGCAACGTAAAATCAGGTTTCATGACTACGATGAGATTTACCAGATACCAGGCCTGTATGAACAGATATTTTATGATCGCTTAAAGTGCACATCCCCTGTCAAAGTAGCAACTATTCTTGAGTCTGCCGTAAGACAATCTGGAGATAATTTTACAGAGTTACGAGTGCTGGATCTTGGGGCGGGTAACGGGATGATGGGCGAAGAACTAAAAAAACACGGTATATCCCGCTTGATAGGCGTGGATATTATACCTGAAGCATATGAAGCTACCATTCGTGATAGACCCGGTTTGTATGATGAATATTATGTCGAAGACTTTACTAACCTGGATAAAGACAGGGAAGATGATATCGCATCATGGCAGTGTGATTGCATGGTAACTGTCGCTGCCCTGGGGTTTGGAGATATTCCAACAAAGGCATTTATTGAGGCATATAACATCATCAAGCCAGAGGGGTGGGTGGCATTCAATATAAAACAATCCTTCTTTGATGTTAGTGATGAATCCGGATTCTCAAAAATGATTCGGGAATTAACTTTCTCGAAGTATCTTGATGTTCATCACATAGAGCTATACAGACACAGGCTGTCTATTGAAGGAGAGCCTCTTTATTACTTTGCTATTATTGGCCGAAAAAAAGCAGATGTTCCAGATGAGTTCCTAATATCGAAAGGTATTATGGCCTAACCAGACCCCCCGGCCGACCGCTAACGCGTCGGCTGGGTTTTAACGTTATTATGCCGCTCTTCACATACTATAAATAGTATATACGCTATATATTATGTGGGATGTATTCGAGCAACGAAGGGTTGCCAGACAACTGAAGGGTGCCCCTCAGGAAGTGCTAAAACGCTACGAAAAGTGGAAGGATATCGTGAGGTTATCTGGACCTGCGGGTCTTGGAAAGATAAAAGGGTTTCATGATGAGTTACTTAGGGGTGAATGGAAAGGTCATCGATCATCCCGCCTGGGGCTGCAATATCGCGTTATCTATAAAACGTTGAAAGATGAAGTGGTGATTCAAGTGGTGAATTTGAGTTCACACGATTGCAGGAAGAAATGACATGAAGGATTACCGTCGCGCAAAAAAATCAATTGATGTCTCAGTCGGAGAATCCGTGCGGATTATTCGTGAGCTTCAAGAACTCAGTCAGAATGACCTGGCTGAATTAACTGGTATTCACCAGTCCACAATTTCAGCCATTGAAAATGATCGGGTTCAGCTTGGTGTCGAACGAGCGAAGGTGCTCGGTAGGGCATTACAGTGTCATCCCGCCGTATTGGTATTTCCAGGCTGGGACACAGAGAGTGAAGCCGCGGCATAACAAATCGTCCGAGCCGACGCAGGAAAGCATTGTGGTACTTTGCGTTAAGACTCTAGGCCGCGCGGCTCGACTCAAACGATATGCACTAACCATGCGTCCCGCGATCGTACTGACACTGCTGCTGGCTCTCCCAAATACCTATGCCGGGTCGCGTTGCGAAATATCAGGAGACGCCCGGCTTTGGGCCTATGACGCTTGCCTGTGGCGCTACGAGACTGATGACACACTTCATCCTGGCGTCATTATCTGCGCTGACAAGAACCAGGCACTCATAGCGAAAGTTGGCTCCTGCGAGGCCAAGCGTATCTTTAAGGAACGGATCTGCACCCTTGCGCGACAGTGGCAACTTAAGGAACCTGATCCCACTACATGTATGACCGTGGATACGCCGTTAGGGGCGTCGGTCCGTGAGGGAGGCATCTAGTGCCTGGAAAATCATTCGAGTACGCCCCTTCGGGGCCGGACGCGCTGACGCGCGCTGAACTGGCACCACTTCTGTGGACACCTTATGCGCCATGAAAGAGTTATCACAGTTGGAAGTCATATTATCCGACATCAGCAAGCCTGAGCATTTTTGTGACTACCGGCACTGTGAAGAATGCCATGAGCATGATGAAACCTTGAAAAATGCCACAAGAGAATCTATCGGACTTGAAGAATTAGGTAATCCTGGCTGGGACCCCATTTGTTTCATTAACTCTGCTCAGGGGTTTCAGTATTATCTTCCTGCGCTTGCTCGCCTGGCGACGGGTAGAGATAATCAATACTATCTTGGTCAGTTTCTCTTCCATCTCAATCAAGATCGCATAAACGATTTACCCGACAATGCAAGAAAATCCTTGAAAGCCTTTCTTGAATCGCTTGTAAATGAAATGCCAGAGGAAATTGAAGCTAATTACGATTCTGATGAAATACTCAACAAAATAACAGAGCTTGGGGTAAATGGCGTATAACGAGTCACTCCTGCCGATAGCCTGCGTCGCTGGCGCTACTTCGGTGGCGGCAGGGCTCAAACATTAGACGTCGCCGATGGCTACGCCAATTGAAAACATTGTTCTTGTAGCTGCTTCATTACCTGGCTTATATGGGTTTCTCTGTTGGGTTCGCCGAAACATCAATGCTCAAAGAACAGCGGCATGGATAAAAGCAACCCATAGAGAGGAATGGAATAGCCTCCATTGGCTTGCCAAACGAAACTCCTGGGCAGGCATCGAGGTCCTTATAAAAAAAGAACTGATATCGGGGCCAGAGGTGTGTGTATTCCGTGCGCGAGACGAATACCTGGAAAAGGCCACCTGGGTAGGGCTATTTATCTCGGCCCTGCTGTTGCTATTTATCATCATACTGAAAGGTGTTATCGCTATTGTTAATTGAAAGTGTAACTAATCGCCCCACCTTACTCGCGGTGCTGGCGCACCGCTCGCGGGTGAGCTCTACCATTAGGTGCACGTGAAACAGCAAGTATAATTTCAACGATGCGCCGTTACGCGAACCTCAAATCAGCTATTTACCTGCCCTGCACAGCTGGAGAATGAAAATGAAAGCCGTTGCCTATAAAACCCCTGGTCCAATTGACCGCGAGGACGCCCTGCAGGACATCACCCTCGAGACACCCAAAGCCGAAGGCCGCGATCTGCTCGTCAGGATCAACGCCGTGTCGGTAAACCCCGTGGACACAAAAGTGCGCATGGGTATGCCGCCCGAAGGGAGTGAATGGCGAGTCCTTGGATTTGACGCCGCCGGCGTTGTCGAGGCGGTCGGGCCTGAGGTGCAGAATTTCAAGGCGGGCGATGCGGTTTTTTATGCCGGTTCTCTCACGCGGCCCGGCACCAACAGCGAATATCACCTGGTCGATGAACGCATCGTTGGCCGTAAACCCGCCAGCCTGAGCGATGCGGAGGCCGCAGCACTGCCGCTCACGGCGATTACCGCCTGGGAAATGCTGTTCGACCGGCTCGATGTCCAGCGTCCGACCCCGCAGGGAGGAAATACCATATTGGTTATTGGCGGCGCCGGCGGCGTCGGCTCGATCACCATCCAGCTGCTGCGGGCATTGACCGAGCTCACGGTGATCGCCACCGCCTCGCGTCCCGAAACGCAGGACTGGGTGCGCGAATGCGGGGCCCATCACGTGATCGACCACCGCCAGCCTTTGGCGCCGCAGGTCGAGGCGCTGGGTCTCGGTGCGCCCGGTTTTGTGTTTTCAACCACCCAGACCGGCCAGCATCTGGCTGATATTGTCGAACTGATTGCGCCGCAGGGCCGTTTTGGCCTTATCGATGATCCGCAAGATCTCAATATCATGCCGTTCAAGTCCAAAGCCGTGTCACTCCATTGGGAGTTTATGTTCACGCGTTCGCTGTTTGGCACACCGGATATGGCGGAACAGGGCAAACTGTTGAACGAAGTGGCCGCACTGGTCGATGCGGGACGCATTCGTTCCACCGCTACCGAAGTCGCGGGCAAGATCGATGCCGCGACTCTGCGCAGGGTTCATGCCCGGATTGAAAGCGGCTCCGCGCGCGGCAAGATTGTGCTTGAAGGGTTCTGATCAGGTAACTGGCAGATACGAATCAACCCATCGGAGTGCCGACATGCAGGACAACCTGGAAGCAAACAAGCAGAATGCCATCGCCTTCTACCGCACTGCGTATTCGGGTGACCCCGCCAGGGCGGTCGAAATGTACGTCGGTGCTGAATATATTCAACACAATCCGCTGGTAGGGAACGGGAAGCAGGCGTTCATTGATTATTTCACTGAAATGGCGGCGCAATACCCCGGCAAGGAGATCGAGTTCGTGCGTGCGGTAGCCGAGGGAGACCTGGTTGCCTTGCACACTCATCAGACCTGGCCAGGCAATGAAGAATACGTAACGATGGATTTCTTCCGGTTCGATGCGGACGGAAAGATCATTGAGCATTGGGACGCCATTCAGGAAGTGCCAGTTGAAACAAGGAACGGCAATCCAATGTATTGAATGCGCACTCGACATTGCGTGGCAGTAGACATCCAGCCAGCTATGCGTGCTGCCCGTGCCTGAACTCAGGAAAACAGGACAAGAGGTGTAACATAGGTCATTCGAGTACGCACCTTCGGGGCCGGACGCGCTGAGGCGCACTGAACTGGCGCCACTTCAGTGGACAGTGGATGATTGTTCAACCGGAAAGTTAAGGGAAGGGTGTACCATGCGAAAGACAATGGTACTGTTGGAAGTATCAGGTATTTAATTGTGTCGGCCAGTCAACAGGCCCGAACGCTTGTGGCGGGGCCGACGTGAAGTTCAAGCGTCAGCGTTATCAGGGAGGGTTTTGTGCATTATTTCTCCTATGGCTCGAACATGTCGATCAAGCGGTTTATGGGCCGTGTGCCGTCCGCGAAAAAGGTTGGCATGGGAATGCTCGACAGGCACGAGCTCAGGTTTCACAAGATTGGCCGGAAAGACGGTTCTGGCAAGTGCGATGTTGTAGAGACCGGCTTGCATGAACATATCGTCTACGGCGTGGTATTCCATATTTCCACGCACGAAAAGCCGGTACTGGACCGGGTAGAAGGATTGCATTTCGGTTACGAGGAAAAGACCACACTTAATAAGGCTGAATAATGGCGCTGTCATCGAGGCATTCACCTATTACGCAACGAACATTAACCCGGCATTGAAGCCGCTGGACTGGTACCGTGAGCACGTGATAAGAGGTGCATGGGAAAATAATTTACCTGAAGACTACATTCGTGTAATAGAGACGATAGATTTCGATGAAGACCATGACCGGGAGAGACGCGACAGGGAACTATCGATTTACCGCTGACAAGTTGCACCAATGGATGTAAAGGCGGGAATAAATAACCTGTCAACATGCAATTGTTAAACACAGGGGGTTAATATGAACACGGAAAACAGTAACCAGGTGGTGATTACGGATGTAAAGATGCCGTTTGTTTCCATGGTAATTTTCATGGTGAAGGCGGCGATAGCGGCAATACCGGCTTTGATTATTCTGGCGATACTGGGGGCAATTATCGCGGCCGTGTTCGGCGGCATTTTCGGCAGCGCCTGAGTAAATCGCCCGGGCGGGATGCCACAACCCCATTTACCTGAATGACGGGAGCATTTGCAAAAGCGACGGGCATTTGGCTGATAATCTTCGTCATGGCCATCCTGAACGGCCTGCTGAGGGAGAAAGTGATGGTACCCGTCATCGGTGCGGAGCTGTCCCTTCCTCTCAGCGGGATTACCCTGTCATTGCTGGTCCTGCTGGTTGCATATTTTCTTGTGCCCGTAATCGGTAAAAACAACAGTCATGTGTTTGTCCTGGTCGGGCTGCTGTGGGTCATGCTGACGTTATCATTCGAGTATTTGTTCGCGCATTATGTACTGGGTAAGTCGTGGACCGAAATCAACGAGGTGTTCGATATCAAGGCCGGCAACCTGTTTATTGCAGTGCTGTTCACCGCCGCGGTCGCCCCCTGGCTGGTAGCAAGGGTCAGGGGGCTGTTATGCGCACGCTGACGCCGCGCACCATGCAGGAATGTACAGGTGGACGCGCCGGCACACGGCCAGGACCAGCCGCGCGACCGGTCCGCGGTGCCACCATCTCCCTGTACACCGCGACACACGTGCATGCTGCAGGACGACGAAAAATCACATGCTGATCCTGTCGAACGTTCTCATCGGACTGGTCGCCTGTCTGCATGTCTGTTTCCTCGTCCTGGAAATGTTTCTCTGGGACAAGCCGCCCGGCCTGCGAACCTTCGGTCATTCGCGGGAATCCGCCGGCGCGACGAAGGTGCTCGCGATGAACCAGGGCCTGTATAACGGGTTCCTCGCGGCCGGTCTCGCGTGGGGCCTGGGCCTCGGTGCGGCGGGTTATTCCATCAAGGTATTCTTCCTGTCCTGTGTCGTGGTCGCGGGTGTCTTCGGCGCCGTGACCGCCAGCCGGAAAATACTCTACGTGCAGGCGCTGCCTGCCGTGGCCGCGCTTGTCTTGCTGCTACTGTCCTGAGCATGGAGGCGCGATGAACAGCCCGCGTAAAGATTTGTGGCCGGCCACCGGGCCGGTAATGCAATCGCCTCGGTCACCGCAGCGTACACCCACGCCTTGCCTGTTGCGCGTGATTTCCCCGTTTGCCGAATGGTGGGTCGCGGCACTGTTGCTCGCGGCGTTACTGCAGGGTTGTACCACGGGTCCGCAAACCGGCGTCACCGGGCGGATATTCCATGGCGAGGCGATGTTCGGCAAGCTGCCGCCTGCAATCCGGCAGTCACCGCTGGCGGATGTGTGTCCGCCACCTGCAATCGGGCGGATTCACTATGTCTACCGGGGGTTCCCGAATGAGGAGACACTCGGTAAAGCAGACTATGTCGTGGCCGACAGAACGCACGGCATTGCCGGCCTATCGATGGCGGCCACGGCCCACACGCCGGACAATTTATTCGCACTGCCCGCATGGCCGTCCAGTAGCGGGCGGGTCCTGTCCTGCGGCGGATTATTCACACTCGCGTCCAGGGAGCAGCGCGCCCGCGATGTGATACCACTCACGCCGAGTGTGCCGGGCGGTACCGGGCACGCGGTACCGGAGACCTACAATGCCAAACAGCCGAACCGGCGTTACGCTGTCACGCAGCTAAGCGGTTACAGGGGGCGGCTGTTCCCGTTGAGGGTGGGCAACGAGCTGTCATTTTCCTGCACGGCCTTGTTGCAGTCACCGGGGAGCCGCAAGGGCCGCGCGGACAAGCAGTCCCGCGAGCACATCCTGTACCGTGTGCTCGGTATGAATGACGCCTTCGTGGTCAATGGCATGCCTGTACCGGGCCGTGTTTACCTGATCGAGCAGGTGCGCGAGAGAGAGCCGGACGGGGTGATCGAAAAACGGGACTATTACTACTCGGAAGTCCTGGGGTGGGTAATCAAGCAGGTAAGTTATGACGACGGTGCTCCCGTATCGATTATGGACGTGACGGAATGGAACTGAAACGGCCCGCATGAGGCCGGCGGGCAGTGGATGAACGTACCCGCCAGGTCGCCGGTTTACTTGACGATTGGAACCTATTGCGCCATCGCTGTCGTCCCCCGGCCATGGCGGGAGAACACATTATGCAGCCACGGATCAGTATGATTACGCTCGGTGTCCGGGATATGGAGCGGGCGATCGAATTCTACGAACGGGGGCTGGGATTTCCGCGCATGGAATCGCCGCCGACAGTGGCATTTTTCACGCTCAACGGCAGCTGGCTGGGGCTCTACGGGCGTGATGCCCTGGCGGAGGATGCCGGCGTGCCGGCAGAGGGTGGCGGCTTTGCGGGTATTGCACTGGCCCACAACGTCGAGTCGGAAAAGGCCGTCGAAGATACCCTGGCGCAGGCCGTTGCAGCCGGCGCCACACTGGTCAAACCTGCACAGAAGGTCTTCTGGGGCGGTTACTCCGGCTATTTCGCCGACCCGGAAGGCTACCTGTGGGAAGTGGCGCACAATCCGTTCTTCTGGATCGGTCCACCCGGCGAGACTTGATCACGCGGAAAGTTACCTGTGAGAAGTGGCACACAATCTGTTCCTCTGGAACGGTCCACTCGATGAGACTTGATGAGCCGGAAGTTTACCTGGTGGAAATTAACTCACAATCCGCCCCTATGGTTCGGAACGCCCGATGAGACCTGATCGCCCGGCCAGGTGCCTGTGAATGCCAGGACATAGGTGAGTCTGTTAAGATGCTGCGCGGTTACATAGTGTTTACCCGGTATCGATGCCGGGACAGTTAACAGTGCTGTGCCCGGTCCGGCCATTAAAAATTAAAAATCAACGATAAGGGAGTTTTCCAATGAAAGTAGCCTATATTTTTTCCAGCCAGGGTCACACGGTTTCCTTCAAGCTCGGCAAGATGATCCTGCCGCAACTGGAGGAAGACCGTCACGGTGTTGAGGTGGTGGGTATGTTTTTCTTCGAGGACAACAATTACGTGCTGGTGGAGGGTAACCCGCTGGGCGAGCGGCTGGCAAAAGTCGCGAAGGAGAAAGGGATGCTGCTGATGGGATGTGACCAGTGTTGCTGGGAACGCGAGATCGACGGCAAGCTGGTCGAGGGCGCGACGATCGGATGTTTCCCTAACCTGTATGGCGCCCTGGCCGGCAATATGCCCGACCAGGTGATCACGCTTTAATTTTAATCGCGCCTGCAAGGCGCTCCTACAAATGAATCGTCAATTGCAGGAGCGCGGGAACGCGCGAATGTGCTCCGGGCTGGATATGTTCGCGGACAACGTCCGCTCCTGCAGGTGTATCAATCGGGGTAGGAGCGCCTTGCAGGCGCGAATTTGCATCGGGGGTAAATTCGTTCGCGGACGCGGTCCGCTCCTACACGGCATCTATTGGGGTAGGAGCGGACGTTGCCCGCGAACAGCTCAGCCCTTGATCTTGATCAGCCGGCTTTCAATGCCGGCTGCGTTCAGTTTCCGCCGGGCCTGGTTGAGCGGTTCCAGGTCGCTGTAGGGGCCGACGCGTACGCGGTGCCAGGTTTCAGTAGTGTCGTTGTTGTCGATGGTAACTTTCTGGACGTCGGTCTCCAGGCCCTTGATCGCCAGTTCGGCCCTGAGGCGATCGGCCTGTTCGCCGTTTTTGAACGACCCGACCTGCAGGTAGTAGATGCCGGGTTGCTCGACCTGCTTGATGCCCTGTTCGGTTTTACCCTTGATTTCCTGCTCAGGCACGACGACTTCCATTTCCGGCAACAGGGTATAAAAATCGAAACGCGGCTCCGGTGGCGGCGGGATCGCTGCCTTGTCTTCCTTGCGCACATCACGCACATCTTCCACGGCGGATTTCGCCGGCAGGGTCTCCTTGATAAACACTTGCGGCGGCGGCCCGTTCGACTGCATCTTGATATAAACAAGAAAGGCGACGAACAGTCCGATCAGCAGGCCGGTTATTACTCCCAGCCACGGTGAAACGTGTTTTCGCTTTTTGCGGCGGTGTACCCTGTGTTTATAGTCGCGCGGCATTGTCTCGCAAGTCCCTACATCGATTCCGGCGCGGATACGCCCAGCAATCGCAAGCCGTTTTCAATGACCTGGCGCGTGGCCTCGATCAGGCACAGGCGCGTGTTGCGTAGTGTAGCGTCATCGACGATAAAAGTATGTGCGTTGTAATAGGTGTGGAAGTCATTGGCCAGCTCGCGCAAATAGTGTGTCAGCAGGTGCGGTTCGTGATTAAGTGCAGCGGATTCCAGTACTTCCGGGTAGCGCGACAGGTTGACCAGTAGCGCATCCTCGTGCGCCTCGGTCAGTGCATTCATCCCGACGAGTCCGTTGTCCATGTCCCATGCCAGTTCTTTTTCGGCAAGTTGCCGAAACACGCTGCGTACGCGCGCATGTGCATACTGAATATAGTAGACCGGGTTGTCATTCGATTGCGACTTGGCAAGATCGAGGTCGAAGTCCATGTGCTGTTCACACTTGCGCATGACGTAGAAAAAGCGCGCGGCGTCGTTGCCGACTTCCTGGCGCAGTTCGCGCAGCGTGACGAATTCACCGGAGCGTGTGGACATCTGCATTTTTTCGCCGCCACGGTACAGTACGGCGAACTGCACCAGCAGTACATCCAGGCGGGCGGGATCATCACCGATCGCCTCAAGTGCCGCCTTTACGCGCGGCACATAGCCGTGATGGTCCGCTCCCCATATATCGATGACGCGATCATAGCCGCGTTCCAGCTTGTTGGCATGGTAGGCGATGTCCGAGGCGAAGTAGGTGGTCTGTCCGTTGTCGCGTACGATGACGCGGTCCTTCTCGTCGCCGTAGTCGGTTGACCTGAACCACAACGCCCCGTTTTTCTCATACACGTGTCCGCTGTCCTGCAAGCGCTCGATGCAGTTGTTCACTGCATTGTTCTCGGTCAGCGAGCGCTCGGAAAACCAGTCGTCGTAGGTAACGCCGAATTCTTCCAGGTCACGGCGTATATTGCCGAGGATGGCGTCGAGTCCCGCGTCGAACACGCGCCGGTAGTCCGCCGCGCCCAGCAGTTCGCGGGCCCGCCCGATAAGGGCGTCGATGTGGGCTTCCTTGTCGCCGCCGTCCGGTTCATCGGCGGGAAGCCCCGCGAACACGGTGGCGGCAGGGTGGCGCAGGGCGTCACCGCCCTCGCGGTGCAGGGTGGCGGCGATGTCCCAGACATAGTCGCCCTGGTAGCCGTTGACCGGGAAGATGACGGTCTCGCCGCACAGGTCGAGATAACGCAGCCAGACGCTGGCCGCGAGGATATCCATCTGCCGGCCGGCGTCGTTGACGTAATACTCGCGGTGGACGGTCGCGCCCGCGGCTTCCAGCAGGTCGGCGACGGCCGCGCCGTAGGCCGCCCCGCGACCATGGCCGACGTGCAACGGCCCGGTGGGGTTGGCGGAAACAAACTCGACCTGCACCTGCTGGCCGGCGACCGCGTCGCTGCGGCCGAAGTCATTGCCCTGGTCCAGGATGTCGGTAATAACGCCGTGCCAGGCGTCGCTGCCGAGGTGGAAATTGATAAAACCGGGCCCGGCGATTTCCACCTTGCGGATACCGCCGTCGGTGGGCAGCCTGGCGATGATCTTTTCCGCCAGGTCACGCGGCTTGCAACGTGCCGCCTTCGCCAGCGTCATCGCCAGGTTGCTGGCGAAGTCACCGTGCGCGCGATCGCGGGTACGCTCGACCAGCACGGTGGGCGAAATATCGGCCGGCAAGTCACCGTCGGCCTGTAATCTTGTCACCGCGTTGGTGAGGATTTTTACAATTTTTTCTTTCATGTAATTTATGTTGCACGTGCGCCCTGTTGGCGCGATTGAATCTCCGATATATGTTCGCGCATGCGATGCGCTCCTACAATTGACGATTCACCTGCAGGAGCGGACGTTGTCCGCGAATAAAAACTGCCGTGGTGCACATTCGCGCGTTCCCGCGCGCCTACTCCATTAGATACCTTGGTCGCTACGGACTCCTGTCCTCTCGCCGCTTGAATTACAAGGCCGCTACCCAGCCTTGCCCTGTGCATCGTAGGAGCGGGCTTGCCCGCGAACAAATCAACCAGCGGTGGATGTTCGCGCCTGCATCGCTAACGCGCATCCCTGCGCTACGCGATGTACCTACATCCATGTAGGCAAAGGCGCTCCTGCGCCAATGGACGCTCCTGCCGGTGTCTATACATCTGATACACAACGAACTGGCCATTATCCCGCCAACCAGCACAGTTGCAACTGCACCGGTTGTCAGGGTTTAGCCGAATCAATAGGTATTCACCGGGTCGACGTCGATGGACCAGCGCACCTGGCGAGTCTCCTTTGCCTCCGCCAGTTGCCGCACCAGTGAATCGAGCACTTGTTGCAGGCTGCCAAGCTGGTCCGCCTGCAGCATCAGCTGGGCACGATAGCGCCCGGCACGGCGCTCCATCGCGGCGGGAACCGGTCCCCACACCTCGACGCCGCCGATGCCGCTGTCGCTGATGCGTTGCTGCACGGTCTCCAGGAACTGCACCGGCCGGTCGGCGTCGGTCGCCTCGGCGCGCAGCAGCGCAATACGGGTGACCGGCGGCAGGCGGGCCTCCTGCCGCTCGGCCAGGGCGGCGGCGGCAAACGCCGGGTAGCCGCGGGTGACCAGCAATTTCAGCAGGGGGTGGTCCGGGTGGGCGGTCTGGATGATGACTTCGCCTGGCCGTTCGTGACGACCGGCGCGCCCGGCCACCTGCACGATGAGCTGCGCCATGCGCTCGCTGCCACGGAAATCGGTGCTGAACAGGCCCTGGTCGGCGTCGAGGATGCAGACCAGGGTGACGTTGGGGAAATGATGCCCCTTGGCCAGCATCTGGGTACCGAGCAGCAACTGCTGCTTGCCGGCGGCGGCCTGTGCCAGCAGCCGGTCGAGTTCACCCTTGCGGCGGGTGGTGTCGCGATCGATGCGGATGAGCTCGATGTCCGGGAAGCGGGCCGCCAGCGCCTGTTCCACGCGTTCCGTGCCCTGGCCCACCGGGTGCAGTTCGCTGCCGCCGCACTGCGGGCATGCGCTGTCGACGGGGCGCTGGCTGCCACAATGATGGCAGTGCAGGCGCCCGTCGCCATGGTGCCAGGTCATGCGCGCATCACAGCGCCTGCATTCGGCCACCCAGTCACAGCCGTAACACATGAGCGTGGGGGCGTAGCCGCGCCGGTTCAGGAACAGCAGCACCTGGGCGTGGCTATCCAGGTGCTGCCGAATGGCTTCGAGCAGTGGATACGACAGGCCGTCTTCCATTGGCTGGTGGCGAATGTCGAGGACCTTGAACGCCGGCAGCTGCGCGGCGCCGGTGCGTTCCGGCAGTTCCAGGTGGCGGTAACGCTGCCGCTCGACATTGAACAGGCTTTCCAGCGACGGGGTGGCGGAGCCGAGCACCACCGGGATATCCAGTTCGCGCGCACGCCACACGGCGAGATCACGCGCCGAGTAGCGAAAGCCGTCCTGCTGCTTGAGCGAGGCATCATGTTCCTCGTCCACGACCAGCAGCCCGGGCCGGGCCAGCGGCGTGAAAATCGCCGAACGGGTGCCGATAACGATGGGCGCCGCGCCGCTGCGGGCCTGTTGCCAGGCGGCCAGGCGCTCGCGTTCACCGAGGCCCGAGTGCAACAGCGCCAGCGGTACCGGAAAGCGCCGGCGGAAGCGGGCCACCAGTTGCGGGGTCAGGCCGATTTCCGGCACCAGCACGAGTACCTGTTGTTGCTGCGCCAGCACCTGCTCGATGAGCTGCAGGTAGACCTCGGTCTTGCCGCTGCCGGTCACGCCTTCCAGCAACCACGGCTGGAACCGGTCCAGTGCGGCGCGGATGGCGGTGACGGCCTGTTGCTGTGCCGGGTTGAGCGCGTGGGGGGCTTCGGCTACATGACCAGTGGTGGCCGGGGCGTCTTCGCACGCGCGGGTGAATGACTCGATCCAGCCCTTGTCGCTGAGGGCGTGCAGGACACTGGCCGGGGCATCGATTGCCGCGCGCTCAAGGCCGTCCGGCGCTAGTTGCAGCTGTGCAATGACCGCCGCCTGGCGCGCGGCCCTTGCCAGCGATGCAGGCGCCACGTCGCGACCGGCGGCCGTCACGCGCCATGCGCTGACCGGTGCCGCGTCCGGTGGTTCGCCGCGGCGCAACAGTGTCGGCAGCGCGGCTGCAAGTGCCTCACCAATCGGGTAGTGATAGTAGGCGCTGGCCCATTGCACCATGGCGAGGACATCGGTGCTGATGACCGGTTCGCTGTCGAGTCGCTCGAGGACCGGTTTCAGTTTGTTAACCGGAATGCCGGACTCGGCACTCAGCCCGAGCAGCACGCCCACGGTGTTGCGCCGCCCGAAGTTGATGCGCATGCGCTGTCCCGGTTGCAGTAACGAGTCCGCTTCGCCGGCCGGTGGCAGGTAATCAAAGCTGCGGTACAGGGGCGTCGGGACCGCGATGCGCAGGATGGTTTTACTCACGACAACGGGCGCCGCATTTGTGCATGCCCGGTACGTATCGTTAGCGTACAAGCTTGAGAAAAATGGTTACCATATTTGTCTAAGCCCTTCATCTGTCTAGACGCGCGCCGTTATCCACAAAAGCTGTGGATAACTCTGTGGACAAATTGGGGTCAAGCGTCTCAAAGGCCTATTTTTGTAGTGTTGGTGTTAAATTGGCCGATTTTTATCCGCATTTAAAAATATAATAAAAACAGTAGGTTATAGTTAATTATAAGTTTCTTATATTGTCGTCTGCATTTTTTGTTGTAAAAAAACATCAATGATATAGCCATGTGTATAAGCGGTGGACTGCGTCCATCTTTCTACCCCATTTTCACCCGTCGAATATGCCCCGGATTGCCGGATTTCTGACTCTCCGCCGCCCCTGCCTGCCGCTCTCGCGGGCCATCATAGCACTGCTGCCGGAAATTCATGTCAACCGGACCGGGGCGAGTGCGTTGAACAGGGTGAGCGTTAATAAACCAAGGGAGAAAGCACTCATGAAATCAATCAACAAGACACTGGGCTTACTGGGTATGACGGCACTGCTGGCGGCCGGCACCGCGAACGCGGAGGTGGACTGGGACCAGGCCGGTGACCGCATCAATGACCGGCTCGACACGCGTGGTGAAAACATCAATGACCGGCTTGACCGGCGTGGCGAGCGGACCAACGATCGGCTGGACAACCGCGGCGAACGTTATAACGACCGTCTCGACCGTCTGTCCGACCGCGCAGCCGACAACGGCAAGGACAAGCTGGCGCGTCACCTGGACCACAAGGGCAACCGCGTCGAGAACCACCTTGATCGCAAGGGTAACCGCGTCGAGAATCGCCTTGATTACCGGGGCAATCGTATCGAGAACCGTCTCGACCGCAAGGGCAACCGCATCGACCGGCGACTGGACCGTCGCTAGTCCGGTATGCTGTTGATGGCGGGACGTGAATAACAGGACGGCGGGCAACCCGTGTGTGCCGGCACAGATAACGGGGTTGCCCGCGGCGACCGGGGAGCGGGGTCTGGATAAGCGCAATGCAATGGACGGTTTCCTGGCCGGCATCGAGCGGCGCGCGCTGCGCATGGCGGAATGTGCGCTCGGCAACCGGGACGATGCGCTGGACGTGGTACAGGAGGCGATGCTGCAGTTGTGCCAGCGCTACGCACAGCGTACGCCGGATGAATGGCGGCCGCTGTTCTACCGCATACTGCAAAATCGTATACGCGATCACTACCGGCGCAGTGCGGTGCGCAACCGCTTTCGTACCTGGCTGCGGCCCTGGTCCGGCGGTGAAGGCACGGACAGCGGACCGGTGGACGGGATGCAGACCGTCGCGGACACGGGCGCCCGCCGGCCGGAAACGTTGCTGGCGCAGCAGCATGCCATGGCGCGACTGGAAGGCGTGGTGCGGCAATTGCCGCAGCGCCAGCAACAGGCCTTCATGCTGCGCGTATGGGAAGGGCTGGACGTCGCGGACACGGCCGGCGCCATGCGCTGTTCGGCGGGCAGTGTGAAGACCCACCTGTCGCGCGCCCTGCAGCGGGTGCGGGAACAACTCGAAGGGTATGTTGAGCATGAAGACTGAACAGACGGAACAGCAGCTGGCCGAACGCCTCGGGCGGCAGTTGCGCGACAGTGAAGACGGCATCGACGAACTCACCACGGCACGCCTGCGGGCCGCCCGCCGGCAGGCACTGGATGCACTCGGGAAGCACCCTTACCGCTACCGTGTCGCCTGGTCGCTGGGCGGCTTTGCCACGGCGTCCGTGGCGTTGCTTGCCGTTATGCTATGGTCGGGCGCGCCGGAACTGCCGGTCCCGGCACTGACGGCGGACGACTGGGAACTGCTCGCGGAAGGTGATTTGCAACTGATCGAGGACCTCGAATTCTATGACTGGTTACCCGAGGAAGACGCGGCGGGCTAGGCTCGCCGGGATATTGCTGATGAGCGCCTGTTGCGCACAAAGCCTGGCCGACGACGACTTGCCCGGCATGGCGCTGCTGGAATTTCTCGCCGAGTGGGAGACCGCGGACGGGCAATGGATCGACCCGGTGGAGCTGGACGACCCGGCCGCCGTGCCGGCGGCGGACGCGCAGACGCGAGAGGAGGTGGACGATGACTGAATTGTTGCGCGGACTGGTAATTTGCGCCGCTCTCGTGTTCGCCGCCACGGTACGGGCAGAGCCGGTGACGCAGGAATGGGACGCGCTGGAGCCGGACGAGCAACGGGTACTGGCGCCGTTCAAGGAACAGTGGGCGGAGTTGCCGGCCGAGCGGCAAGAGCGGTTGCGCAAGGGTGCGAAGCGCTGGGAAAAACTGACACCGGAACAGCGCAAGCTGATGGCAAAGCGCCTCGAGCGCTGGCAATCCCTGACACCCGAGCAACAGACCCGGCTGCGCGAGCGTTTTCGGCGCTTTCGCGAGCTGCCGCCCGAAAAACGCCAGGCGTTGCGCCGCAAGTTCAGACAGTTTCAGCAGTTGCCGCCGGAACGAAAACAGGAACTGCGCGAACGGTGGCAGAACATGACGCCCGAGGAGCGCGAAAAATTCAGGCAACGGCGCAGGGAGCGGTTGCAGAATAATGACCGGAAGAAATAAAAGATGCCACAGAGGGCACAGAGTACACAGAGAAATTAATTCAGTTTATCCAGGGAAGCTCTGATTTATTCGTCATTGCGAGGAGCGGAGCGACGAAGCAATCCCTGTCGCGAGGGCTCCGAAGGAGTCCGTGGCGATCTCCCAAGATCCCTTCGCTGCGCTCGGGACGCCTGCGGCGGATTGCCACGCTTCGCTCGCAATGACGGGAATGTTTCAATCAATCAGAGATTCCCTAATCATTTCTATAATCCTCTGGACTCCGGCGTCCTGCTTCATCCTGGCATCCATGCCCCTGCAGGCGATTCGGAGAGCGAAGGAATATTATTCTCTGCGTACTCTGTGCCCTCTGTGGCTGATCTTTTTAGGGAATAATCCCTACAGTTCCTTCACCGCCTGGATCAGTTCGCCGACCATGGCCTGCCCGTCGCCGTACAGCATGTGCGCGTTGTCGGCGTAGAACAGTGCATTCTCGACGCCGGAGAATCCCTTGCCCTGGCCACGCTTGATGACGATGACGTTCTTCGCCTGGTCCGCGTTCAGGATCGGCATGCCGTAGATCGGGCTGTCCGGGTTGTTGCGCGCCATCGGGTTGACCACGTCGTTCGCGCCGATAACCAGCGCAACGTCGGTTTGCGGAAAGACCGGGTTGATCTCGTCCAGGTCGTACAGCAGGTCGTAGGATACATTGGCCTCCGCCAGCAACACGTTCATGTGTCCCGGCATGCGGCCGGCCACCGGGTGGATGGCGAACTTCACGTCAACGCCGCGCTTGATCAGCATTTCTGACAATTCCTGGATCTTGTGCTGGGCCTGTGCCACGGCCATGCCGTAACCGGGAATGATCACCACCCGGTCGGCGTAGGCCATCATGACGCCGACATCGGTGGCACTGATGGGCTTCATGCTGCCTTCCACGTCTTCCGCCGCAGCCTCGCCCGAACTGCCGAACGCACTGAACAGCACGTTGCCGATGGACCGGTTCATGGCCTTCGCCATCAGCTGCGTGAGCAGGGTGCCGGCGGAACCGACCACGGTCCCGGCGATGATCATGGCCGCGTTGTTGAGCACGAAGCCTTCGAAGGCAACGGCCAGCCCGGTCAGTGCATTGAACAGTGAAATGACCACCGGCATGTCGGCTCCGCCGATCGGCAGCGCCATCATGATGCCGTACGCCAGCGCCAGGGCGAAGAACAACAGGATCACCAACCCGCCGGTTGTGTTGTCCTGCACGATGAGCCAGCCACCGATGCCGATCGCGGCCGCCAGCAACCCGAGATTGAGCAGTTGCTGGCCGGGAAAGCGCAGCGGCTTGCGCGCCCAGCCCTGCAGCTTGGCAAACGCGATCAGTGAGCCGGAAAACGACACCGAGCCTATCAGCGCACCGGCTATCGCGAGCGTCAGGAAGGTGGTGGACGGAAACTGGCCCTTGAGCAGCTCCACCGCGGCAATGGCGCCGGCCGCGCCGCCGCCCATGCCGTTGTAGAGCGCGATCATCTGCGGCATGTCGGTCATGGCAACCCGCTTGCCGGACCAGTAGGCGAGTCCACCGCCGATGGCGATCGCGACCGTCATCAACAGGTAATTCTCCATCCCGGGCCAGAAGAAGGTGATGAGCGTGGCGACCAGCATGCCGGCGCCGGCCCAGATGATGCCGCCGCGTGCCGTGACCGGCGAGCTCATGCGCTTGAGGCCCAGGATAAACAGCACGGCCGAGGCGAAATAACAGATCTGAATGACGTTATCGATCACGTTATCCATCAGCCGGTCTCCTTCTTGCTGCGCTTGAACATCTCCAGCATGCGCTCGGTGACGACATAGCCGCCGACCGCGTTACCGGCCGCCAGCATGACACCGATGAAACCGATGACCTGTTCCAGCGGGGTATGCGCATGGCCCATGGCGATCATGGCGCCGACCAGCACGATGCCGTGCACGAAGTTGGAGCCGGACATCAACGGCGTATGCAGGATGGCCGGCACGCGACCGATGATCTCGTAGCCGGTAAAGGCGGCGAGCATGAAGATATAGAGTGCTGTCATTCCGGCAATCATGGCTGGCCTCCTTGTGAACCTTCCACGCGTTCGCAGGTAAGCCCGTGCTGGATCTTGCCGTCGCGGGTGAGAACGCTGGTGGCGACGATTTCGTCATCCCAGTCCGGTTTTATTTCTCCGTCGTGCACGATCAGCGACAGGAAGTTGTAGAGGTTTTTGGCGTACATCTCGCTGGCATGGACCGGCATCATGCCCGGGACATTGAGCGGGCCATAGATCATGACGAGTTCATGGCCGAATGATTCGCCGGGAATGGTCAGTTCACAGTTGCCGCCGCTGTAGGCGGCGAGGTCGATGATGACCGCGCCGGGTTTCATGTCATCGACCATGGCGCTGGTAATAATCTTCGGCGCCGGCCGGCCGGGGACGGCGGCGGTGGAGATGATCGCATCCGCCTCGGTCACGTGCCGGGCGAGGATCTCCATTTCCTGCTGCTTTTCCTCTTCGGACAGCTCGCGGGCATAGCCACCCTCGCCGACGGCGTTGACCTTCACGTCGACGAATTTCGCGCCGAGGGATTCGACCTGCTCGCGGGTTTCCGGACGCACGTCGTAGGCCTCGACCATGGCGCCGAGGCGTTTTGCCGTGGCAATGGCCTGCAGGCCGGCGACGCCGACACCGATGATCAGTACCTTGGCCGGGCGGATAGTGCCGGCGGCCGTGGTCAGCATGGGGAAGAAGCGCGCGGTCCGGTTGGCGGCCATCAGCGCCGCCTTGTAACCGCTGATCGATGCCTGCGAGGACAGGGCATCCATGTTCTGCGCACGCGAGATGCGTGGAATAAGTTCCATGGCGAAGCCGGTAATCCTGTGGTCACGCAGGGCGCATATGCGGTCATTAAATTCGTGTGGATGCAGAAAACCGATCACCATTGCGCCTTCGCGCAGTAGCGCAACATCTTCCGGTATCAGCGGATTCACCGTCAGCACAATATCCGCTTCGCCGAGCAAGGCAGCGCGGTCTTCGACGATCTCGGCGGAGGTGTAGTCCCGGTCACGGTAGTAAGCGGCGCAGCCGGCGCCGGCCTGGATGCGGACCTGCAGGCCCTGCTTGGCGAGTTGGTCGGCAACCGCGGGGATCAACGCCACGCGGCGTTCACCGGGGGTGATTTCATGGGGCACGGCAATGCGAATCGGCATAGCAATCTCCGATGCGACTTGTCGTGCTGTGAGCCCGGGGCAAGTACGGTAAGGGTTTAAAATTCAGTCAGTTAGCTATTCAGGTTGGATTAACTGCTGACTGGTACGGGAATCGTAGCTTAACGCCGGCAAGAAAAACAGTGTTCCGCGTCACAAATTTATTAATCGGGTTATCAGTGTCGCCGCCAGGGACGGAAAAAGGGGCCGGATACCACTCTGTCCCATAACTGCTTATAGGTTACCAGTAAGACCATGAAAGAAAATATTTATACGGACTGTTATTGCCAACTGGAGATGAATGCCAGTTACTACAAAACAAACAGAGCATCCCCCTCCCTGCGCGGGAGGGAGCGTCATCAGGAAGTTAAGAGGTAGTGTCTGTGCAGATCACGCCTTCCCACTCCCTCGCGGAAGGGGGATTTCAGTCTGCCATCCAGCCGAAGCTCATGGGTAATCGAGCGATACGTAGTGGCTGTGCACGGTTTGCAAACTGCCATTTCCCACTCCCTCCGGGAGAGGGCCAGGGAGAGGGGGGTAATTTCTTGTTCAGATCCCCTCTCCCCAACCCTCCCCCTGAGGGGGAGGGAGCGTAATCAGGGAGTTTTGTGATTGGAAAAAGGGTTCGGATACATTTTTAGCTAATAATGTATCCGACCCCTTTTTCGCAGCAGGCGCGATACAAACTATGCGCCGATGCCCATGTTGATGTAACCGGTCGGGCAGACTTCCGCACAGATGTGACAGCCAATGCAGCGGTCGTAGTCGGTATACACGTAGCGGCCCATGGTGGACTCCTTCTTCGGTACCCGCAACACGGCGTCCTGGGGACAGTAGATGACGCAGTTGTCGCACTCGAAGCACATGCCGCAACTCATGCAGCGTTCCGCCTCGGCGCGCACGTGTTCTTCATCAAGCCCGCGGAAGCGTTCCTCGAAGTGGCCCAGCACCTCGTCGGCACCGACGCCGGTTTCCTCGCGCTTGTTGCGCGCGGTGTAGGGGAAATGGGCAAGGTAGAGCATGTTGTGCGGGATGATTTCCTGCTGCGAGCGGTCTTCATAATTGTGCACCGCATAACCGGATGAGTCGGTACCCCATTCCTGGCGGTGATCGTAATTCTCGGGTGCAAGTTCGGTTTCGCGTAACTTGTCCAGCAGGTTGAAGTGGTGCACGTCCACCTTGGGACGGCGGTCGAATTCCTCGCTGCTTAAATAACGGTCGATAGAGTCCACGGCAACCGCCGCCTGGCCAATGGCCGTGGTCAGCAGGTGCGGGCGCACGATATCGCCACAGGCAAAGTAGCCGGGCTTGTCCGGCACCTGGTAAAACTTGTCGGAATCGATCAGGCCGCGACCGTTGTCGAATGATTCCAGGCCGGTGAGATCGCCGGACTGCCCGACGGCAGGGACGATCAGGTCGCACTCGATGTCGAACTCCGAGCCTTCAATTTCAGTCATTTTGCCATCGGTCCAGTCGACCTCGATGACGCGGAGCGCCTTGGCGCGCCCGTCCTCGCCGATGACGAGTGACTTCGGCGCGAGACTGCCGCGCAGCGTGATACCTTCCTTTTCGGCGGTAATGCGTTCGTGTTCCGCGGCCGGCATTTGCTCCACCGGGCGGCGGTAGATAAGCAATACCTCGGAGCCCTCGTGGCTGGCCGCAGTCGCGACATCGTGCGCGGTCAGGTCGCGAATGACGGACTCCGGGCGCTCGCCGTCATGCGTTGTGCTGATGTGTCCGAGGCGACGTGCAACCGAGACCACGTCCATGGCGGTATCGCCGCCGCCGATCACTACCACCTTGTTGGCGGTGTAGCGCATACGGCCTTCATTGAAGGCGGCCAGGAAGGCAACACCGCTGACGCAGTTGGGTGCATCGCCGCCCGGGATATTCAGCGTGCGGCCCTGCTGTGCGCCGATGGCCAGCAGGATGGCGTCGTAATCCTTTTCCAGCTGCTCGAAACTGATGTCACGCCCGATGCGGGTCTGCATGTGGACTTCCACGCCCATGTCGAGGATGCGCTGGATTTCCCCGTCCATGACATCGCGCGGCATGCGGTAGCCGGGGATGCCATAGCGAGTCATTCCGCCGAGTTCCGCGCGCTCGTCGAAGATGGTGGCGCCGTGGCCGAGCCGGCGCAGCTGGTAGGCGGCGGCGAGCCCCGCAACGCCGCCACCGATAATGGCGACCCGCTTGCCGGTCTCCTGTTCGGGTTTGGCAAAGCCCAGCTTCTCGGCCAGCGCATGGTCACCGATAAACTGTTCCACCGCGTTGATACCGACGTAGTCCTCGACTTCATTGCGGTTGCAGCCGTCCTGGCAGGGTGCCGGGCAGACGCGGCCCATGATGGCCGGGAACGGGTTGGCATCGGTGGAGCGCCGAAAGGCGTACTCCTGCCATTTCATGTCGGCCGGCGGCTTTTCGATGCCGCGTACGATCTGCAGCCAGCCGCGGATATCTTCGCCGGACGGACAGCTACCCTGGCAGGGCGGGGTGCGATGCACGTAAGTCGGGCACTTGTACGACGTGTCTTCGTTATAAATGTCTTCCGACCAGCTTTTCCAGGCGTAGTCGTCGTCTTTATATCGGCGGAATGTCAGTTTGTCTGCCATGGTAGTCGTTGACTCCAATGGTTATCCTCGAGCGCATGATACTACTTCAATACTGCACCGGGATAAACACAGCTAACCGTTTTTCGACTGCTGCCATGCAGTGATTGACCGCCCGCCGGGTCGAGAGTTCTGTGGCGGCCGGTTATTGAACATGGTAGTCTTTTGAGAGTCTTAATAACCATAATATGATTCTGGCATTAGGATATGAGCATGTTGCCCTTGCACCACCAGGTACTCAGAACCGATATCTCGGGAATGCCGCTCGAGTGGGTCGGCTACCAGGATGCGGTCCGCCTGTACCACCTGGAACAGGTGGCTTATACCTGCGGCACTTTACTTTACCGTGTACACGGCGGTATCAACGCGAAGACCGGGCGACGCAGCATTATCGAAGTCAACTCCATCATTGCCACCCGCGGCCGCAATCGCGAGCTGCTGAAACTGAAGGAACGCTACGTCCCGCCGCTGAATAACCAGGCGCTGTTCCGGCGCGATTCCAACATCTGCCTGTACTGCGGTGAGAAATACAAGGCGGGCGACCTGTCGCGCGATCATGTCACGCCGGTGATCCAGGGCGGCAGGGATACCTGGAACAACGTGATCACGGCCTGCCGCCGCTGCAACAATCACAAGGCCGGCCGCACGCCGGAGCAGGCCGGCATGGAGCTGCTGGCCGTGCCGTTCATACCGACGCACGCGGAGTATATTTACCTGCAGGGCCGCAAGGTCCTGGCTGACCAGATGGAGTTCCTGCGGGCGCATTTCCCGCGCAGCAGTCCGTTGCATGACCGCCTGGTGCAGACAGCAGGACAGTGACCGGCAAGCAGCGTTGCGTCTACCTGGTCGACGCCAGCATCTATATTTTTCGCGCGTATTATTCCGTTCCGGATACCCTGACCAATGACGCTGGCCAGTTGATCAATGCGCTGCACGGTTTTGCCGGATTTCTCGGCGGGTTTCTGGACGAGGTTAAACCGCAACACCTTGCGGTGGTGTTCGATGAAAGCCTGACGACATCTTTCCGCAACGATATTTACCCGGAGTACAAGGCAAACCGCGAGCCGCCGCCGGAGGAGCTCAGGCAACAGTTCGCGTTTTGCCGGACGCTGGTGCAATCGCTGGGTATTGCGGATTTTTCCAGCCAGCACTACGAGGCCGATGACCTGATCGGCACGCTGGCGGAATACATGCGCGGAGAAGGTTTCAGGATCGTGGTGCTGAGTGCTGACAAGGACCTCGCGCAACTGGTCAATACCGGCGACATGCTGTGGGACTACTCACGCAATCGCAAACACACCTACGAAAAGATACCGGACTGGCTGGGCGTGCGTCCCGAGCAGGTGGCGGACTGGCTGGCACTGGCCGGCGACAGCGTGGATAACATACCCGGCATACCGGGAATCGGCGCAAAGACCGCTGCGACGCTGCTGCAACACTTCCCGACACTGGATGAGATATTTGCGCAGATTGACAGGGTCGCGGATACCGGGATACGCGGTGCGGCACGCATACAGAAACTATTGCGTGAACATGAAGACGCTGCACTGCTGGCGCGCCGACTGACCGGGGTTGCGATAGATCCCGATATGGATGTGAGTGTCAACGATATCGCACGCCGCGCCGTTTCAAAAGAGGACATTGCAGCGACCTGCGAATCACTGGGCCTGGGACGCATGACGACGGCACGCTTGTCGCGAACGATATTGTAGAAGCGTCATGCATATGAAATTAGTGCGGATGTAGAATTCAACCTTGTAGGAGCGCCTTGCAGGCGCGATCATTTCAGGCGTGAAGTAAATCGCGCCTGCAAGGCGCTCCTACAGGTGATCCGATTGTAGTAGGAGCGGGCTTGCCCGCGAACAGATCAACCTGGGAGCAGGTTCGCGGACAGCGTCCGCTCCTGCAACGGATTATTCATATACGGTAATTGATATGTCGCTTTGGGAACATATTCAATCAGACATCGAGGCCGCAACCGGTGTTGCTGCGAACCTGGATCAGCAGGGGTCCGTGGGCGGCGGCTGCATCAACCAGGCGGCGCGTATTCGCTACGGGGATACCACGTATTTTGTAAAACTGAACAGCGCTTCCGGCCATGACATGTTCGCTGCCGAGGCGCAGGGGCTGCAGGAGCTGCGCCGGTGCGATGCCCTGAAAATACCCGCGCCGGTCTGTTACGGCAGCGACAGCCAGTCGGCGTGGCTGGTGATGGAAAACCTGGAACTCGGCGGGCGCGGCAATGCCGGGGCGCTGGGCGAGGGACTGGCGTCACTGCACAGGATTACCCGTGACGAATACGGTTGGGACCGTGATAACACCATCGGGTCAACACCGCAGGAAAATGCCTGGCTGGACGACTGGATTGAATTCTGGCGTGAGCGCCGTCTGCGCTTCCAGCTGGAACTGGCGGGGCGCAAGGGTGCGGGCAATGCGCTGACATCACGCGGTGAAACACTGCTCGATGAATTCCCGTCACTGTTCGGCGACTACAGTCCCGCGGCCTCGTTGCTGCACGGCGACCTTTGGTCGGGTAACTTCGCCTATACCCGGCAGGGCGAGCCGGCCATTTTCGATCCCGCCGTTTATTACGGTGACCGCGAGGCGGACCTGGCGATGACCGAACTGTTCGGCGGATTCGGCGGCGATTTCTATACCGCCTATAATAATGCCTGGCCGCTTGATCCCGGTTACAAGGTGCGCAAGACGCTCTATAACCTGTATCACATTCTCAATCACTACAACCTGTTCGGTGGCGGTTATGCCGCGCAGGCGCAGGGCATGATCGATTCCCTGCTGAGCGAAACAAGGTAAAATCTACTGTTGCCCCATAACTGCTTATAGAATTTCCTGTAACGCCATGAACGAAAATATTTATACGAACTATTATTGCCAGCTGAACATGAATGCCGGTCACCATAAAACAAAAAGAGCATCCCCTCTCCCTCAGGGAGAGGGCCAGGGAGAGGGGGTATAAATACAGGCAGTCAGCTTTATTCTATCCCCTCTCCCCAACCCTCCTCGTGGGGAGAGGGAGTTTGTGGGCAACAGTGGGTACCGGCCTGTCATTGATCTTATACGATCCCCTCTCCCCAACCCTCTCCCTGAGGGAGAGGGAGTTAGTGGGACAGCAGTGGGTGAAACCCGGCTGATACTTGCCCGGAACCGTGGCAACATGGTGTGTTCCGGGACCTGATTGGTACCGGGGCCGGTTCCCGGTATCGAACGTCTGCATTTCCCGGCCTGGCCCGCTAAAATAACTGTCTTTAAAGGTGGAATATCGACTATGCAGTCTTTATGGAATGATACGGAGGCGCACCGGTTCCAGGGTAGCGCACTTGATTTGCGCGTCTATACATCACGTCTGTTGGGCAAGGAGCCATCACTGGTGTTGCATGGGGGCGGTAATACATCCGTAAAAACGACAATAAACGATATGTTCGAAGAGCCGGTCGAGGTGCTTTACGTCAAGGGCAGCGGCTGGGACCTGGCAACAATCGAAGCGCCGGGTTTTGCGCCGGTCCGTATGGAAGCATTGTTGAAGATGGCGCGACTGGAGAAGCTGGGCGACACCGACATGGTCAAGGGGCAGCGTGTGGCCATGCTGGACCCCGGTGCGCCCAATCCTTCCGTCGAGGCAATACTGCATGCGCTGATACCGTTCAACTATGTCGATCACAGCCATGCCGATGCAGTTGTCACCATTACCAATACCCCGAACGGAGAAGGTCGTATTCGCGAGCTGTACGGCGACCGCGTCCTGGTGGTCCCGTATGTGATGCCGGGCTTTGTGCTTGCGCAAGCTATTTACCGGCAAACACGCGATGTCGACTGGTCGCGCTATGAAGGGATGGTGCTGATGAATCACGGCCTGTTTACTTTCGCGGATTCAGCACAGGAAAGTTATGAACGGACCATTCGGCTGGTGACGGAGGCAGAAGAGTATATCCACGCACGTGCCGGTAGCGAGGGGGGATCGGCCGGGGGCGACGGCGTCGATCCGGACCTGCCTGCCATCGCCGGGTTGCGGGCGCGATTGTCGGCGGTGATGGGCGGCCCGGTGATTGTAAGAACGGAGACGGGTGCAGCAGCACAGTCCTTCGCCGCGCGCGCTGATGTCGCGGCGGTTGCAACACGCGGTCCGTTGACGCCTGATCATGTCATTCGAACCAAACGCATCCCGGTGATTCTGGATGCGGACAATATCTCCGGGTCAGTGGATGGATTTGTCAGTGAGTATGAAAAGTACTTTCAGCGCAATGCCGGCAAAAGCATGACGATGCTGGATCCTGCGCCGCGCTGGGCCGTGTGGCCGGGCATGGGGACGCTGACCTTCGGGCGCAGCGTAAAGGATGCCGATATCAGCCGGGATATCATCCGCCATACCGTGCAGGCAATAACCCGGGCCGAACAGTTCGATGCATGGCAGGCACTGGACGAAAAGTCACTTTTCGAACTGGAGTACTGGGAGCTGGAGCAGGCCAAACTCGGGAAGGGCGGGGCGGCGGCGTCGCAATGGACCGGCAAGGTGGTCGTCGTGACCGGTGCGGCCAGCGGTATCGGCAAGGCCTGCGCGGACGGTTTTCGTGCCGCGGGCGCCTGTGTGGCGTTGCTGGATATCGAGCCTGCCGTGGTCGAGCATACAAACGGGACTGACCTCGTCGGCCTGGTTTGTGACGTGACGGACGGCAGGCAGGTCAGCTCGGCAGTGGATGATGTCGTCCGCCTTTGGGGCGGCATTGATGTGACGATTGTGAATGCCGGTATTTTCCCCGCCAGTGCAACCATAGAGGCCATGGATGATGCCGCCTGGCAAAAGAGCATCGATATCAACCTGACCGGTGCGAGAAAAGTGGTGTCGGCCTCGATCCCGTACCTGAAACACGGGATCGACCCGGCCATCGTTGTGATCGGCTCGAAAAATGTTCCGGCGCCAGGTCCGGGCGCCGCGGCATATTCGGTTGCCAAGGCGGGCCTCAACCAGCTGGCCCGGGTAGCGGCGCTGGAGCTGGCCAGCTACGGGATCCGCGTGAATTCCGTGCATCCGAACGGCGTGTTCGATACCGGGATCTGGACAGGCGAAATCCTCGCCTCCAGGGCCAGTCACTACGGCTTGACCGTGGAAGAATATAAAACGAATAACCTGTTAAAAACCGAAGTTACATCGGCCAGTGTCGCCGATATGGTAATTGCCATGGCGGGCCGGCTGTTCGGCAACACGACCGGTGCACAGGTGCCGATTGACGGCGGCAACGAGCGGGTCATCTAGCGAATTGCGCCCGACATCGCCGGGATTAGGCGGGGAGACGTTTATATCGCCCTGGACCTGCATTCCGTCCAGGGTGGTCACACGGGCGTTGCGCGGGGAAATCCGGCAAGACCTGGATACACCGTGGTACCAGGCATCCAGGCGGGTAAGCAGCATGGATGCCCCGCAGGACGGCTGTATTCATCAGCGACAGTGACCAGGCGGCCGCCATCGAGATGGCGGCCGGGGACAAGGACGGGGCCCTGGTGATTCCCGGAACTGCAACAGCCGCGGCCTGTCTGTACTAAAGGCACCAATGCCGTAGCATCGGCAAGTGAAGTTGCCGCGCTGGATATGCCGGCCCAATGGTTAGCGGTGGATACAGCGCCTGCCGTTGCCAGAGCAGACGGGAACTGACATGACAATACCGTACGCAATGAGAATATTTCGATGAGAAGCGTCTCCCGCATCATCAAGGGTATGCCGGCCACCGACGGGGCCGGCGTTGAGCTGACACGGGTGATCGGGCAGCCGGAGCTGCCCATGCTGGACCCCTTCCTGCTGCTGGATTCCTTCAGGTCGGATAACCCTGAAGATTATATTGCGGGTTTCCCGCCACACCCTCACCGCGGCTTCGAAACGGTCACGTACATGCTCGCCGGACGCATGCGTCACAAGGACAATGCAGGTCACGAGGGCGTGATCGGGCCCGGTGGCATCCAGTGGATGACGGCCGGCAGGGGGATCGTGCATTCTGAAATGCCTGAACAGGAAGATGGCTTGCTGGAAGGTTTCCAGCTCTGGGTAAATCTGCCCGCCGCGCACAAAATGGACAAGGCTGCTTACCAGGAATATCCGGCTGAAGACATTCCCGTGGAGTTGCGGGACGGCGGCATACAGGTGCAGGTTATTACCGGTGTCACTTCGCGCGGCACGAAAGGCCCTGTGGTTCAGTCCTTGACCGATCCACTTTACCTGGATGTCCGGGTCCCGGCGGGTGAGACTTTCGTCGAGGCATTGCCGGCATCGCACAATGCCTTTTTCTATGTCATCCACGGGCCGGTGAGCGCCGGCAATGTCGATGGCCAGGCAGTCCGCCTGGACCGTGATGAGCTGGGCGTGCTGACCCGGGGTGATGCAATTGAATTACAGGCCGGTGAGAAAGAGGCGCGTTTCCTTTTGATAGCCGGCAAGCCGTTACGGGAACCGGTGGCGCGCGGCGGTCCCTTTGTAATGAATACCGGGGCTGAAATCGAGCAGGCCTTTGATGATTACAAGCAGGGAAAATTCCAGGCGGCAAGAAAGTCCCGCAAGGTCGATGTCACCGGGTCGTGAATGCCGGGTTTGCTGCAAGTGTCGTGCGATGCACGGATGACCGGGCCATCCGCGCACCGGCAGGATGTCAGGCAGCGGTGTCCCTGTTTTCATGCTGCCGGTCCCAGACGGCCTGCACCTGGGCGGCAAGCGTCATCGGGTCGAATGGCTTGGCGATGACGTCCACGGCGCCCAGTGCAAGATAGCGTTCAACCTCGTGGGACTGGACCTTGGCAGTCATGAATATGATATCCACGTCCGCCGTTGCCGGCAGCTTGCGCAGTGCCTCCATCGTGGCAGGGCCATCCATACCCGGCATCATTACATCGAGTATGACCAGGTCCGGTGCGAATCCCGGCGTTGCCTCGATCGCTTCCTGTCCCGAGGAGCAAGCCCGAACGGTGAAACCACCAATGCTTTCCAGCGCCATCAGGGCCACGGTCTGGATATCCGGTTCATCCTCGACGTACAGTATCCTGCTCAGTTGTGTGTCTTCCATCATGCCTCCCTTGCCAGTCGGGGTTGACTGGAAATCGTGGTTTGTATGGTGTCGATCAATAACTCGTTGCTGGTCTTTGACTTGACCAGTGTGGCGGCGACTCCCCTGGCCATATCGGCATCGACCTCTCTGGCGGAAAACACCACTACGGGAACCTGCGGCGTACTCCGTGCCAGCAGGGGTAACAGTGATACCCCGGAGCCATCGGGAAGCCCCAGGTCGAGGATGACCAGGTCAAAATCTTCCCGGGCGAGCCGGTCCTTGGCCTCGGCCAGTGAGCTGACGCCAGTAAGCCGGTACTTGTCGCCGATCATGGTGCTGACGATTTTACGCACATCGGGTTCGTCCTCTACATGGAGGATGCGGACCGGCCCTGTTCCCGTCTGACTGATGGAACGGGTAACGGCGCTGATCAGCCTGTTCTGGTCTATGGGTTTCTCAATCCAGTCCATTATCTGTATCGCGTCACCGGATAACCGTTTTGCCTCATTGTTGGCGACGGCGGACACGACCGTCACGGGCAGTTCCCGGGTCTTTTCATTCTCACGGATCTCGCGAAACAGGTCGATACCGTGCTGGTCCGGCAGCATGAGGTCGAGGGTCATGGCCGCATAATCGCCGCTGGCCAGCAACGTCTTTGCCTCGGCTGCGTTGCGCGCGATATCGACATCGTAACCATGCGCCTGCAACATCAGCATGAGCAGGTGGGCGACATCCGCCTCATCCTCGCATACCAGTATCCGCGCATCTGTACCGGTCACTGCGGGCTGTTTGCCGGCCGTCACGCCCGCCATGGTCGCCGGCACAGTTTGCAACGGCAGGTCAACATGGAAGGTGGTGCCTTTCCCTTCCTCCGTCTCGAATGTAATTTGCCCTCGCAGCCCCTCGACAATTGCCCTGGTAATGCTCAGGCCGAGTCCGGTCCCGCCTTTCTGCCGCGTATCGGAGCCATCGGCCTGCGAAAACTTCTCGAAGATTCGCTTGCGAAAGGCTTCCGGTATGCCGGGGCCTTCATCTGATACGGACAGGCGTACACCGTCTTGCCGGGCTTGCGTGGTAACGCAAATTGTACCGCCCCGGGGAGAATACTTGGCGGCATTTGAAAGCAGGTTTGTCAGGACCTGGATGAAGCGGTCTTCGTCAACCATCACGACTGCATCCGGCAGTCCGTCAGAGACCACGATGTTTGCGCCGAACTCACCGGCATAGGTCTGGTTGGCATCCACTGCCTGTTTTACCAGCTGTATGAGTCCTGTCGGCCGAATAGTGAATTCCATCTTGTTGGCTTCGATCTTTTCGATATCCAGGATGTCATTGATAAGCCGTACAAGGCGGTCACAGTTCTTTGTTGCAATGTCCATCAGTGGTTGCGCCTTCTCGGGTAATTCACCGGCCGTGCCACTGCCAACCAGGCCCAGCGCTCCACGAATTGAAGTCAGGGGCGTGCGTAATTCGTGACTGACCGTGGAAATGAATTCGTTTTTCATGCACTCGATCTTTTTCCGCTCGGTTATGTCACGCATAATGCTGCAGAAAAGCCTTTCTTCGCCAACCCACATCTCGGTAATGGCGATATCGACAGGAAAGAGTGATCCATCCTTGCGAACGCCCTCTACTTCGCGACCGGCCCCCATGATTTTGCTTTCACGACCCTCTATATAGTCCTTGATATATCTGTCGTGCTGTTGCTGATGGTTTGCCGGCGTTAACAGGCTTACATTCTTGCCAATGACTTCACTGGCAGAGTAGCCGAACATATTCTCGGCAGCATGGTTGAACGACTCGATAATACCTTGCTGGTTTGTGGTGATGATTCCGTCAACCACGTTTTCGAATATGGTGCGCATTCGGGTTTCACGTTCACGCAGCTGTTCTTCTGTCTGTTCCCGCTGGCGATCGGCCTTGTGAGCTTCGACAATCTGTGTACAGGTTGCGGATACCGGTCCGAGGAATTCGACCAGTTCCTGATCGTATCCAGTAACACGATTTGCAATTCCGAACATGCCAATCACATTGTCGCCACGATAAAACGGGATACCCAAAAATGCATTCAGCGGCGGGTGACCTGGCGGCAATCCACCGCTGCGTGGATCTGTCGCCGGATCATTGGCTATGACAATATTTCCACTTGATACTGCTGCGCCGAACAGGGTTTCCAGGTTGCTGAACTCCAGGCCTTCAGGTGCATTTTCTGCATAGAAATTCTGCGTTTCTTCGTCCCATGCGATATTGCTGATGGCCAGTGTCTTGAGGAAAGGCTTGTTGTCCCTGTACAGAACCTCGCCGATAAAGCCGTATTCGCTTTCGCTAATAGCAAGTATATCGAGTAGCAGCTTGTCGAATAGCGCTCTCGCATTTGTGTCCCGGATAAACCGTGATTGTGCCGAGCTTATCGTGCGGAGTAGCTCGTGCTGACGCGACAGGGCATCCTCTCTGTCGGATAACATGGTCCCGGTGCGTTTGCGTGAGGCAATCTCCTTTTCCAGTATCTGCTTCGACCTCTTTAGTTCTCTCGTGCGTTGCCTGACCTGGTTCTCGATCTTTGCTGTGCGGTCGAGATTATTCGAAATATAGATCGTTAACAAAGCGGAGAACAGCAGGCCGACAAGCAATACCGCCAGCCAGGTCCTGGATGACGCTCTTGTGTACTGGCCCGGTTCCGCGCTGGCGTGTATTAACCACTGACGACCGCCGGTCGTTATGTTTACGCCAAGTTCCAGCCTTTTTTTAGATGAATTTTTACGCCTCTTTCCCGCGGACTTCACGTTCGTTTGTGAGTGCAGGGAATATTTCCCGGCATTCTGCAGAGACTGGTCCTGGATTTGCAGCTTGATATGCTGCTTGTTGTTGTAGGCCAGAGATGGCTGCACGAGATCGGATAGTTTGAGTGCGCTCACGATAAACCCATGCAGGTTCTTGCGACGATCCTGCAGGGTATTTGTGGCCGTATTATTGTGGTAGACAGGCATAATAAACAGAAAGCCGTCCTGTTTGTTCGTATCCTCGATCAGTTTGAGCCGGCCGCTGGCAACCAGTTTTCCACTGTCCCGTGCCTTGTGAAGCGCTGCGACCCGCACCGGATGGGAGCCATGGTCAAAGCCGATGACGGTCTCATTACCCGTGTATGGCTCCACGTAGGTTGCGGGGTAACAGGTATCGCGTACGACGGCGGTTTGCAGTTCTCCCTGTGGTGTGCGCTCGGTGATCTGAAAGGCCGGAAAGTCTTTCCGCATTGTCTCAAGGTAGTCCTCGCGCTCGCCGGAATTGACCCGCGGGACCCATTCGAGCGCCTGGATCCCGGGAGAATTCTGCAGAATATCGCCGACGAAGGTGCTGAACTCTTTCCGGTCCACGCTCCTGGAGGCCTTGTAGAGCGAGCCTATTGCCCGGATCTCGTCAGTATTATGTTGCAGACCGCGTTGCAGCGCTGTAATGCTGTCATATGCATCCTGTTGAAAAGCCAGCCTGATCCGTTCGCCTTCCCAGTTTTGCACAGCGATGCTCGCAGCGAATGACAATGCAATTCCAATGGCAAGAGTCACAAAAAGCGGAATACATTGACGGTCCAGGACCTGTTTGCGTGGTCTGGAATTTTGCGTGTAGTAAGACATAAGTCAAAAAGCGGTCCCGGAATATTGAATGCCGATCGTGTTTCTATATTTTTGCGAGTAGTCGCTTCGATTTCCGGGAACGATTCCCTGCCAGCTGCTACCTGCCTTTGTGCCTTGTGCAGCAATTCAACAAAAGACATGTACCCGGCTATTTTTTCATCGCTGGCCACGCAACCATCACCGCGTGCGGCCATCAGGCAGTTTTCAAATGGCTCGCAGATGGTGCTGATAACCGGGATGCCGTAGGTGCCCGCGGTACCTCTCAGGCTGTGCACGGCGCGGTACAGGTTACTGTAGCTGTGCTCGTGGTCCCCGCCCTGTTTGAGTTCCAGGACCAGGGCCTCCAGGGTATTCAGCTTCTGTGGCAGTTTTTCCAGGTAGACAAGCCGCATCTCCTGCAGTACCTGCTCGATCCGCGCGTTCATCTGGTTACTTACTTACTCTTGTCAATTCGTGCGAGAGGTTGAATTCACGGTTGCCGGAATTACTGGCAGGGCCGGTTACCCGATGTCATCAGCCGTGTGCTGCCCTGGGCGTAGCCGGCAGCCCGGTTATGTTGTGGAGGGCCTCGCAAAACTTCTCGATATCCAGCGGTTTCAGCATGAAATCCGCAGCGCCAATCTGCCTCATTTTTGTGCTGTGCCGCTCATCCGTGCTGGCGGTGATTACCAGGACCGGTATCATCGAGGTCTGCATATTGAGTTTGAGTTTTTCCAGTGCGCCCACACCGGTACCGCAGGGCATATTGATGTCCAGGACGATTACGTCAGGCATGTTATTTCTTGCGGCGGTCAGTGTTTGCAGGGCGTCGAAGGCAAAAACAACCTCGTGACCCTGGGTGCGAAGTGCTGCGCCAAGCAGCTGGCACAAGTCCCTGTCATCGTCTGCGATCAGTACTTTCATATTGATTCCCTTCAATATGTTGCATTTTCAGTGGCTTGTGCAGAGGCGCCAGTCCGTTTCAGAAACCGGGCCTCAATGCCACAGTGTGTATGACCCGGGCCTTCAGGCGTTTCCATTGCCTGTACATGACGCAGGTATGTGCTCTTTACATCGGAAATTTGCGGGAAAACTTAAGGGGCCGGAGCGGCCGCCGTCCACCCGGTGACTACCTGTCGCCGCGTACACCTCGATTATCGCGCGGCCGTCGCGTTGCCGGCACTTTTCCCTGCAACATGACCGCACGGGTCCGTTTTCATCCGCGGGTGAACCTGGAAGATTACTTTCCGCCGTGATAGCGTGCGCTGAGTTCATGCACGGCATTAACCAGGGTGCCGGCATGTTCCGGGTCGACGTCGGGATTGATCCCGTGCCCGAGGTTGAAGACGTGACCCGAACCGGGACCAAAGGCTTCCAGCACACCGGCGACCTTTTCACGGATAATATCCGGCGTTGCGTAGAGCGCAGCCGGGTCCAGGTTGCCCTGCAATGCAACACGGTCCCCCACGCGCCGGCGTGCCTCGCCGATATCGGTGGACCAGTCGATGCCGAGCGCATCGGCACCGGTATCCGCCATTGCCTCCAGCCATTGCGCGCCGCCCTTGGTAAACAGGATGATGGGTACCTTGCGGCCCTCGGCCTCGCGGGTCAGGCCGTCAACAATCTTTTGCATGTAGTGTAACGAGAAATCACGGTAGTCAGCGGGTGTGAGAACACCGCCCCAGGTATCGAAGATCATCAGCGCCTGTGCGCCCGCGGCAACCTGTGCGTTCAGGTACGCGGTGACGGCATCGGCCACCGTGTCCAGCAGGCGGTGCATCGATTGTGGATCGCTGTACAGCATGCCCTTGACCAGCGAGAAGGTCTTGGTGGAAGCGCCCTCCACCATGTAGGTCGCCAGCGTCCACGGGCTGCCGGAAAAACCGATCAGCGGCACGCGGTTGTTCAGCGACTGCCGTATTGTGCGAATCGCATCCATGACATAACGCAGTTCGATTTCCGGATCAGGCGCCGCCAGTGACTGCACATCGGCCGGTGTGCGTACCGGGTTCCTGAAACGCGGCCCTTCACCTTCTTCGAAATACAGGCCAAGGCCCATGGCATCGGGTATCGTCAGTATGTCGGAAAACAGGATGGCCGCATCCAGCGGGAAGCGCTCGACCGGTTGCAGCGTGACTTCGCAAGCCAGCTCCGGGTTGGTGCACAGGTCCATGAAGCTGCCTGCCTGCTTGCGTATCTTGCGGTATTCCGGCAGGTAACGACCTGCCTGGCGCATCATCCACACCGGCGTGACGTCGACGGGTTCCCTGAGCAGGGCGCGAAGCAGTCTGTCGTTTTGTAGTGTTTGCATAATTAGTAAAAACCTGTCTCGCGCAAAGCCGCCAAGGCGCAAAGAAAACATATTGCCACAGAGGGCACAGAGATTTAATCTTGTCATTCCCGCGCAGGCGGGAATCCAGCCTTAAAACATCCAGTAGGGCCTAATTTAATCCAGTGATTCAAAGAGTAATGAAATAATATCTTATTTGACGCCAATTGCAGACTGATACTCTGGATTCCCGCCTGCGCGGGAATGACCGGGACTTCGATATAGTATTGAGTTAGTAGTTGTTCTCTGTGTTCTCTGTGTTCTCTGTGGCGATAGTCTTTGTTGTTTTCTTTATTTGCGCCTTGGCGGCTTTGCGCGAGGAAATTAGCGCGGCAAATCGGAGCAACCCATCAAAAACTCATCGATTGCACGCGCGCATTGCCGCCCCTCGCGGATTGCCCACACGACCAGCGACTGGCCGCGGCGCATGTCGCCCGCCGCGAACACCTTGTCAAGCGAGGCCTTGTAGGCGTCCGCGCCCTCGGTCGTGCCCTTGACGTTGCCGCGCGCGTCCAGCTCGACGCCGAGTTCCTCGAGCATGCCCGCTTGTACCGGGTGCACGAAGCCCATCGCCAGCAGTACCATGTCGGCCTTGAGCTGAAACTCGCTGCCGGGAACTTCACTCATTTGCCACTGGCCGTTATCGTCTTTCTTCCAGTCGATGCGGACACAGTTGATGGCGGTTACCTTGCCATTTTCGCCCTCGATGGATTTGGTGGCTACCGACCAGTCGCGCACCGCGCCTTCGCTTTGCGAACTGGATGTACGCAGCTTGTTCGGCCAGTCAGGCCAGGTCAGCCCCTTGTTTTCCTGTTCCGGCGGCTTCGGCATGATTTCCAGCTGGGTTACGGACAGAGCGCCCTGCCGGAACGACGTACCGATGCAGTCGGAGCCGGTATCACCGCCGCCGATGACGATGACATGCTTGTCTCGTGCCGTCAGCGATACGGCCGGGTCGATGGAATCGCCTGCATTACGCTTGTTCTGTTGCGGCAGAAACGTCATGGCGTAATGCACGCCGTCCAGGTCGCGGCCGGGGACGTCCAGGTCGCGGCTGTGTTCGGAACCGCCGGTCAGGGCGACCGCATCGAAGTTGTTCAGCAGATCAGCAGCCGGCATGTTGACCCCGATGTGGGTACTCGCTGTGAAAGTTACGCCTTCCGCCTGCATTTGTTCCATGCGGCGGTCAATAATGTGCTTTTCCATCTTGAAATCGGGGATGCCGTAGCGCAGCAGGCCGCCGATGCGATCGCTTTTTTCGAACAGTTCAACGTCATGTCCGGCGCGCGCGAGTTGTTGTGCGCAAGCCATTCCGGCCGGGCCGGAACCGACAACCGCAACCCGTTTGCCGGTCTTGTGGGCGGCGTGTTGCGGCTTGATCCAGCCCTGTTCCCAGCCCTTGTCGACAATGGAACACTCGATCGTCTTGATCGTGACAGGGTTGTTGTCGATGTTCAGCGTACAGGCCTCTTCACACGGCGCAGGGCAGATGCGGCCGGTAAATTCCGGGAAGTTGTTGGTCGAATGCAATACGGCCAGTGCTTCCTGCCAGTTACCCTGGTAGACCAGGTCATTCCAGTCCGGAATGATGTTGTTGACCGGGCAGCCCTGGTGGCAGAAAGGTATGCCGCAGTCCATGCAGCGCGCACCCTGTATCCTGACCTCGTTTTCTTCCAGTGGAATGATAAATTCGCGGAAATTCTGTATGCGGTCGGCGGCCGGCGCATAACTGCGCTCGTGCCGCTCGTATTCCATGAATCCGGTTGGCTTGCCCATGATCAGCGACCACCTCCTGCTGCCTGCGCGGTTGCCGCCTGCGCAGCTTCCATTTCCTCCAGCGCACGCCGGTAGTCAACCGGCATGACCTTGACGAATTTAGGCAGGTATTCATTCCAGTTTTGCAGTATGCGATGCCCCAGGGCACTGTCTGTGTAGTGTGTATGCCGCCTGATCAGGCGGTACAGGCGCAACGCATCGTTGCGTGTCATGTCATGGTCGATGTCTACCAGGCCGTGGGTCTCGAGATCGCCGCCCTGGTGATCGATTGCTTCCAGCACGGCGTCTTCCGCCGGTATCGGCTGCAGTTCGACCATTGCAAGGTTGCAGCGCTGTTCGAAGTCACCGCGTTCATCGAGCACGTAGGCAATGCCGCCGCTCATGCCGGCTGCGAAATTGCGACCGGAATCGCCCAGCACCACGACGATGCCGCCTGTCATGTACTCGCAGCCGTGGTCACCCACGCCCTCGACGACTGCCGTCGCGCCGGAATTGCGCACGGCGAAACGTTCCCCGGCGACACCGCGGAAATAGCATTCACCGCTGATTGCGCCGTACAGAACCGTATTGCCGACAATGATGTTTTCCTCGGCCACGATGGGCGTCTCGGCCGGCGGATAAACGACCAGGCGGCCGCCGCTGAGGCCCTTGCCGACGTAATCATTGCCTTCGCCAATCAGCGTGATGCTGACGCCGCTCGCCACAAACGCACCGAAACTCTGGCCGGCGGTGCCACGCAGCGTGATACTGATGGTGTCTTCCGGCAACCCGGTGTGACCGTAGCGCCGCGCGACCTCGCCGGACAGCATGGCGCCAACCGTGCGATCGGTGTTCCTGACCGGCCGGTCGATCTGCACCGGCGTACGATTATCCAGTGCCGGCTGCGCCAGCACGATCAGTTCCTTGTCGAGCGCCTTGTCGAGGCCGTGGTCCTGCTGTTCGCGGTGGTAGATGCCGATGCCCGGGCCGGCTGCCGGCTTGTGCAGCACGCGAGAGAAATCGAGGCCGTGCGCCTTCCAGTGATCGATGGCCTTGCGCTTGTTAATGTGCTGTGACTGACCGATCATATCGTCGAATTTGCGATAGCCCAGCCTGGCCATGAGTTCGCGTATTTCCTCGGCGACGAAGAAGAAGTAATTCACCACGTGTTCGGGCTTGCCGGTAAAGCGCTTGCGCAGTTCCGGGTCCTGGGTGGCGACACCGACCGGGCAGGTGTTGAGGTGGCACTTGCGCATCATGATGCAGCCCTCGACGATCAGCGGCGCGGTGGCGAAACCGAATTCGTCCGCACCCAGCAGTGCGCCGATCACGACATCACGCCCGGTGCGCATGCCGCCATCGACCTGCACGATGATACGCGAACGCAGGTTGTTCAGTACCAGCGTCTGGTGCGTTTCCGCCAGGCCGATCTCCCACGGGCTGCCGGCGTGCTTGATCGAGGTCAACGGGCTGGCGCCGGTGCCGCCGTCGAAACCGGCGATGGTGACGTGGTCGGCGTGCGCCTTGGAGACGCCGGCCGCAACGGTGCCGACGCCGACCTCGGCAACCAGCTTGACGCTGATGTCCGCTTTCGGATTGACGTTCTTCAGGTCGTGGATCAGCTGCGCCAGGTCCTCGATGGAGTAGATATCGTGGTGCGGCGGCGGCGAAATCAGGCCGACGCCTGCAGTGGAATGTCGCACCCTGGCGATGGTTGCATCGACCTTGTGGCCCGGCAGTTGTCCGCCTTCGCCCGGTTTCGCTCCCTGCGCGATCTTGATCTGGAGGACATCGGCATTGACCAGGTACTCGGTGGTCACGCCAAAGCGGCCCGAGGCCACCTGCTTGATGGCGGAGCGTGCCGAATCACCGTTGTCCATCGGCTTGAAGCGCTCGGCGAGTTCGCCGCCTTCGCCGGTATTGGATTTGCCGCCGATGCGATTCATGGCGATCGCCAGCGTCGAGTGCGCCTCGTAGGAGATGGAGCCGAACGACATGGCGCCGGTCGAGAAGCGCTTGACGATTTCCTTTGCCGGTTCCACTTCATCCAGCGGGACCGGCTTGTCCGCGAATTTCAGCTCGAACAGGCCGCGCAGGTTCATCAGGCGTTCGTTCTGCTCGTTGACCAGCTGTGCAAACTCCCTGAAGGTGGATGCATCATTGGCGCGGGTCGCATGTTGCAGTTTTGAAATCGTGTCCGGCGTCCACATGTGGGCTTCACCGCGCAGACGGAATGCATAGTCGCCGCCCACATCAAGGCTGTTACTGTAAATCGGAGCATTGCCATAGGCATCGCGGTGCCAGCGCACGGTTTCCTCCGCGACTTCCTGCATGCCGATACCCTCGATGGTGGTAGCGGTGCCGGTAAACCACTCATTCGTGAATTCAGTGCTCAGGCCAACGGCATCGAATATCTGGGCGCCGCAATAGGACTGGTAGGTCGATATGCCCATCTTGGACATGACCTTGAGCAGGCCCTTGCCGACTGCCTTGATATATCTTTTCTGCACCTCGGCCTGGTCGAGTTCCTCCGGCAGTTGCGCACGCAGCGATTCGAGTGACTCAAAGGCCAGGTAAGGGTTGATCGCCTCGGCGCCGTAACCCGCCAGCGTGGCGAACTGGTGTACTTCGCGTACGGCGCCGGTTTCAATCACCAGGCCCGACTCGGTGCGCAGACCCGCGCGCACCAGGTGGTGATGAACGGCGGAGGTGGCCAGCAGCGCCGGGATGGCGATGTGGTCCACGTCAGTTTCGCGGTCGGACAGGATCAGGATGTTGTATCCCTCGGTCACGGCCTGCTCCGCCTGCTGGCAGAGTGCCCTGAGCGCGGGCTCCATGCCGCCGGCGCCGGCACTGGCGGGTAGCACATGGACAAGGTCTGCGTGCTGAAGGCGCCGCCCGTGTGGTCCTTGATGTGACGGATGCGCTCGATATCGGTGTTGCTCAGGACCGGTTGGCTGACTTCAAGGCGCATGTGCTCGCTGGCGGACTCCAGACCGAGCAGGTTCGGGCGCGGACCAATCAGGGACACCAGCGACATGACCAGTTCTTCGCGAATCGGATCGATCGGCGGGTTGGTGACTTGCGCGAAATTCTGCTTGAAATAGTTTGCCAGCGGTTTCGACTTGTCGGACAGCACCGCGACCGGGTTATCGGCGCCCATCGAGCCGATCGCTTCCTGGCCGCTGAGGGCCATCGGCGTCATGAGGAACTTGATGTCCTCCTGCGTATAACCGAAGGCCTGCTGGCGGTCGAGCAGGGTGTCGCTGTCCGGTACCATCGGGCTGGTCTCGCCGGGCAGGTTTTTCAGCCGGATCTGTGTCTTGTCCAGCCAGTCCTGGTACGGGTGGCGGTTGGCGAGGCTTTCCTTCAACTCGGCGTCATCGATGATGCGGCCCAGTTCCGTGTCGATGAGGAACATTTTGCCGGGCTGCAGCCGCCATTTCTTGATGATGCTGCTTTCCGGGATATCCAGCACGCCCATTTCAGAGGCCATCACGACCAGGTCATCATCCGTGAGCAGGTAGCGGGCCGGACGCAGGCCGTTGCGGTCCAGCGTGGCGCCGATCTGGCGACCATCGGTAAAGGCCACGGCGGCCGGGCCGTCCCACGGCTCCATGACCGCGGCATGGTATTCGTAAAAGGCGCGACGCTTTTTGTCCATCAGCGGATTGCCGGCCCAGGCCTCGGGTATGAGCAGCATCATGGCATGCGCCATGGAGTAACCGCCGTTAATCAGCAGTTCAAGGGCGTTGTCGAAGCCGGCGGAATCGGACTGACCTTCCGCGATCAACGGCCACAGCTTTTCAAGGTCGTCGCCGAACAGCTCGGATGTCATGGACTGTCGCCTGGCATTCATCCAGTTGATATTGCCGCGCAGTGTGTTGATCTCGCCGTTATGGGCAATCATGCGGAACGGTTGTGCAAGGTCCCACGAGGGAAAGGTATTGGTAGAGAAACGCTGGTGCACCAGTGCCAGCGCCGAAGTCATGCGTTCGTCAACGAGATCTGAATAATAGGCGCCAACCTGGCGCGCCAGCAGCATGCCTTTATAGCAAAGCGTGCGTGCCGACATGGAGGGCACGTAGAAAGTTTCACTGCCGGGTTTGGCGGCAGCGTGCACCGCGTGTTCGACACGCTTGCGGATAATGAACAGGGTGCGTTCGAAGGCGTCGGTATCGGCGCATTTTTCGTTACGGCCGATAAACACCTGGCGGATGACCGGCTCGACCGCCTTGACGCTTTCGCCCAGGCCGCTATTGTCCGTCGGCACATCGCGCCAGCCGAGCAATAACTGACCTTCCTCTGCAATGGTCTGTTCGATGAGTGATTCACAGAATTCACGGGTCGCGTCGACGCTCGGCAGGAATATCATGCCCACGCCGTAAAAATCGGCTTCCGGTAATGTCATGCCGAGAGATGCGCATTCCTCGCGAAGGAAGGCATCGGGTGTCTGCATCAGGATCCCGGCGCCGTCACCGGCCAGCGGGTCGGCGCCTACGGCGCCGCGGTGAGTCAGGTTCTCGAGGATGCGCAGGCCCTGCTGAATGATTTCATGGCTCTTGCGGCCCTTGACGTTGGCCACGAAGCCGACGCCACAGGCATCATGCTCGTTGGCAGGATCGTACAGGCCTTGTCGGGGAGGCAGCGTGCCGTAAATCATGTTAGTTGTACCTGGTTTCAGTCTGCAGGCGTCGGTCGACGCTCCGCCCGCAGCCATAATATCCTTAATAAACAGCATATTGAAGGCCATCTGACCATCGTACCCGCTACCATACGGGTATCCACGGAGACGCGGCCAAAAGGCTCGACAGTATAGCGCCGACCGGCCGGGGGTTCAATTTGTGGCGGGATGTTTTTCCCTTTAAATATCAGGGGTATGCCTTGTAGCTCATTCCTGCTGTGCCTGCATGAAGACGACCTGGTAGCCGCGCTTGATCTGTTCGTCACGGACCCGGACCAGGGCGTTTTCGGCGGACTCGCGGTCAGGGAATTGTTCTTTCGTCATGCGTCCGCGCGCGCCCTGGTACCCCCACTCGCGAATCAGCGTCCATCCCTCGAGCAGGTCTTCCTGCAGGTGCAGGTGATAATAGCGGGGCGCCTTGTCGCCCATGGGTGGAATTTGCATGTAGATTCGCATGGCTGGCTATTCATATAAAAAACATAAAAAATCATCTCACGCAGAGGCGCAAAGGCGCAGAGAAAGACAAATGCTACTAAATTATGGCAGCTTTGTTGACGACAGTGTGCTCTGATGCCAGGGCACTCAACTTTTGTATTGCATGTTTGTTAAATTTCCGACGAGCCTGAACCCGGGCCTGTTTTGAATAATAAATGTTTTCTCTGCGGCTTTGCGTCTTTGCGCGAGATATTATTTTATGTTGATTGAGTGGCCGGGTTGAAGGTGCGGTCGTACTCGGTGATGGCGTAGCGGTCGGTCATACCGGCGATGTAATCGGCCACGGCGCGGGCACGCCCGTTTTCACCGAGGCTGCTTTCCAGTATCTCCGCCTGCAGGCGTGCTTCGTCCGGCATCAGGCGCGTGTCGTTGAAAAAGGCCCCGAACAGGGCAGAGACGGTTTGCGCGGCCTTGCTGGTCATGCGGTGTACCCGGTAGTGACGGTAGAGGTTATTGCGTAAAAAGCGTTTCAGTTCCAGGTTGCGTTCACGCATCGATTCGCTGAAGGCAATCAGCGGCGTATCATGCTCGCGCACGGCCTGGATGTTTTCTGGTGACAGGCCTGCGAGTATTTCCATGCTGGTCTCGACCAGGTCGATCACCTGGCAACCGATCAGTCTCCTGACTACCTCGTGTATGGTGCGCCGTGGCGCGAGCTCCGGGTAGCGATTGCGTACGATTTCATATTGCTCGCGAAACAGGTCAACTGCGCACAGTCCTTCGACGTCAATGAGTCCGGCGCGCAGGCCATCATCGACATCATGGCTGTTATAGGCGATTTCATCGGCCAGGTTCGTTAATTGCGCTTCCAGCGAGGGTTGTGTGCGTTGCAGGAAGCGCTGTCCGACATCACCCAGCGCTTCCGCGTTCCTGTGCGAGCAATGCTTGAGTATGCCCTCACGTGTTTCGAAGGTCAGGTTGAGCCCGGTAAAATCCGCATAACGATCCTCGAGTTCATCGACCACGCGCAGTGATTGCAGGTTGTGTTCGAAACCACCGTAGTCTTTCATGCAGGCGTTCAGGGCATCCTGGCCGGCATGACCGAACGGCGTATGGCCCAGGTCATGCGCCAGTGCAATGCCTTCCGTCAGGTCTTCGTTGACGTGCAATGCGCGGGCAATGGAGCGCGCGACCTGCGCGACTTCGATGGAGTGCGTCAGCCGTGTCCGGAACAGATCACCTTCGTGGTTGACGAATACCTGTGTTTTGTATTCCAGCCGGCGAAAGGCGGCGGAGTGGATGATTCGATCGCGGTCACGCTGGTATTCGCTGCGGTAGGCGGGCGCGGGTTCTTCATGCCGTCGACCCCTGGTCTCCGCGGGGTTGGCGGCGTAGGGAGCGAGAAAGGGCGCTGTAGCATTTTTTGACATAGTTAAAAACTTTATGGGGTCAGTGTCTCGCTGAGCAGTTCGGGCTGGAAGTCGGCCGTGATGATTGCCTCGCCGATCGACTTGAGCAGTACCAGGCGCAGCCTGCCAGAGACAACTTTCTTGTCAACGGCCATCAGGTCCATGAACTGTTGTTCGACCATGCTGGCGGGCGGGGCGGTCGGCAGGCCGCCCTGTTGCAGAATGGTTTCGATACGGCGAACGTCTTCCCGCTCCAGCCAGCCGTGACGCGCGGACAGGTCCGCGGCCATCAGCATGCCGGCTGCGACCGCCTCGCCATGCAACCAGTTGCCGTAGCCGGTCGCGGTCTCGATGGCATGCCCGAAGGTATGACCGAGGTTAAGCAAGGCGCGCTTGCCGCTTTCACGTTCGTCTGCAGCGACGATTTCCGCCTTGATGGCACAGGAGCGTTCGATGGCGGTGGCCAGCACCGCCTTGTCGCGTGCCTTTAAAGTGGCCATGTTGTCCTCCAGCCAGGCAAAGAAGTCGGCGTCGTGAATCAGGCCGTACTTGATCACCTCGGCGAGCCCCGCCGCCAGTTGACGATCATCCAGGGTATCCAGGGTGTCGGTGTCGATGACCACGCAACCCGGCTGGTGAAAGGCGCCGATCATGTTCTTGCCCAGCGGATGATTGACGCCGGTCTTGCCGCCGACGGAGCTGTCCACCTGTGCCAGCAGCGTTGTCGGCACCTGCAGGAAGGCCACGCCGCGCTGATAGCTGGCGGCCGCGAATCCGGTGATATCACCGACTACGCCACCGCCAAGTGCAATGAGGGTACAGTCACGGTTAAACCGGTGCTCAAGCAGGGCGGTGTAGATCGTGTTGAGTGTCTCGAGCGTCTTGTACTGCTCGCCGTCCGGCAGGATGACGCTTGCCACCTCCAGTCCGTGCAGCGATTTCAGCAACCGGTCCAGGTAGAGCGGTGCCACCGTGGTATTGCTGACCAGCATGACCTGCTGGCCGGCAATATGCCCGGTCAACAGTTCTGCCCTGTCCAGCAGGCCCTGGCCCGTGTGTATCGGGTAACTGCGGTCGCCGAGATCGACTGTCAGAGTGTTCATCGCATAATTATGGGGTCAGAGCACAATTATTCCTAATATTCGATGCGCCGAATATCAGGAATTGTGTGCTCTGGTCCAGAGCCGGTTATTTGAAATGCCGGTAAATTTGCTGGACCACGTCTTGCACGCGTTTCCCGTCGGTGTTGATGACCAGGTCGGCGATCTCTCGATACAGGGGTTCGCGTTCGGCCATCAGCTCAAGCAGTCGCCCGCGCGGGTCCGCGGTCTGCAGCAATGGCCGGTTGCGGTCACGGCCGGTACGCTTGAGTTGCTGATCGACCGAGGCATGCAGGTAAATGACCTTGCCGCGTTCGGCCAGGTGTTGCCGGTTCAGGGGGTCCAGTATGGCGCCGCCACCGGTGGCAAGGATGATATTCGGCAGGCGGGTGAGTTCGTCAATGACGGCGGACTCGCGCTTTCTGAAGCCGCCCTCGCCCTCGAGTTCGAAGATCAGCGGGATATCGACGCCGGTGCGTTGCTCGATTTCGTGGTCACTGTCATGGAAGGGGAGGTCGAGCTGTTTCGACAGCTGGCGGCCGATAGTGGACTTGCCGGCCCCCATGGGACCCGTTAAAAACAAACTGCCCGACAGATTCATGCCGGGCAGATATGACAGATTACGGGGTGGCTGGCAAGTAGCATCAGCATTTTGAATGCTGATGCTGCTCCGTGCTAGATATTCATGTCTTCCTTGACAATCTTCGGCGTGATGAAGATCAGCAGCTCGGACTTGTCATTCGAAAACTTGGTGCTCTTGAACAGCCAGTCGATAACCGGCAGTTCGCCAAAGAACGGAGTGCGGTTGATCGTTTTGTTGCGTTCTTCCTGGTAGATACCACCGAGCACCAGTGTCTCGCCATTGTCGACCAGGACCTGCGTGGAAATTTCGTTGGTGTCGATTGTCGGTACACCCAGCACGGTAACCTCACCGACGGAGTCATTGTTGACGACCAGGTCCATGATGATGCGGTCATCCGGCGTGATCTGCGGTGTCGCTTCCAGCCTCAGCACGGCTTTCTTGAACGAGGTCGTCGCGGCGCCGCTGGAAGAGGCTTCACTGTAAGGAATTTCGGTACCGGTCTCGATGAACGCTGCCTTCTGGTTGGACGTCAGGACGCGCGGGCTGGAGATGACTTCACCCTGGCCCTCGGCTTCCATCGCGCTCAGTTCCAGGTCCAGTGTCAGGGAGCTGCCCAGTTTGGCAACGTTGATGCCAAAGGCACTGGTCGCGGCGACCGGCAGGTCGACGACCAGATCGCCGGGCAGCCTGCCACCGTAGTCCACGTTGAATTTGTTTGAATTAACGTTCTTGGAGTTGGTGAGGCCGAATTGCACGCCGATGTCGCGGGAGAAGTCGTCACTCGCGACCACGATGCGTGATTCGATCAGTACCTGGCGGACCGGTACATCCAGCCGTGCAATCAGCTTGCGGATCTCCGACAGCTTGGCGGCGGTATCCTGCACCAGCAGTGTATTGGTACGGGGGTCGGTGGTGGCCATGCCGCGGTCGGACATCAGTGTGGTATCACCGCTCTTCATCAGGTTGGCGATTTCGCCTGCCTTGGCGTAATTGATCTGGATATATTCAGAGTAAAGCGGTTCCAGCTCCTCGATTTGTTTCTGGGATTCCAGCTCCAGTTTCTCGCGTGCGGCAATCTCTTCGCTTGGTGCCACCAGCATGACATTGCCGGTCTGCCGCATGGCGAGGCCCTTGGTCTTCAGGATAATGTCCAGCGCCTGGTCCCAGGGAACATTTTTCAGTCGCAGTGTCAGGCTGCCGCCGACGGTGTCGCTGACGACCACGTTGATGCCGGTGAAGTCGGCGATCAGCTGCAGCACCGAACGCACCTCGATGTCCTGGAAGTTCAGCGAGAGCTTCTCGCCGGAGTATCCAAGTTCATCCTTCTTGCTTTCCTCGATTTCCTTCTTCGTCAACTGGCGAATTTCGATCGTGAACTGGTTGTCGGCCTGGTAGGCGATATAGTCGTATTCACCCATCGGGGTGATGACCATGTGGACATTCTGGCCTTTCTTGTAGGTATCGATAGTCTTCACCGGCGTGGCGAAGTCGAGCACATCAAGACGACGCTCCAGTTCCCGCGGCAACTGCGCACGGTAGAAATCGACGACCACGTTGCCGCTCTCCTGGCGCATGTCGACCGGGATGGATGGGTCGGACAGCGTCACGATGATGCGGCCTTCGCCCTTTTCACCGCGGCGGAAGTCGATATTGCCGACCTGGCTGTCGCCGCCGCCCGTGGCCTGCTCTGCGATGGCTTCCGCCTCAGACAGTTCGCGGCCGGCGTTCTGGATGGTCAGGATGATCTTGTTGCCGTCGGCATGGGCCTCGTACGGCACCATGTCCAGGAGGTTGATCACGACGCGGGTACGGCCCTTGGCTTCCACGACCGTCATGCTTTGCGCCATGCCGATACCGATATTACTGGTCCGTGTATTCAGGCCGCTGGTGGTGTCCGCAAAGTCCAGTGCGATGCGCGCCGGATTGTCGATTGTAAAGCTCAGTGGCTTGGTAGCCGGCTGGCTCATGGTCATGATGATTTGTGCCTTGTTGCCGGGCAGGGTGGCGAAATCGACTGATTGCAGGGTATTCCCGGGGGTCCCGTTGGCAGCTTGTGCGGTCCCCATGCCTGCCAGCAACAGCATGGTTGCCATCATCAGGTTGCGCCATTGCACACACGCCTGAAGCCAGATGGATTCGCTTGGTTGCTTACGGCGAGAAATGTATCCAGTCATTGTTTTCACCCTGTGGGATTATTCACTGATTGCAATCGAGGCCTGACGTTCAATCCAGCCGCCGATTCCGTCAGGTACGATTTCAGTAAGTTCGACTTCAAAATCTGTAATTTGCGTTATTTTACCGTGATTCTGGCCGGCATAGTTACCGGGTTTCACACGATGGATGGTGCCATCGGTGTCGTTAATCAGTGCCCAGTTATTACTTTTCTGCTCAAGGGTACCCACCATGCGCAGGCTGTCGAGCGGAAACTCTTCCAGCGGTTCGGACGGGCGTTCAAAATCCGGCTTGATGCCGTTACCCGTTGGCTTGATGACCATCGCCTGCTGGTGAGAAAATGTCGGTACGGTAAACGGATCACGCAGGTCGGTCGCAGCGTAGTTAAATGATTCGTACGGCTTGAACTCCGGCAGCGGCTCAATCTCGGAACGTTGCTGGTTTTTTACCTGCTCGGCATAATCCGCCAGGTCGGTAGTCGGGTCCCCGCTGCACCCGGCAAGGACGACCGAGGTGAGGGACAGCAACATGAATCTGCGGAGTGGTTGTCTGAGCGCTATCATTTCTTCTTACCCTTCTTTCCGGCCTTTTTCTTGCCCTTCCCGCTGGCACGTTCATCGTCTTCCAGGTAGCGATAGGTTTTTGCGGTCAGGTTCATGGCGAGATTGTCACCCCGGCGCTTGATGATGACGTTATGTAACGTCACGATGCGCGGCAGGGCGGCAACACCGCTGACAAAATCACCGAATTCATGGTAATCGCCGACAACGCTGATACTGATCGGCAGTTCCGCGTAGAATTCACGCGGCACTTCCGCCTGTGGCTTGAACAGTTCGAATTCAAGGCCACTGGCAAGCCCCGTCTGGGAAACATCAACCAGCAGGTCGGCGACTTCGGTCTTGTTCGGCAGCTGGCGTAACATGGCGCCAAACGATTCACGCATCTCGTCGAGCTGCTTTTCGTAAGCCTCGAGATTAACGGCCAGCTTGGCCTTCTTCTCGAAAACCGTTTTCAGCTCCTGCTCTTTCTGCGCTACGTCATCGAGGGCGAGCAACTGGTCCTTGGTATGGAACCAGTAGCCGAGAAAAATGACGCACCCCATCAGTAACACGATGACCACTGCCTTGGCGGCAGCCGGCCAGCGCGCAACGTTTGTCAGGTCAAGTTCATTGATATCCATGTTCATGAGCCCGCCTGGTCAAGCTTTTTAGGTGCTTTCTGGCTGCCGCGCAGGGAGAAGTTGGCGATACGGCGGCGCTTGGACTCGGACGTCTTGATCTGGTCGAGACGCGGGCCGCCGAACCACTCGGAATCCTCGATATTGCGCATGTAATCAGACACGCGGGCGTTGGACTGCGCGACGCCGATCATGGTCAGCGCGCGTTCGCGCTGCGCAAACGAGTTCAGGTAAACACCATCCGGCAGCGTCCTGACAAGTTCGTCCAGCAGGTGAACGCTTTCCGGGCGGCTGCTCTGCAGTTCCTGGATGACGTTCATGCGGGCCAGCAGGTCGCCTTTCATGTTTTCAAGCTCCTTGATGCGGCCGATGCGCTTGTCCAGCAGGTCGATTTCACTTTTCAGAAACGCATTGCGCTGTTCCTGATCGTTTATCTTACCGTCGATGTGCAGGTGCGCCAGCAGCACGATGAGCGCTGCGATGACAACCGAGCCCCCGGATAAGAATGCAAACTCGCGCTGTTTCTGCTTGTTGAGTTCTTCACGCCATGGAAGCAGGTTAATTCGTGCCATATCAGTCAAAGCTCCTGAGTGCCAGTCCACAAGCGATCAGCAGGGCCGGCGCATCATTACTCAATGTCTGCGGCTTTACGCGGGCAGACAGCGACATTGCGGCAAACGGGTTGGCAACGGTTGTTTCGACGCCCAGTTTGTCCTGGATCATCTCATCCATGCCCGGGATCGAGGCACTGCCGCCAGCCAGCACAATGTGGTCTACCTTGCTGTGCGGGCTTGACGAGTAAAAGAACTGCAGGGAGCGGCTGGCTTGCTGGGACATCGCTTCCTTGAATGGCTCAAGTACATCGGTGAGGTAGTTCTCGGGCAGACCGCCCTGGCGTTTCGCCATGCCGGCTTCTTCATAAGACAGGCCGTAGCGACGCATGATTTCCTCGGTCAGTTGCTTGCCGCCGAAGACCGTGTCGCGGGTGTAGATACTCTTGAGGTCATGCATGACGTTCAGCGTTGTCATGGTGGCGCCGACATCGATGACCGCGACGGTTTTGCCGACGCCATGGTCAGGCAACTGGTCGGCCAGCAGGGCAAAGGCGTTTTCGCTGGCGAATGATTCTACATCCATTATCTGGTTGGTCAGTCCGCCGGTCTCGACGGCGGCACTGCGCAGCTCCACGTTTTCGCTGCGGCAGGCGGCCAGCAGGACATCGACCGTGTCGGGATTTTTCTCGGAAGGTCCGATGACCTCGAAATCCAGGTTTACTTCTTCGAGCGGGTAAGGCACGTACTGGTCGGCTTCGAGTTCAATCTGGCTTTCCAGGTCATCCTCGCTGAGACCGGCCGGCATCGGGATGACCTTGGTAATCGTCGAGGAACCGGCGATGGCGACAGCGGCATGCTTGCAGCGTGTGCCGGAACGCTTGACCGCGCGTCGCACTGCTTCGCCGACTGCATCGACATCAGTGATATTTTTTTCCACGACCGAATTCGGCGGCAGGGGCTCTACGGCGTAGCTTTCTACGCGGTAGCGTGAACCGCTACGGCTGAGTTCCAGCAGTTTGACTGCGGTGGAACTGATGTCCAGGCCGATGAGTGGTGGAACTGTTCGTTTAAATAGTTGCGCGAATGGCACAATTTTTCCTTTTAGTTACCCGTTGTTGTACTGCACAGGTAGTTCGCCGCATTAGAGGACATTGCCAACTGATTGTCAACTAATGCGTAATTGAATCAATGGTTGTGTAACTGCTTATCGGAAGGTTACGCTTTTTGTTTAGAAAAAATGTATCCCCCCATCCCTGCTCCTTAATTTATGATGTGCGTCCATGCCGTTCTTTGAACACGATCACAGGTTGCAGTATTTAACATGAATTTGCGTCCAATTTGGGTATTCCTGCTCTACCTGGTTCTGACAGGCATATTATTGACGGCCGTCGCGGCAGCGGTCGTCTATGTCCGGGTCGAACCCCAGCTGCCTTCGATCGAGGCCCTGCGCGACGTTCAGCTGCAGGAACCCCTGCGAATATATACTCGAAACCGGCTATTACTAGCAGAATTTGGCGAGAAACGCCGCACCCCGGTCGCGATCGATAATGTCCCGCCACTAATGGTCAAGGCGTTTCTGGCCGCCGAGGATGACCGGTTTTTCAGTCATTCCGGGGTGGATTTTGCCGGTTTGGCCCGGGCGGCGTTCGAGCTGGTGCGTACCGGCAGGAAAACGCAGGGCGGCAGCACGATCACCATGCAGGTGGCCAGAAACTATTTTTTATCCAGTGAAAAGACATACTTGCGGAAACTGACCGAGATCCTGCTGGCGTTCAGGATCGAGCGATCGCTCAGCAAAAACGAGATCCTGGAGCTGTATTTCAACAAGATTTACCTGGGTCATCGCGCCTACGGGGTGCAGGCGGCCGCGCGCGTCTACTACGGCCAGGACATCGATGAACTGTCCGTTGCCCGCATGGCCATGATCGCCGCACTCCCCAAGGCGCCCTCACGGGTTAACCCCATCAACGACCCCGTGTCCGCCGTTGCCCGGCGTGACTACATCCTCAGACGCATGCAGCGGCTCGGTTATATCGATGATTTGACCTATGAGGCCGCGATTGCCGAGCCGGATGATGCCGTGCTGCACCAGGTCAGCGCGGTTGCCAGTGCGCCTTACGTGGCCGAAATGGTCCGCCATGAAATGATCGAGCGCTTCGGTCCCGAGGCCTATACCTCGGGTTTCGAGGTGATCACCACCATCGACCCGGTGTACCAGACTGCGGCCAACCTGGCCTTGCGTAAGGGCCTGCAGGAGTACACGCAGCGACACGGCTACTACGGTCCGGAAGCCAGAACCAAGATCGACATCACAGATGCAAGCGCGCGCAGTGCGCTGCTGGCGGGTTACCCGCCGGTCGGTGACCTGCAGGCGGGCCTGGTGACCAGCGTGGGTGAGCAGAGTGCCGAGGTCCTGCTGGCGGACGGCGGGCAGGTCGATCTGTCCTGGGAGGCGATGTCCTGGGCACGCCCCTACAAGACCGAAAACCGCCAGGGGGCGGCGCCGAAGCAAGCGGCCGATGTAGTCGGTATTGGCGACATTATTCGCATCAATAAGGATGATGAAGGTAACTGGCGCCTGGTCCAGATACCCCGGATCGGGGGCGCGCTGGTGTCCTTGCGACCGCAGGACGGCGCTATCCAGGCGCTGGTCGGCGGTTACGACTTCATTCAAAGTAAATTCAACCGGGTTACGCAGGCACGGCGGCAACCGGGCTCCAGCTTCAAGCCGATCATCTATTCGGCCGCACTTGAAAAGGGTTTCACCCCGGCCAGCATGATCAATGATGCGCCGGTGGTGTTTGACGATCCCAAGCTCGAGTCGACCTGGCGGCCGGAGAACTACAGCGGCAAGTTTTTCGGCCCGACTCGACTGCGCGAGGCTCTGTACCGTTCCCGCAACCTGGTTTCGATTCGCATCCTGCGTTCCATCGGCGCGGATTTCGCGGCCGGGTATGCCGAACGATTCGGCTTTTCCGCAGACCAGTTGCCGCATGATCTGACCCTCGCGCTGGGCAGTGCCTCCGTGACGCCCCTGCAGATGGCGCGGGCTTACTCGGTGCTGGCCAACGGCGGCTACCTGATCGAGCCTTACCTGATACAGCGCATCCACGATGCCGACGGTAATATCGTTTTTTCTTCACGCCCCGGCGTCGTCTGCGGGCATTGCCCGGCTGGCATGGCGTCCATAGACCGGGATGAAGAAGTCCCGCTGCCACTGGCGAAACAGGTGCTGTCGCCGCAAAACGTGTGGCTGATGAATTCCATGATGCGCGACGTCATCCAGCGTGGAACCGGCGTGCGCGCGAAGGTGCTCGGCAGGCAGGACCTGGCCGGCAAGACCGGTACCACCAACGACCAGATGGATGGCTGGTTCTCGGGATTCAATGACCAGGTGGTGGCAACGGCCTGGGTGGGATTTGACCAGCCGGCACCGCTGGGGCGCGGTGAGACCGGCGGCCGCTCGGCGCTGCCGCTGTGGATTGATTTTATGGCCGTGGCGCTGAAGGGTGTGCCAGAGTCCAGTCACAAACCGCCGGAGGGCATGGTCACGGTCCGGATCGATGCGGCTACCGGTCTGCTCTCGGCGAGCGGCCAGCCGGGTGCGATCTTCGAAACATTCCGGGTGGAAAACGTACCCAGCCAGACCAGTGATTCGCTGGCCGCCGGCGTGCCGGGTGCCAACGGCACCGTCGACGATCAGTTGTTTTAGGGACGGGTCATTCGGCTTGAGCCCGGAAAATTGCCAGGTGCAGGCGAAACAGAGCAACTACCATTTAAACGCCTGCAGGAGTTGTTAACCTCGATCTATATTCGCGGGCAAGCCCGCTCCTACTCGCTTAAATCTGCACCGAGGTTGACCGCTTCGCGGGCAAAGCTTCCGCGTCCTGCTCACGCCCCTCACCTACATCCCTGTAGGCGAGCCCGCTCCTACAGGTGCTTGATGTCCTCGAGAATGCTGTCGATCGAGGCCTGGAAGCCGGTGCGTTCGGTCTCATCGAGTGGCAGTTCGACAATTTTCCTGATGCCCCCGCGACCGATGATGGCCGGCACGCCGGCCGTGATGTCGCGCTGACCGTATTCGCCGTCCAGCACGCAGACGCAGGACAGCAGCCTGTCCCGGTTGCTGTTGATGGCATCCACCATGGTGGCAACTGCCGCGGCCGGTGCATTGTAGGCGCTGCTGTGCTGGCGCATTTCCAGTACTTCCGCGCCACCATGACGGGTTTTCCCGTTGATGTACTCGATGGTTTTCTTATCGAGAAAGGTGGTGACCGGCAGGCCGTTGACCGTGCTGAAGCGGGTCAGCGGCACCATGGAGTCACCATGACCGCCGATCACCATGGTGTGGATGTCGCGGACCGAGATGCCGGTTTCCTCCGCCATGAAACTGGCCATGCGCGCGGCATCAAGCACGCCGGCCTGTCCGAAAACACGGCTGCGGTCCCAGCCGGTGCGCTTCCAGGCATGCCAGGTCAGCACGTCGACCGGGTTGGTGACCAGCATCAGCAGGCAGTCGGGCGCATGTTCCAGCACCTGGTCGACAACGGTATCGATGACCGCGCGGTTCACATTCAACACATCGCTGCGCGACATACCGGGTTTGCGCGGCGAGCCGGCGGTGACGATGACCAGGTCGGAACCGGCCAGCAGGGCGGGATCGCTGCCGCCTTTCAGGCTGCAATCGAAACGGTGCGCGGCGGCTGACTGCCGGATATCCAGCGCGGCCCCGGCAGCGGCACCATCGCGGACATCGAGTAGTACCAGGTCGTGGCACATGTCCCGTTGCGCCAGTATCTGTGCAGTGGTTTCCCCTACGCGGCCCGCGCCGATGATACTGATCTTGTCCATTGGTGCCCCTTTTGGATTTGGCAGAGAGTATATAGTCCTGTCCGGGACTGTACAAAAACTATCGGACTATTTTGATCAGCCTTGATGTTTCGGGTTCGCCATCCGGGTACTGGTTGTTCAGCAGCCGTAGCTGCTGTTCCGGCAGATGCGTGATGGGTGATTGCCGCGCCAGGTCGGCATAGCGCGTTCCGCGCGGTGTGCTGATGATCTTCAGATGTTTCCCGGCGGCCAGTTTTTTCTCTTCGCCGGACAGGGCGTGGAAACTTTTTGCCGTGTCGAGAATGGCAGTATCGTATTGCTGCATGTCGTTGCGGTTCTTCGCCGTGCCGGCGAATATCAGGGCGCTGTCGCCGCGGAGCAGTACCGCGTAGCGGACGCGGCGCGTTCCATAGCGCGTATCGCCGTCAGCAGTGGCCGTGTAGCCTGCCAGTCCATCGACGCTGATTTCCGTCCCGTCCTGCAAATCCTGCAGTTTCATGCGTTGTGTCATGAATTCCAGCGGCGTGATCCGCTTGTTCAGGTCGGTCATTGTCAGCTGCACCATGCCCTTGTCGTTCGGAGCGATGGCCAGCACCCGGTCCGACTTGTTGTCGATCCGCCAGCCTGCCGGGAATGACAGGCCAAAATCCAGTTTTTCGTGGTAGAAACGGTTGTTGCGGGTAATGCCTTCCGCCGCGCTGTCGCCGAATGTCAGCCCGTCCAGCGCGCGCAGAAAATCGTCACGCCCGGTGCGGGCCTTGTCGGCAGTCCTGAATTTGGCGGCGGCGGCGACCACTTCCTGGAAGCGCTGGTCATTATCGGGATGCGTCGAAAACAGGCCGTGGTAGGCGGCTGGTTCGCGGTCTTCCTTTTCGGCGACCAGCTTGTCGAAGGCCTCCTGGTTTTTCAGCACACCGACGACTTCCAGCATGCCGTTCGGGTCGTAACCGGTCTTCGCGAGGTACTCGGCGCCGAGCCTGTCGGCTTCCAGTTCATGTTCGCGCCCGTATCCGCGGACGATCGCGGTACCCGCCAGGTTGCTGAGCGTGTCGATTCCCTGGATGCCGGTGGATGCGGACAGGACCGCGCCGAGCAGGCCGGTCATGGTGGCCGTGCCGTGCTGGCGGACGCTGTGACGGGCGGTGACATGCCCGATTTCGTGGCCCAGCACCGCGGCCAGTTCCGCCTCCGAGTTCAGGTAGGCCAGCATGCCGCGCGTGATATAAATATAGCCGCCGGGCAATGCAAAGGCATTCACGGTCGTGCTGTCCAGTACCGTAAAGCGGTAAATCAGGTCCGCCCTATGACTGTTCGCGGCCAGCTTGTCGCCGATTTCCTGCACCAGTTCCGCCAGTGCCGGATCGTCGTAGACCGGCATTTCCTTGACGATCTCGGCACTGTAGCGCCGGCCCAGGCTGATCTCCTGCTCTTCCGACATGAGCACGAAGTCCTGTCCGCCGGTGACCGGGTTGGTCGAACAGGCCGGCACAAGCAGGACCGGCAGCAGGCATGCAAGGTGAATAATTCGGTTAAGGTATTTTGACATCATGGTGCGTGATCGCTGATCGTCGTCATTGCGGCGGGGTGCCGTATCGTCAGCCGCAGCCCGTCCGGGCCCGGCCTGACCCAGCCACGCACTTCGACCACCTGCCCGGCCAGGTGTTCCAGCTGACCGGCGGGGAAGTAATCGATAGCCTGTGCGGGGACCTGCACGGTCAGCGGGCCCTCCAGTTCTATTCGAGTCGCACCACCGGACTGCCGGACACGCTGCACCTTGCCGTATACGAGGCTGAAGCCGCGGGTCGAGGCCGGCAGGGAGCGGCTGTCCTGCGCCTGGTAGCGGGGGTGTCCCCAGATCCCGCGGCGCTCGATGCGCGCCGCGTTCTCCTGCTCCCGGTAGCAGTCCTGTGCCCAGGTGTTCGGCGGCACCACCAGCGCCGTTGCCAGTCCCGCCTGCAGCAGGTGGACGGCCACATTGTCGCCGTTTTCCAGGAAGGCATGCGCCAGCAGGCGTCCGTAATGGTCCCGGTGTTCCTGGCCGTATTGCAGCAGCAGGGTCCGGTTATTGCGGTCCATTAATGACTGCAGCGCGGCTTTCGCGGTGTCCGCGAACGGTTCGTCCGCGGGCCCGTCACGCCGTAGTTCCGGGGTGTTGATGCCGATGAGGCGCAAGCGGCGTCCGTCAGCCAGTTTCAGGGTGTCGCCGTCGTAGACATAGACAACCCTCACGCGCTCGCTGGTCTCGCGGGCGGCACACGCGGCCGCCTCGCTGTATTGAGCGGGCAGCAACAGCAGCAGCACCAGGAACGCAAAAGGGGCGACCGGAATGGACGCCCCCTTGCTGGAAACCCGCAGATGCATCGAGTGGTTTGTCAGCTTTTGCCGTACCGCTGCCGGAATTTATCAACGCGGCCGCCGGTATCGAGCATTTTCTGCTTGCCGGTATAGAACGGGTGGCACTTGGAGCAGACCTCGATACTGAGATCCTGGCCGACGGTGGAGCGCGTCTCGAAGGTTTCTCCGCAACTGCACGTGACCTTGATGCCATCGTAGGCGGGGTGTGTTTCAGCTTTCATAACGTTACCCGTAATCGATATATCGGATTCAAGGGCCAAATCGAATGACCCGGAAAAGGCCGGGAATAATACGTGATCCATACAGTTGCAGCAAGGCCGCGCTGCCAGAATTCAAGGCTACTGGCGTCTGAATTCCAGGATGCTGTCGCTGTGTCGGGCCTGGTTCAGCGATTTCGACAGCCGCTGCAGCTGTTCCAGCAGCCCGTTGTCGCCCAGCATGCTCTCCCACATCAGTTCCTGCATGCGTATGCAGGCCGCCAGCGGTGTGGCCGAGGTTTCCCGAATGCGGTCGAGTTTCCACTGAACCCGGCGCAGTTGTTGCCGATTGCGGCGCGGTGCACTGTCGATTACGGCTTCGATGGTATTTGTTCTTTTTAATTCAAAGGCCTGCGGATCACTCCGGGCGAGTTCAGCCCATTCATCGAAATCAAATCCGCCCGTTTCCTGTTGTGTTTGCATACTGACTCCGGGAGGCCGCTCGCACGGCCGTTGTTATTGTCAGGAGTCCGGTGATGCTAGCACAGGCAGTGAATACGTCGGTATTGGACATGAGTCTTATGTGAATAAATAACATATAAAACATATAGTTAATGAATATTACCTGTGGATAAGCCTGTGGATAGCCCTGTGCATGACCGGTGCAAGGCCGGTGTATGAACGGTGCATGAACGGTGGATGGGGCTGTGGAAAAGCTGTGGACAGGCGGGGGACAGAATTGAATTCTGTCCCCCGCCTGGTCTGTCCCGGCCTAGTTTGCCGGGACGGTGCGCTCCCGGGCCCAGTTGCGCAGGCGGGTGATGTTCTCGGACATGACCTGCGACAGCGGACGGGTCTGCCGGACTTCGCGCCGCAGGTGCTCCGTGTCCAGCGTGGCGTGTTCCTCGCTGGCCAGGTAGGTGGCCGATACGATCGCCTGTTCGATCTCGGCACCTGAAAAGCCCTCCGTTTCGCCGGCCAGCGCAAGCAGGTCGAAATCGATCGGTTTGAAGTCCCGCTTGCGCAGATGGATGGCGAAAATCTCCGCGCGGGTGGCGGTATCCGGCAGGTCGACGAAAAAGATTTCGTCCAGCCGGCCCTTGCGGATCAATTCCGGCGGCAGGTGTTCGATGACATTGGCGGTTGCCACGATAAACACCGGCGCGCGTGGTTCCGCCATCCAGGTCAGCAAGTTGCCGAGGATGCGGCGCGAGGTGCCGTTGTCGTTGTCGCCGCTGGCAATGCCCTTCTCGATTTCGTCAATCCACAACACGCACGGCGCCATGGCCTCGGCGGCGGCGAGCGCCTCGCGCAGGTTGCGCTCGGTTTCGCCAAAAAACTTGTTATACAGCGTGCCGAAATCCAGCCGCAACAGCGGCAATGACCAGAGTCCGGCGATGGCGCGAGCCGCGAGGCTCTTGCCGCCGCCCTGCACGCCGACCAGCAAAATGCCGCGCGGCATGTCTTTATTGCCGGCGGCATCCAGAAAGGCATTACGGCGGCGCTCGATCCAGCGTTTGAGGTTCTGCAGCCCGCCGACCGAACCGAAGTCCTCGGTATCGAATTCACAGGAAATGGCGCCGTTGCTTTCCAGCAGCCGGTAGCGGGCGCGTGTGATGCGTTCCATGTCGGCACCGTTAATGGCGCCGTCATCGTGGATGATGCTGCGGATGATGCGCCGGGCGTCGCTGGTCGTCAGGCCGCGCAACTGGCTGCTGACCAGGTCGAGCGTCTTGCGGTCGGTGCGAACCTGCTTGCCCTGGTGGGCTGCTGACCAGTGCCCCGCTTCCTCGCGGACGATGGCTTCCAGCTGCTCCGCTCCCGGTAACGATAACTCGAAGCGTGCGCTGTAGCCGGACAGTTCCGGCGGCAGTTCCAGTTCGTGGCTCACGAATACCAGCGTATGTCCCAGGTTCGAGTGATCGAGTGCGATCTCTTTCAGCAGGCGGACGTTGATGGGGTCGTCCAGGTAGGGGTGGAAGTCCAGCAACAGGTAAATAGTGGGCGAGTTGGTGGCCTTGATCTGGCCGAGCGCCTGCTGCGGTTCGCTGGCATGGCGTTGCGGCGGCATGTCGTAGTCAACACGCATCAGTCCCGTGGTGGCCGACCACGACATGACCGGTATGGACAGCCTGAGCGCGAGTTTCGCGAACAACTGGCTGACGTGCTTTTCGTCACGGGTCTCGATCGTCACCAGCGGCACGCGCGAGCGCAGCAGCAGTTCCAGGTCGTGCAGGTCATTCATCGAATTTGTTTGCCGTATTGGTCCATGGTCTCACGGTTATCGTCCGTGTCGCGCCGATTATGAGCGGTGCTGATTGTCCCGCAGGGTTTTGCAGGCCGTAATTCGATCGAGCCGGATGTGTTTTTGGCTGCCCTGTGCGTCGCGCACGATGATGTACTCTTCGCCATCGGCGGTATACAGGTCCAGCGGGGTAACGGTGCCCGACTGTACGGTTTGTCCGTCATCACGCCAGCACAGGTGCAGCTTGCGATGCTGCATGACAGCCAGCTCGTATTCGCTGTGCAGGCCGCAATCAACCGGGACATAGTCAGTCGTCATCGCGCCGCACCGTAACGGTGAAGTCGTCGCCGGACGGGCCGGCATGCAGGTGAAATTCGATCGGGCGGCAGCATATCTCGCAGTCCTCGATGTAGTCCTGCTCGCCGGCGGACTCATCCACCGGTGTCTCGAATGTCTCGCCGCAATAGGGGCAATCAACCCTGGCCAGCATCGGCATTGGTCCCCGCCATAAAATACTGCAATAAATCATTCAGGTAACGCTGACCGCGCGGCGTCGTGTGCAGCGTGTCGTTTTCTTCAACCAGCAGCTCGTCATCGATGGCGCGGGCCGCCGCCTCCTCGATGACCGCAAACGGCAACCCGGTTGCGGCCGGGAACATCTCCCGCGTGAAACCTGCATCCAGCCGCAGGGCATTCATTATATATTCGAACGCGGCATCATCCATCGACAGCGTGGTGCTGGTGTTGATGCGCTGGTCGCTGCGCGCGCTTTCCGAGTAACGTTCGGGATGACGCGTCTTCGCGGTACGGGTGATGCGCTGGCGCGCGGCATCGGTGACCTTGCCATGCGCGCCGGCGCCGATGCCGAGGTAGTCGCCGAATTGCCAGTAGTTCAGGTTGTGCCGGCACTGCTTGCCGGCGCGCGCATACGCCGACACCTCGTAGCGCGAAAAGCCGTGCTCCCCGAGCACCGATTGACCGGTGGTCTGCATCGACCACAGCGCCTCGTCATCCGGCCGTTGTGGCGGGTGCCGGTAAAACCAGGTATTCGGCTCGATGGTGAGTTCATACCAGGAGATGTGCGGTGCCTCGAGATCGATCGCGGTATGCAGGTCCGCGCGCGCCTGTTCGAGGGTCTGTCCGGGCAGGCCGAACATCAGGTCGAGGTTGAAGTTGTCGAAGCCGGCGGCGTGCGCGGTTTCCACCGCCCGAATCGCGTCACGGCCAGAATGAATACGCCCGATTTTTTCCAGCAGGTCCGGCTGAAAGCTTTGCACGCCAATCGACAACCGGTTTATCCCGGCCTCGCGGTAACCCGTGAAGTGCGCGTGGTCCACTGTGCCTGGATTCGCCTCCAGCGTGATTTCCGCCTGCGGCGCGACGGTTATGCGTGAGCGGATATCGCTCAGCAGCCGGTCTATCGCCTCGGGTGAAAACAGGCTGGGCGTGCCGCCGCCGAAGAAAACGGTTTCCACCGCGCGTCCCCACACGGTCGGCAGGTCCTGTTCGAGATCGGCCAGTAATGCATCGATGTAGGCCTGCTCCGGCAGCTTGTCCCTGATCGCGTGTGAATTGAAATCGCAATACGGACACTTGCGCACGCACCACGGGATATGGATGTAAAGGGACAGGGGCGGGGTGGCGGTGAAATTGAACATGCTATTGCAACTTTAGCCTATTGCCGGAAACCAGTCTCGCGCAAAGGCGCCAGGGCGAAAAAATATTCTCACGCAGAGGCGCAGAGGCGCAGAGAAAACAATAAATGAGTCGCTACAGGGGACTAAGAGTTAAATTCCCTTTGTCTTTATTTCCATTAGTGCGTGATGTACATGGGCATGGCTGCAAAGCGGCCATGTAGTTCCATCTGCGAGTTGGCAGGAGAAGGTGAGTCCATTATTACAGGCATAGCCCGCAGGCATAGCCTGGATCGAGAGGCTGTCCCCTAAGAATCGTCCGGAGCGAGCAGCCATGCATCGGAGTGAAATTCTGCGTAGCGGGATTTTAGATCATTGATGCATGCGCCCTGTTCGAGCGCCGGTTTTCACGAGAATCGCAGGCAAGACTGCGAAGCGGCCTTGTATTTCCCGAGACATCGAAGTGGATGGTCGGGCAAGCTTTCGGAACTCCTTTTCTTTTCGTCCCCTGGGTCGGTGGACTCAGTCGAAAAATTCGGCATTTTGCCTGATGTCTTCCGCAAGACCGTCGAGGTTGCCGGCAACCTTTTCCATTGATTCCAGCAGCGCGGTATCGAGCCCGGCCTCGATAATCAGCTTGAGTTCGTTGTAGTGGTTGACGGGCAGGCTGTCGCCGGCTTCTTCTACCAGTTCGCGAAACCTGTTGACCATTGCCTCCGCGTGTTTTGCCTGGTTCATTTCTGTTCCTCTGCTTCAATGTCTAACGGGCTGCTCTCGAGATAATGCTCGCCTTTCTCGTAAATGTTCTTCGCCGACCCGACGATCAACGGATCAGGCGGTGTTACCACGCTCTTGTCCTTGTTCGGGTAGTCCAGGCTGTGCAGAACGAAACGCATGGCATTCAGCCGGGCGCGCTTCTTGCAATCGGACTTGACCACCGTCCAGGGCGCATCGGCTGTGTCGGTATAGAAGAACATGGCCTCCTTCGCCTCGGTGTAATTCTGCCACTTGTCCAGCGATGCCATGTCGATCGGGCTCAGTTTCCATTGCTTCAGCGGATCGTGCTGACGGCCCTGGAAGCGGCGGAACTGTTCATTCCGGCTGACCGAGAACCACAGTTTGAACAGCTTGATATCGCTCCTGACCAGCATGCGCTCCAGCTCCGGCGCCTGGCGCATGAATTCCAGGTATTCACCGGCCTGGCAGAAGTTCATGACACGCTCGACGCCGGCACGGTTGTACCAGGAACGGTCGAACAGGACGATTTCACCGGCGGTCGGCAGGTGCTTGATGTAGCGCTGGAAGTACCATTGCCCCTGTTCCTCTTCGGACGGCTTTTCCAGTGCCACGACGCGGGCGCCGCGCGGGTTGAGGTGTTCCATGAAGCGCTTGATGGTGCCGCCCTTGCCGGCCGCGTCGCGGCCCTCGCAGAGCAGCATGATCCGTTGCCGGGTCTCCCTGACCCAGCCCTGCATCTTGAGCAGTTCGATCTGCAGCTTCTGTTTTTCCGCCTCGTACTCCTTCTTTTTCATTTTCTCCGGGTACGGGTAGTTGGCATTGGGAAAGATCTTTTTCTTGCCGAGCTCATGGATTTCGCGACTCTCGGCGAGCTGCTGGGTTTCCCGTCCCCCGGCCAGTTCGGCCAGTGCGCTGGTGTGTTCGTCCTTCATGGTTTTGTTACCCGTGTTTCGTGACATAAAGTACTAATTCTGTTCATAATCCGGGTGGAGTCGCAATGATCTGGATCAACTCCCGCGTGTTTTCATCGGTGTGAAAGTGCTTCGAGGGCCGCCGTGTGCAAGCGGCAGTATCTTTTCCGCGACCGCACGCGCGGGTGTCAGGCAGTCAGGGCGCTGACCAGTAACCGCAGTGCCTGCCCGCGGTGACTGAGTGAATTCTTTATTTCCGGCTCAAGCTGCGCCGATGAACAATCGTGGGTCGGGACATAGAACACCGGGTCGTAACCGAAACCGTTATCGCCGCGCGGCTCAAGCAGGATGCGGCCTTCCCAGGTACCCTGGCAGATGAGCGGGGTCGGGTCTTTAGCGTGACGCATATAGACCAGCAGGCACTGGAAGCGTGCGCTGCGCGCGGCTTTCGGCACGTCGCGAATATCTTCCAGCAGTTTTTCAAGGTTGTCCCGGTCGCTGGCGTTGCTGCCCGCATAACGCGCGGAATAGATGCCGGGTGCGCCGTTCAGTGCGTCGACTTCAAGGCCGGAATCATCGGCAATCGCCGGCAGGCCGGTGTGCTCGGCCGCATGGCGCGCCTTGAGGATGGCATTTTCGACAAAGGTGAGCCCGGTCTCCTCTGCGTCCGTGACATTGAATTCACTTTGCGGGCGAACCTCGATGTCGAGACCGGCGAGCAGCTGGTTGATTTCGCGCACCTTGCCCGGGTTGCTGCTGGCGAGAATGATTTCTTTCATGTGAATACCGTGTTTCTCAGAGGGTTCAAGGGGTCAGAGTACTTGAACCTGAACAACAATCTCGCGCAAAGACGCAAAGGCGCGGAGAAAACATAAAATATTACATCATTCCGACCTTTCCTCGGTGAAGCATGAAGCAGCCAGGGTGCCTCGTCGCACCCTGCGTTTACGGATATACGGCGCACCCTATGCTTCCAGTGCCGCTTGCTGACTGGCCAGCAGTTCGGTGATGCCTTTTTTCGCCAGCGCCAGCATGGCATTCAGCTCGTCCTGGTTGAAGGCGTGTCCCTCGGCGGTCCCCTGGACCTCGATGAAATCCCCGGCGTCGTTCATGACTACATTCATGTCGGTCTCGGCATTGCAGTCTTCCGGGTAGTCGAGATCGAGCACGGGCGTGCCCTGGTAGATGCCCACCGATACCGAGGCGACCCGCCCGGTGAGCGGGTTGCTGTCGAGTTCCTTGCTGTCCAGCAGGGACTGAATGGCATCGGCCAGCGCCACGTAGCCGCCGGTGATGCTGGCGGTGCGGGTGCCGCCATCGGCCTGGATGACATCGCAGTCGATGGTGATGCTGCGTTCGCCGAGTTTTTTCATGTCCATCACGGCGCGCAGCGAGCGGCCGATGAGCCGCTGTATCTCCATGGTGCGGCCGCCCTGTTTGCCGCGTGCCGCCTCGCGTCCCATGCGGCTGTTGGTCGAGCGCGGTAACATGCCGTATTCAGCCGTTACCCAGCCGGAACCCTTGCCGCGCAGGAAACCGGGTACGCGGTCCTCCACGGTGGCATTGCACAGCACGCGAGTGTCGCCGAATTCGACGAGTACCGAGCCCTCGGCATGCTTGGTGTAGTTGCGGGTGATGCGGACGTGGCGCATGGCGTCCGGCTGGCGATTACTGGGGCGCATGGCGGCTCCTGAGGGTCATTGGGCTCGGTGTGGGTCGGAATCAGGCGCGGATTATAGCGCGAACGACACACCCCGCGTGGCGCGTTTTTCCATTCGCACCGATATGGCTTACCATTGCCAGCCTTAAAATCATCACAGGCAGGAACCGGCATGATCCGCAGCATGACAGCCTTTGCACGCCAGGAGACAGATTCCGATGCCGGGGTCATTTCCTGGGAGCTGCGATCCCTGAATCACCGCTACCTCGAAATCGCGCTGCGGTTGCCCGAGGAATTGCGCGCACTGGAAGCCGCGGTGCGCGAACGCGTCAACGCGCGCCTCGGGCGCGGCAAGGTGGACTGCATCTGCCGCTTCCAGCCGGCGGCCCGGAGCTCGGTCCCGGTCGACGTCGATACGGACAACCTGCAGCGCCTGCTGGCCGCCTGCGAAACCGTGTCCGCCGGCCTGCCGGCCACCACGCCGCCCGGCCCGCTGGACCTGCTGCGCTGGCCGGGCATCGTGCGCGAAGAGACCCTGGATACCGGGCCGCTAATGCAGGGTGCGCTGGCGTTGCTGGATGCAACGCTGGATGAACTGGTTGCGAGCCGTGAACGCGAGGGCGAGTCGATCACCCGCGTGCTGATGCAACGCTGCGATGCAATGGATGTGCAGGTCGAGAAGGTACGCGCCCTGTTGCCCGATATCCGTGCCGGGCTGCGCAAGCGGCTGGAACAGCGGCTGGCGGAACTGGCTGTCGACGTTGAGCCGGGGCGTATCGAGCAGGAACTGGTGCTGCAATTGCAGAAGATCGACGTGGACGAGGAGCTGGAACGGCTGCACAATCATATTGGCGAAGTGCGCCGGGTCATCGGCAGTGGCGAGCCGGTCGGTCGGCGCCTGGACTTCCTGATGCAGGAGCTGAACCGCGAGGCCAACACGCTGGGCTCCAAGTCGGTGGTCGCCGACACCACCAACAGTTCGGTTGAGCTGAAGGTGTTGATCGAGCAGATGCGTGAACAGGTCCAGAACGCGGAGTAGGCGGGCGCCGGGCATGACTGCAGCAGATTCCGATGACAGGGGCACTCTCTACATTATCTCCGCGCCGTCCGGCGCCGGGAAATCCAGCCTGCTGCAGGCCTTGCTGGCGGCGGACGACTGCGACAACCTGGAGTTGTCCGTTTCCCATACCACGCGCGCGCCACGCCCCGGCGAGGTCGACGGACGGGAGTATCATTTCGTCGATACGGACACCTTCGAGGCGATGGTGTTGCGGGATGAATTCCTGGAGCATGCACAGGTCTTCGACAACTACTATGGCACGTCGCGGGACGCGGTGGAGACACGGCTGGCGGCCGGCTTCGATGTCATCCTGGAGATCGACTGGCAGGGCGCGCGCCGCGTGCGCGAGCTGCTGCCGGAGGCGGTAAGTATCTTTATATTGCCGCCATCGCTGGCGGCGCTGGAGCACCGCCTGACCCGGCGTGGCCAGGACGACGCGGCGGTCATCGAGCGCCGCATGCGCGACGCGGTCAGCGAGATGTCGCACTACGACGAGTACCACTACCTTGTAATCAATGATGATTTCGAGCAGGCGCTGGCTGACCTGGAGCTGATCCTGCGCGGACAGGGGCAACAGCTGACCCGCGCGGCGCAGACCCGTGAACATGCCGCCTTGCTGGGCGAGCTGCTGGCAAAGGCCTGAACCGCCCGGGCCCGAGTGCAATATGCGGACTAATCCGGTAGACTCGCACACCCGCTCAGCAGGTTGCTGGCGAGTAATTTTCTGACTTTACGAGGTTTCACATGGCACGCGTTACTGTAGAAGACTGTCTCGATGCGGTTGATAACCGCTTCCACCTGGTGCTGGTCGCCACCAAGCGCGCCCGCCAGCTGGCCAATGGCGTGCAACCGCTGGTGCCATGGGAAAATGACAAGCCCACCATCGTTGCCCTGCGTGAAATCGCCGAAGGCCTGATCGGCCCCTCGATCCTCGACGAACCCGTGCTGCCGACTTTCGAGGAGGAAGAGCAGGCCGCGGGTGAGGAACTGGCCAAGAACGCCGAGCTGGAGGCTGCCGCAGAGGCCGAAGTCGAGGCTGCCGCCCAGGCCGAAGTCGAGGCTGCCGCCAAGGCCGAAGCCAAGGCAGCCGCCAAGGCCGAAGCCGAGGCAGCCGCCAAGGCCGAAGCCGAGGCAGCCGCCAAGGTAGAGGTCGAGGCTGCCAAAGACGACACCGAAGTTGCCAAAGACGACACGCCGCCGCAAGACGATACCCCGCCGGCGGAGCCCGCCAACGACTGATCGCACCACCGGCCGCCCCGTTCGGGCGCGGCCGGACTGCAAACCATCATTCCGTACCGGTTTCTGCCATACCGGTATGTGCGGGTGTGCCTGATAGGGTTATATTAGCGGATGACCACGCTAACCCGGACAGGCCCGACAGCAGACGCAATGGCATCAAAAGCAGAGACGCTGACCGACAATACATCACGATTCCTGATCAGTGATCTGTGCCGCATGCTGGAAACCTACCTGGAGCCGGACCAGGTGCAGGAGGTCTACAGCGCTTACCTGTTCGGTGCCGAGGCGCATGAAGGCCAGCACCGCATGTCCGGTGAGCCGTACATCTATCACCCGATCGAGGCGGCGCGCATCCTCGCCGAGTTGCATCTCGACCACAAGTCCATCATCGCGGCGATTCTGCACGACGTTATCGAGGACACGCCGACCGTCAAGGAACAGATCGCCTCCAGCTTCGGCGAAGACGTGGCCGAACTGGTCGACGGGGTCAGCAAGCTGACGCACCTCGAATTCGAGAGTTCGGCCGAGGCGCAGGCGGAAAACTTTCGCAAGATGATTCTCGCCATGGTGCGCGATATTCGCGTCATCCTGGTGAAACTGGCCGATCGACTGCACAACATGCGCACGCTCGGTGTCATGCGGCCGGACAAGCGGCGGCGCATTGCCCGCGAGACACTGGATATCTATGCGCCGATCGCAAACCGCCTCGGCATCAACGCGCTGCGCGTCGAGCTGGAAGACCTCGGTTTTGCCGCACTCTATCCGTTGCGTTACCGGGTACTGAAAAAAGCGGTCGAGCAGGCGCGCGGTCACCGCAAGGAAGTACTGAGCAAAATCGAGAAGTCGATCAAGCGCCGCGTCCGCCAGGAAAAACTGCAGGGACGCGTGCTGAGCCGCGAAAAGCATCTCTATAGCCTGTATTGCAAGATCCGCGACAAGACGCTGTCCTTTGAAGAGACCTACGACGTCTATGCCTTCCGCATCGTCGTCGACGATGTCGATACCTGCTACCGCATGCTCGGCATCATGCACAACCTGTACAAGCCGGTGCCGGGCAAGTTCAAGGACTACATCGCCATCCCCAAGGGCAACGGTTACCAGTCATTGCATACCATCCTGTTCGGTCCTTACGGAATTCCCATCGAGGTGCAGATCCGCACCGAGGATATGGACAAGGTGGCGGAGAGCGGCGTGGCGGCGCACTGGGTGTACAAGAGCGGCGAGGAAAACATCGACCAGATGCATGCCGGTGCGCGCGAGTGGATGCTGGAACTGCTGGAAATGCAGAAGCATGCCGGTAACTCGCTCGAGTTCCTGGAGAGCGTCAAGATCGACCTGTTCCCGGATGCTGTCTACGTGTTCACGCCGATGGGCGAAATCATGAAGCTGCCGCACGGTTCAACCGTGGTGGACTTTGCCTACGCGGTACATACCGATATCGGTAATACCTGCATTGCCGCACGCGTGGACCGCCAGGACGCACCGCTGCGGACCACGTTGCACAATGGCCAGACGGTGGAGAGTGATTACCTCGCCGAGGGTGCAACGGCCGAGCCCGGCGTGGCTGAGTTACGTGGTCTCGGCCAAGGCGCGCTCCAATATCCGTCACCACCAGAAGAACCTGAAACGCGAAGAGGCGGTCGAACTTGGCCGGCGCATGCTGGACCGTGCACTGGGCGTGTTCGAGTCCTCCGCGGGCGACGTGGAAACCAGTAGCCTGCAGTCGCTGCTGAAGAAATACCACCTCAGCGAGCCGGACGACCTGCTGGAGGAAATCGGTCTCGGCCGGCGGCCATCGGTGCTGGTGGCCCGCGCCCTGGTACCCGGTGAGGAAGGCACCGGGGACGGTGGCGAGGGCAAGACCATGCCGCCGCTGGTCATCAAGGGGGCCGAGGGCATGGTGACGCGTTTCTCGAAATGCTGCCGCCCGATACCCGGCGATCCCGTGGTGGGCGTGATCACCAGCGGCCGCGGCATGATGATCCATACACAAAGCTGCCGGAATATCGCCGACGGCAACTACAACGCCGATAACTGCCTCGAGGTGCAATGGGAGCCGGGCCTCGACGAGGAGTTCCCGGTCGACGTCAACGTCGTGGTCGAGGACCAGCGCGGCGTACTGGCCACGGTCGCGACAGTCATCGGCGACGCCGACTCCAACATCGAAAACGTCGGCATCGAGGAGGGCGACGGCCTGACCAATACCCTGAAATTCCGCATGACCGTACACAACCGCCAGCACCTCGCCAGCGTCATGCGCCGCGTGCGCAATATTCCGGCGGTGATCCGCATCACCCGCGCCCGGGGCTGAATAATAAAAAACCGCCTCGCGCAAAGACGCAAAGCCGCAAAGAAAAGAAAAATTATTGCCACAGAGAACACAGAGAAAAAATCTTATTCCCTCTCCCTCCGGGACGACTACATGGATGTAGGAGGTAGAGTAACGCATGGAGCAGTTACCGAGAGGGTTAGGGGAGGGGATAAAATTCAGCCTGCAGGGTGCGCCGTGCGCACCAGGGATTTGCAGACAATTCAGCTGTACTGTAGGAGCGCCTTGCAGGAGCGAACAAAATTATTCACGCAGAGGCGTAAAAAATAGCTGTAGGAGCGCATCGCATGCGCGAATAAAAATACTCACGCAGAGGCGCAGAGGCGCAGAGGCGCAAAGAAAACCAGAAAATTGCAACAGAGTGCACAGAGAACTTCTTTATTCCCTCTCCCTCCGAAAGAGGGCCAGGGAGAGGGGATAGAAATCAGGTTGTAGAGAAAATAATTTATTTCTATCTATAAAGGAAAGACAAAATGACCCGCATCATCATCCAGACCGACAACGCACCGCAGGCCATTGGCACCTACTCGCAGGCGGTAAAAACCGGCAACACCGTCTACATGTCCGGACAAATCCCGCTCGACCCGGCCACCATGGAAATGGTGACAGGCGATATGGACGCACAAATCCGGCGTGTGTTCGAAAACCTCTCCGCGGTTGCCGAAGCAGCCGGCGGCTCGCTCAAAGACATCGTCAAACTCAACGTATTCCTGCCGGACCTCGGCCACTTCGCCCTGGTCAACGAAATCATGGCCGAGTACTTCAGCGAACCGTACCCGGCACGCGCGGCGGTCGGCGTTGCATCATTGCCGAAGAATGCACAGGTGGAGATGGATGCGGTGATGGAGCTGGATGATTTTGATGAGGTCGAATATCTCGATCAATAGATCGCGTCCGAAGAAAGAAAAATAAATCTGTCCCCTTTATGCATAATATGTTCGCGCATGCAATGCGCTCCTACAGCTACATATTTGACTTGGCGCCTTTGCGTCTTTGCGCGAGTAATGTTCTTTGAATAAAACACCCGCAGCCTCCGACCAGCTCGACTCCCTCCCGGTCACGGTCCTCAAGGGCGTCGGCCCGCGCGTGGCGGAGCGGTTGAAGCGTCTGCATATCCACACCGTGCAGGACGTGCTGTTTCACCTGCCGCTGCGTTACGAGGACCGCACGCGCGTGGTGCCGATGGGGTCGGTGCGTCATGGGGAGCAGGTGGTGGTGCAGGGCGAGATCGACCTGGCCGAGATCAAGTTCGGCCGGCGGCGCTCGCTGCTGGTGCGCATCAGTGACGGCACCGGCGCGCTGACGCTGCGTTTCTTTCATTTCAACAAGCAGCAACAGGCCGGTTTCCAGCGCGGGCGCGGTATCCGCTGTTTTGGCGAGGTGCGCAACGGTGCGATGACGCTGGAGATGATTCATCCCGAGTACCAGCTGGTCGATGCGGATATGCCGATGGTGGCCGAGGACCACCTGACGCCGATCTATCCCGCCACCGAGGGCGTGCACCAGCTGACACTGCGCACACTGACCGAACAGGCGTTGAAATATCTCCATGACAGTGAACACGGGCTGGTCGACTGGCTGCCCACGGAACTGGTCAGCCATTTCAAAATGACCACGCTGCCGGCGGCCTTGCGCTACGTGCACCGGCCGCCGCCGGATGCCTCGGTCGAGTTGCTGGCCACAGGCAGCCACCCGGCGCAGCAGCGCCTCGCCTTCGAGGAACTGCTTGCCCATCACCTGAGTCTCAAGCGCCTGCGCGAGCGCACCGCGCACACCGCCGCGCCGGTGTTGCAGGATGCGGCCGGGCGAGTGAATACATTTATCGCGCAATTGCCGTTCGACCTGACCGGTGCGCAGCAACGCGTCATCGACGAGATCATCCGTGACCTGCAGCAGCCGCACCCGATGGCGCGCCTGGTGCAGGGCGATGTCGGCTCCGGCAAGACGGTGGTCGCCGCCTGCGCAGCGCTGACCGCGGTCGCTGCCGGTTACCAGGTGGCGCTGATGGCGCCGACCGAGTTGCTCGCCGAGCAGCACCTGCGCAGTTTCAGTGACTGGCTGGAGCCGCTGGGCATCGCGCTCGCCTGGCATGCCGGCAAGACCCGCGGCAAGGCGCGCGAGGCGACGCTGGCGGCGATTGCCGACGGCCGCGCGCAGCTTGCGATCGGCACCCATGCCCTGTTCCAGGAGGAGGTGGAGTTTGCAAAGCTCGGGCTGGTGATCATCGACGAGCAGCACCGCTTCGGCGTGCACCAGCGTCTCGCCCTGCGCGACAAGGGACGCAAGGCCGCGCAACGGCCGCACCAGCTGGTGATGACCGCGACGCCGATACCGCGCACGCTGGCGATGACCGTGTATGCCGATCTCGATACCTCCATCATCGACGAGCTGCCGCCCGGGCGGCAGCCGGTGAAGACGGTCGCGATCAGCCAGGAGCGGCGCGAGGAAGTCATGCAATCGGTGCGCAAGGCCTGCGGCAATGGCCAGCAGGCCTACTGGGTCTGCACCCTGATCGAGGAATCCGAGGTGTTGCAGTGCCAGGCCGCGGAAAACACGGCGACGCTGCTGGCGGAGACGTTGCCGGAGTTGCGCGTCGGTTTGATCCACGGGCGCCTGAAGGCGGCGGACAAGGAGCGGCTGATGGCCGCGTTCAAGGGCGGCGATATCGACCTGCTGGTCGCCACCACGGTCATCGAGGTCGGTGTGGATGTGCCCAATGCGACGCTGATGATTATCGAGAACCCGGAGCGGCTGGGCCTCGCGCAGTTGCACCAGTTGCGCGGCCGGGTCGGCCGCGGGCGCGGGCAGAGCAGTTGCGTGCTGCTCTACCAGCCGCCGCTGTCGGAGAATGCGCGCGAGCGGCTGGCCGCATTACGCGAGACCGGTGACGGTTTCGAGATCGCGCGTCGCGACCTGGAGCTGCGCGGGCCGGGCGAGGTGCTGGGCACGCGCCAGACCGGCGAGATGCAGTTTCACATTGCGGACCTGTTGCGTGACGAGTCGTTGTTGACGGCGGTGGAGCAGGCCGCCCGGGAGCTGCTGCAAAGCGCGCCGGACAATGTGACGCCGTTGATCCGCCGATGGCTGGGCGAGGCGGCGTATTTGGGTGAGGTTTAACCATTAAAAAGATAACGTCATTGCGAGCGAAACGTGGCAATCTCCCGACTTGGTAGCTATCTGTCAGAGATTGCTTCGTCACTGCGTTCCTCGCAATGACGGCTTCTCTTCAAATGCTTGAAAGTCGCATGCCTGCGCTCCTACAGGTGCCACGATTGGCGTAGGAGCGGACGTTGTCCGCGAACAGGTTGCCCCGTATTGTTCGCGCATGCCTGCGCTCCTACACACTCGAAGCTGGTTGCACCAGGCATACCCAAAGAACTGTGGTTATTTGCGGGCTGGATTGCAGGATACATCGCTGTCTCTTGCCCTTTGGGCTGACCTTGGTCTGTCCAAATCCGTTCCAGACGGATTTGTCCCGCCTTCGCTGGCGAACGACATAAGAAATACATTGCCTATTTCCGGTGATCGATTAAATTAGGCACCCCTGTCACCTCAATCGATCTATAGAAGGTCTCATGACACGCTGGAAACCGAACAAGCATTACCTGCGCGCGGATATTCCGCGGCCTTTGTGCAGCTGGCTGCTGGATACGGCTTCCCTGACCCTGCGCCTGCAACAGCTGTGCCCGGGCGAGTTCCGGGTGCGCGTGCTGTCGCAGGTGACCGGTCGGCCGACACGGGACGAGGCGCGGGCACTGGGCATGAGAAACGGCGGCCAGGCGATCATTCGCCAGGTGCAGCTGCTGTGCGACGGGCAGCCCTGGGTGTATGCGCGCACCATCATTCCGCTGTCTTCCCTGCGCGGCAAGCTCAAGCGGCTGGCGCACCTCGGCACCCGGCCGCTGGGCGGCATGCTGTTCGCGGACCCGGGCATGCGGCGCGAGATCGTCGAGCTGGCCTGCATTCGCAAGGGACAGGCGCTGTTTGCAGTGGCCACGCGCGGACTGCGTTCGAAACCGGCGGTGATCTGGGGGCGGCGTGCGATATTCCGCATCAGTCACAAGCCGCTGCTGGTCAGTGAAGTGTTCCTGCCGGCCTTCCCGGCCGCAACGGCCAGCGAGCCCCTCTGGAAAAGCCGGTAGCATTCCGCGCATACTGTGGCGATGGAAAACAGCCCGCCCCCGCATTGGCGCGACTTTATCGAGTTGATGCGGCTGCACAAGCCGATCGGTATTTACCTGCTGCTGTGGCCGACCCTGTGGGCGCTGCTGGTCGCCGGCAAAGGCAGCCCGGATACCAAAATCGTGTTGATCTTCATCGCCGGCGTGTTCGTGATGCGTGCCCTCGGCTGTGTCATCAATGACTACTTCGACCGCGACTTCGACCGGCATGTCTCCCGCACACGCAATCGCCCGCTGACCGCCGGGCGCGTCACCCTGCGGGAGGCGCAGGCGCTGATCGCGGGCCTTGCCCTGCTGGCGCTGTTGCTGGTGCTGCAGCTGAACCGGCTGACTATCCTGCTGTCGCTGGGCGGCGCGTTGATAGCGGTCATCTACCCCTTCATGAAGCGTATTACCCACATGCCGCAGGTAGTGCTGGGCGCGGCGTTTGCCTGGTCCGTGCCGATGGTATTTGCCGCGCAGACCGGCAGCGTGCCGCAGATTGCCTGGCTGATGTTCACTGCCACGGTGCTTTGGACCACGGCCTATGACACCATGTACGCGATGGTGGACCGCCAGGATGACATTGCGCTGGGTCTGAAATCGACGGCCATATTATTCGACGAGGCGGACCGGCTTGTCATCGGTGGCCTGCAATTTTGTGTGCTGGTCTGCCTGTGCCTGATCGGCTACCAGGCGGAGCTCGGCATTTACTACTATGCAGGCGTGGTATTCGCCGCGTTCCTCGCGGTTTACCAGCAGCGGCTGATCTATAACCGCGAACGCGACGGCTGCTTCAAGGCCTTTCTGAATAACAACTTCTTCGGCATGGTGGTGTTTGTCGGCATGTTCATCGATTACCAGCTCAGGAGCCTCTGAATATCTAGTTGCCGTCATTCCCGCGCAGGCGGGAATGACAACAGGGGATTTTTTGCTTTGCATGCGATGCGCTCCTGCAGTATTGCGCAACAGCCTGCCAATCCCCGGTGCGCACGGCACACCCTGCAGGCTTAATCTATCCCCTCTCCCTGACCCTCTCGGTAACTGCTCCATGCGTTACTCTACCTCGTCCATCCATGGACTCGTACCTCCTGCATCCATGTAGTCGTCCCGGAGGGAGAGGGGACAAGTTTTTTGTTTTGCGCATGGCCGCTCCCGGCTGTTTATGCGCGCGTAGCCCGGGTCAGCCTCTCGACCGTCCCGGTCTCACCTTCTCCATGCAGTCGTGCGTGGGAATGAAGAGGTTCTCTGCATGCTCTGCATCGCGTCACCTGCTCCTGCGTTACTCGACCTCCTACATCCATGAAGTCGTGTGCACTCTGTGGCAATTTTTTGGTCTCTGTGCGCTTTGCGTCTTTGCGCCTCTGCGTGAGATTTTTTTCCGTGTCCAGCCGCTCAGCCGCCCGCCCGCGCAATCACCCACACCTCGACCTCGCTGGCGCCCGCGCGCTTCAGTACGCGCGCCAGTTCACCGGCCGTGTAGCCGGTGGTCATGACATCGTCGATGATGGCGATATGACCGGCTTCCGGTCTGCCGCTAACGGCGAACGCGTTGCGCATGTTCAGTCGGCGTGCCGTGGTGCCCAGCAGCGACTGCGCCTCGGTCCGGCGCGTGCGGCGGCACAGGGCGCGGTCGAGCGGTATGCCCAGTGTCCTGCTCAACGGGCGCGCCAGTTCAAGCGCCTGGTTATAGCCGCGTTCCCGCAGGCGTGCCGGGTGCAGCGGCACCGGCACCAGCAGCCCGGGTAGTGTGCCGCCGCGTTGCAGCAGCTGTTCCGACAGCAGGCCGGCCAGCAGCGGACCCATGCCGAGGTCACTGGCAAATTTCAGGCGTTTCAGCAGGTAGTCCACCGGCGGTAGATAGCGGCACAGCGCCGTGGTCCGGTCAAAGTGCGGCGGTTGCCGCTGGCAGCGACCGCAACTCGCCGAAGCATCCTGGCCGGACAGGGGGCGGGCACACCGGCGGCAGCACCGGGGTAGCCGCGGCAGGTCGAGCTTGCAGTCCCCGCACAGGCCGCCCGCCCCGGCGGTGGCTGCACCGCACAGCCGGCAGGTCGGTAAGAACAGGATATCAAGCAGGCGCTTATGCCAGTTGTAAACCATTTAATCTCCTCCGGGTTGACAGGATTCGGTATCGGTTACATAGTCCGTGACCATCGCCACCGTCACTCACACACGCTATGAACAAGCCTGTCGCCCGTCTGTCGGATAACGCCGCAAATCCTGTCCGATTCGACTGGACGCGTGCCGAGGTCCGCCAGTTATTTGAGTTACCTTTCAACGAGTTGCTGTTTCGCGCCCAGGGCGTGCACCGCGAGAATTTCGATCCCAACGCGGTGCAGGTCAGCACCCTGCTGAGTATCAAGACGGGCGGCTGCCCGGAAGATTGCAACTACTGCCCGCAGAGCGTGCACTACGACACCGGGCTGGAGCCCGAGCGCCTGCTGGATGTCGAGGACGTTATCACCGCGGCACGGCGCGCGAAGGCGGCCGGCGCATCGCGTTTCTGCATGGGTGCGGCATGGCGCAATCCGAAAGGGAAAAATTTCGAGCGCGTGCTGGAGATGGTGGAGCGGGTGCGTGCAGAGGGGCTGGAGACCTGCGCCACGCTGGGCATGCTGGACGCGGCGCAGGCGGCCGAACTGAAGCAGGCCGGGCTGGACTATTACAACCACAACCTCGACACCTCGCCGGAATTCTACGGTGAAATTATCAGTACGCGTACTTATGACGACCGGCTCGATACCCTTACGCACGTGCGCGAGGCGGGCATCAATGTCTGTTGCGGCGGCATTGTCGGGCTGGGCGAAGGACGCGATGACCGCGTGTCGATGCTGTGTGAACTCGCCAACCTGCCCGAGCATCCCGGCAGTGTGCCCATCAACCGGCTGGTGAAGGTCGAGGGCACGCCGCAGGCGGCACAGGCGGAGATCGATTCGATTGAATTTGTACGCACCCTTGCCGTGGCGCGCATCCTGATGCCGGCGTCGTATGTGCGCCTGTCCGCTGGACGTACGGAGATGAGCGAGGAAATGCAGGCGCTGTGTTTCCTGGCCGGCGCCAACTCCATCTTCTATGGCGAGAAGCTGCTGACCACGGGTAATCCGGATACCGCCGCTGATGATGCGTTGTTCGCGAAGCTGGGTTTGCACCCGGCGTGATAGTTGTCCGCCAGCACGATTTTGCATCGCGCCTGCAAGGCGCTCCTGCAGGTATGTCGTTATAAAGCAGGAGCGCCTTGCAGGCGCGATCGAATGGATTCCCTCTCCCCAACCCTCTCCCGAAGGGAGAGGGGGAACAGAGCCGGGTTAAAGGTACATCGGGAAAATGAAAATAGGGACAGATTTATTTTTTCACGAAAAAGTAGAAAAAGAATGAATAGAAAAAGGGGGCAGATTTATTTTTTGGGTGTAATCGATAGATGTGAAAATTAAATCTGTCCCCTTTTTCTGCATACTCAAAAAATCAATCTGTCTTTTTTTCTTCGGCGTGATTGGTCCGATGGCCGGGCATCAATGAATTTGCAGGAGCGGACGTTGTCCGCGAATAAATTTACAATCGATGTTCGCGCATGCCCGCGCTCCTGCAGGTAATTTCTGACACGATTCCAAATGAAAAACCTGACCGAACAGCTCGAACTCCGCCGGCAAAAGAACCTGTACCGTGAAAGGCAAATACTGGACGGTCCGCAGGGCGTGGAGATTTCCATCGGCGGGGAGACGTTACTGTCGTTCTGCAGCAATGATTACCTGGGGCTGGCGAATCATTCGGACGTGGTCGCGGCCTTTCACGCGGGGCTGGATGAATTCGGCGCCGGTAGCGGCGCGGCGCACCTGGTGTCCGGTCACAGCCGCGCGCACCATGCACTGGAAGAAGAGCTGGCAGATTTCGTGCGGCGGCCACGCGCGCTGCTGTTTTCCACCGGGTACATGGCCAACCTCGGCGTGATCTCCGCCTTGCTCGGCCGCGGTGACCGCGTGTTCGAGGACCGTCTCAACCATGCCTCCCTGCTGGACGGCGCGCGCCTGAGCGACGCACGCCTGCAACGTTATGCGCACGGCAATACCGACGAACTGGCGACGGCCATGGCCGCTGCCCCGCCGGGTGAATACCTGGTAGCGACGGACGGCGTATTCAGCATGGACGGTGACGGCGCGCCGCTGCCTGGGCTGGCAAACGTCGCGGCGGAACACGCGGCCTGGTTCATGGTCGATGACGCGCACGGCCTCGGCGTAGTGGGGGATGATGGCAGTGGTTCGGTGATCGCGGCCGGACTGGATGTGCAGCAGGTGCCGATACTGGTCGGCACGCTGGGCAAGGCCTTCGGCACCTTCGGCGCATTTGTCGCCGGCAGCGAGGACCTGGTCGAGACGCTCATCCAGTCTGCGCGCACCTATATTTATACCACCGCATTGCCGGCGGCGGTCGCGGTTGCCACCCGCGCTTCGCTGCAGCGGATACGCGCGGACGGCTGGCGGCGTGAACAGTTGTCGGTGCTGGTCAAACGTTTCCGCGCCGGCGCCCGGCAACTGGGATTGCAGCTGATGGAATCGACTACGCCCATTCAACCGTTGCTGCTTGGCGATGCACAGGCGGCGCTGGCCTGCAGCGAGTCACTGCGTAAACAGGGAATCATGGTCACCGCGATACGGCCACCGACGGTCCCGGACGGCACGGCACGATTGCGGATTACCTTTTCCGCGAATCACACCGAGGCGCAGGTCGATCGTTTGTTGGAGGCGCTGGAAAAAATAACTCACGCAGAGTCGCAGAGGCGCAGAGAAAAATAATGGCTTTAATAGAAAGTGTATTTATCTTGTTCAGGAATGCTTTTACGACTTCGTTTATATAAACGCTTTTAGAAGCAAGGATTGTTTTCTTTGCGCCTCTGCGCCTCTGCGTGAAATAGGTTTTTATGAATTTATATACACAAACAAGCGGCAACGGTCCCGATCTCGTGTTGATCCACGGCTGGGGTTTGCATGGCGGTATCTGGGACGGACTGATGCCGTTGCTGGAACCGCACGTGCGCGTGACCCGCGTGGACCTGCCCGGGCACGGCCGCAGCCCGTGGGCCGGTGAGGCAACGCTGGACGCCATGGTCGCGGCGGTGCGTGCCGTGGTGCCCGCCAGGGCCGCGTGGCTCGGCTGGTCGCTTGGCGGGCTGGTGGCCATGCGTGCCGCCATGCAGGCAGCAAATCGGGTCGAAGCGCTCGTGACGGTCGCCAGCAGCCCGTGCTTTATGCGCAAGCCGCACTGGCAAAGCGCCATGTTGCCGCAATTGCTGGATACCTTTGCGGACGAACTCGAGCAGGACTACCGGCAGACATTGACGCGGTTCCTTGCCTTGCAGGTGCGCGGCAGTGAACACGCCACCGCGGTGCTGAAGGACCTGCGGGAGACAATGCTGTCACACGGACCGCCGCATGTCGACGGCCTGCGCGCCGGGCTGGGAATTCTGCGCGATACCGATCTGCGCGATGAGCTGGCATCCATTCACTGCCCGACGCTGCTGTTAACGGGTGAGCGCGACACGCTGGTGCCGGCCGGTGCCGGGCAGGCGACACTGCAGTATTTGTCCGGCGCACGGCTTGTCACGATCGCTGGCGCCGGGCATGCGCCCTTTATTTCGGACCCGATATTTTTCACGGAGCAGGTGCTGGAATTCCTGCTCCCGGTGGTGGGCAAGCAACATGCCTGATGCTTGTGCAGGAGCATTTAAAAATGTCTAACGAAGATTTGCAGGCGACGTAATGGTTGTACAAACATTTTGTGCAGGGTGCGCCATGCGCACCGGGGATTTACGGGCGATGTAATGGTGCGCACGGCGCACCCTGCACGGGCACCTGTTCGCGGGCGAGCCCGTTCGTGCAGGTGCATCTGAATCATGTCTGACGAAGATAGTCCGTACGCACTTGACAAGCAGCAGGCGCGCCGTGCCTTCAATCGCGCGGCATCGACCTATGATGCCGCGGCCGAACTGCAGTATGAAATCGGCGATCGCATGATGGAGCGTCTCGATTTCATTCGGCTGCAGCCAAAGCGCATTCTCGATCTCGGCGCCGGTACCGGCAAGTTCAGCGCGGCGTTGTTAAAGCACTACCGCAAGGCCGATGTGGTCGCACTCGACCTGGCGCCGGCCATGCTGGCGCAGGCGCGGGCACGGGGCGGCTGGCTGCGCAAGCCACAGTGCGTGTGCGCCGATGCCGAACAGTTGCCGTTTGCCGACGACAGTTTTGAATTCATATTTTCCAACCTGATGTTGCAATGGTGCACGGACCTGGAGTCCACGCTGGCCGAGTTGCGGCGCGTGCTGGCGCCGGGCGGCCTGCTGATGTTCACCACCTTCGGGCCGGATACGCTGATGGAGTTACGCGCAAGCTGGGAAAGTGTCGATGGTCATACGCACGTCAACCGGTTTATCGACCTGCATGATGTCGGTGACATGCTGCTCAAGACGCGTTGGGCCGACCCGGTGATGGACTCGGAGCGGATCACCGTGACCTACCGGGAGCTGCGCAAGCTGATGCAGGACCTGAAACAGATCGGTGCGCACAATGTTACCGCGGGCCGGGCGCGCGGCCTGACCGGGCGGCAGCACTGGCAACGGTTCAGTGCGGCCTACGAGCAGTATCGCGAGGGCGGCGTACTGCCCGCCAGTTACGAGGTGGTGTACGGTCATGCCTGGTCGCCGCTGAACAAGTACGCCGCCGGTGGCAAAGAGGTGCCGCTGTCCGACCTGCAGCCGGCGAAACGCCGTGAGTGAACCGATGGGTTTTTCGTTACGGCACCGGCAGGTCGCCGCTGAACAAGTACGCCACCGGCGGCAAAGCGGTGCCGCTGCACGATCTGCAACCGGGGAAACGCCATGAGTGAGCACGGGGGCATTTTCGTGACCGGTACCGACACCGGCATCGGCAAGACGGTGGTGTCGCTCGGCCTGATGCAGGCCTTGCAGGACCAGGGACTGACGGTCGCGGGAATGAAACCGGTGTCCGCGGGGTGCGAGCAAACCGCGGCCGGCTTGCGTAATGATGATGCCGTGCTTCTGCAGCAGCAGTCCTCCATCACGCTGGAATACGCCGCGGTGAACCCGTACGCCTTTGAGCCGGCGATTGCCCCGCACCTGGCGGCGCGGGCGGCCGGCGTGGAAATCGACCTCGACGTAATTTTGACGGCCTATCGCGCCCTGGCCGCCCGGGTCGATTGCGTCGTGGTCGAGGGCGTGGGTGGCTGGCGGGTGCCGCTGAACGAGCGGGCATCGGTCGCGGACCTGGCTGCCGCGCTGGGGCTGGATGTGTGCCTGGTGGTGGGCCTGCGGCTGGGCTGCCTCAACCACGCCCTGCTGAGCGCGGCGTCGATCGAGGCCGCCGGCTGCCACCTGGCGGGCTGGGTCGCCAACCGACTTGCCGGCGGCCATGGAATGCACCGAGGAGAACATTAACACCTTGAAAAATATGCTCTTATCACCGCTGATGGGCACGGTGCCCAGCCTCGAGGCCGTGACTGCCGGGGCGGTGGCGCGCTGCCTGGACGTCCGCCCGCAGGCCAATACCCGAGCAACACGCTAGATTGAATCCATGGGCCTTCTAATATAAAATTCGCGGACTTTTTTCGAGCCGAGTCGTGGATTTGGAAGTATTTGCACCAGTCGCCTGTTTGTACCTGGCATGTCCCCGTGGTACGCGACCGGCCCGACAGTCAGGTTGAAACAGCAACAGTGGTTGAGCAGGTTTGTGATCCGACCGGATGTGATTGTCACTGGGTGATTCGTCCAAACCAGTCCCTGTCATGGCGACGGGCAGTCCAGGTTTACATCGTGATTGCCGCGTGCTGCCTGGTGGTGGGGATTTTTTTCGCGCTGCACGGGTTCTGGCCGGTGTTGCCGTTTGCCGGCCTTGAGATTGCAGTGCTGGGTATTGCTTTTTACCTGTGCCTGGTACGAAGCCAGCGACAGGAAGTTGTCTCGGTCAATGCGAACGTCGTCACCGTGGAAAAGGGCTGGCGCGAACCGCAGGACCACTGGGAATGTCCGCGCGCCTGGGCACGTATTCGCCTGGTGCGCTCGCCGATTAACTGGTACCCGAGCCACCTGAGCGTGGCGTTCCAGGGGGAACAGGTCGAAATCGGTTCGTTCCTGAACGAGAAGGAACGGTGTTCGCTGGCGATGGAGTTACAGAACGCCATTCGCTGTGACGGGCCGGGTGTTTGACGGGCCATTACACCGTAAAGATTTCAAGCTGAAAAATTTTAACTTTAAGGTCCTGGGGAGAATGATGCATGTTCGCTAAAACGCCAAGACGCGTGCTGTGTAACTTGTGGGGTGTGATTGCCCTGCTGGTGGCGGGTAATGCCGCTGCAGAGTACCCGTTAAATCTTATGGAAGGTGTCACCACTACCAGCAAGACGGTCTACGACCTGCACATGCTGGTTTTCTGGATCTGCGTGGTTGCCTGTGTTATCACGTTTGCCGTGCTGATCTATTCGATCTTTGCGCACCGCAAGTCAAAGGGCGCAGTACCGGCCACTTTCCATGAGAGCACCACGGTCGAGATTATCTGGACCACCGTCCCGTTCCTGGTGCTGGTCGGCATGGCCGTGCCGGCCACCAAGGCGTTGCTGGCGCTGGAAGACACGCGTGATGCGGACATGTCGATTATGGTCACCGGTTACCAGTGGAAATGGAAATATGATTACCTTGACGGTTCTGCCGAGGGTGTCAGTTTCTTCAGCAACCTGGATACGAAGAGCAACGAGATTCGCCAGAAGGGTTCAGGCCTGGACCCGGCGGACCATGAATACTACCTGATGGACGTCGATAACCGCGTCGTCGTACCGATTAACAAGAAGATCCGTTTCCTGATTACCGCCAACGACGTGCTCCACTCCTGGTGGGTACCGGACCTGGGCTGGAAGCAGGACGCCGTGCCCGGGTTTGTCAACGACGGCTGGACCGAGCTGAGCGAGCCGGGCGTGTACCGCGGCAAGTGTGCCGAACTGTGCGGCAAGGACCACGGCTTCATGCCGATCGTGCTCGAGGCCAAGACGGAAGAGGACTACCAGCAGTGGGTGGCCGATCAGAAGGCCGGCGCGGCAGCGGTTGCGGCATCGGCATCGAAAACATGGACCCTCGATGACCTGGTTGCCAGGGGTGAGTCCGTTTACAACACCAACTGCACGGCCTGCCACCAGGCCAACGGCCAGGGTATCCCGGGCGTGTTCCCGGCCATTGCCGGCAGCGCGATTGCGACCGGTGACAAGGCCGCCCATATCGACATGGGCATGAACGGCAAGGCCGGCACCGCCATGCAGGCGTTCGGTCCGCAGCTGAACGATGTCGACATGGCGGCCGTTCTCACCTACCAGCGTAATGCCTTCGGCAACAACGTTGGTGACATGGTGCAGCCTTCCGAAATCGCTGCGTTACGCTAGGGCGCTATGCGTATTAACAGAATTACCAGTGGAGATATGACACAATGAGTACAACAGCCACACACGACGCTCACCACCACGGCGCGCCTTCCGGTCTGATGCGCTGGGTTACCACCACCAACCACAAGGACATCGGTACGCTGTACCTGTGGTTCTCCTTCATTATGCTGCTGATCGGCGGTGCAATGGCCATGGTGATTCGCGCCGAACTGTTCCAGCCTGGCATTCAGGTCGTCGATCCGAACTTCTTCAACATGATGACCACCTTGCACGGCCTGGTCATGGTCTTCGGCGCCATCATGCCCGGCATGGTCGGACTCGCCAACTGGCAGATACCGATGATGATCGGTGCGCCGGACATGGCGCTGCCGCGCATGAACAACTGGAGTTTCTGGATCCTGCCGTTTGCCGGCATGATGCTGTTACTGCCGATGTTCTCCGGCGATTTCCTGGCCGGCCAGGGCCCCGCCTTCGGCTGGACCATGTATGCGCCGCTGTCGCTGCAGTATGACCAGCTGGCCTTCTTCGTATTCGCCGTACACATGCTGGGCTTCTCCTCCATCATGGGCGCCATCAACATTATTGCCACCGTGCTCAATATGCGTGCGCCGGGCATGACGCTGATGAAGATGCCGCTGTTCGTCTGGACCTGGTTCATCACTGCCTTCCTTCTGATCGCGGTAATGCCGGTACTCGCCGGTGCGGTGACCATGCTGCTGACCGACAAGTACTTCGGTACCACCTTCTTCAGCGCCGCCGGTGGCGGTGACCCGGTCATGTTCCAGCACGTGTTCTGGTTCTTCGGGCACCCCGAGGTCTACATCATGATCCTGCCGGCCTTCGGCGTGGTCTCGCAGATCATCCCGACCTTCGCGCGCAAGCCGCTGTTCGGCTACAGCTCCATGGTGTATGCAACGGCCTCGATTGCCTTCCTGTCATTCATCGTCTGGGCACACCACATGTTCACGGTGGGCATGCCGGTGGCCGGTGAGCTGTACTTCATGTATGCCACGATCATGATCGCGGTGCCGACCGCGGTGAAGGTGTTCAACTGGACGGCCACCATGTGGCGCGGTTCGATGACCTTTGAAACGCCGATGCTGTGGGCGATCGCCTTCGTGTTCCTGTTCACCATCGGCGGATTCACCGGCCTGATGATGGGCGTGGCACCGGTTGACATGCAGTACCACGACACCTACTTCATCGTGGCGCATTTCCACTACGTGCTGGTGACCGGCGCACTGTTCGCCATCATTGCCGCCGCTTACTACTGGCTGCCGAAGTGGACCGGCCACATGGTTGACGAGACGCATGGCAAGATCCATTTCTGGTGGTCGGCCATTTCCGTGAACGTGCTGTTCTTCCCGCAGCACTTCATCGGCCTGGCCGGCATGCCGCGCCGTATTCCGGACTACTCCATGCAGTTTGCCGACTGGAACATGATCTCCAGTCTCGGCGGCTTCGCCTTCGGCCTGGCACAGGTGTACTTCATGTTCATCCTGATCAAGACCATCAGGGGCGGCGAGAAGGCGACCGACCAGGTCTGGGAAGGTGCGGAAGGCCTGGAGTGGACCATTCCGTCACCGGCGCCGTATCACACCTTCGAGACGGCACCGACTGTAAAATAACCACTGTTCGGGCCGGTGCCGGTGTGCCGGTCCGAGAGGTTGAGTGAAATGACATCGACACGTGAACATCAGGCCGCACGCGGCGCAAACATGAAAACGATTGCCGTCCTGGCGGCCGTCGTCGTCGCCCTGTACATCGGCAGTTTTTTTATCCTGAGTGGCTGATATGCAGGACAGCCAGCTGGCGAATGCAAACCGCAAACTGGTCGGCAGGCTAGGCCTGGTGGTGGTTGCCATGTTCGGCTTCGGTTTTGCACTGGTGCCGTTGTATGACGTGTTTTGTGACATCACCGGCCTGAACGGCAAGACCGGGCGTATCGAGACCGAGGCAGCGCTTGGCCAGACGGTCGATATGGAACGTGAAGTGACGGTCGAGTTCGTTGCATCGGTCCAAAGCGATCTGCCCTGGGAGATAAAACCCATGGTCCGGCGAATAAAGGTCCACCCGGGTGAAGTGACCGAGGTGAAGTACGCGGCCCGTAACAAGACCGGCAAAACGGTCATCGGGCAGGCAGTTCCCAGCCTGGTGCCGGGACTGGCGTCGAAGTACTTCAACAAGACCGAGTGCTTCTGCTTTACGCAGCAAGCGCTGGAAGCCGATGAATACAGGGAAATGCCGCTGCGGTTCGTGGTGGACCCGGCACTGCCGAAAGACGTGAAATCAGTCGCACTGTCGTACACGTTTTTCAGGATGGATGCCGGCAAGGGCCAGCAGCCGGCGGGCGGGCTGGAACGAATTTCAATGGGGTCAGACGCGATTGATCCTGTTATGTGATTGAGCGTGGTGGTCGGATCAATCGGGTCTGACCCCAACAATACTGAATTTATTTGAATAAAGAGAGGGAGTCACCAATGTCATCATCTAATGGGGGATATTACCTGCCGGCACCCAGCCATTGGCCGATCGTCGGTTCAATCGGCATGTTCCTGTTCCTGGGCGGCTTTGGCATTTACCTGAACGGCGGCAGCACTATAGGTATGTGGATCGGTGCCGCTGTCATCCTGGTCATGCTGTTTGGCTGGTTCGGTACGGTCGTCAAGGAGAGCCAGGCCGGTAAATACAATGAACAAGTCGACATGTCCTTCCGCTGGGGCATGGGCTGGTTCATCTTTTCCGAAGTGATGTTCTTCGCGGCCTTCTTCGGCGCATTGTTCTATGCCCGCATGTGGTCAGTACCCTGGCTGGGCGGCGCCGGCAACAATGTGATGACGCCCGAATTGCTGTGGCAGGGATACGAGGCGGTCTGGCCGACCAACGGCCCGGGCGCGGTCGGTGGGGAGTTTCAAACCATGGGTGCCTGGGGCATTCCGGCCATCAACACGATGATACTGCTCTCCAGTGGCGTAACGGTGACCTGGGCGCACTGGGGCCTGAAGAAGGAAGACCGTACGCAGCTGGTCCTGGGCCTGGCGGCAACGGTCGCCCTTGGCTTCCTGTTCCTCGGTCTGCAGGCCTACGAGTATATCCATGCCTATCATGAACTGAACCTGAAGTTGACTTCGGGCATGTACGGCTCGACCTTCTACATGTTGACCGGCTTTCACGGCATGCACGTGACGCTGGGCGCAACCATGCTGACGGTTATCCTGATACGCAGCATCAAGGGGCACTTCACCGAAAAGAACCATTTCGCGTTCGAGGCGGTGGCCTGGTACTGGCACTTCGTGGACGTGGTGTGGCTGGGCCTGTTTGTATTCGTGTACTGGCTGGTTTAGCAGGCTGCCGGAAATAATCGAAAAGGGCGCTGCTTGCAGCGCCCTTTTTGTTGGATAGAGACTGATTATGAATCGCGCCTGCAAGGCGCTCCTGCAACATTCAGATATATCTGTAGGAGCGCCTTGCAGGCGCGACTGGCTAGCCCCCGATACCGTGCGGCTGAACGAGGCCGGTGGCATAGCCCAGCATCAGCAGTACGAACAGCAGGACCGACAGGCTGATGCGCACCGTGAGTGCGCGGACCGTGCGTTCCGAGGTGCCCTTGTCCTTGACGAGGTAGAACAGGCCGCTGAAAAGACTGCCTATGATGACGAACAGGAACAGGACGACGATGATTTTGGTAAACATGACGATGGGCCGGAATATTGAAGTGTCGGGCCATTATAGCAAAGCGGGGCGGGCGGATGCGGATCGGCGGTTTTGACTTCAGACCGGGGATCTGGCCGACCATTGCCACGCTGGCGCTGTTGCCGGCGCTGGCGGTCCTCGGCAACTGGCAGCTGGAGCGTGCCGCCTGGAAGCAGGGGCTGATCGATGCCCAGCTGGAGGCGGCGCGGCAGTCACCGTTGCCGCTGGTAGACGCCATCGAGGCCGGTGGCGTGCTGGACTTTCGGCGTGTGTTTGCGGCCGGCCGCTATGACCTCGGCCGGCAACTGCTGCTGGACAACCGTATTCACAACGGCCGGGCGGGCTACCAGGTGCTTACGCCGCTGTTGCTCGATGGCCGGGAAGAGGCGGTACTGGTGAATCGCGGCTGGCTGCCGCTCGGCGAGTCGCGTGCCGTGCTGCCGGCATTGCCGGGCCCGGACACGGAGAGTTTTATCACCGGTACAATTGCCAGACTGCCGGAGAAGGTGTTTCGGCTGGCCGCGACGGAAGAACAGCATGCGGGCTGGCCGCAGGTAATGCAGCATGTCGAGTTCGACGCGATCGAACAAAAACTGGACTATCCGCTGTTGCCGGTCGTCGTGCAGCTGGACGAATCGATGCCGGACGGCTTCACGCGTGACTGGAAACCGGTTTATGGCATAACGCCGGACAAGCATCGTGCCTATGCCATGCAATGGTTCACGCTTGCCGTGGTGTTGATACTGATTTACGCGGTCGTCAATACAAAACGTACCAGGAACGAGTGAAGCAGGCAATCTATGAAGCTTTTAAAGTTGTACAGCCGTTGTCGCGGCAGACGCGCCTTTTCCAGGCAGCGGGGTTTTCTCAGTTCAAAACAGTCCTTCGTGCTGCTGGCGTTGATATTCCTCATGCCGGCGTTTGTCGCATTGGTCATGCACAATGTCGGCGATGGCGGCTGGCAGCCGGAAGGCGCCACGAACAGGGGTACGCTGGTGCACCCGGCACGACCGCTGGAACTGTCTCGCGACCTGGCACTTGACGGGCAGCCGCTGACCGAATACCTGCAGGGCAAGTGGACACTGGTCTATATCGGCGATGCCGACTGTGATGATGTCTGCAGGAACAACCTCTACAAGATGCGCCAGGTGCGTATCGCGCAAAACGAGAACATGAAACGGGTGCAGCGGCTGTACGTGGTGAGCAGCGGCGCTGTGACCGCCGACCTTGCCGCCTTTCTCGAAAGCGAGCACCCGCAACTGGACACCGTGGCCCTGTCGCCGGCGCACTCGGGGCAGCTGTACGGTTTATTCGCGATCGGCACAACGCCGGTGCCGAAAGCGGAACGCGTGTATATCGTCGATCCGCTGGGCAACCTGATGATGTACTACCAGCCGGACGCGGACGCGAGTGGCATGTTGAAAGACCTGAAGAAACTGCTGAAGTTTTCACGGATCGGGTGAGCCGGACGCGCCGCATGGAAGATACAAAGACAACCACACTGATCGGCAGTTACCTCGGCCTGTGCAAGCTGAAGGTGGTGGCGCTGATCGTCTTCACCGCCATGGTCGGCATGTTTATGGCGACCTGGCCGCCGGGCATGGTGCCGTGGGACGTGCTCGTCTTCGGCAACCTGGGCATCGGCCTGGCCGCGGCGGCGGCCGCGGCGATCAACCACGTGCTGGATGCGAGCGAGGACGCGAAGATGGCGCGCACCAGTAACCGCCCGTTGCCGCAGGGGCAACTCAGCGGCCGCAATGCGCTGATATTCGCCGGATTACTGGCCGGCCTGTCGATGCTGATCCTCGTCATCCTGATCAATACGCTGACCGCGGTACTGACCTTTATATCGCTGGTCGGCTACGCCGTGGTGTACACCCTCTACCTCAAGCGGGCCACGCCGCAGAATATCGTCATCGGCGGCGCGGCCGGCGCGGCACCGCCCGTCCTCGGCTGGTCGGCACTGACCGGCACGATCGACCCGCACGCACTGCTGCTGTTCCTGATCGTCTTTATCTGGACGCCGCCGCACTTCTGGGCGCTGGCAATACACCGCCGCGACGAATATGCGAAGGTGGATATTCCCATGCTGCCGGTCACGCACGGCGTGCCGTTCACGCGCCTGCAAATCCTGCTCTACACCATCCTGCTGCTGCTGGTCAGTGTGCTGCCGTTTGCAACGCACATGAGTGGCCCGTTTTACCTGGTCGGTGCGCTGGCGCTTGGTCTCGGTTTCCTCTGGTATGCCATCCAGCTGATGCAGGGCAAGGATGTGGCCATGAAGATGTTCGGTTATTCCATCTGGTACCTGATGGGAATTTTCGCCATACTGCTGGTGGATCACTATTTGCGCTTGCTCTGAAACGGCATGACCCGGCATTCGCCGTTCGCCGGCCAGAAATTTTGCGCAACAGGCGCAACCTGTTCCCGTCAATAAACAACTGACAGGTCATTGTAAATGTCTGAAGTATTGCTGGAAGGCAGTTGCCTGTGCGGTGCCGTGAAGTACCGCGTAAGCGGCGCGGTGGAACGTTTTTATCACTGTCATTGCAGTCGTTGCCGCAAGGCCACCGGTACCGGCCATGCCAGCAACCTGCTGGTGTCTCCTGAAAGCAGTCTGACCTGGCTCGCGGGCGAGGAGTTGCTGTCGCGTTACAAGGTGCCCGAGGCGAAGCGTTTCTATAACTGTTTCTGTTCCCGCTGCGGCGGCCCGGTGCCGCGGACGGTGCCGGAACTGGATGCAGTGCTGGTGCCGGCCGGTTCGCTGGACAGCGAACCGCCGGTCCTGCCGCAGGGCCGTATATTCCAGGATTCCCGCGCGCAGTGGTCGTGCGCGGGTGACGGGTTGCCCGTGTATGCGGAATACCCGTGAGGTAGGGCTGATATTTGAATATCCTTGTCATTGTGACCGCGATGTACAGGGACAGTGCTGCATAGCGGCCTTGCAGTCCAGGCCGCGGGAGGCAGGAAGCAGGGAGCGGCCAGCGCGACAACCTCATAATCGTGATCGAATACCCGGAGATTGCTTTGTCACTTTGTCCCTCGCAATGACAGAAAAATCAGCATCAATAGCTTGCATGTTATTAACGGTGCACGCAGCACTCCCTGCGCTGGTTTATTGAATCAGCCAGGGTTTACCTGGTTTGTATGCTCGACGGGTCTATAGTATGGAGAGCATCAGTAAAGGATCTGTCTTATGAGCGCCAGTGACCCCGGTTTCCTGCAACAGGTGCGCCGCAACGCGGTCGCATTGATCAGCCTGGTGGTGGCGCTCAGCAGTCTCGGCTACAACACCTGGCGCAACGAGCAGACCGAATCGAATCGCAACAACCGCCAGGCCGCGTTCGAGGTCCTGCTCAAGCTGGGCGAACTGCAGCAGGTGGTCTTCCACAGTCACTATGATCGTGACGTTGCCGGCAAGGGAAATCCGCGCACCGGCTGGGCCTACGTCCTCACGGTGCGCGACCTGTCGCAGGTGATGGGTGCGCCGATGCCTGATATGGCCGACGAACTGGTCGCGACCTGGAGCGCGAACTGGCAGCAACTCGGCGCCGACCAGGCCGGCGCCGACCGCATCATTACCGGCATCGATGCGGCGCGCGAACAGACGCTGACCGTGCTGAAATCACTGGACTAGCCGGCTGTCAGTCCATCAATTCCCGCGGGTACGGATCGAGGTAGGTCTGCTGCAACGCCCATTCCTGCGGATGATGCCGCAGGTGATGCCGAATGAGCGTCAGCGGCACGGCCAGCGGCACCAGGCCAAGCCGGTAATCCTTCACCAGGCCACTCATCTCCGCACGGTCATCCGCGGACAGCTGCCTGCTGAAGTAGCCCTGCAGGTGTTGCAGGGTATTGCTGTGTGACTTGCGCGTGGCGGGCCGTTTCATGGCGGCCATCAGTTCATCCTCGTATTGATTGACCAGCGCGGTGAAATCCTTGCGACCGGCGTCCGCGACCAGCCGGCCCAGCCTGCGATAGGCCGCCTGGTTGTGCGCCATCACGGACAGTTTCTGCCGAGTGTGGAATTCGATCAGCGCGGCCGGCGTGATGCCGCCGGCCTTGAGTTGCTGCCAGCGATACCGGGTAAACACGCGTTCGATGAAGTTTTCTCGCAGGTCGGGGTCATGCAGGCGGCCTTCCTCCTCGACCGGCAGGTTGGGATGCGCCTGCATGATTGCCCGTGCGTATTCACCGATGCCGTCCGATTTCGCCGGGGTGCCGGATTCATGGTAGGTCTTGACGCGTTCCATGCCGCAACTGGGGGACCGTGACTTGAAGATGTAGCCGCAGACCCCGTCCAGTTTGCCGGCGACCTTCATGCCATAGGCCTCCAGCTTGCCGGTAACATCCAGTGACGGGTCTTTTACACCGACGACGCGTATGCCGTCGCCGCTTTTCAACAGCCGGATCGGCGCGCGCGGTATTCCCAGCCCGATGGCAACCTCCGGGCAGTACGGCCGGAATTCAAAGAAATCGGCGAGCCGCCGGTTGATAAACGCATCGAACTTGTGCCCGCCATCGAAGCGGACCGCCTCGCCCAGCAGGCAGCTGCTGATGCCGACGGGAATTTTACGGGAGTGTTTTTTCATATAAGCCCGGAAATGTGGTGCGCATGGCGCACCCTGCTCGTTTTTTACCCCCTCCCCCACAGGGGGAGGGTTGGGGAGAGGGGATCAAATAATGAGGTTCAATAATACCCCCTCTCCCTAACCCTCTCGGCTCTGGCTTCCTGCTTCGCTCTACCGCCTACATTCATGTAGGCGTCCCGGAGGGAGAGGGGATAAAGAGTTTTCCGTTGCACTGCATCCATGTAGTCGTGCTGCACATATACTAACCCGATACCACGATGGTATGAGAATCGCGCATGCGATGCGCTCCCCAATAGACCCACCTGTAGGAGCGCCTTGCAGGCGCGAATCGCACCGACACCAAATCAACCCTTGTAGGAGCGGACCGCGTCCGCGAATAAATCTGCCACGAATGTTCGCGCATCCCCCGGCAATTGCTCCTGCATTGCGCTACCTTCTTCCCGGACTCGCACTACTTACATGCAGACAAAAAAAACGGCCCCGCAGGGCCGTTACATGATGCATGTTCAGATGTATTTACGCCATCATGGTCTTTTGCAGTTTACCGATGGCGTTCTTTTCCAGCTGTCGAATCCGTTCAGCCGACACCTCGAAGCGTGCGGCCAGGTCATGCAGCGTGGTCTTGTCCTCGGACAACCAGCGTTCCTCGAGTATCACGCGACTGCGTTCGTCCAGCGTGTCCAGCGCGACGGCCAGGTCACTGGTCTTGCTGTCACTCCAGTCCGCCTGTTCCACCGCCAGTGCCGGGTCGTTGGTTTGATCGTGCAGGTAGGCAGCCGGGGCATAAAAACGGGAATCCTCGTCATCATCCGTGGCTGTCAGGTCGTAGCCGACGTCATGGCCACTGAGGCGCGATTCCATTTCCAGCACGACTTCCGGTTTCACGCCCAGGTCTTCCGCGACCGCGTTGACCTCCGCCTGGTTCAACCAGCCCAGGCGCTTCTTCTTGCCGCGCAGGTTGAAGAACAGTTTGCGCTGGGCCTTGGTCGTTGCCACCTTGACGATGCGCCAGTTGCGCAGGATGAATTCATGCATCTCGGCACGTACCCAGTGCACCGCGAACGAGACCAGGCGCACGCCGACGGTCGGGTCGAAGCGCTTGACGGCCTTCATCAGGCCGATATTGCCCTCCTGGATCAGGTCGCCCAGGGCCAGGCCATAACCGCTGTACCCGCGCGCCACACGGACCACGAAGCGCAAGTGCGACATCACCAGTTGACGGGCGGCGTCGATGTCGCCGTCCTCGCGCAGGCGGGTGGCGAGTGCGTGCTCCTCCGCGGCGGTCAGCATCGGGATATGCATCGCGGCAGTAATGTACTGGTCCAGGCTGCCTGTCGGCAGTGGTAATGCAAGTAACTGATTTTTAACAACCAAATCCTTTGACATGGATGCCCCCTCTCCTTAAGTTGCCGGCAATTTTAGCACTCTTGTTGATAGAGTGCCAAATTACTGAAAAGTTGCATGAAAGTCGGCTGTCCGGGTGGATTCTTGAGGTCGGGGAGGGCTGGCTCGTGACGCCAGGGGCGCAGCCGGACTTTACGTTCTGCCCCGCTATAACCACGCTGAGTGACCGGTGGTCCCTGCGCGGTGAATGTGGCGGGCAGGGGCCGTGGCGCAATCTGCGCCGGCACGCCACCGGCGACCTGGAACGCCCAACCTGTTAAAGGGCAACTCGATTTTCCCGATACAGTAGCTGTAGCAGACTGCCATACGCAACAGTCCGGCAGTCCGAAATGCACTTCTTGCGGCCTGTTTTGGCGGTATGGATACCACCAGGTTTGATGAGGGAATGGAAATGATCTCTTGCGATTCGGCCAAGCCGCCTCCGGGCACAGTCCTGTTTTTCTTCATTGCCAGGTCATCATCTGCATTCGGGCAGTCGTCGCCGCGTGTATTAGCACTCCTGGAAAATTGAAGCATGGATAGCACTCTGTCTGCATGGAGGCCGGCAGGACATGAAGGAGTCAGTAACGGTGACCGACAATAAACCGGGCAGGCTGCTCGACCTGAATGCCCTGAGTGGCCGTTACCTGGTGGTAACGCTTGCGCTGGCGGTGGTCGTTACCCTGTCTGTAGCCTGGGCGGTCTGGGTGCTGGACCGTGCGACGTATTCTTCCACGTACAGTCTGCAAACGCGCAATCACGTGCAGCAACTCAGTGCCACTATCCGCAGTTCCGTCTGGCAGTCCAACTTCGCCCTGCAGGATTACATGATTTCACCTTCGAGTGATACCCGGCAACAGGTGCTGCAGGCGATCCGGGATGCCCAGGGAAAAGTCATCAAGCTCGAGGAGTTGCGACTTGAAGCGCTGGCCAGTGAGAATATTCCCAGGCAGCTCGAGCGGAAACTTGACACCTTGTACCTTAAGCTCAACCGCTTGATGGAGATCCGCAGTACTCCGCAACAGCTGCACCCGGCCATGGAATTGATGTCCAACTTCATGCTGCCGTCCAATGATGCATTCATGTCAGCGGTCAACCTGTCGATGGCGGATCTTTCCAGTGACAGTCCCAATGCGCTGGCATCGCAGGAATACCTCCTGCTTAACCAGGTTCGTGACCGTTGGCGTCAGATGATCGGTTTCTACCGGGTGATGGTGGCCAATCGTTTCGGCGCATTTGCGGATAGCCAGGCGGGCTTTGAAAAACAGTCGCACAATGTGCAGCTGTATTATGAGCAGGTCCGGCAGGACCTGGATCATCTTGCCGAACTGGATGGGGGCGGTAACCTCAGCCTGCAGACCAGCGAGGCCCTCGACGAGATGCAGGTGCTTATTGAGCGCTGGTACAGCTACTTCCTGAAAGTCAGCGCGATGTATGCCGCTGATGACTGGCGCACGGACCTGCCGTTTCTGCGCGACATTGTGCAGCCACTGTTTAACGATGTATGGCAGTCGTTGCTGGCGGTAGAGACGACTGTTGAACAAAAATCCAGCCAGCAGGTCGCCCATCTGGGCACGGTCGGTACCACCATAGGTACGACTTTATGGGTGCTGGCAGGCCTGTTGTTCATGCTACTGATTATTGGTTACGCCGTACTTGACCGGGTGCTGCTGGCCCCTGTTGCGCGTATTTCACACGCCCTGGCAACGGATGTTGATATCAGGTCCGATCATCCGGCCGATGTGCCGGTGGCCGGCACCCGCGAGATACAGCAACTGGTCAAGGCCTTCGAGAAAATGCGCACCGATGTACAGCAACGCCACCTGGCGCTGGAATACCAGTCACTGCACGACAGCCTCACCGAACTGCCGAACAGGAACTGTCTGCTGGTAGAACTGAATAAAGCACTGGCTACGGCGAACGAGCTCAACCATGCCGTCGGCCTGATGATCATGGACCTGGACCACTTCAAGGAGATCAACGATACCCTCGGTCACCCGGTCGGCGATATGATCCTGCAGGAAGTCTCGAAACGGGTGTCGAAGGCCATCGGGAACAGCGGTCTGACGGCTCGCCTGGGCGGTGACGAATTTGCCGTGATACTGCCCTGCACGGACCAGCGCGGTTGTGCCGGGATGTCCGCGGCCATCGCCACGGCGCTGGAACGTGAATTCCATGTCGGCGGCCACAAACTCTATGTGGGGGGCAGTGTGGGCGTCGCGATCTATCCACACCATGGCACTGAAGTCTCGGTACTGATGCGTCACGCCGACGTGGCCATGTACATGGCCAAACACATGGGTAAGCATACAGCCTTCTACGATGATGCCCAGGACAAGAACAGCATACTACGCCTGCAGCTGGTCAAGGATCTCAAGGACGCCATCAGCAACGACCACCTGGAACTTTATTATCAGCCTAAACTCGACCTCAACCGTGAAGCCATCACCTCCGTAGAGGCGCTGTTACGCTGGAACCACCCCGAGCATGGCATGGTGCCGCCGGACCGCATTATCCCCATGGCCGAGCAGACCGGCGTGATCCAGAAGCTCACCCGGTGGGTACTCGAGAAAGCACTGCAACAACAGGCGTGCTGGCGCGCAGCCGGCATCGATATTAATATGGCGGTGAATCTCTCGACGCGTGACTTGCTTGACGTGTCACTGCCGGAAACGGTCAGTGACCTGCTGGCCGCCAGCGCTACGCCGCCGGAGAAGCTGACGCTGGAGATCACCGAAAGCGCCATGATGTCCGACCTGGGCAACGCAACCGTCCTGCTGTTACGTATCAAGGAAATGGGAGTCGGTATCGCGATCGACGATTTCGGTACCGGCTTCTCGTCATTATCCTATTTGAAGAAACTGCCGGTGAGGGAACTGAAGATCGACAAGTCTTTCGTGATCAATATGAGTTGCGATGAGAACGATGCGATGATCGTGCATTCCACCATTGACATGGCGCATAACCTGGGCCTGAGTGTGGTCGCCGAAGGCGTGGAAAACCAGGATGCACTCGAGCGGTTGCAGGCCCAGGGTTGTGACCTGATCCAGGGCTACCACCTGTGCCGCCCGTTGCCGCCCGAACAACTGGAGGCCTGGTTGCGTGAACAGCCATGGATGATTACCGGCTTGCAGGAAGTCGGCGGCGTTGCCTCGGGAAAAGGCCGGTAACAGGCATCAGGGTTAATCTTTCCCGTCTCGCCACACCCCCGGCTTTCCACCGTGGCAATCCCCGTTTCAGCCCTTTTCATTCATTGAACAACAACCATTTGTGCGGGAAAATACGTATGTACGTCCGGCGCCACCCGCGTGGTCGGATAAGTTGCCTGACTAATAAGAAAAAAATCATAAAAAGCTGATGATTACAGGGTGAATTGGAATGAATTAAAATGTGTCCCGCGCATGATCTGAATCAAAGACACGACAGATATGTCAGATCAGAATGCAGTCATTGGTCGCTCATGACATATCTGTCAGTCGGGCCACTGACAACAGGTTTGAATGCGGGGGGGTGATAACCATGCTGTTGGATGAGACCAGAATGCTGCCGATTGAGACCAGACCCGATGGCGCCATCGAGCTGCAGTCGCTGGTCGACAGCCACCAGCAGCCCTTCGTGATCATCGATAAAAACTATCGCATCATGGCGGTCAACAAGGCCTACGAACGGACCTACGGCGTCAGCCAGTCCGGTGCCGTCGGCCATTACTGCTACAAGGTCAGCCACAACAACGACGCCCCGTGCTGCGAATCAGGCGAGGACTGCCCGCACCAGCACCTGTTCGAACGTGGCGAGCAGCACTCAACTGCCTGCACCTGCACTACGACAAGGACCACCGCATGCACCAGGTGCGGGTCACGGCCTACCCGCTGATCAGCAGCAGTGGCGCGCTCTACATGGGCGAGATGATCGAGGAAATCACTGCACCTGAAGCCAAACCAGGATGACAGTGAGCGCATGGTGGGCGAGGCCCCGGCATTCACCGCCTGCCTGCAACAGCTCGGCCTGGTCGCGGCATCGGAGATTCCCGTACTGCTGCAGGGCGAGACCGGCACCGGCAAGGAACTGGCCGCCAGTTACATTCATCATGGTTCATGCCGCAAATTCAAGCCGTTCGTCACCGTGGACTGCACGGTGCTGACCGATACACTGTTCGAGGCCGAGGTGTTCGGTCATGCCCGCGGCGCCTTCACCGGCAGCGTGGGCGAACGCGCCGGATTGCTGGAGCAGGCCAATGGCGGCACGCTGTTTCTCGATGAAGTGGGCGAATTGCCGGCGACACAACAGGCGAAGCTGTTGCGCGTCCTGGAGACCGGCAAGTTCCGTCGCGTCGGCGGCCGCGGCACGCGCAAGACCGACATCCGCCTGATCTGTGCCTCCAACGTCCACCTGTGGGAGGCAGTCCAGGCGGGCCGCTTTCGGGAAGACCTGTACTACCGCATCGCCTGCCTGACGATACGCCTGCCGTCCCTGCGGGAACGCATGGAGGATATCCAGGTGCTGGCAAATACACTGCTGCATGCCGATTTGCAACTCGCTGAAACGCGATATGCACTATCACGCCGGTTGCGCTGGAGCGACTGCAGTCCTACGACTATCCGGGCAACGTGCGCGAACTGCGCAATATCCTGTTTGTCGCAGCAACCCGGAGTCCCGGTAACGGCATTACGGCGGCGCTGGTTGACGACGCCATAGGGCACCTGAGCCGGTCACACGACCAGGCGCAGGGCAGTGCAGGCCAGCAAAGCAGGCGTGCCGGCGATAACCAGGCGACGCAGGCGGCTCAGGTCACGCCGGCGGCGAAACCGCAGCAAGCGAATGCCGCTTCGCTGCATGACGTGGAGGCACAGCATATCGCCGCCCTGATTGAAAAACACCAGGGTAACCGCAAGCAGATCGCCGCGGCGCTGGGTATCAGCGAACGTACCCTGTACCGGAAACTGAAGAAGTACAGCCTGGCCTAGTCGGGCAGCACTGCGGGGCTGTCAATCGGAGTACTGCGCGCTTCGGTCACCGTGCCCGGTTCGTCTAACAATGCCTCGATGGTATTCATGATGCTCCGGTCGTCCCACTGCAACAGACCGTAGGCGACATGGCGGATCCGCCCGTCCGTGTCCAGCAGGTAGGAGGTCGGGTATACCGCTACCTGCCAGTCCGCGGCGGTCTTGCCGTCGGTATCCAGCAGCAGCGGGAAGTCGACCTGCAGCAGGTTGCCGAAACGCCAGACCGTGGCGCGTGGTTCCCTGAAATTGACGGCCAGCACGGTGAACGGCCGGCCGGCCAGTGACTCCTTGAGACGCTGGATGCCCGGCATTTCCACCAGGCAGGGCGCACACCAGCTGGCCCAGAAATTCACCAGCACCACTCGGCCGCGGTAATCATCCAGGCTATGCGGGTGTCCGGCCAGGTCCACCAGGGCCAGCGGCGGCGTGGGCGCCACATCGGGATAAGCCTCCAGCTCGCCGGCCTGTGAAAGCAGTGACTGGCACAGACACAGCCATAACAACACGGCGGCTGTCTTTTTCACCGGGTAACGTGATCCTCGCATGATCCCAAGTGTATACCGACTGCAGTTCCGCTGCGGGGCGGCATACCTTGAATACAGTGGCCAATGACGGTTAATTCCCGATGTATGGCAGGCCGGCGTTCATAAGCAACTACCGATTATTGCTGACACGCCTGACAGGATTGGCATGCCATGACTGTCACCTGTCATGCATGTTGTTACCCGGCTGAAAAAGTTCCCGAGTGTGCTTCCAGAAAAAACAGCAACCTGCGTTACACGGTCCCGTTGGCGCGTAATTTGCTTACATAAAAAGACAAGTTGTACAAAAAATGCATTCGACATGTCGGCCGCTTCCCTCGACGGGAAACAGAGCCACAAAAAAATACTCTGGAGGAGGAGTGGTCATGATCAGCAAGACTCTCGTACGTATGGCACATCGTGTTCTGGCCCAGGTCGCGGGCACCGGAACGGTCCTGCAACCACGCACAACTTTACTGATTATGAAGCGTTCCTTAACGTTACCCGTGTTATTCGCCATTTTCCTGCTGACGGGGTTCTACAGCGCTGCCGCAAGTGCAGCAACCTGTAGCATCGTTCCCCAGGATCCGGTGATCAGTGAAGGCGGCAGCATTAACTTCTCCGTCAACATCAGCGGCAAGTGGCGGGGCCAGAAGACATATGCCTGGCAATTTCCAGGGGGCAGTCCGTCATCCTCGACTGCACAGGCGGTAACCGTCACCTACGCGACGCAAGGCGGCTATACCGCCACATTCGACGGAACCTCCAGCAAGGACGGAACCGTCAATTGCACGACATCGGTAACGGTCAATGGTGGCGGTAATACCCCGCCGGTCTGCAGTATCGATACACCCGCGAATAACGTGACCATCACCGTCGGCGGCACCGTGGACTACATGGG
>CAVYIJ010000012.1:0-115648 GCA_963768575.1 uncultured Halobacteria archaeon
CCAAAGTTCGCTATCTTTTCTATGTTGTGTACCATACAGTAGAGTAACCACTGGATGTTTACCTTGACCTTCCCTCTTAAGGTAAAGCGATCCAACCGCTTTTGCGTTCGTATATTGGCAAAAACCGGCTCCACTATCTTTATACGGTGAGGATATATCTCCCGTCCCCGCTCGGTGTCCATTTTCGCTGCCATCTCTTGTGAGTAATTTCTCCGTTTTGATTCAATCGGTATAAATAAGTATTTCCGTTTGCCTTTTTTGCCCTTCTTGCTAATGCATCCCTCCCGGTGTGTACATACCTCACAATCTCGTGCATCTGCACGGTATGCCAAATACATCGTTCCCCATCGTCTATTATAACTTCGTGTATGCCGTTTTAACCTCTTTCCTGCAGGACATTCATATTCATCTGTCTTCTCATCATAGCTAAAGTCTTCCGGCATGAATTTCCTCCGCCGGACTGTTTATTGATGATTGCTTAACTCCAAGCCCTGGGTGTCTTTTCCGGTAGTTCTTATCCGGTATATAGGCGTCTATTCCCTCTTCTTCACATCTCTTAATGTTCTCACCGCTGTGATAGCCCATGTCTGCTGTCAAGATCGTATCCTTAAAATACTCCTCATCCTTGCCGATCGCTTCCATGTTCTCCTGTGCTTCCGTAAGTACCGGTTCCAGATGATACTGATCCTGTCCCGATCCAAAGGCTTCTCCCTGCTACTATTACCTGGTGCTTTGCATCTACCAGTGCCTGTCCATTATACCCCTGGATCGTTCCATGGGAGGTGGTCATCATTGCTGATTCATTATCCGTCACGTTACTTTGTACTTCCTTGCGCTGCTTGCCTGGTTTCGGTTCGTTCTTCTCTAAAAACTCCTCTATCTTTGCTGCCTGTTTCTTGAGCTTCTCTATATGTGTGGCTCTTCCTGCTTTTTCCTGCTCTATCCCTTTCCTCTCTCTTGTCTGCTTCAACCTGCTCAGAAAGCATGTATCCTACCCGTCGCTCCAGCTTCTCCTTCTTTTCCTTTAAGGTAGCAAAGGTTCCACTCCACCGCTTTGATGCATTTGAGGCTAGCTTGCACCCATCCAAACTAAACTCTGTCCCCCCAAGAAGTTTCATCTCTTCACATGCCAGCAATACATCTCTGAAAAGCGGTTTTATCTCGTCTTTCAGACTTGATACAAATGCTGCTATCGTACTGTGATCAGGTCTCTGCCCACACGAAAGTGCCATAAATATTACATTCTCTCTTACATTCCCGCTCTATCTTCCGTGAGGTGATTATCCCCCGTGCATATGCCAACAATATTATTTTGAGTAAAATCTTGGGATTATAGGCTTTGCATCCCGTTTCATCATTCTTATACCGTTCATCAAATCGTGATACATCCCATCCATTCTTCCACCAGCGTATGGATGGCAAATTCAAGGGTTCCTTCCATAAGCTGATCCTCTAAGGACACCGGCAACATTACTGTTTGGGAATAATTGTACGATTTGTACTTCGCCATAGCCTCTCCTTGTTTGCTGCATTGTCTTTGCTGCTGCTATGGCTCTAGTATATCATAGGCAGGCTTTACGACGATGGAAAATCTTCAAACAAGGGGACTTTTTCGACAGTCTCGCAAATATGTTAAAATCGACCTCTCACCTGAAGAGTTTAGCAGCATTCAAAGTGTAATATTGAATCCCCGCCGTTCACTTTCCCCTAGGCTGTTGTGTGGTATAGGTGGATTATGTTAAGGAGCACAAGAAAGAAATGGCTAAAAAGGAAGCCAGGGAATGAAAATTTTTTTAAAGGGTTTTAATGGCAGTTAAACATGGTAGACTGGCACAAAGTGTCACAGTATGGTATATTTTCTCTAAACTTCTATCTGCTCACATGTTTCAGGGGTAAGTTACATATTAGGGTTTAGATATTTAATAAACCGACCGATAAGTAAAGAAAGGCACAGAGGGACAGAGGGACAAAGGTGCAGAGGCACAGAAGTTGAACAAAGGCGAACAGAGGAAATAAGATAAACTAAAGATTTCCTTCTCCCCTATGGGGAAGGATGTTGTTTTGGTCAGTTGTTTAATTTTAGGCCCTTCTTGGTCAGTTCTGGACCATTTTGGTTTTCGCTCAATTTGTTTATGTTTAGTGGTTTGTTATAGGAGGTTATTTATTGATGAAAAAAAGTTGTTCAATCCTGGTCTTTTTAGTGGGACTGCTGGTTGTCCCAGGGATAGTCGGTGCCAGTTCAGATGATACAAACAGTGTCCTGGCCAACAGCCATCTTCCTTTCTTTCCGGGAGAGCTGCTGGTGAAATTTAAACAGGGTGTTTCCCTGCAGAAAAGGGATGCCATACACCGTGACTTTACTGCATCTGAAATGAGGGAGGGCTATAAAAAAATCTTTCAAATCATTTCTGTGCTTCCGGGGAGGGAACTGGAGATAGCAAAAGCCTATGCAGAGAGGCCTGAGATTGAATATGCTGAGCCCAATTACTACCGGACTATTTATGCAACACCCAATGATGAGTTATATCAATACCAGTGGCATTTGCCCTTGACCAACATGCCCGAAGCTTGGGATTTAAGTACGGGTGAGGGTGTGACGGTTGCTATTATAGATACGGGGGTTAATCCTTTTGGCAGGGACAGTTTTGGATCTACCGGTGATAACAGGGTGCTCAGGGGTTACAATGCCATAGTGGGACTTCCCGGAGGGATTGACTTTGAGGGCCATGGAACCCATGTTGCAGGTGTCGTCGGTCAGGAGACTAATAACGGGGTTGGCGTTGCGGGAATTGCTTATGGTGCGAACATCCTGCCGGTTAAGGTATTGAACATTCTTGGTGTTGGATTGGATAACTGGATCATTAGTGGTATACGGTGGGCTACCGACCATGGAGCGGATGTAATAAATTTGAGTTTGGGCTCCTTTAATAATTCTAAGGCCTTAGAAGATGCAGTCAATTACGCCTATGAAAACCGGGTGACAGTGGTGGCTGCTTCAGGCAACAGTGGTGACGGTGAGGTGATGTATCCCGCTGCCTATGAAAATTGTATAGCTGTCGGTGCAGTGGGCTATGACAAAGTCCTCACGGACTATTCCAATTACGGAGATACTCTGGATCTGGTTGCACCCGGGGGAGATAATAATGTAGATTTGAATGGTGATGGCAACGTTGATGGTATTTTACAGGAGAACTTCGGCTTTCTCGGCTTTAACTGGGGTTATTGGTATTACACCGGTACCTCGTTTTCCTCTCCCCATGTGGCGGGGGTAGCGGCACTGGTGAAGTCGATTCATCCCGACTACGGCCCTGATGAAATAAGGCAGGTTTTACAGGATACAGCCCAAGACCTGGGAGATCCGGGCTTGGATGAACGCTATGGACATGGGCTTGTTGATGCCTATGCAGCCGTTTCTTATTAAACCTTAAGATGCCCCTTCAAGAAGTACCCTCACCTTTGACGAATTATTGTATTAAACTTTCTTGTTCCTTCGGTGCACCACGAAACAGCGTAGTGCACCGGATGTCCTTAACACCATAAGGAGTTGCGGAGATTTTGAAAATAATTACAGGGACACTTATTCTAGTGCTTTTAATGTTACACTGTGTGCTTTCTTATGCAGGAGAAGTATCTCCGGGGTTGTCGGAGATAGTTGCAAGAAACCAGTGCAAGCTCCATGGTTCCTGTAATTGTTAGAATGTCAGTACAGGCAAATCTGAAGGCAACAACAGAAGGCATCCCGGGCAGAAATAAACTAGTGAGATTGAAAAAGGTGATGCAGTCCCTTAAGAAAACGGCCCTCGAGAGGCAGGGATCTATAATCGATGTAATTAAGAAAGAACAAGTCTCAGGGCAGGTGGAAGACTTTACCCCATTTTGGATTTTTAATGGGCTATTCCTGAAAGCAACACCTGAAGTCGTAAAGATGCTTGCCTTGAGAGATGATGTTGATCTTATAACAGAGGATTTTTCCATCCCTGTACCCTCTTTCGTAAAAAGTTCCCCACTTCAGGTTGATGCACCTTATGTATGGAATATTGAAAAGATAAGGGCTCAAGAGGTATGGGATCTGGGCTATGATGGGAGTGGGGTAGTGGTAGGAATCCTTGATACCGGTGTTGATGTGACACATCCCGATCTGTCTGATCGATTCAGGGGTGGGGATACCAGCTGGCTTGATTTCCACGGAGAACACACAGCTCCTGTTGATGCTGCGGGTTGGGCCACAGGACATGGTACCCATGTGACCGGCATCATACTGGGTGGGGACAACAGCGGATCGCCTATTGGTGTTGCCCCGGGAGCCCAATGGATTGCTGCCCGTATGTGGAATGATGCCGGGGATTCGGTTTTGAGTTCAGAAGTACATGAGATATTTGAGTGGTTTATGGACCCTGACGGGGATCCGGTAATACCGATGATGCCCCTGATGTGGTTAACTGCTCCTGGAGTTTCGACACCTTCCCCTGGTGTTTACCTGAGTTGCAAGATGGTGTCCGGGCATGGCGGGAGGCAGGGATTATTCCCGTTTTTGCTGCAGGCAACGCGGGACCATTTTTGTTTTCCGGACAGAGCCCGGGTAATTACCCGGAAACCATTTCAGTAGGAGCCACTAATACCTTTGACCGGGTAGCACCATTTAGCAGCCGTGGTCCGGGTAACTGTGATCTGAGACCCTTCCCTGACCTGCTGGCACCCGGTGTCAATATCTTTTCGTCCACTCCCGGCGGCAGTTATCAATATTTTTCAGGGACCTCCCAGGCAGTGCCCCACGTAGTAGGAATCATTGCCCTCATGCTGAGCGCTAACCCCGATCTCACTGTTGAAGAGGTTGAATTGACACTTCAGCAGACCGCACAATCTGTAAGTCTTTTTGCCCCAAGTGTTTTTTCAGGATGGGGACAGGTTGATGCTTTAAGAGCCGTTAACGCAGTTATTCCTTAGTATCCACCTCAGTGTTGCTTCGAAAAACGGCCTGCAGGGCGAATGCCGCTTGGTACTGGGCATCCCCGGCTTTGCCTGCTGAGGTTTTCCAGTTGGCCATGTGACCCTTGTCAGCATAACGTATGAATCGTGCTGAAACACCTGCCTCCTTGAGTTTCTCCACGTACAATTCTCCGTCATCTCTCAGAATGTCAAATTCACCCGTGAGCACCAGTGCCGGTGGTACGTTGCTGATATTCTCAGCAAGCAGAGGAGATGCATAGGGATTCTTCCTGTCTTTATCATCTGCAAGGTACTGTTTCCGAAACCACTTGGCATGAAATTTTGTCAAGCCATAGCCTTTGGCAAAATCACGGTAGGAATCGGTTTCGAAGGTGGCGAGATTGGTTGGGGGGCATGCAAGCAGTTGAAACACCAATGATGGCCCTCCCCGGTCCTGTATCATTAAACAGAGCGCTGCTACCAGATTACCTCCGGCACTCTCACCGGCAACAGCTATACGACTGGCATCACCATTGATTTCAGCTGCATGTTTGGCTGCCCACTTTGTTGCAGTGTAGGCATCTTCAACAGCAGCCGGAAATTTGTGTTTTGGTGCCAGCCGGTAGTCAACTGAAATGACAATACATCCGACTTTATGGGAAAAAAAGTGGCAGGTATTATTACAGGTATCGAGATTACCCAGTACCCATCCACCTCCGTGAAAGTAGACAATAATGGGAAATGGCCCTGAACCTGCCGGAGTATATATGCGCAGGGGAATCTCCCCTCCCGGGCCGGGAATAGTTATATTTTTGACATGTACAGCGGTTTCCGGATCACCATGGACTTTAATGGACCAATTGTTGATCGTAAACCTGAGGGAGGAAGGCACTACTGCACAGCTTGCAGTGGAAAGAATGACAATTGACCAGATGATGGTGAGATATATTAAAAAACGTTTCATAGCCTTTTGGTGATTAGCTCTTATGCCGACCTGATTTTTGCACGTTTTGTATAAGGATTGCTACAGAAAAAAGATAACAAAATTGTTCTACTTTGATTGTACAGCCTTTAGGCGTCCTCGAATCTGATCAGATGTTTTTACAGCAGTGTTTTGTATCTCCGAAAACCCTTATTATCATGGTGTAATTAAAACAAAAAATTTTTTGTGTGATGAAGGTTTTTGAGCATGACGCTTGCAAGTGTAACTGAATAAGCTAATACGTGAATGTACTCACTGTAACACGGCAGGAGAAAATGCAGAGAACCAGTTCAGCTGTTGAAGAACCGGGGAAAGAATTAGAACGGGAGAGCAAAAAAGTCAAGGCATTGTTGGAACTTTTTTCAACAGTTGTTCACGACTTGAGAACACCCTTAACCCTGGCAATAGGACCCTTGGAAGCTCTGTTGCAGGGAGAATGTGGAAAGGTAGGAAAAGGGGTTCAGGATCAGGTTGGGATGGCGTTGCGGAACAACCGTCGTTTACTCAAGCTGGCCACGCACCTTCTGGAAGTAACCCGCCTTGAATTAGGGAGTCACACTGTTTGTTATATGAGGAGAGATCTTAATCAATTTTTGTCTGCTATTGTGGATGCCTTCTCCTTTGTGGCACGGAAGAAAGAGATCAATCTCAATTTTACAGGCAGTAGTTGTTCAGCTGTTTTTCTGGACCCGGAAAAGATGGAGCGGGCGCTCTTTAATATAATCGGGAATGCCATTAAGTTTACCCCACGGGGAGGGTCTGTCACTGTGGCAGTGACACGGGGGATGCACCATGACCATAATAATTGTGTGGATGTTGTCGTGAGAGATAGTGGCATTGGGATTCACAAGGAGGATCTACCACATATATTCAAACGGTTTACCAAGGCAGACACCTTACGGACAAAAAAATATGAAGGTACGGGGCTAGGGCTGTTTCTGGCTAAGGAGCTCATCGAACTGCAGGGAGGGTCAATTAAGGTCGAAAGCACCTATGGAAAAGGGAGTACCTTTACCGTTTGTCTCCCCTTGAGGAATGGTCATACACATGCTCAGGCTTTACTGGCGGACTGTGAAAATGAGCTGGTGGTTGAACAAGGGGAGATTGAGCTTTCCGACATCAGTTATGGAAGAGACAAGATTCGAGAGGAAAAACCAACCGGTGTGAGGCAATTGATTTTGTTCCTGGACGATAACCTTGAGGTGAGGCGGTTTGTGTCTGGTGTCCTCAGAAAAGAATATGATGTTGTTACCGCAGAAAATGGCGTTAAAGGGTTAGCAAAACTGAGACACTATTTGCCCGATCTGATTATTGCAGATATCATAATGCCCAGGATGGATGGGTTGCAGCTCTTAAAAGTGGTGAAATCGGATCCCGCGCTGAAGCATATCCCCCTCATTTTTTTAACTGCTAAGACGGATCCAGTGTGTAAAGTAGAAGGATTAAATGAAGGGGCTGCTGACTATATTGTGAAGCCTTTTAACGCACAGGAACTTCTCGCCCGGGTAAGAGCTCATTTTCGAATCCAATCAGTGGGGAGGGGAACAGACATTAATAAGGAAAAGACAGCCCGGATGGGGGAAGTGGTCAAACAGAGCAATCACCATCATCTGATTATCGGAAACAGTAAACCGCTGCAGGAAATCTACAGGCTTCTTAAGAGCCTGAGGGATTCTGAATCACCGGTGCTCATCAGTGGAGAGACAGGTACGGGGAAAGAGCTCATTGCCCACACCATTCACCGGGCAAGCAGAAGGAACAAAAATCGGTTTGTCATCCTGGATTGTTCTGTGTTGAATAAAAATCTTTTGGAATCTGAGCTGTTCGGTCATGTGCAGGGTGCCTTTACCGGTGCGGTGGCAGACAAAAAAGGCATTTTTGAATTAGCTGCAGGCAGCACCATTTTACTGGATGAAATAGGCGAAATGAGTTTAGAGACCCAGGTGAAATTACTGAGGGTTTTGGAAGAGGGCACCTTTCGTGCAGTGGGGAGCTCGGAGGAAAAAAAGGTAAGTGTCAGAATTGTTGCTGCTACTAACAGGGAACTGCACAAAATGGTTGCACAGGGGAAATTCAGGGAGGACTTGTATTACCGTATTAATGTGATTACGATCAAGGTACCTGCATTGCGGGAGAGGAAGGAAGATATTCCACTCCTAATAGAGTATTTCCTTAAAAACTTAAATGGGAAAAATGGAAGGAGACGGACGTTTGCCAGTGAAACCATAGAGCGACTTATGGAGTACAACTACCCGGGAAATGTCAGAGAGCTCAAGAATCTTATCGAAAGGGTTTTTATGCTCAGCGAGAATGATGTTATCGGTTTAGAGGATTTGCCGGGGGAGGTTCGGGGAGCAACAAGGGAAGATTGCCTGGTTTCCAGTGATCATTGGCGGGGCCTGACCTTAAGTCAGGTACTGAAGCGAACGGAAAGGAAGGTGATAGCAGAAATGCTGAAAGAGGTAAAGGGCAATAAGCTGCAGGCGGCAAAATTGTTAAAAATCTCCCGCTCCACGTTGTACACAAAGATTGAGGAATATCAGATAGGGTGACCTCTTTTTATCAGCTGTGCTTGCCGGTGATTTAATCAGTTATAGGTTTGTGTCTCCCGTGAATCTTCTTCAGGGTGTTTGTTGCCGTTGAGATAGATGGTGGCGGTAACCTCATTCCCCTTGTCGTTAAAAGAGATTTCATCTGCCAGGTATTCGACGATAAAGAGCCCTCTTTTGTTGGGGATGTCAATGGCGTTTTGTTTTAGCTGCCGATCAAATTCCTTTACGTCAAAGCCATTTCCTTCGTCCTGTATAGTAAAGGTGAATTTTTCAGTGTCAAACTGTAAGGTGATAGCAATAGTTTTATCAGGATTTCCTTCGTTCCCATGAGTGAGTGCATTGGTGAGGGTCTCGTCTATACAAACTGAGATGTTGTTGAGGAGATTTTCGTTGTCTATGCCGCGCCACTGGCATTCTTTGAGAACATAGAAGCTGACCGACGGGAGAAGATGGGTGAAACTTGGAATGGTTATGTCAGTTCGGTTTCGTATGGTTTTAAGTAGTCTGTCAGTGCCGAGGGACAGTTCACGTAATCGCAGTCCCTTTCTAATAACATTTTCTACTTCCTTAATGGTAAAGGGTTTAGTGATGAAGTTGAAGGCACCTCTGGTGAGGGCGAAGGTGGCATTTTTAATGTCCGCGTATCCGGAGATGACGGCAATGGGGATCCGGGGATTAAGTTTTCTGCTCTGCACAATGAACTGTAAACCATCCATCTCCGGCATCATTAAATCTGTAATGATAAGATCAATCTTTTCGGATTGTAACAGGTCTAAGGCTTCTAAACCGTTAGAAGCAGTCAGGGGGACGATACCTAATTGTTCAACTATTTTTGATAAACTTATACGTATTTCTTCTACATCATCAATAATCAGAATAACCTGTTTCATGGGAGTGCCTCTTACTGGTGTTAGGTGTCTGTTGGATTGTCTTAGTTTTCATGGCTGATATTTTTCGCCCTGAACATTTTTATGGGGAATTGTGCGTTGGGGGCAACGGTTACATCTTTGGTATCAGTATACCGTTGAGTATAAAGTGGCGGAACTGAGTAATGAAGTTTTAAATGTGAAAAAGGTTACGAAACAAGAGTTGCTTAACTGTAAAGCGTGCTAAAAGATTCCTGTTATGATTGATTAACCCTTTCTTTGAGCTCTTTTCCCACCTTAAAAAAAGGTCTTTTCTTTGGGGCTACATCAATAAGCTGGCCCGTTTTCGGGTTTCTTCCCTTCCTTCCTTCATAGTGTCGTACTTTAAAGCTTCCGAAGCCGCGAATTTCAATGCTTTCATTGCGGACCAGTGCTTCCGTCATGGAATTAAAGATGGTGTTTACCGCTAATTCAGCTACTTCATGGGTTACCCCGACTTTTTCCGATACATACTTAATAAGCTCGGACCTGATCATTGCATACTCCTTTCTCTTTTCTACACCTGGTAATCTGTACGTTAATAATAATGACAGGAAGAAAGAATAGAAACTCTGCCTGAAACTTCCGTACGATTTTGTGCTGTAGATAGTTAAGTTGCTATTATTAATAATACTTTTTACATATAGATGTCAACAAAAAACATGTTTTTTTGGTGCCTGTCACAATTGGGCCTTGATATAGGGGCCTGGATTGTAAATCAGCGCAGGCAGTTCCTTACTCTACTGTACTGATATGGAATACGAAGAAAAGATATGAAAAAAAGAACTGAGACTGCCTAGGAGAGAGCCAGTCTCAGTTGTCTTGGTAGCCCTTTGAAATGAGTAAGGGGAAACGCGGGTTAGTCCGTTAGTGAAAAGGCCTCTTTAATTTCCGGCACAAAGGTAAGGGTATCCTTAATCATGGGTTCTATGCCCCGTTCTACCTTCTCGCCGTCCACTTCTTCCATGGCAACAACCTGGAAGTATCCCACCACCTCACCGCCGGCTTTTCTTACCAGGTCTTTGCTCTTTTCCTTGTACTTTTCTTTTTCAAAGGCGTTGGTTGTAGTAAAAATGATGACTTTCTTTCCCTCAAAGCTGTTTTTATCAATTAAGGTACGGGTGGCCATGGAAAGCTTGCCGGTCCAGATAGGGGCAGCGAGTATGATATAGGGATAGGATGACATATCAGGATTTTCGGGTTCTATCTTGGTGTGGTTTCCAAAAAGTGAACCGATTGCAGTCTTAAAGAATCCCCACTTGCCGGTGCGGTCTTACTAAATCTTTAATTTCAATAATATCTGCGAAGAGCTCCTTCTGCAGTGCCTCACAGCAGGCTTTGGTGTTTCCGGTAAGAGAGTGGTAGAGTATCAGGATATCTCCCTCTTTCCCCTGTTGGGCAGAGGAGACGGAAGGGGTGAGAAGAAGAGCAGTAAGTATAAGACAGATGATCAGTTTACGTGCCGACATTTTTACCTCCATTTTGCGTTAGTGTTAAAAAATCCAAATTGTTTTTTACCGCAAAGACGCAAAGTACGCAGAGATTATTAATAGTAAAAAAACATTCTTTGTCCTCACATCAAACGTGTTCCTGTAAGGGTTATCTTAATTTAATTTTTCTTTGCGCTCTCTGCGTCTCTGCGGTGCAATTTTTTATTCCTTTAGTTTTGATTTTCTCTGTGTTCTCGGGTTTGAAATCATATTCTTCAAGAATGCGGTAGACATGCCTGGGAACAAGTGTTTCTCTGAGTTCCGGATAATAAAACTTTACATAGTAGTAATCTCGAATCATATGCATATCTACACCATAGCGTGCATACTCTAACCCTCGGGGGCCGATACGCTTCATGATGGCGGCAAGGGTTCTTCCTGCCCAGAAGGGGAGTTTCCTCCCTGTTTTTCTTTCTGCAGTACTGTCGGGTCTCATCTGGTCAACAATATTCCTGGCAGCACGTATAACCGCCTTTTTACAATCTCCCCCTTTTTCTTCGGGTACCGTTTCAAGCTCATGTGCGATGAGTTTGTGAAGTTCGTCACCTTTGTCCGTTCGGACAATGATCCACTGGTAGAGCTTTCTCATGTTGAAGGGGGCACCTGCATAGCCAACAGTAATGTCGGCAAGGCTGTTTATGTAATCGAAACAGCTCATGCAGGCAGGCACAACCAGATTTATGCCGGTAAACTCCTGGGGAAGGCAGAAATAGGGAAGCTTTTCAATAGAGCCGTCTTCATGTCTTAAGTGCACATTGAAATCCTGCATGAACTCATAGTGACGGACGGTTTCGTGTGAATCAGAAAACATTTTAAGAACAGTGCGGAGCGTTTTCAAAGTGACATTACTTACACAGGGAATACCAACCACATACAAGTCCATGTCCTTCAGGTAGGCGAAACGTCTTTTAAAATCCCGTAGCGCATGAATGTGACACCCTGCTCCGATTACCAACAGGCTTTTAATTCCCTGTTCATAGGCGGTGTGAAGAGAAGCAAGTATGGGGGAAACAACGGGTTTATTTCCACTGCTTGCCAGAATTGCTTCGGTTGATCGCGCAAGCACAGGCTGGGAAGAAAAAAAGTCATCCTTACCACGATGCAGTGTGGCAACCCCTTCAACCAGACCGCTCTCAAAAGCCTTTTTGGCAATACTGGTAATAACTCCGGTCCATGCAGCACCAGGAACAGGGTTTTTTATGCACCCCACAAGGCGTTCCTTACAGATACCGAAGCTCATCTCATCAGTGTTATCAAGGGAGCGTTCCCGTCCGAACAGATCACTCTCCTGCGGGCCGAGCCAGCCATTTTTAAAGACACAGCTTTTAATGTTCTCCTGTGCCGGCCACTCATTTATCATGCAGAGACCACAGGAACTACAGAGTTTTTCCTTCATTAAAACATAGCTTCTTTTTTTTCTTCCACTTCAAGGATCAACTGGGGCCACTCTTCTTCCCGCAAGACCGTGGCGATGGCATCAAAATACCCCTGGGTGATAAAAGGCCGGTATTTCCCCACAGGGGTTCCGGCAACAACCAGCCTGCTCTTCCCTTCCTTCAGTTCGGTTCGAAACGGTTTCGAGAAGTCGGAGTAGGGCACCTTCCCTTCGTAGTGAAAGTGCATGTGTTCAAATGTTTCGATACGCATGGCAAAGATGCTGTCCGTATTCTCGGCCATGAAATCCACCAGGAGGAAGATGATATGGTCATACTCCTCTTCGAGCCCCATTTCCAGGGCCTCAAAACTTGCCAGTTTTTCTTCATTGGGATCCATGTCCACCCCGGCGAAATCGGTGTCAGCGAAAACAACCACGGTGTTGGTTCCGGTGAGGGCCGCTTCTATTTCCTTCTTCAAATTGATATAGAAAACCGTGGCAAGTTCGGGATAGGGATCCCCCGGGATGTCGGGAAACCCGTGACGGGTTAAAACCAGGAGCTTCTTTTCCTCTTTAGGAAGGGGCAGGATATCGTCTTCCGCCATTTTTACATAGGCCTTACGGTAGGATGGGTAGGCACTGGGATAGGGGGTGAAGATCACTTTTGCCCGTTCCGCAACCGCATCCTTTACCTCTTCAAAGAGGGAGTTAAACTCCTCCAGGGCAGAATAGACATGGAAAAAGTCACACACCACAATAGTTTCTGCCCCCTCCTTGATCAGTTCATCCACCGCATGTTCAAGGGTTTCGGGATACATGCTCCAGGCCCACTGTACCGGGACACCGGGGAACTGTTTTGATAGGAGTACTTTTAAGTCATCAAAAACGGCAAAGTGTTGCTTCACAAAGGGGACTTTTTTGTCGGGCATCTTTCCATAGTAGGATGCCACTATCTTGATGGAAACCTTCTCCACGATATCAACATGTTCGTTCTTTTCTTCCCAGAGAAAGTGGCCGGGAGATCCTTCCTCACGGGGCTCTACCCACTCAAGTTCGAGCTCGGTATAGGGAACACCCTCCTCGTTTTTGCTGTGACCATAACAGTCTATCAGTTTTTTCGGGGTAAACTCTTCCTCGGCATCCAGGTGGTCCGGGTCCATGAGGACGGTGCCGTTATCACCCATTATAATGGGCTGAAGAATGGGTGGGAAGGCGGCGTGGAAAATCTGCATTAAGTAACGGTCAAAGAATGCAAAGTCGTACTCTTCCGGCTGTCCGAGTGCGGTTAAGAGGATACCTGCTTTTCCTTCGATCTTCTTGTCCTGACTAAGGTAGCGGCGGTAATTTTGATCGTCCTGTTTGTTTGAACAGGAAAGAAGGGTAGAGGTGGTAAATGTCAGGATAAAAGAACCAATGAGCGTTTTTAACCGGGGAGAGTGTCTCATTATTCGCTCTCCTTTTCTGTGGTTAAGCCTTTTCTCAAAATTGTTTTCATGTCCTCGGCTATGTCAGGAAGATCGAGCATAAGAAGCTTCTCACTGGTGGGAATGCCGGTTGAAAGATCCCATCCCCGCACCCCATAGTATTCATCTTTCATTTTTTCAAGTATTTCTTCGGTGATGACCATACCCTGGGAAGGGCCGTCAGGTATGGGCTGGGTGAGGAAACGCTTGGGGAGTGAGTCGTTTCCCCTGCGGGTTCCCTCCCGAACGGCAAAGGCCCGGATGACATTCCATATCCGCTCGGCTGCCTGTTCTGCCTCTTCCAGGCTGAGATCCATGCCGGTAACCCTGTTTAAGGTGTCTACCACCAGCTGGGTAAGTTCAATGGGTCCCCACACACCCTCTGCCAGGTGACAGACAATTAATGAATCGGTAAAGATCATCAAATGATTCACCTGGGCAGTATATTTCCCCTTTCCCTCAATGATGTCACGGGAGATCAAACCGGTCCGCTCACCGGTGGGCCGGCTGTCGTGGTGGGATCCTCCCCGGGGTCCGGTTGCGTATCCCAGTGCAAATCCGGGAAGCCCGCGGGCTGAGTGCCCTGCAAAGGTCAGGCCCTTGTTGTGCATGGCAAAGTCTTCTGATCCTTTGCCGATCTTCTCGGAGGCCCTTTTTACACCTTCTGCAAGGATGTCTCCCAGTCCCTCCCGCATGCCGATTTTATGAACCAGGGGGAGCAGCAGTTCAGTTTTTCCGAAGGCAAGTTCAATCCCGTCTGTCTCTTTTGTGGTGAGGATACCCGCTTCAAAGGCTTCCATGGCAAAGGCGATGGACACGCCTGTTTCGATGGCATCCATTCCCAGATCATCACACTCCCTCTCCGCTGCTGCCACCGCCTCGATGGAATCAATCTCGCACATGGAACCGAGGGCAAAGATATTTTCATACTCGGGCCCTTCCACCTTCCGTCCCTTAAAGGGTCCTTCAAGTACCTCACTGTATTTTCCGCACTTAATGGGACAGGCAAAACAGGATTTGTCCCGTACCACTATCTTTTCACGCATGGTGTCGGCAGAGAGACCTTTTGCACCTGCAAAGGTCTCTTTTTGCCAGTTTCTGGATCCGAATACACCGAGGGCATTGTTGGCTTCCACCAGGACGGGTGTTCCATAGCGGGGAAGTATCTGACCGGTTGAAGGGTTTTCCCTCATGATCCTTATGATTTCATGGGAAAGTTCCAGGGTTCCTTTCATGTCGTGTACTGCAATAGACCCCTTTCCCCTGACGGCAAGTGCCTTAAATTTTTTAGCCCCCAGAACTGCTCCGATGCCTCCCCTGCCCAGGGCGCGGCAACCCACCAGTACGGAGGCAAACCGTACCTGACGTTCTCCCGCCGGACCGATGACGGCAAGCTGCGCCTCCTCTTCACCGATGTCTGATTTAAGCCACTGCTGGGCTATATCAGTCTTCTCTCCCCAGATGTGGGTGGCATCCCTCAACTCGGCTCGTTCGTTATCCACGTAAAGGTAAACCGGTTTTTGACTCGCACCTTCGATAATCACTCCATCGTAGCCCGCGTATTTGAGCTCCGGGGCAAAATGTCCACCGGCAGAGGAGTGAAAGAAGCCGTTAGTCAGCGGGGACTTGGTGTAGACACCCAGACGACTGCCACAGGGTATGATGGTTCCTGCCAGTGGTCCGGCCAGGAAGATTACTTTATTGTCGGCCGAAAGGGGATCGATCCCGGGTTTGAGCTCATCATAGAGCATCCGGGCGGCAAGGCCCGCACCTCCAATATACTTGCGCAGCTGCCCATTGGGAAGGGTCTCAACCGTGACTGTTTTGATGGTGAGGTTGACCCTCAGGATTTTACGGGTATATCCTTTGTAGAGTAGTGCCCTGCTCATGCTGCCCCTCCTCTGGTTTCCTCTTCCACAGAGGGTTTGATGATTTCACAGGTAGGTCTTCTTCCTGCTTTTTGGTGATCGTCGCCAGTCGCTTGATGGAAGGTATCTGTACCTTGTTGTCATCGAATTCGAAGACCAGCGTAGCCTTGCCGGACTGCGTGGTCGGTTCGATTTTAATCTGTGCGATACCGTCATTGTCGACGCGGTAAGATGGTTTCTCCCTTTGCAGGCCCGGATAACGGTTGTTCCCGGAGCGCATCGGTGGTCTGTGTTGCTACGTAGGGCGGGTTCAGCCGGTACTTGCCGATCACGCCCTTGCGCACAGGCTTGCCCCAGCGATCATAAAGCCTGACCGCGATGACCACAGGTGACATGCCGTCCGCTTGCAACCGCGAGTACTGCTCGACGAATTCTGCCCGTACCGGCAGTCCGGAGTAATGAACGACCTGCGACTGTGTCCCGGTAACTGTGCCTGCCTTGTCGTAGGCGGTTACCTTGAACAGGTTATCTCCAACCTTCAGGTCAACGCCGCGCCAGCGTGTAATCGAGCGTAATTTGTCTGTGCTTCGCGTGATGCCATCGAAATTGATCAGGTCGACAGGCCGGTCGTTCAATTCCAGTTCCAGCCGGTGATCGGCGTCGTGCTTGATCGCTATCTCGATCGAAGGGATTTCCGGGTTGTAATCTGCCGCGGGTGAAAGCCACTCCAGCCCCGGTGCTGCCGTATCAAGCCAGTTCCTGTCGTAGGTAATTATATCGTCGAAAGAGCCCAACGGTGCCTGCACCTGCTGCTCGTCCACCAGTACAGTACGTGATTTGTAGACCCTGGCCGTCTGCATGCCGTTGTCATCGCGGCCTGCTTCCTCGATAACTTCGGACGGTTTCTCGGAGATGCTGACTACCAGGTCAACGCGGCGATTGCGTGCACGACCGTTATCCGTACCGTTATCAGCGACCGGCTGCTCATCGCCCTTGTTCGAGAAAATGACTTGCAGGTGATCCATACCGAGGATGTCCTTGACAATTTTCTCGATCGTTGCCGATCGGGCCAGCGACAGCTCCTGGTTGTCCTTGAAAATATGGCGGCTGCGTTCGGCAATAGGCCGGTTGTCTGCATGACCGGTAATTTCTATGCTGTCGATTACCACGACCGTGCCGATGCCTTTGTCTTTCAGACCGTTGACGAACTTCTTCAGCGCTTTCTGTTCTTGCGGGCGCAGCGTACTCTTGAGCGTATCGAAAAAGGCGCGGTGTTCATATTTTTGTATGATGTCGTTGCCGTTACTGTACTGGTAACGCAACCTGTCGACCGCGGGCCGGGTACGGCGGTTATTTTCCACGCCGGTATCGAAGGCAAGTACCGCCTGTGTTGATAGTTCCTGCCTGCCCGGTGACGAAATTGTTGTCATGAATGTCAGCTGTTCAGTCCAGGCGGCAGCAGATCGATCACCCAGCTTGAACGTCAGGACGCCTGCATTGATGGCGGGATCCGTGATCACAGCATCGCCCAGTTTTGCACTACCGGCTACATAGTCGAGCCCCTCGGCCAGCATGATATTGGCACGAAGATTCCAGTATTCGTGCGTGTCTCCGGCAAGCGTTACACGGTATTCAATCATATCGCGATAGGGACTGCTCTCCAGCCGAATACCTATGTTGCCCCCGAGTGGTGCTTTCTCGCGGATGTAAAAATCACTGCGCCAGATCAGGCCGCCCTGAAGGTCGACAAATTGCGAATCGCTGCTGCCGGCAAAGCGTGTGTTCTGCTCGCATTCGAAAATTTCCAGGTTGTCGGGAATGCTGCTCGAATCGATTTGCACTACATGGGTGCCTGGATGCAATCCCTCGAAGTGGTACATGCCTTTTTCGTCGGTGATCACGTAACGTCCGTCTTCCATGACAAGCCGTATACCCGCAACACCATCGATGTCAGTACCCACCGTCGGCGTATGATTATATTGCTGACTGTTGAGTATGCGTGTGCTGATATCTCCGCTGTCGTTCATGGATACCTTTATATGGTTATCCGATCCGGACACGTTGATTACGTTGGTCGCATAGGCAGTGGACTGCTGTATGTCGTCCAGTCCTTTTGTCAATGCGCGGGCCCTGACTGTGTAGTCACCGCCTTCAGCACCGTCGGCATTCAGCTGGTACTCGATGGTTGTGCTGCCCTGCGTGCCCTTGCCGTTCAACGCAAACCAGAGCACGCCATTCCTGATTACAGGTTCCGTGCCCTGCATGCCGTTGCTGCGTACACTGCCCGGTTCGTAACGCAACGCTTCCGGAAGCTCGACGGCCACAGACATTTGCTGGCCTGCCAGTCCTTCGCCGGCGATGTTCAGCGTCTGTGTCATCTGACTGCCCTTGCTGGTGCTGAACATGCGTATCTGCAGCGTTCCTTCAGTCTGTCCGGCAGCCTCGCAATTACCCTGCATGACACGGCCCAGGATAAAACCACGGCTGCTGATAAGGTCGTCTTCAATGATGACGACTGCATTTGCCGTATTGGAGGTTGCACCGGTGTCGTCGCGGGCGGCCGCGCTGTTGACCGCATCGCCGGTGTTCGTTCCGGCCGCGACTTCAAGTACATAGTTCAGGCGGGTGCTCTGCCCGGGCGCCAGGTTCCCGAGGCTGAATGTCAGGGTGCGCCCGTCGGCGTCCACTGTCGGTTCAGTTCCTGGTGCGCCATCCTGTTGTATTGAACCAGCCTGGTATCTGAATCCGGCTGGCAGTACGTCGCTGATAATGGCGTTGTTCGCCGTGATTACATTCTGGTTATTGGTCAGCTCCAGCGTGTACTGGATAAAATCACCGATCGAGGCCTGGTTGCGCGAGGCGGTCTTGGTCAGGAACAGTTCACTCGGTACCGGGTCAATCGGCAAATCGATATTCACCGGCGGTCCGGCAATCAGTACAAAGTCATTGCCGAAGGACGCCAGTGTATCGAGCGTGAAGGGTGCCCCCGGCAGCGCCTGCAGCTCGGCGATCGTCCGTGTTGACGGTGCCGTGTGGCCGGCATCGCTGACAACGATTCGGTACGTGCCGGGCGCCATGAACGGGAAGCGGTAACCGCCGGGCGGGAAGCTGTATAGCGTTCCGCCGCTGTCGGAGGCGGTGCCGCCGGATGTGATTGTTGCAGGGAAGGTGCTGATGCCATCATCACCGAATACCTGCGCCGGCAGGCCGGTCAGCGCATCGAGTATGGTGACGGTTGCGCCGTCCACCGGGTTGCCGGTGACCGTATCGAAAACCGTCCCGAACGGATCGACCAGGGCGGTGCTGCTGGCGGTATCGCTGCTGTCGAAGATATCGGTATAACTGGCGCGGATGATATTTTCAGCTGCAACGGACAGCTGGCAGTCATAGGTCGTTGCCGCCGGCGCCACCGACGGTATGTAGCCGACGAATATACCGCTATCGATACCGGTCTCCGACAATTCCAGTTGTTCCAGGTCGCCGGTCGCCGCCACATCCAGCGTGACGCGTACAGTGTCACGGATGTTGCGATCTATATTGCGGTTTGCATCGCGCACTTCGACGAATACCGGCTCACCCTGGTGGAATTGCGGGGCGGCAACCAGTCCAATCGGGACGCTGGTGTCCAGCGGACCGATGCCGGGGTAGGGCGGATTGCCCATGGTTGTAAACGGCCCGCCCGGCCCGCCCGAACTGCAGCCGCTCGGCGAACTGACCATGGGTGTTGCGCCGGTACCCGTCGGCGAGTACTGGTAAAACGTAATATCGGTCGGTGTCAGTATCAGCGTGGTGGTGATATCGACGGTATTGGATGTACGGTTCTCCGCGACGCCGGCATTGTCGAATGTTGCATTGGCGGCGTTTGATATGACGGTGCCCGGCTGCACGGCATACAGGTCGGCAGGACCGAGTATTGCCAGCAGGAAAGGTAGTAAAAACAGCAGCGTCTTGTTACCTGCACGGGATATTCCTGCCCCCATGCATGTAAAAAGACGGGCTGCCCGGAAGATAATTTCCGGGCAGCTCGTTAAGGGTTCCCTTGTCATTCCCTGTTGCAGGCATGCACTGCCGGGACGGGCCTGAGGCCCGCCCCGGCTGCATAGCCTGTGCCAGAGTCTGATAAGGGTCCGTATCACGCGGTTATCACCAGTGACTAGTTGATGGTGACGTCGAACGTGATGGTGCAGGTGGCGCCTGCCGCGACCGTACCGACATTCATTGTCAGTGTCGGTGAGGCAAAGCTGTCACTGGTAGCACCGGTACAACCCGCGTCATATGCAACACTGGCTGCGGTGAACGTGACATCCGCAACCTGCAGGTCATCGGTGAGGGCCAGGTTACTGGCAGCCACGGTACCGGTCGCTGTTGTCGACAACGATCGAGTAGGTCACTGTCGCACCCGGAATGGCCTTCGCATTCGGCGGACCATTACCGAAACCGTCATCTGTGACTTCTGATGTCTTCGTCACTGTGACAGCAGCCGATTGCACCGTGTAGGTGCCGGCATCGGAATGGATGCCATCCTGGGCGACATCCGCACCGGACACCTGCTGCGTCGGCAAATGCCGTATCAATCACAGCCGGGTCATCCGCACCCGGTGTTGCCGTTGTCGGAACTGCTGACGAGGCAACGGTTGCCTGTGCGACCAGGTGGTACAGACGAGGTCTGGCCATTGGTCGGCGTAGCCGGGGTGTTGGATACCACCAGCAGGTTGATGCTGGAACCGGCGGCCGGTGTCGGCAGCAGGTCACCCACGTTGGTGCCGGCTGAGTAGGCACGTCGGCGCCATCAAACGTACCGATATTACCGTTATCGACGTAGATTTGGACACTGCTCATGTCAAAATCATCCTCGCTCGCATCGACACCGGGGACCGCGGTCAACAGGTAGCTGTGAGTATCGTTACCCGTGTTGGTGAGGGTGAACGGCAAGGCCTGGTCAGTGGAGTTCGGAAGGACAAAGGCATTGCCGTTGCTGACAACGGTCAGGTCCACTTTCCGGTCAACCACAAAGTCGGTCGTCTGTACGCCGGGAGTACCCGTATCACCATCGGAAACGATGGCTGTTTGGCCGGTACCACCGACATCGTAGTTCAGCGTGGCCTGGTTGGTGATAGACACCCCTGGTGCAGTGCCGGCGGCAAATACGGATGCCGACACCCCCCAGAGGAACGTACTGCCAAGCAGCAGGCTCACTGGTTTGCTTAAGTTAAAAGTCTTCATTTCATCATCTCCCTTATGGAGTGGTTGTAAAAAACAGATTTTCGAAAATTCTGTTTCCCGTGGGCCGTCCCTTAGCCGGAACGGCGGCGGGCGGCACGCGGGCGGGCCGGTGCCCGGCGGACCACCGCCGGGTGGCCCGCACGAGGGATTTGCGGGATCGCCGCGCGCCAGGTATGCACGCGCGGCCGGCACTCGAGATGTGCGCATCACCACGCAGTCATGGATGTTTAATGTCAGTTCGTTCATGTGAGTGGGTTCCATTTGACTGGCTACTGGATGAGCACCGCGTATTCGACGGACGATTTTTCACCGGGTTGTAGCCCCTTGGTGTAGCGCCAGCGGATGGTGGTGTACTCAGTAGCTGCAGCCGGTCGTGTGGTGCCGTCGGCTTCGATTACGATCAGGTTTTCCGGCGAGTCGAAATGGTTGCCGCCATCGATGGAATAACTGATCTCGGTTTCCATGCCGGCCGCGCTGCCTGCCTTGTAACGGGTGTGCTCCGGTACCGGGTTTCGTATCACGATATGTTCGGCAACCTCTGCGCCGGTGTTTTCGAACTCGATGCGATATATGATTTCATCGCCCGGTACGACTTTCTTCGCGGCAACACGCTTGACCTCCCGGTTGCCTGCCGCATCGGTCTCGACCACAGCCTGCTGGGCCATAGATACGAGTTTTATCGAGTCCTCTGCACGCGCGGCATGACCGGTAGTGCCTGCCAGCAGCAGGAGTGAGAACAGTGCTGCGATGAACCCTCTGTGTCTGATAATGTTCATTTCGCCTTCCTCCATCAGTTAATGGTTACTTCAAACGTGATGACCCGGGTTGCCGGGCCGGGTACTGATCCAAGATCAACAGTGACGATGCCGCCGTTGAAATTTCCGCTGTCGGCATCGACGATGTCCGTCAGCGGGGTGGCGTCGAGCGCGATGCTCGACGGTACAAAAGTCGTATCTGCGGGAATGCTGTCGGTGATCTGCAGGTTGTCGGCAACACCCGCACCGGTGACATCCACCTGCAGGGTGTAGCTGATGGTTGCACCCGGTACCGGGCTGCACGGCGCTGTATTGCAGGAATAGCCGTCATTGACGACCTGTGCGGATTTCGTTATCGCTACATCCAGCGGTGCAGCCAGAATCTCATAACTGCCGACGGCGTCAGCATCCGCGTTGGCTGCACCGACCACCGCGTCGATGCCGCTATCGCCGGCGCCCGGCAATACCGTTGCGGCCGCCGCACCGGCTGCACCCGCAGTCATGGAGTGCGCCAGCAACTGGCTGTCGCAAGTCTCGCCGTTAACGCCGCCGGCGAGAATGTCGTTCAGTACAAATATGACGACTGAATCGTTGCCGTTTGCATCCAGTACCGGGTCATTGCTGCCGGGAACATACAAGGGATCAATGGCCGGTCCGTCGAAACTGCTGTTGCCATTGGCATCGATATGAATGCGCGGATTTACGGGATCGTCATCGTCACCGGTCGGCGGGCTGTTATCGACAGCCAGCGCGAAGGTCTCGATGCCATTACCGGTATTGCGCACCATGAAGGTCAGCGTCCGGCTGTTATCGGGTGAGGCAACCTGCACATTGGCCGCGTCCTGCCAGACTGCGTTCACGTCGATCAGTTCCTGCACCGTAATCGTGTCGGTGTCGGTTATGGCCTGCTGTGGCGTGCCGGCAATGTCATAATCGAGAGTCGCGCTGTTGGAAATTGCGGTGCCCGCAATCGTGCCGGCGGCCTGCAGGCTGTGTGCCGCAAACAGCATCACTACAAGCGCCAGTGCATCGAAAAACCGTTTTGTGATTGCCCGCCTCATTGCACCCGCACCCGCAGTTCCAGGTTGAAGCCGGGATTGCCGCCACCACTCGGTGCGAGGAACGGTCCGGTCGGTGCGATACGCACGCTGGTGACGGCTGCGTCATAGCCGCCGGCATCCGCTGAAGGTGCATAGCCATAGGTGTAGAGCGGTCCGGGATCACTGGAATAGCTCACGTTCGCGGCATAGTTGAACGCCAGGCCGCTGGCTGCATTGATGCCCGGGCCATCGACAAAGCGCACCGGGTCGAGGCCCTGGGCACAGGGGTCTGCAACGCACAAATCCGTGTTGGCCGGCACGTTGTCGGTTATGACGATCGAGTTGTTGTCCGCGGGCCCGGTGCCCTGGTTACTGGCATTGATGGTGTAGCGGATACGTGCGCCGGGAATGGCCTTGGGGTTGACGGTTAAATTAAACGGGTCGTATTCCGTCTGCAGCAGCTTCACCAGCAGGATATCCGGGCCCGCCAGCGTGAAGACCTGTTCATCGACGTTATGGAAATTTGTCGCATCGACAGGGGTGTTCGGCTGACCGGGGATATGCACCAGGCCATTCGGCGCGCCCACTGTGCTGGTGGAACCGTCCGCGGCGAATACGCGCACCAGCCAGTTGTTGCCGACCGGGTCCGTGCTGCTGAATGTGTAGGTGGGGTCGGCCGGGACGCTGCCATCGTTGGTCCAGGTGCCGTCACCGGCCACGGCATCGCCGTGGGTGCCGTCGTTATACAGGCGTACGCCGCTGGCAACAGTGGCACCAAGTTCGTTGATTACGTCCGCAGTGACCGGATTGGCGGACGCGGCCGGATCGGCATCGACGACAACGCCGAGGGAGAGCGTGTCGCCGAAGCTGTAGCTGCTGGCGGTGGTCACGGCAGTGTCGTTCGGCGCAGATGATGTTCGCGCCGAATCCCTCGGGGTGTGACCAGGGCTGGATTGACGACACTCCACTCGAGGTCGTCCACGTGCATCCAGGAACGCTCCACCGTGGTGTGGTTACTTGAAAACCTGAGCGTGACGGTCTGCCCGGCGAAGGCGGCCAGGCTGACGGTGCGCGTGAACCAGGGTTCGGCGCCCTTGGGTATCGTCATCCCGGCGTGGTGTGTTCCATTCAGGCTGGTATCCCAGCCGTTGTAGTGGTTGTAGCCGGAACGGGTACTGTTTGTGACCTGCTGGGTGCCCTTGTTCGGCGAGAACGGGAAGGTGACGTAATTGGGCGAGGCGCCGGAGGGCCCGACCAGCTCCGTACCGCCCAGCGTGACGCGGTAGATATCCCAGTTGGTGGTCTGGTTGTCGTCGGACGAGTCCCAGCCCTCCAGGCGGTAACGGAAGGTCAGGTTGCCCGGGTTGCTGTTTGGCACCGTGAACGTCCGTTCAAGCCGCGTGCCCGGGTTGTTCGCATTGGTGTAACTGGCCGGTTCATTGTTGCTGCGCGCACCGAGCAGGTAGGAAAAGTTGCCGGTGAACGGTGTGCCATCCGTCAGCTGCGGCAGCGGCGGTGCCGGGTTGAATGTGTTCGAAGTAACGGACGGGGTTTCGCTCGGACGTACCTGGGCATCGAGTGCCGCGTTTCTTTTTCTGCCGGACCAGCCGGTTGGGTCTTCCTGGCCGGTTGCACTGCGTTCGAAGTTCGCGTTGATCGGCGTTTGCGGGTTGGCCGGCTTGACCCCGTTTTCCGTGATGTCGAAATACAGGTAGTACGTCGCGGGTGCGGCGTCCTCGAGCAGAAACCGGATCTCGCCGCGCGCATTACCGCCCGCATCGGTCGCGCCGGCATACACGGCATCGGTAAATTCCTGGAAGGTACTGAGGCTGCCGTTGGCACGCACCACGCGCGGTGAGTTGGGGTCGAACGTGCCACTGATGCCGAGCGCAACGAGTAATGCATTGAAATCGACATCGACCACGGCCGTGCTGTTAACGCTGGCGCCGGCCGGCAGCGTAAGGGGGACGCGGTAATGCCAGTCAGGCGCCGACCCGACACTGCCCGGGTCAAACCACACCGGCCCGCTTCTCAGGTCCGGGTAGGCGGGGTGGCTGAACAGGAAAACGTACACGATAACCAGCAGTGCCGTTGCAATTACTCGCGGCAGCTTTCGGTTACGCACCGGATGAATCTCCGGTACGAGTGGCAAACTCCAGGCCGCCACGTCCGCTGTCGTCAACGCGCCCGGGTGGCACGCAACAGGCTGGTTTCCGCCTGTAACACAGGGGGAAAAGGCAGACTCAGATACCCGTGTTCGCGGGTATCCGAGCGGAGGCGCTGGTCTGTCTCCCGTCAAGAAAACCACGCAAGGTCCTCGCCCATAATGCAGGCATCAGGCCGACCTTCCGTGGTAGCTTTAAAAAAAAGAAAATATAAACAATAAGTTACACATGCCGAAGGAGGCGCCAGAGCGTGCGCGCCTCACTGAAACAGCAGTGTCGTTATGTATAACGGCAAGAATCTCGCCATCTGGAAGGAAAAAACCCTCGAAATCACCGGCCTATGACGACATCGGGAGTGTCAGGATGGTGGTGTTTTTGGGGGGCAACGGATGCAGCGAGGCGGTTATTTCCATCCCGTTTCCGCGGCAGGCTGTGTATCAGTGGGCGATGTTTACCGGCCGTGGAAGGTCTGGCTTAAAAGCGACTCACGCAAAGGCGCAAAGGCGCAGAGAAAGAAAGATCTGCCACAGAGAGCGCAGAGACCACAGAGAATAATAAATGTCATTCCCGCGAAGGCAGGAATCCAGCTATCAATTTACATTTATGGGTTCAACTAATGTCACGGGGTATAGGGTCAAGGGAAGGGTCACGGGCGTAGTACGGAGAAGACCTGTGCAAGCCGCTGAAATCAATTGAAGCTCGACTCTGCAAGGGGCTTTATGAGGTTTGAAACGCCGGTATCGATCTTGGAATAGTGCGAACAAGACGTTCGGGATATTCGCAAATCTGCACTGACTATTTGCCTGGTGATTCGCGAGTGGCGGTTGCCTGAATTTTCCAATCGTGACCGTGGAAAAATGCTTTTAGCCGGGATTGCGCACTGAGAATTTATTACGTATTGATCGGGTTACTTCAAATGGTTGCCGAGGTCCGACCCCGGGGGGGCAGGGCTCAGCAACGACAGGAATGGATTTGCAGAATTACAATGTTGCTTTTAATACTTCGGATGAATATGTACTTTCAAGCCCGTTGGTATCGTAGGTAGTCATTACCAGGTGATAGGTGCCTGCCGGAAGCCCCGAAATGGTCACCGAAGTCTGGCTTCCATCAGTGACGTTAACGCTATCCGTATAATTCCCCGCACTCGTTCCATAGTAAATTTTATAGCCATCGATATCGGCCAGCGAAATCGGGCTTCCATCGGTGCGTACGACCGGTGCTACCCAACCCAGGGAAAGACTTGAAGACTGGGGCGTTCCGTTACTCGCCTGCGCAAGGCTACCGCTGGTCGTATTGCTACTTCCGCCCCGCCTCCGCATGCGATCAATTGCAATGCTGCCAGCATGATTACCAGAACCTTCGTTATCCTGAATTGTGTATTAAGACGGACCATATACTTTTCCCGATATTTTCTAACCAGCAGCCACAATGGTGGCCCCTGTTACGAACAGTCATTTAAATATACGGCTGGAGGTGCAATTTGTTCGTGGCGAAGAACACACTATCGATGTGGATCAGGTCACAAAACGAAAGGAAGTGTACCGGAGCAGAAAGCGGATGGCTCACTATAAAAGGCGCGAAATAACTCCACCAAAAATCAGGTTTATTGCGCTATTGCAGTATTATTAATACGTACGGCTTGTTTGTTAAAGCTCATTCGCAGGATCGAATCTATGCAAACCACTGAGAAAAATTGCAGCTCGGCACTGGAACGGGTCTTAATCAGACCCGGAACATCTCTTTCCGTCACGCTCCGGTGCTTGCAGGACGCTCAATGCATTTGAAGCCTGCAATAACTTGTGCAGGTTGAATCGCGATTTGCAGTTGTTTAAATCTACTATTTTTAATCCTGTGAAGTAGCCTTCTTTTAAGTCAGGAGTTCGCTCGATAACCGCGTATTGATTGTATGACTTCAATTGCTAGCCGAGGTCCGGCACCAGGAGTTCAATTTTATTGGTTACCGAGGTCTGACGCCGTGACCCTTGCTACAGATGTAAATTGATGGCTGAATTTCTGCCTTCGCGGGAATGACTATTTTTATTCTCTGTGGCAGATTTTTCTCTCTTTGCGCCTTGGCGCCTTTGCGCGAGATGATTTTCTAGAAAAACGCTCCATCAATCGGTGACGACGCGCTGGCAAAACGTTTGCGCGGTATGCGCCCGGCGAGGTATGCCTCGCGGCCGGCCTCGATGCCTTTCTTCATGGCCGATGCCATCATCACCGGGTCCTTTGCGCCGGCAATGGCAGTGTTCATCAACACGCCGTCGCAACCGAGTTCCATTGCAATGGCGGCATCCGAGGCGGTGCCGACGCCGGCATCCACCAGGATCGGTACCGACGCATTCTCGACAATGGTCATGATGTTGTAGTGATTGCGAATACCCAGGCCGGAACCGATCGGCGCCGCCAGCGGCATGACGGCAACACAGCCCATGTCTTCCAGGCGTTTGGCGATGATCGGGTCGTCGTTGGTATACACCATGACCTTGAAGCCGTCTTTTACCAGCGTCTCGGTCGCGGTGATGGTCTGGATGATATCCGGGAACAGGGTCTTTTCATCACCGAGTACTTCCAGCTTCACCAGGTCATGTCCATCCAGCAGTTCGCGTGCGAGCCGGCAGGTGCGCACGGCATCCTCGGCGGTATAGCATCCGGCAGTGTTCGGCAGCAGGGTATATTCGTCCGGCGGGATCACGTCGAGCAGGTTGGGTTCGTTCGGGTCCTGGCCGATATTGGTGCGGCGAATGGCGACGGTTACGATTTGTGCGCCACTGGCCTCGGTTGCAGCACGTGTCTCCGCCATATCCTTGTATTTACCGGTACCGACCAGCAGGCGCGAGCGGTATTCGACCCCGGCGATAATCAGCGGATCGGTGTTGGACGGGCTGGAAGGCTGCATGACAGTAGACATAGGTGATTGACTCTTCGATACTTGTAACAGGTTGTAAATTACAGTTAACCGCCGCCGATGGCGTGCACGATCTCGACGGTGTCGCCGGCTTCGATCATGTGCCGGTCAAATGCGCTGCGGGGCACGATCTCACGATTGATTTCCAGCGCGAGGCGCCTGCCCTCAAGGTCCAGCGACTGCAGCAGCTCAAGGGCAGTGGTCTGTTCGGGGATTTTACGGACTGAACCGTTCAGGATTATTTCCATAACATTTCCGTGTATTGCCGTGAGGTGTATTCTACCGTAAACAACGCTGCCAGGCCTCAAGGCCCGCAAAAGCCCGGGACGGTTCATTATGGCATTGATGACAGAAGATATTATCTCTACAGAGATGGCCGGTACGCTGGATGGCCTGATGTACCACCGGGTCAGGCGCACACCCGATGCCATCGCCTATCGCAGCTACGATGCCGACAGTAAATGCTGGCGCGACATTAACTGGCGGGAGGTCGGTGAGCAGGTCTCGCGCTGGACTGCCGCGCTGGCAGCAGAGAACCTCGGCGCCGGCGATCGTGTCGCCGTCCATTTGCACAACAGCAAGGAGTGGGTGTTCTTTGACCAGGCCGCATTGGCCAATGGCCAGGTGGTGGTGCCGCTGTATACCGATGACCGGCCGGACAACGTGGCCTACATCATGGAAAATTCGGCGGTCAAGGTACTGCTGGTCCAGGATACCGCCGCATGGAAGCGGCTCGCGCCGGCCCTGGCCGGCCAGGAAGATTTGCAGCGGGTATTGATCCTGCACCCTTCGAAAAACGCTTCAATGGCAGATGTACTGCAGGACAAGCGCGTGCGGTTTGTCGATGACTGGCTGCCGGACTCCGGCGGGCCGTTGCAGCAGCGCGATGGTGATCCGCATGGGCTGGCATCCATTGTCTATACATCCGGCACGACCGGGCGACCGAAGGGTGTGATGCTGACGCATTACAACATGCTTTCGATATCGCATTCTGCCTTGACCATGATCGATGTCTACCAGGAAGACCTGTTCCTCTCATTCCTGCCGCTGTCACATACACTGGAACGCACGGCGGGTTATTACCTGCCGGTCATGTCCGGCTCGGCCGTCGCATATGCGCGCTCCATCATGCAGCTGGCCGAAGACCTGCAAAATATCCGGCCCACGGTAATGATTGCGGTGCCGCGTATATTCGAGCGCGTGTTTGCACGCATACAGGGGCAGATGGACAAACAGTCCGGGCTGAAGCGCGGGTTGTTCAACATGACGAAAAATGTCGGCTGGCGCCGCTTCCAGTGGCAACAGAAACGGGCGTCCTGGCACCCGAAGTTGCTGGCCTGGCCGCTATTGAGCAAGCTGGTTGCCAGCAAGGTCACCGACAAGCTCGGTGGCCGGTTGCGCATGGCCGTGAGCGGCGGCGCTGCGCTGTCGCTGCCGGTTGCCAGGACATTTATTGGCCTGGGGGTGCCGATCCTTCAGGGTTACGGCCTGACCGAGACCAGTCCGGTAATCAGCGTGAACGTCCCGGAAGACAATGAGCCGGGGAGTGTGGGCGTGCCGTTACGCGGTATCGAGGTGCGTATTGGCGAGAATGACGAGTTGCTGGCGAAGACGCCCGGCATGATGCTGGGCTACTGGAACAACCACGTGGCAACGAGAGAGATTATCGACCCGGAAGGCTGGCTGCATACCGGTGACCAGGCGCGCATCGACAACGGGCATATCTATATAACCGGCCGCCTCAAGGATATCCTGGTGATGTCCAATGGCGAAAAAGTGCCGCCCATGGACATGGAGCTGGCCATTAGTCTGTTGCCGACCGTGGACCAGGCGCTGGTGATCGGCGAAGGCGAATCTTACCTGTCAGCCATACTGGTGCTGAATCCCGAAGCGTGGCCAAAACTTGCGCAACGTTTCGATCTTGATCCGGACGCCGATACCAGCCTCGAAGACCAGAAGCTGCACGCGCACCTGTTAAAGGGTATCAAGGGGACGCTGAAGGATTTTCCCGGTTACGCCAAGGTCCGTCGCCTGATACTGACGCGCGATCCCTGGACGGTGGACAATGGCCTGTTGACGCCGACCCTGAAGGTAAAGCGTGCCCGCGTACTGAAGAAATTCGCCGACCGGACCAAAACGCTTTATGCAAGCGGTACGGTCGGACGGGGATAGCCATACCGGCAGGTGCGGCCTGAGAGCGACTGATTACGGGCGTGAGCGGTATACCCGTACACGCCGTTCAGGCTGGTTGCTTGCAGCACAGTTCCACCCGTGTCGGTCAGGCTGCACTGGTTATGGGTTCAGGTTCTGCAGGCTCTTCTTCGTATAGAATGACCGGTTCACCTGCGACGAGATTGTGCCATTCTCCACAGGCCCGGCGTGCTTCGCTGGTTGATGAAAACGTCCAGATAACCTGGCCGTTATTGCTCAGGATACTGGCGGTCTTGTTCGGCCACTCCTTTATATAGACGAGCATGTGGTAACCCCCGTGTAGTAATGGACACGGTTTGAGGATATGCACGGGGTTTTAGCTCAATATGACAGTTCTGTTAGTTTTGCGTGATAAGATTCCGTGGCGGTGCCGAAATGGCGTAGTTACTGCAGGTCCTGATAACTGAATGAGGGAGTTTATTTTTTATAAAGATCCGCCAGGTCACCCCATAAACAAGTCCTCCCCATAACTGCTTATGGAATTCGTAATACCCGAAAGAAAATATTTATACGATTTGTTATTGCCAACTGGACATGAATGCCAGTCACCACAAAAAACAGAGCATTCCTCTCCCTCCGGGAGAGGGCGAGAGGGGGTATTGAAACAGGCAGTTAGCTTTATTCTATCCCCTCTCCTCAAACCTCTCCCTGTGGGAGAGGGAGTTATCGGGACAGCAGTGATCTGTCCCCATTTATCGCAACGTGCCTGTCGCTACCAGCTCATGTAGGCAAAACCCTGTTCCTGCAATTGCATGATGTCATCGACGCCGATGGGAACGACTTTCGCAAAGGGCAACAGGTCTTTCTCCGTCCAGCCCAGCGATTTCATGGTGTTGCCGCAGGCGTGAAAGGCAATACCGTAGTCAGCCAGCGAACCGGCCCGTTGCTGCAACTCGGCCGCTATCGGCCGCTGCGGCCGTTTGCCGATGAGGTGTAAGCCGGGACCGAAGAGGCCTATTACGATCTCGACATCGTCACCGTATTTGCGCAGCAACTCGCCGACCGAGAACAGTACGTGGTTCAGGTACTCCGGGTCCGCCTTGTTGCACTGATAAACAATGCGGTGGGCGGAAGCGTCATCGAGATGTGTTTCCGTATGGTGCGCCTGCACCTGTCGCACCGCGGCGAGGCCGCCGAGCAGCCCGAGCGTCTTGAGCAGCAGGCGGCGTGGCATATTGGGTGGTTGTTGTGATTGCATCGCTGGCTCCGGGTTTTTGCGTTCGTTTGTCAGTACTTGGATATTACCCGCTGATTATCGTTCAGCATCAGACCGGTCAAGCCATGTCATGCCACCCTGGCGGTCGCAGTCGTTGCCGCAATGCGTGACACCCTGGCTCGTGCCAGTACAATTCCGGGGCCTTCTGTCATCGCCGTGTGCGGCCCGGCCCCTGTCGTCACGTGGCAATGAAAATCGCATTCAGGTCAATCTGTTATGCGGGTGTAGTTCAATGGTAGAACTGGAGCTTCCCAAGCTTCAAACGTGGGTTCGATTCCCATCACCCGCTCCATTCATTCCGCTAAATATATTCTATACCCCTATAAATATATTCTTGTGTATTTATAAGAAATCAGTAATATACTTAATCACGAATTTAGGGCGGGGTTGCCCGGACCTGTTTCTTAACCCACTTTAACAAATATATTCGGAGATAAAGATCATGAAAAAGATTGCACTTACGCTGTCTGCAGCGACTTTCGCCATCGCGTCGACCGCGGCTTCTGCCTGGGGTTGGGGCGATAATGGCTACAACAACGGTTGGGGCGACGGCTACGGCGATGGCTACGGCGACTTCGACGGCGGCTTCAGCATGGGCTTCAGCGGTCGCGGCAGCGGTCGTGGTTATGGCCGAGGCTATAACGGCTACAACGGTTATAACGGCTACGGTTATGCCCCGTACGGTTACGGTTATGCCCCTTACGGCTATGGCGCCCCGGTTGCGCCGGCGGTTGAAATGACCGAAGAGCAGAAGAAGGCCATGGCCGACCAGCAGAAGGCGTTCGCCGACCAGCAGGCCAAGTACATGGAGAACATGCAGAATGCCCAGAAGCAGGCTGCCGAGTTCTACGCTGCACAGCCGCAGGTACAGCCGCAGCCGTTCGCCATCCCGGGTAATAACTACCGTGGCCAGATGGACGTCGAGCATAACGCCCGCATCAAGGAAATGGATGCCGAGCGTGACGCCCGTATCAAGGAAATGGATGCGCGTATGGAAGAGTTCAAAAAGGCTTCCGACGAGCGTCGCAAGGTACGTGAAGAGGCTTTCAAGACGCGTCAGCAGGAGCGTGCTGTACGGGTTGAAGCCGACAAGGGTGTCTAAGGCACCGGTTTGCTGAACCCGGCACTTTCGAGTGCCAATGCAGTCTGAGAAGGGCGTGTGGATCACCACACGCCCTTTTTTTATGGTGAAACCTGTATATATCGATGGGTGCGCGCGGGCCACTCTGCCGCGCGGTATTTCGGCTGCAAATTACCGGCATCGCGGAAACGCACGGCGGCGGGCCATGAAATTTAACAATCAGGGCGCTGGTACCGGGTGCCCGTCTGGCTGTTATCCATTTAAAAGCGCAGGTGCAATCACTATACTGTGCGCAGTTACCGGGCCCCGGGCCCAAACCAGAGTGCGGAACCGACCATGGGCAAATTACTGAAAATCATATTCTCGCTGGCAGGCCTGCTGCTGCTGTTGCTGATTGTCGCCATCGTGGTACTGCCGATGGTGATCGACCCCAACGACTACAAGGATCAAATTTCCGCGACGGTGAAAGAGAAGACCGGGCGGACGCTGGAGATGGACGGGGACATTTCACTGTCAGTATTTCCCTGGCTGGGCATGGATATCGGGCCAAGCCGGCTGGGCAATGCGGCCGGATTCGATGCCCCTCATATGGCCAGCATGAATTCCGTACAGGTGCGCGTGAAGCTGGTGCCGTTGCTGAAAAAGCAAGTGGTGGTGGATACCGTCAGGTTGTCGGGCCTCGAGCTCAACCTGGCGAAGGACAAGAATGGCAGGACCAACTGGGATGACCTGGTCGAGGCGGCCGACAAGGAGACGGAGCAGCAGGACGCGGATGCCGGCAAGTCAGGCATGGGCGGCATGAAAGAGCTTGCGATCGGGGGTATCGAGATCACGGATGCGCAGCTGGTGTGGGACGACCGCGCGGCGGGGAGCCGTTACGAGATCGACGAACTGTCGCTCACCACCGGCGAAATCGCGCCCAATGAAACCTTCGACATCGACCTGCAATTCAGAATGGCGGCGACGGAGCCTGAAATCAACAGCCGGTTTTCGATGACGGGCGGAGTGCTGATTGCAGAGGGCATGCAGGCCGTCACGGTCGATGCCGCGCGTATCGGCCTGGATGCGACCGGCAAGGGCGTGCCGGGTAACAGCATGCAAATGAAACTGTCGAGTGATGTGGCGCTGGACCTGGAAGCGGGGACGCTGTCGCTGCCTGCGGTATTGCTGGAACTTTATAACCTGAAAATCAACGGCGTGGTTTCCGGGACCGGGGTGAATGGCGATGCCCCGAAATTCACGGGTAATCTCCGGGTCGATGGCTTTTCGCCGCGCGAGCTGATCAAGGCGCTCGGCCAGCCGGTGCCCGAGACGGCTGACAGCAGCGTACTGAACAAGGCCGATGCCAGCATCGACTGGGATGCATCGACAAAACACTTCGCCGCCGGCAAGGTGTTGCTGCACCTCGATGACACCACGGTCAACGGCAGCCTGGGTGTAACTTCCTTCGCGGCACCCGCCATAAAATTCAATCTTGCCGTGGACGGCATCAATGTCGACCGTTATATGCCGCCACCGCCGGCCGAAGGCGAAGCGGCTGCTGAAAAAACCGCGGGCAGCGAGTCCGCGGAGTTGCCGATGGAGGCGCTGCGCAAGCTGAACCTGAACGGCACCATCACGGTCGCCGAGATGACGGCTATCAACCTCAAGTACCGCGATGCAAAATTACAGGTCACGGCGAACGACGGTGTCGTGCGGCTCAATCCTTTCGGGGCAAAGATGTATGACGGCAGTTACGCCGGCGACATCACGATGGATGTGAGGGGAAAAAAGCCCCGCCTGTCCGTCAATGAACGTGTCAGTGGTGTACAGGCCGGACCGCTGCTGAAGGACCTCACGGGTAATGACAGGCTGCTGGGCAAGGCGGACGTCAGTGCAAAATTTACCGGCACCGGGATCACGCCGGATGACCTGAAACGCACGCTCAGTGGAACGGCCACGTTTGCTTTTACCGACGGTGCCGTGAAAGGCGTGAATATCGCCGCCCTGCTTCGAAACGCGCAGGCAAAGCTGAAAGGCCAGCCGGCGCCCGCGGCCGACTCGAACAACCAGACGGATTTTGCGGTACTGAGCGGCACGGCGAATGTGACCAACGGACTGGTCCGTAATGACGACCTTACGCTGCAATCGCCCTTCCTGCGCATCAGTGGCAAGGGGCAAACACATCTCGCGGAGGAGACCATCGACTATACCCTGACGACCAAGCTGGTGGGTTCGCTGGAAGGACAGGGCGGCAAGTCGCTGGATGAACTCAAGGGCGTGCCCATCCCGGTCCGCGTCGGGGGCACCTACAGCAAGCCGACCTACACTCCGGACCTGGCCGCCGCGCTGAGTGAGACCGCCAAGGCGAAGGTGGAAGAGAAAGTCGAGAAGGAAAAAGACAAGCTGAAGGAAAAGATCGAGAAGAAGATCGGTGACAAGCTGCTGGACGGCCTGTTCAAGTAAGCACTGCCTGCGGTATGAAGGCAATTGCCGGTGTGTTGTTGCTGGTTCCCGCGCTGACATGCGCCGGTGACATAATCGAATCATCCGTGACACTTGAAGACAAACTGTACGTGATCGATGTAAAGGCGCGCATCCATGCGTCACCGGAAAGGGTTTTCCGGTTTATCACGGACTACGAGCGGCTCCCGTCGCTCAATGCGTCGATCCGCGAAAGCAGCATCATCCACACCTGGAGCCCGGCAAGACACCGGGTGCGCACTGTCATTCGCGCCTGCGTGCTGTTTTTCTGCCGTTCGGTACTGCAGGTGCAGGACATCGAGCAGGTCAGCGATACGCAGGTCACCGCCCGGATTATCCCGGAACTGAGTGATTTCAGGTACGGCAGGGCGAAGTGGGTGCTGGACGGTTCCGGCCAGGAAACGACGATGCATTTTACCGCGGGGATGGAACCGGCTTTCTGGGTGCCGCCCGTCATCGGTCCCTGGCTGTTCAAACGCAAGATCGTCAGTGAACTGCTCGAGAGCGCCGCATATATGGAAACGGATGCAACGGGGCCGGCAACACCGTGAAGGAAATATCATTCAGCAAGCGGTTACTGGACTGGTATCAGCAACACGGGCGCAAGGACTTGCCCTGGCAGGCAGACCCGACACCTTACCGTGTCTGGGTATCGGAAATCATGCTGCAGCAGACACAGGTCGCCACGGTCATTCCCTATTATGAACGCTTCATGGCGCGCTTCCCCGGCGTGCTCGATCTGGCCAGTGCAGAGCTGGACCAGGTGCTGCATCACTGGTCGGGGCTCGGCTATTATGCACGCGCCAGGCACCTGCATGCCGCCGCGCAACTGATTGTTCGCCGGCATGACGGGATATTTCCCGAGGATTTCGATGCAGTGGTCGATCTTCCCGGCATCGGTCGATCGACGGCCGGTGCGGTCCTGTCGCTGTCCGCCGGCCAGCGACACTCGATACTCGATGGCAACGTGAAGCGGGTGCTGGCACGTTACCATGCAGTTGCCGGCTGGCCGGGAAAGACAGAGGTACAGAAGCGGCTCTGGCAACTGGCGGAACGCCATACACCGGCGGACCAGGTCGCGTCCTATACGCAGGCCGTCATGGACCTGGGCGCAACGGTGTGTACCCGCACACGGCCCGCCTGTAATGATTGTCCGGTCAGCATGGACTGCGAGGCCCGCAATACCGGCAGGCAATCGGACTATCCGTCCCCGCGCCCGAAGAAGACCTTGCCGGTACGCGCGGTTTCGATGCTGCTGATCGCTAATGAGCGGCACGAACTGTTGATCGAGAAGCGTCCGCCGACCGGTATATGGGGAGGGCTGTGGGGATTTCCCGAGCTGGAAGCGGAGAGTGATGTCCGCGACTGGTGTAAACAGGAGCTGGGGCTGTCGGTAAAGAATACCCGTACCTGGCCGGTGATGCGTCACACCTTCAGCCATTTTCATCTCGACATCACCCCGGTGCATGCGGAAGTCGGCGGACTGTCCGACCGGGCGATGGAAGACGACGGCAGGCTTTGGTATATACTCGATGGTTCCGATGAGCGGGGTTTCGCGGCCCCCGTGGAAAAACTGATACGGCAATTTGCAGACAGACAGGAAAACAGGGCGTCATGACACGAACCGTGCATTGTGTAAAACTGGACAAGGAGGCGGAAGGGCTGGATGCACCGACCTACCCGGGTGAACTGGGCCAGCGTATTTTCGAGAATGTTTCGAAGGAGGCATGGAAGCTGTGGCTCGGCCACCAGACCATCCTGATCAATGAACACCGTATCAGTCCGGTCGATCCCGAATCACGCAAATTCCTGGAAACGGAAATGGAGAAATTCTTTTTCGGTGATGATAGTCCCGAACTGCCCGGCGGCTTCGTGATGCCGAAATAAAAACAGATGGTCCGTGTCCCGTAAAGTTGGGCCAGGCCGGGGCGGCCCTGGTTGTGATTAATTTGGTATGTGCGATTCGAGCAGTGCGGGTTCGCTGACAACCCTGCACCTGCAATTCAAAAACAAACGAGCACAGGAGCGGGCTTGCCCGCGAAGAACAGAACCTCATGGGTAATTCTGAATGAAAGGCATCATTCTCGCAGGCGGCAGCGGCACGCGCCTCTATCCCCTGACACGGACGGTCAGCAAGCAACTCCTGCCCGTGTATGACAAGCCCCTCGTTTACTACCCGTTATCGATATTGATGCTCGCCGGAATCCGGGATGTGTTGCTGATCTCCACGCCGCAGGACCTGCCGAACTTCGAGTCATTGCTGGGCGATGGCAGCCAGCTCGGAATCACGATCAGCTACGCGGAACAGCCGACGCCGGGCGGCCTGGCGGAGGCATTTATAATCGGTCGCGAGTTTGTGAACGGGCAGCCGGTCTGTCTCGTGCTGGGAGACAATATTTTCTACGGGGACGGGCTGGGATCGGTGCTCAGGCAGGCCGCATCCATAACAGAAGGCGCGATGGTGTTTGCCTATCGTGTGAGTGATCCCGAACGCTATGGTGTCGTCGAATTCAACGACCGGGGTGACGTCCTCAGTATTGAAGAAAAACCGCTCAACCCGGCATCCAGTTATGCCATTACCGGGCTGTATTTTTATGATGGCCAGGTTGCCGATATTGCCGCGCAGTTAACGCCGTCTGCACGCGGGGAACTCGAAATCACCGACATCAACAATGCCTACCTGCAACAACAGGCACTCAAGGTCGAGGTGCTGGGTCGCGGTACGGCCTGGCTGGATACCGGGACCCACGATTCATTACTCGACGCTGCAACGTATATCGGCGCAATCGAGCAGCGGCAGGGGCTGAAAATCTCGTGCATCGAGGAAATCGCTTTTCGCATGGGCTATATATCGGCTGAACAACTGCAACAGCTGGCCGAGCCGCTGGCCAAGAGCGGCTATGGCCAGTACCTCTACCGGATTCTGAAAGAACAGTAGTTACATGAAGGTTACGCCAACGGAGCACCCGGACGTCCTGCTCATAGAACCAAAAGTATTCACCGATGCGCGCGGTTTCTTCATGCAGTCCTATCATGCCGCGGACTTCAGCCGGGCCGGCCTGCCGGATGTATTTGTGCAGGACAATCATTCCCGGTCGGTACGCGGCGTCCTCAGGGGCCTGCATTACCAGCTCGAGCATCCGCAGGGAAAATTGATCAGGGTGGTGACGGGCAGCGTGCTGGATATCGCGGTCGATATTCGCCGGGGCTCGCCGCGCTTCGGCCAGTGCGTGGGCATCGAACTGTCTGAAGAGAACAGGTACCAGCTCTATATTCCGCCCGGTTTCGCGCACGGGTTCTGTGTCCTCAGCGAACAGGTCGACTTTCTCTACAAGTGCACGGATTTCTACACGCCGGGCGACGAGTACGGTATTGCCTGGGATGATCCGGAGCTGGCGATTGCATGGCCGGATATCGATTACATCCTGTCGGACAAGGACAAGGATTTCCCGAAACTCGCGGACAGCAACAACCTGCCCCTGTACGAAGAACAGACATGAAAGTCCTCGTCACCGGTGCTGATGGCCAGCTGGGCCACGAAGTGGTCAGGTGCCTGCATGCGGCAGGCCACGAGGTGATTGCGCCCGGCCTGCAGGAACTGGATTTCATGTTTCCCGAGGCGGCCGGCAAGGTCATTGCCGGCTACCGGCCGGACCGGGTCATCAACTGCGCGGCCTACACGCAGGTGGACAAGGCGGAAAGCGAACCGGAGGCGGCGTTCAGGATAAATCGCGATGCGGCCGGCCAGGTCGCAAAGGCGGTTGCCGAAACGGGCGGGAAATTGTTGCACGTATCGACGGATTTCATATTTTCCGGCACGCAGGACCGTCCCTACCTCGAAACCGATGCCGCGAACCCGTTGAGCGTATACGGGCAGAGCAAGCTGGAGGGCGAGCAGGCAGTCGTCGGTGCGCTTCCCGAAGCCCTGGTCCTGCGCACTGCATGGATCTACGGCGTCAACGGACACAACTTCGTGAAGACCATGTTGCGTGTCGCGGCCGGCGGCAAGCCGCTGCGGGTGGTCGATGACCAGGTCGGTTCACCCACGTGGGCCGCGGACATTGCCGCCGTCATCCTGCGCCTGCTCGACAGCGACGCGGCGGGTGTGTTTCATTACACCAATGCCGGCAGTACTTCCTGGTACGGATTTGCCAGCGCCATACTGGAAGAGGCCGCCGCGCTGGGATTTGAACTGAAGACCCGGGAGGTGCAGCCGATTCCGACATCGGGCTACCCGACCCCCGCGAAGCGGCCGGCGTATTCGGTGCTGGATACCGGTAAAATAGCATCCCTGCTGTCGTTATCCATACCGGCCTGGCGCGACAGCCTGAAGAACATGCTCAAGGAATTGCACACATGCGCAGACTGCTCGTAACCGGCGGCGCGGGCTTCATCGGTTCCAACTTCATTCGCTACTGGGTCCGCAGGCATCCGGAAGACCGTATCGTCAACCTGGACCTGCTGACCTATGCCGGCAACCTGGAAAGCCTGGTCGATGTCGAACAGACGCCCGGCTACCGCTTCGTGCGCGGTGATATCGGTGACCAGGCGCTGGTCGAGTCACTGCTGGCTGACGAGCAGCTCGATACCGTGGTCAACTTCGCCGCCGAGTCGCATGTCGACCGTTCCATCCTCGGACCGGATGCATTTATCGCGACCAATATAGTGGGGACGTTTGCACTGCTGGAAGCGGCCAGGAAGATTTGGGGGGATTGCGGGTCCGGCGAGCGTTTTCTGCACGTGTCCACGGACGAAGTCTACGGCAGCCTTGCCGCGGATGATGCGGCGTTCGACGAGCGGCATCGCTACGCACCGAACAGCCCGTACTCGGCATCGAAGGCGGCGTCCGACCACCTCGTGCGCGCCTATCACAAGACCTACGGCATACCGGTATTGACCACGAACTGCTCGAACAACTACGGGCCCTACCAGTTTCCGGAGAAACTGATTCCGCTGACGATCCTGAATGCGCTCGAGGGCAAGCCGATCCCGGTGTACGGCGACGGTAAACAGGTGCGCGACTGGCTTTACGTGGAAGACCACTGCAGCGGTATCGAGGCGGTACTGGAGGGCGGCAGGCCGGGCGACGTGTTCAACATCGGCGGCATCAACGAATGGCACAACATCGATATCGTCAACCTCGTCTGCGACCGGCTGGACGAATTGCGGCCGCGGCAGCGGCCCCTACCGCGAACTGGTCACGTACGTGAAAGACCGGCCCGGCCATGACCGGCGCTACGCCATCGATGCGACCCGCATGCGCACCGAACTGGGCTGGGAGCCGGCGCATGATTTCACTGCCGGGCTGGAGGAGACGCTGGTGTGGTACCTCGCCAACCCCGAGTGGTGCGCGCGGGTGCGCAGCGGCGATTATCAGAAATATTACGAAAATCAATACGGTGAAGCAGGCGTTATAGGGGCGGGCCTGCCCGCGAACAGGCCGCTGATTGCCTTGACTCCCCGTGACGCTCCCGGTTTAATACACCGCTCGTTGAAGCCCCGATCTGGCCAGATAGCTCAGTTGGTAGAGCAGGGGACTGAAAATCCCCGTGTCGGTGGTTCGATTCCACCTCTGGCCACCATCTTTATTGCAAATTAAAACAAGCAGTTTTCCCCGCAAGCATACATCATTCCAGGAACCGAAAATCCAGGCAGGGTGTTCAGGGCCCTCGAGTTGGTTATTGTTGAAGGCCTGTTCGAATATTCCGGTTGGGTTACCTGCCGAAAATATAACCGGCCCCACTGCTGTCCCATAACTGCTTATAGAATTACTTGTAACTCCATGAAAGAAAATATTTATCCGGATTGTTATTGCCAGCTGGACATGAATGCCAGTCACCACAAAACAAACCGAGCATCCCCTCTCCCTCCGGGAGAGGGCCAGGGAGAGGGGGTATAAAAACAGGCAGTTAACTTTATTCTATCCTCCTCTCCCCCAACCCTCTCCCTGTGGGAGAGGGAGTTTGTGGGACAGCAGTGATCCGTCCCCTTTTCAATCCGGATGAAATGGCGCGGCAACAACACCTGCATATGAAACGCCTGACAGGAACAGATTCAGGCTTGTCAGGATAAACGCATTGAATGCCAGTGTTTTTCTGCTGCCTGTATTCAGCATGTAGTCATCCCTGACTGTTTGTTTGTTCCATTGCCCGGTGCAATAACAACGGTCATAGTTCCAACCGGACACGCATGTGACTGTCGCTGATTGAACCACGCGGCCCTGTTCATAAATTTCGACTCGCATTATCAGCGGTAGTGCCTCCATAACCTCGTCATGCCACTCCGGGTAACCGGCAGGAATATTCGCAGGAGATTGTTACCCGTATTGGCTTGCATGGCGTCGAACTGATTGTTTCCCGCCGCCTTCCCGGCGCCGTTTATCCGCATCGTTCTGACTGCACATGCGGGTAAAAATGGTCTGGTAGTCATATTTCGGTAAATAAAGTGTTGATGGATGGTTCTTTAAATGACAGCGACCCCTCAATTACCTTAGAGTGAACACACCATGACAGAGTCCGCATATCCTGATTGCCGCTTTCTTGCGCGCAGCGATTTCAACCAGCTGCCTGGTGCACTCCGGGAGCTTGGTTACCGCTGTATGGGGCCGCGACTGCGCAATGGCGCGATTGTCTATGACAGCCTCGAGCACGCCGATCAGTTACCCGTCGGAATCAGCGTGGAACAGTCGCCGGGGAGCTATCGCGTCCATCAGTCCGATTCAGTACGTACCTTTGCCTGGTCGAACGGGCCACAGGCGCTCAAACCACTGGTCAATGCGCCGCGCGAAACGCTTTGGTCGGCAACCACCGGTGAAGACGGCAAGCTGCAGTTTGTAGCGACGCCCGTCGAAACCGCACCGCTGGCCGTTATCGGCGTGCGCAGCTGCGACCTGGCAGGATTGGCGCTGCAGGATCGGCATTTTCTGCGCCCGGGCAAGGAGGACCCCGCCTACCAGGCACGCCGTGCCGCGTTGTTGCTGGTCGCCGTGAACTGCAGCCATCCGTCAAACACCTGTTTCTGTGCCTCGACCGGCGACGGGCCCGCGGCGGAACGCGGCTATGACCTGGTGCTGGATGAGCTCGATGAGGGCTTTCTCCTGCAAAGCGGCAGCAATGCCGGCGCCCGGGTAATTGCGCTGCTCGACACCCTCGATGCCACCGATGCACAACGCGCTGCCGCGGCGAAAGCAACCAGCGCGGCAGCCGCCATGCAGCAACGTTCCCTGCCGGCCGGTGACCTGTATGAACCACTGATGGCACGGCAGGCACATCCACACTGGCAGGACATCGCCGGGCGCTGCCTGTCGTGCGGTAACTGTACCTCGGTCTGTCCCACCTGCTTCTGCTCCGACGTGCGCGATGACTGGAGCGTGGATGGCAACAGCGTCACCCATGACCGCGAGTGGGGTTCCTGCTTCACCCAGGGACACAGTTACCTGCACAGTCATGTCGTGCGACCGGACACCCAGGCACGTTACCGGCAGTGGCTGACCCACAAGCTCGGCAGCTGGCACCGCCAGTATGGCCGCTCCGGCTGTGTCGGCTGCGGGCGCTGTATCAGCTGGTGCCCGACCGGCATCGATATCACCGCCGAAATAACAACACTGCTGGATAGTGATCCATGAGTACCGCCCTGCACTGTCCCCTGGAGGCCGAGATTATCGGCAAGGAGCGGGAATCGCCGTCCATCGTCACCCTGGTGCTGTGCCTGACCGATACCGCTGCGGCCAGTGCGTTTCGCTTTACACCCGGGCAATTCAACATGCTCTACCATCCCGGGGGTCGGCGAGATCCCCGTTTCCATCGCCTCCGATCCCGATGACAGCGGTTCGCTGTCACACACCATTCGCGCAGTCGGGCGGGTGTCAACACGTCTGACCGAGCTGGAGCCGGGTGATCGCATCGGTCTGCGCGGCCCGTTCGGCCGCGGCTGGCCGCTGGAACAACTGGGTGGCCGCGACCTGATCATCGTCACCGGGGGACTCGGCTGTGCGCCGGTGGCCCCGGTGATCAGCTACATCAATGACCGCCGCCAGGACTTCGGGCGACTGGCGATCCTGCACGGCGTCAAACACTCCAGCGACCTGATCTGGGGCGGATGCTACCGCGAGTGGGCCGCACAGGATGACACCCAGGTGCTGCTGTCAGCCGATCGCAGCGATCTCGCCTGGACCGGCACGACCGGGCCGGTCACTCAATTGTTTGACCAGCTGGCGATACCGCCTGCTGAGGCGGCCGCCCTGATCTGCGGTCCCGAGCCCATGCAGCATGCCTGTGCCGAGTGGCTGCTGGCGAATGACATGCCCGCGGGCGATATCTGGCTCAGCCTGGAGCGCAACATGAAGTGTGCCGTCGGGCTCTGCGGTCACTGCCAGTTCGGCGAACACTTCATCTGCCGCGACGGTCCGGTATTCCGCTACGATGTCATACGTCCCCTGATCGGCAGGCCGTACATCTGATGGAATATTCGATGGATAGCGACACGAAGCCGAAGATTGCCCTGCACAAGTTCAGCTCCTGCGACGGCTGCCAGCTGGCGTTTCTCAACCTCGGCACGGGACTGCTGAGCGTCTTCGAGCAGTTCGATGTCATGCACTTTGCCGAGGCCGGGCCGGTTGCGGAAGACGCCGAGGTCCTGATCAGCTTCGTCGAGGGCAGCATCTCGACCCCGGACGACCTGGAGCGCATCAAAAAAGTCCGCGCCAACAGCCGCTACCTGATCACCATCGGCGCCTGCGCCACCGCCGGCGGACTGCAGGCACTGCGCAACCTCACGGACAACGACGGCTGGCTCGAAGCGGTCTATGCGACACCGGAATATATCCAGACCCTGGATACGGTCACGCCGATACGGGCGCATGTCCCGGTCGACGTGGAACTCTGGGGCTGTCCCGTCAACAGCGGGCAGGTGATCAACGCCCTGCATGCCTGCCACCACGGAACACTGCCCGTGGTCGAACACGACAAGGTGTGCCTGGAATGCAAGCGCCGCCAGGCCGTGTGTGTCATGGTCACGCGCAACATGCCCTGCATGGGCCCGGTGACCCGCACCGGCTGCGGCGCCCTGTGCCCGGGCTGCGGGCGCGACTGCTATGCCTGCTATGGCCCGGCCGAGAACAATGAGGATGCGATCCTGCGCGAGCACTTTGCCGGCCTGGGTATGACCTCCACACAGATCGACCGCCGCTTCGCGTCCTTCAACACGGCCGCCGGCATGACCCGTAAAGACCTGCAGGGACAGGCGGCAGACGATGAGTAAAGATCGCAAGCTGACCATCAAGGTCCCGGTGCTCGCACGTGTCGAGGGTGCCGGCGCCCTGTTGATCAAGATACGGCACGGAAAGATCAAGCGGGCCGAGCTCGACATCTTCGAGCCACCGCGGCTGTTCGAACAACTGCTGGTCGGCCGCGACTACCACGAGGTCCCGGACATGGTGGCGCGTATCTGCGGCATCTGCCCGGTTGCCTACCAGATGAGTGCGGTGAGTGCGCTGGAACAGATATTCGGACTGGATGCAGGTCCGCAAGTGCAGGCCATGCGCCGCGTATTCTACTGCGGGGAATGGATTCAGAGTCACGCCCTGCATATCCACCTGCTGGCAGCTCCCGACTTCCTCGGTTTTGACAATGCACCGGCGATGGCGCGCGTCTACCCGGACGAGGTACGCCGCGGGCTGGAGCTGCAGGCCCTGGGCAATGACATCATCCGCCTGTTCGGTGCCCGCTCGGTGCACCCCGTCGGCGCCTGTGTGGGCGGCTTCCACCATACCCCCGACCGGCAGTCGGTAGAGCTGCTGCTTGAAAAGTTACATGCGGCCCTGCCACAGGCCGAGTCCCTGCTGCGCTGGACGGCGGCACTCGATCTGCCGGAGGATGACCAGACATTCTGCAGCGTATCCCTGGCCCATCCACAGGACTACCCGATGATCGGTGAGCGCGTGGTATCCAGTAACGGCCTGGACATCGGCATCGAGGACTTTGAAGATCACGTCATCGAATACCAGGTCCCGCACTCAACGGCGCTGCATGCGCTGCTCAAGGGCGACACCTACCTGGTCGGTCCGCTGGCGCGCATGAATCTGCACCAGCACCGCCTGCCGCCGGCGACCCGGCAGCTGCTGGCCGACTGCAACATCCGTTTCCCCAGCCGCAACATGTATCACAGTATCATTGCACGTGCCGCAGAGATCCACCTGGCCGTCACAGAGGCCATCCGCCTGCTCGAGGACGACTGCGATTCAGGAGACCTGCAGGTCACGCCGCAGGTTCGAGCGGGTACCGGCCATGGCGCCAGCGAGGCGCCGCGCGGGCTGCTCTATCACCGCTACGAGGTCACGGACACCGGCACCATCGCCAGCGCGCGCATCGTCCCGCCGACCAGCCAGAACCAGGCACGCATGGAGGAAGACCTGGTCAATTCACTGCAAAACTACGGCCTGCTGCAGGCCGCCGACAAGCTGCAGCGGCGTGCCGAGACCGTGATTCGCAACTACGATCCGTGCATCTCCTGTGCCACCCACTTTCTGCGCCTGAAGGTCGAGCATGAGTGACACCGGTACGCTATCGCCGGCACCGGTCAGGATCGTCGGCATTGGCTCCGCCGCAGGTTGCGACGCCATCGGCTGGCGCGCTGTAGAAAGACTGCTGGCCAGCGACTGGACCCGCCGCTACCCCGGCGGGCTGCTTGAAGTGTCGTGCAGCCCGACACCGGCACAGTTGCCTGCCATGCCTGGTGGAACACGCGTGCTCATCGTGATTGACGCACTGCTGGATTGCAGTGCACCGGGCAGCCTGCATGAACTGACAATGGACCGGCTGGCGGCCGGTCCGCAGGCCAGCAGTCATGGTGTGGGGGTGGGAGAGGCGCTGGCGCTGATCAATGCATTGTATGGGGATGCGCTGCAGGTCGTGGTGCTGGGCATCAGCACCGGCACAGCCGCTCCCGGTGCAAGTGCGAATAGCCTGCTCGACAGGGCCTGGCCATCACTGCTGGCTAAGCTTGATGAGATAGTGCAGCAGCACCTGGACCAGGACAACAGGGTGAATATGGCGCCCGCCGGCGCCCACTGCTACTGATGAATGCCCCCCTCTGAGGCGAGATACTTGTTAAGCACTTCACGCTCAACACTGAATTCAATAAGCTGGACAACGAACTGATAACGGCCGTTATCCACTTGTGCACAGTGGAGCACAGTCATGCAAAAGTGGTAACAGACGTCCCGGCAAGGCATTGTAAAATTCAGTCACTGGATGACCTGGTCAGGATTGAAAATCCTCGTGTCGGTGGTTCGATTCTGTCCCTGGCCACCATTTCTGTCCATCTTCCCGGGACGTATAAATCTTCAAGCCTTGAATGGTTACCGCAAGAATCGATCTGCGCGTTCGATTACAGAGATTTCACCGTTAATGAGGCGGCCGGATTAAGGCCAGGTTCGTCTGATATGGATCACTGTTTCTGAAATTGCAGTACTTAAAAAGCTCAATACTTCGGCCGCTATATAGTGCTCAGGCTTCCTTCCTTTGGCCTGGAAGTCGAGGAAAACGGGGTTATCCATGGACAACAGCAATCTGGTCGGACTATTCAAGAATATATCCGGTGTCATTATAGGAAAGCAGGAGGCCATCCTGCTGACAATCGCCACGCTGCTGTGCCGTGGCCACCTGCTGATCGAGGATGCTCCGGGTCTCGGCAAGACCATGCTGGCCAGGACGCTGGCCCGCTCACTGGATACGGACTTCAAGCGCATACAGTGCACGCCGGACCTGTTGCCCTCGGACATAACGGGTGTCTCGGTCTACAACCAGAAGACCCTGGAGTTCGATTTTATTCGCGGACCCGTGTTTACCAACATCCTGCTGGTCGATGAGATCAATCGTGCCACCCCGCGAACCCAGTCGAGCCTGCTGGAGGCCATGGCCGAAAACCAGGTCAGCGAGGATGGCACCACCTGGCCGCTGGCAGATGTTTTTATGGTGGTCGCCACTCAGAATCCGATCGAATACCACGGCACCTATCCTCTGCCGGAAGCACAGCTGGATCGTTTTTTCATGCGTATCAGTATGGGTTATCCCACGCTCGAAGAGGAAGTGACCATCATGCAGATGCAGAAGGATCAGCATCCGATAAATAGTCTTCGATCAGTGCTCGATCTCGACACGCTCGTGCGATTGCAGACCGAGGTCAACAAGATCCATATCGAACCGGACGTGCTGGAGTACATTGCCAGGATCGTGCAGGCAACACGTGAACACAAGGACCTGATCATGGGCGCCAGTCCGCGTGGTTCTCTGGCCATGATGAAGGCGGCGCGTGCCATGGCGCTGTTGTCCGGGAAAGACTATGTGCAGCCGAACACTATCAAGCAGGTCGCGGTACCGGTGCTGGCCCACCGCCTGATCGCGCATTCCATGAAACGCTCTGCCGGGGTGAACGAGGAGACCGTACTGATGTCCATTCTCAATCAGGTACAAGTCCCTGTTGCCGCGGCCTGATCTGCACCGTCTGTTTACCCCGGGCACTGTCCTCGTCCTGGTCAGTGCCATCCTGTATCTGATTGCCTGGAATCGCGGTATTGCACTGCTTTACGGTATGTTCGCGCTTGTGCTCGGGACCCTGCTCATTACCTGGATTTCGCCGCGCTGGGCGCTGAGCCGGGTCGAGGCCATGCGTCGACATCCGGCCAGGGCGGTTGAGGGGGAAGACGTCGAGTTCGTTATCAGTCTTGAAAACCGTGGCTGGATCAGCCGTTACATGCTCGAGGTCTGGGACTACCTGCCGTTCGCAGCGCCTGACTTTCAGCAGGCCATGGGTTTTATCCCGATGCTCGGCGACCGTGATGCAGTCAGTTTGAAGCTGCCGTGCGACCTGCGCGGTGAATACACCTTTGATTCCCTGACGCTGAAGACCGGTTTTCCATTCGGTCTGCATAGCGCCACGCGCCGCATCACTACAACACCCAGTACCTTGCTGGTCTATCCATCGGTCTTCAGCATCAATCAACTCGACTACCTGGGCAATGAATCACTGCCCGCGGCGGGCAACCGTTCGATCATCCGTGCCGGTGGCGCCGGGGATTTTATGGGCGTGCGCGAATACCGGCGGGGTGACAGTCCCCGGCATATTCACTGGTCTTCCAGTGCGCACCACGGCGCACTCATGGTGCGTGAACTCGAGTGGATATCGATTACGCGGGTGAGCCTGGTGCTGAACCTGAATGCGGCGGACAACTGCGGGGAAGGCAAGGAAAGTACCCTCGAATATGCCGTGAAGACGGCAGCGTCCATTGCCCGGCATGCACTCGATGAGGGGCACAGTGTCGCGCTGTTCGGCCATGGCAGGGACAAGCTCTCGATACCGGGCGGTCGCGGTGAAGGCCACTTCCAGACTATTCTCGAGGCGCTGGCCCGCGTCAGGGCTGATGGCGACACATCCTATTCGAAGGCCATCCGTCTGGCAGGTGAGCATGACGGCGGACGCGGGGTGCTGGTGGTGTTCGAAAACGAACCATCGAATGCGGAGCCCGGCGCGTTCATCGACACCGGGCAGCACAGGACTATCCGTATTCGCTTCGATACGGACAGCTTTCTGTATCCCGCCCGCCGGTCACCGGGCGGGGGACACAGCATCGAGTCCGGTGATCCGGTCTACCGCATCGGCCGCGGCGCCGACCTTGAACGCGTGTTTGCCACATGACAACCAGGCTGAAGAGTCCGGCCGTCTATTACAGCCTGTTCGGCCTGCAACTGACGACCCTGCTGGCGATATTATCGCTCTCGCAAAGTGCCGGCGTCGTTCTGGGTGGTCTGCTTGCCGGTAGTCCGGTGATCGCCCTGGGTTTGTCTGCCGGCCGGGCGAATGCGGTCACCCGGCATGCCGCCTACCAGCAACTGACCCATGTCGGCGTGATGATCGCGCTGTTCATCCTGGCGGTCATGCTGGTAACCGGCTCGCTGATAAACGCCCTGCTAGCCTTCCTGCTGGCGATCCAGGCCACGCGCAATATCACGCTCACCGCCCGGCGCGATTTGTATTTCTGCCTGATTGTCACGCTGGTATGCCTGCTGTTTGCCGCCGCAGAAAGCCGGAGCAGCGGATTTCTGGTCTACATGGCGGCCTACACCCTGACCGGCGGGCTGACCCTGGCGGCCGTTTACCAGGATGAACGCATGCAACTCGCCATCGGCCAGGGGCAACTGCCAGGCCGCCTGCGGCGCTGGTCTGTCATCGGCGGATTTTCTGTGGTGCTGGCAATACTGTCGCTCGGGCTCTATTTCACTGTTCCCCGGCCGCCGGCTGCGCACATCGGTGCCTTCCCGGCGGGCGGGGGGAATTATTACGATGACCGCGAGTGGCTGGACGAGGCTACCAATCAGGCCGGCGAAGCGCCGGTGGATTCAGCCGGTGACAGCGGTTCTGCGAATAACGCATGGCGCGACAACAGCGATTCGCTCACGAAAGACGGCAACAGCGGGGAGTCGGCGGGCAGCGCGCCCGGCTATAGCGGCTTCGGCGAACAGCTGGACATCGACGATCCCGGACGCGAAGGAGGTGCGGGGCTCTTCAACGGCATCGTGCTGTATGTACAGGCCGCGCGTCCGCTCTATTTGCGCGGGCAGGTATTCGATACCTTCGACGGGCGGTCATGGGCGCGGCGATACCCGGGGACCGAGAAACTCGAGTTGCATAACGGCGCCATCCGCTTCATGGAGGACGACGGTCAGTCCGTCGTCCAGCAGACGATCAATGTCGTGCATGACCTGCCCGGTTTCATCTATGGCGCAGATCGCATTGCGGGACTGCGCTTTCCGGGCAGCGTCATTGCCCGCAACAGCGACCGTGGTTTGCAGGTCCCGGGCCGGTTGCGGTCAGGCACCACCTACTCGGTGCGCTCCGTGATTGCCGATGCCGCCGGACGACCGGCCAGTGGTGCCGAACAGCTGCATGAGCCAGGTCACTATCTGCAGTTACCGGAAGACCTGTCGCCACGCATCAGCCTGCTGGCCGCGGAGATCATGCGCGGGAGTACCGACATGGCGGCAGCGGGGCGCCTGGAACAGTATCTGCGCAGTGAGTATGACTACAGCTTCTCGACCGTCGTCAGTTCACAGGGACGCATACCCCTGGAGGAGTTCCTGTTCGACACGCGCCGGGGGCATTGCGAGTACTTCGCCACGGCCATGGCCGTCATGCTGCGCACGCAGCAGATACCTGCGCGCCTCGCGACGGGCTTTTCCGCCACCACCTATAATCCGCTCACCGGTTATTACGAGGTGCGTGCACTCGATGCCCATGCCTGGGTCGAGGCCTGGTTTCCGGAGCACGGCTGGGTGCTGTTTGAACCGACCGCGTTCTACGCACTGCCGCAGCCCCGCGAAGACGCCTCGACCGGCGACCAGTTGTCCGAATATCTCGACGACCTGTCACGGGTCTGGGAGTACCTGCCCGAGTCCGACCGGGAGATCCACTGGAGTGTCCTGGTCAGTAACACTTACAGGCGAATTGCGGAAATGTTGCAGCAGCTGGTGTTAATCATCAAGCATGCAGCCGTCCTGTTGTTGCAGGGGTTGTGGCAATTCAGCCCGGCTATTGCGTTCGCGGCCGTGGCGACCGGGCTGTACTGGTTTTACCTGCGTTACCCCTGGTTCAGGATGCGCTCCCGGAATCGCGTGAAACGCGGCATGCAGGCACTCTCGCCACAGGCGTTTGCGCGGCTGTGTTATCAGGAACTGGAGTCGCTGTTTGCCTACTATGGGCACCCGCGCGATCCGGCCTGGACGGTCGAGGAATACGTGGACAGGCTACGGGATTTCGATATGCAACTGGCGGTACCGGCCGACAGCATCGGTAACAGTTACAGCCGCATTCGTTATGCCCTGCAACCTCCCGCGTTCGAACCCGATAGCGAGGCGCTGTATCACGATTACCTCAGGGCCAGTCGTATCGCGCCCCCGAATCCGCTGTTGCACGGTCTTGACGTCTTCGGATTCATCAGGAGTCGCTGACTGGCCTGCATTGCGGGACTGTACCGCAGCTGTCGCGATGCCCGGTGAATTGACCAGGACCTGGCGCTACTGCTGCAGATCGTCGCTGGTATCGAATTCCCGGTCCGGTCCGGCGGAGTCGATGAATACGTCCCTGCCTTCGCTACTGATGCGAAAGGGTGTGCCCCAGCCGTCGATGAGGTTATTGGCCGGCATGCCCTGATCAACAAGGCTGTCGTAACTGACGTCATCAGGTTTGATCTTGCCCTGCTGTATCAATACCACGATGGCAAGCTTCGACATGGTCATGTTCAGGAAGGTCTCCTGACCCTGCCGCGAATTCATTACCTTAGGGTCCTGCTCGTCGTAGGCCGACTGCATGGTCTGAAAACTATTGAAACCGCCGGGCATCATCCAGGATAACAACACGCCACTGAAGACAAACGGCAGCAGGATGCCGGCGACGACCGCGGGCCACGAAATACCACCGGCCTTCGCCATGGTTTCGGTACTGGCCTTGCCGAGTTTGCGGAGCTTTGTGACTTCATTCCTGACATGTTTGTAGTAGATGAAGTTCGCGCTCATCGCGAACAGGACGTTGATGATGATGAAGCTGAAAAACGGTAACACCGGGGCCAGTATGACCGGCACAACAAACAGGGCCGCTGCCCATAGCCATAGCTTGCGATACAGGGCCCAGTGAAAGGGGAAGAAGAACCCCGGCCAGTGCCAGCCCGGCTTGAACTTGTCGCCGGCATCGCGGATTACGTCGAACTTCGCGTCATAGTAATAGCCGTTCTCCCGAACATAGTCGAGCATGTCTTCTTCAAGCGTCGCTGTTTCATCGTTGGAATCTGTGCTTGCAACAGTCGTGGCGGCCGTCTGGCTGGCAGTCGATCCTTCCTGCTGTGCCCGGTACTTGGCAAAGAAGATGCCACAGGCACTGCACTGTTCTGCCGGTTCCTGTTCGACACCGCATTTCGGGCAGACCCCGCCATGAGCCGGGTCAGCCGTTGACGCTGGTTGATCATCCGTTTCTTCGTCCACGGGTACGAGTTGAAGTGTCATGCCGCCGCTTTTTTCCTGCGGTTTGCCTGCAGCCTTCTTACTGACGTCGGCATGTTCAGCCGGTGTGTCCGGGAGCGGGTTGGATTGTGCCGCCGGGCCTGCATCGTTCATTCCCGCCATGGCAACCAGATCCAGCGGAGCATCGGCTGGTTCCGGACTATCAGGCAGGAGTTGACCCTGTAAACCAATAGTGGCCAGAAATGCCTGCAGTTTTTCCGCATTCTCCGGGGTAATGTAGATACTGTGTGAAACCGGTTGCCCGTCCAGCAGTGGCTGGAACCACTCCGCCTTGTTCTTGAAGAGCTTCGTGAGTTCCTCAACCGCCGTCGCCAGTGAAAATCCCTGCTGGATCGTTCCGTCCAGCTGCAGCTCGTGTTTGACCTTTTCCATCAAGCTCATTCCCGTTGCGTGTGACAGTCCCGTTGCTCGCCATGAACTGCCGTAGTGATTGGATGCGCACGGACGCACGCACAGCTATGCATCGCGAGGCATCACCAGGTGTCTGTGTAAAATAACGGTCCGTTCTGAAAAAAGTTTAATGAAATTCCGGTTGAACACGATGATTTTTCAGGGATTATCAGGTGGCGGCGGTCGAGAAGACGGAAAATGGCCTGATTGATGCCGGGACGGGTGGAATGTCGCAAATAATGGCTGACTTTTTGCCTGTCCCTGGCCGCCATATTTATTTCAAATTAAAACAATCAGTAACCCTCGCAAGCAAGCATTATTCAAGGAGCCGACAACCCAGGCAGGGAATTAATGGTCCCCGTGTTGGTTATTTTGAAGGGTTGTTCGAATACTATGATTGAGTTGCCTGCCGAAAATATATCCGGCCCCTTTTTAGCAACTATGTTTTTTGAGGGTGCATGGTGGGCTTTGTACCTCAGTCCAGCCTGCAAAAGGCTGCATTCCTTCTCCCTTGAGAGAAAGGCATCGTAACAATCCCCTCTCCCTCAGGGAGAGGCTTAGGGAGAGGGGATCAAACAGGAGCAACCTGCGATTTGGCGGGAAGAGCATCGGAAATTATAAAACCCAAATAAGGTTCAAATGATAATCCTGGACAAATAAACCATGCCCAACCGTCTCTGCATCCTCGTCCTGTTGTCCTGCCTGGTACAACGGCTGCGCACTTTCCCCGGTACCCGACCTGCAGCGCCTGTACGAAACACGCCCGTTAACGCGCGACACCACCGTCGAAGCCGGTGAGGTGGAAACCCCGGTCATCCTCGTGCACGGCGTATTCGGTGCGCGCCTGCGTGACCGTGATACCGGCACGGAGGTCTGGCCGGGCGGCATCACCTCGTTGCTGTTCAACAGCTACGATGACATCGCACTGCCGATCGATGCCGACACCCTGCAACCCGCTGCCTCGAAGCTTGAGGCCCATGCCATCACCGACCGCGCCGCCGGGCGTGATTTTTACGGCGCGATCATTCGCACACTGGAAACCGCGGGTGGCTATATAAAAGGCATGCCCGGTGAGCCGGTGACCGACGGCCGGCGACGTTACTACATCCTGGTGTATGACTGGCGCCAGGACAATGTAGAGACCGCGCGGCGCCTCGACGAACTGATCAACCGCATTCGCAGCGACTACGCCGACCCCGATCTCAAGGTCGATATCGTCGCGCACAGCATGGGCGGGCTGGCCACGCGCTACTACCTGCGCTACGGCACCACGGACGTGCTGGATAGCAACGACTTCCCGATGAGCGACCACGGCGCCACGCGCGTGCGCAAGGTCATCCTGCTCGGTACGCCCAACCTCGGTTCGGTCAGCGGGCTCAACGAATTCCTGCAGGGCTTCAGGATTGGTTTGCGCCGCATCCCGACCGAGACCTTCGCCACCATGCCGAGCGCCTACCAGCTGTTCCCGCACCCGATTCGCAGTGCGCTGGTAAGTCGCCAACGGCGAAGTGCTCGACCGCGACCTGTTCGACGTGCAAATCTGGCGCGCCTTCCAGTGGTCGATCTTCGATCCGCAGGTGCGCGCACGCATCATCAAGCGTTTCCCGGACCCGGAGCAGGGTGCTGCCTACCTCGCCATGCTGGAACGCTATTTCGAGAAACACCTCGAACGCGCGCGGCGCTTCGTCTGGTCACTGACCGTGCCGGTGGAGCACAGCACGGTGCGCCACGTGGTGTTCGGCGGCGATTGTGAACTGACCCCGGCGCGCCTCCTGGTCGAGGAGGTCAACGGCGAATCGGTGCTGCGCCTGCGCCCGGGCGAGATGACCAGACGTCTGCCCGGCGTGGACTACGAAAAACTCATGCTGGAACCCGGCGACGGCCGTGTGACCAAGCCCTCATTGTTTGCGCGCGAGGCGCTGGACCCCACCGTGCCACGACACCGGTACAGTTTTTTCCCCATGGACCACTCGATCCTGCTGTGCGAATCGCACGACAGCCTGACCGGCAACATCAGCTTCCAGAACAACCTGCTCAATATCCTGTTGACGCGGGACCGGCCGCTGGCGGAAAAGTCCATGCGTTGATAAAGTCAAGTGGAATTATTTTGGTGGAGTTGAATTATCCCCATTGATTCCCATAAGCAGACTAACCGCAGAAAACACCACCCCTGTTCATAGCACGACGCTACGCTTATGGGCCAGGTAAACCGTGTTGGAGGATTTACCGCCCGTATACGGGTTCGAAAAGGTCACAATATGGGACTCGGAAGACTGGAATACTGTATCGAGCAGACCCGTGAATTCCGCATTCGGGGGATCGTTGGACCACAGCCCGAAGACTCCGGAGGGGTGGAGCTTGTCAGCCAGGTTCCTGAGCCCCGCCGCCGTATAAAAAGCGCTGTTTCCCGAGTGAAGCCAATGGCTGGGAGAATGATCAATATCGAGCAACACCGCGTGAACCAGCCGGGTCGGGTCGGTACGATCGAATCCGCCGCCGGACGAAGATGCAAGGTCAAAGAAGTCTGCATGGACAAGGGTGCAACGGGGGTCTGACACCAGTTCCTTCCCAAGCGGTACGAGGCCCCGGCGGTGCCAGTCGATAACCGGTTCCATCACCTCTACGACCATGAGCGACCTGACTGACGGGTCTTCCAGGACCGCAACCGCTGTATAGCCCAGCCCCAGTCCACCGACCACGATGTCCAGGCCGGTGCCTGCAAGCGCGGCGAGCCCGAGTCTCGCCAGTTGAATCTCGGCGGCGGTAAACAGGCTGGACATCAGGAATTCGTCGCCAAGCTTCACCTCGTAGAGAATTTTCCCTGCGAGCCCGGGTTCCGCCCGGCGCCTGAGACTGATTTCACCCAGCGGGGTTTTTTGGTAGTCCAGTTCTTCAAATTCAAATGTCATCTGTTAAGTCCCGGTATTCCATTTGACTGCAGCGAAGCGCAACAATCGACTGCGGCCACTAAACTCCCTCTCTCTCCCTTCGGGACGACTACATGGATGTAGGAGGTAGAGTAACGCAGGAGCAGTTCCCGAGAGGGTTGGGGAGAGCGAAGCGAGGGGCCGAAGATCAGATATAGCAATCACCTTATCCATGAAGTAGAAGCGATTTTTGGTCATTCAATTGTGATTGATCACTGCTGTCCCATAATTACTTATAGAATTACCTGTAACACCATGAAACAAAATATTTATACGTACTGTTATTGCCAGCTGTACATGTAAATTGGTTCCTGCAAAACAAACAGGGTATCCCCTCTCCCGGAGGGACGACTGCAGGGATGCAGGAGGTAGAGTAACGCATGGAGCAGTTACCGAGAGGGCCAGGGAGAGGGGGTATAAAACAGGCAGTTAGCTTTATTCTATCCCCTCTCCCCCAACCCTCTCCCTGTGGGAGAGGGAGTTTGTGGGACAGCAGTGGTGATTGATCTATTGCCCGTTTTAAAAACTCACTCGATGTTGTTCTGCAATATGCCTGGTCCGCTTGCTATCAACCCCGGCCCGCTTCGCAAACTCCGGCCACTGTTGCACGGCATCCAGCACTTCCTGGACCACATTCGCGGCACCCTTGAGATCACTTGACGCGGCCACTCGGAGCAAGTCCTCCTTGCTAAACCCGTCACGCTTGCCGTTCACCGTCATCTGGTGCTGATTCGTCCACTTGCCTGACGGATTATGTGAATACGTCATGTCAAAGGCAGGGGAGAGCGACCATTTGCCCTCCCGGTCCATCAGGAAGGCAATGTTCTTGGTGTGGTCGTCCTGGTTACGCGCGATCACGTTGAACACCATGCGGCGATAAAGCTGCAGTTGTGCCTTTTTGGAGAGTTTCAGTTTGCGCATGATCATGAGCGCCTGTTCATAGCCGTACGCACCGGCCATGTTGAAATCGTAATGCGCCATCGCACACAGCGATTGCAGGTGGAGCTTGTCGCCCGCGATGCGATCGAAGCGCCGCGTCATGAAGTGCGCGCGGCCGTTTTCCTCCAGCAGGCGACTCTCCGTCATATCGATGCCGGCGGCTTTCGCCATATGGTAATAGGCGTACTCGATGCGCCCGAAGCCGGCGGTCTTGCCCAGTTCAATATCACTGGCGCCATCGAACTTTAACAGCCAGTGGTCAAAACCTTTCGGGGCCGCTGCCTGTCCGGACATCACCGCGCCGGTGGCTTCGTTGTAGGCGATCACCGCCTTGGCGCGTGCGCCGCCCGCCGAGGTGCCGATACGCAGGATGTCCAGCAGCGCATCCTTGTTGGTCTGCGCATCATCGGTCAGCGTCACATCGATTTGATTGCGATGACTGATGATCTCGTGCACCAGGCTCACCATTGCATCGATGTCGACATCGACGGCCTGGTCGAGGTGCGAAATCACCGGCGGCCTGAATTCCAGTGCGCCCATCGCGCGCGCGCCGGTGTAGCAGAGCCGCTCGATGATCGAAAAATCATTCGGGCTCCGGCCTTGCCGTGCGAGCCAGGCATTGACGATCGCCTGTCCAAACTTGTCGGGCAGGGTATCGGCCAGCAAGCCGGGCAGGCGCTTGAAGGTGTCCCGGTTGAGTGCCGGAAAGCTGTGCAGGGTGTGGCCGTTGCGGGCTTCCTCCAGCGGCATCGTGATCGGCGCGATATCCAGTCCCAGCTTCAGGAAGTCCGCATCGAATTCAAACACGCCCACGTCACCATCGAGGGCAACGGCGCCGACACGCTGCCCCCACAAGCTGACCTCGGCGACATTCACCACCGCGTTCATTTACTGTTTGTCCTTGCCGGTCGTCGCGCGTGTGCCTGGCGGTTTGCCTGGCCCCTGCCGTCCAGTCGACCTTGCACGCGTGCGCTGTGCGGGTTGCCGGGCATTGGCCGCCGCCATTTGCAGCGGGCTGATCGTGATCGGCGGAATAAACTGGTCCAGCTGGTCGAGCGCGCCCAGTTCGCGCAGCACCGCGATCAGGGTCGACAGCTTCCCCTTGCCGGCCTCGAGCGACTTGATGGTGCCGACGGACAACAGGGTGCGTTCGGCCAGCGCCTCCTGGGTGATGTTTTTACGCAGGCGCAGGCCTCGAATGCGCTCGCCCAGCGATTCAAGGATGGCACTGTCCGAAGCGGTGTAATAGTCAATAACAGTCATAAAATCACCTATTAAAGCTATAAATAGCTAATAATAGACAAATATATGACTATTTAACGAGATGTCAAGCAAAAAGGAATAAATAGATAAAATAATAGCTATTAATGCCTAAATATAGGTATTTATAGACATATTTATATCTATTAACGCAGGTTGTTGCTGAGCGTATGGCCGCAATGATCGGTCATGCTTTAAGCCAGTGCCTCCAGGCCATGCGTATCGACCAGGTTCAGCAACTTTAGTGAAGGACCATTTGGCTTCTTTTGTCCCTGCTCCCACTTTTGTACGGTCGAGGGGCTGGTGTTCAGGAAGGCGGCGAACACTGCCTGGCTGGCCTTGAAGCGGTTGCGCAGGCGTTTGATCTGCGTGGGCGTATAGGTCTTCACGGGTGGCAGGCACAGTGCATCGAATTCGCGCATGGTCATGGTATCCATAGTGCCTGCCTTGTGCAGACCCTTTGCGGTTTTATGTACTGTTTTCAGGATTGACCTGGACATCCTCATGCACCTCGATTAATTCACCGGCCTTGATTGCCCTGGCCAGCGCCTGCTTGCTATAGCCCAGTAACTCGGTGGCCAACAGCTTGAGCGCTTTCAGTTCCTTATCACTGATATTTGCCCGTTCATTCTTTGCAAAGCCGTAGACGAAGAACGCCTTGTCGGCTCGTTGGTAGACCACCAGGGTGCGGGAGCCGCCGCGTTTGCCGCGCCCTGGCAATGCCACGCGCTTCTTGACCACATGCCCGCCCAGCCTGGCATCGATCAGTCCGCTTTCCATTTCTTTTACGGCTGCCAGCAGGGCTCCATCATCCAGTCTTTCGCCAGCGGCCCATTGTTGGAACCACTTGCTTTTAAAGAGCCGCATTCGGCTATCCTTGTGACGTTGGCAAGTATAGCACTAAGTGCTATATGTTATCGACCGTTGATTGTGTGGCTTTAGGCTACCGGGACCAGACATGCAGATCAGCCAGACGCTGCCGCCATGACTGTAGGATTATTCAACCAGACTCCTCCTTACTCCACCTCATTTCCCCCTCTCCCTCCGGGAGAGGGTCGGGGAGAGGGGATCAAAATACAAACAGCTACCTTATATAACTATTCAGGTAATCACCGTCGGTTCCCTGCGCCCCGTCCGCGCCTCAATCTCCGCTATCCCGACAGCAATCCCAACCAACGGCCGCATCACCTCCGCCGTCTCACGCCCCTGCTTTTCCGGATCAGCCTCAAAGGCCTCAAGATAAACCCGCAAGGTAGCCCCCTCCGTACCCGTACCCGAAAGCCGAAAAACAATCCGCGATCCATCGGTAAACCCGATACGAATCCCCTGGTTCTTCGACACACTCCCGTCCACCGGATCGGTGTAGGCGAAGTTGTCGGCATAGTCGACGGTGTAACCGTCAAGCGTCGTGCCCGGCAGGTCAGCCAAACGTGCCTGCAGATGGGTCATCAGCCCATTGGCGGCCTCGGTGTCGATCCCTTCATAGTCATAGCGGGTATAAAAATTACGGCCGATACTCCCGCCAGTGTGCCTGCACGATCTCCGCCACGGATTCCTGCCGCACCGCCAGCAGATTGAGCCAGAACAGCACCGCCCACAGCCCGTCTTTCTCCCGGACATGATCGGAACCGGTGCCGAAACTCTCCTCACCGCAGAGCGTGATGCGTTCGGCATCCAGCAGGTTGCCGAAAAACTTCCAGCCGGTCGGTGTCTCGTAGCAGTCAAGGCCCAGCGCCGCGGCGACCCGGTCGACGGCCTGGCTGGTCGGCATGGAACGGGCCACCCCGCGAATGCCGCCGGCATAGCCCTTGATGAGATGCGCATTGGCGGCCATCACCGCCAGGCTGTCGCTGGGGGTGACGAAGAAATTGCGCCCCAGGACCATGTTGCGGTCGCCGTCGCCATCGGAGGCGGCGGCAAAGTCGACCGCATCGGGCCCCGATGCCAGGGCAACCACCTCGTGCGCGTGTACCAGGTTGGGGTCGGGGTGACCGCCGCCGAAGTCCTCTTTCGGGATGCCATTGATCACGGTGCCGGGTTCCGCGCCCAGCCTGTCTTCCAGGATGCGTTTGGCATAGGGACCGGTGATGGCGTGCATGGCGTCGAAGCGCATGCGGAAGTGTCCGGACGTTGAACAGTTGGCGAATGCGCTCGAAATCGAACAGCTCTTCCATCAGGGCGGCGTAGTCCGCCACGGAATCGATGATCTCCACGCGGGTGTCCCCCAGCGACAGGTCACCGATGGTATCGAGGTCGATGTCTTCAGTGTTGAGTGTCCGGTATTCGCTGATCTCCCGAGTGCGCGCGAAGATGGCCTCGGTGACACCCTCCGGGGCCGGGCCGCCATTGGGCGTGTTGAACTTGATGCCGAAGTCCGCGTCCGGGCCGCCCGGATTGTGGCTGGCGGAGAGAATGATGCCGCCGTTGGTCCGGTACTTGCGGATGACGCAGGAGGCGGCCGGCGTGGAGAGCAGGCCGCCCTGGCCCACAATGACCCTGGCCACACCATTGGCCGCCGCCATGCGGAGAATGATCTGGATCGCCTGCCGGTTGTAATAACGGCCATCACCGCCCAGCACGAGTGTGCCGCCCTTGAGGTCCGTCTGGGTGTCGAAGATCGACTGGACAAAGTTTTCCAGGTAGTGGGGCGTCTGGAATTGCCTGACTTTTTTGCGCAGACCGGAGGTGCCGGGGCGCTGGTCGGGGAAGGGTTGGGTGGGGATGGTTGAGATTTCCATGGAGATCTTGCGTCCTCTTAAATTCGATTTGCACCAGGCGAAAAATGGGCTCAGAGACCAGTTTTCCACAATGTTTTCTACAGCATGGTTTGTAAAATCCATTAGGCCATATAATATGAACCTAACCTATTGAAATAGTGATGTGCAATATACAAACATGACCTAAAAGTCGTAAGGCAAATCTGACTTTTAGGCAATCTAATAGTAGTTAGGCGCCAGAAGCCTAGATAGCTGTTAGTAGATCGGTTACTGAAGCTGCCGACCACTGTTTTTTTTTGATGAGGCTGTCTTTGCTGTTGGAGTAAGGGGGTGCGTCACCCTATGCTGGGATACCCTACGGGAATTTCATTCTGCGTTCGAAGGTTCGCGACAAAACGGGTCAGGTGAAAGCCTATATATACCATGAGAAAATGTACGGGCAGTGCTGGTCTTGAACACCAGTTCCGATGCCATGTGGCGAATATAATCTCGTGACACCCGTGACATTCGCATCCGGTCACGGTAAGAAGGCTTCTGGAGTCACTGTACCATGGCGGCGTCAATCGGCCTGACAGGTTCTGTGTTGTTGGGAAGGTTGTATCTTGGGGAGAAGGCACTAGACGATTCGCGAACGGTATCTATAAGAATGGTTCTTTAGAGAAAGATAGCTTGTTTCGTACCCTGTTGGTGAAGCGACCGGCATTCCGCCACGAAAAAGAGGTGCGGTTGCTTTACTTTGACGATCGAGGAGAAGCGGACGGCCGGCTTCTACGATACAAACTGAATGCCCACGACCTTATCGATCAGATAATGATCGATCCTCGGGTCTCTTACGCCGAGTTTAGAAAGCTAAAGGAAATGATCCAGTGCCGCACCGAGTTTCAAGGACGTATCCTTCGGTCATTGTTGTATAGTCCACCAGAGGAGACGATCCTTGAGGAAACGGCTGCCTAACAAGGCGTTGCAACGGACATTTGTACTTCCCCTAAAAAAGTGGACACCTTTATCTAACGAGACGCAGTTCAAGGGGTCAGAGTGCTTGAAACTCTGGGCCTTTAAGTACTCTGACCCCTTGATTCTGGCTTGTAAAATGAATTAATTCGCAACCAGGCCGCTGCATCAATTTGGTTTTATGGTGCAGCAGTGGGGCCTGATGCATTTTTCTGACTGAAATGTATCAGGCCCCTGTTGAATTAATGCCGAGTGACCGGCCCGGGTGTTTGCAGTTCGCTGTCGAGCAGGGCGGTAAAGGTGTACAGGCGCTCCGCCGGTTCGACGGTTTCCAGCAGCACCTGCTTGTCCTGCTCGCTGAGCGGCAGCGCCATGCTCAGGCTGTTCAGCAACCTGAGCATCGACAGGCGTTCAAGCACGGTCCAGTCGGTTTCCAGCCCCTTGGCCGCGCAGTAACGTTTCAGTGTCTGGATCAGCAGGTCCTGTTCGCCGTGCAACCGGCCTTCGTAGTCGGCGTAGTCGTCGCGAAAGCGTGACCAGTCCGGTGCGACCAGGCGATAGCCGCGGGTGGTCGGCAGTTCCTCGACGATATCGTAACGACATACGCCACTCAGAACGATCTCGATACAGCCTTCACGGGTCTCGCTATAATCGGTGATCCGTCCCGCGCAACCGGTCTGGCAAAGGCCGGTTGCATTTTCGGCAGCCGGGTCCGGCTGAATCATACCGATCATACGGTGAGAGGCGAGTGCGTCGTTGACCATGTTCAGGTAGCGCGGTTCGAAGATGTTCAGCGGCAAATCATTGCCCGGCATGACAATCGCACCGCCCAGTGGAAAGATCGGCAGTGTTTCGGGTAACCGGTCATATGGCGTAATAAACGGATTGAGACTCATGAGCCACCTCCTGGGTGCTGGTCGTCCTTTCTTTAAACCCTGCCAGGGACAGCCGGCTCCGTAATCCCGCACGAATCATGCGGCATCCACGCAGGGCGCAGTTAAAAATATGACTTCATTTTTCGGGAATCGTTCGCCTGACTGCTTCACTTCGGTGCTGTGCACGGTTCAGGACGTAAAAAGGTGTAATCAGGGAACGGCTTTGAGGGAAAGGGGGTAGCTCAATCCGACCCCTTTTTACGGAATGAGCGTTAATTAGAAATGGAGAAATCAGACAATGTCGTAATCTATATTAGGAAAAATTGTGCTCTGACCCGATTATTTGATTATTTGTGGGTTATGCTTCCTGTACTCGCTTCGATTAGTGCCTGGTAATTTGTTAACTAAACCACCGAAATGTTCTATGCGCTACTCCATCAGTGAAACGTCACTTCATACCCGCAAGAAAAACATTATCTTGGGCGCACTGTTCGCTCTGCTATTGGCTGCCGTTATCACCGCCGGACACTTCCAATACCCGGAAACCTACAATGATATGGTATTTTGGTCCGTTATAATCGTGGTGGTCGTTGGTAGTCTTGTCAATTACTACCGTTATCGTCGCTACCTGCGTCTAGCCGAAGATCATCGGATTGAAATTGACGGCGATGACGTCTCCTTCTTTACCAGAAACGACAAATCCGTGCTGGACACTAAAGAAATTGTTGCACTGACTTTTTACCGCAGGAAAGGACAGGTTGAGCACATCCAAATGAAATTGAAGAATAATCGGGGTATACGCCTAGAGGGCTATGCCGACTTGGAACAGTTGGGTGATGCTATCGCAGACCGGCTACCAAAAGAGCGGGTGGTTGACAGGAAGCCCTGAATACCGCTCGTTGGTTTCAATAAGGGGTCGGATACATTTATGGTAAGAAAATATACCCGGCCTCTTTTTAGATAGCAGAATCCCGCCAATGATCGCCGGTTTTGCAGGTTGGCTGAACGAATGTGTAGCCCAACCTGCGGTCTGCATGTTCAAGTAGCCTGATCCCTTGAAAGGCGGGAGTTGATGGGGTCCTGTTTGAAAAACAGACTGAGTGTCTCGTACACTTTTGGATATGCATCGTTGAGTAAGTCTGGTTTCTCGAAGAACACTTCACTCAGTACTGCAAGAAATTCGGCCGGGGCGGTGGCGCCATAACGGTCCAGGCCTGGTTTTGGGTTACGCTGGAAGTCCTCGAATGCGTCGGTGAATATTTCCGACCAGGATGTTGCACTTATGTCTTTGTGCATGGGTGGAAAACCGTCAGCCGCACCGTTCAACATATCCAGCTTGTGAACGAATTCGTGGATCACCACATTGTGTCCATCCTTTATTCCCGCATGTTCAGCATGCTTCCAGGACAGGATCACCGGCCCACGTTGCCACGCTTCACCACTGAGTTCGCTCCTGGTGGTATGTGCCAGGCCGAATTCATCCACCACGGTTCTTTCCGGTGCGAAGCCTGCCGGGTATACGATGATGGTCGTCCACCCCGAGTACCAGTCGATCCCGAGATGTAGAATTGGCAGGCAGGCTTGCAGCACGATAAGCAGCGTCATCTCTTCGCTGACTTCAAGGTCATGCGCACCGATGAATGATTTCTCATGCAGAAGCAATATAGCAAGCTCTCGCAGGCTGTTCTTTTCATCTTCGGATAAATGGTCAAGTAGCGGCAAGAGGTCAAATGCACTTTTCCAGTTTTCCGGAGATACAGTGCTACTTGTAATAATTCGCTGCTGCCGCCACTTCTTTATAAATTTGAACATACGGTGCGATTTTAGCAATCAAAAGGGAGAAAAGGGGTCAGATCCCGGTTTCTGCTTATATTAGGGATAACCAGGATCTGACCCCTGTTATTACAGGGATCCTTCAGTCGGGTTTTCGAGTATGTGGTCACGGCCCGCGGATAGCAGACTGCTCCATAGATCGATTAAATAATACGTTGGGTCGGAGTTTTTTAATAATGATTGATAAGTAAGTACTGCGCCACTGAATCCTTCTGACTGCCAGATTGTTCCGGCAGGTAACGGAAGTTTTTGAAATGCGTCGGGTAAAGGATAAGCTGTGATATAAAAATAGGGCTCGGGAATGCCTTCATCACCGAAGGTAAATCCGAAGTTCATTTGTTTGTCTGAATATTCTTCGTTTGCTGTATCCTGACCCGGAATATTTTCGCCGGGCAGCCACAGCATGGATAAATCAAAATGATGCGGCCACAGTTGTATTGGACTGGTTTCTTCACGAATGCCCGCACGAAACAATTCCATGGCCGTTGCCACTGAATTCAGTGTACCAGCCAGGGTAACGGCATGCTCTGCCAGGTAGTCGGCGAATCTGTTTGTGCTGTGTTGGCTCTGTTCTGGTATGAACTGGTTGTCGATACCGGCAGCGATCAGGAAGTCGTGGATACTTGTTGCAAGTTCCGCTGCGGATTGTCCGTTTAATATTTCGGTCAACGACTTATCGTTTGACGTCCGCCCATGCAACAGGCTTTCTTTTAGATTCAGTTCCAGTTCAAAGTCTATCCCTGCATGTACCACACCCGTTGTTACACCATTTAAGGAAGGGCGAAGACTGGCATGCCACCAGTGTTTGCGTTTAGGTCGACAGGTTTTCAACCACGCACCAAGCACACGCGCATATGCCTGTAGCGCGTCGCGCGTGACAACAATCGATTGCGCATCGAGATTTGGAAAAAACAGTGTTGTCATCTCTGCTCCTTTTGCATCACGCCACCGTAGTCAACACCGGTCAGTTGTGCCATGTCGGCCTTGAATGTTGTTAAGTCATCGATGTTAAAATCGCGCAGATGATGATGGCCCGCGGCGCGCGCGAGTACTGTCATTAATTCAACCGCGGCTGAAAAGAAACGTGCCAGCCGTTCGGCCGCAACATCAACTGGCAAACGTGCACGCAAGTGCGGTTTTTGTGTGGCAATACCCACAGGACAGTTGTTGGTGTGACAGGCACGCATACCTAAACAGCCGATTGCCTGGATGGCTGCATTAGACACAGCGATGCCATCAGCACCCAGTGCCATTGCCTTGGCAAAATCGGCGGGGTGCCTTAAGCCACCCGTGATAATGAGTGTCACATCGGATGCATTGCTGCTATCAAGGTGTCGTCTCGCGCGGGCCAGGGCTGGAATCGTCGGCACAGAAATGTTGTCTCTGAAAATTAATGGTGCAGCACCGGTGCCACCACCGCGACCGTCAAGAATGATGTAATCAACACCGACTTCGAGTGCCGCATCGATGTCTTTCTCAATATGTTGTGCGGATAACTTGTACCCAACCGGAATACCGCCCGTTTTGTCACGCACCTCGGCAGCAAACTCGCGAATTTGACTCAAGTCAGTCCAGTCGGGGAAGCGTGCGGGTGAAATAGCAGGCTGACCTTCCGGCAACTCGCGCACTTCGGCAATCTTGCCTTTTACCTTGATGCCAGGTAAGTGACCACCGGTGCCGGTTTTTGCGCCCTGGCCTCCCTTGAAGTGAAATGCCTGTGTCTTTTGTACTTTGTCCCAGGAAAATCCGAAACGGGCCGAGGCGAGTTCGTAGAAATACCGGGAGTTGGCTGCCTGCTCTTCGGGTAACATGCCACCTTCACCGGAACAAATACCAGTACCTGCAAGTTGCGCACCTTTGGCCAACGCCACCTTCGCTTCTTCCGACAACGCACCAAAACTCATGTCCGAAACAAACAGCGGTATCTCTAAATGCATGGGTTTTTTTGCATTGGACCCGATTACGATGTCGGTGCCAACCGGCTCGTCATCGAGCAGCGGCAGTTTGTGCAGTTGACCGACGAGAAATTGCAGATCGTCCCATTTGGGTAAGCTGTCACGCGGTACGCCCATGGCTGCCGCCGGGCCATGATGGCCGACTTTGGAGAGTCCTTCGTCCGCCAGTTTGCGAATGAACTTCACGTAAGGTTCATCCGCGGTGCCGGTCGGGTCCTGATAGGCCCCCTGGTATGAATCACGCTGATACGGCTGAGGATGTTGTTTGGCCCAGGCGATAATTTCATCCTGGTCAACAAAGACCTGTCCAGCGTCGACCCAGGCGTTGAACTTCGGCAGGGTTTCGCTGTGGTTGTATTCGCTGACACCGGTATCAAGACGGTAATCCCAGCCATGGACGCCACAAATGAGATTGTCACCATCAACATGGCCGTCCGCCATCAGGGCACCACGATGGGCGCAACGTCCATACAGCACAGTGACGCTGTCATCATAGCGGACAATCACCAGGTCAACATTCGCGACCAGTGCGTACGCAGGTTCTCGATCCTCAAGTTCGTCCCAGTTCTTTATGGCAATTTTATTCATTTTCATGTCTGTCCTCTATCCGTTGTTGTCAGTTTGCATAAAGCCTTCACGCAGGGGCAACTCAGCCACGGGTTTACTTTCTTCACACTCACCCATGCGTGCAGCATGCCGGCCATAAAGATTGGAAATTGGTGCCGCAGTCACCCCGTGCAACAGTGCACTCAATGCGACTGTGACAATGGTAACCGTAAGCAGTTCGTCATGATGCGTCACCACCGACTCCTCGAGAATGAGTAACACAAACAGGATCGATGCCAGGCCGCGTGGACCAAACCAGCCGAGGAAAAGTCGTGTTGGTAATCTCAGGCCGGTGCCAACCAGCGAAAGCCCTATCGGAACCATGCGAATAACCGTCAGGCTCAAAACTGCGTAAAGCAAGACAGTTGCATTCAAATGTTCCAATGCTTCAGGCAGCAAGGCCGCGCCAAATACCAGAAAGGTAATCAGCATCAGGAGCTGACCTTCAGTTTCCATGAACTCGAACAGGAACATACAGGGATGGCGAATGCTGTTACCGAATACCATGCCGCCGATAAAGGCGGCGATAAAGCCATTGCCGCCGATGAGTTCTGCGGCGACGTAGGTGAAAATTGCCAGCGAGAGAATTCCAATCCCCTGGAACGAAGAACTTGTCCAGCCGCGCTCAACAGCGGAATCAAGTAGCCGCGCACCAATCCATCCAACTATTACACCGATTAACGGACCAAGCGTGACTTGCAATAAGCCAAAGCGGATCCATTCGCCGGCACCCGCCGCATCAGATTGTGCACTTGCGAGTGCCGCAAACAGCAACACGGCAGGCAGGGCGATTCCATCGTTAAGTCCGCTCTCGACATTGATGGACTGCCGGATACGGACAGGTACAACTTTTGCAGACACCACCGACTGACCGAGCGCTGCATCAGTGGGGGCAAGCAACGCAGCCAGCAAAGCGGCCTCCCATAATGTAAATTCCGGGAACAACTGAACTGCAATCAAAGTACCTGCGACCATCGCCAAAGGTAACCCGATAGCGAGCATCCGAACAGGTAAGTTATGATCCCGTCGCAAACGCATCAGATCAATGCGTGCAGCATCGGTAAACAGTACCAAAATCAGGGTTAGCTCAGCAATAAAATGAATCGCTGAATGTTCCAGATCGATCTTGACAACATCGAAGCCGCCGACACCCACCGCAAACCCGAAAATGATGAAAACCAGGGGGGCCGTAATAATCGTGCCCTGCAATCGGCCTGAAATCAGCGAGTACAACAACAAGCCACCGGCAATAACGGCGAGCGATAACAGATCCATCAAAGGCTCCAACAGTAATGAATAACAACGATTCGTGTCACTGAAGAACAGGGGTCAGATCCTGGTTTCCGCTAATATCAGGGGAAACCAGGATCTGAACCTCCCCCAGTTTAGTGGATATCCGGAAAAGAGCTACCATTGCCCTGTAAACGATCGGCCAAATGAAAGAAGATACAACACCGTAGCGTAGCGAGATTCCTGATTATTGAGAGGACGCTAGCGATGAGTGACAAAACAGTCGAATACCCGTAACAATCAAAAGGTGTCGGAGCACATTTTCTGCTTATATCAGGAAGAAATGTGCTCTGACACCAATATTCAGCTGGGCACTGTGGGCTGAATTCCGGTGCAACTGTAGCTATGTTTGTAAAACGCATTAGGCTATGTAATATGAGCTTAAGCTATTGAACCAGCGATGGTCAAAATACAAGCATGACCTGAAAGCCGTAAGACAAAGACGACACCCAGGCATCCAAATTCCAAGATAGATTCCTTATGAAAAGTATTTACGAAGCTTCTACTGCTCTTGATGCACATATGGTTCTGAATCTTCTGGAACAGGACGGGATAATAGGGAGGGTAGATGGTGAATATTTACCCGGCGGTGTAGGTGAGATTCAGGCGATTAATCTTGTTCGGGTCATGGTGGATGAATCAGATTACGAGAAGGCAAGGCTGATTATCAGAGATTGGGAAGCAATTGAAGTAGACAAGGAGGGTGAAAAAACCAGAAGACCTGCTACTGGGGTGTCGGCCTTTTTAATGGGCCTGGTGATTGGTGGCGGTCTGATTCTATGGGTATACAACACGCCAGTTACCGAGGATGGCATTGATATGAATGGTGATGGTGTATTGGACGAAAAATCGGTTTATAGAGATAACAGGATAAGTAAAACCGAAGTAGATAGAAATTTCGACAGGAAAGTAGATATTGTTTATTTCTTTGATCGCAGGGGAATTTTGAAAGAAGCAAAGTATGATGACAATTTTGATGGTATCTATGAAACAGAATATAAATACAAGAACGGATTAACCAGTACTCAGAGTACAGATTTAAATCAAGACGGTAATGTTGACTACAAAGCATCGTTTAAATACGGTGATATTGATGAAGTCGAGATTTCAGGTGAAGGAGGGGACACGCGAAAGAAGAGGCAGAAATTTCGAATGGGGAAATTAATATCTGCAGAGTTCGATTCAAATGGAGATGGTAACTTTGATATTGAGTACGAGTATGATTACTTTGAAGAGGTTAAAGCGAAATCATACAAGCTATTTGAGTACGCCCCTTCGGGGCCGGCGCGCTGACGAAAGCAATATGAATCAGACTCGATTGATCTGACGCATGCCGGACGAATCAAAGGAGTCTGGCCCTATTGAAAGGCAAGCACTGGAGGACGTGATTTTGAGTGAACGTAATTTCAGCATGCGCATGCATTGCACGTACGAGGGCGATACCAATGCCGTTGCCAGCCTGGACGTCGAACATATTGTGGAGGGAGAGTGGCAGCCGCTGGAACTCGGTCTGACGGCGCCGGGGTTCGACATTTTCGTGTATGCGGTGTTCGCGTGCCAGCACCAGTATTTCCGGATCAACTGCGCGGAACGTGGCCTGGTACTGAACAGCGCCGAGGGCAGTATCACGATTGGCGCCGGCGCGGACTGGAACATGGATACCCTGCAGGTGCAGTTTTCCGGCCGGCTTGGCCGCGGCCAGGCCAGCCAGGACGATATCGACTATATCGTCGCGCGCATGCAGCAGTGCCCGGTGTCGAAAAACCTGCGCACGGTCCCCGACGCCCGCACCACCGTTATACTGAACTGAGAGAAATGGATGTCAGTGCAGATATTTAGTTTATATCAGGGGTGAATGTGCTCTGACACCATTCTCCCCGTAAAGAAAATGAAATGCCACGTCGGCTGTTTTTCAACTAGCGGCTAAATGAAAGAAGATACAACACCGTAGCGCAGCGAGATTCTTGATTATTGAGAGGACGGTAGCGATGAGTAACAAAACAGTCGAATACCCGGGAGAGCAGGTCGATGTCCAGTGGGACGGAAAACTTTGCATTCACGTTGGCGAATGTGGGCGGGCAACAGGAGAATTGTTCGTCGGCGGTCGGGATCCGTGGTGCCAGCCTGATGTGGCCGATAACGAAGAAGTGGCGGATATCATTGCGCGCTGTCCCACCGGAGCGCTGTCTTTCCGCACAAAAGACGGTTCCGGGCAAGAATCGGCGAGCCCGGAAAATTCAATCCACGTTACCCACAACGGGCCTCTTTATGTGAGAGGTGATCTCGGTATCGAGGGCGCGCCGGCAGATGCGCCCGGTTTGGCTTTTCGCGCTGCGCTATGCCGATGCGGGCAATCGAAGAACAAGCCGTTTTGCGACAATAGTCACGTCAAGGCCGGTTTTAAAGATTCCGGTGCCGTGGGGGATCGCGGTAGCGGGCTGCAGGAATCAGGTGGAAAACTGAATGTTTCGCCAATGACCGACGGACCGTTAATGGTGAAGGGCAACATGACCATCACATCCGGCAGCGGTCGTGTCGGGTGGCAGGGTACCCAGGTCGCATTGTGTCGATGTGGGGCGTCTGAAAACAGGCCATTCTGTGATGGCAGCCATAAGTCAGTTGGCTTCAAGAGCGGCTGATTCAATTCAAAGGGTCAGAGTACTTGAAATTCTATAGCGTCCCTTTTTTCAAGTACTCTGACCCTTTGAATCACTGAATCGGGAATTAAAAAATATGAAGAAAATCCTTATCGTATTCGTAGCATTATTAGTTGCCGGTTTCACCTACCTGGCAGTTGAAGGAAGTAAAATGCAGGAAATTAAAACTGAAATAGAAATTTCAGCGCCACCATCCAAAGTATGGGCCATCATTACAGACATTAATAAATGGCAGGAATGGAGCCCGATTATTAATGCTTCACAGGGTACAGCTTCTGTTGGATCAAAACTCAGTATAACGATGATGGGTAAAGAGAAAGGCAAGGATGGTCCGAAATATAATCCAGTAATCACGGAGCTTGAAGAGCCAAATCATTTTCGTTGGCGTGCTCATATGATGGCTGGATTTATTTTCACTAACGACAAGGTTTTCGAGCTGGAAGAGACCAGTTCAGGAACGCGCTTAACGCATAAAGAAATATTCAGTGGTTTACTCGCCCCGATTTTTTGCAGCAAGATGGAGGAGGGTGTTCCTCCAATGTTAAATTCAATGAATGAGGCATTGAAGGGTTTGGCTGAGAAACTATGAGAATAGGGGGCAGATCATGTTTAAATATCATAGATCTGCTCTAAACGTAATCTGATCTTCGCCCGGTTTCCCCGCATATCCGGGTCGTTGTGGGTCAGTTAGGTTAAACTAACAAATTACGACCAGCAGGACAGACCATGACCACCGAGCAGGACTCATCGACCAGATGACCGCGACCGGGGACTACAAGGTGATTCGTCGCCTGCAGCCCGTGGACCAGTATCACGACGACACCGGTGCTGAAAAGCTGATCGGGCTGTACCTCGACACCGAGGCCACCGGCCTCGATCCGGAGACGGACAAGATCATTGAACTGGCCATGGTCCCGTTCGAGTACGATGCCGAGGGGCGTATCTATCGCATCCTCCCGGCCTATAACGCCCTCCAGGATCCCGGCGTGCCCATCTCCGCATTTATCACGGGCATTACCGGCATTACCGATGAGATGGTGGCGGGGCAGGCCATCGACCTGGAACAGGTCGCACGTCTGCTGAGCAGTGCCTCCCTGGTCATTGCCCACAATGCGCGTTTTGATCGGCCCTTCGTCGAGTTGCTGCATCCGGGCTTTGAGCGTGTCGCCTGGGCCTGCTCGATTGCGGATGTGAATTGGAATGAGGAAGGTTTCGAGGGTGTGAAGCTGGAGTATCTGGCCTACAAATACGGTTTCTTCTATGAAGGGCACCGCGCGACGATCGACTGTCAGGCCGGGATCGAGTTGTTGAACCAGCGGCTACCCGGCGGTGAACGGGTGATGAAACGCCTGCTGGACAATGCCGGTCGGACCGATGTCCGGCTCTGGGCGGAGCGTTCACCGTTCCAGAAAAAGGACGAGCTCAGGCAGCGCGGCTATCGCTGGTCGCCGGGCGGGGAGGGCATTCGCAAGGCATGGTACAAAGACCTGCCCGAGGATCAGGTCGATGCGGAGATGCGCTACCTCAACGAGGAAATCTACCCTAAAGCGGTGGGCGTGTTGCCGATGGACCGGTTTGACGCGAAGATGCGGTATTCACGACGCGTGTAGTCTGACGAGACGGCCCTGACCCATCATTCAGCAGGATCCTGGCACTGATCTCCGGTGGGCAACGGATAAATGTGCTCTGACTGCTTCCGTTCCGCTGACACCCTTGTTTTATGTGTGAACTGCATCACACATCCAGCATTATCAAATAACACGCGCAGCATTCAGCGGTCGAACTGGTACAAGACCACTGGAATTGTGGTTGCTGAAATTTCATACAGGAGGTGCGCGCTACAAAAAAAGTAATGACCTGAAAACGGCCAATCGCGTGAAATACACATGGACGCAACAGTGATTGCAGCACTCATCTCTGCGCTTGCCGCGCTGGTGGCTGCCATTATGTCGAAATTAACGAGCAGGCTGCGTCTGAAGCATCTCGTTGTGATCGCCACGGAAGATAAATCGGTGCCGGATCAGGAAGATGATATTCGGCTTGACGAAGCGCGAGCCTCTCTATACCGGCAGGAGTCAATCTCGAAATGGAGTTGCCGGGCAGCCGCATCGCTTACCTTCAGCCAGTATGTTGTGGGCGGGATACTCGCTTCCTCGTTCGTGCAGGATTCACTGTCCAATGAGATTACAGGCTTCCTTGGCATACTGGTATTGGCCTCGTCACTGGTTCACCACCACTACCGTCCCGACATTTACTCGCGAGAGGCACGACAGCGCGCAGCCCGTCTTAGAACGTTGATTCGTGCAGCAGAGGATCTGCTGTATGCAATCAGGCACGGTAAACAGGGCGCACCCTCCCTGTATACTATTCGCAAGACGGTGTCTGAAGGACTGGCGGAAATCGAGGCCGATGAGCTGAAGGATATCGAACCGGATAATGCCGAATTAAAAGGGGTCGGTGACAAATGATAATGATTGTGGTTTGTCACCGACCCCTTTTTGCCGCCCCCTTTTTGACCCCGGTTTTGCTACTTCTCTGTCACGACGGGTGAGGGGTTTGACTCAAGCTGCTCGATTCTGGTTTTCAGCTGATCGATTTCCCGGCGCAATTCGCTGACAAGCTGTTCCAGCTGGTCGATGCGTTCATTTTCAGGCGTTGCGAGTGTCAGTGGCGTGCTTATGTCCTCTGATGTATCGGCTACCGGTTTATCCTCGCTAAACAGTTGCAAGTAACGCGGCTCTCTTTTACCGGCTTCACGGGATAGTTTGGCCACAAAGGGGCCATCGTCGCGCGTCATCAGGTGTTCGAGTGTGGTTTGAACCTCATTCACATCGCTGAATTTACAGAGACGGTTGGTTCGAGTGCGCAGTTCGCCAGGCGTCTGCGGACCGCGCAACAGCAGAACACAGATGATACCAAGTTCCTGCTCGGAAAATTTCAGCTTGCCGAACTCGCTATTGCAGAATCGGTGCTGGTATTTTACGGTGCGGCTGCCAAATCCGGATTTGTCCGTCACCAGGTGTCTTTTCATGAGCGAATCGAGTGTGTCCTGAACGGTGGATTCATCCAGCGACAACACCGGATCGCGGTTGCTCTTCTGGTTGCAGGCATTGGTCAGTGCATTCAATGAAAGCGGGTACTGATCAGGTGTGGTGATGGCCTTTTCGATCAGACAAGCTATAACACGCGCTTCGTAGGGGGTGAGGGTAATATCCACAGCGAGTTTCCTTCCAGGTTGGGTATGGCAATAGCGTGATTGTCGGGATTATAAGCCGGGGCTGACCGTTTTAGGGGGGGCAGAACAAAGAACAGTGGTCAGATCCTGGTTTCCGCTAATAATGGGTTCTAAAAATAAATCTGCCCCCGTTTTTCTGCTAGGCTTGGCGCCTGACACAGCGTTGGAGGACACCCGGTATGATCCAGCTAACCATCAACGGTTCCCCGCAACAACTCGATATTGACCCGGACACCCCCCTGTTATGGGCCATCCGTGACAGCGTTGGCCTGACCGGCACCAAGTATGGCTGCGGCCTGGCGCAGTGCGGCGCCTGCACCGTGCATCTCGACGGCAAAGCCATCTTTTCCTGTGTCACGCCGGTCAGCGCCGCTGAGGGAAAATCGGTGACGACCATTGAAGGACTGGACTCCGCGACCGCGAAGGCGGTACAGGCCGCCTGGGAAACACTCGACGTCGTGCAGTGCGGCTATTGCCAGTCGGGCCAGATCATGTCGGCGGTCGATTTGTTGAGCCGCAACCCGCACCCCACCGACAAGGACATCAACGATGCCATGACGGGCAACATCTGTCGTTGCAACACCTACGTCCGCATACGCGCTGCCATCAAGCAGGCGTCCAAAGCATTGTTGTAGGGAGGAGCTGAGCATGCAACAGGAAGGCAAGGTAATTCTCAGCCGTCGCCGGTTTCTGGTGATGACGGCGGGCGCCGGTGCCGGTTTGACGCTGGGTATGCTGTTGCCCGGTTGCAGCCGTGAAGAGCCTGTCCAGTCGCAGGCCGGGCCGGGCAAGGCCGGCGGTGAAGTGATTGCGCCCACCCGTTTCGAGCCCAACGCCTTCGTGCGTATCGGTACCGATGATCGCGTCACTGTCATTATCAAGCACCTGGAAATGGGGCAGGGCACCTATACCGGCCTGGCGACGCTGGTGGCCGAAGAGCTCGATGCCGCCTGGTCGCAGATCGATGTCGAGGGTGCACCGGCCAACGCCGCCACCTATAACAACCTGTTTTGGGGCAAGATGCAGGGCACGGGCGGCAGTACGGCCATCGCCAATTCCTATGAACAAATGCGCAAGGCCGGTGCCGCCGCGCGCGAAATGCTGGTTGCGGCAGCGGCAAAAAAATGGACGGTTGCCGCCGGTGACATCACCGTGCAGGACGGTGTGCTCCGCCACCCGGGCAGTGGCCACCAGGCCAGTTTCGGCGAGCTGGCCGAACTCGCCGCGCAGGAAGCCGTGCCGGAAGATGTGTTGTTGAAAGAGCCTGAAGAATTCCGGCTCATCGGCACCCGGGTGCCGCGCAAGGACAGCAAGGCAAAGACCAACGGCAGCGCGCTGTTTACCCAGGACGTAAAATTGCCCGGCATGCTGACGGCGCTGGTCGCGCACCCGCCGCGCTTTGGCGCAACCGTAAAATCCTTCGATGCCGGCAAGGCCAAAGCCATTCCCGGTGTCGATGCCGTTGTTGAAATTCCCAATGGTGTGGCCGTCCTCGGTAAGGATTTCTGGAGTGCCAGTAAAGGCCGCGATGCCTTGCAAATCGAATGGGACGAGAGCGATGCTTTTACGCTCGGCTCCGATGTACTGTTTGCACAATACAAGGTGCTGGCTGGACATTCGGGCACCGTGGCGCGCAACGACGGCGATGTGCCCGGTGCCCTGTCATCGGCCAGTCAAACCGTGCAGGCGACCCTGGAATTTCCTTTTCTGGCACATGCCGCACTCGAACCGATGAACTGTGTCATGCAGCGTCACAAGGACGGCGTGGAAATCTGGAACGGTGAACAGTTACAGACAGGGGACCAGAATGCCGTGGCCGGTGTGTTCGGTATCGCACCGGGACAGGTGAAGATCAACATGCTGTATGCCGGTGGTTCGTTCGGCCGCCGTGCCAACCCGCAGTCGGATTACGTGGTCGAAACCGCCACCATCGTCAAGGCCATCGGTGGCAAGGCACCGGTCAAGCTGGTCTGGACGCGCGAAGATGACATGCGCGCCGGTTTTTACCGGCCGATGTATGTGCACAAACTCGAAGCGGGGCTGGATGCCGACGGCAACCCGGTGGCCTGGCAACACCGCATCGTCGGCCAGTCCATCATTGCCGGCACTGCGTTTGAAGGCGGCATGGTCAAGGACGGTGTCGATATCACCTCGGTCGAAGGTGCGTCCAACCTGCCCTATGCGATCCCCAATATCAGCGTCGACCTGCATACGACGACATTGCCGGTGCCGGTGCAGTGGTGGCGCTCGGTCGGTTCCTCCCACACGGCGTTTGCCGTCGAGACCTTCATCGATCAGCTCGCCGCGCAAGCGGGCAGGGACCCGCTCGAGTTCCGGCGTGCCTTGTTAAAAGACCATCCCCGTCACCTCGGTGTGCTGGAACTGGCGGCCACGAAAGCCGGCTGGGGGTCGCCGCTGGGCACGGGACGCGGTCGCGGGATTGCCGTGCACGAGTCCTTCAATACCTTTGTGGCGCAGGTCGCGGAAGTGACGGTACACGCTGACCGGAGCTTTTCTGTCGATCGCGTGGTGATTGCCGTTGACTGCGGTGTTGCGGTGAACCCGGATATTGTGCGTGCGCAGATGGAGGGCGGTATGGGTTTTGGCCTGGCCGCGGCGTTAAGCAGTGAGATCACCTTCAGTGAAGGCCGGGTGGAGCAGTCCAATTTTCACGATTACACCGTGCTGCGTATCGACCAGATGCCGAAGGTGGAAGTACACATTGTCAATTCCGCACAACCACCGACCGGCGTTGGTGAACCGGCAACACCGGTCATCGCACCCGCTCTCGCCAATGCGCTGTCCGCCGCCACGGGACAGCGCTTCAGCCGGCTGCCATTGAAACTGTCCGCCTGAGCGGTTTGCCGTCGATGCCTATCTACAGTATTGGGCTTCGCTGTACTCAGCGCCAACCTGTATCTTGTGTGTCATTTTTCTTCTGACACCCTGTGCAAAAAATCAGCAATATCGTTCATAATCTCATAACGACCGCGATACGGAATTGAAAGTGCGGCAATAATGCCTGCATGATCCACCCCCTTGTAAATATGTGGCTCGACCGTCCCGCGCTTTTGCCGCACGATTTCAGTCATATTGACGATATTGCGCAGATAAACTTTCCTGTCCTCGTTGCCGTAGAGCAACAGCAACGGTGGCTCGTTGCCATCGACAAAGTGGCTGGGCTGGGACTCAGGGTAGTCCATGTCGGCAAACAGTAATGGCATGTAGGGTTTGTCGAATATAAAGTCATACGGCGCGGCCAGGCCGATGAAGCCACGAATGTTTTGCTGCATTCCCGCACCGAGGTAACGCTCATTCATGGTCAACATGGCGGCAATATGTCCGCCGGCGGAATGTCCCATCAGGAAAATCTGCTCCGCGCTGCCGCCGAAACGTGCAATATTGTTGCTGACCCACGCCACGACGGCTGCGCTGTCCTCCATGATTTGCGGAAATAACACTTCCGGATAGCGGCGATAATCAGGAATTACCACCACATAACCCTTTGCGGTCAGGGCCTGTGCGACAAAACGATAATTTTCCCGAGTATAAGTGGTACAGGCGCCCCAGCAGCCACCATAGAAAAAAATGACCGTGCTTTCTGCTTGCTCGTCTGGCTGGTAGATATCCAGCCGGTTGAGTGCGTGTGGGCCATAAGACTGGTTTGCCGTCAGGGTATAGTCATCAAAACGTGCCAGGGTATTGGCCACCATCAATGCGGTGCCTGAGCAGGCGGTAAGGATCGGGGCAAGTACAACAAGCAGGTGTGCTTTCATCGGTCTTCCGGCAAACGCAGGTTGGGCAGAACGAAGTAAAGCCCGGCAATATCAGGTAAATCGGTTGTCCTGTTGTTGGGCTTCGCAAACTCAGCCCAATCTGCAAACTGTGTAAAGGTACTAGAACCCTAACGCGAAACGTTGTATCACCAGCACATCACCCGGATTGAACAGACCGTCCGGTGCCGGCACGCCTCCAGAGAGTGGCGCGACATCGGCATGCAGCAACTGGCTGGAGGTCAGCGTAATCTGACCGAGCAGTGCGCGTTGCGCCAGCAGCACATCCACGATATCAACATTGCCGTCCATATTAATATCACCGTCCGCCGGGGTGCTGGCCGGGTCCAGCGGATCGGTCCCTTCGGCTACTTCATCACCGTCGCTGACGCCGTCACCATCGGTATCTTCCAGTAGCGGGTTGGTGTCGATGCCGGGTGTGTAATTGCCCGGATTGCCGTCCCTGTTGACCTCGTCAAAATCACTCAGGCCATCACCATCCGTATCCGCCAGGTTCGGATTGGTTCCGAGCAGGGCCTCCGTTGCATTCGTCAGGCCATCACCGTCAGGATCGACCAGCGCCATGATGGCGGCATCCACCTGCACCAGGCCGTAGCCGGAATCATGGTCGAAACCCGCGCCCAGCATGTCGATTGCCGTGCTTTCCATCGCGGCATTTATCCCGGTGGTTGTTGCGCCGGGATCGACCTCCAGCAACAATGCCGCCACTCCGGCGGCATGGGGTGCAGCGGCCGAGGTGCCGAAGAAATCATCGATGCCGTCGTTGCCGTGGCTGTCATTGAAAAAGAACGTGGTGTTGACACCGTCCACGGCCGTAATTTCCGGCTTGAGGCGAACCACGGGTGTCCCCAGCGGGGACCCGCCGGTATCGAAAAGAATCGGTGTGCCGCCCGCGGATGAAAAGGCCTCCAGCGCCGGCGGTGACGTTCCATACTCCGGCGTGTCAAGGAAAAAGGCCGCGCCCACCGCCTCGGCGCCTGCTGCATTGGCATGCCCCAGCAGCGTACTGCTATTGGTCGGAAAGTCGGTAAGGGTAATGCCGCTGCCAAAAATGACCGTCTTGATCAGGGTTGCCGGTGGACCCATTGAGTCCACATCATCATAGGTGATGGCGAGACTGAAGGCAGTGCCCAGGCCGAGGACATCGGCGTTGGTAAACTGCAGCACTTCCCAGCCATCGCCGGTGACAACGTTATCGTTGGCACTGATATCTACGTACGTGCCACCGCTTGCGTCCAGCAGCACGATATCGTGATCTATCTGTGCGCCGCCGAACGCTTCATTCCACTGCATTGCGATGGACACGGTCGCGTTCAGCGGTATGGTGATGCCCTGGTATAAATCCTCACCCGGCCCGGGGTCGAAGTCGTGCAATCTGCCAACCCGTTCAAATAACGGGTGGCAATCGCCAATCGGCAGGAAAAACTCGATGCAGAAAACCTCGCCGCTGTCCACGAAAGCGGCCTCGTAACTGTTCCTGCCCTGGTTACCGGCCGCCGAATAATAGGCCACGCCGGCGGCGGCCGCGGAATCCACGGCCTGTGCAACGATACCGTCCTGGAACATGGGTTCATTGAGGTACAACAGGTCATCCACGATGACATCCGCGCCGGCCGCGGCCAGTGCCGTGATGCCGTTGGCGAACTCAACCGTGCTGCTCAATGCCGTGTGAAAAAGAAGGTCCGCGCCGGGCGCAATATCGTGCACGATCTGCAGCATGGCACGACCTTCGTCGGTGCAGAAAATCAGCACGCCGCATAGACCGGACTCGCCGTTGACAACCGTAACACCGGCCTGCGGCAGGTCGCCGCTGGTTATATCCGCCGCCGCCCCGCCCAGCGTGTCGTAGCTGTCTGACATGACGCCGACGGTGACACCGCTGCCATCAACGCCATACACGGACCGCGCGATGTCCGCGCGCATGGCCACATCTCCCTGGCTGGTGATGGAGCCGGTATTGTGTACGGGTCGGGGCGTGGCATGAATCGATCTCAGGCTCTTGAGTGAGGCGGCCCTGTTGATGGCAGCGACGGGGAGCATGCCCGTGACGGCCTTGCCGTAGCGTGTGCCGTTCTGCAAGCCAAGATTTTGCAATTCGGCAAGCAGCGTCTTGCCGTCATCGGTTGCAATGGCATCGATGACAACCCTGCCGGCCGCAAACAGAAGTAATCTGTCGCGTGGCGTGAACGGGGATATTGCTCTTGTCGCGGTATGTTGCTGATGTTCTGAAAAGGCCCTGGCCAGCCGGGAACCGACCTTTGACATGACCCCGGCCTTGTAAAATCCGATTCCCCCTGGGTGCGGGCCTGCGGGTGTCGCCGTAACCATCCCCAGGCAGGTCGGGCTCAGGAGCAGCGCGAACACCAGCAGTATTCCCTTGCTTTTGGTAATACGTCCAATCACTTTGCCTTCTCCGTCGGGTCCTGCAGGCAAATTGTGTATTTCCGCAAAGTATACATGTTTCCCCTTCATCGAGGCGCTGATGTATGCCGGTTTTAACCAGGGCGGGGCAATGCGACAGTAGCCGGGACTCGGGGTGTGCTAACAAGTTCACAGGTTCCAGGAACCCTGGTCCCTGGAACCTTGAATACTCCCGGGCTATGCCGCAGCGCGGCGCACCCTGGTGTGGATTTTATGACGGCAGTGGACAGGAAAACGAAAGCTACGATTTTTTATTCTTCTATTGTTTTCAGGGGAGCCGTTTTCCGTTTCGTCCGTGAAAACCCCGGGTGGGCAATATCCGCCGGGAACAGCATGTCCCGGTTCCACTCATGGATCACGCGTACCTTGCGTGCCAGCGTCGGCACCTTGAGCAGGTGAATGCCGTGCCACATCAGGCCTCGCCCCTGCGGGGTCGTTGCTGCATAACGTCCAGTTTCGCATTGTCCGGCGATGAATCGGTTCTGTGAAGCACAAGGATGCGCGAGAATGGCCTCCCGGCGAATTTGTCTGTCTCTGCCCACCATTGAAGAATCCTGTTGTTAAACGTGTATCAACACAGGCGATCATTGCTCCGATCATCAAAAAAACCGCAGCAAAAAGAGCGGGCTTTAAGCCCGCTCTTGATTGCTATGTATTCATGGATAGCCAGCGAGCGTGTTTATTGCAACGCGCGCAGCATCCACGCGGTCTTCTCGTGGACACGCATGCGGTCGGAGACCAGCGCCGCGGTGGACTCGTCGCCGGCTTTCTGGGCGGGCGCCAGCACGTCGCGGCAGGTTTTCACCACCTGTTCATGGCCACGGGTTAGCGTTTCGACCATTTTCTTTGCCGCGGGCACGCCCCTGGTTTCCTTGATGGAACTCAGCTCCGAAAACTCCTTGTAGGTCCCGGGTGCGGCGACATCGAGGGTGCGGATGCGCTCGGCAATATCATCCACGGCAATCGCCAGCTCGGTGTAATGTTCCTCGAACATCAGGTGGAGTTCGCGAAACTGCGGGCCGGTCACGTTCCAGTGGAAGTTGTGCGTCTGCAGGTACAGCGTGTAGGAGTCCGCCAGCAAGCGTTTCAGGCCATCCGTGATTTTGATTCGGTCCTTTTCGTTAATGCCAATGTCTATGCCACTCATCGTAGTCTCTCCTCGTGTAAAAGATAATCAATCGTTTTGATCAACCACATTGCCGCTGCATTGCTTCGTCGCCTGATCGGGCATTTTCTGTTTCATGGACCAACGATAGTCCGTCGGCATAGATAAATAAAATCGTTTAATTGTACCGTAATCATCGACAAAACCGATGATAGAATTTATATTGGTCCCATGAACCTGCGCGACCTGAAATACATTATCGCGGTGGCGGAGACCCGCCACTTCGGCAAGGCGGCGGCGCGTTGCTTTGTCAGCCAGCCGACCCTGAGCGGGCAGATCAAAAAGCTGGAAGAAGAACTGGGGGTTGCCATCTTCGAGCGCACCAACCGCTCGGTGGAAATCACGCCCGTCGGCGCGGATATCGTGGCCCATGCAAGGGCGATGATGGAACAGGCTGATGTTATTCAGCAGTTGGCGCGAGCTCACCAGGACCCGCTGGCGGGCCCCTTGCGTATCGGCGCCATTCCGACCCTGAGTCCCTACCTGATGCCGTTGATCCTGGCGCCGCTGAAGAAACAGCTTCCGCAGATAAAACTCGTTTTGTCCGAAGAGTTCACCGAAACCCTGCTTGCGCGGCTGCGTAATCATGAAATCGATGCCGCCCTGCTCGCCACTCCGGCGGAGGAGGCGGACCTTGAAGCGCTGCCGCTGTTTGACGAGCCGTTCTGGGTCGCCTATCCCAGCAAGCATGCGTTTTACGATAAGGACAAAATCACCCGGCGTGACCTGGACAGTGAAAATCTGCTGTTGCTGGCCGAGGGCCACTGCCTCGCCGACCAGGCCATGGACGTCTGCCGCCTGAAGGAACGCCAGCCCCGGGGCGAGATGGCCGACCTGCGCGCCGCCAGCCTGGAAACCCTGATTCAGCTGGTCGGTGCCGGCTACGGCATCACCCTGGTACCGGCGCTTGCCATGCGCGGTTCCTGGACGTCCGGCAGCGGGGTGGTCGCCCAGCCGCTGAAAATAGCGGACGCCTCGCGCCGGGTCTCGCTGGTGTTTCGCCGCAGCTTTCCCCGGCGCGCCGCACTTGAGGCCTTTGCCGGCATCATTCTCGATAACCTGCCCAACACCGTGTCACCGTTAACAGCCGGGAAACGCAGAAAGCGAAAAAAAGCAAAATAACGCCACAGTCTGCGCTCGGCCAATGAAAGAATAAAAGGAAACAGGTTTATTCTTTTACGTATTTTTCCCTCCCTGAATTGATCTGTTCCCATTTTTAAATGCCAGTCACCACTAAACAAACAGAGCATCCCCTCTCCCGGATGGACGACTGCATGGAGAAGGTGAGACCGGGACGGTCGAGAGGCCGGCCTCGGCCATGCGTGAGGTAGAGCGACGCAGGACACCAGAGCCGAGAGTAACGCATGGAGCTACCGTGAGGGCCAGGGGGATATTACTTGTTCAGATCCCCTCTCCCCAACCCTCCCCCTGAGGGGGAGGGAGCGTCATCAGGAAGTTGGGTGATCGAGCGATACCGGGTGGTTATGCACAGTGTTGCGCACAGTATTGAATCTGCCATCCCCTCTCCCTCCGGGAGAGGGCCAGGGAGAGGGAATATAAACACAGGCTGTCAGCTTTATTCTATCCCCACTCCCAACCTCTCGGCTTTGGCGTGGCCCAGGCCAGCCTCTCGACCGTCCCGGTCTCACCTTATCCTGCGTCGCTCTACCACCTACATCCCTGCAGGTGTCCCTGCGGGAGAGGGAGTTTGCGTGACAGTAGTGGGGTCAGATTTATTTTTTACATGTTTTTCCCTCTCTAAATAAATCTGTCCCCTTTTCCCCTTTTTTCCGTTGCAGCGATTGGCTGCCGGGTCCTTCAGGCAGATCTAGTAGATCGGTATTACCGATCATAGTATTAGAAATAAACGAATTTACCAATTAACCTGCCGGCCCGATAATCATTCCCGTACTCGGCAACCAACTGCGCAGAGGAAACGCGGCTGATGCACAAGGCAAAACGATATTTACCGCACCGCTCCGTGCGAGCGGTGTCAATTCATCTTCAATCGTAGACAAGGAGACACACCATGTTAAAGAATCGTGAAGGCAACACCGTACCACAGGTCACTTTTCGCACCCGCAGCAACCACGAATGGGCCGACGTGACGACCGATGACATCTTCAAGGGCAAAACCGTGGTGGTGTTTTCGCTGCCGGGTGCCTTTACGCCGACCTGCTCGTCCACTCACGTGCCGCGCTACAACCAGCTGGCGCCGACGCTCAGGCAGCACGGTGTCGATGAGGTCGTCTGTATCTCGGTCAACGATGCCTTTGTCATGAACGAGTGGCGCAACGAGCAGAAGGCCGACAATGTGACATTTTTACCCGACGGCAACGGCGACTTCAGCCGCGGCATGGGCATGCTGGTGGCGAAGAACGACCTGGGTTTTGGTGATCGCTCCTGGCGTTACTCCATGCTGGTGAAGGACGGCGTCATCGAGAAGATGTTCATCGAACCGGATGTCCCCGGCGACCCCTTCGAGGTCTCCGATGCGGATACCATGCTGGCCTTTATCGCACCCGATGCGGCCAAACCGCTGGATGTGACCGTGTTCAGCCGCGACGGTTGCCCCTATTGCGCACGCGCCAAGGGGATGTTGCACGATGCCGGCATCAGTTTCGAGGAGCTGGTCCTGAATCGTGACTTCACCGAGGCCAGCCTGCGTGCCGTCACGGGACAGTCCACTGTGCCGCAGGTATTCATCAACGGCGATTTCATCGGCGGTTCGGACGAGATGGAGCAGTACATGAAGGCGTCAAAAGCAGCCTAGGCTTGCCGTCGCCTCCCTCGACGGGAGTTGCCGGGTGGCCCGTGCGCGGGCCACCTTTTTAAACAGAGCTATTCAGGGCGGGTCGATCCGGCAGGCCGCGGCACTCACCCTGGATAAAATTTGCAAGGAGTCCGGTTATGAACAAGCAGCACTACGATCTCATCGCCATCGGCGGGGGCAGTGGCGGTCTTGCCGTCGCCGAAAAGGCTGCCCGGTTTGGCAAAAAAGTGGCCGTCATCGAAGCGCATCGCATGGGCGGCACCTGCGTCAATAACGGATGTGTGCCGAAGAAAGTGATGTGGTACGCCGCCAGCCTGGCCCACGCCGTGGACGATGCCGTTGATTTCGGCATTCCCGCCCGGCGCGGCAAGACCGACTGGCAAAAACTGGTAGCAGGGCGCGAGCAATACACCGGCAACATCAACACCTACTGGGACGGTTATGTTGCTGAGAAAGGTATCGATCGCATTCACGGCCATGCGAAATTCGTCGATGCCCGTTCCGTTGAGGTAAATGGCAAACGTTACACGGCGGAACACATCGTGGTTGCCACCGGCGGTCAACCGGTCGTGCCGCCCGTGCCCGGCGCCGAACTGGGTATAACCTCCGATGGTTTCTTCGAGTTGAGGGAACAACCGAAAAACGTGGCCGTGGTTGGCGGCGGTTACATCGCCGTTGAGCTGGGCGGCGTGCTCAACGCTCTCGGTTCGAACGTCACGCTCTGCGCGATGGAAGACCGCCTGCTGGAGTCGTTCGACCCGATGCTCGGCAGCGTGCTGGAAAGCGAAATGCAACGCCAGGGCATTCGCGTGCAAACCGGGTTCCGGGTCGTTGGTCTGTCGAAGAGCAACGAGGGCACAGTGGTCAAAGCCGCTGATAACAGGACATTGACCGGTTTTGATACCGTCATCTGGGCGGTCGGCCGCAGCCCCAATACGCGCAAACTCGACCTGGAAGCCGCCGGTGTTGAAGTAATGCCCAATGGCATTGTCCCGGTGGATGACTATCAAAATACCAATGTGCCCGGCATTTATGCGATTGGCGACATCACCGGCAGGGCACCGTTGACGCCCGTGGCCATCGCGGCCGGGCGCAGGCTGGCCGAGCGCCTGTTCGATGGCAAGCCCGACAGCAGGGTGGATTACGACAATATTCCCAGCGTGGTGTTCTCGCACCCGCCGATCGGCACCGTGGGCATGACCGAGAGCGAAGCGCGTGCACACCATGACGATGAAGTGACGGTCTATACCGGCAGCTTCACGCCCATGCGGCACGCACTGTCGGCCCACGGCTCGACCACGGCCATGAAACTGGTGTGTGCCGGCAAAGAGGAACAGGTGGTTGGCATCCACGTCATCGGTGACAATGCCGACGAGATGCTGCAGGGTTTTGCCGTCGCGGTGAAGATGGGCGCGACCAAGGCAGACTTCGACAACACCATTGCCATTCATCCGACCAGCGCCGAGGAACTGGTGACAATGAAAGTGCCGAATACTTCGCAGGATGCGCAGCAAGCTGATGACAACAACGATTTCGAATGGAAGGAAGCCAGCTGAACAAGGGGACGGAGGGATTAAAATTTATTCCCTCCGTCCTCTTTTAGCCATAACGTCATTCGCGCGAAGGAGGGAATCCAGGAATTTTTGTGCCCCTGCTTAGTAATAAAGAAAGAAGACAGATTCATTTTCCAGGTACGCTGGCCCCTTGAACAGAAAAAAATCTGTTCCCTTTCAGTGTGTCCCCTTTCAGTGCATGGAGCAGTTACCGAGAGGGCCAGGGAGAGAGGGTAATTTCCTATTCAGATCCCCTCTCCCCAGCCCTCCCCCTGAGGGGGAGGGAGCGTCATCAGGATATTTTGTGATCGAGCGATACCTGGTGATTGTGCACAGTATCGAAACTGCCATCCCCTTTCCCGCAGGGACAACTGCAGGGAGAAGGTGAGACCGGGACGGTAGGAGGGTACGAGTCCATGAATGGACGAGGTAGAACGAAGCAGGATGCCAGAGCCGAAAGAAACGCATGGATCAGTTACCGAGAGGGCCAGGGAGAGGGGGTGATTACTTGTTCAGATCCCCTCTCCCCAACCCTCCCCCTGAGGGGGAGGGAGCGTCATCAGGATATTTGTGATCGAGCGATACCTGGTGATTGTGCACAGTATCGAAACTGCCATCCCCTTTCCCGCAGGGACAACTGCAGGGAGAAGGTGAGACCGGGACGGTAGGAGGGTACGAGTCCATGAATGGACGAGGTAGAACGAAGCAGGATGCCAGAGCCGAAAGAAACGCATGGATCAGTTACCGAGAGGGCCAGGGAGAGGGGGTGATTACTTGTTCAGATCCCCTCTCCCCAACCCTCCCCCTGAGGGGGAGGGAGCGTCATCAGGATATTTGTGATCGAGCGATACCTGGTGATTGTGCACAGTATCGAAACTGCCATCCCCTCTCCCTCCGGGAGAGGGCCAGGGAGAGGGGGTATAAAACAGGCGGTTAGCTTTATACTTTCCCCTCTTTCCAACCCTCTCGGCAATTGCTTCTGCATTGCTCTAACTCCTGCATGGCCCAGACCAGCCTCTCGACCGTCCCGGTCTCACCTTTTCCCTGCAGTCGTCCCTATGGGAGAGGAAGTTTGTGGGACAGCAGTGTTACCGAGTTCTTTTTTCTCTACTCATCCCTCCGCCCCCTTTAACTCCGTCCCTGCGAATTTGTCTGTCCCCGGCCACCATCTTTAGTTTGAATTACGTGCGGTTTGCGGTCTCCAGGCGCCCTGGAAATACCAACGAAGGGTTCTGACTTTTCCACTCACTTTACACGGTTTTCGATTACATCAGCCGCCATACACGTCGTGTAAAAGGCCCTGTATTGCGGGTGTGTCAAAAAACAAACTCATGCGTCAGCATTCGCCGCGCACCTGAATTGACCATCATCAATGAAGCGGAAAGCAGCGGTCGTTATGCTTTCCCGATGCCTGTTATCACTGCTCCAGATCGCACTAATCGCCGGTTTTCCCGCGCCGATGATTCGCGCGTGTCCACGCTGTTGGTGTTACTGGGACTGGTTTTTTTACTTTGGTACAGGCCTGATGCGAGCGCCGCGCCCTTCGATCCAGACTGGGGAACCGTGGGCGTGTTCACCGATGCCGCAACCTGCGGCACCTGTCACCGCGCGAGTACGGACCAGGACCCGGCAATTCCCGCACTGATGCGTGATCCGCTGCAGGACAGCGGGGCGGACATCAGCCCGTCCGGTCAATGGCAGCACAGCATGATGGCGCATGCCTTCAACGATCCCTATTACCGCGCCGTCGTCGAGGATGAAGTATCGGTGTTCCCGTCCCTCGCGGGCCTCATCGAAGACACCTGCCTGCGTTGCCACTCGCCGATGGCACACACCCATGCGCACCAGACCGGGACGGACCTGGTCCAGGATGCCAGTTGCACACTCGTGGATGGTTGCTACCGCTTCAGCACCGCGGCGCAACAGGACCACGCCCGGGAAGGTATCAGTTGCACCCTGTGTCACCAGGTCAAGAGCGACAACCTGGGCACGGCGGCGTCCTTTTCCGGCAACTTCAGCATTGCGGATGCCAATGACATTGATGCCTTCACCGTTTACGGGCCTTACCAGAATCCGCACTCGGGTGGTGCCACCGTCATGTTCAACAACAGCGGTTACACGCCCCAATTCGGCGGCCAGGTGACGACATCAGGACATTGTGCAAGCTGCCATACGCTGTTTACCTCGACAATCGATGTCGACACCGGCACACCCACCGGCAGTCAATTCCTCGAGCAGGGGCCGTTTCTCGAATGGCAGAACAGTGTTTATTTCAAGGTTCCCGCCAGGGAGCAGCAGTGCCAGGACTGTCATATGCCGGACCCCGCGCCCGGCAGCTACCAGACCCGTATCGCGACGCGCCCCAACGGCACAGTCAATACCCAGTGGCCGGAGCGTTCGCCGTTCTTCACCCACAGCATGGTGGGTGGCAATACCTACATGCTGGAGCTGCTGCGTGACAACCGCAGCGCACTGGAGATCGACGCAACTACCAGCGTCGCGGGCTTTGACGAAAAGATCCTGGAGACGCGTGACCTGTTGACCAACAGGACAGCCGACCTGGCTGTCACGCAGGCCGTGAAGAACGGCAACGAGGCGATCATCGATGTGCGCATCACTAACCGGGCCGGGCACAAGCTGCCGAGCGGTTACCCGAGTCGCCGCATGTGGTTGCATGTGACCGTTCGGGATGCGGCCAATAACGTCATCTTCGAGTCCGGCGCACCGAATGCAAGTGGTCAGCTGTCGACCGATGCGGGCCGCTTGACGGTCGACTGCCTGGCGCGGACCAAGCCCCCCGGTTTTACCAACAGCGGCTGTTTTGAACCGCACCGGGACATAATCGATGATCCCGCCCAGGTCGCCATTTATGAAACCGTGCTTGGCGATACCAATGACCACATCACGCATGTCCTGCTGCATGCCAACAGTTACCTGAAAGACAACCGCATACCGCCGGAAGGATTCCTGAACGGCGATGCCGTTACGATCGAGGCGCAAACCCTGCCGGTCGGGGTCGGCGGCGATGGCGACTTCAATGCGATAAATGCCGTGGAAGGCACTGGCAGCGATACCGTGCATTACCGGGTTGCACTCAATGACCCGAACAGCAATCACACCGTGGATGTACGCCTGTTGTTCCAGTCGGTACAGCCGGCCTTTATCGAAGGAATGCATGCAGCCGGCAGCCAGGTCACCGCCTTCAAGCAGATGGTGGCGCAATCGCCGCCCCGCGTGGAAATCATCGCGGAGGTGAATGCCGCAATCGCTGCCGCCACCGCCGCGGCCGGCAGCAGTGGCGGCGGCTGCACCCTCGGCCGGGACATGCCGGTCGACCCGGTGCTGCCGGCACTGGTCCTGTTCGCCCTTGGCTACCTGGGCCTGCGATTTCGAGTACGCGCACGCGACTGATTCCCGGAAACAGCCCGGTTTGCGTTACTGGTTAGCCCCGGTCTTCACCGACCCTTATTCACAAGAGCTGCCTTTTCAGGGGTCCCAGGACACCTGTCGAAACTATGATCCCGGCAATAATCAGTGCGGCCGTGACCCGGTACTCGCCGGGGACGGTCCACGGGATAATGGCGAGTGCGAACACGAACAGCAGGAACTGCAATTGAACCACTTTCCCCGGGAGGCGCGCGGCTTTTCTGCAGAGACGACAGGTCGCAGTCCGGCCATACCAGACAGTCGCACTGGTAAGAAGTTTGTCAAGAAACGAAATTCCGGGTTCGCCGCAGTGCGGGCACTTGAACATCATGAAGGATTGCCTATCGGGACAGTGTCCTGATGATGCTCAGGATGCCCAGGGACAGTTTCCAGGTCGTGTTCCAGATTTCACCGAGCAGGTCGACCGTCCTGTCGCTCGATTTATAACCGATAACGAAACAGACGCTACCGAGTATCATGGCCACGGCCAGGTAGATACCGCCGCTGGTCTCGACACCCGGTAAATCGGTCAGCATCCAGACGGAAATCAAGCCGGTCAGGAAACCCAGGACCGCCAGGAATATCGCAATTACGATACGCTCGAATCCGGATTGTTCGGAGTGCCTGTCGTTCATCCGACTTGCCGTTGAATGTCAGTGTCTGTTCGCGTGGGTGCGCAATGTATATCTGATGCTGACCTGTATCGGCGAACCATTTGGATATCTTGATTACACTGAAGGGCGGGGCGGCCAGGCGAAATGAGTGATGCTCCCGGCTTCCTAGATTGTCATTCCCTCGCGCACTTTTGCAATCAATCCTTGCATGTCATGTTCCAGCATGTGGAGGAGTTCTTTCGGCGTCCCGGTATCTGCGTCGTATTTCGCGCTCCAGCGGATCATCTCCAGCAGCACCGGCGTCAGGTCGAGACCCTTCTCCGTTAAACGATAAAGATAGCGGCGTTTATTTACAGGATCCCTGGATTTTTCGATAATACCTTCGGTCTCAAGGCACTTCAGGCGGTCGGCGAGGACGTTGGTCGCAATGCCATCCCCCGAATTCAGGAACTCGCCATAGGTTTGCTTGCCCCTGAACATCAGGTCACGCACGATCAGCAGACTCCACTTGTCACCCACCCGGTCCAGGGCAAAGGTGACCGGGCACTTGGATCGGCGCTTTTTTCCAACACACAACATACGTTTCAGCTCCAAATTAACACTTGCATTATACAAGTGATCCCCTATAATTTCATTACTTGCAATAAGCAAGTGAATATCCCGGGGAGGGAGACACATGAAACTCTATGCAGTGGTTGGATCCGGAAACTGCCGAAAAGCACAGGCCACCATTAACAGTCTCGGTATTGATGTTGCGATTGAATACCTGGATTTACTGGCCGGTGACCTGAAAAAACCCGGGTATCTCGCCCTTAATCCGAATGGCCGGGTGCCGGTGCTCTGCGACGGTGATTTCGTGCTCTGGGAGTCCAACGCCATCATGCAGTACCTTGCCGACAAGGTGCCCGGCAACCCCTTGTTCCCGACGGACCCGCAGGCCCGTGCGGATATCGTCCGCTGGCAATGCTGGGAGCTGGCCCACTTCAATAACGCCTTCGCGACGATCGCCTTTCAGGCGGTGCTTAAGCCACAGTTACTCCAACAGGAAGCCAACCAACCGGTCGTTGACGATGCCATCGAATCGTTGCACGGTTTTGCAAGCGTGCTGGAAGGACACCTGTCGAAGCGTGATTACATGGTGGGTAACGCCACTACGCTGGCTGATTATTCCATCATCAATATCGAGGGATTCAAGGAGATGGTCCCTTTTGACTGGTCCGGATACTCGAACCTGAATGCCTATTTCGACCGCATGCGTGCCGATCCGCACTGGGCGGGCACTGCACCCGAAAGTCCGGAAGCAATCGGGCGCAAGCCCGCTGCAGCATAGGAGGGGCAGCCATGACTACGCCATTCTGGTGTCTCGTCGTTACTGCGTTCATACCTTATATACTGGCGGCGATCGGGTTGTATTACCGAATCAGGCAATTCGGTAACTGGGATAACGACAACCCGAGGGCACAATATGCCCGCCTGGAGGGTGCGGGCTGGCGCATCTGGGCCGCTCAGCAGAATGCCTGGGAAGCGCTGGCTCTGTTTGCGGCAATCGTTGTAGTTGCCCATCTGGCCGGGGCCGATGCCGGGAAATCCGCCGTCGCAGCGCAGATATTCCTTGTGACCCGCCTGCTGCACCCGGTGCTGTATGTTGCGAATCAGGCAACATTGCGGTCCATCGTCGTGGTGACCGGTCTGTTCAGCTGCATATATATGATCGTGCTTGCGGCAAACGCTTAAAGGCGGGAGGAAAGAAGGCAGTAAACCCGGCATCCATGTCACGATGAAATACATACGGGTGACCATTAATCCACAAAGCAGTCGGGACACCGGTTTCCCGGGCTGAATACCCGAATATGCGGCGGAACACGGGTACCCGTAACTGGCAGGTAATCATTGCAAGTCGGCTGTCAGACGCATATCTTGTTGCAGGTTCCAGGCTGAAAAAACCCTGCAGGAAAAAATGAACGAGAAAAACGAAACACGCAACATGGCGCTGTTCTGCGACTTCGAGAACGTCGCGCTGGGCGTGCGCGATGCCAAGTACGCCGCCTTTGATATACAGAAAGTACTCGAGCGCCTGCTGCTCAAGGGCAATATCGTCGTCAAGAAGGCCTACTGCGACTGGGACCGCTACAAGGAATTCAAGGGGGCCATGCACGAGGCGGCCTTTGAACTGATCGAGATCCCCCACGTGCGCATGTCGGGCAAGAACTCCGCCGACATCCGCATGGTCGTCGATGCGCTGGACCTCTGCTATACCAAGTCGCATGTCGACACCTTCGTGGTCATCAGCGGTGACTCGGACTTTTCGCCGCTGGTCAGCAAATTGCGCGAGAACAACAAGGTGGTTATCGGGGTCGGCGTGAAGAGTTCGACTTCCGACCTGCTGATCGCCAATTGCGACGAGTTCATCTTTTACGACGACCTGGTGCGCGAATCCGGCAAGCCGCGGCGGGGACGGCGCAAGCCCGCCGCGAAAAAGACCAGCAAGAAAAGCAAGGTCAAGACCGAGGACGACAAGCAGCAGGAGGCGCTGGACCTGGTGATCGAAACGGTCGAAGCCCTGTTAAAGGAACGCGGTGAGCAGGACAAGGTCTGGGGTTCGATGGTCAAGCAGACACTGAAACGCCGCAAGCCGGGTTTCGACGAAACCTATCACGGTTTCCGTACTTTCGGACAACTGCTCGAAGAGGCGCAGGCGCGCAAGCTGCTGACCTTGCAGCTGGACGAAAAATCGGGCGGCTACATCATCAAGGAACTCACTGGCGAGGATTAGTACGGCGCCCGGCCGTGCAAACCACGGTCAGCGTTGCCCGGTTTCTGCCGGTTTTCCGTAATGAATGCACGGTTTTCACGGCATGGGCTTGTTGACTTCCGTGGTGTGCAGGGCGCAGTCTTGAAAGCACCCGCGCGGACAGCGAATGCGGGAACTATAAATGCTTATAACAGTCGTAGTTACTTTAAAGCGAGGTTTTTAATAATGGAATTACCTGAACGCGACGGTGACGGTTACCTGGTTGACAGTGACGGCTGGACCGAGGAAATCGCCCGTGCCATGGCGGAAGCCGATGGCGTTGAACTGGATGACGTCAAGTGGCAGCAGATACTGAAGGCGCGCGAGTACTACGAGGATAATGCCGTGGTGCCGCCCATCCGCAAGTTTGCCAAGTACCTGGGCGAAGACCAGAAGGGCATGTTCAAGCTCTGGATGAGCGGCCCGATGAAACCGATCACCAAGTATGGCGGCCTGCCCAAACCCACCGGTTGCGTCTGACCGGCCGGTCACAGGACCTGCTCCAGTCCCGTTTGATCACTCACCGCACCGGCTGGGCGCTGTGCGCGCGGCCACCCGCCGGGTCCTTCTTCCTTAAATAAAACCAGTTAAGACAAATAGATAGTTAATCCTGCCTGGCCTGCTGCCGGGCTTTTGGCCGCGCCCGGCCACCTATAAACCTTACTTATTCAATGGTTGTTTAGGCGGAATGATGGTCGTATATATTAGTCTATTATTACAAGCTAATTTACTAACATAGTTAAGGAGGGCATCATGTCATTTGATGCATTAACCATAGGTGCGATTCTGGTCATCGCCGCATTTATTGGCGTACTGGTTCGCGTATGCACGCTGTTCGACAATTCCTGTAACGGAAGCAACGAGTACCTGGATATGCGGAAAGATGAAACCAGCGACAAACAGGAGCGCCCGGCATGAGTGACGCCCGTGATTGTCGTTGTGCGGAACTGCGGCAGGCGCATGCCGGCGGCGCCCAGCTGGTTGACGTGCGCACCCGGCAGGAATATGTGAACGGCGCGCTTGCCGGTGCCATTAATCTGCCCCTGCAACATTTCACCGCTGCGCACGAGGTCCTCGATCGGGACCGTCCGGTACTGCTTTATTGCCACAGTGGTATACGCAGCGAGCAGGCGCGGAATATGCTGGTCGCCATGGGGTTCGGGAGCGTATTGAACATCGGTGGTTATGAACACTATCGCCACTGTGACTAGACGATGGACATCAAGCTGCGACAGTTGTTCGATCCTGATACCGGCACCTGGTCTTACCTGATTTGGGACCCGGTGTCGCTGCAGGGGCTGCTCATCGATCCGGTGAAAGAGCAGGTGGTACGTGACCTCGGGGTGATTCTTGAACTGGGGCTGACACTCAAATACACGCTTGAAACCCACATACACGCCGATCACATCACCGGCGCGGGCGAACTGCGGACGGCACTCGGTTCCAGCGTTGCCGTGCACGCCAACAGTGGCGCGGCATGCGCCGACGTACTGCTTGAGGATGGCGATGTCCTGCCGCTCGGCGACGCTGAAATACAGGTACTGTATACTCCGGGACACACCAACACGGATATTTCCTGCCGTATCCCCGGTGCAGTATTCACCGGTGATACCTTGTTGATAGAAGGCTGCGGCCGTACGGATTTCCAGTCGGGTGATGCCGCGATGCTCTATGACTCGATCACCGGCAAGCTGTTTGCGCTGCCCGATGACACCGTCGTCTATCCCGGCCATGACTACAACGGCCGGGCCCGCTCGACCATTGGCCATGAAAAGGTGTGGAACCCGCGACTGGGCGGAAATAAAAGCAAGGCCGAGTTCGTCGCAATCATGGACGGACTGGTGCTCGATCCGCCGCGGCGCATCGATGTAGCCGTTCCCGGGAATCAACGTTGCGGTCTTTGAGGATCTGCGTCATGGCAAATAACCGGCCCTGTCTGTTGCAACTGCTGTTCATCGTGTTGGCGGTGATTTCCGGCGGGAGCCTGTCGGCGTCCGCACCGGCGGCTGACCTGCAGACTGTCCCGGCTGAATACGTAACCGTGACCAGCGAGGAAGTGTTCGATGGCGTGATCGAAGCGGTGAACCAGTCAACGGTTGCGGCACAAACTTCAGGGCGTGTCACCGCCGTGTTGTTCGACGTCGACGACACCGTTACCAAGGGCAGTATTATTGCGCAACTACGGGACACCGAGCAGCAGGCGCGCCTGGCGAAAGCCGACAGCGGTCTCGCGGAGGCGCAGGCCCGTTACACGGAGGCCAGTGAGGAGCGCCAGCGCCAGCAAATTCTATACAAGGAACAGGCGGGCAGTAAAGCGGCCCTGGAACGGGCCGTTGCCGCATACAAGGCCGCGAAGGCAGGACTGGAAGCCGCGCGCGCGAGGGTGGCCGAGGTGAATGAGCAGCTCGAACACACGGTTATCCGTGCACCCTACGACGGCATCGTGGTTGAGCGCAATATCGAAGTCGGTGAAACAGTGCAGCCGGGTATGCTCCTGATGACAGGCCTGTCGCTGGAATCGCTGCGGGTGACGACGCAGATTCCGGAACGCCTTATCGGTACCGTGCGCAAGTACCAAACGGCGCGCATCATGCTGCGCGGGAAACATGCCGGCGCCATTCAGGCTGACGAGATCACGGTTTCGCCACGCGCTGACAAGGTGGCGCATACCTTCGAAGTCCGAATAAAGATGCCGGAGAGTCAAACAGGACTTTATCCGGGCATGTCGATCAAGGTGGCCATTGTCACCGGAGAGGTGCAGCGCCTGTTGATACCCGCACGCGCCATCGTACACCGCAGCGAGGTGGCCGGCATATATATAGTCAATGATGAAGGCGTGGTGTTTCGCCAGGTTCGGCCGGGCCGGCTGTATGATGATGCAAAACAGGAAGTCCTTGCGGGGCTGATGGCGGGCGAGCGCGTGGCGCTCGATCCCGCGCAGGCGGCCATCGAATTGAAGCGCCGTTATGCGGGGCGGGGCGATGAATGATCGCCTCGGTTTTTCCGGGGCCATTGCCCGCAAGTTCCTGCAATCCGAAATCACGCCGCTGCTCGCACTGACAGGCGTGCTGCTCGGCATCTTCGCCGTGCTGATCACGCCGCGCGAAGAAGAACCGCAAATCAACGTCACCTTCGCAAATGTTTTCATTCCATTCCCCGGTGCCGGTGTCCGTGAAGTCGAGCACCTGGTCACGGCGTCAGCCGAACAGGTGCTTTCCGAAATAGAGGGCGTGAAACACATCTATTCCGTGTCGCGCCGCGGCATGGCCACGCTGACCGTTGAATTCGAGGTGGGCGAGGAGCGCACCGATGCCATCGTGCGGTTGTATAACGCCGTCTACTCGAACCAGGACTGGTTGCCGCCGAACGCGGGCATCGGTCAGCCCATAATCAAACCCAAGGGCATCGATGACGTGCCCATCGTAACCCTGACCCTGTGGACCGCGGACGAACAGCGCGGCGGCCAGGAGCTCAGGCAGGTCGCCCATGCGCTGGAGGCCGAACTCAAACGGATTCCCGGCACCCGGGATATCGCCACCATCGGCGGTCCCGATACCGTCGTGCGCGTGCTGCTCGATCCAGCGCGGCTGGCCGCGCACGGACTGACGCTCGACGACCTGCGCGGCGCCCTCAATGCCGCGAATGTCTCCAGCGAGGCCGGCGCACTGGTGGCGGACAACAACGAGATCCCGGTGCAGGCCGGCGAATTCCTGATCGAGCCGGAGGCGGTCGGTGACCTGGTGGTCGCGGTGCACAATGCAAAACCGGTTTACCTGCGTGATGTCGCCGAAATCCGTTTCGGGCCGGCGCCGCCGACGCAATACGTCACGATGGGGACCGGTGCGGCATCGACTGACAAAGATAACGCACTCGCGGGCGAGTTTCCGGCGGTCACCCTGACCGTGTCGAAAAAGCCGGGAACCAACGCCGTCGACATAGCGGAGCAGGTGATCGAACGATTCCACGCGCTCAAGGGCACGTTCGTCCCGGAAGGCGTAAACGCGACCGTCACGCGCAATTATGGCAAGACCGCCGACCAGAAGGCGCGCAAGCTGATCGGAAAACTGGCGATTGCCACGGCATCGGTAGTGGTACTGGTATTGCTTGTACTGGGGTGGCGGGAAGCCATCGTGGTGGGCGCGGCGGTGATCGTGACCCTGGCGATTACCCTGTTTGCATCCTGGGCCTGGGGATTCACGCTTAACCGGGTGTCGTTATTCGCCCTTATATTCTCGATCGGTATCCTGGTCGACGATGCCATCGTGGTCGTGGAAAACATTCACCGGCACATGCAGGCCGGCGGGAAAAGTTTCCTGGAGGCGATTCCCGTTGCCGTCGACGAGGTGGGCGGGCCGACCATACTGGCGACATTTACCGTCATCGCGGCGCTGTTGCCGATGGCGTTCGTGACCGGCCTGATGGGCCCCTACATGAGTCCGATTCCGATCAATGCCAGCATGGGCATGCTCATCTCGCTGCTGGTGGCATTGATTTTCACGCCCTGGCTGGCATTAAAACTGTTGCGCAAGGACGTTCATGAAGACGGGCCCGGCGAATCACCGGACCGGATGCGCAAGCTGTTCGAAAAACTGATGCGGCCATTTTTGCGTGGTGGTGCGGGACGCCCCGCGCGCTGGGCACTGGTGGGCGCGATGCTGGTCCTCATCCTGGCCTCGCTGGGACTTGCAGCAGCCAAGCTGGTGGTGCTCAAGATGTTGCCGTTCGATAACAAGTCCGAGTTCCAGGTGGTGGTGGACATGCCGGAAGGCACCAGTCTCGAACAGACCACGCGGGTGCTGGGCGAACTGGGACGTTATCTCGCCGGCGTTCCGGAAGTCACCGATTACGTGATCTACAGCGGAACGGCCGCACCGATCGATTTCAACGGGCTGATACGCCAGTATTACCTGCGCCGTGCCGCGCATCTTGGCGATATCCAGGTCAATCTCGTTGACAAGCATCAGCGCGAGCGCAAGAGTCACGAGATTGCCATGGCGGTGCGGGAACCGTTGCAGGCGATCGGGCGACCGTTCGGGGCCAACGTGAAGATCGTCGAGGTCCCGCCCGGCCCGCCGGTATTCGCGCCGCTGGTCGCGGAGATTTACGGACTGGACTATGCCGGGCAGAGCGAAGTTGCCCGGCAGGTTCGCAACGTGTTCGAGGCGACCGCGGACATCGTGGATGTGGACGACAGCGTCGAGTCGAAAGCACCGCGCTGGATTGTCCGTGTGGACCGGCAGCAGGCCGCATTGCACGGCATCAGCCAGCAGTCCATCGTCACCGCGCTGGCCGCGGCGCTCGGCGGCGAAGACGTCGGCTACCTGCACCGGCCCTATGCGAAATATGCGGTCCCCATTCGGCTGGAATTGCCGGTGGCCGACCAGTCGGAACTGCAGCATGCGCTGGCAATCGAGGTGCGCGCCGCCGACGGTGCAAGCGTGGCCCTGTCGCAGTTTGCAACGCTCGAGCAGACCACCATCGAGCGCGCTATTTATCACAAGGACCTGTTGCCGGTCGTATTTGTAACCGGTGACATGGGCGGTGAACTCGATAGCCCGCTGTATGGAATGCGCGCCATTGCCGCCAAACTTGACCGGGAGGGCGTGCCCGGCGCACCGGAACTCGATCAATACTGGATCAAGCCGCCGCAGAGTCCCTATCAGTATGGCCTGAAGTGGGACGGGGAATGGCAGGTCACCTATGAAACGTTTCGTGACATGGGCATTGCCTATTCAGTCGGCCTGCTGCTGATTTACCTGCTGGTCGTGGCGCAGTTCCGTTCCTACCTGGTGCCGCTGATCATCATGGTCCCGATTCCCCTGACGGTCATCGGCATCCTGCCGGGCCACGCCTTGCTGGGTGCGAAGTTTACCGCGACCTCGATGATCGGCATGATCGCGCTGGCCGGAATTATCGTGCGCAATTCGATCCTGCTGGTCGATTTTATCAACGCGGAACTGCGCCGTGGAACGGCGTTCGACGAGGCAGTGATCCGCTCGGGCGTAGCGCGCACCAAGCCGATAGTATTGACGGCGCTGGCGGCTATACTCGGCGCATTGTTTATTCTCGACGACCCGATTTTCAGCGGGCTGGCCATTGCCCTGATTTTCGGCTTGCTGGTTTCCACGCTGTTGACGCTTATCGTGATCCCGGTGATGTATTACGCCTTCATGCGCAAGCGCGTGGCCACTGATATAAATAACGCGAGTACCGGTTGATGAATAGCGGGATGCGTACTGTGAAGACTTCATGCCGGTTGCTGCTGTTTGCCGCAGCCGGAAGTTGTCATTCCGCAGCAGTGGGCAAGCACCACTGACGAGTCCGGCGAGGTTGCATTCGAGTGGGTCGATCGATTCGGGGACGCGGAACTCGAGGCGCTGGTCCGCAATCACGATCTGCGTACCGCGGTCGCACAAATTGCTGGAGCGGGTAAACCTTCACCTGGGTTCGGGGGGTGATTTCTGAGACCGGCTGTTCAGCCTTGCCTTGATTGGAAACTGCTTGCAGCAGCCTTGACGGCGCCGAACGTTATCGCCGTTAAATACGATTCACGTCAACGGAATGCAGCAAACTTCTCTCCGGCCGTGTTCAGGTGGCTTCTTCAAGTATGGCTTCCAGGGCCGCGAGGTCTCCCCGGTACAGGTTGGCGGCTACCTTTTTCAGTATGCCTTTGCGTTTCATGTCGGCCAGGATGCGGCTGACGGTTTCGGGGGACGAGCTGATTATGGCCGCGATATCCGCGCCGCCGAGCAGTGCAATGTGGCTGTTCGAGTCCGTGGAATACTGCATCATGAGCAGCAGCAGGTGCGCAATCCGCTTTCTTGCCGACCCGGTTCCCAGGGCAACGATCCATTGATCGGCACGCTCGAGGTGGGCCAGCAGGCGATGCCGTATCTGCTGACAGATTTCAGGATGCTCGATTTCCAGGGCCTGCACGGTGGCTACCGGGATTCGGCATACATCCAGTTCGTTTACCGCGGCTGCCGTGTGCCGGTAGCTGTTGCCGGGCTCCAGCAGTTCAAGCCCGATGGCCGTGCCGGCGCCGAGCAGCCGAACGATGCGCTGTTCCCCCCTGGGCGTGAAGGAAAGCAACTTGACGATACCGCCACGGACTGAATATATGACGCCATCGTCGCCGCCTTCCTCGAACAGGATCGATCCGGCGGGGAATATAAAGTGATCGATTGGTGCGAGCTGGTCCGAAAAAGCCTCATCCGGCAGGCCCGAAAACAGCATCAGGTTGCGGATGCTGCAATGCGTGCAATCCGAGCGCCCCAGCCAGGTCGCATCGGTGCAGTAACTTCGTTTTTGCGTTTGTGCCATAAGTGCAGTCTACCGTAACCGGGTGCAGGCCCTGATTTATTGATCGAAGTCAATGAAGCGGGGTGTATTACCCGGGTCTGCGGGAAAATGGGACCACCCACGGCTATACCATCGAGTCCGCCTCGACAATTAGCTTGCCGCAAATCGACGGGGGTCAATGCTCTCTCGTCGCATTGCGGGCAGGATGTATGTATATATCAGCATTATATTTATCAGCAAGTTATGTCGCTTCCCTTGAATGCGATGCGAACCGGGCTAGCAGACAGCTGGCAGATCATATCCCCGGTATACCCTCGCTACCATATTGATATCGGTGCCTGGCAAGGCCGCCCGCCCTGGAGACACTGTTGTCCGCCGATGCCACTTTACTGCCTTGCTGGACAATGAAGGCCACGACGCGGTCAAACTGGCCGGTAAATACCGGCACAAGGCGATTGTCGAGATATTGTCCGGCGGTGAAGCTGCGACCGGGATCGAATGAAGGACGCAGCAAGGCAATGCAGTGAAGGGCGCCGGTTGTTGCCGTGCAGCATTATTTGCGCGCGATTTCCGGGTAATGGCACCTGCGTGAAACGGGACAACGATCCCGTCTGACTATATTCATGGAATTGCCGGCTTTCATGATCTGCATCAAGTAGCGTCGAGTGACACATGAAATACTGTCATACGACAACATCAGAAATATTTATTATTAAAATCTACACCATGACCTTATCCTGCCCTTACAGTCTGGTCACTGCGTACCCTGCTGGTACTGGTTGTCGTTAGCTGTGCGCTGATATTCTCAGCGGTTGACGCCGGTAGCTCCCGGGAATCCGCGAAAACGGCAAGCGCCCGGGACAACATGCCCGAGCGCCGGACACACACCGACCACAGCTTTTTCTTTTTCGAGCCGTTCGCGGACGGTCCTTCGGTCACGCGGGCCTGTCTCGAATGTCATGCGGACTCGGCCAGGGAAGTCATGCAGACCGCGCACTGGAACTGGCAGGGCGAGGAAGTCCGGGTGCCCGGGCATGAAGGCGCGGTCCGTATCGGCAAGCGCAATGTCATCAACAATTTCTGCATCGGTGTGCAGTCCAACTGGCCGGCCTGCACCATGTGCCACATCGGTTATGGCTGGGAAGACGAGCAGTTCGATTTTCAGGACACCTCGCGGGTGGACTGCCTGGTGTGCCATGACAACAGCGGCACCTACCAGAAGAAATTCCGCGGCGCCGGTGTGCCCGACGAATCCGTCGACCTGCTGGAGGTCGCGCGCAGCGTGGGCAGGCCGCGGCGCGGCAACTGCGGCGGTTGCCACTTCCAGGGTGGCGGCGGCAACGCGGTCAAGCACGGTGACATGGACGATACGCTGCTGTTTCCAAGCGAGCGCATCGATGTCCACATGGGCAAGTACGACATGCAATGCGTCGACTGCCATCGCACCGAGCACCACATGATCAGGGGACGCGCCATGGCGGTCAGCGTGGACAGCGCGAACCACGTGGAGTGCACCGATTGCCATTCGCAGGAGCCGCATGCCGACGTGCGCCAGAACGCGCATACCGACCGGCTGGCCTGCCAGGCCTGTCATATCCCCCACATGGCGGCCGACACCGGTACCAAGATGACCTGGGACTGGTCGGAGGCCGGCCAGGACCTCGACATCACCGACGAGCACCGTTACCTGAAGATCAAGGGCCGCTTCACCTGGGCGAGAAAGGTACAACCGGAATACCACTGGTACAACAAGACCTCGACCCGCTACATTTCCGGCGATGTGATTGATCCCGCCCGGCCGACGCAAATCACCGCGCCGCTGGGTAACCGCGGTGACCCCACGGCAAAGATCTGGCCGTTCAAGGTGCATCGCGGCAAGCAGCCCTACGACACCGAACACAACTATTTTCTCGTGCCCAATGTGCACGGCGACAAGGGTTTCTGGACGGCGTTCGACTGGAAGGCCGCCCTGCAAACCGGATCGCAGGTCACCGGCCTGCCGTACAGCGGTTCCTTTGATTTCGCCCCGACCGAGATGTATTTTCCGCTGTCCCACATGGTTACCAACCCGAACGAGGCGCTGCAATGCCGCGACTGTCACGGGGAGCGCGGCCGCATCGACTGGGTGGCGCTCGGTTACATGGGCGACCCGCTCAGTCGTGAACGGGTAGTGCATGACCCTGTATACCTGAATGACGGCAATGGCGAGCCGGTGATCGAATCGGGCGGACCGCTGTCGGTGACCGAAACCTGCGGTATGTGTCACGAACTCGAGGACGAGGAATTTGTTGCCGCCCATGGTTATCACAGCAGCGTGCAGGACAAACATCTGCCTCCCGAACGCCGCCGGTTGATGCGCGACGGGCCGCGCATTCCCGTGAATGATGACAGCCAGATGAACTGCTTCCTCTGTCACCTGCAGCAGCCCGATCACGCCGGACGGCAGGCCGCCATCGACGCCGGCTACGCCGGAATGGTCGGTCAGCGCAACGCTGCTGGGCACCGGTCTGCTTGCCGCAACCGCAGACGGCTACCGGTGGAACAGTGAACTGATCGGCGAGGACGGTGAGGCTGAAATCGAACTGGGGCCGGTTGCCGAAGCCAATTGCGGCGCCTGCCATGGCATGGTCCACGATGGCGCCGATCCGCTGCAGGTACCGCTGGGCAGCGGACAGCACTGGAGCACGGAGACCACCGGCCAGGTATTCTCGCCGCAGCCGGTGCGGTTGTCCGGCATGAACCACGCGGGCAAGGACACGCTCGACATGGTCTGGGACGTGCATGCCGAGCGCCTGGTTTCCTGTGGAGACTGCCACTATTCAAGCTACCGCCCGGTGCGCCTTGCCGGCAAGGCGACTCCCGCGAACGTGATTCCTTCCGAGGGCATCAAGCGTCGCTGCGAGAGTTGTCACAGCCTGGAAAATACGCATGACTGGCTGCCGGAGGCGGCACGTCACTTCAACGCGGTCGCCTGCGAATCCTGCCACGTACCGAAACTTGAAATGGGTGCCCGGCAAAGCATCGACAGTACCGTCATGCAGCCGGATGGATCACCGCTGATCAGCTATCGCGGCATCGATGACGTCGACCTGGCGGACCCCGGCAAGTCCTATATCACCGGCTACCGGCCGCTGTTGCGCGTCGGCAAGAGCGCGCAGGGCAAGAACCAGGTGCTGCCCTATAACCTGGTAACGGAGTGGTACTGGTCGGACGGGGACAGTCACGAGCCGATTGCGAAGGAACAATTGCGCGCGGCCTGGCTTGAAGGCGAAGCCTACTCGAAAGCGATCATGCAGGCGTTTGATGCCGATCGTGACGGCCAGCTGGACAGGCAGGAACTGCGCCTGGACAACAGACGCCAGGCTGATGCTTATCAAGGAACGGCTGCGTGCCGCGGGCGTACGCAATCCGCAGGTGCGCGGCGAAGTACGCGCCTACCACATTCATCACAATATTCGCCACGGATCGCGGGTCAACCGCGACTGCAGTGTCTGTCACCCGAATGAGAAAGATCCATTGCCGGGCTTCGACATGGCGCCCTGGGTCCCGGGCGGCGTGAAGCCCGTGCTGATGCAGGACACGACGAAGATCATCCTCGACGGCAACTGGGAAACGACGCCGGACGGCAGCCTGCGGTTCATGCCCGGGCGCGGCGTCGCCGAGTCCTGGCAGGCGCTTGAAAGCACCATACGGAGCGAACCATGAATGACTTGTCCGACAAATATCAAATACTGGAACCCGTACCTGGGCGGCGTGCTGCTGGGCATACTGCTGTTCCTGTCGTTTTTCCTCACCAGCCACGGGCTGGGCGCCTCGGGCGGCGTCAACCGCATCGCCGTCGCGGTCCAGGACATAGTGGTACCCGATCACGTCGATAAATCACCCTACCTCGCGCAACTGGCCGGGGGCGACCGGGATCCCCTGCGACACTGGATCGTGCTGGAGGTGGTCGGCATTCTGATCGGCGGCTTTGCCTCCGGCCTGCTGCGCGGCCGCGTCCGGTTGCAGACCTATCATGGTCCGCAAATCACGCCGCGCACCCGCTGGGCCTTCGCCTTTGCCGGCGGCGTCCTGATGGGCTATGGCGCACGCCTGGCGCGCGGCTGCACTTCCGGGCAGGCACTGAGCGGCGGTGCGGTCCTGTCGGTCGGCAGCTGGGCCTTCATGTTCGCCGTGTTCGCCGGCGGTTATGCGCTGGCGTGGTTCGTCAGACGCCTGTGGCAACCGGGAGAATTATAATGGCACCCTACGACCTGGCAGCTACGCTCGGCGTTACCGGTTCCTACCTGGTCTACCTCGGTATCGGTTTCTGCTTTGGCTTCATCCTGGAATCCAGCGGCTTCGGTGATTCACGCAGGCTGGCCGCGCAGTTTTACTTCAGCGACCTGCGCGTCCTGAAGGTCATGTTCACCGCCATCGTGGTGGCGATGCTGCTGGTGTTCTGGGCTACGGCACTGGGGCTGCTCGATTACGATGACCTCTGGTCAAGGAGACCTGGCTGTGGCCGGGGATCGTCGGCGGTATCGTGATGGGCGTGGGCTTCATCCTCGGTGGTTACTGTCCCGGCACCTCGCTGGTCAGTGTCGCCACGCTGAAGATCGACGGCATGTTCTTTCTGCTTGGCCTCGTCGTCGGGGTGCTCGCCTTCGGCGAGACCGTGGGCTACTTCAACGAGTTCTGGAACTCCAGCTACATGGGCCGCTTCATACTGCCGGAACTGTTCGGTCTTGAAACCGGGGTGGTGGTGTTGCTGGTGGTATGTCTTGCACTTGCCATGTTCCTCGGCTTTGGCTTGATCCAGCGGCTCGTCTACGGCAGGGGAGATCCGCAATGAATGCCCTGTTCAACCTGCGGGTCCTCGGTGCCGGCCTGCTGCTCGCGGCCGCAGGCGCGCTGGCGCTGCATGGCCAGCCTGACCTGCAACAGAAATGGGCCTTTATGGCACCGGAGTACCAGTCACGGCTGGATGAATCGCGAGGTCTATATCGATCCGGGCGAACTGCTGCAACTGATCAACGATGATTATATCGAACTGGTCATTTACGACGTGCGCAACGAGCGCGACTGGAATATGTTTCACCTGGTGGATGCCGAGCGCATTGACCTGGAGGACCTGCCGGGACAACGTGACCGGCTGCGCGACCTGTCGGAGCTTGGCGTGGTCGTGATTGTCAGCAACGACGAGATTCTCGCAACGGAAGCCTGGAAACGCCTGATGGCACTGGCGAAACCGAATGTCTACATTCTCGAGGGTGGCATCAATCACTGGCTCAACATCTACGGGGTCGTGGACGATGAGCATGCAGGCCACGGCGCCGCCAGCCTTGACCAGTCCGGATGGAACCTTGCGGCATCCGTTCAGGCTGGCGCTGGGGGCGCGGCATGCCGCGGCACGTCCGGATGAGCATCACCTTCCGCCGCGCGAATATAAAGCCAAAGTCAAACTGCTCAAGAAAGTCGCCAGGGCGGCTGGTTGTGACTAGACACAAACACGGGGCCGGTTTCGACATGCACATAAAACACTTGCTTGCATTCATCCTGCTGCTATGGAGCTCGCTGTCGTACGGTGCCGGCGAGAGTGCGGACGAAAATCCCTGCAAGGGCATGGCGGAGGGAGAAGTCATGGGTGTGGAGGTGTGCAATGAATGTCACGAGGACAAGGTCACCGGCATGCGCATGAATCCGCACGGCCAGGCGACGGACTCGCGCACACCGTTTGCCGTCGATGGCTGCGAAACCTGCCATGGGCCAGGCACTACGCATTTCGAGGTTGAAGGCAATTGCATTATCAGTCTGCGCGGACGCTTCGGCGAATCGGTGGAGATGCGCAACGACATATGCCTCGGCTGTCACAGTAGCGACATGATGCACTGGAACGGCAGCACCCACGAAAGCGAGGACCTGGCCTGCACCGGTTGTCACGCTATTCATACGCACGGCAAGGTGCTGGAGCGCACCACCCAGGCCGAGGTGTGTTACCAGTGCCACAAGGATATCCGGGCACAAAGCTTCAGGCCGTCCACGCACCCGATCCGCGATGGCAAGGTGGTGTGCAGTGACTGCCATAACCCGCATGGATCGGTGGGGCCGGCTGCACTCAAGGAAACCGGTATCAACGAAACCTGTTATAGCTGTCACGCCGAGAAGCGCGGCCCTTTCCTGTGGGAGCATTTTCCCGTTACCGAGGACTGCACCCTGTGTCACCAGGCGCACGGGTCCAGCCACGAGTCCTTGTTGAACCGGCAGCGTCCGCAACTCTGTCAGCAATGCCACCAGGACATTCGTGCCCAGGGCCGGCGTCATGTCCGCCGCTTCCTGGACTATGACGACCCGGCGGACCCCGCGCGCGCCCGTTTTGTCGTGGGCGAGAGCTGCATGAACTGTCATTCAAAGGTGCACGGTTCCAACCATCCGTCCGGGGTGAACCTGTTGCGCTAGGGAACAATCAACGCTAATCATTACCAGGTAATCGGCTATGCGAATAAAACTACCCGTTACGGTGACCGGTCTGCTGGTCTTGATCATCATTCCGGTAACAGGCCATACGCAGGACGAGACTGCGCAGGCGGAGGAGCAATCGCCGCCGTTATACAGTGCGGTGGAACTGGGCATTGGTTACAGTAATGATGATGCCTACCGGTTTGGCCGTTATAACGGGATAGAAGAGGAAGGGCCGTACCTGCTTGGTGACGTCGATGCCTTCAGCTACACGGAAGACGGTCGTTACTGGCGCGCACGCGGCACCAACCTCGGGCTGGACTCCCGTTACCTGCGATTGGAGAACGGGCGGCAGGGACAGCAGCAAGTATTTCATCGAATACGACCGGTTGCCCAATTACGAAACCGATACCGCACGCACCCCGTTCCAGGGTGTCGGGTCCGGGTCGCTCACCCTGCCCGCGGGTTTCGATATCAATACCAACCTGAACAGTTCGCTGCTGCCCTTTGATATCGAGACGACGCGGGAACGCATCGGTCTCGGCGGCAGTTTCATTGCCCGGCGCCACTGGAAGCTGGACGTCGCCTTTCGGCACGAGACGAAGGACGGCACTGACCGCATCGGCGGCGCCATCGCCAACGGCCCCCCCGGAATGGGCAGCGGCCTGGTCGGCAATACCACGGCCACGCTGATACCGGAACCGATCGACTACACCAACAAGCTGGTGGATGTGACGCTGCACTATGCAAAGGGCAAGGGCCAGTTCGAGTTCGCCTATCACCTGTCCCTGTTCGACAACGGTGAACATTCGCTGACCTGGAAGGACCCGGACCCGTTTGTACCCGGTACCAGCATCTTTGGCCGCCAGTCCCTGGAACCGGACAACCAGTACCACCAGCTGGCCTTCACGGGCAGCTATGTGTTGCCCCGGCGCAGCCAGCTGACGGGTTTTCTGTCCGTGGGGCGCATGACCCAGGACCAGGCGTTCCTGCCCTACACCATTCGTCAGCGGCCTTGGCGCCGCACTGCAGCGCAATTCGTTCGACGGCGAGGTATGGCAGACAACGGCACAGCTGGCGTTGAACAGTCGTCCCGTCAGCAAGCTGCGCCTCAATGTCCGCTACCGTTATGACGAGCGGGACAATGATTCACCGGTCAATGACTATGATTACATCGTCGCCGACTCATTCAATCCCGCCGGAACGGTGCAGAACCGTCCGCTCGGCTACCAGCGCGACCAGTTCGACCTGACGGCCAACTACCGGATCAACACCACCATGAGCCTGCGCGGCGGCTACCGCTACGACGCCATGTCCCGCGACTACCGGAATGCGGAACGCGAGGATACCGATGAACATACCCTGTTTGCGAAATGGAAGGTGAGACCGCACACAAAGGTGAATCTGTCCCTGCATGCCGAGGCAGGCAACCGGGACGGCAGCAACTACCAGCCACCCGTCGGTGAAAACCCGGCGCTGCGCAAGTACCATCTCGCCGACCGGGACCGCACCAGGCTGGGCGCGTCGATGAATGTCATGCCCACCGACCGGCTGGACATCACGGCCAGCGCCGATTACATCCGTGAAGACTATGACAACTCGGACATCGGCCTGACCGAGGCGACCCTGCCGACCTGGACGCTGGATATCGCCTGGCAACCCCGCAGCGATGTGACCACTTCCGCCTGGTACACCCGCGAGGATATCGAGTCCAGCCAGGCAGGCAGGGAGGATGCCACCGGCAACCTCGCAATTCCCGACTGGACAGCGGACTTCGACGACACCGTGGACAGCCTCGGTGTCGGCGCCAAAATTACCGGCATTCGCAGCAAATGGGATGTCGGCGCAGACATCGTTCATACCCGCACGACCGGCGAGGTCGACCTTGTGAACCTGGGGGTGGGGGGTGTCACGCCCTACCCGGACCTGAAGACCCGGCTGACCAGCCTGAAACTCTGGACACAGTACCGCTACCGCAAGGACCTCTCCTGGAATCTGGGCTACCGCTATGAACGCTACGACGCGGACAACTGGGCGCTGGACAACCTGCAGGCGGACAGCGTCGCGAACCTGCTGTTACTGGACGAGGAAACGGCGGACTACGACGTGCATGTCATTGCGGCTTCCGTGCGCTACCATTTCTGAAATCCCGCGGTCTGCTGAAAAAAAAGGGCCGCAGCGAGCGGCCCTTTTTGGTGTCCCGTTACTCTGGCGTTACTTGACGTGACACAGCTTGCACTTTTTCTTCTGCGGGCCGGCCTCGCTTCCATGCGCCACCGTATATTCATGGCAACCGATGCAGGTTGAGTGAAAGGCCGTCTTGACCTTGGGCGCTTCGCCATCTTTACTGCCATGGCACTCATGACATCCTTTAACGGTCTCGTCAGCGGGCTCGAGTTTATGGTGACAGGTCGTGCACTCGGTCACGCTGAGGTCGGCATGCATCTTGTGCAGGAAAGTAACCGTGCCCAGTTTCGTTTCGAACTGGATGATTTCCTTGTCTGCCGGGATTGCCAGCTCGTGGGCAAGTGCAATACCCGGCAGGCATGCCAGCCAGGCCAACAGGATGAAATAACTTCGCATGGTTTTCTCCAGTAACTGTTTTGGTGTGCCGGCAATCATACCGGTGCCCGGTATACCCGTCTCTTTAATACGTGTAATAAAAGGAGACTTCTTCGATTTGCACGCAGGCACGCGAACCGGCTTCCGGACAAGACCGGCACATATGAACCATTGTAGCTATTGTAGCAATTCCCGGGCGCAGGGTGCCAATGAGATCAAGGGGTATCCCCCTCGATACCATTCGCGAGCTTCAGGCTGCCAGTGGCCCGGCGACTTCCCTGATCACCTCATCCTTGCGCCGCATCACCGAGCGACAGAGCGCGTCATAGTCGGTACCGACTGCCGTAAACAGCTCTCTCACGTTCAGCCCCATGTCATGAAAGGCATGGTTCAGTGTGGCTATGCGCCCGGGTATATGTTCGAGAAACGCATCCCGGTCGGCGGGATCCATACACGCCAGTTCCTGTTTCAGGCGGCCCACGCCGAAGGCGATGTGGTCCAGTTCGTCCTGTAACGGGACATGCAGCGACTCCCTGGTGCCGGGGTCGGCGAGGGGTACCACCTTCTCGACCGCATCACTGCCGAGTGCCTCGACGCACAGGTACATATCCGTGAGGAAGTCCATCCAGTCCAGTTGCCGGAAATGCGCCAGGATGAGTGCTTCCTGCTCAATTGAAATAATCGGTGCCTGACGGGCGCCGAATTTTTCCATCCATTCCCGCTGAATGATGACGTGCCTGGATTCGTCACCGACCTGTTTGGCAAGCGCCAGTTTTGCAGCTTCGTCCGGTGCAGTGGCAATGCGCTCGGCACAGGCCTCCATGATCAGACGGTCAACCTGGGTGTACAGTACCAGCAACTGCCCCATGGCGTTGCGGTAGGCGGGATTGTCTTGTGTTTCCGGTAAATTCATAAGGATGTCCTCCGTGGATTGGGGATGTCCCGGCGCGTGCCGGGAGTACCTGAATCCGGTGCGACTTGCCTGATATATTCCCGCCAGCGCAGGTCACCTGGCTTTCCAGGGAAAATCCGCGAGGCGTTCCTGCCACGAGGGCTCCGCAGGAGTCCGGGCGTGGCGGAGCGCATGGATATGCAAGTGGCCATGGTAATGACGACACATCAGGTCCTCCTGAGTATAGTCCACGCATCAGCCCTGTTAAGGAATCTCTTATTTATTGAAACATTCCCGTCATTGCGAGCGAAGCGCGGCAATCTCATACTATGGAATCAGTTATTTGGAGATTGCTTCGTCACTTTGTTCCTCGCAATGACGGATATTTCAGAGCTTCCTTGTTAAGGAATCTCTTATTTATTGAAACATTCCCGTCATTGCGAGCGAAGCGCGGCAATCTCATGCTATGGAATCAGTTACCTGGAGATTGCTTCGCCACTTTGTTCCTCGCAATGACGAATATTTCAGAGCTTCCTTGATTGTGAGTGCGATGAACGCGGAAGGTTTCCCGGGTGCCGAAAGTATATTTGGCTCAGCCTTCGTGCTGTGCAGCATACTGCTGGCGGCAACCGGGCAGGCCGGTCAATCCCGATGGATGCCGGCCGAAATGACCGCGTCAGGCCAGATATACCACCATGAAGTTGCGGGTTCATCGATTCCCCGAGTGAAGATCGTAACGAACTACGATGCCTCGCCGGCACGCGTGCATGCGCTGGTTACCGACTATGACCGGTTTGCAGCGTTTGTCCCGAATGTTGCCGAAAGCCGGGTTGTACTGGCCAGGGACAGTGACCAGTGGGTATTTCATCATTTGCATTTTCCCGGACCGGTTGCCGACCGGGCCTACCTGATAAAAAGTACCGACCGGGAAAGCCGGCCGGACGAGAATTATTTCAGGGTGGCGTGGGACCTGGCGGACAGGGAATTTCCGGACGTTGATTTGAGCGCGGGGACCCGGCCGGATGCATTCTCGGGCTACTGGGAACTACACCCCGGCAAAACCCGGGATTCAACAGAGGCGCACTATGCCATATACAGTGACCCGGGCGGGTTCATTCCGGGCTGGCTGGTGGTGAAATATACAGACCGTTATGTCCAGCAAGTGGTCGAGGCTTTTCGAAAGCGACTGGCCGCAGAATAACAGGCGGCCTTTCACAGCCTGTTCGGATTCAAGTAATATGCCGGCCTACCGCTTGTAGATGGAATCTGCCCCTTAATTACCGGGATAACTGCTGTAACCATGAACAATATAACCTCGACATTACCTGTTGATATTGCGTCTGAAGTCAAGCGCTTGCTGGATGGCTGGCAGGCCGGTGACAAGACCGCCCGCCTGTGGGCCGGTGATGCGACGCTGTGGAGCGGCAGCGATGAAGCTGACTGGCTGGGCTGGCTTGGCGTCATCGAGCGGTCACGCTCGCAGCTGGACACATTGCATGATTTTGCCCGCGAGGTCCGGGATGACGGCATCACTCACGTGGTACTGCTGGGCATGGGTGGCTCCAGCATGGCGCCCGAGGTCATGCAAAAGACGTTTGGTGCCGGGGCGGGTTACCCCGAACTGCTGGTACTGGACTCGACCAACCCGGCCGAGATACTGGCCGTGGATGACAGGATCGATCCTGAACGGACGCTGTTTATCGTTTCCAGCAAGTCAGGCAGTTCGCTGGAGCCGAACATCCTGATGGACTATTTCCTCGAGCGCGTGAGCACAGTCGTGGGCGCGGATACGGCCGGCCGTCATTTTATCGCTATCACCGATCCCGGGACATCGCTGGAGGCGCTGGCCGGTGAACGGAATTTTCGGCGAGTCTTTCACGGCGAGCCGTCCATAGGCGGGCGCTTCTCCGCCCTGTCAAACTTCGGCCTGGTGCCGGCGGCGCTGATTGGCGTCGATTGTGCCCGTTTGCTGGAGTCCGCCGGGGGCATGGCGGACGCCTGTTCCACGGCCGCGGCAATCGGCGATAACCCGGGTGTGCAACTGGGCTGTTATATGGGTGCCGGCGCGCTGCACGGGCGCGACAAGCTGACGCTGGTACTGCCTGCGGAACTGGCTGCGCTGGGTGCCTGGCTGGAACAGCTCGTTGCGGAGTCGACCGGAAAATCGGGCAAGGGCATTATCCCGGTTGATGGAGAACGGCCGGGTATACCCGCCGTTTACGGTGATGACCGCGTGTTTGTCAGCCTGCAACTGGCAGATGCACCGGACCCGCAACAGCGGCAGGCTGTCGCTGCGCTGGCGGCTGCCGGGCAACCGGTGATGGAGATCGGGTTCAGGGATGTTTACGATCTGGGCGGGGCATTTTTCTTTTGGCAAATCGCGACCGCGGTTGCGGGATCCATAATCGGTATCAATCCCTTCGACCAGCCGGACGTCGAAGCGAGCAAGGTCGAGGCGCGCAGAATTACCGCGGCATGCGAAGCCGGTGAAGCATTGTCGGAGGGCGCCGCCCTGGCGGATGACGGCGTGATTGCCCTGTATACCGATGCCGCCAATGCCGCGGAGCTGCAGATGGCCGTTGGCGGGAATATAACGGTAGCCGGCCTGATCGAGGCGCACCTGGCGCGATTGGGCGCAGGGGATTACCTGGGCCTGCTGGCCTACCTGCACAGAAATGGATCAAATTCCGGGCGCCTGAATACCATGCGTCACCGGGTGCGGCAGGCGCGCGGCGTTGCCACCTGTGTTGGCTTCGGGCCGCGTTTCCTGCATTCGACCGGCCAGGCCTACAAGGGGGGGCCGAATAGCGGGGTTTTCCTGCAATTGACCGCCAGCCCGGAAAAGGACGCACATATCCCGGGCCGTGCCTGCACCTTCGGTGTTATCACCGCGGCACAGTCCCATGGTGATTTCGAAGTCATGGCCACGCGCGGACGCCGCATACTGCGCATCCACCTGGGCATGGATGCCGATGCCGGCCTGGCCCACCTCGAACAGATAATTGCCTATATATATCAATGATATATGGGTATATGAATTACAGACCTTGGTACTATATATAAAGCCCCGAGAGGCAGGTAAATTAATAACTATCCCAAAGTGAATGCCGGCACGGCTGCGTGCCGCGGGCGCTGCGTCGACGGTCTGTCAGTTCGTGTAAACTGCCCTGCGCAGTTGGGCCGCGTGCGGTCCCGGCGACCTGTCCCGGACCTTGTGATGAGTTTCGGGCAGTGCAGGCCGCGCCAGAACAGGAATATATAAAGTATAACTATGGATTATCTAATACCCCCGCACGGTGGCGAGCTGTGTAACCTCGTGGTAGACGAATCATCGGCCGAGTCTTTGAAGGATGCGTCCGGCGAGTTCAACTCGATCACGCTGAACGAGCGCCAGCTGTGTGACCTGGAGCTGTTGTTGTGTGGCGGACTTTCCCCGCTGCGAGGTTTTATGGGGCGCGAAAGCTATGAATCCGTCGTCGACGGTCTGCAGCTGCCGGACGGAACGCTGTGGTCGATTCCGATTACACTGGATGTTTCCGCCCAACAGGCGGAAAGAATAGAAGCCGGGCAGCAACTGGCCCTCTGTGACGGCGAGGGATTCATGCTGGCGGCGCTGACAGTAGAAGATAAATGGCAGCCTGACCGGCAACGCGAAGCCGCAGAGGTTTATGGTACGACGTCAACAACGCACCCCGGTGTCCGCTACCTGCTGGAACAGACGCAGGACACTTATATCGGCGGCAGCGTAACCGGCGTGCAGTTACCGATCCATTATGACTACGAGACGCTGCGCGATACACCACAAGAGCTGCGTCACCTGTTTTTAAAGATGGGCTGGAAGAATGTCGTCAGCTTCCATACCTGCAAGCCGATGCATCGCCTGCACCGCGAAATCACCTTGCAGGCGGCCAAGGAGGCCGAGGCTAATATCCTGCTGCATCCCTCGGTGGGCATGACCAAGCCGGGTGACCTGCATTACTACGCGCGCGTGCGCTGCTACCAGGCTATTCGCAAACATTACCCGCATCACATGGCAGTGCTGTCACTGCTGCCCTCCGCAGTGCGCATGGCCGGACCGCGGGAAGTCCTGTTGAATGCCATTATTCGCCAGAATTACGGTTGTTCGCACATGATTGTCGGTCCGGAACACGCGTCACCGCCAGGCATGCGTGAGAAAGACAAAATGCACTTTTATCCACGCTACGCCGCGCAGAAGCTGATGGAAAGGCATCAGGATGACCTGGCGATCAGAATGGTCCCTGTGCGTGAAATGTGTTACCTGGCTGACGCGGAAGCGTTCATGCCAAACGAACGGATTGCAAAACTGGGCAAACAGGGCCAATGGCTAACAGAGCAGGAGTTGCGCCACAACCTCGAGCATGGACATGAAGTACCGGCCTGGTTCTCCTATCCGGAAGTATTGTCGGAACTGCGCAAGGTCTACCCGCCGCGCAGCAAAAAGGGGCTCACCCTGTTCTTTACCGGCCTGTCGGGATCGGGCAAGTCGACCCTGGCAAAGATACTGTATGCAAAATTCATCGAAGAGGGCGGCCGTCCGGTCACACTGCTGGACGGTGACGTGGTCCGCCTGAATCTTTCCAGGGAACTGGGTTTCTCGAAAGAGCACCGCGATATCAACGTGCGGCGTATCGGCTTCGTCGCTAGCGAGATTACCAAGAACAGCGGCATCGCAATCTGTGCACCGATCGCACCCTACACGGCCATGCGCAGGGACGTGCGCGACACCATCGAGCAGCACGGCGCCTTTATCGAGATCCACGTGGCAACACCGCTGGAGGAATGCGAGAAACGGGACCGCAAGGGACTGTATGCCAAGGCGCGGCAGGGGATCATCCCCGAGTTTACCGGTATCAGTGATCCCTATGAAGTGCCCAAGCATCCCGAGATCAGGATTGATACGACCGGTAAAAGTCCGATGCAGGCGGCACAGGGGATCATGTTGTACCTGTTGAGGGAAGGTTATCTGGATGTCGGCGATGAAAATCTTGCTAATGATGAAACGTAATAGCGTCCTGCAATTTACAGGGAGCAGGTGAGATCATTATTACGGGCATTGCCCGGGACGGGAGGCCGGCACGGCGATGCCCATAAAAATCGCCGTGAGCGGCCAGGCGTGATCAGGATGGCTCATGCAGAGTTTCCAGGCGCCAGGAAAATACATTCGCTCAGGCGCCAGGAAAATACATTCCCTCTCCCTCAGGGAGAGGGCCAGGGAGAGGGGATATAAATCAGGATTTGTATATTTATCCCCTCTGCCCAACCCTCTCCCGGAGGGGGTGAAATTGGTTTTACGTAAATCGAATTAAATGGTAGAAAATAAATGAACGTAGTCATTATCGGTTCCGGGTATGTAGGGCTTGTGTCCGGAGCATGTTTTTCCGAATTCGGTGCGCATGTTACGTGTATCGATGTCGATCAGGACAAGATCGATCGCCTGAATGCGGGCGAGATCCCTATTTATGAGCCCGGCCTGGATGACCTGGTGGCACGTAACGTGGCGGCCGGTCGCCTCGCTTTTACGACAGAATACGCGCCCGCGGTGGGCGAGGCCGATCTTGTCTTTATCGCCGTGGGTACGCCGACGCGCCGGGGTGACGGGTATGCGGACCTTGTCTATGTATATGCGGCGGCAAAACAGATTGCACAGCATCTTTCCGGTTACACGGTGATCGTAGACAAGTCGACGGTGCCGGTTGGTACGGCAAGGCAGGTCAGGCGAATTATCAGCGATGAAAATCCGGATGCGGATTTCGACGTGGCATCCAATCCCGAATTTCTGCGGGAAGGTGCCGCGATCAGCGATTTCATGCGGCCCGACCGGGTCGTACTCGGTGTGGAGAGTGAACGTGCCGAGCAGTTGCTGCGCGAACTGTATCGCCCGATCAACCTGATCGAGGCGCCGATCATGGTAACGAACCTCGAGAGTGCCGAACTCATCAAGTATGCAGCCAATGCATTTCTCGCCACCAAGATCAGTTTCATTAACGAGATTTCGGTCTTGTGCGAGCAGGTCGGCGCGGATGTCCATGCCGTCGCAAAAGGCATGGGCCTGGATGGACGTATCGGGCGGAAGTTTCTCCATGTCGGGCCGGGATACGGCGGCTCCTGTTTTCCGAAGGACACATCGGCCCTGATCAGGATTGCACAGGAACATGGCGCATCCTGCCGCATTGTCGAGGCGGCCGTTGAAGTCAACGCGGCACAAAAGGCACGCATGGTTAAAAAGATACGCGAGGCACTGGGCGGCAGCGAAGCAGGCAAAACGATCGCGGTCCTTGGCCTGACCTTCAAGCCGGAGACGGATGACATGCGGGATTCACCCTCCCTTGCCATCATTCCCAACCTGGTCGACAAGGGGGCGCGGATACAGGCACACGATCCGCAAGGTGTTGAGGAGGCCAGGCGCCTGTTGCCGCCACAGGTCGAGTATTTCGAAAACATCTACGAAACTGTTCGCGGCGCGGACGCCGTCGTGTTGATGACCGAGTGGAACGAGTATCGCGGACTGGATTTTGGACAGCTACTGGATAATATGAACGCTAATGTATTTATCGATTTGCGCAATGTCTATG